>NZ_CP052862.1:2406666-3610000 GCF_012935755.1 Pseudomonas sp. ADAK2
TCAATGTCTTCGACCCGCAACCCGGCTTTGGCCAGGGCTTTGCGGGTGGCCGGCGCCGGGCCGGTGAGCATGATCGTCGGGTCGGTGCTGGTGACCGCCGTGGCGACGATCCGCGCCCGTGGCTGCAAGCCCAGCGCCCGGCCCTTGGCCTCGGAGCCGATCAGCATCAGTGCTGCGCCGTCGACGATCCCGGAGCTGTTGCCCGGGGTGTGCACGTGGTTGATCCGTTCGATGTGGCTGTAGACCCGCAACGCGGTGGCGTCGAAGCCCATTTGCCCCATCATTTCGAAACTCGGCTTGAGCTTGCCCAGGCCTTCCATCGTTGATTCGGCGCGGATGAACTCATCGTGATCGAGCAGGATGATGCCGTTCTGGTCCTGCACCGGCACCAGCGACTTGTTGAACGAACCGTCCGCCCGGGCCCGCGCGGCTTTTTGCTGGGAATACAGCGCGTAGGCATCGACGTCCTGCCGGCTGAAACCCTCGATGGTGGCGATCAGGTCGGCGCCGACGCCTTGCGGGGTGAAATGGCTGTGCAGGTTGGTCTCCGGGTCCAGCGCCCAGGCGCCGCCGTCGCTGCCCATCGGCACCCGGGACATCGATTCGACGCCGCCGACCACCACCAGGTCTTCGAAACCGGAACGGACTTTCATCGCCCCAAGGTTCACCGCTTCCAGGCCCGAGGCGCAGAAGCGATTGATCTGCAGACCGGCCACGCTGACGTCCCAATCGGCGATCTGCGTCGCGGTCTTGGCGATGTCGGAGCCTTGATCGCCGATCGGCGTAACGCAGCCGAGCACCACGTCATCGACCTGGCTGGTGTCCAGGGACGTGCGCTGCTGCAACGCCGTCAGCAACCCGGCCACCAGGCTCACCGGTTTGACGCTGTGCAACGCGCCATCGGCCTTGCCCTTGCCACGGGGCGTGCGTAACGCGTCGAAAATCAAAGCTTCGGTCATGTGGTCCTCGAACCTGTGCGGCGAATAAATGCTGAGTTCTTACCTTATGCCGAGCAGCCACGTATTCAATGACCGCAATGCTCACCGACGTTGACGCTCACGCTCAGACGGACGGTCATCGGCGATCGGATTAACCGATTCAGGTGACGAAGCTGTCTAGCCAACGGGCGTCCAAGCAGCTGGCAATAGGCCTCATGCCTTTTTAAGAGCTTTTAACGTTTACACCATACGAAATGGATCTAAACCAAGCGTGACGCGGGCTCTAAGGTGAAGATGTACGAAGTTGTCGTCGGGTTTTGCCGAGGCTCTCGTCCTACAGGAAGTGCAGTGCTTTGCCGTCATGGAGATATGCAGGCAGGCATCAGGAAATAACAAAAAAAGGCGGTCAGCCATGTTCAAACATTCGAAAGTACGTCAAGCCGGACTCATCCTATTCGCCACCACGCTGTTGTTGATTTTGCCGAACCTGACCAAGGTGATCGGCTAGTCGCTGGTAAAAAAACAGCGTCAGGATTTGCTATCGCCTCATAAAAATGTGACTGGCTCGCTACCCGGGCCAGCGTGGGTGTGCCAACCTTCAGGGCATTTCCACGACAGGGATGGCGATCACTTGAAAGCACTTATTCTGTTCGGGGCCTTGCTGTTCGGCACGCCCTTGTATGCCGCACAGCTGAACCTCGAGCTGGGCGCGAGCAGTCGCACCTGGCAGACCGAGGAGTTGCTCAAGCATCCTCAGGCCCAGACCATCAGCATCAGCAATGACGTTTCCTACAAACGCGATATGAGTTATCGCGCGGTGCCGTTGGCGGCGTTGTTGACGGGTATCAAGCCTGATGACCACCTGCAAGCCGTGGCCCTGGACGGTTTTGCCGCCGAGTTGGCGGCGGCGCCGTTACTCAATACCAAAGGCCCACAGGCCTGGCTGGCGATTGAAGACCCGGCCAAGCCATGGCCGCCACTGTCCGAAGGCAAGCACAGCGCCGGGCCGTTTTATCTGGTCTGGACTGATCCGCAGGCCGGCAATATCAGCCCCGAACAATGGCCGTTCGAAGTCGCCAGTATCAAGCGCATGGCGCCGGTGGCCCAGCGCTTCCCTGCCCTGCTGCCCGATCCTGCGTTGAAGACGGACGATCCGGTGAATCTGGGGTTTGCGTTGTTTCAGAAGAATTGCCTGGCGTGCCATCGACTCAATGGCGCGGGTGATGCGCAGTTCGGGCCGGACCTGAATATTCCGTATAACCCCACCGAGTATTTCGGCGCGGACTTCCTCAAGCGCTATATCCGTGATCCGCAGAGCTTGCGCCAGTGGCCGCAGGCGAAGATGCCGGCGTTTTCCGAGCAGGTGTTGCCGGCGGGGGATCTGGATTTGCTGGTGGGGTATTTGAAGCATATGGCGGGGCGTAAGGTTAAGCCCTAGCCGATCGTTCCCACGCTCTGCGGGGGAATGCAGCCCGGGACGCTCCGCGTCCCAACAGCGCACGCTGAGCGTCCATTGAGGCATTCCCACGCTCTGCGTGGGAACGATCAGTGCGTCGGGTTATTGTTGCTGAACGGAAATCACCGGCGCAAACACCGGCGTCGGTGAGACAAATACCTTCGCATGCATCTGTTCGCACCCACCGCCGCGGCGCATCCCGCGTACCGGGCAGGCATCCAGATAATCCAGGCCCACCGCCAGTTTCAAATGACGCTCCGGTCGGGCCAACTGGTTAGTCACGTCAAAGCTGTACCACGCGTCATCCAGCCAGGCTTCGGCCCAGGCGTGGCTGGCCAGGTGTTCACTGTTCTCGCTGTACAAATACCCCGACACATAACGCGCCGGAATCCCCAGGCTGCGGGCGCAGGCGAGGAACGCATGGGTGTGATCCTGGCACACACCAGAGCGCCCGGCGAAGGCCTTCGCCGCCGTGGTGTCGACTTCGGTGGAGCCCGGCGTGTAGGTCATGTACTGATTCAGGCCCTGCATCAAATCGATCAGAGCGGTGCGGTCCCGGCGTTTTTTGCACTCCTTTTCCGCGAACGCGCGCAAGGCTTCGTCGGGCTCGGTCAGCCGGGTGAAACGCAGGAACGGCAGCGCCGACTGGCTCTCGTGCTCGGCTTCGCGCAGTTCATCGATATCGACCTGGCCACGGGCACCGATGATGATCGCTTCGTGGGGTTCGTCCATGGTCAGCACATGGAGGATGTTGCCGAACGGATCAAGTTGCGCGCGCACCGGGCGCGGCAGGTCGAGCTGCCAGCTGAGCACGTGCTGGCGCTCGCTGTCGTGTGGGGTCAGCCGCAAATACTGGATGCTCGCCCGCACCTGATCTTCGTAGTGATAGGTGGTCTCGTGGCTAATGGAAAGTCTCATGCAGCCTCCAGGTAGGAACTGTGAATGGCGTTGCCCAACTGGCGCACCAGTGGGATGAACTCGGTCAGCCAGGCGTGCAGGCCTTCGTCGAGAATTTCGGAGATGCCGGTGTAGCGCAGGCGCGCGTCCATTTCCGCCGCCAGGCGTTGTGCGGGACGGCCATTGGCCCCCGGCAACTGGGCGAGGATCTGGTCGATTTCTTCGGTACAGGCACGCAGGGAACGCGGCACGTCGGCGCGCAACAGCAGCAATTCGGCGACATGCCGGGCGCCCGGTGCATCGCGGTAGATCTCGGTGTAAGCCTCGAACGACGACAGTGCTCTTAACAACGCACTCCACTGGTAATAGGCGTGCGCCGTGCCGTCGCTGACCGCTTCGGCCTGATCGCCGGCCATTTCGTAACGGGCATCGAGCAGGCGCAACGTGTTGTCAGCCCGTTCGATAAACGTCCCCAGACGAATGAAGCGGAACGCATCGTTACGCATGATCGTGCCGTAGGACGCGCCGCGAAACAGGTGGGAACGTTCCTTGATCCACTCGCAAAAACGGCTCATGCCATAGCGACTCAAGCCCTGCTCGGCGATCCCGCGAATTTCCAGCCAGGTGGCGTTGATGTTTTCCCACATGTCGGCGGTGATTCGCCCACGCACTGCGTGGGCACTGGCCCGCGCCGAACCGAGGCAACTGTAGATGCTCGCCGGGTTGGCCGCGTCCAGGGCGAAGAAATGCAGCAGCCGCTCGGCATGCAGCTCACCGTGGCGCTCCAGGTAATCGTCGAGGGTGCCGGTGATCAGCAGCGGCATCGCCAGTTCGTGCAGGCCATCGCCGCGACCGTCCTGCGGCATCAGCGATAGCGAATAACTGATGTCGAGCATCCGTGCGAGGTTTTCCGCCCGCTCCAGGTAACGCGACATCCAATACAAATCCGAGGCAGTTCTACTTAACATGGCAGGCTTCCTTCAATCCTCGACCACCCAGGTGTCCTTGGTGCCGCCGCCCTGGGAGGAATTCACCACCAGGGAGCCTTCACGCAAAGCAACACGGGTCAAACCGCCGGGCACAACCCGGGTTTCGCGGCCAGACAATACAAACGGACGCAGGTCGATGTGGCGTGGCGCGATGCCGTTTTCGACAAAGGTCGGACAGGTCGACAGCGACAAGGTCGGTTGCGCGATATACGCGTGGGGCTTGGCCTTGATCCGCGCGCGGAACGACTCGATTTCCGCCGCCGTCGCCGCAGGCCCCACCAGCATTCCGTAACCGCCGGAGCCCTGGGTTTCCTTGACCACCAGGTCAGGCAGATTGGCCAGGACGTGGGACAGTTCCGAGGGATTGCGACACTGGAAGGTCGGTACGTTTTTCAGGATCGGCTCTTCATCCAGGTAGAAACGAATCATGTCGGTCACGAACGGATACACCGACTTGTCATCCGCCACCCCGGTGCCGATGGCATTCGCCAACACCACGTTGCCCGAGCGATAGGACGACAGCAGTCCTGGCACGCCGAGCATCGAATCCGGGTTGAACGCCAGCGGATCGAGGAACGCATCGTCGAGGCGCCGATAGATCACGTCGACAGCTTTCGGCCCGTCCGTGGTGCGCATGAACACCTTGTCGTCCCGCACGAACAAGTCCGCGCCTTCCACCAGTTCCACACCCATTTCCCGCGCCAGAAAGGCGTGCTCGAAAAACGCGCTGTTGAAGCGGCCAGGGGTCAGCACCACCACGCTCGGGTTATCGATCGGGCTGGAGCTTTTCAGGGTGTCGAGCAGCAGGTTCGGATAATGGTCGATGGGGGCAATGCGTTGCGCGGCGAACAACTCGGGGAACAGGCGCATCATCATCTTGCGGTCTTCGAGCATGTAGCTCACGCCGCTCGGTGTCCGCAGGTTGTCTTCGAGCACGTAATACGTGCCGTCGCCGTCGCGCACCAGATCGACGCCGGAGATGTGGGAATAGATGTCCCGGTGCAGATCCAGCCCTTGCATCGCCAACTGGTATTGCTCGTTGGCCAGCACCTGCTCGGCCGGGATGATGCCGGCCTTGATAATGCGCTGCTCGTGATAGAGGTCGGCGAGGAACATGTTCAACGCCTTGACTCGCTGGATGCAGCCACGTTCGACGATCCGCCATTCGCTGGCGGGGATGCTGCGGGGAATGGTGTCGAAGGGAATCAGGCGCTCTGTCCCCTGCTCATCACCGTAGAGCGTGAAGGTTATGCCGGCACGATGAAACAACAGATCGGCCTCGCGTCGCCGTTGTGCCAAAAGCTCGTCAGGCGTTTCGGCCAGCCAACGGGCGAACTCCCGATAATGCGGGCGGACCAGGCCGCCGGCATCGTACATTTCATCAAAATAGGTGCGGATCATGCCGTACTCCTTGTCACCCGGACATCTAGGCATCGCAAGGCCCGTGCCATCGGCATAAACGCTTTGATTTCAATCAGTTGGATAATCGCCCCAAAACCACCGCACCAATCCTGTGCGGCAAACGCCCCAACCTGATCGCCCCCGCTTCATTGCGAAGCAATGTTGTCGCCTATCACCAGCATAGCCAGAGTTGATTTCACTGCCCGGGGGTTGGTGCGGATAATCGGCGCAATCGTTTCAAAACCTCTCGAACTTCCCTTTGGCCGCCTGTTCAGGCGGCTTTTTTTTGGGTTTTGAAATGTTGTGAATCAAAAGCAAGATCAAGAGATCGCAGCCTCGTTTCACTCTGTAGCAGCTGTCGAGTGAAACGAGGCTGCGTTCTTTTGATCTTCCAATCCGACAAACGAAAACGGCCAACCCGAAGGTCAGCCGTTGCTGAATGTTGTCGCTGTTCATAATGTTATGCGAGTAGCCCTCGTACCTCCTGTTTGACGCCCCATCCTTCGATGATCCCGCCCAGAGGTTCGACCACGGCCTCGAAGTCCTGCTCAAAGTCGCCAATGCCGTCGTAGGTGGCGTACATCACTTTGCTCAGTTCCAGATGCCATGCGCCGTCGTCGCGCACGCTGATCTGGGCATTCAAGGATTCACCACAAAAATGACCTGCCGCCCTGCGTGCCCGCTCCTCGTCCGGGAAAATCGCGTAGAACTCGATGGGATGGAATCGTGAAAAGTCGAAACCGCCTTCCTTCATGCGGCGCAGTACGCTGGTGCTGATGTCTTCTTGATAGGCTGTGCTCATGAAACGTCCTCCTAAAACCCTATGGATAGACTTTCCGTACACCCGACGCCCGCAACCGAATGGTGAAGGCGATACGGCAACCAGGTTGCCGCCGGGATTTAAGCATGTAGCTGACAAGACCAGACCTTAGCGATCCGTTCGCTGATCTCGCTTGCAGAGTAGCCCCAAGTCGGAGCCGCTGCCAAGGCCTGGTTGAGAATGAGACAGGTGAGGTTCAGACAGGAGTGATGCCGAGGATTTGAATGCTGTTCTGCGTCTTGAGACTTTTGACGCTGGCGTCGCTGGTTCGCCCTTCCAGATCGTTCAGATCCAGTTCGGCGGCAACAGGAAGGAGCCGGGCCTTGATGAGTTTGGCGGCGTGCTCGTTGTCCGGGCACTCGTCGCACTCAAAGACTTCATCGAGCGTTTCGCCGTGATCATCCACGAAAGTGATTTTCCACTTTTGCATCAGTGCCTCCTCGATCAAGCCCGCAAATGGGCTTACAACTATCTGGACTTTTGGCCTGACTGATCGTTCAAACGAATTGCAGCGCTGGATCATGAAAAAACACAGAACCTGTAGGAGCGAAGCTTTCGCGAGCAAGCTTCGCTCCTACAGGGGTTATGCGTTGTTCAGGGGTGTGCGTAGGTTTCAGTCGTTACTTGGCTTGTTGATCGCGTTCAGCACGTATTGCGGCATGGCGAATGCGCCGATGTGAACTTCCGGGTTGTAGTAGCGGGTGATGATGCCGCTGCCGGCGAAGCGCTGTTGCAGGGTTTCGCGGGACAACTTGCGATAGGCGGTATTGGTCGCGCCCCAGGCGAACGTCATCGCGCCGCCGATGTAGGTCGGCACGGCCGCCTGGTAGAAATGCCAGTCCGGGAACAGGCTGCGCAAGCGCCCGGCGGTGGTCTGCACTTCGCCCAGTTGCATGAACGGCGTGCCGTTCTGGGTCACCAGGATGCCGCCTTCGTTCAGGCAGCGGTGGCAGGCCTGGTAGAAGTTCTCCGAGAACAGCACTTCGCCCGGTCCGATCGGGTCGGTGGAGTCGGAAATGATCACGTCGAATTTCTCGGTGGTGGTCGCCACGAAACGCATGCCGTCGTCGATCACCAGGTTCAGCCGTGGATCGTCGTACGCGCCCTTGGAGTGGTTCGGCAGGAACTCTTTACACATGTCGACCACGGTGCCATCGATCTCGACCATGGTGATGTGTTCGACGCTGCCATGCTTGGCCACTTCACGCAGCATGCCGCCGTCGCCACCGCCGATGATCAGCACGCGCTTGGCCGAGCCATGAGCCAGGATCGGCACGTGGGTGAGCATTTCGTGGTAGATGAATTCGTCGGCTTCGGTGGTCTGAATCACACCGTCCAGCGCCATGACCCGGCCCATGCGCGGGTTTTCGAAGATCACCAGGTGTTGGTGTTCGGTGCGCACTTCGTGCAGCAGTTTTTCCATGCGAAAACGCTGGCCGTAGCCTTCGTAGAGGGTTTCCAGGTATTCGCTGGTCTTGGTGGTGGTCATGGGAAGTGCTCCGATGAATGCGGCGGCAACGGACGGTTACCCGCCCATGATGGCCAATCGAAAGGCTCGATTGCCCGGCAAAGGCGCGCATTCTACGTTGCGGAACATGACAGGTCGAACGTCACGTGATGACTCGCCGCGATCCTGTAGGAGCGAGGCTTGCCCGCGAAGGCGGCGTATCAGTCGATATCAATGTTGAATGACACGACGCCTTCGCGGGCAAGCCTCGCTCCTACAGGGGGCGGTGTCAGATGCGGACATTGCCCCGCGGCCCGGCGATGGCCCAGATGATCAGGCCCAGTACTGGCAGCAGCAGGATCAGCAGCACCCAGATGATTTTCATCCCGGTTTCTGCGCCGCTTTTCAGCACGTTGATGATGGCCCAGATGTCCAGGGCAAGAATGATCAGGCCAACCAGACCGTTGAAACTGGAACCCATGGTGTCGCTCCCAAGATAGTGGCATGCAGTCTTAGGATAGTCGGCTCCTGCGAGGGTTCCGTTTTATTGCATTAAACGTGGATCGCCACTTTCAGGGCTTCCAGCGAAGGCGCGGCGGCGATGCCGACCTGGGCGCACAGTTCAAGCACGCGGGGCACGTCGTTGCCGTAGACCAGTACCACTTGCAGTTCATCGTCGAGCAACTGGCTGAAGTTCATCAGCGTGTAACCGCCGTTTTCCTTGTTCATGCTGCCCATCTGCACCTGAATGCGATTGAGCGCGGTCAGGGCTTCGGTCTTGGCCAGTTGCTTGGGCTTGATATTGAAATCAACGCCGGGGCCAAACGAAGCGACGATCTGGGCGAACAGGTCCATGTAGGTGTCGGCCTGGAACAACACGGTTTCCGGCAGGCTGCCCACCACCACCCATTCGCCCAACGGCATCGGGAAGGTGTCGTCGAAGTTGATGTCCGGGTTGGCGGCCAGAAAAGCATCTGGATCGGCGTAAGCCTGGGCCGCTTCGTCAGCGATCTTCAGGATTTCGTCATCGCCCATGCACCCGGAGCTGATTTTGCTGATGAGTTCGACGAGTGCGGTTTTCATGGGGATGGATCCTGTAGCTAGGGGAAATTTTGAGGGCGCGAAGGATACCTCCTACAGGGGGTTACGCCAGCAATTTCTGTAGTTGAGCTGTGGTATCTACGGCGCCCATGGTCTTCGCCGCATCCAGCGCCGACACGCCATTGGCGTCCTTGGCCTTCGGATCGGCACCTTTGCTGATCAGGTAATCAACGATTTCAACGCGGTTGAACATCGCCGCCATCATCAGCGCGGTGCGGCCGTCGAACGACGAGCCTTCCACTTGCGCGCCGCCTTCGACCAACGCCGTGACCACCGCCAGGTCGCCCTTGAACGCGGCGCCGGCAATCGGGCTCTGGCCGTTGTCGTTGCGGATTTCCGGGTCGGCCTTGTGCTCCAGCAGCACTTTCACGGTCTCGACGTGGCCGTGGTAGGCGGCGAGCATCAGCAAGGTGTCGCCCTTGTGGTTGCGCAGGTTCGGCGGCAGGCCTTTGGTCAGCAGCGCGGCCATCATGGCCGCATCGCCCTCGCGCGCTTTATTGAACACCTGTTCGGCGAATTCGGCAGCTTCTTCGGGCGTCATCTGGCGGCTTTGGTCTGACATGGGGGACTCTCTATTCGGTCAATCGGAAAGCCGACAGTTTCCCGAGCGCTCCTGCCCCTGTCACTCCTTTTTTCTCAAGAGCCACCATAGCCAGATTCAATAGCGATACTTGCCACCACGAATATCCGCCAGCACCTGCCCGGTGACTTGCACGTACGTCTGGGTGCCCGGCAGCCAGGCGTAGATCGGGTCATCACCGGTTTTGCCCGGGTCGAACGCTTCATCCTTGAGCCGCGTCTTCTGGTATTTGAAGGTCCCGGTGGTTTCCATTTTCACCTTCAGCCGCAGGAACAAAGGCACCGCGTAAGCGGGCATGTGCTGGCGTGCAAAAGTCAGCAGCTCCGCGAAATCCAGGGTCGCCAGGGATTCAGTCGGCGTAATCGCCGCCATCCCGGCCCGGCCGTTGGTGTTGCAGATTTCCACGCCGTAGGCCACCGCCTCGCAGATGTTCGGGTGCTGTAACAGAATGTTCTCGACCTCGGTGGTGGAGACGTTTTCGCCCTTCCAGCGGTAGGTGTCGCCCAGGCGATCAACGAACTGCGCGTGTCCGAAACCGATGTTGCGCAGCAGGTCTCCGGTATTGAAGTAACGATCGCCCTTGGTGAATACATCGTGGAGCACGACTTTCTCGGTTTTCTGCGGATCGGTGTAGCCGTCCAGCGGCGCCTTGTCGTCAATTCTTGCCAGTAACAAGCCCTGCCCGCCCTTGGCGACTTTGCTCATCAAACCCTTGGCATTGCGAATCGGCGCGCCGCTGTCGTGGTCATACGCCACCAGGTCCCAGGACATCAGGGAAAAACCGATGGTGTTGTCGAAGTTGAGGATGTTGGTAAAACCGATATTGCCGTCGCTGGCCGCGTACAGCTCGCAGATATGGTCCACCGCGAAGCGCGTCTTGAATTCGCGCCAGGCGCCGGGACGCAGGCCATTGCCGATCATCTTGGTCACGCCGTGTTGGCTGTCGTCGGCACTGGGCGGTTGATCGACCAGGTAGCGACACAATTCGCCGACGTAACCGAGGGTGGTCGCGCGGTATTTGCGCACGTCGTTCCAGAATTGACTGGCGCTGAACTTGCGCCGGATGGCGAACCCCGAAGCGCCGCTGATGGCCGAGCCCCAGCATACGCACAGCCCGGTGGCATGATAGAGCGGCAAGGTGCAATACACGACGTCTTCGGGCTGCATATCCAGCGCAATCATGCCGAAGCTGGCCGAGCTGCGCATCCAGCGCCCGTGCTTGAACACGCCCGCCTTCGGCAGCCCCGTGGTGCCGGAGGTATAGATGTAGAAGCAAGGGTCGTCGAAAAACACCTGATGACTGCTGGCCGGGTTGTCGCTGGAGGCGTCGGCACTGGCCATCATCATGTTGATGAAGTGATCGGGCGAAATGCCCGGATAGCTGTAGGTATCGCGATCGGCCACAAACCAGGTGCGCGCCGCCGCGATCTCGACCCGCCCGCGAACCGCCGAATAGGCCGGCGCCAGCTCCTCGCCGACGATGATCGCCACCGGTGCCACCAGGTTCAGGCTGTGGGCCAGGGTGTCGCGGGTTTGCGAGGTATTAAGCAGCGCGCTGATCGCTCCGACCTTGGCCACCGCCAGGATCGTTACCAGCAGTTCCGGACGATTCTCGATGAAGATCGCTACCACATCGCCCTTGCCGATCCCTTGGTCGATCAGGTGATGGGCAATGCGATTGGCCCACTGGTTGACCTGCGTATACGTCAGCGCCACTGCGTCTTGCAGCAAGGCGACGCCGTCGGGATTGCGCAGGGTCGCTTGCTCGAAGCTCCAGCCGAGGCCGCACGGTTGGGTCGGGTCCTTGACGTTGGCGACCTTCATGCCCTTCACCACCCGGGGGATGGCTTTGGCGATGGTCGGCAATTTGCGGAGCATCATGCCCCAGGTAATCGTGTCGCTCATGGTGGCTCCCGTTCGATCTTCTTATTGTCGGGCGGCGTTGATTCAGCCCGAAAATACGTCAGCGGTTCTGGAGCTGTACACGCGGTTTTTGCAATGTTTTGTATCCGCCATCAAGGGCCGGGCAAACGCGATCCCTGGCCGTGCCATTCGTTCCATTCAATCGTGCGCAACCACGCAAAATGCAGGATGCACGATGGCCATTCATGCAGATTGCACGAAAGCAAAAAATCGACAGATTAATAACTCATTGATTTATAAAGAATTTTAAAAATTAAGGTGCTGGCACAATCGCTGCAACTACCTCTCCATGCTTGCTAATCAAGTGCTAACGGAGCTGATAGACATGAGCCTGATCCAAGAAAAATTTACCTCGCTGTTCTCTAACTTCGACGTGACCACCCAGGCACGCCCTGACGGCGGCATTCTGCTGACACTGCGCAGCACCGAAGGCAAAGTCTTCAAACGTTCGATTTCCTACCAGCAATTGCATGCTGGCGATCAACTGTCGTGGGTCATCAGCGCGATCCGTCGCGACCTGGCGGAACAGGCCAGCGAACTGCCACAGATCTCGATGCTGCAGAGCCAGCAGCGGTTTGCTCTGCCGACGTATCATTCGGCGTAAATCGTTCGACGCTTTAAACACACAGGCCGTGAGAGCTTTCGCTTCACGGCCTGAGTTGTTTCTGGAGTCACGCAATCCCCGCGTAGTAGCGAAGCTTGCTCGCGAAAGCGGTGTGTCAGTCGATATAGATATTGGCTGATCCAACGCCTTCGCGGGCAAGCCTCGCTCCTACAGGTTATGTGGGTGACATAGCCACAGGGTTGATCCGCGCGAAGCTGTCGACCGTTATGTGCCCTGCCAGTTCGCCACCCTCTCGCGCCAATCCGCAAGTCGCCATGCCCGCCGTGCGCGCCGCGTCCAGCTCTTCGACGATGTCAGACAGGAACAGAATCTCCCCAGCCTCCAGGCCCATCGCCTGGGTAATGCGCGCGTAGGACTGTGCTTCACGCTTGGGCCCCGACGTGGTGTCGAAATAACCGCTGAACAGCGGCGACAAATCCCCCGCCTCGGAACAGCCGAAGATCAGCTTCTGCGCCTGAATCGAGCCCGAGGAATACACAAACAGTTGATATCCCTCCTGATGCCAGTGTTTCAGCGCATCAACGGCATCCGGGTAGACGTGGCCCTTCAACTGGCCGGCCTGATAACCCTGTTCCCAGACCATGCCTTGCAATGCCTTGAGCGGCGTGGCCTTGCGGTCCTCGGCGATCCAGCCCAGCAGGATCTCGATCACCCGCTCAACGTCAGCCTGAGATTCGCCGCTGTCCCGGCGCACGGCGTCCAGTTGCTCGGCAACATCTGCACGCGCAGCGTTTTGGCGAACAAAGTCCGGCAAGTGTTTAGCCGCGTAGGGAAACAACACGTCGAACACAAAACTCACCGCGCTGGTGGTGCCTTCGATGTCGGTGAGAATCGCTTTGATCGGCATCGGCTCAGTCCTCCAGGCGCGGGAAGCGGCTGGCGATGTCTTCGCCGGTGAACTTGGCGACCCAGCCTTCCGGGTTGTTGAACAGGCGGATCGCGACGAAATGCGGATGCTCGCCCATGTCAAACCAGTGCGGCGTGCCGGCCGGGACCGAGATCAGGTCGTTTTTCTCGCAGAGCACGGCGTAGACGTAATCGTCGATGTGCAGGGTAAACAGCCCACGGCCGGCGACGAAAAATCGTACTTCGTCTTCGCCATGGCGGTGTTCGTCGAGGAACTTGGCCCGCAGTTCGGCTTTTTGCGGGTGATCACTGTTGAGACTGATCACATCGACGGTGACGTAACCGCGTTCGGTCATCAGCTTATCGATCTGTTCCTGGTACGCGCCGATCACTTCTTCCTGGCTGGCGCCGGGCTGGATTTTCGCCGTAGCTTGCCAGCGGTCGAAGCGCACGCCTTGCTCGGCGAGGGTCGAGGCGATGTCTTCGAAGTGGGTCAGGACCTTGTTCGGTAGTTCAGGGCTGGAGACGTGATAAACGGACAGGCTGCTCATGGGGCAATTCCTCGGTATCGGCGGCGCCTTCCGGTTCTTTCAGACCGGTCAGGCGCGGCATTTCATCAGGCAAGTGGGCTACTTCTGGTGAAGTCAGCCTTGGCGGTTCATGACGCTGCGGGTCTTCAACTCGCACTCGAACAAAAATTCAAAGGCCTCGATCTGCCGCAGAGCGTCGCTCATGCGCGCGCCCCAGGTATAGAGGCCGTGGCCGCGAATCAGGTAGCCGACGCAATCGGGATGGGCGTCGAGCCAAGGCTGCACCTTGGCGGCCAGGCGCGCAATGTCCTGGTCATTGTCGAAAATCGGCACCCGCACCAGCGACTCGTGGGTCGAGACGCCGCTGAAGGCTTTTTGCAGTTCGTAGTCTTCGAACTCGATGAAAGCTTCTGGCGTCAGGCGCGACAGCACCGTGGCGTTCACCGAATGAGTGTGCAGCACCGCGCCGATTTCCGCGCGCCAGCTGTAGAGCTGGGTGTGCAGCAGGGTTTCGGCAGACGGCTTTTTGCCCGGTTCCAGGCTGTTGCCCGCCAGGTCGGTGGCCAGCACATCGTCGAGGCCGAGTTGGCCTTTGTGCTTGCCGGACACCGTCAGCAGCGCTTCGGTCGGCGACAGGCGCGTCGAATAATTGCTGCTGGTAGCCGGCGACCAGCCGCGACCATACAGAAAACGCCCGGCGTCGATGATTTCCTGGGCAAGGTGTTCACGGGTAAGGCTCATGGCCGGTCCTCTTGCATACGTGTGGCAATGATAACGGCAGCGGCGAAGGCTGCGAGGCTGGCGATACTAAAGGTCAATGTGGCGCCGAGAGCATTCCAGCTGTAGCCGGAATACAACGCGCCGAGTGCGCCGCCAGTGCCGGCCAGTGCCGCATAAAGCGCCTGGCCCTGGCCTTGTTGGCGCGCACCGAAACTACGTTGCACAAACTGGATGGCAGCCGCGTGAAAGCTGCCGAAGGTGGCCGCGTGCAACACCTGCGCGAACAACAGCACCCACAAGAACTCAGCGAAGGAACCTAACAGCAACCAGCGCAGGGCCGCCAGCAGGAAACTCGCCATCAGCACCCGGCGCACCGAGAAGCGCGCCAGAATCTTGCTCATGGCCAGGAACATCAGAACTTCGGCGACCACGCCCACTGCCCAGAGCAACCCGATCACGCCACGGCTATAGCCGAGTCGTTCGAGGTGCAGGGTCAAAAAGGTGTAATACGGCCCATGGCTCATCTGCATCAGCGCTACACAACCGTAGAATGCCAAGACGCCGGGGCTGCGCAGTTGCTTGAGGAAGCCCTCTCCGGTCACGCGTTCGCTCTGCACCGGTTGTGCGTTTGGCACCCACAAGCTGCTGACGACAATCCCGGCCATGATCAGCACCAGCGCCACCGGGTAGACGTCCAGGCTCAACCATTCGAACACCCGACCGAGCGCGACCACGGTGATGATGAAACCGATGGAGCCCCACAAGCGGATCTGACTGTAGCGAGAGGTCTGGCCTTTGAGGTGCGCCAGGGTGATGACTTCGAACTGCGGCAACACCGCGTGCCAGAAGAACGCATGCAAGGCCATGACCATCGCCAGCCAGGCGTAGGTCTTGCTGACGAAGATCAGCGAGAACGTCAGCAGCGTACAGACTGCGCCAAAACGCACGATGGCCAGGCGTCGGCCGGTGTAGTCGCCGAGCCAGCCCCAGATGTTCGGCGCGACGCAGCGCATCAGCATCGGGATCGCCACCAGTTCGCCGATGCGCGCGCTGGAAAAGCCCAGGTGATCGAAGTACAGCGCCAAAAAGGGCGCTGTCGATCCGAGCAAGGCGAAATAGAACAGATAGAAACTGGACAGCCGCCAGTACGGGAGCGCCGCCAAGGTCCTCAGACCCCGACGGCTGAAAGGTCAGCCATTAAAGCTGACCCAACACCGGCGTGCTCACCCGCACATCGGCGTTCTGCCCACGGTGACGCAGCAGGTGATCCATCAGCACGATGGCCATCATCGCTTCGGCAATCGGCGTGGCGCGGATGCCGACGCACGGATCATGACGGCCCTTGGTGATCACGTCCACCGGGTTGCCATGGATGTCGATGGAACGGCCCGGCGTAGTGATGCTCGACGTTGGCTTCAACGCCAGATGCGCGACAATTGGCTGACCCGACGAGATGCCGCCGAGAATGCCGCCGGCGTTGTTACTGAGGAAACCTTCCGGGGTCATTTCATCGCGGTGTTCGGTGCCGCGCTGGGCGACGCTGGCGAAACCGGCGCCGATTTCCACGCCTTTCACGGCGTTGATGCTCATCAGCGCGTGGGCCAGTTCGGCGTCGAGGCGGTCGAAGATCGGCTCGCCCAGGCCCGGCATCACGCCTTCAGCGACGACAGTGATCTTGGCGCCGACCGAATCCTGGTCGCGGCGCAACTGGTCCATATAGGCTTCCAGTTCCGGCACTTTGTCCGGGTCGGGGCTGAAGAAGGCGTTTTCTTCCACCGAATCCCAGGTCTTGAACGGGATTTCGATCGGGCCGAGCTGGCTCATGTAGCCACGAATGACAATGCCCTGGCTGGCCAGGTACTTCTTGGCAATCGCCCCCGCCGCTACGCGCATGGCGGTTTCCCGCGCCGAGCTGCGACCGCCGCCGCGGTAATCGCGTTCGCCGTATTTGTGGTGGTAGGTGTAGTCAGCGTGGGCCGGGCGGAACAGATCCTTGATCGCCGAGTAGTCCTTGGACTTCTGGTCGGTGTTGCGGATCAACAAGCCAATGGCGCAACCGGTGGTGCGGCCTTCGAACACGCCACTGAGGATTTCGACTTCGTCGGCTTCCTGGCGTTGGGTGGTGTGGCGGCTGGTGCCGGGCTTGCGGCGGTCAAGGTCACGCTGCAGATCCTCCAGGGAAATCTCCAGACCCGGCGGGCAGCCGTCGACAATGGCGACCAACGCCGGACCATGGCTTTCGCCAGCGGTGGTGACAGTGAACAGCTTGCCGTAGGTATTGCCGGACATGCGGGACGCTCCGTGAAATCGAACCTGAATACGTAATGCGCGCCAGTATACGCAGGCTACCCAAGTAGTTCATCCTCGAACCTTATGGGTGCCCGCGAGTCCAACCGGCATCTTGTTCATGATGGCGTGATGATGCTGCGAGTTCTAGCCTTGAGCCTTACCCTGTTTACTGGCTTCGTCCAGGCGACTGTCCTACAACGACCGATCACTTTGGATACCGGCACCGGAGAGCTTTTCGGCTCATTGTTGCTGCCAAAATCCGACACACCGGTGCCGGTTGTCCTGATCATTTCCGGCTCCGGTCCTACGGATCGTGACGGAAACAACCCCGACGGCGGGCGCAACGACAGCCTCAAGCGCCTGGCCTGGGTGCTGGCCAAACACAACATCGCCAGCGTGCGCTACGACAAGCGCGGCGTGGCGGCGAGCCTGGCCGCGACCCCGGACGAGCGCAATCTGTCGGTGGAAGCCTATGTCGCCGACGCCGAGGCCTGGAGTCAGAAACTCAAGACCGATCCGCGCTTCGGCAAACTGATCCTGCTCGGCCACAGCGAAGGCGCCTTGATCGCCACCCTGGCGGCGCCGAGTGTCGGTGCGGCGGCGGTGATTTCCATGTCCGGCAGCGCCCGGCCGGTGGATCAGGTGCTGCGCCAGCAATTGAGCAATCGCCTGCCGCCGCCGCTGATGCTGCGCAGCAATGAACTGCTCGACAGCCTCAAGGCCGGTCACACCGACGACAATGTCCCGCCGCAATTGCAGGTGATTTTCCGCCCGAGTGTGCAGCCGTACCTGATTTCGCTGTTCCGCCAGGACCCGGCGGCCGCTTTCGCCAAGTTGAAGATGCCGGCGCTGATCGTCCAGGGCACCAGCGATATCCAGGTCGGGGTCGGTGACGCCAGGCTGCTCAAGGAAGCCAAGCCCGACGCCGAACTGGTGGTGATCGAAGGCATGAACCACGTGATGCGCATCGTCCCCAACGATGTGAAGCGGCAATTGGCCTCCTACAAAGATCCGAATTTGCCGCTGGCCGCCGAACTGGGTGCGCGAATCCTCGGGTTTATAGACGGACTTCGCGCCAGTTAAGCGCTGTTTAAGCGCTGTTTGCCCTCTAGACTTCAAAAAAACGGCCGATAAGCCTTTGTCGCCAGCGCTATGACTGGCGGCAAGCAGAGCTTGGACAGGATCTCGCCGTTATGACTGATACCCAGACTTCACCCGACACCACCGCTGAAAAAGACGCACCGCCAGCGGTCGAGCTGCCGTGGGCGGACGTCCACGCCGAGCACTACAAGATGCTCCGCCTGGCGCCGTTGAAGACCGACCGTAACACCGGTAGCCGGCCGTTGCGCTTCGTCGAGTTCGGTTACGCCGAGCGCAACAGCAAGGAACGCAGCCTGATGCGCCTGACCATCAAGCTGCCGGGCCAGCGGGTGCGTAAAGAGCAGAATCACTTGGATGTGTGGGTCGATCACGACACCAAACGCGTGCATTTCGGCCCTGACAGCGGCTTGCAGATCGAGCCGATGAACCGCGGCATCGGGCGTTACCTGGCCGCTCAAGGCATTAGCTGGGCGAAAAAACGTTGGCCCACCTACACCGTCGACGGCAGCGACCTGAACAACAAGGATGCGCTGAACGAAGACACGCGCCTGCGCCGCGATCACTTTTTGCGGGTGCACGGTTTTGATGTGGCGTACGCCGATGCCCAGCATTTGAAGGGCAGCGTTAAAGAAGTCCAGGTCGGGGACTTGCTGGCGGACTGGAACAGCGAAAAGCTGCAGCAGGTGGAAATTCTCGAAGCCGCGCAGATGCTGCAGCAGGCTGAGCAGAACCTGGCCGAGCAGGAAGTGAAGCTCAAGAAGCACGAAGAGAAGGTCAGCAAGTACAAGCGTGAAGACGCCGGGCTGCGTTTCACGATTACGTGCCTGGTGGCGTTTTCGGTGTTTCAGGCGGGGTTGTTGATCTGGATTGCGACGCACCGTTGATGGCTGATCGTTCCCACGCTCTGCGTGAGAACGATCTTTACCGGTTAAACGCGGGAAGCAAACACCGCCTGATGATCGCGGCACTGCTCGGCCGTCAACATAAACACCCCATGCCCACCGCGCTCGAAATCGAGCCAGGCAAAGTCGACTTCCGGGTACAGCGCTTCGACGTGCACCTGGCTGTTGCCCACTTCGACAATCAGCAAACCCTTCTCGGTCAGGTGATTCGCCGCTTCGGCGAGCATCCGGCGCACCAGGTTCAAGCCGTCGTCACCGCAGGCCAGGCCCAGTTCCGGTTCGTGCTGGTATTCGTCCGGCATATCGGCGAAATCTTCCGCATCGACGTAGGGCGGGTTCGACACGATCAGGTCGAAACGTTGCCCTGGCAACCCATCAAAGCCATCGCCCTGAACCGTGTACACCCGCTCATCGACGCCATGACGCTCAATGTTCTGGTTGGCCACTTCCAGCGCTTCGAACGACAGGTCGGCCAGCACCACTTCGGCGTTCTGGAATTCGTAGGCACAGGCGATACCGATGCAGCCGGAACCGGTGCACAGGTCGAGAATCCGCGCCGGATCGTTGCCCAGCCACGGCGCAAAGCGCTTTTCGATCAGCTCACCAATCGGTGAACGCGGGATCAATACGCGCTCATCAACGATAAACGACATGCCACAGAACCAGGCCTCGCCCAACAGGTAAGCCGTAGGGATGCGTTCTTCGATCCGACGCTTGAGCAGGCGTTGCAGATTGACCAGCTCATCGTCTTCCAGCGCGCAGTCCAGATAGCTGTCGGCAATTTCCCACGGCAAGTGCAAGGCACCCAACACCAGTTGACGGGCTTCGTCCCAGGCGTTGTCAGTCCCATGGCCGAAAAACAGATCCTCCCCATGGAAGCGGCTGACGGCCCAACGGATATGGTCGCGCAGGGTACGAAGTCGGGAAGTGATCACAGCGGCAGCTCCAAATAAAACGACTGGCAAATAAAACGACTGGCGATTCTAACAGCCAAAACGCGCCACGACGACGCAGGAAAAACACCGGATCAGATGTAGGACTTATCCATTTTTTCGCTTGGCTATTGAACAGAATCCACCTATTGACAAGGCTGCAAGCCAGCAACGACGGTGCCTACGATGGTAGCGATTCACAGAACCGCTCAGCCAGAGGACAATGTCGCAAAAGCCCCACTCCAAGGAGCCCCAGAATGTCCGTTCCACAAACGATGTTTCAACTCAGCGGTCGCGGTTATCCGGCGGCCAAACTGAGCCAGGCGACGCTCATCATCATCGATGCTCAGAAAGAATACCTCAGTGGCCCGTTGGCCCTGAGCGGCATGGATGCCGCCGTCGCGAACATCAAGCAAATAGTGGCCGCTGCCCGTGCAGCCGGCCGGCCGATCGTGCATGTGCGTCACCTCGGCACTGTCGGCGGGTTGTTCGATCCACAGGGCGAGCGCGGCGAGTTCATTCCAGGCCTGGAGCCCACGAGCGACGAAACCATTATCGGCAAACTGCTGCCGAGCGCGTTCCACGGCACCCCGTTGTACGACCGCCTGCAGGAAATCGGCTCCCTGGACCTGATCGTCTGCGGTTTCATGAGCCACTCCAGCGTCAGCACCACCGTGCGCGCCGCGAAGAACCTGGGCTTTCGTTGCACTCTGGTCGAGGATGCCTGTGCCACCCGTGACCTGCCTTACAAGGGCGGGGTACTCAGCGCCGAGCACGTTCAGCAGACCGAGATGGCGATCATGGCGGACAACTTCGCCACCCTCGCCCTGACCCACGATCTGATCTGATCGACTTTTGATGAGCGGTTCATGCCGCCGCTCATCCGCAAAAGCCTCTCATTTGCTGCAATTGCCCTAGCCTCAGGAACATCCCGGTCAACTCCCGGTCGAAGGGCCGATACCCATTGAGGAAGGTCGGAATGAAGTTATCCGATGGTTTTGACGCACGCCGCTTGCGGCCCAAAGGCCAAAGCAACTGGCGTTTTCGAATCGGCGCAGCGATTGCCGCCCTGCTGGCGATGCTCGGCGTATTGATGACGCTGGCCGGTGTCGGCAGCCTGCTCGGCCACGCGCCCGCCATGGGCGAGTTGAATACCAACAAGGTCGGCGCGGCGGTGATCGCGGTCATTGGCCTGTTGGTGCTGTACATCGGTGTGTGGCTGTGGCGCCGCTGCCGACGTCGCTCGCGCCAGTCGCAAGCGCTGAACATGGCCCCGCACCTGATGAAAAAACACGACTGAATCCTTGGGCTCGGCATCTTGCCGGGCCCAATTGTTATGGATAGCGTCCCGACTTGGGTAAACTGCCCTCCTTCGCGGAGGCTGACATGCAAGACGACGATTTTTCCCTGTTCAAAAGTGCCACTCAAGGCATCAAGCCGATCAAGCACGATCGCGCCGAAACCGGCAAACCCAAAAGCGACCGCGCCCAGATCGCCAAGCTGCGTCAGGCCGCCACCGTGCGCACCGATGCCACCACCGTCGATGGCCTGTCCGATCAGTTCGTGATTGATGTCGGCCCCGAAGACGAGTTGATGTGGGCCCGCGACGGGGTTCAGGAAAGCCAGATCCGCAAACTCAAGATTGGCCAGATCCCGTTCGAAGGCAGCCTCGACCTGCACGGCATGAACGTGGAAAAGGCCCGGGAAACCCTCTGGGCCTTTCTCGCCGAAGCAACCAAATTCGAAATCCGTTGCGTGCGCGTCACCCACGGCAAGGCGGTGCGCCTGGACGGCAAGCGGCCGATGATCAAAAGCCACGTCAACACCTGGCTGCGCCAGCATTCCCAAGTGCTCGGCTTCACCTCGTGCCAGGCCAAACACGGCGGTGCCGGTGCGGTTTATGTGCTGCTCAAACGGACCATGATGGAAGGTCGCGACGAGTAAAGCTGTCGCATCACGCTTGCAGCGCCGTGTTTGCCACCGTACCCTTGCCCTTTGCGAAAAATCCCACAGGTAGTTTCATGTCCCTGGAACAGAATTACACCGCGATTCTCGGCCAATTGGGCGAGGACGTGTCCCGCGAGGGCCTGCTCGACACGCCAAAACGTGCCGCCAAAGCCATGCAGTACCTCTGCCGCGGCTATGAGCAGACACTGGAAGAAGTCACCAACGGTGCCTTGTTCAGCTCCGACAACAGCGAAATGGTGCTGGTCAAGGACATCGAGCTCTACTCGTTGTGCGAACACCACCTGCTGCCGTTCATCGGCAAGGCCCATGTCGCCTATATCCCGAGCGGCAAGGTACTGGGGCTGTCGAAAGTCGCGCGGATCGTCGATATGTACGCCCGCCGCCTGCAGATCCAGGAAAACCTCAGCCGCCAGATCGCCGATGCGGTCCAGCAAGTCACTGGCGCCCTGGGCGTTGCAGTGGTGATCGAGGCCAAGCACATGTGCATGATGATGCGCGGTGTGGAGAAGCAGAACTCGGCGATGATCACTTCGGTGATGCTCGGTGAGTTCCGCGAAAACGCCGCGACTCGCAGCGAGTTTCTCAGCCTGATCAAGTAATCCGCAGCACGAAGAAAACCGGCATTCATCGCCGGTTTTTTTTCGCCTGTGAAAAATCAGGTAAGCTGCGCGCCTTTCTCAATTCCCACCGTGAGGCTTTCAACGTGTTCGTAAAAGCGCTTCGTGTCGGCCTTGGCCAACTGA
Source organism: Pseudomonas sp. ADAK2 (assembly GCF_012935755.1). GTDB lineage: Bacteria > Pseudomonadota > Gammaproteobacteria > Pseudomonadales > Pseudomonadaceae > Aquipseudomonas. Next base: position 2,428,875 of record NZ_CP052862.1, read on the forward strand.
TCATCTTCATCGACTTCATCACCCGCCCGGGCAAGAAACAGCGCCCGGCCGAGGTTCAAGCCCAGGTCAACACGGCTGCCAAGGACCTGACCCTGTACCAGTTCCACGCGTGCCCGTTCTGCGTGAAAACCCGCCGCACCCTGCGCCGCTTGAACGTGCCGGTGGCGCTGCGCGATGCGAAGAACAACGAACAGGATCGCCAGGCATTGCTGGAGCACGGCGGCAAGATCAAGGTGCCGTGCCTGCGCATTGAAGAGAATGGGCAGACCACCTGGATGTATGAGTCCAAGGTGATTATTGATTATCTGGATAAGCGCTTTGCCGCTGCCTGAGGGTTTGGTGGTGTGATGGATGGCCTCTTCGCGGGCAAGCCACCACAAACCTCAGACCAAAAAAACCGGCCCTCAAGCCGGTTTTTTTATGACTTCAGGCTGCCTTCGCCGCCTGGGCCTGTCTCACCACCGCTGCCAACCGCTTGAGCCCTTCATCCAGCCGCGCCGGGTCGATGTGACTGAAGTTCAGCCGCAAATGGCCGGGATTGTTATCCGGATCAGGGAAAAACGGCTCTCCCGGCATAAACGCCACGTCCGCCGCCAGGGCTGTCTTGAGCAAGGTCCGGGTATCCAGCGGTTGCTTGAGCGTCAGCCAGAAAAACAGCCCGCCTTGCGGCACGTTCCAATCCGCCAGATCGGAAAAATGCGTTTCCAGTGCCGATTGGAAGGCATCCCGACGAATCCGATAGAAGTCCCGCAACTCACTCAGGTGCTGCTGGAATTTCTCGGTGCCGATCCATTGCAGCGCCTGCCACTGCCCCACGCGATTGGTGTGCAGGTCCGCCGATTGCTTGAGCCGCAACAAATGCGGAAACAGGTCCGGACTGGCGATCAGATAACCAACCCGCAGGCCCGGGAGCAGGGTTTTCGATACGGTGCCGGTGTAGATCCAACTGGCGGTTTTCAAGCGACTGACAATCGGCGTGGCGCTGGCGCCGTCGAAGGTCAGTTCGCGATAGGGTTCGTCTTCGATCAGCGTGACGCCGAACTCATCGAGCAGCGCCGCCACCGCATCGCGCTTGGCTTCGCTGTAGCGCACCGCAGATGGGTTCTGGAAAGTCGGGATCAGGTAGATAAACGCCGGACGGTGTTTTTCCAGGCGTGCGCGCAATTGCACAAGGTCGGGACCGTCGGCTTCCAGAGGCACGGTGATGCAGTCGGCGCCGAACAGCTGGAAAATCTGCAAGGCCGCGAGATAGGTCGGCGCTTCCAGCAGGATCTCGGTGCCTCTGTCGATATAGAGCTTGGCTGCCAGATCGAGTGTTTGCTGGGAACCGCTGACCACCAAGACCTGGCTCGCCTCACACGGTACGCCCAACGCCCGCGCCTCAGCCGCCAAGGTTTCACGCAGTGCCGGCTCGCCTTCGCTCATGCCGTATTGGCCCATGGACGGCGGCATGTCGGCCCATTCGACTTTCGGCAGCATGGCTTCGGCCGGCAAGCCGCCAGCGAACGACATCACCTCTGGGCGCTGGGCCGCGGCGAGGATTTCACGGATCAAAGAACTTTTAAGGCGCGAGACACGTTCGGAAAAAGCCATGGGGTCACCGGTAGCGAGGCCTGAGGAAAATGAGTCAAACTGATTGACCGAAATTACGACAGCTTGAGCGGATACGTCAATATGCTTGACCTTAAAAACCCAACGACCCAGCAACACGCCATGGAAGCGTTTTTCTTCGGCTACCAAGCGTTCACCGCCAAGGCTGACGAAATGCTTGAGCGTCGCGGCTTGAGCCGAGTGCATCAGCGCATCGTATTTTTCATCGCCCGCTACCCGAACCTGAGCGTGAAGGAATTGCTGGCGTTGCTCGGCGTGAGCAAGCAGGCGTTGAATATTCCGTTGCGTCAGTTGCTGGAAATGCACTTGGTCAACAGCGTGGCGTCAGAGACGGACAAGCGTAAGCGGCTGCTTGAGCTGACGGACGATGGCGCGAAGTTTGAGCAGTCGCTGCGGCGCGAGCAGGTGAAGTTGCTGGAGCGGGTGTTCGCCGAGGCTGGGGAGACGGCGGTGGATGGGTGGCTGGCGGTGAACAAAGCGTTGGGGCAAACCCAAGCGCTCGCGGACTGAACATAACTGATCGTTCCCACGCTCTGCGTGGTAATGCATCCCGCGACGCTCTGCGTCGCCCCCAACAGCGGACGCGGAGCGTCCATGGCGGCATTCCCACGCAGAGCGTGGGAACGATCACTCATAGGCCTGAACGGGCGATATACCCCTATCGCCAAAACTTTCGTCTACAAAATAAAAAACATTATTTGCTTTATTTGTATACAAAAGCATAATCCACTTCGTGCGAGTTCCTGACCAAGCGGTCAACAAATTCGCAAGTGCCTCAAAGGGCCGCTGCCACCCTCATGGGTCCGGCCCTGGAAATAAAAATAAAACTCTTGAGGAGTACTCGCTGTGGAAAGCCGCAAATCCGAAGCCCCGACGCTGGACCTCTCGCCGCCATTACGCAATGGCTGGCTGGAACGCCTCTTCAAACTCAGCTTGCATGGCACCACGGTGAAGACCGAGTTGATTGCCGGTCTGACAACCTTCATCACGATGGCTTACATCATCTTCGTCAACCCGAACATCATGGCTGACGCTGGCATCGATCACGGTGCCGCGTTCGTCGCCACCTGTATCGCTGCTGCGTTGGGCTGCCTGTTGATGGGCCTGTACGCCAACTGGCCGGTCGGCCTGGCGCCGGGCATGGGCCTGAACGCGTTCTTCACCTACACCGTGGTCGGCACCATGGGCTACAACTGGGAAACGGCCCTCGGCGCGGTGTTTGTGTCCGGTGTGTTGTTCATGATCCTGACCTTTTCGAAGATTCGCGAATGGCTGCTCAACAGCATTCCGGTCAGCCTGCGCTACGCCATGGGCGCCGGGGTCGGACTGTTCCTGGGGATCATCGGCCTGAAAACCGCCGGCATCATCGTTGCCAGCCCGGCCACCCTGATCAAGCTCGGTTCCCTGCGCGAACCCGGTCCGCTGCTGGCCGCCATCTGCTTCCTGATGATCGCCGTACTCAGCTACCACAAGGTTTTCGGCGCGATCCTCATCAGCATCATCACTGTGACCGCCGCCGGCTGGGGCCTGGGCCTCGTCCATTACGAAGGCATCATGTCCGCGCCGCCGAGCCTGGCCCCGACCTGGATGGCCATGAATATCGCCGGCGTGTTCAACGTCAGCATGATCAGCGTGGTGCTGGCGTTCCTTTTCGTGCACATGTTCGACACCGCCGGCACCTTGATGGGTGTGGCCCAACGCGCCAACCTGGTGAACGCTGACGGTCGCATCGAAAACCTCTCCCGCGCGATGAAAGCCGACAGCGCCTCCAGCGTTTTCGGGGCGATGGTCGGTGTCCCTCCAGTCACAAGCTATGTGGAAAGTGCCGCGGGTGTCGCCGCGGGTGGTCGGACTGGTCTTACCGCCGTGACCGTAGGTGTGCTATTTATTGCCGCGATGTTCTTCGCACCGCTGGCTGGCATGATTCCGGCTTATGCCACCGCCGGCGCGCTGATTTATGTGGCGATGCTGATGATGAGCGGCATGGCTCACATCGAATGGGATGAAGCGACCGACAGCATTCCGGCGATCGTCACCGCGATCATGATGCCGCTGACCTTTTCGGTCGCCGACGGCATCGCACTGGGCTTTATCACTTATGTGGTGCTGAAGGCCGGCACCGGTAAGTACAAGGAAATTTCCATCAGTCTGTGGGTGCTCTGCGCGATCTTCATCGCCAAGTTCATTTTCTTGTAAGCGGTCATCGTTTCAAACAGCCTCACCCCGTCGGGTGGGGCTTTTGCACATTAGGAGGAAAGTGATGAGTCTGGAAACCTGGCTGCTGTTCAGCGGCGCTGCGCTGGTGGTGATCCTGATCCCGGGGCCGTTGTCTTTGCTGATGATCAGCAACAGTTTGAATTACGGTTTGCGCCGGTCGTACCCGGCGTTTCTGGGTGGGGTGATTGCCTCGATCTGCTTGCTCAGTGCCTCGGCGCTGGGTCTGGGCGCCCTGTTGCTGGCGTCGGAACAGCTGTTCAGCGCGCTGAAGATTGTCGGCGCGCTGTACCTGTTCTACCTCGCCTGGCAGAGCTGGCAGCAATCCCGCCTGCCATCGGTGGGCGCCGAAGTGCCCCAGGCTGCGCCGGTGCCGCGCTTTCGTGCCCTGTTCGGGCGCGCGTTTGTGCTGGGTGCGAGCAATCCGAAGGACATTCTGTTCTTCGCCGCCTTCCTGCCGCAGTTCTTGAGTGCCGAGCAGCCGTTTTTGCCGCAGTTGCTGGTGATGATTGCGACCTGGACCGTGCTGGATCTGCTGTGCAAGTTGGCGTATGGGCTGGGTGCCCATGGTGCGGCGCGGTATTTGCGCACCGGTAAGGGACAGAGTTGGTTTAACCGGATCAGTGCCGGGTTGTTCAGTGGTGCGGGGGCGGCGTCGTTGTTGAGCCGCTAAAAGCTTCGCGGGCAAGCCTCGCTCCTACAGGTTTTGTGTCGTTTAAATAACCGCGACCTGTAGGAGCAAGGCTTGCCCGCGATGGCGTCGGTCCGAACACCACATTTTTCGGGACAAAAAAAAGCCCGCAGTGTGGGCGGGCAAAAGACCAAAGAAGCTTTATGCGCAGATTCTTGGGGGAGTCTAGCTTCCTCTGTAGGTCGAATAGCTGTACGGCGAAATCAGCAGCGGTACATGGTAGTGATCCTGTTCGGCAGAGATGCCAAAGCGCAGCACCACCACGTCCAGGAACGCCGGTTCCGGCAGCTGAACGCCACGGGCGCGGTAGTAATCGCCCGCATGAAACTGAACCTGATAGACCCCGGAGCGGTAGTCATCGCCTTGCAGCAGCGGCGCATCGACACGGCCATCGCTGTTGGTGATCGCACTGGCGACCAATTCCAGTTGCGCGCCTTCAACGCGGTACAACTCGACCTTGATCGAGCTGCCCGGGCAACCGTGTGCAGCGTCTAAAACGTGTGTAGTCAAACGTCCCATTGATTCTGCGCGCCTGCCCGCCTACAGCAGTCAGGCCTCGCGCCTCCCGAAGTCAGTTGAAAAGGAGACCGCACCGTTTCGGAGCACGAAAAGCTGCGGCGAGCGACTGATTAAGACACTTTTCAAAAAAATTGTACACAATAAAAACGACATTTTTACAGCTAACACCGCCACCCCGCCATTCAACGCCAATTTCACCTCGAACCATAAGATCAGCGGACCTCCTATTCATTAGCTGACCAATCAGGCAGGTTTCTTGCAATACCATCGAAAGATGACAGTTCAAGAAAAATGCAGAAATTCAGGCTTACAAATTGAATATAAAGTTGTATACAATCAGCCCATCGCTGTGACGCCAGCCTGTCATCTCATCGCCAGGCCGCCACGCAAACCTGTCAACGAATAAGAAGGAAGACTGCAGTGAGCGCTGACTACCCACGCGACCTGGTCGGTTACGGCAGTAACCCTCCGCACCCACACTGGCCGGGCAATGCCCGCATCGCCCTGTCCTTCGTGCTCAATTACGAGGAAGGTGGCGAGCGCAACATCCTGCACGGCGATAAAGAATCCGAAGCCTTCCTCTCGGAGATGGTCTCGGCGCAGCCGCTGCAAGGCGCGCGCAACATGAGCATGGAATCCCTTTACGAGTATGGCAGCCGTGCCGGCGTCTGGCGGATCCTCAAGTTGTTCAAGGAATTCGACATCCCGCTGACCATCTTCGCCGTCGCGATGGCCGCCCAGCGCCACCCGGACGTGATCCGCGCCATGGTCGAGGCCGGTCACGAGATTTGCAGCCACGGCTATCGCTGGATCGACTACCAGTACATGGACGAAGCCCAGGAACGCGAGCACATGCTCGAAGCGATCCGCATCCTCACCGAGCTCACCGGCGAACGCCCGTTGGGCTGGTACACCGGTCGCACCGGCCCGAACACCCGTCGGCTGGTGATGGAAGAAGGTGGTTTCCTCTACGACTGCGACACCTACGACGACGACCTGCCCTACTGGGAACCGAACAACCCGACCGGCAAGCCGCACCTGGTGATCCCGTACACCCTGGACACCAACGACATGCGCTTCACCCAGGTCCAGGGCTTCAACAAGGGCGACGATTTCTTCGAATACCTCAAAGACGCGTTCGACGTGCTGTACGCCGAAGGTGCCGAGGCGCCGAAGATGCTCTCGATCGGCCTGCACTGCCGCTTGATCGGCCGTCCGGCGCGTCTGGCCTCGCTCAAGCGCTTTATCGAATACGCTAAAAGTCATGAACAGGTGTGGTTCAGCCGTCGCGTCGACATCGCTCGCCACTGGCACGAAACCCACCCGTACCAAGGGGCTGCCCAATGAGCACCTTTCAAACCGTCAAACCATCGAGCCTGAGCCGCGACGCGTTTGTCGCCGCTTTCGCCGATATCTACGAACATTCGCCATGGGTGGCCGAGAAGGCCTTCGACCTGGGCCAGGACGCCTCGATCAACGAGATCGAAACCCTGCACCAGCGCATGAGCGACATATTGTTGAGCGCTGATCACCAAAGCCAACTGGCCCTGATCAACGCTCACCCGGACCTGGCCGGCAAAGCTGCCGTCCAGGGCCAACTGACCGAAGCCAGCACCAATGAACAGGCTGGCGCCGGTATTCACCAATGCACGGCCGAAGAGTTTCAACGCTTCACCGAGCTGAACGACGCCTACAAAGCCAAGTTCAAGTTTCCCTTCATCATGGCGGTAAAAGGCAGCAACCGGCATCAGATCCTCGCGGCGTTCGAAACGCGCATTCACAATTCGCAAGACACCGAGTTCAAATGCGCGCTGGCGGAGATCAACAAGATCGCCCTGTTCCGATTACTGACCCTATAGCGATCCTGGCCCGAGAAACCTCATGAACGCTTGCGTTTCCCAGGGCCCCGAGAGCATCCCAAGCCAACTAATTAAAGGCAGACAAGAAGAATGAAAGCTTACGCCGTACCTTTCGAGAAGTTCGTCAACCTGGCCGACGCCCGCCTGGGCACCAAAATCATCTCGGTCACCGATGACTGGTTCGCTGATGCCAACCGCTTGTTCCAGCCGACCCCGGCCCTATGGAAAGAAGGCGTGTTCGATGACAACGGCAAGTGGATGGACGGCTGGGAATCGCGCCGCAAGCGCTTCGAAGGCTATGACAGCGCCGTGATCCGCCTGGGCGTACCGGGTTCGATCAAAGGCGTGGACATCGACACTTCATTCTTCACCGGCAACTTCCCACCGTCAGCCTCCCTGGAAGCCTGTTTCCTGGCTGAAGGCGAACCGACCGAAAACACCCAGTGGGTTGAAGTGCTGTCGGCTGTCGAGCTGCAAGGCAACAGCCATCACTTCCACGAAATCAATAACGACCAGGCCTTCAGCCACCTGCGTTTCAACATCTACCCGGATGGCGGCGTAGCGCGTCTGCGTGTGTACGGCGTGCCGCACCGCGACTGGTCCGCTGTGGGCGACAACGAGCAGATCGACCTGGCCGCAGCCCTCAACGGTGGCCGCGCCCTCGCCTGCTCCGACGAACACTTCGGCCGCATGAGCAACATCCTCAACCCGGGCCGTGGCATCAACATGGGCGACGGCTGGGAAACTGCGCGTCGTCGCACGCCGGGCAATGACTGGGTCATCGTCGCGCTGGGTCATGCCGGCGAAGTCGAGAAAGTCATCGTCGACACCCTGCACTTCAAAGGCAACTACCCGGACACTTGCTCCATTCAAGGTGCATTCGTGAAGGGTGGCACCGACAGCCAGATCGAAACCCAATCGCTGTTCTGGCGCGAACTGCTGCCGGCGCAGAAACTGGAAATGCACGCCGAACACACCTTCGCCGAGCAGATCAAGGCGCTGGGGCCGATCACCCACATCCGCTTGAATGTGTTCCCGGATGGTGGTGTGAGTCGCCTGCGCGTATTGGGCAAGGTCGCGAAATAACACCCGATCGTTCCCACGCTCTGCGTGGGAATGCATCACCGGACGCTCTGCGTCCGCTTTGGATGTGACGCGGAGCGTCACGGGCTGCATTCCTACGCAGAGCGTGGGAACGATCAACAGAACTCAACGAAAAGAAGACCAGCATGCGCACACTGACGATTGAACCGCTGACCAAAGAAGCTTTCGCCCCTTTCGGTGACGTGATCGAAACCGACGGCAGCGATCACTTCATGATCAACAATGGTTCGACCATGCGCTTTCATAAACTGGCGACGGTGCAAACCGCCACGCCAGAAGACAACGCGATCATCAGCATCTTCCGCGCCGACGCGCAGGACATGCCGCTGACCGTCAGCATGCTGGAGCGTCACCCGCTGGGCAGCCAGGCTTTCATCCCGCTGCTCGGCAACCCCTTTCTGATCGTGGTCGCGCCACTTGGCGATGAACCTGTATCAGGCTTGGTCCGCGCCTTCGTCACCAACGGCAGGCAGGGCATTAATTACCATCGCGGCGTTTGGCACCATCCGGTGCTGACGATCGAAAAGCGGGATGACTTCCTGGTGGTTGATCGCAGTGGCACAGGCAATAACTGCGATGAGCATTTTTTCAAAGAGGATGAGCGTTTGATCCTTGCCCCCCACCAATAAGAGAAGGTCTGATCACTCGACAACAGAGTGACAGGCGAGAGGTAAAGACTGTGGAAGCACATCTGTTGGAATGGCTGAACCTGAGCGTGCGCTGGGTTCACATGATTACTGGCGTGGCCTGGATCGGTGCGTCGTTCTATTTCGTCTGGCTGGAAAACAACCTCAATCGGGTCAACCCGAAAAGTGGTCTGGCGGGCGATCTGTGGGCGATCCACGGCGGCGGTATCTATCACCTGGAAAAATACAAACTGGCTCCACCGACCATGCCGGACAACCTGCACTGGTTCAAATGGGAAGCCTACTTCACCTGGCTGTCGGGGATCGCGCTGCTGTGCGTGGTGTTCTACTCCAACCCGACGTTGTACCTGCTGGCACCGGGCAGCAGCCTGACCGGCCCTGAAGGGGTTGCCCTGGGTATCGCCTCGTTGTTCGTCGGCTGGTTCGTCTACTCCTTCCTCTGCGACTCGGCTCTGGGCAAACGCCCTGCCCTGCTCGGCTTTATCCTGTTCGTGCTGATCATCGGCGCGGCCTACGGCTTCAGCAAAGTGTTCAGCGGCCGTGGTGCGTACCTGCACGTCGGCGCGATCATCGGCACCATCATGGTCGGCAACGTGTTCCGCATCATCATGCCGGCGCAACGCGCGCTGGTGGCGGCGATTGCCGAGAACCGCACGCCGGATCCGGCGCTGCCGGCCAAAGGTTTGCTGCGTTCGCGTCATAACAACTACTTCACCTTGCCGGTGCTGTTCATCATGATCAGCAACCACTTCCCGAGCACCTACGGCAGCCAATACAACTGGCTGATCCTGGCCGGGATCGCGGTGCTGGCGGTGTTGGTGCGTCATTACTTCAACACCCGTCACGACAGCCACAAGTTCGCCTGGACCCTGCCGGTCGCGGCCGTCGGCATGATCTGCCTGGCCTACGTGACGGGCCCGGCGCAAATGCCGAGCGCACCGGAAGTGGCCAAGGCCCCTGGCACCATCGAGTACCAGCCGTTGCCGGAAACCGCCCTCGGCGGTGGTGCCAAGCCTGCTGAAGCCAAACCTGCCGCGCCTGCTGCTGCACCGGCCCAAGCATCGAACCAGGGCCCGGCGTTCGACAAGGTGCACAGCGTGATTCAGGAACGCTGCGCCGTGTGCCACTCGGCCAAACCCACCAGCCCGCTGTTCAGTGCAGCACCGGCCGGTGTGATGTTCGACACCCCGCAACAAATCCAGCAATTGGCCCCGCGGATCCAGGCGCAAGCCGTCGCCAGCCAGATCATGCCACTGGGCAACATCACACAGATGACCCAGCAGGAACGTGACCTGATTGGTGCGTGGATCAACCAGGGAGCCCAGACCAATTAAGCGACACAAAAGCCTGTGACAAGCAGGCTTTTGTGGCGAGGGAGCTTGCTCCCGCTGGGTCGCGAAGCGGCCCCCGCTTTTCTCCGAGAAAAAAGGGGACTGCTGCGCAGTCCAGCGGGAGCAAGCTCCCTCGCCACAGGTTTGCCTGCTGCAAAAATCACAAGAATAAAAAAGATCCGAGGTGTTGCATGTCCGAGCTATCCGAAGCGCGCATCCCCGACGCACCCGCCATTCAGCGTTTGCCCCTTTTGCAACTGATCCTGGTCGGTCTGCAACATGTACTGCTGATGTACGGCGGCGCCATCGCGGTTCCGCTGATCATCGGACAGGCCGCTGGCCTGAATCGTGAAGAAATCGCCTTCCTGATCAACGCCGACCTGCTGGTGGCCGGCATCGCCACCATCGTGCAATCCCTGGGCATCGGTCCGATGGGCATTCGCATGCCGGTGATGATGGGCGCCAGTTTCGCCGCGGTCGGCAGTATGGTGGCCATGGCCGGCATGCCTGGGATCGGCTTGCAGGGGATCTTCGGCGCGACCATCGCCGCCGGGTTCTTCGGCATGCTCATCGCGCCGTTCATGTCCAAAGTCGTGCGCTTCTTCCCGCCACTGGTGACCGGCACGGTCATCACCTCGATCGGTTTGTCGCTGTTCCCCGTCGCCGTGAACTGGGCCGGCGGTGGTACCGGCGCCGCTCAATTCGGCTCGCCGATTTACCTGGCCATTGCCGCGTTGGTGCTGGCCACGATTCTGCTGGTCCACCGCTTCATGCGCGGTTTCTGGGTCAATATTTCCGTGCTGATCGGCATGTGCCTGGGCTACATGCTCTGTGGCGTGATCGGCATGGTTGATCTGAGCGGCATGGCCCAGGCACCGTGGGTGCAGATCGTCACTCCGCTGCACTTCGGCATGCCGAAATTCGAACTCGCACCGATCCTGTCGATGTGCCTGGTGGTGGTGATTATCTTCGTCGAGTCCACCGGGATGTTCCTCGCCCTGGGCAAGATCACCGACCGTGAAGTCTGCCCCCGGATGTTGCGTCGCGGTCTGCTGTGTGACGCCGCTGCCTCGTTCTTCGCCGGGTTCTTCAACACCTTCACCCACTCCTCCTTCGCGCAGAACATCGGCCTGGTGCAGATGACCGGCGTGCGCTGCCGCTCGGTGACCATCGTCGCCGGTGGCTTGCTGGTGGTGCTCAGCCTGCTGCCGAAAGCGGCGTTCCTGGTGGCGTCGATTCCCCCGGCGGTCCTCGGCGGCGCGGCGATTGCGATGTTCGGCATGGTCGCGGCGACCGGGATCAAGATCCTGCAAGAAGCCGACATCGGTGACCGTCGCAACCAGTTGCTGGTGGCAGTGAGCATCGGCATGGGCCTGATCCCGGTGGTGCGTCCGGAGTTCTTCGCGCACCTGCCCTTGTGGATGAGCCCGATCACCCACAGCGGCATCGCCATGGCGACCCTGAGTGCCCTGTCCTTGAACCTGCTGTTCAACATTCTCGGTGGTAAAGAGCGCGCAGCCATCAACGACTGCGCCGCCCACCCGCACTGATCGAAACCTGTGAAATGGCTGCCCTGTGGCAGCCAGCAACTGCCTGCGCCTCAACAATAAAAACAAGAGGAAGCACCAGATGGTTTTTACCCCCTCAAGCCTGTCGTTTTGCGACGCCAGGCCACCCGCCGCCAACCGTGCCCCAAACCTGTCGTCGGTGCGCTGTTGCGGGGCACTTGAGACCTGGCCAAGGAGTCAGTATTCTCCGCGGCCGCCCGAATCCGGTCTAAAAAAAAGCCCGGATTTAATTCCTGACCAGAAAGCCAACTTACCCCGGCACTGGACGGTAGCAAGGCATTCAGAAATCTCCCGTAATCGACTGTTTTCGAACAGCCGAACGGGAGTTTTTTGGCTTTTCGAAAGCCTTGGCTCAGCTCTTGCTAACAGCACTAAAGCTGACCGAATGGATGAATTTTCAAAGCTGCAAAGAAAGGCGCCACACCAGAGCGCCGACCTAAGAAAAAAAACGTGGAACCACCTACTTTTTGGGAGCAACCGAATGAAACGTACGTGCACCAGCCTGATGCTCGCGGGATCCTTGCTGGCCGGGGGCCAGGCGATAGCCGGCGACTTGCTGCAATGGCAGAACAACAGCCTGACCTACCTGTATGGCAAGGACTTCAAGGTCAACCCGCACATTCAGCAAACCGTCACTTTCGAGCACGCTGATGGCTGGAAATATGGGGATAACTTCTTCTTCGTCGACAAGATCTTCTACAACGGCGACAAGGACTTCAACGTCGGCCCGAACACCTACTACGGTGAGTTCAGCCCGCGTATTTCCCTGGGCAAGGTGCTCGACCAGAAGATCGAGTTCGGCCCGATCAAGGACGTGCTGCTGGCGATGACGTACGAGTTCGGTGAAGGCGATACCGAGTCTTACCTGATCGGTCCAGGCTTCGACCTGGCGATTCCCGGTTTCGACTACTTCCAGCTGAACTTCTACCAGCGTCAAACCGAAGGCCCGCGCGCCGGTGACAACGTCTGGCAGATCACCCCGGTCTGGTCCTACACCATTCCGGTCGGCGACTCGAACATCCTGATCGATGGTTTCATGGACTGGGTGGTCGACAACGACTCCAACTCCCATGGCGACTACCACGCCAACCTGCACTTCAACCCACAGGTCAAATACGACTTGGGCAAGGCGCTGAATTTCGGCGAGAAGCAGTTGTACGTCGGTGTGGAATACGACTACTGGAAGAACAAGTACGGGATCGACGACACCCGTGCGTTCACCACCAATCAGAACGTGACGAGCTTCCTGGTGAAGTTCCACTTCTGATGAGCTGAAGACAAGAGACTGCAGCTGCTACCTGCCACGTGCGCATCCGGGGTGGGTGGGGGTTGTGGTCTTTTGTTTGTGTGGCGTCTGGAAGGACGTCTTCGCGGGCAAGCCTCGCGCCTACAGGTTTTGTGTCGTTCACAGAATTGGCGAACGACACCACCTGTAGGAGCGAGGCTTGCCCGCGAAGGCCGCACCGCCAATCTCAAGCGGCGACCACGGGCTCCGCCAACCCCAAAAACCGGCACAACTCCTCGCGCTTGGCCAACGCATCCCGCCGCCCGAGATCAATCAACTCGCTGCAATACCCCGCCTCGAACAGCAGATAACTCAACACCCCCGCCCCGCTGGTCTTGGTCGCTCCCGGCCCGCGCAGGAACAGGCGCAATGCTGCCGGCAATTCCTGACGATGCCGCGCGGCAATCTCATCAATCGGCTGGCTCGGCGAAATCACCAGCACTTCCACCGGCGCCACGCCCAGGGCACGGGTCGGCGTGCCGTCGGGCATCAAGTGGCTGAATTGATTCAGACGCTGCAACAGTTCGATATCGCTTTCCAGGCTGTCAATGAACGTGCTGTTGAGCATGTGCCCGCCGATCTGCGCCAGGGTCGGCTGCTGGCCGGTGTAGGCCCGTTGCAGCGGTTGCTCCGGGTCGACCCCGCGCGGGTTGCCGCTGACGCCCACCACCAGCACCCTGCTGGCGCCCAGGTGCAAGGCCGGGCTGATCGGTGCCGACTGCCGCACCGCGCCATCGCCGAAAAACTCCTCGCCGATTTTCACCGGGGCAAACAACAAGGGGATCGCCGAACTGGCGAGCAAGTGGTCAACCGTCAATTGCGTCGGCACGCCAATCCGCCGATGGCGTAACCAGGCGTCGATGGTGCCGCCGCCCTGATAGAAGGTCACTGCCTGGCCGGACTCGTAGCCAAACGCGGTCACTGCAACCGCCTGCAACTGCTTTTGCGCGATGGCCTCAGCGATGCCGTTCATCTGCAATTTGTCGTTGAGCAAGCCGCGCAGCGGCGAACTGTTGAGCAACGCCACCGGTACCTGGGCGCCGATGCCGAGCAAACTGTGGCTGACAAAGCGGCTGGCCTGGTGGATCACGCCGGGCCAGTCGCTGCGCAACACCAGATGACTGCGGAAACCTTGCCAGAAGGCGGTCAGGCGCTCGATGGCGCCACGAAAGTCCATCGCCCCACTGGCGAGGCTGACGGCGTTGATCGCCCCGGCCGAGGTGCCGACGATCACCGGGAACGGATTGTCCGCGCCCGGCGGCAGCAATTCGGCAATCGCCGCCAGCACGCCCACCTGATACGCCGCCCGAGCCCCGCCGCCGGAAAGAATCAACCCTGTAACCGGTTCAGCTGGGCGCATCGCAACACTCCATGGTGCTTAAGGGGATCGGCGGTTCAACCGCGTTTTGCGTAGAGTTTCGGCTCGCCCGGCGGACGGCTCTTGAAGCGGCGATGGGCCCAGAGGTATTGCTCCGGGCAATCGCGCAAGGCGCCTTCGACCCATTGATTAATGCGCAGGCAATCGGCCTCTTCGGTTTCACCGGGGAAACCTTCGAGCGGCGCGTGGATCACCAGCCGATAACCGCTGCCATCCGCCAATCGCTCTTGAGTGAACGGTACGACCAGCGCCTTGCCCAACCGCGCAAACTTGCTGGTGGCAGTGACAGTCGCCGCCTGAATCCCGAACAGCGGCACGAAGATACTTTGCTTGGCGCCGTAGTCCTGATCCGGTGCGTACCAGATCGCCCGGCCGGCCCGCAGCAGCTTGAGCATGCCGCGCACGTCGTCGCGTTCTACCGCCAGGGAATCGAGGTTGTGCCGTTCGCGGCCGCGGCGCTGGATGTAGTCGAACAACGGGTTCTTGTGTTCGCGGTACATGCCATCAATGGTGTGCTGCTGACCGAGCAACGCTGCGCCGATTTCCAGCGTGGTGAAATGCAGCGCCATCAGAATCACGCCCTTGCCGTCGCGCTGGGCTTTTTTCAGATGCTCCAGGCCTTCGACGTGGGCCAGTCTGGCCAGACGCTTGCGCGACCACCACCAACTCATGGCCATTTCGAAGAAAGCGATGCCGGTGGAGGCGAAGTTTTCCTTGAGCAGGCGCTTGCGCTCGGTCGGGGATTTTTCCGGGAAACACAGCTCAAGATTGCGCTTGGCGATGCGCCGTCGGTCGCCCGCCACTCGGTACATCAAGGCACCCAGGAGGCGGCCGACTCGCAGCAATGCCGGATACGGCAACTGGACAATCAGCCACAACAGCCCCAGCCCGCACCACAGCGGCCAGAAACGTGGAGAAAGAAAGGCGGGACGAAAACGCGGGCGATCCATTAAAGCTTCCGGAAAGACGATGGCCGCGCATTCTACATCGTTCGACCCGGCTTGCGGCCTGCGGGCGTTCTCGTTATAAGTCTCGGCACTTTTAGTGACAAGCCGTTGTATGCCGACCATGAGCCAAACCGAACCGCTAGACCAAGATCCTGTGTTCCAGTTGAAGGGCAGCATGCTCGCCATTACGGTGCTGGAACTGGCCCGTAACGACCTCGAGAACCTCGATCGACAACTGGCCGCCAAGGTTGCCCAGGCGCCGAATTTCTTCAGCAATGCACCGCTGGTGCTGGCCCTGGACAAACTCCCGGCCAGCGAAGGCGCCGTCGATTTGCCGGGCCTGATGCGCGTGTGCCGTTCCCACGGCCTGCGCACCCTGGCCATCCGCGCCAGCCGCATCGAGGACATCGCCGCCGCCATCGCCGTCGACCTGCCGGTGCTGCCACCGTCCGGTGCCCGCGAGCGGCCGCTGGACCCGAACGAAGGCGTCGTGGTGAAAAAACCGGAAAAACCACCGGAACCGACGATCAAACCGACCAAGGTAATCACTTCGCCAGTACGTGGTGGCCAACAAATATATGCCCAAGGTGGCGATTTGGTCATCGTTTCGTCGGTCAGCCCGGGGGCGGAACTTCTCGCCGATGGGAACATCCATGTATACGGCCCGATGCGCGGTCGTGCGCTGGCCGGGGTCAAGGGCGACACCAAAGCGCGGATTTTCTGCCAGCAGATGAGCGCCGAACTGCTCTCCATCGCCGGCCACTACAAGGTTTCCGAGGATCTGCGGCGCGATCCGTTGTGGGGCTCGGGCGTACAAGTCAGCCTGTCGGGCGACGTGTTGAACATCATTCGGCTTTAACGGATACTGCCGCATTTTCCAAGCATCTCTAAAACGTAGCGAAAACGGCTCAAACGAAGTAGGAAAAAGGCCAAACGCAGTGTTTACCGCCGGTAAATGCCGCCCAAAACCAAATTCCAGCCAAGGCTGTCCGACTGCAGTAGTTTTTCAAGAGATGTTTTTCAGGGGCTAAAAGTCCTTTTTCCTTAGGGGTGAAACACCTTGGCCAAGATTCTCGTGGTTACATCCGGCAAGGGTGGTGTGGGTAAGACCACCACCAGCGCCGCTATCGGTACCGGCCTCGCACTGCGCGGTCACAAAACAGTAATCGTCGACTTCGACGTCGGTTTGCGTAACCTCGACCTGATCATGGGTTGCGAACGTCGCGTGGTGTATGACTTCGTCAACGTGGTCAACGGCGAAGCCAACCTGCAACAAGCCCTGATCAAAGACAAGCGCCTGGAAAACCTCTACGTACTGGCCGCCAGTCAGACCCGCGATAAAGACGCGCTGACCGTCGAAGGCGTGGAAAAAGTCCTGATGGCGCTGAAAGAAGACTTCGACTTCGTGGTCTGCGACTCCCCGGCCGGCATCGAGAAAGGTGCTCACCTGGCCATGTACTTCGCTGATGAAGCGATTATCGTGACCAACCCGGAAGTCTCCTCGGTACGTGACTCGGACCGCATGCTCGGCCTGCTGGCCAGCAAGTCCCGTCGCGCCGAACGTGGCGAAGACCCGATCAAGGAACACCTGCTGTTGACCCGCTACAACCCGCAACGCGTCAGCGACGGCGAAATGCTCGGCGTCGAAGACGTGAAGGAAATTCTGGCCGTGACCCTGCTGGGCGTCATTCCGGAATCCCAGGCGGTGCTGAAAGCCTCCAACTCGGGCGTGCCCGTGATTCTCGACGACCAGAGCGATGCCGGTCAGGCATACGGCGATGCGGTCGACCGCCTCCTTGGCAAAGAAAAGGAACATCGTTTCCTCGATGTGACGAAGAAAGGCTTCTTCGAGCGCCTGTTTGGAGGTAAATAATGAATCTTTTTGACTTCTTTCGTGCCAGTAAAAAGGTCAGTACCGCGTCGGTAGCGAAAGAGCGTCTACAGATCATCGTGGCGCATGAACGCGGCCAGCGCAGTACCCCGGATTACCTGCCAGCCTTGCAGAAGGAACTGGTGGAAGTGATCCGCAAGTACGTCAATATCGGGTCCGATGACGTGCACGTCGCCCTGGAAAACCAGGGTAGCTGCTCGATTCTGGAACTCAATATCACCCTGCCAGATCGCTAGTCGAACCGGCGGGAGCCACGGCGGCTCAGACCTGCGCTCCTACACGGGGTGCGGGGTTCTGAGCCGCCGTTGGCGTTTGTTACGAGGCTGTTTTAATGCCGTTGTCCAACGTCCACATCATCCATCAGGACGACGCCGTTCTGGTGGTGAACAAACCGACCCTGTTGCTCTCCGTCCCTGGCCGGGCCGATGACAACAAGGATTGCCTGATCACCCGCCTGCAGGAAAACGGCTACCCGGAAGCGCGGATCGTCCATCGCCTGGACTGGGAAACCTCCGGCATCATCCTGCTGGCCCGTGACCCGGATACCCATCGTGAACTGTCTCGGCAGTTTCACGACCGCGAAACCGAAAAGGCCTACACCGCGCTGGCCTGGGGTCAACCGGAACTGGACAGCGGCAGCATCGACCTGCCCCTGCGCTACGATCCGCCGACCAAGCCGCGGCATGTGGTGGACCACGAATTCGGCAAGAACGCCCTGACCTTCTGGCGCGTGCTTGAGCGCTGTGGCGACTGGTGCCGTGTCGAGCTGACGCCGATCACCGGCCGCTCCCACCAGTTGCGCGTGCACATGTTGTCCATCGGCCATCCGCTGCTGGGTGACGGGCTCTACGCCCACGAGCAGGCCCTCGCTGCCTGGCCGCGCCTGTGTTTGCACGCGAGCATGCTCAGCTTCACCCATCCTCAAACTGGCGAACGCTTGCGTTTCGAGTGTCCGGCGCCGTTCTAAGCACTGCCTGACAAGCAGTCGCCCGCTTTAAAACATAAGGATACCCATCCGGATGCGTTGTACCGATTCCCTGGCAACACCCGTCAAGAAAACCCGTCACCAATTGCTTTACCTGATCTACGGCCACCAGGACGTTTACCGCCGCGAAGCCAAGTTCAGCATTTTGACCGCACTGTCCCACGCCAAAAATGGCGAATGTCCCAGCATCAGAATCCTCACGGACCGACCCGAGGACTATGCTGGCTGGCCTGTCGAAACCGTGTTTTTGAGTCAGGAAACCCTGGCCCAATGGCAGGGTGAAAACGGCTATCACCACCGCCGCAAGGCCTGCGCGATTGCCGCCGGCCTGAAGCTTGCGCAAAAGACCCTGTTCGTCGATACCGACACGCTGTTCACCAGCGACCCGAACCGGATCTTCAGCCAGATTCAGCCTGGCCAATACCTCATGGATCGCTTCGAATACGACTGGCATTACGTCTGCGATCGCCCGGAATACCAGAAGCTCGGCGAGTGCCTCGACGCCCACGGCATCACCCCGGACAACGGTTTCAAGCTGTACAACAGCGGCCTGTGCGGCGTGACCGACCGCGACGGAGCGCTGTTCGACGAATCCATCCGGTTGATCGACGACTGGACCCGGGATGGTTTCGACATCCACACCATCGAGCAGATTGCGTTGTCGTTCGCGATGCGCGACAAGCTCGTGGCTGAAGCGAAAAAGTACATCTATCACTACTTCGCGGAAAAACGTTTCTTCCATGCGATGGTCGGCTATTTCTTCTCCCGGCATGGCGAACAGTTCAGCCAGGAGCTGGTAGAGCTTTGCCGTGACGTGCCGCGGGTCAAACCGTTTCCATCGGCCTGGCAGCGGCTGAAAATCAAATGGAAGTTACGCCACCAGAACGGCGCGCTGCGCAAGGTCGGTCGCGACCTGCTGTATGGCAGCGCTGCACCTGAAGGCCCGTACTACTCGGCCTGCCGCCATGAATGGTGGGAATGTGCCTCGCGGGAAATCCTGCGCTGGGACAAGAACAGTCAGAAAAAGCTGTTGAACGCCCGCAGTCGCTGGCCGGAGGCTCTGCCCAAACCGGAAAAGTCCGAAGATGAACGGGTGATCATGCAGTACCTGAAAAAACGGGTCGAAGCCGCCGGCTGACGTCGCCGACACACGTCATGCCCAAAGCCCCAGGCCAATACGTTAAACTCCCGCCCATTGCTGTCTGGAGTTTCTTATGCGCGAAGAGTTGAACCAAGGCCTGATCGACTTCCTCAAGGCCTCCCCTACCCCGTTTCATGCCACTGCCAGCCTTGTTCAGCGCCTGGAAGCGGCCGGTTTTTCGCGTCTTGACGAGCGTGAGCCGTGGGCTGTCGAAACCAGCGGTCGTTACTACGTCACCCGTAACGACTCGTCGATTGTCGCGTTCAAGATGGGCCGTCACTCGCCCCTGCACGGCGGCATCCGCCTGGTCGGCGCCCACACCGACAGCCCGTGCCTGCGGGTCAAGCCGCAGCCTGAACTGCAACGCCAGGGTTTCTGGCAGCTTGGTGTCGAAGTCTATGGCGGCGCGTTGCTGGCGCCGTGGTTCGACCGTGACCTGTCCCTGGCCGGCCGCGTGACCTTCCGCCGCGACGGCAAGGTCGAGAGCCAGTTGATCGATTTCAAGGCGCCCATCGCTACGATCCCGAACCTGGCCATTCACCTCAACCGTGAAGCCAACATGGGTTGGGCGATCAACGCACAAACCGAGTTGCCGCCGATCCTCGCGCAATTCGCCGGTGACGAGCGCGTGGACTTCCGCGCCGTGCTCACCGACCAACTCGCCCGCGAACACGGCCTCAACGCCGACGTGGTGCTCGACTACGAGCTGAGCTTCTACGACACCCAAAGTGCCGCGGTGATTGGCCTGCATGGCGACTTCATTGCCGGTGCGCGCCTGGACAACCTGCTGTCGTGCTACGCCGGCCTGCAAGCGTTGCTGACCACCGAAACCGACGAAACCTGCGTGCTGGTGGCCAACGATCACGAAGAAGTCGGTTCCTGCTCGGCCTGCGGCGCCGATGGCCCGATGCTCGAGCAGACGCTGCGTCGTCTGCTGCCTGAGGGTGATGAGTTCGTGCGCACCATTCAGAAATCCCTGCTGGTCTCGGCGGACAACGCCCACGGCGTGCACCCGAACTACGCCGACAAGCACGACGTCAACCACGGCCCGAAACTCAACGCCGGCCCGGTGATCAAGGTCAACAGCAACCAGCGCTACGCCACCAACAGCGAAACCGCCGGGTTCTTCCGCCATCTGTGCATGGCCGAAGAAGTGCCGGTGCAGAGCTTCGTGGTGCGCAGCGACATGGGCTGTGGCTCGACCATCGGCCCGATCACCGCCAGCCACCTGGGCGTGCGCACCGTGGACATCGGCCTGCCGACGTTCGCCATGCACTCGATCCGCGAACTGTGCGGCAGCCACGACCTGGCCCACCTGGTCAAAGTGCTGAGCGCGTTCTACGCGTGCCGCGAGTTGCCATAAACCCGATGGTATGAGGGACATCTGTGGCGAGGGAGCTTGCTCCCGCTCGGCTGCGAAGCAGTCGTAAATTCAGCTAACGCGATCTGTCAGACGGAAAACATTGGATGGTTTTGGGGCTGCTTCGCAGCCCAGCGGGAGCAAGCTCCCTCGCCACAAGTGATTCAATTCTGGTACACCGCCCCAGCGGTCGCCGAAAAGCCACCTAGACTTTAAACATCCCCAACGACAAGGCAGTCGCCATGATCTCGATGTCCTCGTTCCACGCCATGCTCATCCCCATTCTCGCCGGCATGATCATGCTGGCCATCGGCTTCAATTTCCGTGACAAGAACGCTGGCGTGTTCGCCATGTGGCTCGGCATGCTGTTGATCCTCGCCACCGTGGTTTACAAGATCCTCGCCAAACTCAACGAATAAAACTGCGCGCCCGGCTCGCATTGATTTTGACGGGCTCGTACACTCGGCCGATCCGCTCTTCCCGAGGTTGACCGCCTAGTGTTCGCTCGTCTTTTTGCCCTGCCGTATTTCTTCCTTGTCAGCCTCATGATGCTGCTGCCGATGGCGCCTGCCCAGGCCGTCAGTTTGCCGGGGCTGCTCAACAACTCGGCGAAAACCCAGCCCGAAGCCCAGCAACCCTTGGGTCAATCCCTCGACGAAGTGATCAAGTCCCTGGAGAACGACCAGCAGCGCACCAAACTGCTGGCGGACCTGAAGAAGTTGCGCGACGTCACCAAAAAGGCCCAACCGACCGCCGAAGAAGGCGTACTCGGCCTGATCGGCGGCACCCTGGCCAATTTCGAAAAGCAGTTCACCGGCGCCGACAGCCCTGTCACACGCTGGTCCAATGAGTTCGAACTGGCCAAGGATGAATTGTCGGCGCTGATGCTGCCGGCCAATGAATGGCTGCCGATCATCTTTGCCTTTGCCATGATCCTGATGGTCTGGAGCCTGCTGGCGGCCGCGCTGATCTGGGTCAGCCACCGGGTACGCATGCGCTTCGGCCTGACCGAAGAACTGCCGCAACACCCCAAGGCCCTCGACATGCTGCGCTTCGCCCTGCGCAAGCTCGGGCCGTGGCTGATTGCCCTGGTGATGACCGTTTATATGACCTACGCGCTGCCTTCGTCTTTGGGCAAGAGCCTGGCGATGGTGCTGGCCTATGCGCTGGTGGTCGGCACCTGTTTCTCGGCGATCTGTGTGATCGCTTTCTCCGTGCTCGACGGCCCGCACCGCCATCGCGCCTTGTACATCCTGCGCCATCAGGCGTTCCGGCCGTTGTGGCTGATCGGCAGTTTCGCCGCGTTCGGTGAGGCCCTGAGTGATCCGCGCCTGGTCGCCAGTCTCGGCAGCCATCTCGCCCATACCGCCGCAACGGTCGCCAATGTCCTTGCCGCGTTGTCCACCGGCCTGTTCATCCTGCGTTTTCGCCGGCCGATTGCGCATTTGATCCGCAACCAGCCGTTGTCCCGACGCCTGACCCGCCGCGCCCTCAGCGATACCATCGATATCCTCGGCACCTTCTGGTATGTGCCGGCGCTGGTGCTGGTGTGCATTTCGCTGTTCGCCACCTTCATTTCGGCGGGCGACACCAGCACCGCGTTGCGCCAGTCGCTGATCTGCACCGTGCTGCTGGTGTTGTGCATGGTCATCAACGGACTGGTCCGTCGGCACTCGCTGAAACCGCAACGCGGAGTGAAGCGCCACGCACTGTATTCCGATCGTTTGAAAAGCTTCTGCTACACCCTCGCTCACCTGCTGGTGTGGCTGGTGTTTATCGAACTCGGCTTGCGGGTCTGGGGCATGTCGCTGATTGCCTTCACCGAAGGTGAAGGCCATGAAGTCAGCGTCAAGTTGTTCAGCCTCGCCGGCACGCTGATTTTCGCCTGGCTGATCTGGATCCTCAGCGACACCGCCGTGCACCACGCCCTCACCCGCTCACGCAAAGGCCTGGCCAACGCGCGGGCGCAGACGATGATGCCGCTGATCCGCAACGTGCTGTTCGTGGCGATCTTCATCATCGCGCTGATCGTCGCCCTGGCGAACATGGGCATGAACGTCACGCCGCTGCTGGCCGGTGCCGGTGTGATCGGCCTGGCCATCGGTTTTGGTGCGCAGTCGCTGGTCGCCGACTTGATCACCGGCCTATTCATCATCATCGAAGACTCCCTGGCCATCGACGACTACGTGGACGTCGGCGGTCACCTGGGCACCGTCGAAGGCCTGACCATCCGCACCGTGCGCCTGCGCGACATCGACGGCATCGTCCACACCATTCCGTTCAGCGAAATCAAAAGCATCAAGAACTACTCCCGGGAATTCGGCTACGCGATCTTCCGGGTGGCGGTGCCTTCCAACATGGACATCGACGAAGCGATCAAACTGATGCGCGAAGTCGGCCAGAAAATGCGCACCGACCCGCTGCAACGCCGCAACATCTGGTCGCCGCTGGAGATCCAGGGTGTCGAGAGTTTCGAGTCCGGCAACGCGATTCTTCGCGCCCGCTTCAAGACCGCGCCAATCAAGCAGTGGGAAGTGTCCCGGGCATTTAACTTATCGCTCAAGCGCCATCTGGATGAGGCCGGGATGGACCTGGCGACACCGCGCATGAGCGTGCAAGTGGTCACGGCCGGTGGCGGACCGCAGAAGGAATAGCACTTAGGCGCGAGGTTCGGGTCACAGGCAGGGCAGCCAGAAAAACAATAACCATGGAGAAACCCGATGCAGCTCACACGCATTGCCCAGACCGTTTTGCTGACCCTCCTCGCCGGCCATGCCGGCGCCGCAACGCTGGATAGCGCCCGCGAGCAAATCGCCGTTCAGGCCACGGCGCTTGAACCGGAACTGCTGGAAACCCGCCGCGACATCCACGCGCACCCGGAACTGGGCAACACCGAAAAACGCACCGCGGAACTGGTGGCCAAGCAACTGCGGGCCATGGGCCTGGAGGTCAAGACCGGCGTCGCCCGCACCGGCGTGGTCGCCATCCTCAAGGGCGCCCTGCCCGGCCCGACCGTGGCCCTGCGCGCCGACATGGATGCGCTGCCGGTCAAGGAAGTTTCGGACCTGCCCTTCGCCTCGAAAGCCAAGGGCACCTACCTCGATAAAGAAGTCGATGTGATGCACGCCTGTGGCCACGACACCCACACCGCGATCCTGCTGAGCACGGCGAAAATCCTCACCGGCATGCGCGACACCTTGCCCGGCACCGTGGTGTTCTATTTCCAGCCCGCCGAGGAAGGTCCGAGCGACTTCATCCCCGATGGCAAAAACACCTGGGGCGCGAAAATGATGATCGAGGAAGGCGTGATGAAAGCGCCGAAACCGGACGCAGTCTTCGGCCTGCACGTGTGGGCCGGCGTCCCCGCCGGCCAGATCGCCTACCGCCCTGGCCCGACCCTGGCCAGCTCCGACGACCTGCGGATCAAAATCCTCGGCAAACAAACCCACGCCGGCCGCCCGTGGGACGGCATCGACCCGATCACCGTCGGCGCGCAAACCATCGTCGGCCTGCAAACAGTGGTCAGCCGCCGCACCGACATCTCGTCATATCCGTCAGTGGTCAGCATCGGCACCATCAACGGCGGCACCCGCTACAACATCATCCCCGAGTCCGTGGACATGACCGGCACCCTCCGCTCCTACGACTACGGCATCCGCCAGAAACTGCACGCCGACGTACGCCAGACCGTTGAGAAAATCGCCGAGAGCGGCGGCGCGAAGGCTGAAGTGACGATCATCGAGAAATACGACCCGACGATTAACAACCCGGCGCTGACCGAGAAGATGCTACCGACCCTGCGCTGGGCGGCGAAGGATGACGTGGTGCAAGGGCCGCTGGTGGGCGGCGCGGAGGACTTCTCGTTCTATGCCAAGGAAACACCGGGGTTGTTCGTGTTTCTCGGGGTCACGCCGCGGGACCAGGACATGAGCAAAGCGGCGCCGAATCATAATCCGGGGTTCTTTGTCGATGAGTCGGCGTTGGTGGTTGGGGTAAGAACCCTGGCGTCGTTGGCGACCGATTACCTCTATAGCAAACCCTGACGTCATTGTAGGAGCGAGCGGTGCGGCGATCCGACTTGCCCGCGAAGACGTCATTTCAGCCAACAGCAATGTTGAATGTAAGTACGTCTTCGCGGGCAAGTCGGATCGCCGCACCGCTCGCTCCTACAGGGAATCACACGACGTCAACGCCTACATGAATCGCATCGTGGCGCCAAAACTCCAGGTCACAATCGATCAGCCGTTCATGCTGATCGTAATTGACCCGGGCAATCCGCAAGCCCGGGCTCCCCACTGACACCCGCAGCGCCGCCGCCGCATCCACCGACAATGAAGTCGGCACGATCTCGAAGCGCACCCGCCCGTAGTGCAAATCGTAGTGCCGCGCATACAGCTCGGTAATCGACTGATTCAGATCGAAGTCGAGAATCCCCGGAAAATACTGCGGGTTCAGGTAGTGCTCGACATACAACACCAGCCGCCCATCGATGCGCCGGGCCCGGCATATCTGGATCACGCTCGACAACGCCGGCAACTGCAACCACGCACACACCGCCGCCGACGCCGGCTGCAAACGCGCAGAAATCACCTCGGTCGACGGCACCCGCCCCTGGGCGCTGACCATCGCGTGGAAGTGACTGCGCTGCATCAGGTTGTAGGCCAGGCGCGGCGGCGAGACGAACCAGCCACGGCGCTCCTCGCGATAAATCTGGCCCTGCGCTTCCAACTGCAACAACGCTTCGCGCACGGTAATGCGCGTGGTACCGAACAACTCACTGAGCTTGCGCTCGGCCGGCAACTTGCTGCCAGCCGCCAACAGGCCGTGGTCGAGCTGCTCTTGCAGGACCTGGCCAATGGCTGTCACCGCTTTTGTTGCCTCATCGCGCATCAACGTTACCTATCTGGACTAGACCAGCACTGTTTCGGGGCAGAACCGCACGGTAAAACCGGCTCGTTTCAACATTCTGCAAGCCTAGGCAGTGCAGATGACTGAGAGATGACAGCTGCCCAACGGTCATCCCCGGCGCCAGTCAAAACCTTGCAATACATCGGCCAAGTGCCTTGCGTAGCGGGCCTTTGCCCATGGTCTACGCTTACCGGGCACCCGCCAATTCCGGGCAAATAAAAGTCCTGCCGGGCGACCAGCGACATGAAAGTGTCATGCAGTCCCCTTAGATTGGCTCAGGTATTGCTGACCTAGACCAACACAACCGCAATCGCAGCGTTGAAAACGCCCAAAGGAGCTTCGGATGAAACAGCTTTTCCTGGCATCACTGTTAGGCTCGACCATTGCCATGTGCACCGCCGCCATGGCTGCTGATACGGATTTGAAAACTCTTGAAGCCGCTGCGATAGCGGAAGGCGCCGTCAACAGCGTCGGCATGCCCGATGACTGGGCCAACTGGAAAGGCACCTGGGAAGACCTGGCCAAGAACTACGGCCTGAAACACATCGACACCGACATGAGCTCGGCCCAGGAAATCGCCAAGTTCGCCGCTGAAAAAGACAACGCCAGTGCCGACATCGGCGACGTCGGTGCCGCCTTCGGCCCGATCGCGGTCAAGCAAGGCGTGGTGCAACCGTACAAGCCAAGCACCTGGGCACAGGTCCCGGACTGGGCCAAGGACAAGGACGGCAACTGGGCGTTGGCCTACACCGGCACCATCGCATTTATCGTCAACAAGAAGCTGCTGCACGGTTCCGAAGCACCGACCAAATGGGCTGACCTCAAGACCGGCAAATACAAAGTCTCCATCGGTGACGTGAGCACCGCCGCCCAGGCCGCCAACGGTGTACTGGCTGCAGCGCTGGCCAACGGTGGCGACGAGAAGAACCTGCAACCTGCCCTGCTGCTGTTCGCAGACATCGCCAAGCAAGGTCGTCTCTCGATGGCCAACCCGACCATCGCCACCATGGAAAAAGGCGAGATCGAAGTCGGCGTGGTCTGGGACTTCAACGGCCTGAGCTACAAGGCCAAGATGGCTAACCCCGATGACTACACCGTGCTGATTCCATCCGACGGTTCGGTGATTTCCGGTTACACCACCATCATCAACAAATACGCGAAGAACCCGAACGCCGCCAAGCTGACCCGTGAATACATCTTCAGTGACGCCGGCCAGATCAACCTGGCGCGCGGCAACGCTCGTCCGATCCGCGCCGAGCACCTGCAACTGCCGGCCGACGTCCAGGCCAAACTGCTGCCGAACGAGCAGTACAAAGGCGTGACGCCGATCAAGGACGCGGATGCGTGGGAGAAGACCTCCAAGGCCCTGCCGCAGAAGTGGAACGAAGAAGTCATCGTAGAAATGAAGTAATGCTTCATCTGTAGGAGCAAAGCTTGCTCGCGATGCAGGCAACTCGGTCTTCCAGATGGAGCCAACTCGGTCTTCCAAATGACCGAGTTGATACCATCGCGGGCAAGCCTTGCTCCAACAGATTTCGCTGATATTTAAATGTTTTGCGGAGTCATCGCCCCTATGAAGCACAACGTCATCCTTGTCGTGCTCGACGGCCTCAACTACGAAGTCGCGCGCCACGCCATGGGGCACCTGCAGGCTTACGTCGGCGCAGGACGCGCAGCGCTCTACAAACTGGAGTGCGAACTGCCGGCCCTGTCCCGACCGCTGTATGAATGCATCCTGACCGGCGTTACGCCGATCGACAGTGGCATCGTCCACAACAACGTCTCGCGCCTGTCCAACCAGCGCAGCATCTATCACTACGCCCGCGACGCCGGCCTGACCACTGCAGCGGCGGCATATCACTGGGTCAGCGAGTTGTATAACCGTTCGCCGTTCGTGGCCGCCCGGGACCGTCACACCGACGACCCGCAACTGCCGATCCAGCACGGTCACTTCTACTGGAGCGATCACTACCCGGACTCGCACCTGTTCGCCGACGCGGAAAACCTGCGCCTGCGTCATGCGCCGAACTTTCTGTTGATCCACCCGATGAACATCGACGACGCTGGGCACAAGCACGGCCTCGACACCCCGCAATACCGCAACAGCGCACGCTTCGCCGACATTTACCTCGCGGATTACCTGCAAGGCTGGCTCGACGCCGGGTATCAAGTGCTGGTGACCGCCGATCACGGCATGAACAACGACCGCTCCCACAACGGCCTGTTGCCGGAAGAGCGCGAAGTGCCGCTGTTCGTCCTCGGCGACGCCTTCAGCTTCAATGCCGGCGCCGCACCGAAACAGACGGAGATCTGCGGCACCGTCTGCGAACTGCTGGGCGTGGCCCACGACAAACCTGTGTGCCGGGAGCTGCTCAAGTGAATTCTATAACCCGCGGCAAATGGCTGGCGGCCTTATGTTTGGTGCCCTTCGCGCTGTTCTTTATCGTGTTCGAAATCGCCCCACTGGTGTGGGTGATGATCAACAGCCTGCAATCGGAAGAGTTCGGCTGGGGCATCGAAAACTTCACCAAGATCTTCAGTTCGAAGTTCTACTTGCAGGCGATCCAGTACAGCCTCGAGATCAGTTTCTGGTCCAGCGTGTTCGGGATCATCATCGCAGTGCTTGGCGCCTATTCCTTGCGCCGGGTCGACTCGAAACTGCGCAACTTCGTCAACGCCTTCGCCAACATGACCAGCAACTTTGCCGGTGTGCCGTTGGCCTTCGCCTTCATCATTCTGCTGGGCTTCAACGGCAGCTTCACCATCATGCTCAAGCAGGCCGGGATCATTCAGGATTTCAACCTGTACTCGAAAACCGGGCTGATCATTCTCTACACCTACTTCCAGATTCCCCTCGGCGTGCTGCTGCTCTACCCGGCCTTCGATGCCCTGCGCGAAGACTGGCGCGAGTCCGCCGAACTGCTTGGCGCCAATGGCTGGCAATACTGGCGCCACATCGGTTTGCCGGTGCTGACCCCGGCGCTGCTCGGCACCTTCGTCATCCTGCTGGCCAACGCCCTCGGCGCCTACGCCACGGTCTACGCGCTGACCACCGGCAACTTCAACGTGCTGCCGATCCGCATCGCAGCAATGGTGTCTGGCGACATTTCCCTGGATCCGAACCTCGCCAGTGCCCTGGCCGTGGTGCTGGTGGCGTTGATGACCCTGGTGACCATCGTGCATCAGCTGCTGTTGAAGAGGAGCTACCATGTCTCGCGCTGAATTAGGGCCGGTCGGTGTCTACCACCGGGTCGTGGTGTATCTGCTGTTCGCCATTCTGCTGCTACCGCTGGCCGGTACGCTGATCTACTCGATCGCCAGCAGTTGGTCGGCGACCATTCTGCCCAGCGGCTTCACCTTCAAATGGTACGTGCAGCTGTGGAGCGATCCGCGTTTTTTGCATGCCTTCGGCCAGTCGCTGCTGGTGTGCGTCGGAGCGCTGATTCTTTCGGTGGTGCTGATTCTGCCGCTGCTGTTCGTGGTGCATTACCACTTCCCGAAACTCGATGCGCTGATGAACATCCTGATCCTGCTGCCCTTCGCGGTGCCGCCGGTGGTGTCGTCGGTAGGGTTGCTGCAACTCTACGGTTCCGGGCCGTTTGCGATGGTCGGGACGCCGTGGATTCTGATCGGCTGCTACTTCACCGTGGCGCTGCCGTTCATGTACCGCGCGATCACCAACAACCTGCAAGCGATCAACCTGCGCGACCTGATGGACGCCGCCCAACTGCTCGGTGCCAGCACCTTTCAAGCGGCGTACCTGGTGGTGCTGCCGAACTTGCGCAAGGGTTTGATGGTGGCGTTGCTGCTGTCGTTCTCGTTCCTGTTCGGCGAGTTCGTGTTCGCCAACATCCTGGTCGGCACCCGCTACGAAACCCTGCAGGTGTACCTCAACAACATGCGTAACAGCAGCGGCCATTTCACCAGTGCGCTGGTGATTTCCTACTTCTTCTTTGTGCTGGTTCTGACCTGGGCGGCCAATATCTTGAACAAGGACAAAAGCGAATGAGCTATGTCAGCGTCCAACATCTGCAGAAAAACTACGCCGGCACCACCGTGTTCAGCGACATCAATTGCGAAATCCAGAAGGGCGAATTCGTCACCCTCCTCGGCCCGTCCGGTTGCGGCAAGTCCACGCTGCTGCGCTGCATCGCCGGGCTGACCTCGGTGGATGGCGGCAAGATCCTGCTCGATGGCGTCGATATCGTGCCGCTGAGCCCGCAGAAACGCGGGATCGGCATGGTGTTCCAGAGTTACGCGCTGTTCCCGAACATGACCGTGGAACAGAACGTCGCCTTCGGATTGCGCATGCAAAAGGTCAACGCCGACGACAGCCACAAGCGCGTCGCCGAAGTGCTGAAACTGGTGGAGCTGAATGACTTCGCCACGCGTTATCCGCATCAGCTGTCCGGCGGCCAATGTCAGCGGGTGGCACTGGCCCGCTCGCTGGTCACCCGTCCACGGCTGTTGCTGCTGGATGAACCGTTGTCGGCCCTGGATGCACGGATTCGCAAGCACCTGCGCGAACAGATCCGTGCGATCCAGCGCGAACTCGGCCTGACTACGATTTTCGTCACACACGATCAGGAAGAAGCCCTGACCATGTCTGACCGGATTTTCCTGATGAATCAGGGAAAGATCGTACAGAGCGGCGATGCCGAGACCCTTTACACTGCGCCGGTGGATGTGTTCGCCGCCGGCTTCATCGGCAACTACAACCTGCTGGACGCCGATGCCGCCTCGAAGTTGCTGCAACGGCCGATCAGCCACCGCATCGCGATTCGCCCGGAGGCCATCGAACTGAGCCTCAACGGCGAACTCGATGCGCAAATCCGCAGCCACAGCCTGTTGGGTAATGTGATTCGCTACCGGGTCGAAGCCCGGGGCGTGGAATTGGTGGTGGATGTGCTGAACCGCTCGGCGGCCGACCTGCATCCCGATGGTCAGCGCCTGGCGCTTTCCATCGATCCGACGGCCCTGTGTGAGGTAGCCTGATGCCTTTGCTGATGTTGAAGAGAGAACTGCACTGATGGCCCTGGCAATTTTTGATCTGGACGAAACCCTGATCCACGGCGACTGCGCCACCCTTTGGAGCGAACAGATGGGCCGGTTGGGCTGGGTCGATCCCGAATCGTTCATGCGGCAGAACAACCAACTGATGGACGCCTACAGCCACGGCAAGCTGCGGATGGAGGACTACATGACCTTCAGCCTGGAACCGATGATCGGCCGTACGCCGGAAGAGGTCGATCACCTGGTCGGCCCTTGGGTTGAAGACTTTATCGAACCGATTATCTTCAGCGACGCCACCAAAGCCATCGCCGCCCACCGCAAGGCCGGCGACCGGATCCTGGTGATCTCGGCGTCGGGCACGCACCTGGTGCGACCGATTGCCGATCGCCTGGGGATCGACGAGATTCTCGCGATCGAACTGGAAGTGGCCCATGGGGTTTATAGCGGCCACACGGTCGGCACACTGACCTACCGCGAAGGCAAGATCACCCGCTTGCTGGAGTGGCTGGATGCCGAAGAGGAAAACCTCGAAGGCGCGAGTTTCTACTCGGACTCACGCAATGACCTGCCGTTGTTGCTGAAGGTGGATTTCCCGCATGTGGTGAATCCGGATCCGGTGTTGCTTGAGCATGCCGAAAAGGCCGGCTGGCCGATCCATCTCTGGAAATAACCTCCACCTGATCGTTCCCACGCTCCGCGTGGGAATGCCTCAATGGGCGCTCTGCGTCCGCTGTTGGGACGCGGAGCGTCCCGGGCTGCATTCCCACGCGGAGCGTTGGAACGATCAGTGACAAGGCTCAGGTCAGGCTTTCGTCAATCAACAACACCAACTTCCCCGCCACCTTATTGCTCGCCAACTCTGCAAACGCCGCTTCGGCATCCTTGATCGCAAACGCCTTGGCCAACTGTGGCTTCAACCGCCCTTCCGCAAACAACGGCCACACATGCTGGCTCAGATCACTGAACAGATCGGCCTTGAACTGATCGTCCCGGCTGCGCAAGGTCGAACCCAGCAGTTGCACGCGCTTGCCCAACACCTGCGCCAGATCCAGCTTCGCCTCGCGGCCACCCATCAGACCGATCAGCACCCAACGACCATCGAGGGCGGTCAGCTTGAGATTCAGCGCCGCGTAATTGCCGCCCACCGGATCCAGGATCACATTGAACGGCCCCAGGTCACTCAAGCTCTCCAGATCCCCGGTGCGCACCACGCCGCCCTGGGCGCCCAAGGCTTCGCAGTACGCCAATCGCTCGGCGGACCCGACGCTGACCCAGCACGGGCTGCCAAACGCCTTACACAACTGAATGGCGGCTGAACCGATTCCACTTGCCCCGGCGTGCAGCAGAACTTTCTCACCGGGTTTGAGGCCGGCCAGATGAAATAAATTTAACCAAACAGTCGCGTAGACCTCGGGCAGCGCCGCCGCCTCGGCCAACGACAAACCTTCAGGCACCGGCAGCACGTGCCGTCCGTCGACAACCACCTCTTCGGCCATCCCGCCCCCGGCCAGCAAGGCGCAGACCCGGTCCCCCACCTGCCAGGACGAGCCCGCACCGACCTCGCTGATCACCCCCGAACACTCAAGACCCAGCACCTGACTGGCTCCCGGCGGTGGCGGATAAAGGCCTGCCTTCTGTAACAAATCGGCGCGATTGAGGCCCGCTGCCGCCACACGGATCCGAACTTGTCCTACATCACACGTAGGACTCGGCTCTTCAACCCACTCCACTTGACCGTCAACGCCTTGCAATGCTTTCACAGTGCCTCCATAGTGAGTCTGGACTGAGCCCGTAGCTGTAGCGCCGGGCTTTCTTGCATTATGTGACCGGCCCTTTGTGGAACCGGCGACTTCAAAGACGGCCTAATATGCGTGATCAATTGTCCCCGCGTCGAATCAGCATGAAGCATCTGTTCCCCAGCACCGCCCTAGCCCTATTTATCGGTATCGGCCTCTTGCCGTTATCGAGCAATTCGTTTGCCGCCAATAGCTGGGACAACCTTCAGCCTGATCGTGACGAAGTAATCGCCAGTCTGAACGTCGTCGAGCTGCTCAAGCGCCATCACTACAGCAAGCCGCCGCTCGATGACGCGCGCTCGGTGATTATCTACGACAGCTACCTCAAGCTGCTGGATCCGTCGCGCAGCTACTTCATGGCCAGCGACATTGCCGAATTCGACAAGTGGAAAACCCAGTTTGACGACTTCCTCAAAAGCGGCGACCTGAACGCCGGGTTCACCATCTACAAGCGCTACCTGGACCGCGTCAAAGCGCGTCTGGACTTTGCCCTTGCAGAGTTGAACAAGGGCGTCGACAAAATCGACTTCACCACCAAGGAATCCTTGCTGATCGATCGCAAGGACGCCCCGTGGCTCAAGTCCACCGCCGAGCTCGACGACCTGTGGCGCAAACGCGTCAAGGACGAAGTGCTGCGCCAGAAGATCTCCGGCAAGGATTCCAAGCAGATCCAGGAAACCCTGACCAAGCGCTACAAGAACCAGTTGGCGCGCCTGGACCAGACCCGTCCGGAAGACATCTTCCAGGCGTACATCAACACCTTCGCCATGTCCTATGACCCGCATACCAACTATCTGTCGCCGGATAACGCGGAAAACTTCGACATCAACATGAGCCTGTCCCTCGAGGGCATCGGCGCCGTGTTGCAGAGCGATAACGACCAGGTCAAAGTCGTGCGCCTGGTGCCGGCAGGTCCGGCTGACAAGACCAAACTGGTGGCCCCGGCCGACAAGATCATCGGCGTGGCCCAGGGCAACAAAGAGATGGTCGACGTGGTCGGCTGGCGCCTGGACGAAGTGGTCAAGCTGATCCGTGGGCCGAAGGGCACCATCGTGCGCCTGGAAGTGATCCCGGCCAGCAATGCGCCAAACGACCAGACCAGCAAGATCGTGCCGATCACCCGCGAAGCGGTGAAGCTTGAAGATCAGGCGGTGAAAAAGTCGGTCCTCAACCTGAAACAGGATGGCAAGGACTACAAGCTCGGCGTCATCGAGATCCCGGCCTTCTACCTGGACTTCAAGGCGTTCCGTGCTGGCGATCCGGATTACAAGAGCACCACCCGCGACGTCAAAAAACTGCTGACCGAGTTGCAGAAAGACAAAGTCGACGGCGTGGTCATCGACCTGCGCAACAACGGCGGCGGTTCCTTGCAGGAAGCCACCGAGCTGACCAGTCTGTTCATCGACAAAGGTCCGACCGTACTCGTGCGTAATGCCGATGGCCGGGTCGATGTGCTGGAAGACGAAAATCCGGGGGCGTTCTACAAAGGCCCGATGGCGTTGCTGGTCAACCGCTTGTCGGCCTCGGCTTCGGAGATTTTCGCCGGCGCCATGCAGGACTACCACCGCGCCTTGATCATCGGTGGCCAGACCTTCGGCAAAGGCACCGTGCAGACCATTCAGCCGCTGAACCATGGCGAACTGAAACTGACCCTGGCCAAGTTCTACCGGGTCTCCGGCCAGAGCACCCAGCATCAGGGCGTACTGCCGGATGTGGATTTCCCGTCGATCATCGACACCAAGGAAATCGGCGAAAGCGCACTGCCGGAAGCCATGCCGTGGGACACCATCAAAGCCTCGATCAAACCGGCAACCGACCCGTTCAAGCCGTACATCGCCGAGCTCAAGTCCGAGCATGACGTACGTTCGGCCAAAGACGCGGAGTTCGTGTTCATCCGCGACAAGCTGGCCCTGGCCCAGAAGCTGATGGAAGAAAAAACCGTCAGCCTCAACGAAGCCGATCGTCGCAAGCAACATGCCGACATCGAAGCCAAGCAACTGGTCATGGAAAACATCCGTCGCAAGGCCAAGGGCGAAGAACCGCTCAAAGAGCTGAAGAAAGAAGACGAAGATGCGATCGCGGCCGAGCCGGACAAGGTCAAGCCGGAAGACGATGCCTACCTGAGCGAAACCGGGCGAGTGCTGCTGGATTACTTGAAACTGAGTAACCAGGTGGCCAAGCACTAAGATGATGGCAATTTAATGTTGACGCTCCCCGGAGCGTCATCAAACAGTCATCATTCTGTCGTGAAATGAAGGACTGGGAGCTCACTGCTCCCAGTCCTTTTTTTATCGCCAGAGAACGCCATGACCACGACCGAACAGCTGAGTGCCTTGAGTTCAATACTGGCTCAAAGCGGTTTGCACAGCCTGTTCCAGCCGATCATCTCCCTCTCTGAACGACGAATTGTCGGCTACGAAGCCCTGAGCCGTGGTCCCTCCAACAGCCCGCTGCACTCCCCCATCGCCCTGTTCGCCGTGGCCCGTCAGGCCGGGCGCCTCAGTGAGTTGGAAATCGCCTGCCGCCAGAGCGCATGCCGGCGGTTCAATGACCAGCAACTGCCGGGCAAGTTGTTCCTCAACGTGTCGCCGGAATCCCTGCTCGAAGCCGCCCATCAACCCGGGCGCACCCTGCAATTGCTCCAGGATTTCGGCATCCCGCCCAGCCAGGTAGTGATCGAACTCACCGAACAAACCCCGACCGATGATTTCCAGTTGCTGCAAAACGCCTTGCATCACTATCGGGCGATGGGGTTTTCCATCGCGCTGGATGATCTGGGCGCGGGGTATTCGAGTTTGCGTTTGTGGTCGGAGCTGCGCCCGGACTACGTGAAGATTGATCGGCACTTCATCGACGGCATCCACCAGGACGCGCTCAAGCGTGAGTTCGTCGGTTCGATCCTGCAAATCGCCAAAGCCTCCCGCGCGCAAGTGATCGCCGAAGGTATCGAGTTGCCGGAAGAACTCGCGGTGCTGACCGAAATGGGTGTCGATCTGGTGCAGGGTTATCTGCTTTGCCGCCCGCAAGAGCATCCGCCGCGGGACGCTCGAACCCTGATGCCCAAACAGGAAAGCACGGCTGTGGCGCTAAATGATGACAGCAGCGACCTCAGCGCCCTGCTCAACGATCAACCGGCCGTGCACCGCGACACGCCGACAGCCGAGGTGCTGGAAGCCTTCCGCCGCCAGGCCAACCTCAACTCCCTGGCGGTGCTCGACGAACAAGGCCAGCCCTGCGGCATCGTCCACCGCCATTCGCTCTCCGACGCACTGCTCAAGCCCTTCGCCACTGACCTCTTTGCGCGCAAACCCATCAGCCGCCTGATGAATGACGACTTCCTCGCCGTCGAGATGAGCCAGTCGCTGCAACAAGTCAGCCGCCTCATCACCAGCCGCGCCCGGCAACGCATCGAAGAAGACTTCATCATCACCCTCAACGGCGGTTATTTGGGATTGGGCCGAGTCATCGACGTGCTCAAACTGATCACCGAACTCAAGATCCAACAAGCCCGCTACGCCAACCCGCTGACCCTGTTGCCCGGCAACGTGCCGATCCAGCAATGCCTGACACGGCTGCTGCAACAGGCGCGGGAATCGGTGATCTGCTACGTCGACATCGACAGCTTCAAACCCTTCAACGACATCTACGGCTACGGCCGGGGGGATGAAGTCCTACTGTGTCTGGCGCAATGTCTGAATGATCGTGTCGATCCTTCCCGCGACTTTGTCGGGCATATCGGTGGTGATGACTTCTTACTGGTGCTTGGGCCGGAAGACTGGCGCAAACGGTTGAACCAGTTGCTGGATGATTTCCATAGCCAGTGTCGGCGGTTCTATCGCGCTGAACATCTGGAGGCTGGGTGTTTTATCGCGCCCAACCGCCAGGGTGTAAGGCAGGAGTTTCCGTTGTTGTCGTTGTCGATTGGCGTAGTACATCTGCACCCGGAGGCCTGTGGACAACTCGATGCCAGCCAGTTGGCCGAGATGGCATCACAAGCCAAACACCACGCGAAGAATGTTCCGGGGCACAGCGTGCATGTGATTGATAGCCTCGCAATGCCCGAAGCTGAAGACACACTACTCGCCGGCCATCGCTAATCTGATCGTTCCCACGCTCCGCGTGGGACGATCATCATTCTTTGATCATGAGCTTGTGGAATGGGTCTTAGTGTAACTAAGCGATCAACTTCGCAAGTTTTAACAAAGGTTTACACCAGCCAAAAACTTCATCCGGTATAGTTTTTCGCAACTCGCGAAGCCTGGATAAAACTTAATGCAGTCGAGCAACAATCTAGTAGATCCTGAACTTATAAACATTCGACGACTGTTCGCCACTCCCCTGGCAAGTATCCAGTACCCCGACGCCGAAAGACTTAATGCTGAACTGAAAACCATCGTCATCAATCGTATGGCGCAAGATCGCAACGGCGCGCAACGTAGCAATGATGGTGGCTGGCAATCTACGCACGACTTCCCTGAATGGGGAGGAGAAGCCTGCGAGGCTTTAGTGAGGTTTGCCACTGCGTTCGCCAAGCAACTGACCGCGGTTCATAGCGAGCAATACGGATTAACCGAGCCCAGTTTCGAATGGAAACTCAACGCTTGGGCAAACGTGAATGAGGCGGGCCACAGCAATTCACTGCATGGGCACCCTGGAGCGTTTTGGTCAGGGGTTTACTGGGTCGACGCCGGCGGCAGGGAGGATGATCCAGCTGTCGGAGGTGATCTGGAGTTTATGGACCCGCGCGGCATGGTTGCATCGACATACAACCCTGCTCTGCGAATGAGAGTCGAAGATTGCCTTACTGCCGGGTTTAGTTGTACTTGTGCCGCCAGAAGTGGAACTTTCATCATGTTTCCATCGTGGCTAATGCATTCAGTAAGACGTTTTGAAGGGGCGAGACCGCGAATCTCGATTGCTTTTAACTTTGGTGCTTAACGAGATATCAATTTACTTGAACCACCGCTAACTTCGTCGACACATCTAAATACCCGCTATTGACCAATTAAAAAGATCGCAGCCTTCGGCAGCTCCTACAGAAGAATGGTATCCATCCCGTAGGAGCCGCCGAAGGCTGCGATCTTTTGATCTTGATCTTGATCCTGATCTTGTGGCGAGGGGGCTTGCCCCCGTTGGGCTGCGCAGCGGCCCCAAAACCTGCAATCCAGATTTTTCTGGTGCACCGCGGTGCATGGTTTAGCGACTGCTTCGCAGTCGAACGGGGGTAAACCCCCTCGCCACAGAACAGCGCTAGGCGTTATTCCGATGGCATCGCCCGCAACCGCCGGCCAAGCACATCCAGCACATCACAGCCATCTCGCAACGGAATGGCGCACAACAAGGCAAAGTCGCTAAGGATGAAGGATTCACAATCGATCGAACCCCGCATGGACATGTTCTCCAGCACTTGGGTTACTGCGCGGATTCGGTAATGGGCGGCGTCATATAAAACATCAAGTGGCGCGCGGGTATCGACGAACAAGGTCGGCATGTCGTCGCAATTGCTGGTGAGCGCCATGAAGCGGCTTTCGGGGTGAGGAATTGGTTTTTCGTAGGGTGGATCGGGATGAAGTGTTGGCATTTTTCAAACCTTAAAAGTGTGATGGAAACTGCCATCCACCTTCCTACAGGTTAGGGTGGCAGCTATGCGCGGGGTAGGAATATCGAGACTTTTAAGGCAAAACTCGACCACACCGAAGCGTGCCCGCACACAGCCGCCGCAGCGAATCTTACGGACGCAATTCAACGGCCGCAATCAAGCATCGACGCCAATGTCACCTTAAAAGTCTTGAAGGGTTCCTACGCCCTGTCGCTGAATACGCAGCGACCACCAAAGCCTACCGATTGAACGCGCCGCGCACCAGTTCACCAAAACCGCCACAACTCGAAGGAAATTTCCGAAGACCTTGCCCAGAAATTTCGCTCAATCAAAAGGCGAACGTGGCACGAGCTTTCGATGAAGCCTGGCTCGATTCCCCACTCACCAAGTGGCCACTATCAATCCATATACGGACGTTGGTGATGACTTCACCCTCTGGGAGCACGTAGATCAACTACAGTTTGCTTTACCCATCTCCAAGGATCGCCATCTATGGCTGCGGATCAGGATCGTTTTTCACTCGCTTTTAGCTTTGTTCTTAACAACGGCACTGAGTTGTTTCCGGTGCGAATGAAGCGCAGGAGTACCGGAATGGTCGCCTATCGCATTTCACGTGGAGGGGCTGGCGGAAACACATTGGAGGCAAGCGAGGAAGTTGATGAAGCGACAATGATCCATAAGGTCCTGAACCTTGGCTTTGCCGTCCGATGCTCCTCGCTCGATGGGAATACCAAAGGCTTGTACAAATCAGATCAACGGTCTGTACGCGAAGTACGTCGAAAAAAAATCTATTAAATTAGGCGCTTCGGGACTTGCGAGCTTTCCAAAAAAAACAAGACCGGATTTATTTTTACTTGCTGACACGCCCAACTCGCCAAATACATATCAAACTGCCCCCTAAAGCCAAACATCTCGTCAGTTCACTGATTTTTAAACCCCAAGCAAGAATTGTTTAGTAATTGGTGACGACATCAGATATCGCTGGGATCAGGGAGCTATCGTTTCACAGACAAGATCCTGCGGCGTGCCGTCCCTGAATGGAACAATGCATCTTTTAATAAACTCAGGTGCGGGATCGAGAGGCATTATCTCAAACGTGAGTATCAACTTTCCTTCTTTGAATTCTCCTTTTTTCAGATCGACTTGGGTGAACCCGTCGAGAAAGCTTTTCCCGTCAATAGAGCACAGTTCTTTTTCTTTCAGTATTGTTCCCTTCCCCCCAGGCAGAAGCGATTGAACTCTGACGCAGGGAGAATCAAAGGATCGCAAATATCTGACGATGTATTTGTCTATCTTTCCCGCATCTGCTTGGTAAACTCGTTTGTATTCAAATTCGGCCGCTGCTGCAGATGACAGACAAACCAGACCCAGCACCATGTAAAGTATCGGATGTAAAATACGCATTACTGACTCTCCAGATAACGGGTTTTTTCGGAAAATCTATTCAAAAATTATTCAAAAATGGGACGGATTTATTTTATCTAACATAAATCCGTTCCCGATTTTTGCTTGGATACGGTTTAAATACCTCCGCACGCATTGATGGGTTTGCCACCCAGCTACACAGAAGACAAGCCTACAGAGAGAGGTAAACGGTTTCCCGACTACTTAATTTTGAACGCCCTTAATTTTTTCTAACCGCATAGCGTTACCCTGCCCGACTTGAGTAACACTCTCAGTTTCGATGGTCTGCACAACGCGACCCGTCTCATCCTTGGTGACCTGAACGGACTTGGTGTAAGTCCCTTGCACGCAGCCGCTCATTGGTAGCACCAGAGCACACAAAATCAGTCCAAAAATACGACTCATAAAAATTCCTTGTTTAATCTTAAGTGGTTTGTCGCGCGGAAAATCAATATCGTCCAGCGCTATGCCCTGCCCTTGGCCGAGAGCCAAGGGGACAGATTTTGCTCCTGAAATAGATAGGGTTCCTTCAACAAACGCTACCAACCAAAACTCAGATAACGCTACGCAAATTACGTCAGCAAAAGCCCTTCCACTATTTTCTTTATTTCAGAAGGTGCTTCCTCGAAACCATATTTACCAGCGTTCGCTTTAGTCGTATTAAACCCTAGCGAATAGCCATTGAAATCAAAGTAGTAATTATCAATCTTTCGCCTGCTGGGCTTATCTCTGGACAGCATCTCCAAAAGCACCTTGAGGTGAGTTCTAGTTAGCCAAAATCGTTGCGGTGAAGTGGGATTACAGTCGTACGTCAATTGCAGAATTAACCTAGCCAAATTACCCCCCAAGATAAAAAAATGGTTGCATACCGTTTGCCTGTAACGAGACGGAAGCTGCGTTTGGAAAACTTGGCCTAACGCCTGTTAGCTGCCTGGGTCTGACGTGTTGGATTGATTCACAGTGTGTGACTGGACTCCATCACGTCTTGATTTATGACCGCTTCAGAAACTCATCAATCACCGAAGTAACCTGCTGCTGAATCACCTCACGCGCCCTCCCACCCTCGCCATCCCCACAAATAATCCCGTCACCCGGCACCTCTTCTTCAAGCATCGCCACCGCCTCAGGTTTGCACACCGCCATAAAGCTGAAGTGGCTGGCGTCGCTAATCTCGACATAGCGCGTCGATGCTTTGGGCAAACGTTTAGCTAAATCAGCAGACTCCAACTCAGCCGGAAGGTCCTCAGACGGCACGCCCGCTGCGATCACCAGCGTTGGCACCGGCAACTTCACAAGGCTTTCATCGGTCATCCCCCGTGACAGGCCCAGGTCCAATGAAACAATGGCGCTGACGCGTTTGTCGCTCAGATCGCCAGCCAGTTGGGCCTTCGAGACCGGGGTGCTTGCGGGGTTCATCTGTTGGTAGACGGTGCAACTGGCCAACTTCGGTTGGGTGTTGCAGTCCTTGGTAAAGCGATCCGGGGCGAAACGAGCGCCGGCGATTTCCAGTACGGTCCAGCCGCCGAGTGAATGGCCCACGGCTGCAATTCGATGCTTGGCGACTACGCCAAATTTTTCCGGTTGAGCCGTGACCGCGTCTATGGCCCGGCTCAGGTCGGCGGGTCGTTGCCATAGTTGTGCGGCGGCTGGAGGGCTGCGGTCCTGACTGGTGGTGCCGGGGTGGTTGACCGCCGCGACGATGTAGCCCTTGTGGGCCAGTGCGCTGGCCAGCCATGTCTGGTTGATCCAGCTGCCGTTGTAACCGTGGGAGAGCACCACTAATGGGTGCTCGCCAGTGGCCGGCGGTGCGTTGGGCACGGCAAGGGCGCCGATGAACACTGGGTTGTCGCCGAACAACTGAGGTGTGGCGGTGGTTGTGCTGGGGTACCAGACAACCATCTCCAGCCGGCGCTCGTTTTGCGGGTCTGGCAGTGTCGAGGACTGGAAGCCGATGGGGTTATCGTCAGCGAATACGCTGGTGGTGAGGCAGGTTAGAACCAGGATGCCGAGAGCTTTTTTCATTGTTTTTTATCTTCCTTGAGTAGATTGATCCATCTGTACCTGAAATCTGTTTCAGATGATCGTTCCCATGCTCTGCGTGGGAATGCCTCCTGGGACGCTCTGCGTTCCAACCGCACCGCTGGTGTCGAGCCGGGCACCGATGTAACGCGGAGCGTCACGGGCTGCATTCCCACGCAGAGCGTGGGAACGATCAACTACTTCAGTGGGTTAAACGATGCTCAACGCCTTGAGAATCACCAGCGATTGCTCGGCAAAGGCTTGCGCCTGCTCGGTCAGTTCCGCGATGTTTTCTTCTGCGGTGGTCAGCGCCTTGCCGTCCTTGACCAGACCTTCGCCTTGTTCGCTGATGATGCTCCAGGCCAGTTGCGCCCATTCCGCCGGGTGTTTTTTGCCTTGTTTGATCGATATCAGGAACAACTGTTGGAACCGGCTGATCGGCACGCCGCCGCCCGTGACCGGGCTGGCCAGGACCTGGATTTTGTTGCTGAGCAGCGAGCGTTTGCATAGTTGCAGGTTGAGGGTGTTGCAGCGTGCCTGTACCAGCTTCTCGGCCGCTTCACTCTGGCACGGTGCCGCTGCGCTCATCCCGACCAATACGGTGACGGCCTGGAGCAGGTCGTCATAAGGCATCGAGGGTATGGCCGCTGACAACTGACGCAACGTTTTAGGGGCATAGGCGTTGGCTGCCAGCGCTTCGAGTACCGGGCCGTAGATCTCGGCCTGCAGTGACGCTTCGCCGGCCGGGCCTTTGACGGTGTCAGAGACGCTTTCTGCCGGTTGCAGCAGGACAAAACGTGTATTGAGCATCCCTTGGCGGTGTTCAGAGGCGGACAGTCGATTAGCACCGCGCAGGTACAGATCCCGGCGGAAATTCTGATTGACGAAGTAGTCACGCGCTTGTTCGCGCACGATCGGGTGATCGATGCCTTCCAGGAAGTCCATGCCTTCAGCGCTCAAGTTGAGCGGGTCTACCGTATCCAGTGGCAC
This sequence comes from Pseudomonas sp. ADAK2, assembly GCF_012935755.1. Lineage (GTDB taxonomy): Bacteria > Pseudomonadota > Gammaproteobacteria > Pseudomonadales > Pseudomonadaceae > Aquipseudomonas. The sequence continues at coordinate 2,471,135 of NZ_CP052862.1, forward strand.
GGCCGTGGTGGCGAAGTCGAGTTTGGCTGGCGCCAGGGCATCGACCACGTCGGTGAAGTACATGCAGTTCCAGTCGCGGTTGAAGTATTCATGGGCGACGTACTGCCGATCCTGGCCTTTGATGCTCTGCAGCTTGGTGTTCAGGTTCGGTGCCGCACTGGCGTAGTTGGGGTTGGCCGCGAGCAGCGCTTCGGAAAATTGCAATGCAGCGTCGATGCGTTGGTCCGGGCTTTCGGAACGGTTTGTACCAAAACGGTCGTGCAGGCTGAACAGATGACGCAAGGGTGCCGAAGGCGACCAGCCGGGGAAGCAGTTGTAACTGATGTACAGCAAACCACCTGGCTTGAGGTGACGTCGGGCGAATTCGACGATCAATTTTTGGTTGTCGCGGCTGACCCAGGTCCAGATGCCGTGCAGGCTGATGCTGTCGAATTGCGGCAAATCATCTCGGGCCAGCAGTTGCTCGAAGCTGTCGTCATACAGCTTTGCATCGCTGTTCCAGGAGGTTGCCAGCGCATTGGCATGGGCTGCCTGGCCCGGATGGAAGTCAGTGCCCATCCAGGAGCCAGGATTGGCTGCGGCATGGATGTTGATCGAGACGCCCTGGCCAAAGCCCAATTCGCAGTGATAGCCGTCGGTTGTCTCCAGACTGGCAAAGCCGCGCAACAACAAGCAATAGCGCAGGAAGACTGGATTGATTTCCCGGCTATAGCTGTAGGTGTAGCCTTCGTCGGTGAAATATCCTTCGTTCCAGGCATCGCTCATGCTCATATCCTTTTACTTCGAAAGTGAAAGTGGCTTTTATAAGGGGTAGGCATTGGGTGCCACAAGGGGAAAGACGCGTACGAGTGTTTTTTCGCGGACGCTCGTCAGGCGCCACGTCTACTTATTGAACGATCATCGGATCACTGCGAAGCACTGTCGCTCGGCAACCCTTTCAACTTGATCTCCGCCAACGGATGCCCAGCCTTCAACGCAATCCGCCAAAACCGCGCCGCTTCCACCGGGTCCGGCGCTTTACTCGGCGTCCCCGCCAAACTGATCACGCCCACCTGATACGCCGCTTTGCCATCTCCCGCCAACGCCGCCAGGCGCAACAAGCGCACGCCTTCTTCACGCGCACCAAGGCCAACGCCGCGAAAGGTCAGGATGTGGCCATAGAAGCTTTGCGCGCCGACGTCGCCGAGGTTGGCCATGCGGGCGAATTGGCCTTCGAGCCATTTCCAGCCACGTGGCTGTTTCACGAACCATGACCAGTGAAACAGCCTGCGGGCCAACCAGTAGGAGGCCCGCGCCTTGAGTCGTAAAAACACTCAGGCCTCCGCGGATTCTGGGTACTCGTATTCGAACACTCGCACCACTTCCGAGGCATGCCACGAAGCGGCAGCGACGCCGTCGGAGGGACCGGAGAAACGGCCCAAGCGTTCGACGCATTCGAAGAAACCGGTGCGCGGCAGGCGGCTAGCGCCCTGGCTGATCACCAGTGAGCTGCGCAGTGGCTGCTCGGCCTTGGCGTCCAGGGCGGCGAGGTGTTCAAGGGCCGCGGTCAGGGTTTGCATGGCCGGGGTGGGCAATTGCAAACGCTCCAGCAGCGCTCGGTAAGTCAGAAGATGGCGCTGGCGGCGCGCCTGGTCCAGTTCACCCAACAACCCGTCCCAATGTTGACGACTGATGCGTACGCTCACGATTCATCCCTCCATCCTGGCACCGTCAATTCCCAGGCCAGGCTGCGGCGAATCGCTGCGTCGGGTTGACGCTCGCCACTTTCGATCAAGGCCAGATAAGACGGGCTGATGCCTACCGTGCGGGCCAGCGCCTCAATGGCGATGCCCTTCCCTTCGCGCAAACTGCGGAGTTGATCCAGACCCGGAAGAATCTGGTCTGCTGCGGCCGCCGGACGCTCTGGGGCGGCCCGTGGCGGTTGTTGCTCGATGCCTGCTGCTTTCAGTAGAGCCTGATACTGAGCCCATGGCACAACGGCATATTCGGGCTCGCCTTCGCGTGTGATTATCTGAATATCCATGACTTCCCCGTAGGACAACGACACTTAGCGAGTCGGCACTTTTCCCTTGAAGTGTAATCCTAACAGCGGCCAAGGTCGCGGGGGCATCAATCTAAGATGAAACTGCCATCACTCAATCATCTTTCGGGCCTTGAAGCTGAAGCTGCTCCGGGGTGTCGGGCAGGCGTTCGACCACGGCCAACTTCTCCGGCAACTGCCGATTGCGCCAGGCGCGGAAGGCATTGAGTTCGTCGTCGAGGGTTTTCATGACCCAGGCCAGCACGGCAATGTCGTCTAGCATGCCGAATACCGGGATGAAATCCGGGATGGCGTCCAGTGGGCTGAGGAAATACATCAGGCCGGCCACGACGGTGAGGATCGATTTGCGGCTGATGGCCCGGTACTCGCCACGCCAGTAGGCCAGGCACAAGGCCTGCAGCAGCCGCAGGTCATCCTTGAGTTTACCCAGGCGCCCACCTTCGCTGGCGCCTTTGCTGGCCACGGCGAACAGCAGGGTCGGCAATCGGCCTTTAGCCAGCAGGCGCCCGGCCAGTGGCAGGAATCGAGCGAAATTCCAGGGTGCTTTCATCTTTTCCTCCCGCTGAAATGTTATCCACACAAATTGTGGATAACCTTGTGAACAGAGCTGCATTTCACGGCTGAAAGCCCCGTTTCATAAGGGCTCAACTCAGATCGGGCGTTTTTTACTCACATAAAAAAACCCAAGATTTCATTGACTTGGCGCCCCGGTGTGGCTAGCACGGGCGTCCTCAATGGCTATGACTCCAGCCTACAGCATCCGTTCGCTTTCTTCGTACCTGGCCAAACCCCGGATACAACAACGCCCCGCATAATGCGAGGCGTTGTTTTTGCAGCAGACGACGTTACTTGGCGGCGTCTTGTTTCGCTGGATCTTTGATCGCCAGCAGCTCCAGGTCGAATACCAGCACCGAGTTGGCCGGGATTGCCGGGCTTGGGCTTTGCGCGCCGTAAGCCAGGTCGCTAGGAATGTACAGCTTGTACTTCTCGCCGACGTGCATCAGTTGCAGGCCTTCGACCCAACCTGGAATCACGCCGCTGACCGGCAGGTCAATCGGGCTACCGCGATCAACCGAGCTGTCAAAGGTGGTGCCGTTGGTCAGCTTGCCGGTGTAGTGAACAGTCACTACGTCGGTCGGCTTAGGCTGAGGACCATCCGCTTTTTTAACCACTTCATATTGCAGACCGGATGCAGTGGTCACTACACCGGCTTTCTTGGCGTTGTCTTCGAGGAATTTCTTGCCGGCGGATGCCGACTCTTCGCTCATTTTCGCCATGCGTTCTTCTGCACGCTTTTGCAGTGCTGCGAAGGCCTCGACCAGTTCGTCGTCCTTCAGCTTTTGTTCTTTCTTGCCGACGGCATCTTCGATGCCTTGAGCTACGGCCTTGGAATCCAGATCATCCATGCCTTCCTGAGCCAGGCTCTTGCCCATGTTCAGGCCAATCCCGTAGGAAGCTTTTTGCGCCGGGGTTTTCAGCTCTACGCTGGTCTGCGAATCACAACCCGCAAGTACCAGGCTTACCAGGGCCACCGCCGCCGCCAACCGATGCTGTTTCATGCTATTTCCTTGTTCATGCGCCTAAAGGGCAATCGAATAAAGCCGCGAGCTTATCAGGCGGCCACGACCAATGGCTACCGGCATGAGAGCAGGAAACTTCTGATAAGTTCAGGTCTTTTAAAGCATTTCGGGAATGGGCTGGATGAAGTTTCTGTCATCTTGCTCCCACGGACACGGATGCCTGTTCCTACAACACTTGGCGTAATGGCCACTTGCCTTCCCTTAAGGAGCTGAGGCATAAGAGAGCCATAAATCGACAAGGACGTTTATCTTGCGCCTCTTACTCCGCTTACTGGTTCTGATCGCCGTATTGCTGGGGCTTGGCCTCGCCGTGGTTCTGTACTACGTGGCCAACCCCAAACTGCCGGCCTACTCCCCCGCGCAACAGGTGCATTACCTGGAGCAGTGGAGCGCCGCCGACCGTCAGACTTACTACTTCACGCCCCAGGGCACCCAGGTCAAAGGCTTGCGTTACGACTGGTTCGAGGCGCTGGAGCTGCCGTTCTCGCAACGGCGCTTCGCCGCCCCGGAATACCTGGCGCGCTTTGGTTTCCTGATTGATCCTGCCCAGAAAGCCACGCCGAACAACCCCGGCAACCTGCCGGTGGGTTTCGCCCGGCACCAGAACCCGGGCAGCCAGGATCAGTTCCTTGATATCACCTGCGCCGCCTGCCACACCGGCGAACTGCGCTTCAACGGCCAGGCCGTGCGGATTGATGGCGGCTCGGCGCAGCATGTGTTGCCCTCCAGTGTGCCGACCCTGCGCGGCGGCAGTTTTGGCCAGGCATTGGTGGCCAGCCTTGCCTCGACCTACTACAACCCGTGGAAATTCGAACGCTTCGCACGCAATGTATTGGGCGCGGACTACGACGCTCGGCATCAAGTCCTACGCGAAGACTTCAAAAGCTCACTCGATACGTTCTTGAAAGTCGCCTGGAACGATACCCATCGCGGGCTCTACCCCACCGAAGAAGGCCCCGGCCGTACCGACGCGTTCGGACGCATCGCCAATGCCAGCTTCGGCGATGCAATTTCGCCGGATAACTATCGCGTGGCCAACGCCCCGGTGGACTACCCGCAGCTATGGGACATCTGGACCTTCGACTGGGTGCAGTGGAACGGCTCGGCGCAGCAACCGATGGCGCGCAATATCGGCGAGGCGCTGGGTGTCGGCGCGACGCTGAATTTCTTCGACGCCAGCGGCCAGCCGCTCAAAGGCGAGGCACGCTACCCGTCCAGCGTCCGTGTTCGCGACCTGAACCTGATCGAAGAAACCCTGCAACGGCTCAAGCCGCCCGCCTGGCCGGAAGCGCTGCTGGGCAGCGTCGACAAACCCCTGGCCGTCCAGGGGCGCGCGCTGTTTGCCGAGAACTGCGCCAGTTGCCATGTTCCCCGAGTGACGCCAGTCAACGGGCGCGCAGTGCAACAACTCAAATTGCTGCCAGTCGCCGCAATTGGCACCGACCCCACCGCAGCCAACAACATTGCCGACCATCGCTTCGACCTGACGGCGTTGCAGTGGGATCCGGCGGAACTCGGGCAACTCGACGTTCAACTGCATCCCAAACCGACCGAACCGCTGGACCTGAGCAAACTCTCGGTGGCCAAGGGATTGGCCTACGTCACGGCATTCGTTGGGAACCGCGCTTATCGCGAAGCCAAGGTCACCCCGGCCGAACGACCGGACCTGGATGGCTTCGGCCTGCCCATTGGTGTCCAGGAACTGCGCGCCTACAAGGCCCGGCCACTGGCGGGCGTGTGGGCGACGGCGCCATTCCTGCACAACGGTTCGGTGCCGAGCATTTATCAATTGCTCTCGCCCCAGGACGAACGCGCCACCACCTTCTACAAAGGCACTTTTGAATACGACCCCAAACACCTGGGCTATCGCACCGAAGCCTTCGCCAATGGCTTCGTGTTCGACACGCGCATCACCGGCAATCACAACAGCGGCCACGAATTCCGCGCCGGTGAGCGCGGCAACGGCGTCATCGGCCGCTTGCTGCAACCGCAGGAACGCTGGGCGCTGCTGGAATACCTGAAAGTCTTGGGCGGTCCGCTGGAAGCGCAACTGCCATGACCCAGACCGTTATTAAAAGGACTTACTTATGCTGAACACGCTCTGGCTGCGCCTCGGCGCCTTCCTTGCCAAGACCCTGCTTTGGTTGCTCGGCCTCGGACTGCTCGGGTGGGCGCTGGCCACCGCATGGTTTGCCTGGCAGCACAGCGGCGCGGTCTCCGCCGATGAACAGATCCCGGACGGTGAGTCGGCGATGACCCAGGACATCATCCAGACCGCCGTGCGCATCGTCGATCAACACCGCGAAAGCACTCGTTACCTGCGCGATGCCCACGCCAAGGCCCATGGTTGCGTGAAGGCTCAAGTTCAGGTGTTGCCAGAGCTGGCAGCGGAATTGCGTCAAGGGGTGTTCAGCGAGCCCGGCAAAACCTGGCAAGCGACCGTTCGCTTTTCCAATGGCAACGCTTACCCGCAATTTGACAGCTTCCGCGATGCGAGGGGCATGGCCATCAAGTTGCTCGATGTACCCGGTCAACAATTGCTGGCGGATCAGGCGGCTCGCCACGAACAGGACTTCGTGATGTTCAGTCATCCGAATTTCTTTGTCAGCGATGTCGCCGAGTACCGTCAGAATGTGGCTGCCCAGGCTGACGGCAAAACGGCGATGGCGTTCTTTCCAGGCTGGGACCCGCGCACGTGGCAGGTTCGCCATCTGTTTATCGCCCTGGCGACGCTCTCCCCTGCTCCAGAAAGCCCGACCCGGACTACCTACTTTTCGGTTTCGCCCTACAAGTTCGGTGGCGACAATGCCAAGTTCCGCGTCATGCCCGACCCGGGAAGCTGCCAGGCCTACGTCCTGCCCAAGCAAAATCAGGATTTGCCGAATTTCCTGCGCAGCGCGCTGAATCAGCAGCTGTCCACCGACCGGATGCCGGCGTGTTTCGTATTGCAGATCCAGCGCCAGGATGCGAACAAATACATGCCGATCGAAGACACCAGCATTGAGTGGCGTGAACGTGATGCGCCATTCGAAACCGTGGCGCGGATCAACGTGCCTGCGCAGGATTTCGATACCCCGGCGCTGAATCTGCAATGCGACAATCAGTCGTTCAACCCATGGTTCGGTCTGGAAGCGCACCGCCCGATTGGTGGCATCAATCGCCTGCGTAAAGCCGTGTACGAAGCGGTCAGCGACTACCGGCATAGTCGTAACGCCGAGCAATAAAACCCTAGTCCGGAAGAACCCGCCCGGCTGTCGGCCAGCCTTCGCCGGGGAGTTGAACTTTCAACTCGCCCGCCGCTGCGAGCAGATCGATAAACGCCTCGGGCAACAGCTGCCCGTCGGCCAGCGCCTGTTCGATTTCACTATGGCCCGTTGTCGGCGAGGTCAGCCGGGCGATCAGCGTTCTTAACTTGTCAGTCTGCGTGCTGTGAAAACTCAGCAATGCACCGCCCGGTGTCGACAGGAACAAACAAAGCCCGGGGGCGACCAACAATCGATCCAGACCGACCCGCATATCTCGCGGCGAGAAAAACTGTTCATACATTTCACTTTCGCTGGGCGGCGCTGGTTTGGGCGTCATCGAGTGATACACGGCAAAAACCCTGAAACCCTCAGGCAGCGCGGGCTTCAGGGTGTAATCCCTGGGGAAGATCGACTCTCGATTGAAGGCCGCGTAATCGCAGGCAAACGGTTCGGTGGCGACATACTGATCAGCCTGACGATGCTTGAGGATAAACCCTGCAAACACCGCGTCGCCCATTCCCATGATTCGGGCATGGGCATACAGGGCCGCCTCCCGCGCGCTGTCGCAGACAGGGCCGCACACCGGCTGCTCGGACACTGCGGGCTCACTCGTAACCTGCACCTCCCAGCCCACCGCCACGCGCCCTCTGGTTTTCCAGACATCCCCGGGCATGACGACACGCAGATCACCACTCGCGGCGACCAGGGCGATCAACTGACTGGTCAACAGACTGCCGCGAATATGCGCCTGCTCAAGTATTCCGGGCCACCCACGTGCATCCCGCTGAAGAATCGGGTGCAACGCTCTCTCGGCATCGGAATCGCTGGAAATGTACATCACCAGTGCCCCTCCATTACCGGAGAGATAAAAACGTGGATAGTTGTGACGATAGGTGATGGCGGACGCGAGGTCGCTTACGGAAAAGAAACTGTCGCGAAGCCCGTGCTCCCTTGGCGATTCATTTCGCATCCCCGACGTCACCCAATGCGAGTGGTACATCCCCGCGATGGAATACCCCTTGGGAGGGACGAAGTCACCCTTCTCATCCAGCGCCAGCACTTGCGCCGGGTCGAATGCATAGGATTCGCCGCGTTCCGGGTGCGTGGCAAAGAAATGACCGACGGCATTTTTCAGGATGAAGCCGCCGTATTCGCGATCCCGGCGATTGCTCAACTGCTCATGAACAAAGACGGCTGCGTCATCGGCGCTGATATAGGCACGACTCAGGGAGGGCACTTCAGGTAAAAAAGGTAATTCGGTGTCCATGGGATAGGCGCTCTCGAATAGATGGAAACCTATTGTTCGAGAGATCGACGACCGGTTGGCACTACATAGATATAGGCCGTGGCCCGAAGAGAGGTTGCTGGAAACTCAAATCCCGGACAGCAAAAAGCCCGCGTTATGCGGGCTTTCTGTGTGGTGACCTGGCGTTCAGCGTTCCAGGTTACCGAATATGGCGCAGCGGACGGGACTCGAACCCGCGACCCCCGGCGTGACAGGCCGGTATTCTAACCGACTGAACTACCGCTGCGCGTAGCATTGAAAGTAATGGTGGGTGATGACGGGATCGAACCGCCGACATTCTGCTTGTAAGGCAGACGCTCTCCCAGCTGAGCTAATCACCCAGTACCTTCGTTACGGGGCGCATTATGCCACATGTTTTCGTAAAGTGTTGATTTAATTGAATATTTTTTCAAATAAATCCGAAAACCGGTGAAACGACACATCCCGCAGGAACAACAGACAGAAAAAAACCCGCGTGAGCGGGCTTTTCCGTGGTGACCTGGCGTTCAGCATTCCAGATTACCGAATATGGCGCAGCGGACGGGACTCGAACCCGCGACCCCCGGCGTGACAGGCCGGTATTCTAACCGACTGAACTACCGCTGCGCGTAACACTAAGAACGAATGGTGGGTGATGACGGGATCGAACCGCCGACATTCTGCTTGTAAGGCAGACGCTCTCCCAGCTGAGCTAATCACCCTTCGTTTCGGTGTGGCGCGCATTCTACGGAGCACCCCCACCTCTGGCAAGCACTTTTTTAATTAATTTATTCAGGCCTTCCAAAGGCTTAGAGAAGGGTTGGCCTATGGCGCCGCGAAGAGAATAATGCCCCCCTTTGTATAAAGGAGAGACTCGCCCCATGTGGTTCAAAAACCTGCTTATCTATCGCCTGACCCAAGATCTGCCTTTTGATGCCGAGGCGTTGGAAACTGCACTGGCGACCAAACTGGCCCGTCCATGTGCAAGCCAGGAGTTGACCACCTACGGTTTCGTCGCGCCATTTGGCAAAGGCGAAGATGCTCCACTGGCGCACGTCAGCGGCGACTTCCTGCTGATCGCCGCCCGTAAAGAAGAACGCATTCTGCCGGGCAGCGTCGTGCGCGACGCGGTCAAGGAAAAGGTCGAAGAGATCGAAGCCACGCAAATGCGCAAGGTCTATAAGAAGGAACGCGACCAGATCAAGGATGAAATCATCCTGGCGTTCCTGCCGCGCGCCTTTATCCGTCGCTCGTCGACCTTCGCCGCCATCGCGCCGAAACAAGGCCTGATCCTGGTCAACTCGGCCAGCCCGAAACGTGCCGAAGACCTGCTGTCGACCCTGCGTGAAGTGATCGGTTCGCTGCCGGTACGTCCGCTGACCGTGAAAATGGCCCCGACCGCCACCATGACTGACTGGGTCAAAACCCAGAAAGCCGCGGACGACTTCTTTGTGCTGGACGAGTGCGAACTGCGCGACACCCACGAAGACGGCGGCATCGTACGTTGCAAGCGTCAGGACCTGACCAGCGAAGAAATCCAGCTGCACCTGAGCACCGGCAAAGTGGTGACTCAGTTGTCCCTGGCCTGGCAGGACAAATTGTCGTTCATGCTCGACGACAAAATGACCGTCAAACGCCTGAAGTTCGAAGACTTGCTGCAAGACCAGGCGGAACAGGACGGCGGTGACGAAGCCCTGGGCCAACTGGACGCCAGCTTCACCCTGATGATGCTGACCTTCGGCGACTTCCTGCCGGCGCTGGTTGAAGCGTTGGGTGGCGAAGAGACTCCGCAGGGCATCTGACAGCCTTGAAGGGCGCCTGCCTTGATGGGTGGGTGCCTGTAAAAAAGATCGCAGCCTTCGGCAGCGTCTACAGGAAACGTATTCCAAAGTAGGCGCTGCCGAAGGCTGCGATCTTTTTACAGGCCACGTATGCTTAGCTCCCTAACGCTTTCATACAATAAGGAACAGGCCATGCGTGCCCTCGCCGCTTTAAGCCGCTTTGTCGGCAACACCTTCGCTTACTGGGTACTGATTTTCGCCGTCCTGGCGTTCCTCGAACCGACATGGTTCGTTGGCCTCAAAGGCGCGATCGTGCCGCTGCTGGGGCTGGTGATGTTCGGCATGGGCCTGACCCTCAAACTCGAAGACTTCGCTGAAGTCGCTCGCCATCCATGGCGCGTGGCGTTGGGCGTGGTCGCGCATTTCGTGATCATGCCGGGAATGGCGTGGTTGCTCTGCCAGGTGTTTCACCTGCCGCCGGAAATCGCCGTCGGCGTGATCCTGGTTGGCTGCTGCCCGAGCGGCACTTCGTCCAATGTGATGACCTGGCTGGCTCGCGGCGATCTGGCGCTGTCGGTGGCCATCGCCGCCGTCACCACCCTCCTCGCTCCGCTGCTGACTCCGGCGCTGATCTGGCTGCTGGCCTCGGCGTGGTTGCCGGTGTCGTTCATGGAGTTGTTCTGGTCAATCCTGCAGGTGGTGCTGCTGCCGATCGTGCTCGGCGTGGTGGCGCAACGGCTGCTGGGCAATAAGGTGCGCCACGCGGTAGAAGTGTTGCCGCTGGTGTCGGTGGTCAGCATCGTGATCATCGTTGCCGCCGTGGTCGCGGCCAGTCAGGCGAAGATCGCCGAGTCCGGCCTGTTGATCATGGCGGTGGTGATGCTGCACAACAGCTTCGGCTACTTGCTGGGTTACTTCACCGGGCGCCTGTTCAAGCTGCCGCTGCCTCAGCGCAAGTCCCTGGCACTGGAAGTCGGCATGCAGAACTCCGGTTTGGGCGCCGCGCTGGCCAGTGCGCACTTCTCGCCACTGGCAGCGGTGCCGAGCGCGTTGTTCAGTGTGTGGCACAACATTTCCGGGGCGCTGCTTTCGACGTATTTCCGCCGCATGAGCGAAAAAGAAGATCGGGAAATAGCGGCGCGCCAGGCGACTGAATAAGCGGCAAACTTGATCCCCGGATTAATGATGGGCACTCTATGGCGCAACGCGAGGACGACCTCGCGGCTCGATCGAGTCATTAATCTGGGGACGACCCCGTCAATCGATGGAGGTCTCTCATGTCCTGGATCATTCTGTTTTTCGCCGGCCTGTTCGAAGTCGGCTGGGCCGTTGGCCTGAAATACACCGACGGCTTCAGCCGCCCGCTCCCCACTGCACTCACCGTAGCCGCCATGGCCATCAGCCTCGGCTTGCTCGGCCTTGCCATGAAGGAATTGCCGCTGGGCACGGCCTATGCGATCTGGACCGGCGTAGGAGCGGTGGGCACGGTGATTGCCGGGATCATTCTGTTTGGTGAATCCATGGCGTTGTTTCGACTGGCCAGTGTGGCGTTGATTATTGCCGGGTTGGTTGGGCTCAAGATTAGCGCCTAGGTCACTGACGCCATCGCGAGCAAGGCTTGCCCGCGATGGCACCCTCAAAATCACCGACTATCTGACTGCCCCGCGCAACTCTCCCACCAATACCTGCAATTTCGCTGGCTCCGCCACCTCAACCGCCACCGCCGGCCCCGCCACCAACGTCACCCGCGACCACAACCGGCGGAACAAGCCCTTGGCCGGATCGCGACTGAAGAAACTCCCCCACAACCCTTGCAGCGCCAGCGGAATCACCGGCACCGGTGTCTCTTCGAGAATCCGCGTCAGCCCGCCCCGGAACTCATTGATCTCACCGTCAGCGGTCAACTTGCCTTCGGGGAAGATGCACACCAGCTCACCGTCCTTCAGATACTGGGCAATCCGCTTGAAGGCCTTTTCGTAGATCTGAATGTCTTCCTGGCGTCCGGCGATAGGAATTGTCCCGGCGGTGCGGAAGATAAAGTTCAGCACCGGCAGGTTGTAGATTTTGTAGTACATGACAAAGCGAATCGGCCGACGCACCGCGCCGCCAATCAGCAACGCATCGACGAACGACACGTGGTTGCACACCAGCAACGCCGCGCCTTCATCGGGAATCAGGTCGAGGTTGCGATGCTCCACGCGGTACATGGAATGGCTGAGCAGCCAGATCATGAAACGCATGCTGAACTCGGGAACGATGCTGAAGATGTAGGCGTTGACGCCGATGTTCAGCAGCGACACCACCAGGAACAGCTGCGGTATCGACAGTTTCACCATGCTCAGCAGCACGATCGAAACAATCGCCGACACCACCATGAACAGCGCGTTGAGGATATTGTTGGCGGCAATCACCCGTGCCCGCTCGTTCTCGGCGGTGCGCGACTGAATCAGTGCATACAGCGGCACGATGTAAAAACCACCGAAAACGCCGAGCCCGAGGATGTCGATCAGCACCAGCCAGGTGTGGCCAAAGCCAAGGACTTCGATCCAGCCATGGCCGGTCACGCTGTCCGGAATGCCGCCGGAATGCCACCACAGCAGCAAGCCAAACACCGTCAGGCCAAACGAACCGAACGGTACCAGGCCGATTTCGACTTTACGCCCGGACAGCTTCTCGCAAAGCATCGAACCGAGGGCAATACCGACCGAGAACACAGTGAGGATCAGCGTCACCACGGTTTCGTCGCCGTGCATCCATTCCTTGGCGTAGGCCGGGATCTGCGTCAGGTAAATCGCCCCGACAAACCAGAACCACGAGTTGCCGACAATCGAACGCGACACCGCCGGCGTCTGCCCCAGGCCCAGCTTCAAGGTGGCCCAGGACTGGGTAAAAATGTTCCAGTTCAAGCGCATCTCAGGCGATGCCGCCGCCGCACGCGGAATGCTGCGGCTGGCCAGGTAACCGAGGACCGCGATACCGACAATCGCCGTGGAAACCAGGGCCGCGTAATGCCCGGACGACATCATGATCCCGGCGCCAATGGTCCCGGCCAGAATCGCCAGGAACGTGCCCATTTCCACCAGGCCGTTGCCACCCACCAATTCTTCTTCACGCAAGGCCTGGGGCAGGATCGAATACTTCACCGGCCCGAACAGCGCCGAGTGGGTGCCCATGGCGAACAGCGCCACCAGCATCAGCGACAGGTGATCGAACAGGAAGCCGACCGCGCCCACCGCCATGATGGCGATTTCCCCCAGCTTGATCAGACGGATCAGCGCGTCCTTGGCGAATTTTTCCCCGAATTGCCCGGCCAGGGCCGAGAACAGGAAAAACGGCAGGATGAACAGCAGCGCGCACAGGTTGACCCAGATCGAGCGGTCACCGTCGATGGTCAATTTGTACAGAATGGCGAGGATCAGCGACTGCTTGAAGATGTTGTCGTTGAACGCCCCAAGCGACTGGGTCACGAAAAACGGCAGGAAACGCCGGGTGCGAAGCAAGGTGAACTGTGAGGGGTGACTCATCTTCCGTGTTTCCCTGATGTTGGGTAGAGAGTGGCGTGGAGACTGCTATTGGAATGTCGAACGCCGATCCAGGCCACACATTACCTAATCTTTGCAGGTTATTTCTTTAATCCTGCGATACACGGCGAGACAAATAGCTCACCACGCCAGGCGCCCTGTACGGTTCGCTTGCCGACAATCAGCCACATCACCGCCAGCAACGCCACCAACACGCAGCCAAACATGCTGAAGAAAGTCAGGTTCAAGGTGCTCGCCAATTTCAGCGTGGCCAGAGAATAGACGCCCAGCGGGAACGTAAAACCCCACCAGCCGAGGTTGAACGGAATGCCGGCGCGCAGGTAACGCACGGTGATCAGCACCGCGATCAGCATCCACCACAGCCCAAAGCCCCACAGCGTGATCCCGGCCACCAGCCCCAGCCCGGCGGCGATTTCGCCGATACCGGGCAAACCGTTGGCAGCGAAGATCGCCGGAGCATCGGCGCCCAGCAGCAACATGCCCAGCGCGCCGGTGCCAATCGGCCCGAGGGCCAGCCAACTGGAAGCGGCCATGTTTTCGTGGGGCAACTTATGCAGGGCCATGCGCAGCAACAGAATGGTCAGAATGCTGAACGCTACCGGCAGGGAAAAGGCCCAAAGCACGTAGCTGGTCACCAGCACTACCAGTTGCGAATGGGCCTCGGCCAAGTGCGGCGCCAACAGACCACCGCTGGCGGCGGCCACTTCCGCGGCCACGACGGGCAACAGCCAGACGGCGGTCATCTGGTCGATGCTGTGTTCCTGGCGGGTAAACATCATGTACGGAATCAGCACGCCACAGGCCAGGGACATCGCCACATCCAGCCACCAAAGCACTTCGGCGACTTGAATCACCCCATCGCCCCAGCGCGGCAAACCGAACACCAGAAAGCCGTTAATGATGGTCGCCAGGCCCATGGGAATCGTGCCGAAAAACATCGAGACCGTGGAGTGCCCGAAAATCCGCCGCGCCTCATCGAAGAACAGCACCCAACGCGCGGCGTACAGCCCGGTGAACAGCACAAACAGAACGATATTGAACAGCCACAAACCCTCGGCGACTGCGTGCAGTCCGGGAATGGCCACCGGCAATTGCGCCAGCGCCAGCGCCAGCACGCCAGTGCCCATGGTGGCGGCGAACCAGTTCGGGGTGAACTGGCGAATCGCTTCCAAAGGGCGAGGAAGAAGACTTAAAGGTTTGTAACCGGGCTTGGCAGCATTGGGGCAGATCATGGCGAACTCCTGTCCTCTGATGAGGTAGAGCCCATGGTAGAACCGAATCGAATATCTATATAACGGGTAATATCTCTAACTGTTATCTGTTTTGTAGATATACGTCAAACACTGCCTTCTGATTCGATCACCAATATCCGCGCCGCGCCCAGCGGATGCGCCACATGCTCGGTGCCCACCGAGGCATAAAAAATATCGCCGACGTCCAGTAAGGTCTGCTGTTCGACGCCTGCTTCGCGGTAGTGCATCTGCACCTGCCCATCAAGCACCACGAACACTTCCTGACCATCGTTGACGTGCCATTTGTACGGCTGATCGGTCCAGTGCAAACGGGTAGTGATGCCGTTCATGTTGGCGATGTCCAGCGCGCCCCAGGCACGTTCGGCGGTAAAAGATTTGCTGCGGATGATCTTCATGGGACGGTCCGTCGAATGGGTGGCTGCGCCAAGGCTAACGATCATCCGGCATCGGCGCTACAGCCTTTCACTGCACGCTGGCGCATCAATCCCAGCAACGCACCCACAGCCAGGACAATCAGCACTGCGCCATAACCGTCGGTGGTCGCGATCAGCCCGAAGGTGCGGGTCAGACTCCCCGCCAGCAACGACGGCAAGCAAAACGCCAAGTAGCTCAGCACATAAAACGCCGACATCAACCCGGCCCGTTCATGGGGCAGGGCCAGCGGCACAAGGCTGCGCACGGCACCGAGGAAACCGGCGCCGAAACCGCAACCGGCCACCAATGTGCCGATGAAAAACAGCGACAGGCTGGCGCTGTGCACGGCCGTCAGAATCAACACAATACCGGCGGGCAGCAAACCGGCGCCGAGGCGCAGCACCTTGTCCGCCGGGCGATTGCGCAAGGTGTAGATCATCAGCGCGCCGGTCACCGTCAATGCCGCGACCGTCGAGCCGCCGATCAGGTTCGAGGTCGAGCCGGTGGCCGTGCGCACCAGCGACGGCGCCAACGAGGCGAAGAAGCCACCCAGCGCCCACACCGCGGTGTTGATCGGCAGCACCGACCACAACGTGCGCCGCGCCTGTACTGGCACATGCAGGGTCGGGCGCAGCGAGGCCCAGGCGCCCGGTTGCACACTGACGCTTTCCGGCAGACGCCAGACGTACAGCGCCTGCATCACGAATAGCGCCAGCAATACCCAAAAGGTCAGTTGCAACGGCAGCGGCGCGAACTCGGCCAACAAGCCGCAACCCATCGCCCCAATGGCCATGCCCAGCAACGGCGCCACGCTATTGATCAGCGGCCCTTGCTGACGATCGGTATCCAGCAGCGCGGCACTTAATACGGCTGTGGCCATTCCGGTGGCGAAGCCCTGAAGCACACGGGCACTGATCAGCCAAGTGACGCTGTCGGCGTTGATAAACAGCAACATCGCCAGCATGTTCAGCAGGATCGCTGTGAAGATCACCGGTTTACGGCCGAGGAAATCCGAGAGCGAACCGACGGTCAGCAGCGCTACGAGCAAGCTCAGGGCGTACACGCCGAAGATCAGGGTCAGGGTCGCTGCCGAGAACTGCAACTGTTCCTGATACAAGTGATACAACGGCGTCGGCGCCGTGGAAGCGGCGAGAAAGCTGAGTAAAGTGATCGCCAGGAACCACAGGCTTACTCGGTTTGACGTTGGGTAAGACATTGGCATCCTCCGCAAAAGCTAAGTTTTTGCTTTTGCGGAGTGTGCTACTCACTAGCGCTTAAAGCAAATTCTTTGTGTTAAGGTCCGCCGCATGGCTATTAAAGAAGGTTTACGCCCAGGTGGCAGAAGTGCCCGGGTGCAAGAGTCGGTTCACTCGGCAGTCCGTGCTCTCCTCGAAGAGCAGGACCGCGCGAGCGTGACCGTGCCGCAAATCGCGACGCGCGCGGGGGTGACGCCGTCGACGATTTATCGGCGCTGGGGCGATCTGTCGGTGTTGCTGGCGGACGTCGCCCTCGCCCGCATGCGCCCGGAGAGCGAGCCGGCCAACACCGGCAGCCTGCGCGGCGATCTGCGCGCCTGGGCCGAGCAATACCTGGACGAAATGAGTTCAGAGCCCGGCCGCAACATGCTGCGCGACGTGCAATGCAGCATCACGCCGGGCTTTTGCGCGACGATTATTGGCGGGCAGTTGCAGACCATTCTGGATCGCTACCCTGACCAGCCGCTGCCGAGCGTCGATCGGCTGATCAACCTGATCGCGGCGCCGACGGTGTTTCGCATCCTGTTCTCGACGGCGGCGCTGGAGGTCGAGGAATTGCATCGGTTGATCGAGATTGCGCTGAGTCAGTGACGACGCCTTTTCTGTAGGAGCAAGGCTTGCCCGCGAAGGGCCGGCAAAGGCACAAACGATCCAACACAAACTCCCTGCGACACCCCGCCGCGCCTCGACCTTGGTCGACACTGACGAACCCCCGCCATCGTGCGAGACTGTCTATCCGGGCCGGATCCCGGGTGTCTTTTGCCGGGAGTTTCCATGTCGCTGTCCAGCGGGCTGATCGCCGCCGTTGCCCTGGCCTATATGGCCATCATGTTCGCCATCGCCTTCTACGGCGACCGTCGCAGCACGCCGTTGCCGCCGCGAGTGCGCGCGTGGGTGTACAGCCTGTCGCTGGCCGTCTATTGCACCAGTTGGACGTTCTTTGGTGCCGTGGGCCAGGCCGCTGAGCAACTCTGGTCATTCCTGCCGATCTACCTCGGGCCGATCCTGCTGCTAGTGTGTGCGCCGTGGGTCCTGCAAAAAATGGTGATGATCAGCAAACAGGAGAACATCACCTCCATCGCCGACTTTATCGCCGCGCGCTATGGCAAGTCGCAGTCACTGGCGGTGGTGGTGGCGCTGATCTGCCTGGTCGGCGTGTTGCCCTACATCGCGCTGCAACTCAAGGGCATCGTGCTCGGGGTGAACCTGCTGATCGGCGCCGGAGCCGACGCCATGGGCACGCGCGCCCAGGATACGGCGCTGATCGTGTCGCTGGTGCTGGCGCTGTTCACCATTGTCTTCGGTACGCGCAACCTCGACGCCACCGAACACCACCGCGGCATGGTGCTGGCGATTGCGTTCGAATCGCTGGTCAAGCTGTTCGCGTTTCTCGCGGTCGGTGCGTTCGTGACCTACGGTTTGTACGACGGTTTCGATGACTTGTTCGACCAAGCGATGCTTGCCCCGCGCCTGGAAGAGTATTGGAAGGAAACCATCAACTGGCCGTCGATGGTGGTGCAGACCGGCGTCGCGATGATGGCGATCATCTGCCTGCCCCGGCAGTTCCACGTCACGGTGGTGGAGAACATCGAGCCCCAGGACCTGCGCCTGGCCAAGTGGGTGTTCCCGGCCTACCTCGCGTTGGCCGCACTGTTTGTAGTCCCGATCGCCCTGGCCGGTCAGATGTTGCTACCGAGTTCGGTACTCCCGGATTCCTTCGTCATCAGCCTGCCGCTGGCCCAATCGCACCCGGCGCTGGCGATGTTGGCGTTTATCGGCGGCGCTTCAGCGGCCACCGGCATGGTGATCGTGGCCAGCGTGGCGCTGTCGACCATGGTTTCCAACGACATGCTGTTGCCGTGGTTGCTGCGCCGTAACAATGCCGAGCGTCCGTTCGAAGTGTTCCGCCAGTGGATGCTGTCGGTGCGTCGAGTCACCATCGTGGTGATTTTGCTGCTGGCCTACGTCAGTTATCGCCTGCTCGGCTCGACTGCCAGCCTGGCGACCATCGGCCAGATCGCCTTCGCCGCCGTGACCCAACTGGCCCCGGCGATGCTCGGCGCGCTGTACTGGAAACAGGCGAACCGTCGCGGCGTTTTTGCCGGCCTCGCGGCCGGGACGTTCCTCTGGTTCTACACCTTGATTCTGCCGATTGCCGCCCACAGCCTCGGCCTGTCCCTGAGCACGTTCCCGGGGCTGGCCTGGTTGCACAGCAACCCGCTTAAATTGCCGCTGACCCCGCTGACCCAAGGCGTGGTGTTGTCGCTGGCCGCCAACTTCACGTTGTTCGCCTGGGTCTCGGTGCTGTCGCGCACGCGGGTTTCCGAGCACTGGCAGGCCGGTCGCTTCATTGGCCAGGAAATCAGCGCCCGGCCCAGCGCGCGCTCGATGCTGTCGGTGCAAATCGATGATTTGTTGCAACTGGCCGCGCGTTTTGTCGGTGAAGAACGCGCCCGCCAAAGCTTTATCCGCTTCGCCTATCGCCAGGGCAAAGGCTTTAACCCGAACCAGAACGCCGACGGTGAATGGATCGCGCATACCGAACGTTTGCTGGCCGGTGTGCTCGGCGCTTCTTCGACGCGCGCTGTCGTAAAAGCTGCCATTGAAGGCCGGGAAATGCAGCTTGAGGACGTGGTCCGCATCGCCGACGAAGCATCGGAAGTGTTGCAGTTCAACCGCGCGCTGCTGCAAGGGGCGATCGAAAACATCACCCAGGGCATCAGCGTGGTCGACCAGTCGCTCAAACTGGTGGCGTGGAACCGGCGTTATCTGGAGCTGTTCAATTACCCGGACGGCTTGATCAGCGTCGGCCGGCCGATTGCCGACATCATTCGCTACAACGCCGAGCGCGGGTTGTGTGGCCCTGGCGAAGCCGAAGTGCACGTCGCCCGCCGTCTGCACTGGATGCGTCAGGGCCGTGCCCACACCTCTGAGCGATTGTTCCCCAATGGGCGGGTGATCGAGCTGATTGGCAACCCGATGCCCGGCGGTGGTTTCGTCATGAGTTTCACCGACATCACTGCGTTCCGCGAAGCCGAGCAGGCGCTGACCGAGGCCAACGAAGGCCTGGAGCAACGGGTGACCGCGCGCACCCACGAACTCTCGCAACTCAACGTCGCCCTGACCGAAGCCAAGGGCACCGCCGAATCGGCCAACCAGTCGAAAACCCGTTTTCTGGCGGCGGTCAGCCATGACCTGATGCAGCCGCTGAACGCCGCGCGACTGTTCTCCGCCGCCCTGACCCATCAGGACGACGGCTTGTCCGGCGAGGCGCAGAAACTGATTCATCACCTGGACAGTTCGTTGCGTTCGGCCGAGGACTTGATCAGCGACTTGCTGGATATTTCCCGCCTGGAAAACGGCAAGATCAACCCCGATCCCAAGCCGTTCGTGCTCAATGAACTGTTCGATATCCTCGGCGCTGAATTCAAGGCACAGGCGCAGGAACAAGGCCTGAAGTTCCGCCTGCGCGGCAGCACCTTGCGGGTCAATAGCGACATCAAGTTGTTGCGGCGAATCCTGCAAAACTTCCTGACCAATGCCTTCCGTTATGCCAAGGGCCCGGTGCTGCTGGGGGTTCGGCGGCGCAACGGTGAACTGTGCCTGGAAGTCTGGGACCGTGGCCCCGGGATTCCTGAAGATAAACGGCAAGTGATTTTCGAAGAATTCAAACGCCTCGACAGCCACCAGACCCGCGCCGAGAAAGGCCTGGGCCTGGGCCTGGCGATCGCCGACGGCTTGTGCCGGGTGCTCGGCCATACCTTGCAGGTGCGCTCCTGGCCGGGGCACGGCAGCGTATTCAGCGTCACGGTGCCGCTGGCCCGGGCGCAGACGGTGGTGCCGAACACCGTGGTCGAACTCAACGGTAAATTGCCGACGGGTGCGCAGGTGCTGTGCATCGACAATGAAGACAGCATTTTGATTGGCATGAACAGTCTGTTGACCCGCTGGGGCTGCCAGGTCTGGACCGCGCGTAATCGCGAGGAGTGTGCGGCGTTGCTCGGCGACGGGATGCGTCCGCAGTTGGCGTTGGTGGATTACCACCTGGACGATGGCGAAACCGGGACTGAGTTGATGGCGTGGCTGCGCACGCGATTGGGTGAGCCGGTACCGGGGGTGGTGATCAGTGCCGATGGGCGGCCGGAGACGGTGGCGCAGGTGCATGCGGCGGGGTTGGATTATCTGGCCAAACCGGTGAAGCCGGCGGCGTTACGGGCGTTGTTGAGTCGGCATTTGCCGTTGTAACCCAGATCGTTCCCACGCTCTGCGTGGGAACGCCGCCATGGACGCTCCGCGTCCGCTTCTGCTGCTGTGACGCAGAGCGTCACGGGATGCATTCCCACGTGGAGCGTGGGAACGATCAGCTATTCGGGCAACTCAGCCAACCCATCCACATCGGTCATCGCCCGCTCGAGCAAATCCGCCGGCAAGCTCTTGCTCGCCCGCGCGCCCAGCAACTTCAGTTGTTCGCTGCGGCTGACCAGATTGCCGCGCCCTTCCGTCAGCTTGTTGCGCGCCGAGCTGTAGGCTTTATCCAATTGCTGCAAGCGATTGCCGACTTCGTCCAGGTCCTGGATGAACAACACGAACTTGTCGTACAGCCACCCTGCCCGCTCGGCGATTTCCCGGGCGTTCTGGGTCTGGCGTTCCTGCTTCCACAGGCTGTCAATCACCCGCAACGTGGCGAGCAATGTGGTCGGGCTGACGATCACGATGTTGCGGTCGAAGGCTTCCTGAAACAGCGTCGGCTCAGCCTGCAAGGCCGCGGAAAATGCCGCTTCGATCGGAACAAAAAGCAGAACGAAATCGAGGCTGTGTAAGCCATCGAGTCGCTTGTAATCCTTGCCGGACAAGCCTTTGACGTGATTGCGCAGGGACAACACGTGTTGCTTGATCGCGATCTGGCCGATGGCATCGTCTTCGGCCGCGACGTATTGTTGGTACGCCGTGAGGCTGACCTTGGAGTCGACCACTACCTGCTTGTCGCCGGGCAGGTAAATGATCACGTCCGGCTGGAAGCGTTCACCGTCCGGGCCTTTGAGGGTGACCTGGGTCTGGTACTCACGGCCCTTCTCCAGGCCGGCGTGCTCAAGCACGCGCTCGAGAATCAACTCGCCCCAGTTGCCCTGGGTCTTCTGCCCTTTCAAGGCTCGGGTGAGGTTGGTGGCTTCGTCACTCAGGCGCAGGTTCAGCTGTTGCAGGCGCTCCAGCTCCTTGGCCAGGGAAAAGCGTTCCCGGGCCTCGGCTTGATAGCTTTCTTCGACGCGTTTCTCGAAAGACTGGATGCGCTCCTTCAACGGATCGAGCAACTGCCCCAGGCGCTGCTGACTGGTTTCGGCGAAACGCTGCTCGCGCTCGTCGAAGATCTTGCCCGCCAGTTCGGCGAACTGCGCCCGCAATTCATCGCGCGAGCCCTGGAGGTCGTTGAGGCGTTGCTGATGGCTTTCCTGTTGTTCGCGCAGCTCGGCGTTGAGGGAGGCGGCTTGCGCGTCGAGGCGACGCAACTCAGCCTCTTTGCCAGCACGCTCGATATTCCAGGCGTGGGCCGCGTCGCGGGCATCGTCGCGCTCGATCTGCAGCAGTTCGACTTCACGGCGTAGCGCGGCAAGATCAGCTTGTTTGGTGGAGTTGGCCTGGCTCAGGTCGCCGATTTCGTCGCGGCACGCATCGAGTTGGGCATTCAAGCCGTCCTGGGCCAATTGGGCCATGGCCAGCCGTTCTTCCAGCAACGCCACGTCGGCCTGTCCGGCGCTCGCCCGGCGCTGGATTTGCCAGGCCAGTGCCAGCAATGGCAATGCCGCGCCTGCCAGACCGAGCAATATGCTGGTCAAGTCGATAGCCATAGCCACTCCTGCCGATGAGATAAAGCTTGAAGGTTAACCAAGGCGTCAGGTCTTGGACAGCTCAGTCTTCGGTCAGCCCCAATTCCTGCTGGGCGCGGCGGTCACCGGCGCGGGCGGCCTGGCGCAGCATGTCGTGACCGATGCGCCGATCCCGGGCGTTGCCGCACTCGCGGCACATCAACTGGCCCAGGCGGCTTTGCGCCGCGACCACACCTTCACGAGCGGGTTGCTTGAGCAAACGTCCGGCGAAGTGTTTGACGTTGGGGTTGTCGCCCAGGCGCGGGCTATCCAGAAGCCACTCGGCCACACGCAGGGAAAAGCGCTTGGTCGGGGTAACAACAGGGGGGGTTGCGGTAACAGCGGTTGATACTGAGCGAAACTTCATAAAGCACTGTGGGGCAGATCGGAAGGCGCGCCACTCTACTCTTTTTTTCGTACAGGTAAAGTCGAAAAAACCCGGCACGCCCGTCCTAGAGCAAGCGCTTGGGACAATCCACAGAAGCTGTGGATAACTCAGTGGACAACCCACCTTGAACTCTCGCAAAGCCCTGTGGAATGGGGCTCGCAGTCAAACTGACGATTTTTTCACCAGTAAAAAAAAGCGATGTTTTTCATTGACTTAAATTTTCATTACAGGCACCCACTGCGTTTGATGCCAAGGTGACAGTGGCGTGACAGCCTGCGCAACTTATGTGCACAAGTACCTTCACGGCGGTTATATCGATGCGCTTTTTCGGCGCGTTTTGCTGCCAAGCCTGGGGATAAGCCTGGGCAAAACCTTGATTCACGCTCATTGAGGCTCGACGACCAACGGTTAAATCCTGTGCCATTACAGGGCAAGCCTAGTGTTTACAGCCTATAATCACGCCCCTCGAAGCGGTTGAATGGCACTGCCAACAATCTTTTTGGCTAACACACTTCCTTTCTCCAATTCAATCCGTTAGTATCCGCGGCGTTAGTACCAAGCTGAAAGTCAATTCTGGTCGAACAAATCCCCCCGGTCAGCCTTCCCTTGAGAAGCCTCCACCGACAAAGCGGGATCGACCACCTCGATGGTTTCCAGGTAAACCTTGCGTCAACACTGCCTTTGAAATGAATGCAAAGGGTGTTGCGAAGCTCACTTACTCTGACCGAACCAGCCTGCAAATTGATCAGGATCTTCACCCCGGGCCCAGAACCTTTGCCCTTGATGTGTTGCCTGCCCTCCTAAGTACCTACCTGCCAGCCCAAGCGCGCCAATTATCAGCGCTTCAAACTGGCTGCTTTGTTCCAGTCGGGTTCTTCGTTCGACCAATGGTGGTCGTCGTCACTGGAACGTATTAATTTTGCACGGTTCTTATCCGTGTCGCTTGTAGGAACACCTAATAATGTCTACTCAAATCCATACTCAGGATGCCATTCGCACCCTAACCAACGCTTTTGCACCAATGAACTGCCTGATCATGGCCGCTCGCAAAGGCTGCTTCAGCTTCACTCTGGTCAACGAACACGGCATCGCCCGTCACAGCGAACGCCTGTACCCCGATCAATACTCCAGCGCTGAACCGCTGCAGGCCGTGATCGATCGTACTCGCCAGGCACTGGTTGCCTGAGACGCCAGAAAGACTGAAAACCTCAAAAGCCCTGCTCAAAAAGCGGGGCTTTTTATTGCCTGATATTTCTCTTTCCCCACCCACGGCCTAAGTACTAACCGATATAACGGTTATAACTGGCAGCCGGAAATATTTTAAAAACAGGCCTTTACGTCGCGAATATGACACTACACTTCAACTCAAGCGGCTTGATCCGCTTCCGGCGAGCCTGAGTCGATTCATTGCTGCCAAGCCCCCCTTCAGGTATCGCCGCCCATTTCATGTTTCGAGGGCTTTATGGGTATCGCTGCCAGCGAACTGTGCCGTTATGTGATCCGCCCGACCTTGATTTACCTCGGGCGCCATAGCGCAACTGCCGAATCCCTGCTGCTGGGCATCGCCGCCAGCCAGTCCGCCCTTGGCTCCGCCCTCCATGACCGCCGTGGGCACGGCTTGTACCGAATCGCCGAACCCCGCCACCGGGCCCTCTGGGATCACTACCTGGCGCTTGATCCTGAACGAGCGAGCCTGGTCCGAGGCCTGGCCAGCCAACACGCCTTTTTAAGCAGCCCGCACCTGGAATTAACCGTCAACCTGCGTTACGCCACCGCCATCGCCTGGCTGCTGGTAGAAGAACAAAACACTCCCCTCCCCGATCCCGATGATGTGATGGGCATGGCCCGAATCTGGCGCCAGACCTTCCAGCCTCAAGGACGCCTGCGTGACTTTACCTGCGCCTGGCAGACCTGTGTTTCATCGCTGAATCAGGTCGCTTGCTGACCACCCGGTTTCACAAGATCCCATAACCGGTCGCGATTCTGGTCGGATTGTCCTACAAAACCGCTCTAACTCAACGCATACAGGCTATAGCGCTGGGACGAAAATGTTGGTAATTTTCGCCCCGGTGATCACCAGGAGTTCTAATAATGAAAAAAGTAATGCTCAAAACCACCCTTAGCCTCGCCGTTACCTTGGCATCCACCCAGCTTTTCGCAAGTGGCTTCGCCATCAACGAACAAAGCATTAGCGGGATGGGTACAGGTTTTGCTGGGCGATCTTCATCTGCCGATGACGCAAGCACAATTTTTGGCAACCCTGCCGGCATGTCCCGCATCAAGCGCGAACAGGTCACCGGCGGTGCTGCAATGCTCGACGCACATACCAACATCAGCAAAGCCAGCTCCAGCCCCAACAGCGGTAGCAACGACGGCGACATGGTGCCGTTCATCGCCGTGCCGATGGGCTACTACGTCAAGCCTATCGATGACAAATGGGCAGTCGGTGTTGGTGTTTACGCACCGTTCGGCCTGGTGACCGACTACGAGCACGGTTTTGCCGGCCGCTACTTCGGTAGCACCAGCGACGTAAAAGTCGTCACCCTGCAACCGACCGTGAGCTACGCCTTCAACGACAAGGTGTCGATCGGTTTCGGCCCGACCATCAACCGTATCGACGGCAAGCTGGAATCGAACCTGTCGATTACCCAGGCAGCGCCCGATGGCCAGGTCAAGATCAAAGGCGACGACACTGCACTGGGCTACAACATCGGCTTGCTGGTTCAAGCCACTGACAGCACCCGTGTCGGCCTGACCTACCACTCGAAAGTGAAGTACAAGCTCGAGGGTAATACTAAGGTCAACTACGGTGTCCTCGGTGCAGTGGGTCAAAACCCAAGCCAGAAGTACGACGCCTCGCTGGACCTGACCACCCCTGAATCGGTGGACTTCTCGGTGACTCATCAGCTCGACGACAAGTGGACCCTGTACGCAGGCAGCACCTGGACTCGCTGGAGCCGCCTGAAAGAAATCACCGTTGAAAACAAAGGTGTTCCGGCCATCCTCAACGGTCAGTTCGGTTCGATTACCGAAGAACAGAACTGGCACGACACCTGGGCCCACGCCATCGGCGCGTCCTACCAGTTGAACAAGGAATGGGTCCTGCGCACCGGCCTGTCCTTTGACCAGGCACCGACCAACAACGTCGACCGTTCCCCACGCATCCCGACTGGCGATCGCAAGATTTTCAGCCTGGGCGCCGGCTGGAGCCCGACCGACGACCTGACCATCGACGTGGCGTACTCGTACCTGCGTGAAGAGTCGGTCAAGGTCGCCAACAGCAACGACCGCGGCCAGAGCTACGATGCTAAATACCAAAACTATGCGAACGGTTTTGGTGTTGGCGCGACCTACCGCTTCTGATGATTCAAGGCGAGCCTGAACCGCTCGCCACCTGAATCGAAAAAGCCCCGCACTCTTGTCCAGAGGCGGGGCTTTTTAATGGGCGGCGATCAGGGTTTCGAGGCCAGGGCTTTCTCGACGGCTTCGATGAATTCAGGGTTATCGGGCTTGGTCAGGCTGGAGAAATTGGCGATCACCTTGCCTTGGCGATCGACCACGTACTTGTAGAAATTCCACTTCGGCGCACTGCTTTGCTCGGCGAGGATCTTGAACAAGTGAGTGGCGTCGTCACCGCGAACTTTCTGCGGCTCGGTCATGGTGAAGGTCACGCCGTAGTTGACGTAGCAGACCTTGGCGGTCTCAGCGCCATCCTTGGACTCCTGCTTGAAGTCATTGGACGGAACGCCGACCACCTCCAGCCCTTGGTCCTTGTAACGCTGATACAGCGCCTCCAGGCCTTTGAACTGCGGGGCGAACCCGCAGAAGCTGGCGGTGTTGACCACCACCAGCGGCTTGCCGGCAAAACGCTGGCACAAATCGATGGATTCCTTGGCGCGCAACTTGGGCAACGAGCCCTGCAACAGCTCCGGACACTCGGCCGCTTGTGCCAATCCGGTGAACGCCATCAGCAACGCGGGGACTGCAAGCCAGCGTTTGAGCATGTCGGTGCATCCTTGAGATATCGTCAGAAGGCGACGTTACTCGCCCTCGCAACACCCTAGCAAGCACCCATGCCCAACTGCATCAGCGCCAGTCCGCCCTGATGCCAGCCCCACCAGGCCAGGGCCAGCAGCAAGGCGCCGACACCCACGACAATAATCCGCGGCCAGAGACTGTTCATATCGCACTCATTTGGGTTTGCAATCGCGTCACTGGCTGCTCGCGCACCGGCCAGTTCAGGGCGGCTGCCAACAAGCTCAAGAGAATTGCTACCTGCCAGATCAAGTCGTAGCTCCCGGTCCGGTCATACACCACCCCGCCCAACCAGCCGCCGAGGAACGAGCCGAGCTGGTGAAACAGGAAAACAATCCCACCGAGCATGGACAGGTTTCGCACGCCGAACAAGGTCGCCACCGTGCCGTTGGTCAATGGCACCGTGGACAACCACAGGAAGCCCATGGCCATGCCGAACAGATAGGCTGTGGTCGTGGTCACCGGCGCCCACAGGAACAACCCGATCACCACCGCGCGCAACAGATACAAACCGGTGAGCAAGCGCGGCTTGGACATCCGCCCGCCGAGCCAGCCTGCCGTATACGTCCCGAAGATATTGAACAGCCCGATCAACGCCAGCACCGTGGTCCCGACCGTGGCCGGCAGGTGCTGATCCACTAGATAAGCCGGCAGGTGCACACCGATGAACACCACCTGAAAACCGCAGACAAAAAAGCCGAACGCCAGCAGCCAGAACCCGGAATGGGAACAGGCTTCACGCAAGGCTTCGGGCAGGGTTTGTTCGTGGCCGAGGGTCGGCAGCGGTTTGTCCTTGAGCATGCTCACCAGCGGCACAATCAGCGCCACCAACAGGCCCAGCACCAGCAACGCAGCGGACCAGCCGAGCCAGCCGATCAACCCCAGCGTGCCGGGCAACATGGCGAACTGGCCGAAGGAACCGGCGGCGCTGGCGATGCCCATGCCCATGCTGCGTTTCTCCGGCGGCACTGCGCGACCGACCACGCCGAGGATCACCGAGAACGAAGTGCCCGACAGGCCGATACCGATCAACAGGCCGGCGCTCAGGGACAAGGTCACCGCCGAGTCGGACATGCCCATCAAGATCAGGCCCGCGGCGTACAACACACCACCGACCAGCACCACTTTCGCCGCACCGAAGCGATCCGCCAAAGCACCGGTAAACGGCTGCGCCAGGCCCCAGATCAGGTTCTGCAAGGCAATGGCAAAGGCAAATGTCTCGCGGCCCCAGCCGAACTCGGCGCTCATGGGCGCCAGGAACAAGCCGAAGCCGTGCCGTACACCCAAGGACAATGCAAGAATCAGCGCACTCCCCACCAACACCCAACCGCAAGTACGCCACATCGATGTCATTCTTATTCTCCGGTAGCGGGTATATACCCGCTTAAGATCGAACAAACCGGCATCAAGCCAGTTCGTCCAGCAATCTGATCAAGGTTTCACGTTTTTCGGCGCCCAAGCGATCGATCAACCGCTGCTGCGCCGCTTCCCAAGCCGGCAAGGCGGCTGCCAGGCGTTCAGCGCCAGCCTCGGTGAGCATCACGATGCGATTGCGCATGTCCGCGCCCTCGACCAGCGTCACCAGCCCTTCGCCCTCCAGCACGCGCAGATTGCGCCCGAGGGT
This sequence comes from Pseudomonas sp. ADAK2, assembly GCF_012935755.1. Lineage (GTDB taxonomy): Bacteria > Pseudomonadota > Gammaproteobacteria > Pseudomonadales > Pseudomonadaceae > Aquipseudomonas. Next base: position 2,499,419 of record NZ_CP052862.1, read on the forward strand.
GCTGCGGTCCAGCCCCATGGCCTCGGCCAGGGTGGAAATACTCGGTTGATCCAGGCGCTGCAGGTTGCACAGTAAAGAATACTGGGCAACGTTGATCCCGAAGCCGTCGAGAGCGCCGTCGTAATGCCTGCTGACGCCACGGGCGGCGCGACGCAGGTTGGTACATAAACATTGAGAGTCGAGCATGGTGCGTGTATATACCCGCGGTTAAATGAAAGCAAATTTTTGATACATAACCCTGTAGGAGCGAGGCTTGCCCGCGAAGAACGATAACGCGGTCTATCTGAGATGCCGCGGTGAGTTCTTCGCGGGCAAGCCTCGCTCCTACGGGATTAGCGCAAGTCCTGCGAGTGCAGCCATCTCCAGCAATTCCAGCAACGCCCCCGCCGTATCGCCAGTCGTGCCACCCAATCGCCGCATCATCACCTGGCGCAACCAGACAAACACCGCCGCCGCGAGCACGAGCGCAACCAGGCCTTTGAAAAGCCCCGCGATCACCACACAACCCAGCGCACTGACTGCCAACACCTGCCAACCCGCCTTGTGAGGCAAATGATCAGCCAGTGCCTGCCCCAATCCGCCAGCCCGCACATAAGGCGTAGTCAGGAACAACCCCAACAACGCCGCACGCCCGATCAACGGAACGATGATCAAGACAACGCCCTGCCCCTGCTCGATCAACGCCAGCAACGCGGCGAATTTCAGCAGCAACACTAACACCAGGGTCACCACCGCGATCGGCCCGCTGCGCGGGTCTTTCATGATGGTCAGGGTGCGCTCCCGGTCGCCGAACCCACCAAGCCACGCATCGGCGCTGTCGGCCAGGCCGTCCAGGTGCAACCCACCGCTGAGCACGACCCAAAGGGTCAGCAGCAATGCCGCGTGAAGCAATAATGGCGCGCCTGATAACAGTCCGTTCAGCGCCCACAACAGACCGCCGAACAGCAGCCCCACCAGCGGATAAAACAGCAGCGAACGCCCCAATTCCTGAGGCGCCGGCATCCCCGGCAGGCGAATCGGCAGGCTGCTCAAGAATTGCAGGGCGATCCAGAACGGCAACATGATCAGCGCGCTTCCCGTAACAACGGGCCGGCGCCGACCGCCAGCGAATGCAACGAAGCGTGGGCGACTTCGACGGTGAGCAACTGTTCGCGGGGCAAGCCACGGGCCTGGGCCAGCAGTAGCTTCATGACCCCGCCGTGGGTGATCAGCAACACCCGTTCACCCGCATAGGTGGTGTGCAACCGTTCGACCGCCGCCAGCACTCGCGCGGAGAAGTCAGCCACTGGTTCCCCCTCGGGCGGCGTGAACGAATAGGGATCGGTCCAGAACAACCCCAACGCTTCGGCACTGGTCTGCATCAACAGCGCCGTGCTCTGCCCTTCCCATGCGCCGAAATGCAGTTCTTGCAGGTCTTTTTCCAACTGCACCGGCAAGCCAAGTTGCCCACCGAGTTCTTCGGCAAACCGCGCGCAACGCTGCAACGGCGAACTGACCAGACGATCCCACGGCCCCTGCCCGATCACCGCGGCACGTAACTGCGCCCAGCCCTTGTCGGTCAGAGCATCGTCGAGGCTGCCACGCAGCCCTCCGCCGAGTTCGGTCTCGCCGTGGCGCAATAGATCCAGGCGCAGGGTCATGCCGGACGATCCGCCACGGCCGCTTCCGCGAACGTCGCCATTTGCCCGTGAAGATCGCAGGCCAGACGCAACAACGGCACTGCCAACGCAGCACCACTGCCCTCGCCCAGGCGCAGACCAAGGTCAAGCAACGGTTCGGCGTTCAGGGTTTCCAGCACATGACGATGGCCGGGCTCGGCACCGCGATGGCCGAACAATAACCACTCACGGCAGTCCGGATTCAAGCGCACCGCCACCAACGCCGCGACGCTGCAAATAAAGCCGTCCACCAGCACCGCCACGCCTTCCTGAGCGCAGGCCAGATAGGCACCGACCAACGCCGCAATCTCAAACCCGCCGAGGTTGAACAGGGTTTGCAGCGCATCGCCACGCTGGGCGCCATGCAAGGCCAGCGCACGTTCAATGACTTGCGCTTTATGGCTGACACCCGCCGCGTTCAACCCGGTGCCCGGCCCGGTCAGATGCACCACCGGGCAATCGAGCAAGGCACAGGCCAAAGCGCTGGCTGCGGTGGTGTTGCCGATGCCCATTTCGCCGCCGATGAACAACTGCGCGCCGCTTGCAGTGGCGCGCAACACACTGTCGCGACCGGCCTGCAACGCCAGTTCACCTTGGGTGACGGTCATGGCCGGGCCGTTCACAAAGTTGGCCGTACCCGGTCCGACATTCAGATGCCGCACGCCCGGCAGGTTCAATGAAGGCGTGACGGTGCCGAGATCGACCACTTCCAGTTGAGCGCCCAATTGCCGCGCCAACACGCTGATCGCCGCGCCGCCGGTGACGAAGTTGTGCAGCATCTGCCCGGTGACTGCCTGGGGAAACGCCGACACCCCTTCCGCAACCACGCCATGGTCACCGGCAAAGATCGCAATCCACAGCTGATCGAGGCTCGGCTTGACCTGACCCTGCAAACCGGCCAGTTGCACGGCGACTGATTCCAGCCGACCGAGCGAGCCAGCCGGTTTGGTCAGTTGCTGTTGACGGGCCTCGGCCTGTTCAACGATGGCCGCATCGACTGGCTTGCACGGGTTCAGCCACCAGGATTGAGTCATAACGCAGTTCCTTTCAGAGTCAGGGGCAGGCCGGCGACGGTCAGGACGACGCGCTGACAGCGCTCAGCCAGGGCTTGATGCAGCCAACCGGCTTCATCGACATAGCGGCGAGTCAATTCGCCCAGCGGCACGACACCCATTCCGGTCTCGTTGCTGACAAAAATGATTTCACCCGGCAGCGAGGCCAGGCAGTCCAGCAAGGCATCCCGCTCGGCCGTCAGGCGCTCGGGGTTGTCGAGCATCAGCAGATTGGTCAGCCACAGGGTCAGGCAATCCACCAGCAGGCAACGCTCGGCACTGGCGTTTTCCCGCAGGATGCGGGCCAGTTCCAGAGGCTCTTCGATCAGCGCCCATTCGGCGGGACGACGGGCGCGGTGATGAGCGACCCGTTCGTTCATCTCGCCGTCCAAGGGTTGGCTGGTGGCAATGTAGGTGACCTGGAGTTGGCTGTCTGTGGCGAGTTTTTCAGCCAGGCGGCTTTTGCCAGAGCGGGCGCCGCCGAGGATTAGTTGGAGCATGGTTCATTCCTTAAAATCGTCGGTGTTCTTGCCCGCGAAGGCGTCTTCAAAACCCACAAAGCTCTCGCAGCAGCCGAGTATCCAAATGCTTCTCCACCAAATCCGCCAAGCGCTCGATATCGCGCTCGCGCAAGGCGTGATAATCCACGTCCTGCACATCCTGCAACCCGGCCCAACGCAACAGCGCGCTGCTCGCCGCCGGTGACTCGAACAGCCCATGCAAATAGGTGCCGAAAATCTGCCCATCAACACTTTGCGCGCCATCGCAGCGACCATCGTCCAACTGCACGGCAGCGTTTTCCAACGCCGGCCCAGTGGTCACGCCCGCATGGATTTCATAGCCGCTGACCTCGGCATTCTCCAGCGCCAGCCGCCCACGCACATTGCGCAGTTGCTTCTCTTCTTCGAGCAAGGTTTCGAACGCCAGCAAACCCAACCCGGCACTGGAACCCGGCGCGCCTTCCAGGCCCAGCGGGTCGTGGACGTGTTCGCCGAGCATTTGCAGGCCACCGCAAATCCCCAGCACTTTGCCGCCGTAGCGCAAGTGTCGGGAGATCGCCGTGTGCCAACCGTTGGCCCGCAGGTACGCGAGATCGCTGCGTACGCTTTTCGAGCCCGGAAGAATAATCAGGTCAGCGGCTGGAATCGCCTGGCCGGGGCCGATGAATTGCAGGTCCACTTGCGGGTGCAAACGCAGCGGATCGAAATCGGTGTGGTTGCTGATGCGCGGCAGCACCGGCACCACCACTTTGAGCACTTGATCAGCCTTGTCGGTCTGGCGCTGGTCGATGCCGTCCTCGGCTTCCAGGTGCAGGTCCATCACATAAGGCAGCACGCCGATCACCGGTTTGCCGGTGCGTTCTTCGAGCCAGTCGAGGCCCGGTTGCAGCAAGGCAATGTCGCCGCGAAAACGGTTGATGATGAAACCTTTAACCCGCGCCTGTTCACTCGGCGACAGCAACTCCAGCGTCCCCACCAGATGGGCAAACACCCCACCGCGATTGATATCGGCGATCAGCACCACCGGGCAATCCACCGCTTCGGCAAAGCCCATGTTGGCGATGTCGCCGGCACGCAGATTGATCTCCGCCGGCGAGCCCGCGCCTTCAACCATCACCACCGGATACGCCGCGCTCAGCCGTTGGTGGGAGGCCAGCACCGCTTGCATGGCGATGGCCTTGTAGTCGTGATAGGCCACGGCGTTCATGGTGGTGACGGCGCGACCATGAATGATCACTTGGGCGCCGGTGTCGCTGTTGGGTTTGAGCAGCACCGGGTTCATGTCGGTGTGCGGCTCGAGGTTGGCGGCCTGGGCCTGCACCGCTTGGGCGCGACCGATCTCGCCACCGTCAGCCGTCACGGCACTGTTCAACGCCATGTTCTGTGGCTTGAACGGCACGACACTGACGCCATGGCGCGTGACCCAGCGGCACAGCGCCGTCACCAACGTGCTTTTACCGGCGTCGGACGTGGTGCCCTGCACCATCAACGTAGTCATTGGATTTCCTTGGCGAAGGCTTGCAGGGCTTGTTCGAGGCGGGCTTCTTCGGTGGCGTCGGCGGGCAGGCCGAAACGCAGGCTGCTGTTATTCGTGAACAGCCGCAGCAGAATGCCGAGCCGGGCCATGAAGCCATGCAGCTCCTCGGCGCGCTCGGTGATCAGCCATTGAAACAAGGCGCAACCGCCCTGGGGCTTGAGGTCGTAGCGTTCCAGCAATGCGGCCAAACGCTGACTCGCTTCCTCGCTGCGCAGCCGTTGCCGGGCATGGCCTTCGGTGTCTTGCAAACAGGCTTGACCCAGCACTCGGGTCGGGCCGCTGACGGCCCAAGGTCCGACTTGCTCGGCCAGCAATTTAAGCAACTTGCGCTCGGCCAGGACGAAGCCCAGCCGCACCCCGGCGAGACCGAAAAACTTGCCGAAGGAACGCAATACGATCAAGCCGACCTGATTGGCAAACGGCGCGATGCTCAGCTGCGGTGTGTTGTCCATGAACGCTTCGTCGACCACCAGCCAGCCACCGCGCTGGGCCAGTCGCGAGTGCCAGTCGAGCAGGCGACTCGGGCTCAGGCTCAGGCCCGTCGGGTTGTTCGGATTGACCACCACCAGCACGTCGAGGTTGTCGAGGAAGAAGTCGACTTCCTGCTCCAGCACTTCGCGCACGATGTAGCCGTTGCGCCGCCAGGCTTCGGCGTGTTCGGCGTAACACGGCGACAGCACGCCGACCTTGCCGGCCCGACGCAGACGCGGCAGCAACTGGATCGCCATCTGCGAACCGGCCACCGGCAGCACTTGCGCGGCGCCGTAATAATCGCAAGCAGCCTGCTCCAGACCGTCATCGGTTTCCGGCAGTCGCGCCCAAGCCCGCAGCGGAATCTCCGGGACCGGAAACGGCCACGGCGCCAGGCCGCTGGAGAGGTCAAGCCAATCGGCTTCGGCGATGCCGTATTCGAGCGCTGCCTTGCGCAACCGGCCACCGTGCTCAAGCATAGAATTCCGCTCCCACGCAGAGAATCAGCAGCCATAACCATACGCCGCGCTGGACCAATTGCCAGCCACGGTCGATGGAGTCGGCATCCGCCGCCGGGCCTTCGCCGAGTTGTGGACGCTGATGCAGTTCGCCGTGATAAATCGCCGCCCCGCCCAACTCCACGCCCAACGCACCGGCACCGGCCGCCATCACCGGCCCGGCGTTCGGGCTGTCCCAGGTCGGGCCTTGGGTGCGCCAGCATTTCAATGCGAGTCGGGTTTTGCCCAGCAGCGCGTAGGTCAACGCCACCAGGCGTGCAGGAATGTAGTTGAGGACGTCGTCGATCTTCGCCGCGGCCCAGCCGAAGCGTTCAAAGCGTTCGTTGCGATAGCCCCACATCGCGTCGAGGGTGTTGCTCAAACGATAGAGCACCACGCCCGGCGCGCCGGCGACGGCAAACCAGAACAGCGCGGCGAATACCGCATCGCTGCCGTTCTCCAGGACGGATTCGGTGGCGGCGCGGGCGACTTCGGTTTTATCCAGTTCGCTGGTCTGGCGACTGACCAGATACCCCACGCGTTTGCGCGCTTCGTCCAGGTCATCGCTGCGCAGGGCCTTGGCCACCGGCTCGACATGTTCGCCGAGGCTGCGCATGCCGAGGGCGCAATACAGCGCCAGAATCTCGACCAGCCAACCGACGTAAGGCGCCCAGGACAATGCCGTCGCCAACAAGGTCAGCGGCAACACCGCGATCACCCAAGCAGTGACGCCATGACTGCGCCAGCCACGGCCACCGGAGTTGAAACGTTGCTCGATGCGATCGGCAAAACCGCCGAACGCCACCAGCGGATGCCAGCGTTTGGGTTCACCCAGCAGCGCATCCAGCGCCACCGCGGCGACACTCAACAACGCCACACTCATTGACTCACTCCCCAATAATTTTCATACAGCAGCTCACTGAGTGGACGCGCCTGCGCCCAGCCTTCGAGTACCAACATCGGCGCCGGATAGAATGCCTTGACCGGGCCGAGGCACAGCACCGCCAGCGGCTTGGCCCCGGCGGGCAAACCCAGCAGGTCGGCCAGGGCTTGCGGCTCGAACAGCGAGACCCAGCCCATGCCCAACCCTTCGGCGCGGGAGGCCAGCCACAGGTTCTGGATCGCGCAGGACAGCGAGGCCATGTCCATCTCTGGCAAGGTGCGACGGCCGAAGATGTGGCGCTCGCGGTCGTCCATCAGCGCGGCAACCAGCACTTCGGCGCAGTCGTTGATGCCTTCGACCTTGAGCTTCATGAATTCATCGGTGCGTTCGCCGAGGGCTTCGGCGGTGCGGATCCGTTCTTCTTCCACCAGTTGCTGGATCTGCCCGCGCAGGGCTTTATCGCTGATGCGGATAAAGCGCCACGGTTGCATCAGGCCGACGCTGGGTGCCTGGTGCGCGGCTTCAAGCAGGCGGCGCAGCAGTTGCGGTTCGACCGTACCGCCGCTGAAGTGGCGCATGTCGCGACGTTCGCCGATGGCTCGGTAGACCGCCGCGCGCTCAGCCTCGCTGAACGCAAGATCTTCTGGCTTCATGGCTTGAACAACGCCGCCATCGCTTGCGGGTTGGACGGAAAATAAAAGTGCACGTAGGAAGCAGTCATCCGCCCGTCACGATAAACCGCTTCTGCCCCGCGCCCGCCGTTCGGGCTAAGGCCCCGGGCAATCGGCTCCAGCTCGGTGCTGGTCAATGAATGGTGATAGGTGTGCCCGCGCAACAAGCCTTCGGGCAGTTCGACGGCTTGCAACGCCAGCGCGGCCAGACGCTTTTGCATCACGGCATCACCGGCCAACAAGCCGACCAGTTCAGCGCGCGTGCCTTCGACATCGGTCAAGGAATCGAGCAGATACAGCATGCCGCCGCATTCGGCGAGCAAGGGTTTACCGGCTTTATGGTGTGCCCGGATTGCGCTCAGCATCGACGTGTTTTTCGACAACGCTACATGGTGCAGCTCGGGGTAACCGCCCGGCAGATAGAGGCTGTCAGCTTCGGGCAAATGGGTATCGCGGATCGGCGAGAAAAACGTCAACTCGGCGCCCATCGCTCGCAGCAGATCCAGGCTGGCGCCGTAGGTGAAGGCGAATGCTTCGTCCCGGGCGACGGCGATGCGCACGCCTTTGAGTAACGGTTCCGCAGTTATCACGTCCGGGGCGGCGAACTCGACAGCGGGTGGCAGCGCTACCTCGCAACTGCTGGCCAACGCATCCGCCGCCGCATCGAGGCGCAGGTCGAGGTCGTTCAACTCACTGGCCTGGACCAGACCGAGGTGACGGCTGGGCAATTCGATCCCGGTTTCCCGGGACAACGCGCCGTACCAGCGCAAGCCTTCGGTGAGGCTGCCTTCGAGCAATTGCGCGTGACGCAAAGTGCCGACGCGGTTGGCCAGGACGCCGGCAAACGGCAAGTCCGGCTGATACTTCGCCAGGCCCAAGGCCAGTGCGCCAAAAGTCTGGGCCATGGCGGTGCCGTCGATCACACCGAGTACCGGCACGCCGAAGTGCCGCGCCAGGTCGGCGCTGGAGGGCGTACCGTCGAACAAGCCCATCACGCCTTCGATCAGGATCAGATCGGCTTCGCCGGCGGCTTCCCACAACAGCCGACGACTTTCCTGCTCGCCGACCATCCACATGTCCAATTGATAGACCGGCGCACCGCTGGCGCGCTCGAGAATCATCGGGTCGAGGAAGTCCGGGCCGCATTTGAACACACGTACCTTGCGCCCCTGATTGCGATGCAACCGGGCCAGCGCGGCGGTGACGGTGGTCTTGCCCTGACCGGAGGCCGGCGCGGCGATGAGTACCGCAGGGCAATGACGGGGTTGATTCACAGTTCGACGCCTTTTTGCGCTTTGATCCCGGCCTGGAACGCGTGCTTGATCACATTCATTTCGGTGACGGTGTCGGCCAGCTCGATCATTTCCGGCTTGGCGCCGCGACCGGTGACCACCACGTGTTGCATCGGTGGGCGGGCCTGCAAGTCGCTGAGCACATGATCAAGATCGAGGTAACCGTGCTTGAGGGCGATGTTCAATTCATCCAGCACCACCAGGCCAATCGACGGATCGCGCAGCAATTCGCGGGACACGGCCCATGCGGCTTCGGCGGCGGCGATGTCGCGCTGGCGGTCCTGGGTTTCCCAGGTGAAGCCCTCGCCCATCACATGAAAGCGCACTTGTTCCGGGAAGCGACGGAAGAACAACTCTTCGCCGGTGCTGTTGCGGCCCTTGATGAACTGCACCACGCCGCACTGCATGCCGTGGCCCATGGAGCGGGCGAGCATACCGAAGGCCGAGCTGCTTTTGCCTTTGCCGTTGCCGGTCAGCACCAGCAGCAGGCCGCATTCGTTCGGCGAGTTGGCGATGCGCTCGTCAATCACGGCTTTTTTGCGCAGCATGCGCGCCAGGTGGCGTTCGTCACGATCGGGGGTATCAGTCATGGGGGAGCTCTCCGTTGAGGCTGGATAACGGCGGGCAGGCACAAGAATAGACGGCAAGAAGCCTGGCATCGCCCACCGTGATGCCGCTGGATGGATCAGGCCGGTCTCCGGGCTCATGAGCGGCTTGCGCCTGGCTGCGCGCCTTCCCATGTTTTTCAACACAGTGGCTCAAGGCGCAGCTTTTCACTCATTTACCGTTGCGGGGGCAGCGCCGGGATCGTGGTTGTTCATTCGTCGAATGAACGCACTCACCGGCTTCCCTGTTTCACTCTGTCGACCGCAGCCACAGAGCACCTGAAACAAGCCGCGAAGGTTAGAGGGTTGGGGGTGGAGCGTCAATTAAAGCCGGGACGCCGCCGGGCGAAAAACTGCCGTCAATCAATTATCTGCCGCGAATCTTGTGCCACACTCCCAGCAGTGATATCAAAGAGCCACATCCCACAACACAATAACAAGGGTGAGCCACATGCAAGGCATGATCATCAGCAATCCGAAGCTGGAATTCCTGCGCCCGCTGCTGGAACGCTGGTTTGACTGTATCGACCGCTACAACGCCGTGCGCGGCGATAACGATACGCCGTACTGGTTTGACGAAAAAGCCAATCTCAGCCTGCTGTCGGCGGCGGCCTGGATGGCGGAAATGGTCACGTTGCAACAAACGCCGACCCGTAAACAGCTCGAAGAAGGCGAACGCAATGCCCGCGCCGATCTGTTTATCGCCAGCAGTGAAGAACGCGCTTACCTCCAGACGACCCAGCGTTGGCCAAAGGTCAACAGCCTGAACCTGACACAAGCCTTGGCCGATATCGCCAGCGACGCCAAGCGCATCAGCTACGCCAGCGACCTGAAACTCGGCTGCCTGTTTGTCGCGCCGCAAAAGGCCCAGCAAAGCGCGACCCCGGAAGAATTGCAGGACATGGTCGACGACCTGCAAAAGGAACACACCTGCGCCGTGGCCTGGTATTTCCCCTACGCCTACCGCAAGTTGCGTAACGAAGCTGGTCACTATCACCCCGGCATCGCCGTGCTGCTCAAAGAGGCCCGTGGTTGACGGGTTGAACCATCGCGCTTTGTTTCTCCTCTATGATTAAACAGTGCATTCATAGGGAAGATCAGCATGCGCAAGCCCCAGCTCGTTTTCGTCATCGCGCTCGCCGGAGGGCTTGTTGCCTGCGGTGAGACGTCCAGCCTGCAAGTCACAGACGGCACCGGCCCGTCGCCCAAGTTGCCAGAACCGAATAAAACCCTGATCCCGACGGTGAATATTGCCCCGGCGATCGGCTGGCCGGCCGGTGCCAAACCTACCGCGGCAGCAGGCACGCAGGTCGCGGCCTTTGCCGAAAATCTCGATCACCCGCGCTGGCTCTATGTACTGCCCAACGGTGATGTGCTGGTGGCCGAAACCAACGCGCCACCCAAGCCCGATGACGGCACGGGTATTCGTGGCTGGGTGATGAAGAAAGTCATGGGCCGCGCCGGTGCCGGCGTGCCGAGCCCGAATCGTATTACGCTGCTGCGGGACAAGGACCACGATGGCGTGGCCGAAACGCGCACGGTGTTCCTGGAAAACCTCAACTCGCCCTTCGGCATGACCCTGGTCGGCAGTGACCTGTATGTCGCCGACACCGATCGTTTGCTGCGTTTCCACTATGAAACCGGCGATACGGCGATCAAGTCAGAACCGATGAAGGTCATCGACCTGCCGGGCGGCACGTTGAATCACCACTGGACCAAGAACGTCATCGCCAGCAAGGACGGCAGCAAGTTGTACGTGACCGTGGGCTCCAACAGCAACGTCGGCGAAAACGGCCTGGATAAGGAAGAAGGTCGCGCGGCGATCTGGGAAGTCGACCGCGCCACCGGCAACCACCGGATCTTCGCCTCGGGCCTGCGCAACCCCAATGGCATGGGCTGGGAACCGAACAGCGGCGCACTCTGGACCTCGGTCAACGAGCGCGATGAAATCGGCAGCGACCTGGTGCCGGACTACATCACCTCGGTCAAGGACGGCGCCTTCTATGGCTGGCCGTTCAGCTATTACGGGCAGCACGTCGACGTGCGCGTCGAGCCGCAGAACCCGGATATGGTGGCCAAAGCCATCGCCCCGGATTACGCGGTGGGCCCGCACACCGCCTCGTTGGGCTTTACCTTTGCCGAAGGCAGCAAGTTGCCAGCACCGTTCACCAACGGCGCCTTCGTGGGCCAACATGGCTCGTGGAACCGCAAACCGCACAGCGGCTATAAAGTGATTTTCGTACCATTCACGGCGGGCAAACCGACCGGGCAGCCGGTGGATGTGCTGACCGGGTTCCTCGACAAGGATGAAAATGCCTTGGGCCGGCCGGTGGGTGTGGTGATCGATCAGCAGGGGGATTTGCTGGTGGCGGATGATGTGGGGAATAAGGTGTGGCGGGTTTCGGCGGTTAAATAAACGCAAAAAATCGCAGTCTTCGGCAATCCGTTACAGGAGTTGCAGAAGGCTGCGATCTTTTCCGGCATCCGTTTACCTTTTGCGGCACAGCGTCAACCCATCGCCAATCGGCAACAACGACAGATCCACCCGTGCGTCATCCTTCAGCGCTCGATTGAGCGCCTGGATGGCCCGGGTGTCCGCGCTTTCGGGATTGCTCTCCAGCACCCGCCCGCTCCACAACGTGTTATCGAATACCGCCAAACCACCCACCCGCAATAACCGCAGGGCGTGCTCCAGATAACTCGGGTAATTGGCCTTGTCGGCATCAATGAAGACCAGATCGAACGGCCCTGACAGTTGCGCCAGGGTTTCCAGCGCCGGCGCCAGGCGCAAGTCGATGCGCGCGGCCAAACCCGCCTCCTGCCAATAATGCCGCGCGGTGGCGTTGTAGTCGCCGGGGATATCGCAACAGATCAGCGAGCCGTCATCCGGTAGCGCCGCCGCCATGCACAAGGCGCTGTAACCAGTGAAGGTGCCGACTTCCAGCAAACGCCTGGCGCCGGTGAGCTTGACCAGCAACGCGAGGAATTGCCCTTGCTCCGGCGCCACTTGCCAGCGCGCCATGGGCAGCGCCTGGGTTTCATCGCGCAAACGCTTGAGCAGCGGCGTTTCCCTGAGGGAAACGTCGAGCAGGTAGTGATACAGGGAATCGTCGAGATTAAGCGTGCGAGCGGTCATGACAACCTCTTGCCGGGAAAATTACTGATTACGCGCCAAGTGCTCAGGTTGCAACACCCGTTTGGCGCTCAGATAGGCTTTCTGCCAGTAGGCTTTGGACAGACTGTCGAGCTTCACCGTGCCGCCCGTGGCCGGCGCATGGACGAAGCGGCCTTCACCGACATAAATCCCGGCGTGGCTGACCTGGGAGCCGCCGTTGGTGGCGAAGAAAATCAGGTCACCGGTTTGCAAGCCTTCCTTGCCGACGTTGGCCGCTTGCATGCTGATCATCTCGCGGGTGGTGCGCGGCAGGGAAATGCCGGCGACGTCACGGTAGACGTATCCGATCAGGCCGCTGCAATCGAACCCGGAATCCGGCGTGTTGCCGCCCCAGCGATACGGCGTGCCCACCAGGCCCAAGGCACGAAACAGCACGTCTTCGGCTTCAGGCGAGAATGATGGAGAGGTACTGAAAACAATCGGGGCACGAACCACGGGCGCAGAAGGCGGTGGTGTGCGGCTGGCGCAGGCGCTGAGCAGCGCTGCGAAGAGCATCAGGGTGAGGCGGGCTGACATCGTCATAAGCGGAACACCTGATCTGGCTGCGGCTTTTTCTGTCGGAAGGACAGAAAAGAAAACCGCCTGCGCAGGGCGCAGGCGGTTTGCCATCAATAATAGATCAGGATTCTAGCGCCTATGCGCCAAACTTCAAGTAAGACTTTAAGTTCGCCTTACATAAAGTGTGCTTACTTGCGAGCAGTGACTACAGTCGGGGCCATCGCGAGTGCGCGCTTGGCTTCGATGAAGGTCTTGCTCCAGTAGCTGTCGCCCAGGTTATCGACCCGCACGCCACCGCTTTTGCGGCTGCTGGAGTGGATGAACTGGTCATCACCAAGGTAGATCCCGGCGTGACTGACGCGACCGCGACGACCGTTGGTGGCGAAGAACAGCAAGTCACCAGGCTTCAGGTTGTTGCGCGACACCAGCGGGGCGTCCACGTTGATCATTTCGCGAGTGGAACGCGGCAGGTTCATGCCGGCCTCTTCACGAAACAGGTAGCCGATGAAACCGCTGCAGTCGAAACCGGCTTCAGAGGTACCGCCGAAACGGTAACGGGTACCGATCAGGGACATGCCACGTTCGAGGATGCTGTCGGCCAGAACCGGAAGCTGGTACGACTTGCCGTCGGCGAAGTCTGCCAGTTCTTTTTCGGTGGCTGTCTCTTCTTGGTTAAGAGCTTCCTGATAAAGAACGGAAGATTGGGCAGTGGCCGAATTCTTAATCTGCTGTTGCGACGCCTGCTGGGACACTGGAGAGTGAGCAGCGCAACCGAACAACAGGGTGACGAGTGCGAGGGGCACGAGGGGTGCGAAGCGATTTAGCATGGGCACGACCGTGGCTGATAGTTGTAAAGAAGCCGAGACTATGCCCGCTATCAACCTCATTTGCAAATTCAATCGATCTTTATGTGACTTCTCGGTTTCTCGTTTACATCTAAGCGCTTAAACCCATTTTGACTGTTGACGCAGCCTGCAACCCTGCAGGAAAGCGAATTTTCTGGCGCCTGGAATATGCCAAAACCGGCTGCAGGCCCTGGATTTACCAGCCTAGCGTTTCTTTCAGGAAGGGAATGGTCAGCTTGCGCTGCGCTTGAAGGGAGGCCTGATCGAGACGCTCAAGCAGCTCGAAAAGCGCGCTCATGCTGCGGGTGCCGCGAGTCAGGATGAAATGCCCGACTTCGTCGGTCAGGTGCAAACCGCGACGGGATGCGCGCAACTGCAAGGCCCGCAATTTGTCTTCATCGGACAGCGGACGCATCTGGAAGATCAGTGCCAGGGTCAGGCGTGATTTCAGATCCGCCAACTTCACCGGCAGTTCACGGGGCGAGGTCGAAGCGGCAATCAACAGACGCCGACCGCTGTCCCGCAGACGATTGAACAAGTGGAACAACGCCTCTTCCCAATCCGCCCGGCCAGCGACGGCTTGTAGATCATCAAGGCAGACCAGTTCGTATTGTTCGAGGTTGTCGAGGATTTCGATCCCGCGATCAAGCAGCTCGGCCAACGGCAGGTACACCGCCGGTTCACCCATTTGCTCGAAACGCAGGCAGGCGGCCTGCAACAGATGCGTGCGCCCTACCCCGTCCTTGCCCCAGAGGTAGATCAGGCTTTCGGTCCAGCCGGCGTCGGCTTCGCATAGCCGCTCGACATAGCCGAGTGCAGCGGCATTGGCGCCTGGGTAGTAATTGATAAAGGTAGCGTCATCACGCAGACGCACACCTAGGGGCAGCTGAATCGGTTTCATGCTGACTGAACAGTTCCAAAGGAACCGTTAGTGGCCTCTGTGTAAAGTTTGCGAAGTTTATACCCGTGGGGCAGCCCGCACAATGCGGCAGACCACAAGCAAAATCAAAGGTTTGCGTTAACGCACTGCTTTTATGAGCGTTTCTTTGGCGGCGCATGTGACAGCGACTAGGGGGATACGGGCCAGCCTGGCCGGGAATCAGGCTGCCCGCTACGAGCGATCAAGCCCGCTTAAAGCTCGGGCTCATCGACACCGCTGTACATATCCGAATCTTTATACAAATCATGCACATGGCGCACCAGCACCATGATCACCGCCGCCACTGGCAGCGCCAGCAGCACGCCGGTAAAGCCGAACAGCTCGCCACCGGCCAGAATCGCGAAAATCACTGCCACCGGGTGCAGGCCGATCCGGTCGCCGACCAGCAATGGCGTGAGCACCATGCCTTCCAGCGCTTGCCCGACCATGAACACCGCGACGATGCCGAGCATCGGATACAGGTCGCCATGGAACTGGAACAGCCCGGCGATCAGCGCCGCACCAATCCCGATCACAAAGCCCATGTACGGCACAATCGCCGCCAGACCGGCAATCAGGCCGATCAACAGCCCCAGCTCCAGCCCGAGCAACATCAGGCCCGCGGCATAGATCACGCCCAGTGCCAGCATCACCAGCAATTGCCCGCGCACAAACGCCCCGAGCACTTCATGGCATTCACCGGCCAGGGTCACCACGCGCTCTTCGCGATCACGGGGCAACAGGCTGCGGATCTTGGCCATCATCAGGTCCCAATCGCGCAGCAGGTAAAAACTTACTACCGGGATCAGCACCAGATTCGCCAACCAGCCGATCAACGCCAGCCCGGAAGCAGTCGCCTGGCTCAGCACCACGCCGACAATGTCGGTGGTCTGGCCCATGTGCTCGCTGATCGCAGCCTTGAGCTTGTCGAACTTCCAGAAGTTATCCGACAGGCCAAACTTCGATTGCGCCCACGGCAATGCGGTGTGCTGCAACCAGTCGAGCATCTGCGGCGCCAGTTCGTACAAGCGGAACAACTGCTTGGCGAGCATCGGCACCAACACCAGCAGCAAGGTGGTGAAGATCAACGTGAACAGTGCAAACACCGCCACCACGCCCCAGGTCCGTGACAGACCGGCCTTCTCCAGGCGATCCACCAGGGGATCGAACAGATAGGCCAACAGCAGCGCCACCAGGAATGGCGTCAGGATCGGATGCAACAGCCAGACAAACGCGCAGAGCAGGACCACCCCACCCAACCAGAACCACCGCCGCGTATCGGCCATGTACAACTCCCTATGCATCTATATAAAGAAAGAAAACCTTACCAGCGGAATCGCAGTTGCGGCACCGGTGCCGGAGCCGGCGCTGCGACAGGCGCCGAACCGTCGGCCACAGGCGCAACCGGTGTGACCGGCGCAGGCGCTTCACCGGCTGGCACCTCTTGCAACTTCGCCAGCGACAACTGCGAGCGCAACTGCTCGACGCTGCCGTTTACCCGATAAACAACATGGTCGCCGTCGACGCTGACCAAACGCGCGCCGAAAGGATCGAGCAACCGCCCCAGCGCCGCATAGTGTTCCAGGTTCATGCCCTGCACTTCGAGCAATTGTTCGCTCGACACGCCAGCCTTGACGACAAACCGTGGCGCCAGACGCTCAGCCACCGCCAGCATGACCGCATCGGTCACGGCAGCCTGGTCCGCGCCCTGCACACTGCCGGCTTCCTTCTGGTCGCCAAGCCACAAATGCCACTTGGCCTGCCACTGGCCGCCGTCTTCATGGGCGTGCACCGCCAGCAAGGCGTCCGCGTTGTAACGGTCCGATGCGCCGCGCAATGGGGCTGCATCCGAGCCTTCAAGATTCGGCGCCGTGGCCACCAGCTGTTCACTCAAATCCGCCAGTGGCAAGCGCAATGGCAAGCCCCGGTGTTGCGCCGCACGCCGCAAGGGCGCAGCGCTGGCCTGGCCATCGCCCACCAGGCTCGAACCTTCGGTGGAGTCGTTCAACCACCAGCCCAGGATCGACGGCCGATTCGCGCCCCACAACGACAGTCCGGCACGGCGCAGCGCCTGATCGGTGGTGGCCGGGTCGAAATCGACCTTCAGCACTTCCGGCGGCCCGGCATCAAAGCCGTACTGGCTGATGATTTGTTGCGGGTCCTTGCGGATCGCCGCCAACCCGGGGTTTTGCACAGACTTGGGATCGCCAGTGAGGCGCAACACCAACGTATCCAGCGCCGCCTGGGTCGCCTGATCGCGAATCTCCGGGCTCTGGCCACTGACCGGCTGGCGGACCTGATAAAGATTTTTCACGGGTTCGGCATGACTCACCAAGGTGACAAGTGACAAACATCCGGCAAACATAAATTTAGAAAAAAAACGCATGGAAGATTCCTGACGACAAGAGCGGCTGGAACTGGCCGCGTGAACGGATGGAGCAAGGCTGTGACCCTCACCCCGCGCAAAACATTCACCCGACCTCGATAAGTTTTTCGCACTGCCATAACGATAGACGGTAATGGCGATACCTTATACAGCGATGAGAGACGTCACTCACGCGAGCAATAATGGTTTTTTTCAGCCGATATGCCCCTGCCGTCGGCCTGAGGATGGCCGCTGCCTCTCAAGCCTGATAAAATCGCGCGCCTTCGCAGACCGGCAACAGCCGGGCACCCTGGAATTCACGCAGGCACTCGCCTTCGTTTGTTTCGGCGGTCCCACTGGACTCGGTCGTTACCCCTGAATCCCCCCTAAAGGCCTGGA
The DNA here is from genome assembly GCF_012935755.1 of Pseudomonas sp. ADAK2. GTDB lineage: Bacteria > Pseudomonadota > Gammaproteobacteria > Pseudomonadales > Pseudomonadaceae > Aquipseudomonas. The sequence continues at coordinate 2,516,786 of NZ_CP052862.1, forward strand.
TCATGAGCAAGCAACCCTCCCTGAGCTACAAGGACGCCGGTGTAGACATCGACGCCGGTGAAGCATTGGTCGAACGCATCAAGAGCGTCGCCAAGCGCACTGCGCGCCCGGAAGTCATGGGCGGCCTGGGCGGTTTCGGCGCCCTCTGCGAAATCCCGGCCGGCTACAAGCAGCCCGTGCTGGTTTCCGGCACCGACGGCGTCGGCACCAAGCTGCGCCTGGCGCTGAACCTGAACAAGCACGACAGCATCGGCATCGACCTGGTCGCCATGTGCGTCAATGACCTGGTGGTGTGTGGCGCCGAGCCGCTGTTCTTCCTCGACTACTATGCCACCGGCAAACTCAACGTCGAAACCGCGACCCAGGTCGTGACCGGCATTGGCGCTGGCTGTGAATTGTCCGGCTGCTCCCTGGTCGGCGGCGAAACCGCTGAAATGCCGGGCATGTACGAAGGCGAAGACTACGACCTGGCCGGCTTCTGCGTCGGCGTCGTGGAAAAATCCGAAATCATCGACGGTTCCAAAGTCGCTGCCGGCGATGCCCTGCTCGCCCTGCCATCTTCCGGCCCGCACTCCAACGGCTACTCGCTGATCCGCAAGATCATCGAAGTCTCCGGTGCCGACATCGAAAACATCCAGCTCGACGGCAAGCCGCTGACCGACCTGCTGATGGCCCCGACCCGTATCTACGTGAAGCCGCTGCTCAAGCTGATCAAGGACACCGGCGCCGTCAAAGCCATGGCCCACATCACTGGTGGCGGCCTGCTGGACAACATCCCGCGCGTACTGCCAAAAGGCGCACAAGCGGTGGTTGACGTCGCGAGTTGGACCCGCCCTGCGGTGTTCGACTGGTTGCAAGAAAAAGGCAACGTCGACGAAAACGAAATGCACCGCGTGCTGAACTGCGGCGTCGGCATGGTGATCTGCGTGGCTCAAGAGCACGTTGAAACCGCGCTGAACGTCCTGCGTGAAGCCGGCGAGCAGCCTTGGGTCATCGGTCAGATCTCCACCGCTGCCGAAGGCGCGGCTCAGGTTGAACTGAAGAACCTCAAGGCTCATTAATGTCCGTCACCTGTGATGTGGTGGTGCTGTTGTCCGGCACCGGCAGTAACTTGCAGGCCTTGATCGACAGCACGCGGACCGGCGACAGCCCGGTCCGCATCGCTGCGGTGATTTCCAACCGCGCCGACGCCTTCGGCCTGCAACGCGCCAGGGACGCGGGTATCGACACCCGCTCCCTGGATCACAAGGCTTTCGAGGGCCGCGAGGCCTTCGACGCCGCGCTGATCGAACTGATCGACGCCTTCAATCCCAAACTCGTGGTACTCGCCGGATTCATGCGCATTCTCAGCGCCGGTTTCGTGCGGCACTACCAGGGTCGCCTGCTTAATATCCATCCCTCGCTGCTGCCCAAATACAAAGGGTTACACACTCACCAGCGCGCGCTGGAGGCCGGAGATACCGAGCACGGCTGCTCCGTGCACTTCGTCACCGAGGAACTCGATGGCGGACCTCTGGTCGTACAGGCAGTAATACCGGTAGAGTTGCACGATTCGCCGCAGAGTCTGGCGCAGCGGGTCCACGTTCAGGAACACCTGATCTACCCGATGGCCGTACGCTGGTTTGCCGAAGGTCGTCTAGCCCTCGGCGAGCAAGGTGCTTTACTGGATGAAAAGTTACTCGCGGCCAGCGGCCACTTGATTCGAACCTAGGAGATATTATGCGTCGCGCCTTGCTCTTCGCTTGCGCTCTGCTCGCCCTGCCCTTCGCGCAGGCCGCAGACCTTCAACCCTTCTCCGCCAGCTACACCGCCGACTGGAAACAGCTGCCCATGAGCGGCACCGCCGAACGCAGCCTGGTCAAGGGCGCCAACGGTGTCTGGACGCTCAGCTTCAAGGCGTCGATGATGATCGCCAGCCTGTCCGAACAAAGCACCCTGACCCTGGACAAGGACACCTTGCTGCCTCAGTCCTACCACTTCGAACGTGGTGGCCTGGGCAAAGCCAAGAAGGCTGACCTAGACTTCGACTGGACCGCCAAAATGGTCACCGGCACCGATCGTGGTGACGCGGTCAAGATCCCGCTCAACCGCGGCATGGTCGACAAATCCACTTATCAGTTGGCCCTGCAACACGACGTGGCCGCTGGCAAGAAAAGCATGAGCTACCAGGTCGTCGATGACGGCGAAGTCGATACCTACGACTTCCGCGTGCTGGGCTCGGAAAAAGTCGACACCAAGGCTGGCCAGATCGATGCGATCAAGGTTGAGCGCGTGCGCGACCCGACACAAAGCAAGCGGATCACCGTGATGTGGTTCGCCAAGGACTGGGATTACCTGCTGGTCCGTCTGCAACAGGTTGAAACCGACGGCAAGGAGTACAACATCATGCTCCTCGACGGCACGGTTAACGGCAAGGCTGTCAAAGGCAGCTGATCCGGTTCGAGACAAAAAGCCCCGCAATTGCGGGGCTTTTATTTGCTGATCGTTCCCACGCTCTGCGTGGTAATGCAGCCAGGACACTCCGCGTTCCAAAGCGTGACGCAGAGCGTCACAAGAGGCATTCCCACGCGGAGCGTGGGAACGATCAACGCTCTGCGTGGGAACGATCAAAGATCGTCAATCAGACCGAAAACCGCGCCACCATCGTGTTCAAATCCACCGCCAACCGCGACAACTCCTGACTCGCCGCGCTCGTCTGATTGGCCCCCGCCGAAGTCTGTAACGCCAGGTCACGGATGTTCATCAGGTTACGATCCACCTCCCGCGCCACTGCCGCCTGTTCCTCCGAGGCGCTGGCGATCACGATGTTGCGCTCGTTGATCAAGGTGAACGCCGAGGCAATCTCTTCCAACGCAATGCCCGCGGCCTTCGCCACTTCCAGGGTCGAGCGCGCCCGGCTGTTGCTCTGTTGCATCGAGCTGACGGCAGAATCGGTGCCCTGCTGGATGCCGCTGATCATCTGCTCGATTTCCTGGGTCGACTGCTGAGTCCGGTGGGCCAGCGCCCGCACCTCATCCGCCACTACGGCAAAGCCGCGCCCGGCATCGCCGGCACGTGCCGCTTCGATCGCAGCGTTCAAGGCCAGCAGATTGGTCTGCTCGGCAATCGAGCGAATCACATCCAGCACTTTGCTGATGCCATAGACCTTTTGCGCCAGGTCCTCAACCTGGGTCGCATTGGCGGTGACATCGTCCGCCAGGGACTCGATGGACAGCACCGTCTGATGCACTTGCTCACGGCCGTGCTGGGCAATTCGGTCAGACTCCCGGGACGCTTCGGACGTGGCCACCGCATTACTCGCCACTTCTTCCACCGCCGCCGTCATTTGATTGACCGCCGTGGCGGCCTGTTCGATTTCCAGACTCTGCTGATGCAAGCCACGGGTAGCGTCTTCGGTAACGCAACTGAGTTCTTCCGAGGCCGAGGCCAATTGGCTGGACGAGTCGGAAATGCGCCGAATGGTCTCGCGCAGGCTCTGCTGCATGCTCTTGAGCGCATGGAGCAATCGCGCCGGTTCGTCCTTGCCGGTGATGTGGATGTCGCCCGTCAGATCGCCGCCCGCCACCACCTCGGCCACGCGTAACGATTGGGACAAGGGCAAGACGATGCTGCGAGTCAGCAGCAGGGCCAGGCCGATAGTCATCAGCGCCGCGATCCCAACCATCACCCCGACCCAGACCCGGGAACTGCTGAACACTAGGCGCGCGGCCTCGGTTGCCAAGTTGGCGTTTTGCTTGTTCAACTCAACGAGGGATTTGAGGGTGACGGCGATATCATCGGCCAGCGGGCTCATTTCCCCATTGACGATGACTGCCGCCTCCTCAACCCGTCCCTGGCTGGACAGGTTCATCACCTGCCCCTGAAATTGCAGGTACTGTTGCTCCGCCGCCTTAAAGCGATCAAACAGCGAGCGCTCCTCGGGCAGCACGATCAACGCGTTATAGCGTTGTTGTGCATCACCGAGAACGCCTTTGAGTTCGTTGAGCTTGCCGACATTCTGCGCCAGCGCCTGGGGATCGCGATTGATCAGCAGGCGCATGGTCAAGGCCCGTAGCCGCAACATGTCCTGACTCATCTCCCCGACAGCCATCACGCTGGGCAGCCAGTTGTTATCGACCTGATCGGATTGCGCCCGCATGTTCGACATTTGCTGCAGGGCGAACGCCCCCAAACCGAACACCATCAGCGCCAACAGGCCAAAACCCAGGCTCGCGCGCGGCGCGATATTGAGACTTCGGATACTCATTGCTTTGGTTCCTTCCAATAAACACTGCATATCCCTGCAGCGGGTTGCTTTAGAAGGTATCGGCCCAGGGAAATTTTGCGTAAGACCAAAACGTGATATCAAAACGCCTTACTACTTCGATCCTTGGGCGGGAACGATTCAGCGTAGAAAATCAACGTCAAAAGATCGCAGCCTTCGACAGTGCCTACGCAAGAAATGCGATCTTTTCAGGGCAATAAGCCCTTTTTCTCTCTGGGCAGAACTGACAGAAAATTGTCCCGTGCGACTTTTCGCGCAACGTCTTCAGGCAAGGCGTCGAGAAACGGATCAAAGCTGTGCATTTCCTGACCGAGCTTGTTGAAACGTCCCACCACATCGGAGCCCAGCATGAACCGCTCCGGGAAGCGCTCCACCAGTTTCAGCCATTCCTCCCGAGGCTTGCCCTGTTCATCCAGCAGATAGGGCGTGAGCATGCTCCACGACAGGTCGATGAACAGGTTCGGGTAGGCCTCGAGCATTCGGGTCAGGGTCGGCAGCAGGAAATCCAGCTGGGTCTGGTGCCGATGGATCTCGACGCTGGTGCCGGCGTGGGCCCAGATAAACCGCGTGTGCGGGTGATTACGCAGCGGCTCTTCGACTTCCGCGAGGTACAGCGGATTTTTCTCACGCTTGGAGGTGATGTTGGAATGCAGCATCACCGGCAAGTCGTTCTCGGCGGCGAGGTGATAGATGCGCGTCATCGCTTCATTGTTGGCGCGCGGCGTATCACCAGAGGTCAGCGCCGTCAGGTCATCGTGCCGGGTAAAGACTTCGCCGATGCCCTGCCACAGCCCCGGATTGAGATCGAGCATGCGCTGGATGTGCGCCTCGGAGTTTTTATCGTTGGGGTTGAAGCCTGACAGGAACGGGTGAAAACGCTGACGTTGCTCGGGCGTGAGTTTGTTCACCGCAGCAGCAACGATCACGTCGGTCGCGCTATACCAATAAGCGTCGGCGTCGTCACCGGCGTAATAACGCGGGCGTTTGGGTTCGTCTTCATGCCATTTCTTGGCCACCGGGATGCCGGAAATCATCACATGATCGATGGAGTTGTCAGCCATCGCCTTGAGCAATGTCGGCATTCCCGCCGTTTCCTGGAAGAAATCCACGTAATGCAGGTGCGCATCGCTGTAGGCGTATTCGCGGGCGTTGGCGACAGCGCTGCAAAGCAGCAACAACCAGGCAAGGCGCAAGCAGGTCTGGGGCACGGGCATTCTCCAGGGGCATTAGCGACATAGACCCCACGGCGCCAACCAGGGTTCAGCCGGCAACAAAGTGGAACGCAGCACAGCACACATGCTCTATACCTTCAGGGTCCGTTTTTGCTCGAATGACTTTTCCTACTGCCGAAGAGGTTTCCCATGACTGTTACCGTCAATACCGTTTCCAGTGAAGGCTTTCGTCACACTGTTCAGATCGATGATCACGAACTGTTCGCCGATGTGCCCGTCTCCGCGGGTGGTGAAGGCTCGGCGCCGGAGCCCCACGATTACTTCGACGCTGCCCTCGGGGCCTGCAAGGCGCTGACGCTGAAGATGTATGCCAAGAAGAAAGATATCCCACTGACCGGCGTCGGTGTCGAGGTCAAACGCGACAACAGCGAAGAGCAGAAAGGCAAATATGCGCTGCACGTTACCCTCACGCTGAAAGGTGTGCTCAGCGACGCTCAGCGCGAGGAACTGCTACGAGTTGCTGATCGTTGCCCGATTCATAAACTGATGACCACCACCGACGTCACCATCGAAACCCACGCCCCACAAGGCTTCGACAGCCAGTAATCACCACGATGTCAGCGGCGGGTTATGCTCTGCGCATCACCCGCCCAGCCTGGAATGCAGCATGAACACGCCCCTCGTGATCCGCCCTCGCGCCGAAGATGTCGAAGGCCAACCGATTCTTCGCCCGTTGCCGTCAGCCAAATGCCGCAGCGTCGGGCCTTTCGTGTTTTTCGACCACATGCTCGAAACCCGGTATCCGCCGGGCAAAGGCATGAACATCCGACAACATCCACACATCGGTCTGTCGACCCTTACCTATTTGTTCCAGGGGCAAATCCAGCATAAGGACAGCCTTGGTTCCGATCAGGTTGTAGGCACTGGAGATGTCAGCTGGATGACTGCGGGCAGCGCGATTGCCCACGTTGAACGCACGCCCGAAGCGCTGAAAGACAGCGACTTCACGATGCACGGCCTGCAGATCTGGCTGGCATCGCCCAAGGAGCATGAGCAGGGTCCGGGGCATTACAGCCATCACCCGGCCGCCACGCTGCCGGTCAGCGATAACCTCGGGGTGAAGATTCGGATGATCGCCGGGTCAGGCTTTTGCCTGGAATCGCCGGTGCCGGTGCTTTCTCCTACGTTGTATGCCGAACTGAACCTGCAAACCGCGACGACGTTGCTGATCCCCACCGAGCATGAAGAGCGCGCACTGTATGTGCTCGACGGCGAGGTGCAACTCGATGGCGAGCTGATAGAACCGCACGCGTTGGTGGTGTTGCCGGTCGGGGAAGAGATGACATTGTTTGCCGAGAGCGATTGTCACGCCGTGTTGTTCGGCGGTGCGCCGCTGGACGGGCCGCGGCGGATCAACTGGAATTTTGTGGCGAGCGATCCAGCGGCTATTGATGAAGCTCGCCGGCGTTGGGCGGCCGGGGATTGGCCGACGGTGCCGGGGGAAAGCGAGCGGATCGAACTGCCCCGCTGACATGATCGTTCCCACGCTCTGCGTGGGAATGCAGCCCGGGACGCTCTGCGTCCCATTGGAACGCGGAGCGTCCCTGGAGGCATTCCTTTGCTGCGCGTGGGAACGATCATCAGCCCTTGAACACTTCATCCAGCAGATTGTGCATTGACACAAACGCCCGGGTGGCAGTCTTCGCGTCATACATCATCTTGCCCGGTACATTGGCGTGCGGGTCGGTGAACGAGTGCACCGCGCCGCCATAGCTCAGCAGTTGCCAATCCACGCCCGCCGCGTTCATTTCCGCTTCGAAAGCCGGCAGTTGCTCTTTCGGCACCAATGGATCGGACGCCCCGTGCAGCACCAGAACCGAACCCTTGATGTTTTTCGCATCGTTCACGTTTGGCGTATCCAGCGAACCATGGAACGATACCGCCGCTTTCACTGGTGCGCCGCTGCGGGCCAGTTCCAGCGCACAGCAACCGCCAAAGCAGAAACCGAAGGTCGCCAGTTTCGAGGTATCAACCACCGCTTCGCCCTGCCCTTGCAGTTGCTCGAAAGCCGCTTGCATACGCTGACGCAATAAACCACGGTCATTCTTCAGCGGCATCATAGCCGCGCCCGCTTCGTCGCCGTTCTGCGGACGCGCCGACTGGCCATAGAGGTCGGCAATCAGCACCACAAAGCCCTTGGAGGCCACCGACCTGGCGATCTCTTCGGCACCGGCGCTGATACCCATCCAGTTCGGCGCCATCAACAGCCCCGGGCGCGGCCCTTTGTGATCGGCATCAAAGGCCAGGCGGCTTTCGTAAGACTGGCCATCAAGCTGATAGACCACGGAACGCACAGTGACTTGGCTCATCTCAAACTCCCAAGACGCAAGAATAAAAAAACCCGCCGAAGCGGGTTTTTGTACAACGCAGTTAAACCGACAGTTCAACCAACAGCTTGTTGAGACGGCGCACGTAGGCTGCCGGGTCTTTCAAGCTGTCGCCAGCCGCCAGGGCCGCCTGATCGAACAGGATGTGCGACAGGTCGCCGAAACGCTCGTCGCTCTGTTCGGCGTCGAGTTTCTCGATCAGCGGGTGAGCCGGGTTGAATTCGAAGATCGGCTTCGAATCCGGAACCTTCTGCCCGCTGGCTTCGAGGATCTGACGCATCTGCATGCCCAGGTCCTGCTCGCCGATCGCGAGGATCGCCGGGGAATCGGTCAGGCGATGGGAAACCCGGACTTCGGCGACGGAATCGCCCAGTGCGGTTTTCAGACGCTCAACCAGACCTTCTTTGGACTTGGCGACCTCTTCCGCGGCTTTCTTGTCCTCTTCCGAGTCCAGGTTGCCCAGGTCCAGGTCACCGCGCGCCACGTCGACAAAGCTCTTGCCGTCGAAGTCGCTGAGGTAGCTCATCAGCCACTCGTCGATACGGTCGGTCAGCAGCAGCACTTCGATGCCTTTCTTGCGGAAGACTTCCAGGTGCGGGCTGTTTTTGACTTGGGCGTAGGTTTCGCCGGTCAGGTAGTAGATCTTGTCCTGACCTTCCTTGGCGCGGGCCAGGTAGTCAGCCAGACCGACCACTTGCTCGCCTTCTTCGCCCTGAGTGGAAGCGAAACGCAGCAGGCCAGCGATTTTCTCTTTGTTGGCGAAATCTTCAGCCGGGCCTTCTTTCATGACCTGGCCGAAGTTTTTCCAGAAGCCCTTGTATTGCTCAGGCTCGTTCTTCGCCAGTTTTTCCAGCATGTCCAGAACGCGCTTGGTCAGCGCCGACTTCATCGAATCGATGATCGGGTCTTTCTGCAGGATTTCCCGCGACACGTTCAGCGACAGATCGTTGGAATCGACCACACCTTTGATGAAGCGCAGGTACAGCGGCAGGAACGACTCAGCCTGATCCATCACGAACACGCGCTGCACGTACAGCTTCAGGCCTTTCGGCGCTTCACGCTGGTACAGGTCGAACGGAGCACGGGTCGGCACATAGAGCAGCGAGCTGTACTCCAGCTTGCCTTCGACCTTGTTGTGGCTCCAGCTCAGCGGGTTTTCGAAATCGTGAGCGATGTGCTTGTAGAACTCCTGGTATTCCTCGTCCTTGATCTCGGTGCGAGGACGGGTCCACAGGGCGCTGGCGCGGTTGACGGTTTCCCATTCAACGGCCGGAGCCTCTTCGCCTTCAACGGCGGCCACTTCTTTCGGCAACTCGATCGGCAGAGCGATGTGGTCGGAGTACTTCTTGATGATGTTGCGCAGGCGCCAGCCATCAGCGAACTCGTCTTCACCGGACTTTAGGTGCAGAACGATACGGGTGCCGCGCTCGGCTTTCTCAACGGTGGCAACTTCGAAGTCACCCTCGCCTTTGGACGACCAATGCACGCCTTCGGAAGCGGCAGCACCGGCGCGACGGCTGAACACGTCAACTTTATCGGCAACGATGAATGCCGAGTAGAAACCCACACCGAACTGACCGATCAGGTGCGAATCTTTCTTCTGATCGCCGGACAGGTGCTTCATGAAATCGGCCGTGCCGGACTTGGCGATCGTCCCCAAATGGGTGATCGCGTCTTCGCGGCTCATGCCGATACCGTTGTCTTCGAGGGTGACGGTTTTCGCGTCCTTGTCGAAGCTCACACGGATTTTCAGTTCGGCGCCACCTTCCAGCAACTCAGGCTTGGACAGGGCTTCGAAACGTAATTTGTCGACAGCGTCAGAGGCGTTCGAGATCAACTCGCGAAGGAAAATTTCCTTGTTGGAATACAGCGAATGGATCATGAGGTGCAGCAGTTGCTTCACCTCGGTCTGGAAGCCCAGGGTTTCCTTTTGAGTTTCCACACTCATGGTCATCAAACTCCAATCAGATGGCAGTGGCCGTGACCTTCAGGGTCGACGGCGGGTTGTCATCAGAGTTTGGGGCTGAGTTCAGGATTTCAAGGGCTCTTCGATTTTGAAATGGCCTCGGGCGGTGGCAATCGGCTCGGCTTCGGTGCTTTGCCAGGCTGTCACCGCCACGTTGGCCACCCGCCGCCCCTGCCGACACACCTGACAGTGTGCCCAGGTATCGCGAAATTGCCCGGCACGCAGATAGTCGAGGGAGAAGTCGATGATCTTCGGCACACCCGGCGAGCCAGTGAAAATCAGCAGGTGCAGCGCCGCCGAAAGCTCCATGAAACCGGCAATTACACCGCCGTGGATCGCCGGCAATAAAGGGTTACCGATGTTGTCCTTGTTGGCCGGCAGGCGAAACAGCAGCTCATCGCCGACCCGGGAACATTCGATGCCGATCAATTTGGCATAGGGAATCAGGTGCAGCAGCGAGGCGTAGTCGCCTTGCGCGTGGGCCTGTTGCAGTTGTTCCTTGAACGAGTCAGTCATTTCGCAGCTCCGGCGATGGCGCCACCAAAACCTTTGGTGCCCTTGATGCCCTTGCCCATGCGCATGAATGTGCCGACCACGTGAGCGATGGGCTGCTCAGGGTCGTCCTGATACGCAAAGCCCCGGGCGAAGATCACATCGGTGGTCACCCGGTAGCATTGGGCGAAACCGTAGACATCCTTGTGCGGCTCGGCGGCGTGCATGTAGTCGATGCGCAGGTCGAGGGTCGGGCAGACTTCGAATTCCGGTAACACGCACAGGGTCGACATGCCTAAAGCGGTGTCCATCAGCGACGTCAGAGCACCACCGTGAATGACGCCGGTTTGCGGGTTACCGACGATTTGCGCGCTGTAGGGCAGGACGACCGTTAGTCCGTCCGTACTCGCGCTGTGAACTCGTAAACCGAGCACCTGACAATGTCGCAGTGCCGATAAAAATCGCGTCGCACGCTCAAAAACGGGGTTTTCGGCCATTGGATAAGAACTCTTCTTAGTATCGGGTGAACGCATTTGGCTATCAGGTAAAAGTTCCATCGCACTTAAACTTATATATCTGTATGAAATGAGGAACTTATCGCTGACGGCTGTGCTCGAAAGGCCAGTAGATATTTTCCATAAGGAGAAACACCCCATGCGTAAGACTTTAGCTATTGCCTTGATGTTGACCGCTTCCCTCGGTCTCGCTGCTTGCGATAAAAAATCCGAGGACAAAGCTCAAGATGCTAACCAACATGCTGAGCAAGCTCAGCAAGACATGAACAAAGCTCAGGATAAAGTGAACGACGCTGCGAAAGAAAACGCCGAAGCTGCCAAAGCTCAGGCTGAATCGAACAAAGCAGCCACTCAGGAGTCCGCTCCGGCCGCTCCTACCGAAGCACCTAAAAACTAAAACAGTTTTTAGCGTGATAAAAGAAAACCCGCCAAGTGCGGGTTTTCTTTTGCCTGGAATTTACCGTTACAGCAACTTTATCCGCCGCTAGTTGGCTGCGGCTGAAAGGCACAATCACCCGGATAGCCCGGCCGACCATCACACACGGTCAAACAGCCCACCTCGTTTTTGAACTTGGCGCTGACGGACAATGGATAACCGTAGTCCGGCGTTATCACCTTCAATGACGAGGCGCAGGACGTCTGCGTATTGAAGCGAAAGGTGATGGTTTCCCGCCGTTCACGACGCTGAAACAACAACGCAAAGGTGTGGCCGCTGTTCCACATCGACTTGCTCGGCACCACGAAACGATAGTGCTGCTCGTCCAGCCGCTGGCCAAACACCTTGTACTCGCTGCGCCCGGTATCGACCTTGGGCACCGGATAGGGAATCGGCAGCATGTAGGGAAGCCCGGTCAGCCCCATGTCGACATCCAGGCCCTTCTGGAAATAAGGCACCTCGATATGAGGGAAGCCGCTGTAGGTGATTCGGTCATCGGCATGAAACTGACTTTGGGACGGCTTGTAATCCGGAGCCAATGCAAAGGCGACATCAAACGTCAGCAACGCCTGGCTTGCGTCCAGGTTTTCGGACAGGAATTCCCTGTCGTGCCCGCTCCCCTGACTGACGCAACCACCCAGCGACACGGCGATACCGATCAGCAGCAAGACGCCACGACCCGTTAGTGAGTTTTTCATCAGGCTTAGCGCTCGGAAAGAGGTAATGCGGGGCCGAGGCCACGACCGACCAACTCCCACGAGCCGTTTTTGGCCTGCCAGTGGAAGCGCGTTGCGAACCAGGCAATCGTCATGTCCTGGGCCAGACGCTTGTTATCTATGCCTGGCAGGCCGTCCTTGTGTGCCTGAACTGCCTGGGCGTAAGCGGCATGGTGAATGTCGGCCAGTTCGCCGACGTTGGCATCGGCCGGCAACTGATAGGCAGCGTTAAGGCCATCCTCACGCCCGCCGACCAATATTTGTTTGAAGTTCAGGAACGCCGCCAGCCGATTGTCCGGGGACACCGACATCAGTGTGCCCCCAGAGCTGTAGACCTTGGCCTTGTAGCGGGTGTCAAACCACAGCACTTCGCCGGTATTGGTATCCAGCGCACGGCCGGACTCCCTAAACAGCAAAACCTCCTCACGCCCTGGTTGCGGCACGCCCCAGTCGGGATGTTTCAGATCGTTGATTGGGCTTAACAGGCGCGACAAGGGCACACCATTTTGTACGCTAATGAGCAGCGTACCGACGCCGCTATAGCCCGAGGTGACCGCCAACAGCATGGGCTGACCTTCGCTCAACGCCTTGATCGGCCGCACACCCCCGACTTCCCAGGAACCGAAGGGCCTGTACTTGCGGGAACGAAAACTGATAGACAGCTGCGGTCCGTAGCCACCAAGCCTCTCTGAGGATGTCGGCGGGACAACCAGGAAATCGCCGAACCGCCTGGCCTCGGGCTTGGGCTCGACGGGCACAGCGGATGGCGAGGCCTGCGCTAACGCACTGCCCGCCATCAAGGCCCATACCCACCAGCCGCGTCGGCGGCGTGGTGGCTGACACGTTTGAAATCCGTTCAAGAACTGCCTTCCATGAGAAACCGAAGCCGGACGTTACAACGCCATCACACAGCTGCGCAATATGCCCCGGCCTTTCGCGCTAGAGCAAAATGGTCCTGAACGTCGGGCTGATCATCAGCAACAGCGAGCACACCAGCCCGACCAGCCACACCAGGCTGCGCTGCCACGCAAGATCGCCCCAATAACACAGTAAATAGAGGATGCGCGTGATCACGAAGATGATCGCCAGCGAGTCGATCAGCCACCCCGCCGTCTGCGTGGTGTGCGCCATCAGCACGCCCACTGCAAACAAGATGAACGCCTCAAAACAGTTCTGATGAGCCGCCACCGCGCGAGCACCGAAACCGGTGAGTTGCGCCTGTTGCTGGCGCGGCAGGTGATTGTTGTAACCGCCCTGCTCTTTCATCGCCTTGGCCACCGGCATGCGGGCCACGTAGATCAGCAATGCGCTGATAAACACACACCAGAACGGAATACTCATCAAGCGGCCTCTTTGTTGGCTTCGGGCAATGGCGCCTCTGTAGGGGTATAGACCATCACGTCGAGAACGTCGGAATGAAACTCCCGGCGATACAACACCAGCACCACCCCGGCGCTCATCAACATGAACAGCCAGGGGCTGACGAACCACGCCAGCATGGTCATGCCGAAATAGTACGAGCGCAGGCCGAAGTTGAACTGGTTGGCCGCCATCGAAATCACCCGCGCCGCCCGTGCCGCAAAGGCTTTGCGCTCCTGCTCGGAGACATGCCGCTCACCGATCATCGGCGCCGAGCCGACCAGGATTGCCGCGAAGTTGTACTGGCGCATGCACCAACTGAAGGTGAAGAACGCATAGACGAAGACCAGCGCCAGGCACAGCAACTTGATCTCCGACATGCCCTGGGACGCCTGCTGCACCATGGGGATATCCGCCAGCAACGACACTGCCCTTTCGGAGGCGCCGAGCACGGTGAGAATGCCCGCCAGGATAATCAGCGTGCTGGAGGCGAAGAACGAGGCGTTACGCTCCAGGTTGCCGATCACGCTGGCATCGGCGATACGGTTATCGCGCAGCAACATGCGGCGCATCCAGTCTTCGCGGTACAGGTGCAATACGCTGGCCAGGCACGCGGTATCGCGGCCCTTCCACGTCGCATAACGGGTGTAGCCGCCCCAACAGATGACAAACCAGAGCGCGGCGAGCAGGTGGATCAGGTTGGCGTGGATGAACGACATGCAATTCCCTGTAAGACGTTGGCAGAACGTGTAGGAGCGAGGCTCGCCCGCGAAGGCGTCGTGTCAGACGACATCACGGTGGCTGATACGACGCCTTCGCGGGCAAGCCTGGCTACTACAGGTAGTGGTTCGACGCTGGTTCGCAGGAAAAGACACTGCCTCACGCCCATAAAAAATGCCCCGTATCGATTGATACGGGGCATTTCTGTTTTGACCTGCTGCCCGCTTGTGACGGGCGATCAGGTTTACGCCAACGCTTCGGCGCGCTTGCCGAGCATACGGTCGCACACGGCCGCAACCACGAGGGTCATGACCGACGGCACCAGCCACGCCAGACCTTGCTCGCTCAGCGGCAGGTGCGACAGCTGCGTCGGCATCCAGTCCGCCAGGCCCGCGCCCTTGAGCGCGTCGATCAGGCCGAAGATGAACGACACCAGCATCACCGGACCGACGATGCGCCCCTGTTCACGCCAGAAGTCCTTGCAGAAGCTCAAGGCGACCAGGGCGATGCACGGCGGGTAGATCGCGGTCAGCACCGGGATCGAGAACGCGATCAGCTTGGTCAGGCCCAGGTTGGACACGAACAGCGAGAACACCGCCAGGATAATGACCAATGTCTTGTAGGACAGTGGCAGCACCCGGCTGAAGTATTCGGCACAAGCGCACGTCAGGCCGACCGCGGTCACCAGGCAGGCCAACGAGATCAACACCGCAAGGAAACCGCTGCCCAGCGAACCGAAGGTGTGCTGCACGTAGGCGTGCAGGACCGCCGCGCCATTCGCGGCACCGGCGGCCACTTCATGGCTGCCCGAACCGAGACGAAACAGGCTGACGTACACCAGCGCCAGGCCCACGCCGGCAATCATCCCGGCAATGATCGCGTAACGGGTGATCAGGGCTGGCGACTCGACGCCGCGGGAACGAATGGCGTTGACGATGACGATGCCGAACACCAGCGCACCCAGGGTATCCATGGTCAAGTAACCATTGATGAAACCCTGGGAGAACGGTGCCGCCACGTATTCCGGCGTAGCCACGCCAATGTCACCGGCCGGCAGGGCGAACGCGGCAATACCGAGCACGGCCAGGGCGATGATCTTCAGCGGCGCGAGGAAACGCCCTACGGTGTCCAGCAGGCGGCCCGGGTACAGCGAGATGAAGAACACCAGCAGGAAGTACACCGAGCTGTAGAGAAACAGCGCTAGCGGGCTCTCGCCGGTCAATGGCGCCAGACCGACCTCGAAGGATACGGTGGCCGTGCGCGGGGTGGCGAACAGCGGGCCGACCGCCAGGTAGCACGCGGCGGCCAGAATGCCCCCGGCGACTTTGCCGATCGGGCTGCTCAAGGCATCCATGGCACCGCCAACCTTGGCCAGGGCAACCACGGTGATCACTGGAAGGCCGACCGCTGTGATCAGGAAACCCAGCGCCGCCATCCAGACATTAGGCCCGGACTGCAAACCGACGATAGGCGGGAAGATGATGTTGCCAGCCCCGACAAACAGGGCAAACGTCATAAAACCAAGTGCCAGGATGTCCTGGCCTTTCAACACTTTCATTAAGGAAATACCACACTACTGAATCGGAATTTAGAGAGGGATTTCCCTTATGGGTGAGGGAAATGCTGTCGATCCGTATAGGACCAACCCGTTTAGCGCGTAGCGGCCTTGTGGGCGGCGGACGCAAAAATGGCTGCTAGCCTAACGAATTTGCCTGACAAACGCACTGTTAGAGGGCGAACTATCCGATACGCGACATTTCCGTGTCGCGTTTACATATCTAATTTTCCACCTCAGGTCAGATTGTTCCCACGCTCTGCGTGGGAATGCATCCCGCGACGCTCTGCGTCGCATTCGAAGGCGGAACGCGGAGCGTCCCCGGCGGCATTCCCACGCGGAGCGTGGGAACGATCACCCGGAAACGACAAAGGCCACCCGAAGGTGGCCTTTGCCTGGTGAAGCGTCAGCTAAGCGCGAGGCTTATTTGATCGCCCAACCGGTCAGCTCGGACAAAGCCTTGCCGATGTCTGCCAGCGAACGCACGGTTTTAACGCCTGCGTCTTCCAGGGCAGCAAACTTCTCGTCTGCAGTGCCCTTGCCGCCAGAGATGATTGCGCCAGCATGGCCCATGCGCTTGCCTGCAGGGGCAGTCACACCAGCGATGTAGGAAACAACCGGCTTGGTCACGTGTGCCTTGATGTAGGCAGCCGCTTCTTCTTCAGCCGAACCGCCGATCTCGCCGATCATTACGATCGCTTCGGTCTTCGGGTCTTCCTGGAACAGCTTCAGGATGTCGATGAAGTTCGAACCCGGGATCGGGTCACCGCCGATGCCGACGCAAGTCGACTGACCGAAACCGGCGTCAGTAGTCTGCTTCACAGCTTCGTAGGTCAGGGTGCCGGAACGGGAAACGATACCGACTTTGCCTGGCAAGTGAATGTGACCTGGCATGATGCCGATCTTGCATTCGCCTGGAGTGATCACGCCTGGGCAGTTAGGACCGATCAGGACTACGCCCAGTTCGTCGCACTTGACCTTGGCATCCAGCATATCCAGGGTAGGAATGCCTTCAGTGATGCAAACGATCAGCTTGATGCCGCCGAACGCTGCTTCCAGGATGGAGTCTTTGCAGAAAGGAGCTGGAACGTAGATAACGCTGGCGGTGGCGCCAGTGGCAGCTACAGCATCTTTCACGGTGTTGAACACTGGCAGACCCAGGTGCTCGGTGCCGCCTTTACCAGGAGTAACGCCACCAACCATCTTGGTGCCGTATTCGATGGCTTGCTGGGTGTGGAAACTACCTTGCGAACCGGTAATACCCTGGCAGATAACTTTGGTGTCTTTATTGATCAGGACGCTCATTATTTGCCCTCCGCAGCTTTGACAACTTGTTGAGCAGCGTCGGTCAGGCTGGTAGCAGCGATGATGTTCAAACCGCTTTCTGCCAGTACTTTAGCGCCCAGCTCAGCGTTGTTACCTTCAAGGCGAACAACAACCGGGATTTTCACGCCGACTTCTTTCACTGCACCGATGATGCCTTCGGCAATCATGTCGCAACGAACGATGCCGCCGAAGATGTTGACCAATACTGCAGCGACGTTAGTGTCGGACAGGATGATCTTGAACGCTTCGGTAACGCGTTCTTTGGTAGCACCGCCGCCCACGTCGAGGAAGTTGGCTGGTTTGCCGCCATGCAGGTTGACGATGTCCATGGTACCCATGGCCAGGCCAGCACCGTTGACCATGCAACCGATGTTGCCTTCCAGTGCTACGTAGTTCAGTTCGAACTTGGCAGCGTGCGCTTCGCGCGGATCGTCTTGCGACGGATCGTGGAAAGTCTTCAGCTTAGGCTGACGGTACATGGCGTTGGCGTCGATGTTGATCTTGGCGTCGAGGCAATGCAGATCGCCGTCAGCCTTGATCACCAGCGGGTTCACTTCCAGCAGAGCCAGGTCGTGATCCTTGAACAGCTTGGCCAGACCTACGAAGATCTTGGCGAACTGAGCAACTTGCTTGCCTTCCAGACCCAGCTGGAATGCCAGCTCGCGACCCTGGAATGGCTGAGCGCCAACCAGTGGATCGATCGTGGCTTTCAGGATTTTTTCTGGAGTGTCGTGAGCGATTTTCTCGATGTCCACGCCACCTTCGGTGGAAGCCATGAACACGATGCGACGGCTCGAACGGTCAACGACAGCGCCCAGGTACAGCTCTTTAGCGATATCAGTGCACGATTCAACCAGGATCTTGGTGACTGGCTGACCATTGGCATCAGTCTGGTAAGTCACCAGACGCTTGCCCAACCACTGTTGAGCAAATGCTTTGGCGTCTTCTCTGCTGCGAACCAGCTTAACGCCGCCCGCTTTACCGCGACCACCTGCGTGAACCTGGGCTTTGACAACCCATTCGGTCCCGCCGATTTTGTCGCACGCTTCTGCTGCTGCTTCCGGGGTGTCTACGGCGAAACCCTGGGATACTGGCAGGCCGTACTCAGCGAACAGCTGCTTACCCTGATACTCGTGAAGATTCATGCTTATTACCGTCTTCGTTAGGTACTGCGCATTCGGTGCTGCACTGTTGAAGTGCCGCACCACCTGTGACTGCTGCTTGCGTAGGTGTTCCGGATAACCGGTGAGACTACGCAAGGCTGCGTCCGGCGGACATTCCGCGGTGAGTCTTGCACGCAAGGCTCACGACGGGCCTTCCGCCGTGGTTTCTTATTGTCTTGTCTTAACGCTTCTTGCGGTTGGCGATGTGAATGGCGCCGCCATTCACTGCCAGAGCCGCTTCGTGCAAGGCTTCGGACAGGGTCGGATGGGAGAAAACCATCATGCCCAGGTCTTCGGCACTGGTGCCGAACTCCATACCGATCGCGCCCTGCTGAACCAGTTCTGCAGCGCTCGGGCCAATCACGTGGACGCCCAGTACGCGGTCAGTCTTGGCATCAGCAATGACTTTCACGAAACCGCCGGTATCGTTGGCTGCCATGGCACGGCCACTGGCGGCGAACGGGAAAGTGCCGACGTTAACTTCAACGCCTTCAGCTTTCAAGGTTTGCTCGGTTTTACCGACCCACGCGATTTCCGGGTGAGTATAAATAACAGACGGGATCAGGTCATAGTTGATCTGGGCTTTGTGGCCCTTGATACGTTCTACAACCATGATGCCTTCTTCGGACGCCTTGTGCGCCAGCATCATGCCGCGAACCACGTCACCGATTGCGAAAACGCCCGGAACGCTGGTAGCGCACTGGTCGTCAACGAAAACGAAGCCACGTTCGTCGATGTTCACACCGCTGTCAGCTGCCAGCAGCTCAGTGGTCACCGGACGGCGACCAACGGCAACGATCAGCTTGTCGAAGGTGATGTTCTGTTCGCCATTGGCATCGGTGTAGTTCACAACGACTTCGTCGCCGTTCACTTTGGAACCGGTGACGCGAGCGCCCAGCTTGATGTCCAGACCTTGTTTGGTCAGGGTTTTGTAGGCTTCTTTGGAAACTGCTTCGTCAGCTGCTGGCAGGAACTTCTCCAGGGCTTCCAGAACAGTCACTTCAGCGCCCAGACGGGACCAGACCGAACCCAGTTCCAGACCGATCACGCCAGCGCCGATCACGCCAAGACGCTTAGGTACGGCTGCGAATTCCAGTGCGCCGGTCGAATCGACGATCACGTTCTGGTCAACCGGAGCCGGTGGAATGTCGATTGGACGCGAGCCCGAAGCCAGGATCACGTTCTCGGCTTCGATGATTTCAACGGTGCCGTCTGGCTTGGTCAGCTCGACTTTCTTGCCGGCCAGCAGTTTGCCGTGGCCTTGCAGGGAAGTAACGCCGTTGGCCTTGAACAGGGTGGCAACGCCAGAGGTCAGGCCTTTGACGATGTTGGCTTTACGGCCAACCATTGCCGCCACGTCCATGGTCACGCCAGCGTGATTGATACCGTGGATCGCGAAGCCTTCTTTGGCTTCCTTGTATTTCCAGGAGCTGTCCAGCAGCGCCTTGGATGGAATGCAGCCGACGTTCAGGCAAGTACCGCCCAGGGCCAGTTTGCCTTCCTTGTCGGTGTATTTCTCGATGCAGGCAGTGCTGAGACCCAGTTGCGCTGCTTTGATGGCAGCCACGTAGCCGCCAGGGCCCGCACCGATCACTACTACGTCAAATTTCTGCGACATTCAAAAAATCCTCTTTTGGCAACAAGCTTGAAGCCGCAAGCCTCAAGCCAGGCTGCAATTGCTTGCAACCTGAAACTTGAAACCTGCAGCTGCTTCTATCAGATATCCAGCAGCAAACGAGCCGGGTCTTCCAGCAGGTTCTTGATGGTAACCAGGAAGGTCACAGCTTCTTTGCCATCGATCAGACGGTGATCGTAGGACAGAGCCAGGTACATCATCGGACGGATAACGACCTGACCGTTGATCGCCATAGGACGCTGCAGAATGTTGTGCATGCCCAGGATGGCCGCTTGCGGCGGGTTGACGATCGGCGTCGACATCATCGAACCGAAGGTACCACCGTTGGTGATGGTGAACGTACCACCAGTCATTTCGTCCATCGACAGCTTGCCGTCACGCGCCTTCTTGCCGAAAGCAGCGATGCCGCCTTCGATTTCAGCCAGGCTCATCAGTTCGGCGTTACGCAGGACCGGTACAACCAGGCCGCGGTCGCTGGAAACAGCCACACCAACGTCGGCGTAGCCGTGGTAAACGATGTCGGCACCGTCGATCGACGCGTTGACAGCCGGGAAGCGTTTCAGCGCTTCGGTAGCTGCTTTGACGAAGAACGACATGAAGCCCAGGCGTACGCCATTGTGGGACTTCTCGAACAGGTCCTTGTACTTCGAACGCAGGGCCATGACTTCGGTCATGTCGACTTCGTTGAACGTGGTCAGCATCGCCATGTTCGACTGAGCTTCGACCAGACGCTTGGCAACGGTGGCCCGCACGCGGGTCATCGGTACGCGCTTCTCGATGCGGTCGCCAGCGGCGAACACAGGAGCGGCGGCAGCCGGAGCAGCAGCCTTGGCAGGCGCGGCAGCCGGAGCGGCTTTCTTGGCAGCAACAGCAGCGACGACGTCTTCCTTGGTCACACGACCGCCTTTGCCAGTGCCGGCAACGGAAGCGATGTTGATACCGTTTTCTTCAGCCAGCTTGCGAGCAGCCGGTGCAGCAACAGGATCGTCTTCGCCTTCGGCAGCCGGGGCAGCGGCTTGTGCAGCGGCCGGAGCAGCGGCAGCAGCCGGAGCGGCAGCAGCAGCGCCACCCTCTTCGATCGAGCCCAGGACTTCGTCGGACAGAACGGTGTCGCCTTCGTTCTTGACGATAGCGCCCAGCACGCCGTCAGCGGTGGCCAATACTTCCAGTACCACTTTGTCGGTTTCGATATCGACGATCAGGTCATCACGCTTGACGGCGTCGCCTGGTTTTTTGTGCCAGGTGGCAACGGTGCCATCGGCAACCGATTCCGGGAAAGTGGGGGCTTTGATTTCGATAGCCATTATCTGTGGGTCCTTAAATTCGGTTTCAGGTGCGCGAAGGCGTTAAACAGTAAAGGCGTCTTGCAGCAGTTTTTCCTGCTGCTCAGCGTGCATCGATGCATAACCACAAGCAGGTGCAGCAGAAGCATCACGGCCGGCGTACTCGAGAACGAGCGCCTTGTTGTGATTGCCCACGATGCGGCGCATGTGGTGTTGGCTGCAGTACCAGGCACCCTGGTTCATCGGCTCTTCCTGACACCAAACGATATGTTTGAGGTTGGTGTACGGAGCCAGGACTTCGTTCAAGTCGTCCTCAGGGAATGGGTACAGCTGCTCGATACGCACGATGGCGATGTCATCACGACCTTCGGCACGGCGTTTTTCCAGCAGGTCGTAGTAGACCTTGCCGCTACACAGAACAATGCGCTCGACCTTTTTCGGGTCCAGAACATCGATTTCCGGGATAACGGTCTGGAACGAACCTTCGGCCAGATCTTCCAGGGTCGATATGGCGAGCTTGTGACGCAACAGCGACTTCGGAGTCAGAACGATCAATGGCTTGCGCAGCGGGCGAATCACCTGACGACGCAGCAAGTGGTAGATCTGGGCCGGCGTGGTCGGTACCGCTACCTGGATGTTGTGCTCGGCGCACAGTTGCAGGTAACGCTCCAGACGTGCCGAAGAGTGCTCCGGACCCTGACCTTCATAACCGTGCGGCAGCAGCATGGTCAGACCGCAGAGACGGCCCCACTTGTGCTCGCCACTGGTGATGAACTGGTCGATTACCACCTGGGCACCGTTGGCGAAATCGCCGAACTGGGCTTCCCAGATCACCAGCGCTTCAGGCGTGGTGGTCGAGTAACCGTATTCGAACGCCAGGACGGCTTCTTCGGACAGGAACGAATCGTACAAGTCGAAACGTGGCTGGCCTTTGTACAGGTTCTGCAGCGGAATATAGCTGCCGGCATCTTTCTGGTTGTGCAACACGGCATGACGGTGCGAGAACGTACCGCGGCCGATGTCCTGGCCAGTCATGCGGATCGGGTGACCTTCGAACGCCAGGGTCGCGTACGCCATGGTTTCGGCGTAACCCCAGTTGATCGGCAGGCCGCCGACTTGCATTTTCTGACGGTCTTCGTAGATCTTCGAGACTTGGCGCTGAACCACGAAACCTTCTGGAATTTCCAGCAGCTTGGCGGACAGTTCCTGCAAGGTTTTCAGGTCGAAACGCGTGTCGTGACGTGCAGTCCAGGCGTGGCCCAGGTACGGACGCCAGTCCACGAACAACTCTTTGTTCGGCTCTTTGACCAGGCTTTTCACAACATGCAGACCGTTGTCCAGCGCATTGCGGTATTCGTCGATCTTGGCTTGCACGCGCTCATCATCCACCACACCGGCCTGGGTCAGGCGTTCGGCGTACAGCTCACGGGTGGTGCGCTGCTTGGTGATCTGCTGGTACATCAGAGGCTGGGTGCCGCTAGGCTCGTCAGCTTCGTTGTGGCCGCGACGACGGTAGCAGACCAGGTCGATTACCACGTCACGCTTGAACTGCATGCGGTAGTCGATGGCCAGCTGGGTCACGAACAACACGGCTTCCGGATCATCGCCATTCACATGGAGGATCGGCGCCTGGATCATTTTCGCAACGTCGGTCGCGTACTCGGTGGAGCGCGAGTCTTCCGGGTTGCTGATGGTGAAACCGACCTGGTTGTTGATCACGATGTGCACGGTGCCGCCGGTTTTGAAACCGCGGGTCTGCGACATCTGGAAGGTTTCCATCACCACGCCCTGACCTGCGAATGCAGCATCACCGTGGATGGAGATCGGCAGGACTTTTTCACCGGTAGGGTCGTTACGACGATCCTGACGGGCACGGACCGAACCCTCGACCACTGGAGAAACGATTTCCAGGTGGGACGGGTTGAAGGCCATGGCCAGGTGAACTTCACCGCCGGTGGTCATGACGTTGGACGAGAAGCCCTGGTGATATTTAACGTCACCGGAACCCAGCTCGACCTTCTTCTTGCCTTCGAACTCGTCGAACAGCTCGCGCGGGTTCTTGCCGAAGGTGTTGACCAGCACGTTGAGACGGCCACGGTGGGCCATGCCGATCACGATTTCCTTGGTGCCGTAGGAGCCGGAACGCTGGATCAGCTCATCGAGCATCGGAATCAGGCTCTCGCCGCCTTCCAGGCCGAAACGCTTGGTACCCGGGTATTTGGTGCCCAGGTATTTTTCCAGACCTTCGCCGGCAGTGACGCGCTCGAGCAGGTGGCTCTTGATGTCGGCGGAGTACGTCGGACGGCCGCGCACGCTTTCCAGACGCTGCTGGAACCACTGGCGCTGCTCGGAATCGGTGATGTGCGTGAATTCAGCGCCGATGGTGCGGCAATATGTCTGCTGCAACGCTTCGTGAATTTCGCGTAGGCTCGCCTCCTCTTTGCCGATGAACAGGTCGCCGGCACGGAAGGTCGTATCAAGATCGGCATTGGTCAAGCCGTAATGATTGATCGACAGGTCTGCAGGTGCAGGACGCTGCCACAGCCCCAGCGGGTCAAGCTGGGCTGCCTGGTGGCCACGCATACGGTAGGCCTGGATCAATCGCAGCACTTCAACTTGCTTCTTCTCGTGCTCACTGCTCACGCTCCCGGCGGAAACCGGTTGGGCGCGGCGCTGGTTCTTTGCCAGCAAGACGAAATGATCGCGAATTGTGGAGTGCGAAACATCGGTGGCAGTGTTGCCGTCAGCAGGCAACTTCTGAAAGTAGGTGCGCCACTCTTCTGGCACAGCGTTAGGGTCGTGCAGGTAGAGCTCATAGAGCTCTTCCACATAGGCAGCGTTACTACCGGATAGGTAGGCGCTGTTCCACATGCGCTGCATCACGCTTTCTTGCATGCTTGGTCACCCTCGGTTAGGGGAACACCACCGGCGTCGACACCGAGCAAACTTGCAGAAGTCCGAATGCAGCGACTAAAACAAGCCACTTAGGATCACGCTGATAGTCCGGGTACCAGCCCGGATGCCCCTGCTTGTCTCATTTCTTCAAAATAAGAGCCGCAGCTTTATGGGCTGCTGCCCAGGTTAAAACTACGGCGCCGGTTGAAGCCTGCGCCGTAGCATCTACGGGTACAACGGTCCTGCAGTTACAGCCTGTATCACACGCCGCTTTGCAGCAGCATGTTACGTACGTGACCGATGGCCTTAGTCGGGTTCAGGCCTTTCGGACAGACGTTGACGCAGTTCATGATCCCGCGGCAGCGGAATACGCTGAACGGGTCATCCAGCGAAGACAGACGCTCGGCAGTCTTGGTGTCACGGCTGTCTGCCAGGAAGCGGTACGCTTGCAGCAGGGCAGCTGGACCCAGGAACTTGTCCGGGTTCCACCAGAAGGATGGGCAAGAGGTCGAGCAGCAAGCGCACAGGATGCACTCGTACAGACCGTCGAGCTTTTCACGCTCTTCCGGGGTCTGCAGACGTTCGATGGCCGGAGCCGGCGTGTCGTTCTGCAGGAATGGCTTCACCTTCTCGTATTGCTTGTAGAAGATGCTCATATCGACGACCAGGTCACGAATAACCGGCAAACC
Organism: Pseudomonas sp. ADAK2; assembly: GCF_012935755.1. Classification (GTDB taxonomy): domain Bacteria; phylum Pseudomonadota; class Gammaproteobacteria; order Pseudomonadales; family Pseudomonadaceae; genus Aquipseudomonas. The sequence goes on from NZ_CP052862.1 coordinate 2,541,360, forward strand.
TGGCAGCGGACGAACGATCAGCTTGTTACCTTTTACGACAGCGGACAGCGGCGTGACGCACGCCAGGCCGTTTTTGCCGTTGATGTTCATGCCGTCGGAACCGCAAACACCTTCACGGCAAGAGCGACGATAGGAGAAACCCTCGTCCTGCTCTTTGATCAGGGCCAGCACGTCCAGCACCATCAGGTCTTTACCACCGGTATCGACCTGGAATTCCTGCATGAACGGCGCGGCGTCCTGATCAGGGTTGTAGCGATAAACACTGACTTTCAACATGGCAGCCACCCTTAATAAGTCCGAATCTTAGGTTCAAAAGTCGGAACAGTCTTCGGCGAGAAGTTCACGGCACGCTTGGTTACGCGCTTGTCACCCGGGAAGTACAGGGTGTGGCACAGCCAGTTTTCGTCGTCGCGATCTTCAAAGTCTTCACGGGCGTGAGCGCCGCGGGACTCTTTGCGGATTTCTGCAGCGATGGCGGTGGCTTCGGCCACTTCCAGCAGGTTCTGCAGTTCCAGGGCTTCGATACGAGCGGTGTTGAACGCCTGGCTCTTGTCGTTGATCTTGACGTTGGCGATACGGCCACGCAGATCAGCGAGTTGGGCAATACCCTTCTGCATGTATTCGCCGGTACGGAACACACCGAAGTAGTTCTGCATGCAGCTTTGCAGCTCTTTACGCAGGGTAGCGACGTCTTCGCCTTCGGTACGCGAGTTCAGGCCATCGAGACGTGCCAGGGCAGCGTCGATGTCGGACTGGCGTGGGCGAGCGTAGTCGACGCCTTCTTTCAGGGTCTGTTCCAGGAACAGGCCGGCAGCACGACCGAATACCACCAGGTCGAGCAGCGAGTTGCCGCCCAGACGGTTGGCACCGTGAACCGATACGCAAGCCACTTCACCTACCGCGAACAGACCAGGAATGATCTGGTCAACGCCTTCAGCGTCCTGGGTGATCGCCTGGCCATGAATGTTGGTCGGCACGCCGCCCATCATATAGTGGCAGGTTGGAACGACCGGGATCGGCGACACGGCTGGATCGACGTGGGCGAAGGTCTTGGACAGCTCCATGATGCCTGGCAGACGGCTGTGCAGAACCTCTTCACCGAGGTGATCGAGTTTCAGCATTACGTGGTCGCCATCCGGACCGCAACCGTTGCCGGCGATGATTTCCTTAACCATCGAGCGAGCAACTACGTCACGACCAGCCAGGTCTTTCGCGTTCGGAGCATAACGCTCCATGAAACGCTCGCCGTGCTTGTTGATCAGGTAACCGCCTTCACCGCGGCAGCCTTCTGTAACCAGTACACCAGCGCCGGCGATACCGGTCGGGTGGAACTGCCACATTTCAATGTCTTGTACCGGCACGCCAGCACGCAGGGCCATGCCGACGCCGTCACCGGTGTTGATCAGGGCATTGGTGGTGGACGAGTAGATACGACCTGCACCGCCGGTCGCCAATACGGTGGCGTTCGCGCGGACGTAGGAGGTTTCGCCAGTTTCGATGCAGATGACGATCATGCCGACAAAGGCACCATCTTCGTTCTTCACCAGGTCGACGCCGTAGTATTCGTTGAGGAATACGGTGCCGGCCTTGAGGTTGGCCTGGTACAGGGTGTGCAACAGTGCGTGACCGGTACGGTCGGCAGCGGCGCAGGTACGGGCAGCCTGGCCACCTTTACCGAAGTCTTTCGACTGACCGCCGAACGGACGCTGGTAAATGCGGCCCTGTTCGGTACGGGAGAACGGCAAGCCCATGTGCTCGAGCTCGAAAACCGCTTCCGGGCCTACGGAACACATGTATTCGATAGCGTCCTGGTCACCGATATAGTCGGAACCCTTGACGGTATCGTACATGTGCCAGCGCCAGTCATCGTTCGGATCTGCCGAGGCGATGGCGCAGGTGATGCCACCCTGGGCGGATACGGTGTGCGAGCGAGTCGGGAAAACCTTGGTGACTACGGCAGTCTTGTGACCGCCTTGTGCCAGTTGCAGCGCAGCGCGCATGCCGGCACCGCCGCCGCCAATGATAATGGCGTCGAACGAAAGCGTATTAACTGTATTAGACATGAATCAGATACCCCAAAGAATCTGCACACCCCAGACGAAGTAGGCGAACATCGCAACGCCGCATACTGCCTGGAAGAGGAAACGTACTGCAGTCGCGGACTTGCCCAGCGCCATCGGCGTCAGGTAGTCGGTCGCGATGGTCCACATGCCAACCCAGGCGTGTGCGCCCAGGGCCACGAGGGCCAGCAGACTGAAGATACGCATTCCGTTGCTTGCAAACAGCTCATGCCATTGGACGTAGCCAATGCCAGGGTGGGTTGCGAGGTATCCGATCAGGAAGATGAAATAAGCCGCGAGAACAACCGCAGACACACGCTGTGCCATCCAGTCATAGAGGCCTGAACGCGACAGGTTCGTAACGCTGGTTACCATATCCAAACTCCCGCCAGAACGATCAACACCGCAGACACGGCGATAATGATTTTCGAGCCCAGCTTGCCGCCTTCCAGCGTCTCACCGATGCCCATGTCCATGATCAAGTGGCGCACACCGGCTACCAGGTGATACAGCAGAGCGGACAGGAGGCCCCATGCTACGAACTTGGCCAGCGGACTGGTCAAGGTTGCCTTCACGTCGGCAAAACCTTCCTCGGAACCCAAGGATTTGCTCAATGCGTACAGCATGAAGCCAATGCCCAGGAAGAGGATGATGCCGGAAACACGGTGAAGAAACGACGTAACGCCGGTGATGGGGAGTTTGATGGTCCTTAGGTCTAGGTTTACAGGTCGTTGGCTTTTCACGGCTTTTTTCACACTGAAGAGCCCCTAACAATCAGGGCAAAGTTGTTGGGGAGTGCACTGGTCAGGTAACCACCACCCAGGGATGCGACCCCCAGCGAAGCGGGCCCAAAAGCCCCTGGCGGTCGGTGGCCGAGTATAGACAGTTAGGCTACTAATGACAACGCAATCACCTTCCCCTAATAGCTCATTGCACAAGTCGGATAAAAGGCGTAAATGGCAGGTAATTTCGAGGAAAAAGTCCGGTTAAAGCCTTCTGGAGCAAGACTTTAGGCAAATTGACATTCGAATTTATCTCACTATAGTGGTGCGGGCCCTGCGTGGGGGGTCTGTCTGATGATTTCAAGCATAAATAGGAGGCCACATGGCTGACAAAAAAGCGCAGTTGATCATCGAGGGCGCAGCCCCCGTCGAGCTGCCCATTTTAACCGGCACCGTTGGTCCCGATGTAATTGATGTTCGGGGCCTGACGGCCACGGGCCGTTTCACCTTTGACCCTGGCTTCATGTCGACCGCCTCCTGCGAGTCGAAGATCACCTATATCGACGGCGACAACGGCATCCTGCTGCACCGCGGCTACCCGATCGAACAACTGGCTGAACAGTCGGACTACCTGGAAACCTGCTATCTGCTGCTCAACGGCGAATTGCCGACCGCAGAACAGAAGGCCCAGTTCGTCAGCACCGTGAAGAACCACACCATGGTCCACGAGCAGTTGAAGACGTTCTTCAACGGCTTCCGTCGCGACGCCCACCCAATGGCCGTCATGTGCGGTGTAGTCGGCGCCCTCTCGGCCTTCTACCACGACTCCCTCGACATCAATAACCCGCAGCATCGCGAAATCTCCGCGATCCGCCTGGTTGCCAAGATGCCGACCCTGGCAGCGATGGTTTACAAGTACTCCATGGGCCAACCCATGATGTACCCGCGCAACGACCTGACGTACGCGGAAAACTTCCTGCACATGATGTTCAACACCCCGTGCGAGATCAAACCGATCAGCCCGGTACTCGCCAAGGCCATGGACCGGATCTTCATCCTCCATGCCGACCACGAGCAAAACGCATCGACTTCCACCGTACGCCTGGCAGGCTCTTCGGGGGCCAACCCGTTCGCCTGTATCGCCGCCGGTATCGCTGCACTGTGGGGCCCTGCCCACGGCGGTGCGAACGAAGCCGTGCTGAGCATGCTCGATGAAATCGGCGATGTGTCGAACATCGACAAGTTCATCGCCAAGGCCAAGGACAAGAACGATCCGTTCAAGTTGATGGGCTTCGGTCACCGTGTTTACAAAAACCGTGATCCGCGCGCCACTGTGATGAAGCAGACCTGCGACGAAGTACTGAAGGAACTGGGGATCAAGAACGATCCGCAACTCGAACTGGCCATGCGCCTGGAAGAGATCGCCCTGACCGACCCGTACTTCATCGAACGCTCGCTGTACCCGAACGTCGACTTCTACTCGGGGATCATCCTCAAGGCGATCGGCATTCCGACCAGCATGTTTACCGTGATCTTCGCTTTGGCGCGGACCGTGGGCTGGATCTCCCACTGGAAAGAAATGCTCTCCAGCCCGTACAAGATTGGCCGTCCGCGCCAGCTGTACACCGGCTACGAGTCGCGTGATATCACCAAGCTGGAAGACCGCAAATAAGACCTGTCTTGCGATAACGTCTTAAAGTTGCACCGGGAACGGCCTCTATTTATTAGAGGCCGTTTTTGTTTGTGCTTGGTTATTGGGTCTTTGATCGGGGGCATATCCGTTGCTGCGGTAACGGCCGCTTATGGTTTCGCTCTTACAGCGAGTCACTTTCGAAAATCCGGAATGCCGGCCCAGGCGAAAGTAACCAAAGCGCTTTTGCCCCTGTCGTTCGGTGCCTCGCTGTGGCTCGGCATGCCCTCGCTCCGGTCCTGCTCCGTGGGCCCGCCGCCATCGGCCATCCATGGCCGGGGGCGGCTAACCCGGCATCCATGCCGGGTTGCCCACTGCGCAGAACCTCCACTCGGCCTCTCGAGGGGGCGTGCATCGCACCGCGAGGCGGCCTACCGGCCGGCCTGGCTCGGGGGTTGTGCGCGTACGCCAGTTACTGATCGTTCCCACGCTCCGCGTGGGAATGCATCCCGTGACGCTCCGCGTCACCATTGCGCAGAACTCAAGCCTCGCGTCGACAGCGGGACGCAGAGCGTCCCCGGCGGCATTCCCACGCAGAGCGTGGGAACGATCAGCAATCAGCCCCGCGCAGCGTCGTAAAGCAAGGTCGGCCCGTAGGCCGCCTCGCTTTGGCTTTTGATCTTGATCTTGATCTGCCCCGTCGGAAGGCCGAACGCAGGTTCTGCGCAGTGGGCACCGCGGCAGGGATGCCGCGGTAGCCGCCCCCGGCCATGGATGGCCGATGGCGGCGGGCCCACGGAGCAGGACCGGAGTGAGGGCATGCCGAGCCTGGGCGAGGCACCGTACGTCAGGGGCGAAAGCGTTTTGGTTACTTTGGCGCTCTTCCAAAGTGACTCGCCGTAAGGGCGAAACCATAAGTGGCCGTTACCGCAGAAATGGATATGTACACCATCAAAAATCCCGGTCGGCAATGAGGCCGCCTTCGCGGGCAAGCCTCGCTCCTACAAAAGCAAAGCCAAAGCCAAAGCCAAAAAAAATGCCCCAATCTCTCGACCAGGGCATTTCCATTCAACGCAACTTACATAAAAGCCTTAGTGCGAAACCGCCCCACTCGCCCCCAACCCAGTCTGCGAACGCACAAACTGAGGGAAGAACAACGCCCGCTCATTGTCAGCCGCCGTCGACTTATCAGTAATCGAGAAGAACCAGATCCCGATAAAGGCAATCGCCATCGAGAACAACGCTGGATACTCGTAAGGGAAGATCGCCTTCTCGTGATGCAGAATCTGCACCCAGATGGTCGGCCCAAGCACCATCAAGCCCACGGCGCTGATCAGGCCCAACCAACCACCAATCATCGCACCACGCGTGGTCAGCTTCTTCCAGTACATCGAAAGCAGCAGCACCGGGAAGTTACAGCTCGCCGCGATGGAGAACGCCAAGCCGACCATGAACGCGATGTTCTGGCTTTCGAACAGAATGCCCAAACCGATCGCCAACACACCCAGGCAAACGGTGGTGATTTTCGAAACGCGGATCTCGTCCTTGTCGTTGGCCTTGCCCTTCTTGATCACGCTGGCATACAGGTCATGAGATACCGCCGTAGCACCGGCCAACGTCAGACCGGCAACTACCGCCAGAATGGTCGCGAACGCTACTGCAGAGATGAAGCCCAGGAAGATACTGCCACCCACCGCGTTGGCCAGGTGCACCGCCGCCATGTTGTTGCCGCCCAACAGCGCGCCAGCCGCATCTTTAAACGCAGGGTTGGTGCTGACCAGCAAGATCGCGCCGAAGCCGATGATGAACGTCAGGATGTAGAAGTAGCCAATGAAGCCGGTTGCATACAGCACGCTCTTGCGAGCTTCTTTCGCGTCACTCACGGTGAAGAAGCGCATCAGGATGTGCGGCAGGCCAGCGGTACCGAACATCAGCGCCAGGCCCAAGGAGAACGCCGAGATCGGGTCTTTCACCAGGCCGCCCGGGCTCATGATCGCTTCACCTTTAGGGTGAACCTTGATCGCCTCGGAGAACAGCGCGCTGAAGTCGAAGTTGACGTGTTTCATGACCATCAGCGCCATGAACGAGGCACCGGACAGCAACAGCACAGCCTTGATGATCTGCACCCACGTGGTCGCCAGCATGCCGCCGAACAGCACGTACATGCACATCAGGATCCCGACCAGGATCACCGCAACGTAGTAGTCGAGACCGAACAGTAGCTGGATCAGCTTGCCGGCACCGACCATTTGCGCGATCAGGTAGAACGCCACCACCACCAGCGAACCGCAGGCGGACAGTGTGCGGATCTGGGTTTGCCCGAGGCGATAGGACGCCACGTCGGCAAAGGTGTATTTACCCAGATTACGCAGGCGCTCGGCGATCAGGAACAGAATGATCGGCCAGCCCACCAGGAAGCCGATCGAGTAGATCAGGCCGTCGTAGCCAGAGGTGAACACCAGGGCGGAAATACCCAGGAAGGACGCCGCCGACATGTAGTCACCGGCAATCGCCAGACCGTTCTGGAAACCGGTGATCTTGCCGCCGGCCGCATAGTAGTCGGCCGCCGAGTTGTTGCGCTTGGAGGCCCAGTAGGTGATGCACAGGGTCAAACCGACAAACGCCACGAACATCAGGATCGCGGACACGTTGAGTGGTTGTTTGTGCACTTCGCCGGTCAGGGCTTCAGCCGCCCAGGCGCCAGGTGCAAAGGCTGCGATGCTCAATAGAGCCATTAGACGCCGGATCATTGCTGAGCCTCCTTGAGAATCGCATTGTTCAGGTCGTCGAATTCGCCATTGGCGCGTCGTACGTAGATTGCAGTCAGGATAAAGGCCGAGAGAATCAGCCCGACACCAATCGGTATCCCCCAGGTAATCGAAGATTCAGGGCTGATTTTCGCCCCCAGAATATGCGGCCCGTAAGCAATCAAAAGGATGAATCCGGAGTAAAGCCCAAGCATGATCGCCGATAGAATCCAGGCGAACTTTTCTCGCTTACTAACCAGCTCCTTGAAGCGCGGGCTGTTTTGAATCGAGAGGTAAATGCTGTCGTTCATTGTTTTTATCCTCGCAGCACAGATTATTGTTAGAACGTAGCCACTTTATGCGGCTGCGGGACGGCTTCCAGACGACCTTAGTATTAGAACGACATGACGGTTTCGCCAATTTCTAGAACAAAATAATTAGCCTGCTTTGCATCTGTAGGAGCAAGGCTTGCCCGCGATGGCGTGCTCGGGATCGCCATCGCGGGCAAGCCTTGCTCCTACCGGAATGCAAAAAGCCCCTTGGCATAAATGCCAAGGGGCTCTGGAAGGTACTGACTAGACGCTTCGGACTAAATCACTTGGTCCATTCGGCAACGCGTTCCGGGTGTTTGGCCACCCAATCCTTGGCCGCGGCTTCAGGTTTGGCACCATCCTGAATCGCCAACATCACTTCGCCGATTTCGTCTTTCGAGGCCCATTGGAAGTTTTTCAGGAATTTCGCCACTTCCGGTGCTTTGGTCGCCAGCTCCTTGCTGCCGATGCTGTTTACGGTTTCAGCGGCGCCATACACGCCTTTCGGATCGTCGAGGAAGCGCAGTTTCCACTTGGCGAACATCCAGTGCGGCACCCAACCGGTGACAGCAATGGATTCGTTTTTCTTCTCGGCACGGGTCAGCTCGGCAATCATGCCGGCGCCGGAACTGGCCTTGAGGGTGTAGTTGCTCAGGCCGTAGTCCTTGATCGCCTGGTCAGTCTTGAGCATCACGCCCGAACCGGCGTCGATCCCGACGATGCGGCCCTTGAAGCTGTCATCGGTTTTCAGATCGTCGATGGTCTTGGCTTTCACGTATTCCGGCACGATCAGGCCGATTTTCGCGTCCTTGAAGTTCGGGCCGTAATCGACGACCTGATCCTTGTTCTTGGTCCAGTATTCGCCGTGGGTCACGGGCAGCCAGGCGGACAGCATGGCATCGAGTTTACCAGTGGCCACGCCTTGCCACATGATCCCGGTCGCGACGGCTTGCAGCTTCACGTCATAACCGAGTTTCTGCTTGATCACTTCGGCGGCCACGTGGGTGGTCGCGACGCTGTCGGACCAGCCGTCAACGTAACCGATGCTCAGGGTTTTGCTCTCGGCATTGGCGAATGTGGAGCCAATCGCAAGCACCAGAGCGGCACTCGCGCCTAAAAGTCGTCGCATCTTCATCGTTACTTCCCCGAAAGTGCTGCGCCCGACGGATGCCGAGCGGCGTCAACGTATTGTTATGGTGCACAGCGCCCCCATCACGCCTCACCGCAAAATCGCCAGAACGTCAGCGGAGTACTGACGCTTCGATAATCAACCTCACGACAATAGGGACCTGTGCTGCCAACGACCTCAAGGCATCGAGAAACGACATCAGAACGCCATTAATCGTGATCGCCGCAACCACCCCGCCCGATCCGCCCGAACTTTGCATGTCAAAATCATGCAGGCCACCAAGCCCGGGACAAATGCAGGTAACATGCGCGGCTTTGCTCCCAGACGGCCTGACCATGCCCGCGACATCACGCTTTCCTTTTTTCGCTTATGTTTTCGCCTGCCTGCTCGGGCTGTTTGCCCTTGGCGGTTTCTGGTACGGCCTCGGCAAACCGGTGATCCTGCCGGACGTGGCCAGCGCCACGCACAAGTTGCAATGCGCCTCCTACACCCCGTTCGACAAGGACCAGTCGCCGTTCGACCAGCCGTTCAAGTTGCGCCCCGAGCGCATGGACGCCGACCTCGCGCTGCTGTCCAAAAGCTTCGAATGCATTCGCACCTATTCCATGACCGGCCTCGACGCCTTGCCTGACCTGGCGCGCAAGCACGGCTTGAAGCTGATGATTGGCGCCTGGGTCAACAGCAACCCGGTGGACACGGCCAAGGAAGTCGACTTGCTGATCGCCTCGGCCAGCGCCAACCCGGACGTGGTGACGTCGGTGATCGTCGGTAACGAAGCGCTGCTGCGCAAAGAAGTCACCGGCGTGCAGTTGGCGAAGCTGATCAATCAGGTGAAAAGCCAGATCAAGCAGCCGGTCACTTACGCCGACGTCTGGGAATTCTGGCTCAAGCACCCGGAAATCGCCCCGGCGGTGGACTTCCTGACCATTCATTTGCTGCCGTACTGGGAAGATGACCCGTCGAACATCGACGCCGCCCTGCAACACGTGGCCGAGGTGCGCCAGGTGTTTGGCAACAAATTCGCGCCCAAGGATGTGATGATCGGCGAAACCGGCTGGCCGAGCGAAGGCCGCCAACGTGAAACCGCGCTGCCGAGCCGGGTCAACGAGGCCAAGTTCATTCGTGGGTTTGTGGCGATGGCTGAAGAACAAAACTGGCATTACAACCTGATCGAAGCCTTTGACCAGCCGTGGAAACGTGCCAGTGAAGGTGCCGTCGGCGGTTACTGGGGGCTGTTCGATGCTGATCGCCAGGACAAGGGCGTGCTCGCTGGACCGGTGTCGAACGTGCCGTATTGGTCGCAATGGCTGGTGGTTGGCGGTGTGATCTTCCTCGGCACGCTGCTGCTGGGCGGTCGGGTTCGCAGCACTCGCGCGGCGTTGGTGCTGCCACTGTTGGCGGCGCTGGCGGCCTGCTCGATCGGGGCCTGGGGCGATCTGGCGCGGGTCACCACGCGGTTTGCCAGTGAATGGCTGTGGGTCGGCTTGCTGACCGCTTTGAATCTGTTGGTGCTGGCCCATGCCGCGCTGACGCTGAGTGCTCGCAACGGCTGGCGTGGATGCGCCTTTAATCTGCTGGAGCGCCGAGCAGGCTGGCTGGTAGCCGCCGCCGGGTTTGCGGCGGCAGTGATGATGCTGGAGCTGGTGTTCGACCCGCGCTATCGCAGCTTTCCGAGTGTCGCGTTTATCCTGCCGGCGCTGGTGTACCTGTGCCGTCCGGTGAATGTGCCACGTCGGGAGATTGCGCTGCTGACCTTCATCATTGGTGCCGGCATTGCGCCGCAGCTGTTCCGTGAAGGGTTGCAGAACCAGCAGGCCTGGGGTTGGGCGCTGGTGAGTGTATTGATGGTGGCGGCGTTGTGGCGTTGTTTGCGGGTTCGCAAGGGCTGATCTTCAGCGTTGCTGCCGGCCTCTTCGCGGGCAAGCCTTGCTCCTACAGGGGTGTGTCGTTCACAAATGATGTGAACGACAACAATCCGTAGGAGCGAGGCTTGCCCGCGAAGACTATCTATCAGGCGCTACGAGAAGCCCGGACCAGACGCAAAGCCGCGATCACCACCGCAAACACCGCCAGCGTCGTGTTGTACAACGCCAACGCCGGGAACCCCAGCACCAGCGCCAACACCGCCAGCCACCACCCTGCCCGGCCCGGTACGACAAAACCGATCAGCGCCGCGGCCACTGCGCCCCAGCCCAAGACCTTGAAGTGAATCATCAGCCCAAGGTTCGAGCGAACCTGACATTCCCAGCGGCTCGCCTCGTCCACGCAGAGGCCGACCCATTGCGCATCCTCCATGAAGCCATAACGCGCGCCATAACTGGCGGCCAGCCATAAAGGCAGCAAAACAAGCAGCAGAATCACGGGCAGACGGCGGGACATGAAGCACTCCAATCAACGAAAACGGCGGCCAGCTTAAGCGTCCGGCGGCTTTGTGCAAGCCTTAACAACACTTAACTGGGCAGGCAATCACTGCAAAGTGTATCGTCCAGCTACTATTACCCCGAATTTAGGCCTGATTGGTGCCGATCCATGGCACTTTGGCGCAAACCCCGTGGTCATAGCCTGCGAACCTCAATCGGCACCTTTCCTCTAAGGGATTTAGTCATGCTCCGTTCCTTGCGCTTCGCCGCCCTGTTTGGCGGCCTTATTTTGAGTGCGTCCGCACTGGCGGTCGACATCGACGCCGCCAGCTATGGCTACCCCTTGACGAACCCGTTCGAGGCGACCATCGCCACGACGCCTCCGGAGTTGCGCCCGGAGTTGCCGGCCAACGAAGACATCAATCAGCAGGACCGCAGCGTGCGGTTGCGCCCGGAGCGTGAGTTCAGCCTGCCGGACAACTTCTGGCCGGTGAAGAAACTCACCTACCGTATTGCCACCCAGGATCACGCTGCCCCGCTGATTTTCCTGATCGCCGGTACCGGCGCGCGTTATGACAGCAGCCTCAACGAATACCTGAAGAAGCTTTACTACAAGGCCGGTTATCACGTGGTGCAGCTGTCGTCGCCGACCAGCTTCGACTTCATGAGCGCCGCATCACGCTTTGCCACGCCCGGTATCACCAAGGAAGACGCCGAAGACATGTACCGGGTGATGCAGGCCGTGCGGGCGCAAAACCCGAAGACGCCGGTCACCGAGTACTACCTGACCGGTTACAGCCTGGGCGCACTGGACGCGGCCTTCGTCGCGCACCTGGACGAAACCCGGCGCAGCTTCAACTTCAAGAAAGTCTTGCTGCTCAACCCGCCGGTCAACCTCTACACCTCGATCACCAACCTCGACAAGCTGGTACAGACCGAGGTCAAGGGCATCAACAACAGCACCACTTTCTATGAACTGGTGCTGAACAAACTGACCCGCTACTTCCAGCAAAAAGGCTACATCGACCTCAACGATGCCCTGCTCTACGACTTCCAGCAGTCCAAGCAGCACTTGAGCAACGAACAGATGGCCATGCTGATCGGCACTTCGTTCCGTTTCTCGGCAGCCGACATTGCCTTTACCTCGGACCTGATCAACCGTCGCGGCCTGATCACCCCTCCGAAGTACCCGATCACCGAAGGCACCAGCCTCACGCCGTTCCTCAAGCGTGCGCTGCAATGCGATTTCGACTGCTACATCACCGAGCAGGTTATCCCGATGTGGCGCGCCCGCACCGACGGCGGCAGCCTGCTGCAACTGATCGACCAGGTGAGTTTGTATGCCCTGAAGGACTACCTGCACGACAGCCCGAAAATCTCGGTCATGCACAACGCTGACGACGTGATTCTCGGCCCTGGCGACTTGGGCTTCCTGCGCCGGACCTTCGGCGATCGCTTGACCGTTTACCCATTGGGCGGCCATTGCGGCAACCTTAACTATCGCGTCAACAGCGACGCCATGCTGGAGTTCTTCCGTGGCTAAATATCTCCTGCTTATCGCAGCGTTACTCTGTGCAGGCGTCGCCAATGCCGACAACAGCAAAGCCAACGCACCGGTCGTGATCGACGGCGACGGCTTCAAGGAACCGCTGAGCAAACTCAAGTTCAACCCGGGCCTGGACCAGCGCGAATTCGAACGCTCGACGCTTAACGCGCTGAACGTCTACGACCCGCTGGAAGAGTGGAACCGTCGGGTCTACCACTTCAACTACCGCTTCGACCAATGGGTGTTCCTGCCCGTGGTCGATGGCTATCGCTACGTCACCCCAAGCTTCCTGCGCACGGGTGTGAGCAACTTCTTCAACAACCTCGGCGATGTGCCGAACCTGTTGAACAGCATGCTCCAGCTCAAGGGCCATCGCTCGTTGGAAACCACCGCGCGCCTGCTGCTCAACACCACCATCGGCGTTGCCGGCCTGTGGGACCCGGCCACCGCCATGGGCCTGCCGCGCCAGAGCGAAGACTTCGGCCAGACCCTGGGCTTCTACGGCGTCCCGGGCGGTGCCTACTTCGTCCTGCCGATCCTCGGGCCGTCCAACCTGCGCGACACCGCAGGCCTGGTGGTCGACTACACCGGCGAGTCGGCGGTCAACTTCCTGAACGTCTCCGAAGTCAGCTCCAACCACCCGGAAATCTGGGTCCTGCGCGGCGTCGACAAGCGCTACCAAAACAGCTTCCGCTATGGCCAGCTGAACTCACCGTTCGAGTACGAGAAAGTGCGTTACGTCTACACCGAGTCGCGCAAGTTGCAGATCGCCGAGTAACTTCAGCGGCAACAAAAAAAGGCCATTCGATGGAAGTCGAATGGCCTTTTTGCTTTCTGAAGATCGTTCCCATGTTCTGCGTGGGAATGCCTCAACGGACGCTCCGCGTTCGGCATCTGATGGCGAGCTGCATTCCCACGCGGAGCGTGGGAACGATCAATAACGGGTTTCAGCCTTTCACTGACTTCCAGATTTTGCTCGCGATCATAACGCCGGCCAACACCACCGCACCCGCCACAATCCCCGCCACCGCATTCAGCAACGTCGGCACGACAAACCCGGCGCCACCGGCACTGGCGCTGACGCTTTCAATCCAGTGATGCACCACCGGCACGCCATGGGTCAGGATCCCGCCGCCGACCAGGAACATCGCCGCCGTACCAATCACCGACAGGCTTTTCATCATGTACGGTGCCGCACGCAGGATCGCCCCGCCAATGCTTTTGGCCATCTGCCCTGGCTTTTGCGTGAGCCACAGGCCCAGGTCATCGAGTTTGACGATGCCCGCCACCAGACCATAGACGCCGATGGTCATGACGATGGCGATGCCGGACAACACGATCACTTGCTGGGTCAGCGAAGCATCGGCGACGGTGCCGAGGGTGATGGCGATGATTTCTGCCGAAAGGATGAAGTCAGTGCGAATCGCACCTTTGATCTTGTCCTGCTCGAACGCCACCAGATCGGTGGCCGGATCGGCCACGGCCTCGACCAGTTGCGCATGCTCGGCGTCATCTTCAGCCTTGCTGTGCAGGAACTTGTGGGCCAGCTTCTCGAAACCCTCGAAGCACAGGTAGGCACCGCCGACCATCAACAGCGGCGTGACCAGCCACGGAATGAACACGCTGATGGCCAATGCCGAGGGCACCAGGATCAGTTTGTTGAGAAACGAGCCCTTGGCCACGGCCCAGACCACCGGGATTTCCCGTTCGGCGCGCACGCCGCTGACTTGCTGGGCATTGAGCGCCAGGTCGTCGCCGAGCACGCCAGCGGTCTTCTTTGCGGCCATTTTGGTCATCAACGCCACGTCGTCGAGCACCGCGGCGATGTCGTCGATCAGCACCAGCAAACTGCTTCCTGCCATGAATCAGGTTTCCTTCGAGTAATGAATGCTGCGCAGCATAGCGCGGCCGAGCGCCGCACGGTGCATTCTTGAGCGCCGCGCGAGCCCGGTGCTACCATGCGCAACCGCCAGAACAGGCAAGGAACCCCCTGGTTTATGAGCACTATCCGCGAGCGCAACAAAGAACTGATCCTGCGTGCCGCCAGTGAAGAATTTGCCGACAAGGGCTTCGCTGCGACCAAAACCAGCGACATCGCGGCCAAGGCGGGATTGCCCAAGCCCAACGTCTACTACTATTTCAAATCCAAGGAAAACCTCTACCGCGAGGTCCTGGAAAGCATCATCGAGCCGATCCTGCAGGCCTCGACGCCGTTCAACGCCGACGGCGTGCCCGGTGAAGTGCTGAGCGGCTACATCCGCTCGAAGATCCGCATCTCCCGCGACCTGCCCTTCGCCTCCAAGGTGTTCGCCAGCGAAATCATGCACGGCGCGCCGCACCTGAGCGCCGATCTGGTTGAACGCCTCAACGGCCAGGCCAAGCACAACATCGACTGCATCCAGACCTGGATCGACCGCGGCCAGATCGCCCCGATCGATCCCAACCACCTGATGTTCAGCATCTGGGCCGCGACCCAGACGTACGCCGACTTCGACTGGCAGATTTCTGCAGTCACCGGCAAGACGAAGCTGGATGAGGCGGATTATGAAGCGGCGGCGCAGACGATTATTCGCCTGGTGCTCAAGGGGTGTGAGCCGGATCGTTAGATCCGGTCGTCAATCAGGAAAAGATCGCAGCCTTCGCAAGCCTGCGATCTTTTGCTTTTAAGCTTCGCTGCCCATCAACCAACGCAGCGCTTGCGGGAACGAAGTTCGCCAGTCATCCGGGAACGTGTGCCCTTCTTCGTGGGTACGGGATTTGACCTCGTTGCCGTCACTGAACAGCTTGCGGAAATCGCTGGCCATCTGCTGATTGCGCGGCCCTTCCATCTTGCCGTTGATTACAAACACCCGTTTGCCATGGGCCTTGCTCACGGTCGGGGTTGGCTGCATGCCGCCAGGCGACAGCAGCAGTGCGCCGGCGTAGTCATCCGGATGCTGCGCCAACAGCGCGCCGGCATGTTGCGAGCCTTGGGAGAAGCCCATCAGGTAAACATGCTTGCGGTCGATGCATTGCTGCGCCTCCAGTTCTTTCAAGCCGTTCTGCACCGCTTTATGGGTGCCTTCAAAGCCCGGACCGATCCAGCGGAAGCTGTCTACCGCATTGATCATCTCGGTGCCGTTGATGCCGAGAACGATCACGCCGGTGTCCGCGAGCGACTGATAATCATCGACCTCACCGTTGACCCCGTAACCATGCATCCAGACCAGCACCGGTCGGCACGCGGCGGGCACGGGAACACTGGCAGGAGGATTGAGCACCGAAATCGCGCCGACCTTGCCGGGGGCGATTTTCTGATAGCGCTGCTGGGCATTGGCCAACACGGTTTTGTAAGTGGCGGTCTGGCGCAGGTCGGAAAAGTCTTCGTCGCTGGCCAGCATCGGGCCGAACCACATGCCGCGATCATCGGCTTCCCTCAGGAAGCGCTGCGCCAGTTTGTCATCGCCGCGCCGGGCAAACAGCGCCGCCACCTGATAAGGCGCGAGCATTTGCTTGGGATCTTCACGGCTGGCCGCCAGGTAAACCGCGATGGCTTGCAAGGTGTCGGTTTCTTCGAGCGTTTCGGCCCTCGCCATCAGCTCATCGACGTCGTCGGCGTTGAGCAGCGCGGTGACCACCGGGCTGAGGGCCTGGAATGCGATGTCATCGGCGTCCAGCGGTTCGGCGGCGTGCAGAAAGGGTGTGCAGAGGGTCATGGCCGTGGCCAGGGTGATGCCAAGTAGCGTCTTCACGCAGATCTTCCTTGATACAAAAACGAGAGGGGCGGCAGTCTATCGACCCCGCCCCGCTTCGTCACCACTGCGCTGTTGGCGCTGTCGAATTACTTCAGATCAAGCGGTCACCCCGGCATCCGCCCGCAAGCCCTGCGCCTCGATCGCGCTGATCGCACACTGCTCGTCCACATCCGACAGATCGCCGCTGATGCCTACCGCACCCAGCACGTTGCCGTCCTGATCCCGAATCAACACACCGCCCGGTGCCGGCACCACGCTGCCCTGCCCCATGCTATTGAGCGCGGCAATAAAAGCCGGGCGTTGTTGGGCGTCCAGCGCCAGCAGGCGTGAGCCCTTGCCCAGGGCTATCGCGCCCCAGGCTTTGCCGATGGCGATTTGCGGGCGGAGCAGGCTGGCGCCGTCTTCCCGTTGCAAGGAGATCAAATGGCCGCCGGCATCCAACACCGCGATGGTCAGTGGTGCTGCGGATACTGCACGCCCTGCGGCGATGGCCTGGTTAGTCAGGTTGACTGCGTCTTTCAAGGTTAAAGCGCTCATGGTGCCGTCCTCATTTTGTTATAGGGAAAGCTGTTGGGCTGCGGTTTTGTGCCGCAGTCCGATTCAACAAATAGAACACAATAGATTATTTATTTGTATACAATAATTCTCGAAAAGCGCCACATGCGACGAAAAGCCACAGCAGAACCGGCTTCCGACGAATGAAACAGACGCTTGAGAAAATGGATTGACCTGCGCCGTCCGCCGTGAATACACTCTGCGCAAAGCCACTTGTATACAATTACAAAACGTAAGAGGCACCAAAACCATGAGCAAAATGAGAGCAATCGAAGCCGCCGTTCTGGTGATGCGCCGCGAAGGGGTTGATACCGCTTTTGGCATCCCGGGCGCCGCGATCAACCCGCTGTACTCCGCCTTGCAGAAGGTCGGTGGCATCGATCACGTCCTCGCTCGCCACGTGGAAGGCGCTTCGCACATGGCCGAGGGTTACACCCGTACCAAGGCCGGCAACATCGGCGTGTGCATCGGCACTTCCGGCCCTGCCGGGACCGACATGGTCACCGGGCTCTACAGCGCCTCGGCCGACTCGATCCCGATCCTGTGCATCACCGGTCAGGCACCGCGGGCGCGCATGCATAAGGAAGACTTCCAGGCGGTCGACATCACCGCCATCGTCAAGCCAGTGACCAAGTGGGCCACCACCGTCATGGAGCCGGGCCAGGTGCCGTACGCCTTCCAGAAAGCCTTCTACGAAATGCGCTCCGGCCGTCCAGGTCCTGTGCTGATCGACCTGCCGTTCGACGTGCAGATGGCCGAAATCGAATTCGACATCGACGCCTACCAGCCACTGCCGCTGGCCAAGCCCACCGCTAACCGGGTGCAAATCGAGAAGGCCCTGGCCATGCTCGACCAGGCCGAGCGTCCATTGCTGGTGGCCGGTGGCGGCATCATCAACGCCGACGCCAGCGAGTTGCTGGTGGAATTCGCCGAACTGACCGGTATTCCGGTGATCCCGACCCTGATGGGCTGGGGCACGATCCCGGACGATCACCCGTTGATGGTCGGCATGGTCGGCCTGCAAACCTCGCACCGCTACGGCAACGCGACGCTGCTCAAATCTGACGTGGTGCTGGGCGTCGGTAACCGTTGGGCCAACCGTCACACCGGTTCGATCGATGTCTACACCGAAGGCCGCAAATTCATTCACGTCGACATCGAGCCGACCCAGATCGGTCGTGTGTTCAACCCGGACCTGGGCATCGTTTCCGACGCCGCGGCCGCGCTGACCGTGTTCATCGAAGTCGCTCGCGAATGGCAAGCCGCCGGCAAGCTGAAAAACCGTAGCGCCTGGTTGCAAGACTGCCAGCAGCGCAAAGCCAGCCTGCAACGCAAGACCCACTTCGACAACGTGCCGGTCAAGCCGCAGCGCGTATACGAAGAGATGAACCAAGTGTTCGGCAAAGACACTTGCTATGTAAGTACCATCGGTCTGTCGCAGATTGCCGGCGCGCAGTTCCTGCACGTCTACAAGCCGCGTCACTGGATCAACTGCGGTCAGGCTGGCCCGTTGGGCTGGACCATTCCGGCGGCGCTGGGCGTGGTCAAGGCAGATCCGACGCGCAAGGTCGTGGCACTGTCCGGCGACTATGACTTCCAGTTCATGATCGAAGAATTGGCGGTGGGCGCGCAGTTCAAACTGCCGTACATCCACGTCGTGGTAAACAACTCGTACCTGGGGCTGATCCGTCAGGCCCAGCGCGGTTTCGACATGGACTACTGCGTGCAGCTGTCCTTCGATAACCTCAACGCTCCGGAGCTCAATGGTTACGGTGTCGATCACGTGGCGGTTGCCGAAGGCCTCGGCTGCAAGGCGCTGCGCGTATTCGAACCGGGTCAGATCCAGCCTGCCCTGCGCAAGGCCCAGGAACTGATTGAAGAGTTCAAGGTGCCGGTGATCGTCGAGATTATCCTGGAGCGCGTGACTAACATTTCCATGGGCACCGAGATCAACGCCGTCAACGAATTCGAAGACCTGGCGCTGGTCGGCAACGATGCGCCAACCGCGATTTCGTTGCTCGATTGATTTGGCTTTGATCGTTCCCACGCTCTGCGTGGGAATGCAGCCCGGGACGCTCTGCGTCCCAAAGCGGACGCAGAGCGTCCATAAAGGCATTCCCACGCAGAGCGTGGGAACGATCGGCCCTCACACATTTACGGGAGACCACCATGCCGCGTTTCGCAGCCAACCTGTCCATGCTGTTCACCGAACAGGATTTTCTTGCCCGTTTTGAAGCGGCCGCCAAGGCCGGTTTCAGTGGTGTCGAATACCTGTTCCCTTACGACTTCAGCTCCGCCGAGATCAAGGCCAAGCTTGACGCCAACGGTCTGACCCAAGTGTTGTTCAACCTGCCGGCCGGTGACTGGGCCAAGGGTGAACGCGGTATCGCGTGCCTGCCGGATCGGGTCGAAGAATTCCGCGCCGGGGTCGATCTGGCCATTGCCTATGCGCAAGTACTGGGCAACACCCAGGTCAATTGCCTGGCCGGTATCCGTCCACAAAACGTCGATGACGCCACCGTGGAAAAGACCTTCGTCAGCAACCTCAAGTACGCCGCCGACAAGCTGCAAGCGGTGGGCATCAAACTGGTGATGGAAGCAATCAATACCCGCGACATCCCGGGTTTCTACCTGAACAACACGGCGCAAGCCCTGTCGATTCGCGAACAGGTCGGCAGCGCCAACCTGTTCCTGCAATACGACATCTACCACATGCAAATCATGGAAGGCGACTTGGCTCGCACCCTGCAATCGCACCTGGGCGAAATCAACCACGTGCAGTTGGCGGACAACCCTGGGCGCAACGAACCGGGCACCGGTGAAATCAACTACCGCTTCCTGTTCGAACACCTGGACCGCATCGGTTATCAGGGCTGGGTCGGTTGCGAGTACAAGCCGCTGACCACCACGGAAGCGGGTTTGGGCTGGTTGAAGACTCATAACGCGATCTGATCGAACACCGCGACATTGTTCTTCGCGGGCAAGCCTCGCTCCTACAGGGGGCCGGGCTGTCTGTAGGAGCGAGGCTTGCCCGCGAAGGCGTCCTCGCTGACACCCCACGAATTTTGCGAACAGAGCAATAAAAACAAGAGGATTTTCTCATGGCTAAAATCGGATTTATCGGCACCGGCATCATGGGCCACCCAATGGCGTTGAACCTGCAGAAAGCCGGTCACAGCCTGTTCCTGTCGGCGCACCACGACGCCGCCCCGGCTGATCTGATTGCCGGTGGCGCCATCGCCCTGGCCAACCCGAAAGAAGTCGCCCAGGAAGCCGAATTCATCATCATCATGGTGCCGGATACCCCGCAGGTCGATGACGTGCTGTTCCGCGCCGATGGCATCGCCGCCGGTGTTGGCAAAGGCAAAGTCGTGATAGACATGAGCTCGATCTCGCCGACCGCCACCAAAGCCTTCGCCGCCAAGATCAACGAAAAAGGCGCGCAGTACCTCGACGCGCCAGTGTCCGGCGGCGAAGTCGGTGCCAAGGCTGCGAGCCTGAGCATCATGATCGGCGGCGATGCCAACGCCTTCGAACGCGCTCTGCCGCTGTTCCAGGCCATGGGCAAGAACATCACTCTGGTCGGTGGCAATGGCGATGGTCAAACCGCGAAAGTGGCGAACCAGATCATCGTGGCGCTGAACATCCAGGCTGTTGCCGAAGCGCTGTTGTTCGCGTCGAAAAACGGTGCCGACCCGGCCAAGGTCCGTGAAGCGCTGATGGGCGGTTTCGCTTCGTCGAAGATCCTCGAAGTGCACGGCGAGCGCATGATCAAAGGCACCTTCGACCCAGGCTTCCGCATCAGCCTGCACCAGAAGGACCTGAACCTGGCCCTGCAAGGCGCCAAGGAACTGAACATCAACCTGCCGAACACCGCCAACGCCCAGCAAGTGTTCAGCACCTGCGCGGCCATCGGCGGCAGCAACTGGGACCACTCGGCGCTGATCAAGGGCCTGGAACACATGGCCAATTTCTCGATTCGCGATAAAAAATAAGCCCTTTGCGGCACTGATCGTTCCCACGCTCTGCGTGGGAATGCATCCCGGGACGCTCCGCGTCCCTGCCGAAGCGGACGCGGAGCGTCCATTGAGGCATTCCCACGCAGAGCGTGGGAACGATCATTAGCACCATACCAAGAACAATAAGATTGGGAGCCCGCCATGTCGGTCGATCCGCAACACCTGCTGCGCGAGCTGTTTGCCACAGCCATTGACGCGGCCCATCCGCAGCAAGTCCTCGAAGCCTATCTGCCCAAAGATCGCAGCGGTCGCGTGATCGTCATCGGTGCCGGTAAAGCCGCCGCGGCCATGGCCCAAGTGGTCGAGCGCTGCTGGCAGGGTGAAGTCTGCGGCCTGGTGGTGACCCGCTACGGCCACGGCGCCCCATGCGAAAAAATCGAAGTGGTCGAAGCCGCGCACCCGGTGCCGGATGCGGCCGGTCTGGCCGTGGCCAAACGCGTGTTGGACCTGGTCAGCAACCTGAGCGAAGACGACCGCGTGATCTTCCTGCTCTCCGGCGGCGGCTCGGCGCTGCTCGCGTTGCCGGCGGCGGGCATCACCCTTGCCGACAAGCAATCGATCAACAAAGCCCTGCTCAAATCCGGCGCGACCATTGGCGAGATGAACTGCGTGCGCAAGCACCTCTCAGCAATCAAGGGCGGCCGTCTCGGCAAGGCCTGCTGGCCGGCGACTGTTTATACCTACGCGATTTCCGATGTACCGGGCGACCTCGCCACGGTCATCGCCTCCGGCCCGACCGTAGCCGACCCGAGCACCTCGGCCGAAGCCCTGGCGATCCTCAAGCGCTACAACATCGACGTCCCGGTGTCCGTGCGCAACTGGCTGCAAAACCCTGAGTCGGAAACCGTCAAACCCGGCGACCCGAGCCTGGCCCGCAGCCATTTCCAGTTGATCGCCCGACCACAGCAATCCCTGGAAGCGGCGGCGGTGAAGTGCCGTCAGGCCGGTTTCAGTCCGCTGATCCTCGGTGATCTGGAAGGCGAATCCCGAGAGGTGGCGAAGGTCCACGCCGGCATCGCCCGGCAAATCGTTTTGCATGGCCAGCCATTGGCCGCGCCGTGCGTGATTCTGTCCGGCGGCGAAACCACGGTCACCGTGCGCGGCAATGGTCGCGGCGGGCGCAACGCCGAATTCCTGCTGAGCCTGACCGACAGCCTCAAAGGCCTGCCCGGCGTGTACGCCCTGGCTGGCGACACCGATGGCATCGACGGCTCCGAAGACAACGCCGGCGCGATCATGACCCCGGACAGCTACGCCCGCGCCGTTGCCCTCGGCTTGAGCGCCAGCGACGAGCTGGACAACAACAATGGCTACGGCTATTTCGAGGCGCTGGACGCCCTGATTGTCACCGAGCCGACCCGCACCAACGTCAACGACTTCCGCGCGATCCTGATTCTCGAGAGCACAAAAAATGACGCCTGATAAAAAGGTCAAAATCCTCGCCACCCTCGGCCCGGCCACCGATGGCATCGATGACATTCGTGAACTAGTGCAGGCCGGGGTGAATATCTTCCGGCTGAATTTCAGCCACGGCGATCACGCCGACCATGCCCAGCGCTATCAGTGGATTCGTGAAGTCGAGCGCCAGCTGAATTACCCGTTGGGGATTCTGATGGACCTGCAAGGCCCGAAACTGCGGGTCGGCAAGTTCGCCGAGGGCAAGGTGCAACTGCATCGCGGCCAGGCCCTGCGCCTGGACCTGGATCCGACGCCGGGCGATCAACGCCGGGTCAACCTGCCGCACCCGGAAATCATCGCGGCGCTGGAACCGGGCATGGACCTGCTGCTGGACGACGGCAAGTTGCGTCTGCGGGTGGTGACCAAGTACGCCGACGCAATTGATACCACGGTGCTGAATGGCGGTGAATTGTCCGATCGCAAAGGCGTGAATGTGCCGCAAGCGGTGCTCGACCTGAGCCCGCTGACGGCCAAGGATCGTCGCGATTTGAGCTTCGGCCTGGAGCTGGGTGTGGACTGGGTCGCGCTGTCGTTTGTGCAGCGCCCGGAAGACATCCGCGAAGCCCGCGCGCTGATCGGCGACAAGGCGTTTTTGATGGCCAAGATCGAGAAGCCATCAGCGGTGACGCAACTACGGGAAATCGCTGAGTTGAGCGACGCGATCATGGTTGCTCGCGGTGATCTGGGCGTGGAAGTACCGGCTGAAAGCGTGCCGCAGATTCAGAAGAACATCATCAGCATCTGCCGTCAGCTTGGTAAACCGGTGGTGGTGGCGACGCAGATGCTGGAGTCGATGCGCTTCTCCCCTGCTCCGACTCGCGCCGAAGTCACTGACGTGGCCAACGCTGTGGCTGAAGGCGCGGATGCGGTGATGCTGTCGGCGGAAACCGCGTCCGGCGAATACCCGCTGGAAGCCGTGCAGATGATGAGCAAGATCATCCGCCAGGTGGAAAACGGCCCGGACTATCAGACGCAACTGGACGTGAGCCGGCCGAAGGCTGAAGCCACGGTTTCCGATGCGATCAGCTGCGCGATTCGCCGTATCAGTAACGTGCTGCCAGTGGCGGTGCTGGTGAATTACAGCGAGTCCGGCACTTCCAGTCTGCGTGCGGCGCGGGAACGGCCGACGGTGCCAATCCTCAACCTGACGCCGAACCTGCAAACTGCCCGCCGCTTGACCGTGGCGTGGGGCGTGCACTCGGTGGTGAATGATCGGCTGCGCCAGGTGGATGAGGTGTGTTCGACGGCGCTGGAGATTGCCCAGGCCCAAGGCATGGCGCAGCGCGGGGATACGTTGTTGATCACCGCGGGTGTGCCGTTTGGGCAGCCGGGGTCGACTAACTCGTTGCGTATCGAGACGTTGATTTAACCCACACGATGATCGTTCCCATGCTCTGCGTGGGAGTGCAGCCCGGGACGCTCTGCGTCCCAAGAGCAGACGCAGAGCGTCCATTGAGGCATTCCTTTGCTGCGCGTGGGAACGATCTGTACTAAGACCCTTATCATGCCTGCCAACCACTTCAACACCCACTGCCCCGACTGGGCCACTGCCCTGCTCAACGGTTTCAGTCAGATCTTCCTCCAGCGCCATCCGCTGTGCGGTCTGTTGTGCCTGTTAGCGATTCTTTTTACCGCACCGACCCTGCTCGGCGGTGCACTGTTGGGCGGGGTCGCCGGGTTGCTCACCGCGCAGCGTCGCGGCTACGCCAAGGCTGATCGTCAGGCCGGGCTCTTCAGCTATAACGGCGTTCTGCTTGGCTTGCTGCTGAGCCTGTATTTCCCCTGGTCCGCGATGTTGCCCCTGCTAATCATTGCCTGCGGCGGTCTGAGCGCGATGATTACGCAACAGTGGCTCAAACGCGCGCGGGTCAGCCAATATCTGCCGGCCTACACCACCCCCTTTGTGGGGATGAGCTGGTTGCTGCTGTGCTTCGCCACACCGTCGACCACGGCGCATTTGATCGAAATCAACACGCTGAACCTACTCGCGGCCCCGCTCAAAGGCCTCGGCCAAGTGATGTTCCTTGGCCATCCACTGGCCGGTTCGCTGATTGCCGCCGGTTTGCTGATCGCTGATCGCCGCGCCTTCTGTTGGGCGTTGCTGGCATCCGTCGCGGGCATGGGCTGGAGTCTGCTGCACCACGACTTCTACAGCGCCTTGCTGGGACTGGGGAGCTATAACGCCGTACTCGCCGCCCTTGCCTTCAGCTCGCAGCGCCAGCAATCGTGGCTGCCTTTGCTCGGTATTGTGTCAGCGCTGTTGCTGACGCCGTTGTTTGCCGCCATCGGTCTGCCCACGCTGACCGCGCCGTTCATCCTCGCCTGCTGGCTGGTCCGTGCCGCCACGCAAAAGCTCGGCAAAGCCACAGTCGTCCATGAGCCTTGCGCTACCGGGGAGAATCAACCTAGGCTTCGCTGATTCTCGGTTCAGGCGGTATCCATGGACAGCAGCAAAAACTGGCGTGAAGAACTTTACGTCATGGTATTTCAGAGTGACACCAAGGCCGGGCGGCGCTTCGACGGCATCCTGCTGTTGATCATTCTCGCCAGCATCGTGATCGTGATGCTCGACAGCATCGACGCGATCCACCAGAACTACGCCGACGTGCTGGCGTACATCGAGTGGGGCTTCACCGTTATTTTCGCCATCGAATACGGCCTGCGCCTGTACTGCTCGCCCAAGCCGTTGCGCTATGCGTTCAGCTTTTATGGCTTGGTGGATTTGCTGGCGATCGTGCCCGGCATCCTCGCGCTGTATTACGCCGATGCACAGTACCTGCTGATTATTCGAATCATTCGGATGCTGCGGATTTTCCGCGTGCTCAAGCTCAGTCCGTACCTCAAGCAAGCCAACTATCTGATGTCGGCGCTGCGCGGCAGCAAGCAGAAGATCGTGGTATTCCTTGTCAGCGTGTGCACGCTGGTGACGGTGTTCGGCACGTTGATGTACGTGATCGAAGGCCCGGAACACGGCTTCACCAGCATTCCCAAGGGCATCTATTGGGCGATCGTGACGCTGACCACCGTCGGCTTCGGCGACATCGTGCCGAAAACGCCGCTGGGCCAGGTGATTTCGTCGCTGGTGATGATCACCGGTTACTCGATCATCGCCGTGCCGACCGGGATTTTCACCGCCGAACTGGCCAACGCCATGCGCGGCGAACAACTGCAACACGACTGCCCGGTGTGCAAGAAAAACAGCCACGAACATGGCGCGGCATTTTGCTCGCGGTGTGGCAATCAGCTGTTTAAGAAAATGGAATAAGCAAAGTGCTTTTTAATCTTTAAAGGCCTATGCAAGCCCGGCTATAGTCGCTGGCAAATTGCCTCACTTTTAATAAAAACACTTATTCAGAACAAGGAATGCGCAGTGAAAAAACTCTTTGGCGCCTCACTTCTGGCCGCTGGCCTGGCACTGACCAGCGTGGCTCAGGCCGCACCGACCCTGCTCAACGTTTCCTACGACGTGATGCGCGATTTCTACAAGGACTACAACACTGCGTTCCAGAAACACTGGCAAGCCGAGCACAACGAAAACATCACCCTGCAGATGTCCTTCGGCGGCTCCAGCAAACAAGCGCGCTCGGTGATCGACGGCCTGCCGGCTGACGTCATCACCATGAACATGGCCACCGACATCAACGCCCTGGCGGACAACGGCAAACTGATCCCGGACAACTGGGTCACGCGCCTGCCGAACAACAGTGCGCCGTTTACCTCGGCCACGGTGTTCATCGTTCGCAAAGGCAACCCGAAAGCCCTGAAAGACTGGCCGGATCTACTCAAGGACGGCGTACAAGTGATCGTGCCGAACCCGAAAACCTCGGGCAACGGCCGCTACACCTACCTCTCGGCCTGGGGTTATGTGCTGAAGAACGGCGGCGACGAAAACAAGGCCAAAGCCTTCGTCGGCAAACTGTTCAAGCAAGCACCGGTGCTCGATACCGGTGGCCGCGCCGCCACCACAACCTTCATGACCAACCAGATCGGCGACGTGCTGGTGACCTTCGAAAACGAAGCGGAAATGATTGCCCGCGAGTTTGGTCGTGATCAGTTTGAAGTGATTTACCCGAGTGTTTCGGCCGAGGCTGAGCCGCCGGTTTCTGTCGTCGATAAAGTCGTCGACAAGAAAGGCTCCCGCGCCGCGGCCGAGGAATACCTGAAATACCTGTGGTCGCCGGAAGGTCAGGAGATTGCGGCGGCGAACTACCTGCGTCCGCGAGACCCAGCGGTATTGGCCAAGTACACCGATCGCTTCCCGAAAGTTGATTTCCTCTCGGTAGAGAAGACCTTTGGCGACTGGCGCACCGTGCAAAAGACCCACTTCAATGATGGCGGGATCTTTGATCAGATTTATGCGCAATAACAGCTAAAGCTTAATGAAAAAGGCGACCTGCAGAGGTCGCCTTTTTTATGGCCGCTGTGTCACCCAAATCCACTGCAGGACGGCGATCCCCCGTTGATCGTTCCCACGCTCTGCGTGGGAATGCAGCCCGGGACGCTCCGCGTCCCAAGCGGACGCGGAGCGTCCATTGAGGCGTTCCCACGCGGAACGTGGGAACGATCGGTTGGGGTCATTACATCGGCGGTGTCACGCCATCCTTGCCGGCCGAAATCGACTGAGCCGTCAGCGTCCCGTCCGCACTTTGCGTCACGAACGTCACGATCTTCACACCCACCTTCAGCAAGCTGCGATCACCCGGCACCAGATTCACAATCGGCACATCCTCCGGCACCAGAATCTTCTGCTGGCCGCCCTTGTAGTTGACGGTCAGGGTGCGGCCATTGCTGACGACCAGATCACCAACACTGCCATTGGTCATGCTGCTGCCTTTGGCCAAATCGAAAGGCCGATGGCCGTCGCCGCTGCCGGCCAGCTCCGGCGGGAAGACGTGGACTTCCAGGGCCTTGAGCGTGCCGTCATCCTGGGGAATGGCCGCCGAGCCGATGTAGCTGCCGGGTTTGATGTCTTCGATATTGGCCAGGGTGACGGCGCGGACTTTGGTGTCCTGGGTCAGGTTGATCACCACGTTTTCGCCGCTGTTGACGTGGACTTTCAAGCTGTCGGCGCTGACACCGGTGATCTCGCCGCGTACGCCAATGCGCATGCCCGGCGCTTCGGCTGCCAGGGCGACACCTGCCGTGAATAGACTGATCAAGGTAACCACTGACGCACTGCGAATCAGGTGACGAAACATCGCATTCATGGAAGGGCCTTCCTGTTATGAACCGTGAAGAGAGAACATAAGCACGCTATCGAACAAGATGTAAGTGAATGTATCATCGGGCCTCAATGTTTTGCCGCAAGGTTCATCGATGGACAGCACACGCGTCCGTCATTCATTCCGCAAAGGAATGATTACTATCACCCCAACCTCTCTTCCGCCGTACTGGTCAGCCCTTTAGCCTTCGCGCATTCCTCCTGTTTAGCGAGACACGTTATGAACCCAGCGACTCAGGCGCCCCACAGCGCCGTGACAATGACCAAAGGCATGGTGATGTTGTTCGCCTTCTGCTGCGGCGCCATTGTCGCCAACATTTACTACGCCCAGCCGATCATCGGCCTGATCGCGCCGGACATCGGCCTGACCAGCACCATGGCCAGCTTCATCGTCTCGCTGACCCAGATCGGCTATGCGCTGGGCCTGTTTTTCCTGGTGCCGCTGGGTGATCTGCTGGAAAACCGCAAGCTGATGATCATCACCACCCTGGTGGCGATTGCCAGCCTGCTGGGCGCGGCGTTTACCGATCAGCCGAATGTGTTCCTGCTGATTTCGTTGCTGGTGGGTTTCAGTTCGGTGTCGGTGCAGATCCTCATTCCACTGGCCGCCCATCTGGCGCCGGAAGAATCCCGCGGCCGGGTGGTCGGCGGGATCATGGGCGGTTTGCTGCTGGGTATTCTGCTGGCGCGGCCAGTGTCCAGCGTGGTGGCGGACCACTTCGGCTGGCGGGCGATGTTCATCATTGCCGCGGCGTTGATGGCGGCGATCAGCATCGTGCTGGCGATGACGATTCCCAAGCGCCAGCCTGATCACAGTGCCTCTTACGGCCAGTTGCTCGGTTCGCTGTGGACGTTGCTGCGTCAACAACCGGTCCTGCGCCAACGGGCGTTTTACCAGGGTTGCATGTTCGCCACCTTCAGCCTGTTCTGGACCGCCGTGCCGCTGGAACTGGCGCGCAATCATGGCCTGAGCCAAACCCAGATCGCGCTCTTCGCCCTGGTCGGCGCCATCGGTGCCATCGCCGCGCCGATTGCCGGTCGCCTGGCCGATGCCGGCCACACCCGCATCGCCTCACTGCTGGCCCTGGTGTTCGCCAGCCTGAGCTTCCTGCCAGCGTTCATCCACCCGATCTACAGCGTCATCGGCCTGGCCGTCACTGGCGTGGTGCTCGACTTCTGCGTGCAGATGAACATGGTCCTCGGCCAACGCGCGGTCTACGCCCTCGACGCCAAGAGCCGCAGCCGTTTGAACGCGCTGTACATGACCAGCATCTTCATCGGCGGCGCGTTTGGCTCGTCGGTAGCCAGTGCGGTGTATGAGCATGGCGGCTGGTTGTGGATCGTGATTGTGGGGAGTGCGTTTCCGTTGGTGGCGTTGTTGCGGTTCTTGAGTGTTTCGCGCGTCGCAGAGCCCGTGACGGCCTGATCGAGACCGCTATCGACGCAGCGGGCGTGGATGTTTATCCTCACGCCCACTCAGGTGCTTGCAATCATCGAGGCACACATGGAGCTGCCGCCGAACAGCGCAATCAAGGAAGATTTCCCCCTCATGTCTTCAAAAAACCCTGAGCGTCTGCGACGCCAGCGCAAGGCGTTGCGCGATAAAGAACGCAAAGCCAACCCTCCTCCCGTGGCTGAAACTGACTTCACGCACGTTATCGCCGAACTGAAGGAAGAACAGCGAACCCGGCACGAGAGTCGTTTTGCCACCAACTTTGTGGTGTGGACGTTGGCAGTGGTGTTCTACGCCATCGTCATGCTGGTGATGATCTACAACCCGGGAATCTGGCTTGGTAACCAGAGCTGGGCCTGGAAGATTGGCAAATACTTTCTGCCGATGATGACCTGGCCTTATCTGCTGAACTTGTTGTTTTCCAGAGTTGGGGTGGTGCGCGCCTGGGGCCTGTCCGTTCTCGCCAGTTGCATATGGTGGTTCGGCTGCCTGTTTCTGCAGTTCGGCGAGAAGGCGGTGGTGATGTACAACGAAGCGTCGCCACCGCAGACCGTCACAGCGTGCATAGACTCCATCAGGAGAACCTATTCCTTCGACTTTATGAGCACCCGGCAAAGGAACAAGCCAACCCCGGGCATCCCCTACACAACCTTTCGCCTCAGCCCTCAGAACAGCAGCATCAGCCCGCTCACCAGTGCAGACACACGGGGACATGTTGACGAGTCCTACACCGGCGAAGTTGAAATAGCCCTGAGTCAAAGTGCACTGGGAACGTCAATCAGGGAGCTCATCAGCCACCATGGCATGACTGACCTTTGCAGACCTCCCGATCAAGCGCGATGACACGTTGATCGCTTACGGGCATGCCCTCCGCCGGCTTGCCCGTGAACATGTTGTTTCATTCAATGCCGAACCAATTTTTCCATCGCCGCATCCGCCAAAAAGGAGGAGCGGCTTTTGACGTTATGTTCCCGCACATAGCGGTCGATACGCTGGATGACATAGCCGGGCAATGTCACATTGACCTTCTCGGTTTTGCCCATGTAAGGCGCAATGTCCAGTTCCAGCATTCCCCAGCCCATATCAACAAACTCGGGATTGCCACGGTGTGCGGCCGCTGAAGTCGGCATAGGAATCGGCTCTCCGTCAGCCGCAATTTCCTGCAGCATTACGTGAGCAACCTCGATTGCAGCGTTATAGGCGTCTTCAAACGTATCCCCGGCAGTGACAGCGCCCGGAATATCGGGGATCTGAATACCGATGGCGGTGTTCTCGTCGCCCCACTCGATACAGATGGGATATTGCATTATGGATCTCCTGTGTAACTGGCAGGCGGGCAATACAGCCCGGCTCGCCTCCTGATGCTTTTAACCGTCCCGATCGGTAAATCCTTTTTCGGGTGCGGGACGGGGATCGTGTATGGGTTGTAACGGTGAGTGAAGATGTGATGACTGCCGGTGACCCGGTCCAGTGTCCAGCCCGCCTCCTCCAGCTCCTTGATCAATAGCCTGCTTTGCACCACCGGCCTCCTTGCTCCGGCCAAACAAAAGCAACTCTAGAGTTATCTTTATTCAAGCATGAAAACTGGAAGCACGACGTTCGGTTGTTTTACAGAGTGTGATTCGAGACACGACATTCCCCCCAAGAATGAATCCTATGCCCCCCACCCACGTTCCCCGCTGCCCCGTCCAAGGTCACCATTGATCCCAGCCAACCGGCTTCCTCTTCAAGGATTACGATCATGACCCTGCAAGCAAAACTCGATGCGTTCAAAGCTGACTTCAAGGCCGGTAAACCGCCTTACAACGCCCCGGCTGAAATCCACCCGATCATGGAGCGCGCCACTGCGGAATTGATTGCGTCCGGCGCGGCCGGCAAAGCCCTGAAGGTCGGGGATAAGGCGCCGTTGTTTACGCTCAAGGACCCCGACGGCAACCCTGTGTCCTCCGCCGATCTGCTGGCCAAGGGTCTGTTGGTGCTGACGTTCTATCGCGGTGTCTGGTGCCCGTACTGCAACATGGAGCTGCAAGCCGTGCAGGCGTTCCTGCCGACGTTGCAGGAATTCGGGGCGAACCTGGTGGCGATCTCGCCGCAGATCGCCGCCAACAGCCGCAAATCGGTGCGCACCAACGGGTTGGAGTTCCCGATCCTGAGCGACACTCACAACGATGTAGCGCAGGCTTTCGGTCTGCGTTTCGCGTTGCCGGATTACCTGGTCGAGTTGTACAAAAACCTGCGCAACGACCTGCCCACCTTCAACGATGACCCGTCCTGGACCCTGCCGATGCCGGCGCGTTATGTGATCGGTCAGGATGGCGTGATCCGTTACGCCGAGGTCAACCCGGATTACACTCAGCGGCCAGAGCCTGAAGCGATGCTGGATGCGCTTCGCGGCTGAACCGATCAAGTGCCGCGTTACCCGCGGCACATCCTGATAGGAGTTGTCATGACCCGACGTACATTTCTCATCACCGGCGCCAGCAAAGGCATTGGTCGTGCCGTGGCCGAGCACTTGGACCGTGCTGGTCATCGCGTGGTCGGGATTGCCCGGACACCCGACCTGTCGTTTCCCGGCACGCTGTTTCCACTCGACCTGGGCGACAGGACGCTGACCCGGGAAGTATTGGCTGATCTGGCCAGCCAGTACGAGTTCGATGGGCTGGTGAACAACGTCGGCCTGGTCCGACCGCAGGTGTTGGGCGAAATCGACCTCGACACCTTTGACGACGTGATGCGGGTCAATCTGCACTCAGCCCTGCAAACAACCCAGACGTTGCTGCCGAACATGCGCGCCAAAGGCTGGGGCCGAGTGGTGAATATTTCCAGCCTGACGGTGCTCGGGATCACCCAGCGCACGGCGTATGCGGCGGCGAAAGCGGCGCTGGTCAGCTTCACCCGATCCTGGGCGCTGGAACTGGCGCAAACCGGGATCACGGTCAACGCCGTGGCCCCCGGCCCGACGGAAACGGAACTGTTCCGAGAGAACAATCCGATTGGCAGCGAAGGTGAAGCGCGTTATCTGGCTAGCGTACCGATGGGCCGGTTGGGGCAACCGGAAGAAATCGCTTCGGCGATTGCCTTTCTGTTGTCCGAGCAGAGCGGGTTCATTACCGGGCAGACACTGTTTGTCGATGGTGGTGCTTCGGTGGGTAAAGCGGCGTTTTGATGGGTTTTTTCAGACCACATAAACCCCCTATGGGAGCGGGCTTGCTCGCGAAGGCGGCGTGTCAGTCGATATCAATGTTGCTGATACATCGCTTTCGCGAGCAAGCCCGCTCCCACAGGGGGATCTCGGCAAGTCACCACATTTGCACAAGGACTCAAGATGGATCGCCTCGGCGCAATGGAAACCTTCGTCTATGTGGTGGAAACCGGTTCGTTTTCCGCAGCGGCCCGGCGTCTGAATATCGGCCAGCCCGCCGTGTCGAAAACCATCGCGCAACTGGAAACACGACTGTCGGTGCGCCTATTGTTGCGCTCGACCCGTGGCCTGACCCCCACCGAAGCCGGGCGGGCCTTCTTCGACCGGGCCAAACGCGCCATCGAAGAAGCCGACGAGGCCGACAACGCTGCTCGCGGTGACGCCAGCGGGCTGACCGGCAACTTGCGGATCTGCGCCGCCGTGACCTTCGGCCGGTTGCACATCGTCCCGCATCTGGGGCCGTTTCTCGAACAGAACCCTGAATTGAACATCGACCTGATGCTCGATGACCGCAATATCAATCTGGTGGAAGAAGGCGTCGATGTCGCCCTGCGCATGGGCGCTCAGAGCGACTCCGGCCTCACCGCCCGCAAGATCGCCGAGTGCCGGCGCGTGGTGCTAGGCACGCCGCAGTATTTCGAAAAACACGGCAAACCGGCCTGCCCTGCCGATCTGACTAAACATCAAGCCGTTGTTTACAGTTTGGGCGGCGGCGCGAATTGGCCGTTCAAGCAAGGCGACGAAGAACACCCGGTGATCATCAGCGGCCGCATCCGCGTCAACGCCGCCGAAGGCCTGCGTGAATCAGTGCTGGCTCATCTGGGGCTGACCATGGCGTCCGAGTGGATGTTTGCGCCGGAACTCGCCAGTGGTGCAGTCGTGGAAGTGATGAGCGATTGGACCTTGCCGAATCAGGACCTGTGGGCGGTGTTTCCGACGGGAAGGATGGCCAGCGTGAAGGCTCGGGCGTTTGTGGATTACGTTCAGGCGTTACTGGCTAAGGGGTCGTAAAAAATAGCTCAATCGAAAATCAAAAGATCGCAGCCTTCGCCAGCTCCTGCAAAAGCCGAGTACGCCGGCAGATCATCGTCGTGCGCGGTCCCGTAGGAGCTGGCGAAGCCTGCGATCTTTTCAAACGCCAGACAGCAAAACGGCGATCCGAAGATCGCCGTTTTCATTCATTCCCCAAACTGTCTTCCCAACCCACCCGGCACGCCATGGATGTCGGTGTCTTCCCATGGCCCGTTCGGGCTGATCGAGCGGCTCCAGCCGTTGTTCCAGCGGTAGTAGGTGCGCTGGCGGTAGAAGGTGTTGGGTTGGTCGTCGAGGACGTAGACGCCCATCTTCGCATCCCAATGGCTGTTGCCCCCCGGTGGCGGGGCGAAGCTGGCGGAGGTGCGCGGCAGCGGCTTGGCGGGTTTGGCTGGGATGCTCGGTTTGCTCGGCGTGGGTGTCGGTGACGGCGTCGGGCGCGGTTGCGACGGAGGAATCGGTGGCAGCCGGTCAGGCTGCTGTGGTTGGACCACACAAGCGCTTAACCCCAAAACCATACTGAGCAGGGTGATACGAGCGATGGCGGTCATGTGGGCGCTTCCTGTTATTTGTCCGGGCTGTCGATAGTCAGTTTTTGTGGCGCGGTGGTGCTGCTGGCCAGGGGCAGGCTGCGACCGATCCATTCGCCGGCAGTCGGTTGGCCGGCGCGGGAGATGCGCGCAACCAGTTGGACTTCAGGGAAGTTCGACAGTTTCAACTGCGGCATCATCGCGTCGGCATCACCCAGTTCGACAGTCGCCGGCAGGTCAGCCACGGTCAAGCGCTTGGCCGCCAATGGCGCCGGAGGACCGGAGGTGGCGCGGGCGAAGATGAACACGCTGTCGCCCGGCTGGACCTTGGCTTTCAGGTCGGCCGCGAGATCAACGCGCACCTTGAGCAACGCGCCTTTGGTGGCCGGCGCTTGGGCCACTTTGCCGCCACTGGCTTCGAGTTTCTCGGTCGCCCGGGCGATCCCGCCTTGCAGGGCGCCACGGGAGTTGTCGTCCGGCGGCAGTTGCGCCAGCAGGCGATTCCAGTAGTCGATGGCGTCCTGAAAACGCTCCGCTTCAAATGCGGCGATACCGAGCAGGCCGAGGCTGGTGACTTCTTTCGGATCGGCCTTCAGCGCTTCGTCGGTCAGGGCCTGGATCTTGTCCGACCACTTCTTGCCGTCGGCGAAGTACTGGGCCTGAGCCCATTGGCCAAGCAGCTCCGGCTGGCGACCGGCAAGGTTCACCGTGCGCTCGAAAATCTTCGCCGCATCGGCCGGACGATCCTGGGCCATGTAGGTGCGACCGAGGAAATACAAGCCTTCCGCCGAATCCGGCTGAGCGGCCACTGCGCGCTCCAGACGACGGGTCATTTCTTCCATCGACTGCGGCGCCTGGGCGAATTCCCGGGTCAGTTCGACCTTGTCGCTGGCCCCAAAATGCAAATAAAGACCCAAGCCCAATACCGGCACCAGAATCGCCGCCAGCAACGGCAACGGTTTGCCCAGTCGCGATACCCGAGGCGCGGCAACACCTTCAGTGTCCGCCAGCAACTCACGGGCCGCTTCGGCGCGACCGGTGTCCATTTGCGCAGCGTTGAGCACGCCCTCTTCCTGCTGAGTCTGCAACTCAGCCACGCGCTCTTGGTACAGCGCGACGTTCAGGGCCGTACGATCCTCTTCGAGCTGGGCACGACGGCCGCGCAGAACGGGGATCAACAGAAAACTCAGGGCAACCAGAAGTAGCAGACCTGCAGCGAGCCAGAAATCAATCATTCTTGGTTTTATCCAACAGGTGGTCGAGGCGCTCACGCTCATCAGAGGAAAGCGTGTCCGGGGTGTCAGCGCGTTGCACGCGACGACGGCGGACGATCACGGCGATCACCACGAAGCCGCCCAGCAACAGGCCGGCAGGGCCGAACCAGAGCACGGCGGTCTTGGCGTTCAGAGCGGGTTTGTAGCGGACGAAATCACCGTAGCGATCGACCATGAAGTCGATGATCTGCTGGTTGTCCTTGCCCTCGCCGAGCATGCGGAAAATCTCTTTGCGCAGGTCGGCGGCAATCGGTGCGTTGGAATCGGCAATGTCCTGATTCTGGCACTTGGGGCAACGCAGTTCCTTGGTCAGCTCGCGAAAACGCTCACGGTCGCCTTCTTTGGCGAACTCGTAGGTGTCGATGGCCGCATGCGCCACGCCGGCCATGCTCAAACCCAATACAGCGGCGGCAATCCAGCGCTTCATGGCTTGGCCTCGTCGACCAGCGCCTGATACTTGGCCGCCAGTTTTTCACGCCAGACTTGTTCATCGATCACGCCGACGTACTTGTCACGGATGATGCCCTTGGCGTCGATGAAGAAAGTCTCCGGAGCGCCGTACACGCCAAGATTCAAACCCAGTGTGCCTTCGTCGTCACGGATGTCCAGTTGATACGGGTTGTGGAATTCCGCCAGCCACTTCAAGGCGTCGGCGTTGACGTCCTTGTAGTTGATGCCGTAGATCACCACGCCCTTCTCCGCCAGTTTGTTCAACACCGGGTGCTCGACCCGGCAGGAAATGCACCAGGTGCCCCAGACGTTGACCAGCGCCGGTTTGCCGAGGATGTCAGCCTTGGTCAAAGTCTTGTCGCCCTGCACCGCGGGCAGGGAAAACTCCGGGAACGGCTTGTCGATCATCGCCGAAGGCAACTCGGCCGGGTCCAGGTACAGCCCGCGATAAAGGAAAACAGCCACCACCAGGAAAATCGCCAGCGGCAACAGCATCAACCAACGTCTCATGCAGTGGCTCCTGTCATGCCGAGTGCTTCACGCACGCGGCTTTTCACCTTGACCCGATAACGGCGATCCAGCGCCGCCAGCAACCCGCCTGCACCTGTGAGCAGGCCGCCGAACCAGATCCAGCGCACGAACGGTTTGACGTGCACACGCACAGCCCAGGCGCCATCGCCCAGCGGTTCGCCGAGGGCGACATAAATGTCGCGGGTGAAACCGGCGTCGATCCCGGCTTCAGTCATCACCGAGTTCTGCACGGTGTAGAGGCGTTTTTCCGGGTGCAGCACGCTGACTTCCTTGCCGTCGCGGATCACGCGGACGGTGCCCTTGTCGGAGGTGAAGTTCGGCCCTTCGAAGTGCTTGGCGCCTTCGAAGATGAAGTGGTAACCGGCCAGGTCCATGGACTCGCCCGGCGCCAGGCGCAAGTCGCGCTCGGCACTGTTCTGGCTCGACAACACGACGCCGAGCGCACACACGGCGATGCCCAGATGCGCGACCTGCATGCCCCAGTAGCTGCGAGTCAGGGTCGGCAGGCCTTTGATCAAACCTTTGTGACGAGTCTTGTCGAGAATGTCGCGCACGCCAGCCAACAACACCCACGCGGCAAGCATGAACGTGGCGATGACGGCCCAGTTGAAATCACCGTAAGCGACGCCGGCCACCACGGCCAACGCAGCGCTGCCGAGGAGTACCGGAGTCAACATGCCCACCAGCCATTTGACCGGGGTATCTTTCCAGCGCACCAGCATGCCGACCGCCATTACCACCATCAGCAACGCCATCAATGGAATGAACAGCGCGTTGAAGTACGGCGGGCCGACCGACAGCTTGGCGCCGGTCATCGCATCGAGGATCAGCGGATACAACGTGCCGAGCAGGATCATCGACGCCGCCACCACCAGCACCAGGTTGTTGCCCAGCAGCAGGGTTTCCCGGGACCAGAGGTTGAAGCCGACATGGCTCTTGACCACCGGCGCACGCAGGGCGAACAGCGTCAGCGAACCACCGACCACAAACAGCAGGAAGATCAGGATGAACACACCGCGCTCAGGATCGGAGGCAAAGGCATGCACCGAAGTCAGCACGCCGGAACGCACCAGGAAGGTCCCGAGCAAGCTCAGCGAGAACGCGGCAATGGCCAGCAACACGGTCCAGCTCTTGAACACGCCACGTTTTTCCGTGACCGCCAACGAGTGAATCAGCGCCGTCCCCACCAGCCAAGGCATGAACGAGGCGTTTTCCACCGGATCCCAGAACCACCAGCCGCCCCAGCCGAGTTCGTAGTAGGCCCACCACGAACCGAGCGTGATGCCGATACCGAGGAACGCCCAGGCGACGATGGTCCACGGACGGGACCAACGCGCCCACGCGGCATCCAGACGACCGCCCAGCAAAGCGGCGATAGCAAACGCAAAGGCCACGGAGAAACCGACGTAACCCATGTACAGCATCGGCGGGTGAACGATCAGGCCGATGTCTTGCAGCAATGGATTGAGGTCGCGACCGTCCGCCGGAATCTGCGGCAGGATCCGCGCGAACGGGTTGGAAGTAAGAATCAGGAACAACAGGAAACCGGTGCTGATCATGCCCATCACCGCCAGTACGCGGGCGAGCATGACTTGCGGCAACTGCCGGGAGAACACCGATACGGCGAAGGTCCAGCCGCCGAGGATCAACGCCCACAGCAGCAACGACCCTTCGTGGGCACCCCACACCGCGCTGAATTTGTAGTACCACGGCAACGCGCTGTTGGAGTTGCTGGCCACATAGGCGACGGAGAAATCGTCGGTCATGAAGGCGTAAGTCAGGCATCCGAAGGCGAACACCAGAAACGCGAACTGCCCCCAGGCCGCGGGTTGAGCCAGGCTCATCCACAAGCGGTCACCGCGCCAGGCCCCCATCAACGGCACGATGGCCTGAACCAGCGCGAAACACAGCGCCAGGATCATCGCCAGTTGGCCCAATTCGGGGATAAACAGTGCAGAGGTCATCGATCAACCCTCCTTGGCTTGGGTAGGTGCCGACTGACCGCTGTCTTTCAGGGCCTTGGTCACTTCGGGCGGCATGTACTTCTCGTCGTGCTTGGCCAGCACTTCGTCGGCCACCACCACGCCCTCGGCGTTGAGTTTGCCCAGGGCCACAATGCCCTGCCCTTCGCGGAACAGGTCCGGAAGAATGCCGCGATAGCTGATGGTCACGGATTTGTTAAAGTCAGTGACGATGAATTTCACATCCAGGGAATCCCCGGAACGTTGCAGCGAACCCTTCTCGACCATGCCGCCAGCGCGGATGCGCGTGTCTTGCGGGGCTTCGCCGCTGGCGATCTGGGTCGGTGTGTAAAACAGATTGATGTTCTGCTGCAGGGCGCTCAGGGCCAGGCCGACGGCAGCGCCGACCCCGACCAGGATCGCGAGAATGATGATAAGACGCTTTTTGCGCAGCGGATTCACTTGCCGTTCTCCCGGCGCAAACGACGCGCCTCTTGTTGCAGATACCGCTTGCGGGCCAGGATCGGCGCCGCCACGTTGAAGGTCAGCACCGCCAGGCAGATGCCATAGGCCGACCAGACATACAGGGCATGATGGCCCATGGCGAGGAAGTCGCCGAATGAAGCAAAACTCATCGAGCAGCCTCCAGACTGTTCTGTACTTCGGCTTTCACCCAGCTGGCCCGGGCTTCGCGCTTGAGCACTTCAAGGCGCATGCGCAACAACAGCACCGCGCCGAAGAAACAGTAGAAACCCAGCACCGTCAGCAGCAGTGGCAGCCACATCTCGGCGGGCATCGCCGGTTTTTCGGTGAGGGTAAACGTCGCGCCCTGGTGCAGGGTGTTCCACCACTCCACCGAGTATTTGATGATCGGGATGTTGATCACGCCGACAATCGCCAATACCGCGCAGGCCTTGGCGGCACTGTCACGATTGCTGATCGCATTGCCCAGCGCAATAAGACCGAAGTACAGGAACAGCAGAATTAGCATGGACGTAAGTCGCGCATCCCAGACCCACCACGAGCCCCAGGTCGGTTTGCCCCAGATCGCCCCGGTGACCAGCGCCACGGCGGTCATCCAGGCACCGATGGGGGCCGCGCATTGCAGGGCGACGTCGGCCAGTTTCATCTTCCAGACCAGCCCGACAATGCCGCACACGGCCAGCATCACGTAGATCGACTGCGCCAGCATGGCGGCGGGAACGTGGATATAGATGATGCGAAAGCTGTTGCCTTGCTGGTAGTCCGGTGGCGCGAAGGCCAGGCCCCACACTACACCAACGCTGATCAGCAGCAACGCCGCGACGCTCAGCCACGGCAGCAGTTTGCCACTGATGCCGTAAAACCATTTGGGTGAGCCGAGCTTATGAAACCAGGTCCAGTTCATTACTGTTTCCATCACGGTTGCTCTTCGCTATGAAGAGCCAAGGGTCTTTACTGATCAAAATTTGACCAGACCTCATTATTCGCCGACGCTGATCTTCAGGCCAGCAGCTATTGCAAAAGGTGTAAGCGTTATCGCCAGGGCGGTCAGGCTACCAAGCCACAAGAGATAACCGGTCGCCGGCATGCCTTGGAGGGCAGCCTGCAAGGCGCCACTGCCGAGAATCAACACCGGGATGTACAGCGGCAGAATCAGCAGCGCCAGCAACAGGCCACCGCGCTTCAATCCGACCGTCAGGGCCGCGCCCACCGCACCGAGCAGGCTCAGCACTGGTGTACCCAGCAATAAAGAAAGCAGCAACACCGGCAGACAGGCGGCAGGCAAACCGAGCATCAACGCCAGCAGTGGCGCGAGCAAAACCAGTGCCAGGCCGGAGAAGGCCCAGTGTGCCAGTACCTTGGCCAAAACCAGAAGAGCCAGGGGGTGCGGCGAAAGGACCCACTGTTCAAGTGATCCATCCTCGAAATCACTGCGGAAGAGCCCGTCCAGCGAGAGCAGGACCGATAAAAGGGCTGCCACCCAGACCAGTCCCGGAGACAAGGTTTGCAACAATTGAGACTCGGGGCCGACCGCCAACGGAAACAGCGACACCACGATGGCGAAGAATACCAACGGATTGGCCAGCTCTGCCGGACGGCGGAACAGCAAGCGCGCTTCTCGGGCGACCAACAGGCCGAAAACACTCATACGGCCCAGTTCCCCAGATCAATGTCGCGATAACCGGCCGGTGTACGGCTCAGGGTATGGTGAGTGGTCAGGATCACCATGCCGCCGCGCTCACAGTGGCCGGCCAAGTGTTCTTCTAGTTGCGCCACGCCCTGTTTATCGAGCGCGGTGAAGGGTTCGTCGAGGATCCACAGTGGCGGGCTGTCGAGGTAAAGACGCGCCAGGGCCACCCGGCGTTGCTGGCCGGCGGACAAGGTGTGGCAGGGAACATCCTCGAAACCGCGCAGCCCGACCGCCGCCAGCGCCTGCCAGATCGCCTCGTGGCTCGCCGGTTGGTGCAAGGCGCAGAGCCAGCTGAGGTTTTCCTCGGGCGTCAGCAAGTCCTTGATCCCGGCGGCATGGCCGATCCACAACAGATTGCGCGCCAGTTCGCTGCGTTGTTCGTTCAGCGGCTGGCCGTTGAGCAGCACTTGACCGGCGGTCGGTTGCATCAATCCGGACAGCAGGCGCAGCAAACTGGTCTTGCCGCTGCCGTTGGGCCCGCTGATCTGCACCATTTCGCCACTGGACAGTCTCAATTCGAGATTTTCGAAGAGCAGCCGAAGGTCTCGCTCACAGGCGAGGTCGACGGTTTGCAGGACTGGACTGGTCAAGAGATCACGGGCCTTTTCGTTTCAAATCGGCGTTTCAAGTCGACGGATCAAGTCGGCAGTGGCGCGGCCGCTAAAGAGATGCAGCATAGATGCATCGGCGGCCGGTTTTAGAGAGCTGCGTCAAAACAATTGCAATGTTTTCACCGCTCCCTGAAAGACGGGCGGCATTATACATGCCATGCCTTACTCTAAAGAGCGCATTTTCCGAAGGTTGTGACCGCGTATGACAGGCGAAATGAACATCCTCCCAGTGCCTCAGACCGTGCCGGCGAACACGCGCCCGGTGGTGGTCAGTGGCGACTTGCTCAAGCTGCTGACGCCGATGGAGGGCTTGATCAGTGCTGGTCAGACCGCCAACGCTGAAGTGCTGTCGCTGAAACAGGCGGACCAGACCTTTCAACTGTTGCTCAAGGTCACCGTCGACGGCGGCCGCCAGACCACGGTCCAGGCCACCAGCCTGCAACCGCTGCCCACCGGCACCAATGTGGTGATCACCCAGCCGTCGGCCAGCAACCTGGCGATCACGGTGCAACAGGCGATCGCCTCCAACGTGGCCGTCCTCACCCGCCTCGACACTGCGCAACTGCCGGTCGGCACCTTGCTGCAAGGCAAAGTGCTGACGTCCCAGGTGTTGCCGCAGACGCCGGGCCAGCCCACGGTTTTTCGTTCAATGGTGAGCCTGCTCAACACCGCACTGAGCGGCACCACCCTGACCATCGACAGCCCGCAACCGCTGCGCATTGGCACGCTATTAAGCGCATTGGTGCAAGACACGCAGACTTTGAAATTCCTGCCGCTGAGCAATCGCCAGGACCAGTTGGCGGTGTCGCAGCAGCTGACCACCCAGCAGAGCCGCCAGGGTTCGCTGGACGGCTTGCTCAGCGCCTTGCAGAACCTGCCGCAGACCGACGAGACCTCCGCCGACCTGCAAGCCGCCGTGAACAAACTGCTCGCCGGGCTGCCGGACATGCAGCAACTGAGTACGCCCAAAGGCCTGGCTCTGGCGCTGGCCAACAGTGGCATGTTCCTCGAAGCGAAACTGCTGACCGGCCAGACCCCGGCACTGGCCCCGGACATGAAAGCCGACCTGCTCAAGCTGATCGCGCAATTGACCCCGCCTAACACCAATCTCGGCGCCGTCATCGCCGCCAACACCTTGGCTCAGGCGATGCCAAGCTTCGTGCGCAGCGCACTCGGCATGCTCGGCCAGGTCAGCGCCAAACCGCTGCCGACCCATTTCCCGCTGCCCGATCGGCTGTTGCAAAGCCAGGATGGTGAAGGCGATCTGGAGCATTTGTTGCGCCTGGCAGCCGCTGCCGTTTCACGCCTGCAAAGCCATCAACTGTCGAGCCTGGAACAAACCGGCGTCACCGACGATGGACGGCTGATGAGCACCTGGCAGCTGGAAATTCCGATGCGTAATCTGCAAGACATCGTGCCGTTGCAGGTCAAGTTCCAGCGCGAAGAAGCGCCGGAAAAAGAACAGCAAAATGAACGCCGTGAAGAGCGGGAGCCGAAACAGCAACTGTGGCGGGTTGAACTGGCGTTCGACATGGAGCCGTTGGGCCCGCTGCAGGTTCAGGCGCAGTTGATCCAGGGCAGTCTGTCCAGTCAGCTGTGGGCCGAACGCCCGTACACCGCGAGCCTGATCGAAAGCAACCTGGCGGCCCTGCGCGAACGCTTGCTGGCCTCGGGCTTGAACGTCGGCGATCTGGATTGCCACCTCGGCACACCTCCCCAAGGCGCACAAACCCGCCTCGAACAACGCTGGGTCGACGAAACCGCATGAGAAACCCCACCCCCCCACGCCAGGCCATCGCCCTCAAATACGACGGCAGCCACGCCCCGACCCTCACCGCCAAGGGCGACGAAGAACTGGCTGAAGCGATTTTGAAAATTGCTCGCGAATGCGAAGTGCCGATCTATGAGAATCCGGAGCTGGTGCGGCTGCTGGCGAAGATGGAACTGGGGGACAGTATTCCCGAAGAGTTGTATCGCACGATTGCCGAGATTATTGCGTTTGCGTGGAATTTGAAGGGGAAATTCCCGCAGGGGCAGGATCCGGATGCGCCGATGGTGGAGAAGGATGTTACCGAGCGCGGCGACGACTATTGATCTGATCGTTCCCACGCTCTGCGTGGGAATGCAGCCCGTGACGCTCTGCGTCACCGTTCAAGAGCGGAACGCGGAGCGTCCCAAGAGGCATTCCCATGCAGAGCGTGGGAATGATCTCAACGCAAAAAAAGATCGCTGCCGAAGGCTGCGATCTTTTGATCTTTCAGTTCTTGTGCATCTTGCTCATCAACTCTGCCTCAGCCTGGGTCAGGCCGCACGACTGAGTCAGTTCATCGACGCTCGCCCCCATGCCCACCAGTCGCGCCGCTTGGGCGAACGACAGGCTCGAGGGGTCACGCTGTTCCAGCTGGGCCAGTTTGTCCGGTAACGGGCTGACCACCGCGCGCAGTTCGTGCAGGTCTTCACCCATGCGCACGTTGCCGCTCTGGTAGTTGTCGACGCGCTT
Organism: Pseudomonas sp. ADAK2; assembly: GCF_012935755.1. Lineage (GTDB taxonomy): Bacteria > Pseudomonadota > Gammaproteobacteria > Pseudomonadales > Pseudomonadaceae > Aquipseudomonas. The sequence continues at coordinate 2,584,569 of NZ_CP052862.1, forward strand.
GGCCAGGTCCTTGATGCGCTGATCGCGCAGCGCATCGCCCTCGGCCTGTTGCGCCGCGATCACGCGCTGGCTGCGGATGTACGCCAGGAACATGGCCAGCGTGCCTGCCCAGAACAGGAACAGGACAATGACTGCAACCTCAAGAATCAATCAGATGTTCTCCAGATCCGACCATTCTTCTTCGCTCATCATCTTGTCGAGTTCGACCAGGATCAGCAGTTCGTTGTTCTTGTTGCACACGCCTTGAATGAACTTGGCGGACTCTTCGTTACCGACGTTTGGCGCGGTCTCGATTTCCGACTGACGCAGGTAAACCACTTCGGCCACGCTGTCGACCATGATCCCGACCACTTGCTTGTCGGCTTCGATGATGACGATACGGGTGTTGTCGCTGATCTCGGCGTTCATCAGGCCGAAGCGCTGACGGGTGTCGATCACGGTGACCACGTTACCGCGCAGGTTGATGATGCCCAGCACGTAGCTCGGGGCACCCGGTACCGGGGCGATTTCGGTGTAACGAAGGACTTCCTGAACGCGCATCACGTTGATGCCGTAGGTTTCATTGTCCAGCTTGAAGGTTACCCATTGCAGGATCGGATCTTCAGAACCTTTTGCATTCGTCGCTTGATTACTCATACCCTGACCCCTCGAAAAACCGCTTCTGGCGGTGTGTGTTCTGTTGGCGGCATTCAACAATGCCGTCGCATACTTGTTATGTCGGCAGCTATGTCGGTTTGTGTAGCGGCTTACTGCCGCCCATGTGCTTGGCCCCGCCACTGGCGATCAACTCGGCCAGGGCGGAAACGTCCAGCAGCGCACACATGTGCTCAATCACCGTGCCGGCGAGCCATGGCCGCTGACCTCGGTGACTTCTCCATTTGATTTCGTTCGGGTTCAGGCGCAACGAGCGGCTGACCTGATGCACCGCCAGCCCCCACTCATAGCCCTGCACCGAAATAACGTATTGCAGACCCTGGCGGAAGTCATCGCGATAGCGATCCGGCATGACCCAGCGCGCGGTATCCAGCACTTTCAGGTTGCCGGCCTGGCTCGGCAAAATCCCGAGGAACCATTCCGGCTGACCGAACAACGGCGTCAGCTCGTGGCCGGCCAGGGAATATATCGAGCCCAGGCACACCAGCGGCACGGCCAGGGTCAGCCCGGCAACGTCGAACAACAGACATTCGAACGGCTCCGCGGCCCAGGACGGACGGCCATCGGTCTCCACCGGTGGCGGCGTGTTGCTTGGCGGCAGGTGGACTTCAACCACCGGCGGTACCAAGGCTTGCAGCAGCGGTGCGATGGTCGAGACCGGCGCCAGGATCGGGGCCGGGGCTTCGATCACGGTGACCGGCGCTTTCTCAACCACTGGCGCAACCACCGGCGCGGCGACGGCAGCCGTCGGGCGCGCATCACGCGCCTGTTCCTCGAGCACGGCCAACTGGAACTCGTCCAGCGCCGCTTCCACCTCGACCGCTTCGACAACCTCAATAACTTCAGCCACCGCCTCGACTTCCGGCGGCAACTCTTCAGTCGCCTCCATCAGCAAGCTGTCCAGATAAGACTGGAGCGCCAGTTGCGGACGCGAAGTGACCTTCACCGGCCGGATCATGCGAACACCTGTGCAGGAGCGAGGCTTGCCCGCGAAGAACGATAACGCGGTTTACCTGTGAAAACCGTGGTGCGGCTATCGCGGGCAAGCCTTGCTCCTACAGAGATTGTGTTCATCTCAGGCCACCGCCGGAACGAGTTGTGCGGCCAGCAGGTGCTTGAGCAGCGCGCGATAGGCGAGAACGCCACGGCTCTTGCCGTCGAACTGCGAAGGCGTGACCCCGGCCCGGCTCGCATCACGCATACGCGTGTCCACCGGGATGTAGCCTTGCCAGATTTCTTCCGGGTACTTGTCGCGCAATACGCGCAAGGTCCCGAGGGACGCCTGGGTGCGGCGGTCGAACAAGGTCGGGACGATGCTGAACGGCAACGCCTGTTTGCGCGAGCGGTTGATCATCGCCAGGGTGTTGACCATCCGCTCCAGGCCTTTGACGGCCAGGTGCTCGGTCTGTACCGGGATCACCAACTGCTGGCTCGCGGCCAGGGCGTTGACCATCAACACACCGAGCAACGGCGGGCTGTCGATCACGGCGTAATCGAAGTCTTGCCACAATTGCGCCAGACTCTTGGCGATCACCAGACCCAAACCACTCTGGCCCGGCGACTGTCGTTCAAGGGTCGCCAGCGCGGTGCTCGACGGCAACAGGGAAATATTCTCGTGACTGGTGGGCATCAGCAACTGACCGGGCAAGCCTTGCGGCACGCTGCCCTTGTGCAGGAACAGGTCGTAGCAGCTGTGTTCCAGGGTGTCGGGGTCGTAGCCGAAATAGCTGGTCATCGAGCCGTGCGGGTCAAGATCGACAATAACCACGCGCTTGCCCGCCTCGGCCAGCAACCCGGCTAAAGCGATAGAGGAAGTGGTTTTACCAACACCACCCTTTTGATTGGCAACTGCCCAGACTCTCATTCGGATTGTTCCTCCCGGTCGATCAGGCCGACCGAGAAATAGCTCAACGTATTAATGCGGGTGACGGAGAATTGACGGCGCTCTCTCGTCCCGGCGACTTGACCGGGGTCGGTGCAGTTTGTGTGCCAGCACGCTTCAACGCGGCATCCGGTTTTGCATTAGCGGTTCCGGTGCCCGTGAGGCTGCGACGTACATCGAGATTTCGTGAAACCACCAGCACCACCCGCCGATTACGCGCCCGGCCTTCCGCCGTGGCGTTATTGGCCACGGGCTGGAATTCACCGTAGCCCACCGACGCCAGGCGACCGGGGTTTACACCCTGCATCGCCAGCATGCGCACGATGCTCGCCGAACGGGCGGAGGACAGTTCCCAGTTGGTCGGGTACTGCGCGGTGCGGATCGGTTGATCGTCGGTAAAACCTTCAACGTGGATCGGGTTGTCGAACGGTTTGAGGATCGCCGCGACCTTGTCGATGATGCTGAAGGCGATGTCGCTGGGCATGGCATCGCCGCTGCCGAACAACAGGCTGGAGTTGAGTTCGATCTCGACCCACAACTCGTTACCGCGAATGGTCATCTGGTTGGAACTGATCAAATCACCGAATGCGGCGCTGATGTCATCGGCGATGCTTTTCAGCGGATCGCTGGCGCCGGAGATACCGGCGTCGATCTGCTCGGCATCCTTGACCAGCGGCTTGGCCGGGGTCACGGTCACCGGGCGCTCTTCGCCAATCGGGATCGGCTTGAGGGCACGATCCGAATCGGTAAACACGCCGATCAACGCTTCCGAGATGACCTTGTACTTGCCTTCGTTGATCGAAGAGATCGAATACATGACCACGAAGAACGCAAACAGCAGAGTGATGAAGTCCGCGTAGGACACCAACCAGCGTTCGTGATTAACGTGTTCTTCAGGTTGGCGACGACGTGCCATGGTCCATGTCTCCCATCAATCCATGAAGCCCTGAAGCTTCAACTCAATAGAGCGAGGGTTTTCACCTTCGGCGATCGACAGAATCCCTTCCAACAACATTTCGCGATAACGCGACTGACGCAACGCGATGGACTTGAGCTTGGCCGCTACCGGCAACAACACCAGGTTGGCACTGGCCACGCCGTAGATCGTCGCGACGAAAGCCACGGCAATCCCGCTGCCCAGTTGCGACGGATCGGCAAGGTTGCCCATCACGTGAATCAGGCCCATCACCGCACCGATGATGCCGATGGTCGGCGCGTAGCCGCCCATGCTTTCGAAGACTTTGGCGGCTTCGATGTCGCGGCTTTCCTGGGTGTAGAAATCCACTTCGAGGATACTGCGAATCGCTTCCGGCTCGGCGCCGTCGACCAGCAGTTGCAGGCCTTTGCGCGAGTAGTTGTCCGGTTCGGCGTCGGCCACCCCTTCCAGACCGAGCAGGCCTTCCTTGCGGGCCGTCAGGCTCCAGTTCACTACGCGATCAATGCCACCGGCCAGATCCACACGCGGTGGAAACAGGATCCAGGCAAGGATCTGCATGGAGCGCTTGAACGCGCTCATCGGCGATTGCAACAGCGCCGCACCGACGGTCCCACCAATCACGATCAACGCCGCCGGGCCATTGGCCAGAGCGCCGAGGTGACCGCCTTCAAGGTAGTTGCCGCCAATGATGGCAACGAACGCCAGGATGATCCCGATCAGGCTGAGTACATCCATCAGATACAGGCCTCAACCAAGTGTTTGCCAATGTCGTCGAGACTGTAAATCGCGTCGGCGAGGTCGGCTTTGACGATGGCCATCGGCATGCCGTAGATCACGCAGCTGGCTTCATCCTGGGCCCAGATCGCGCTGCCGCCCTGCTTGAGCAGACGCGCGCCTTCGCGACCGTCGGCGCCCATGCCGGTCAAGACCACCGCCAGAACTTTGTCACCGTAGGACTTGGCCGCCGAACCGAAGGTGATGTCCACGCACGGCTTGTAGTTCAGACGCTCGTCGCCTGGCAGGATTTTCACCGCGCCACGGCCATCGATCATCATTTGCTTGCCACCCGGTGCCAGCAGCGCCAGGCCCGGACGCAGGATGTCGCCATCCTCGGCTTCCTTGACGTTGATGCGGCACAGCTTGTCCAGGCGTTCGGCGAAGGCCTTGGTGAAGGCTGCCGGCATGTGCTGGATCAACACGATCGGCGCCGGGAAGTTGGCCGGCAATTGGGTCAATACCCGTTGCAGGGCAACCGGGCCGCCGGTGGACGTACCGATGGCCACCAGTTTGTAGGCTTTGCGTTTTGGCGCGGGCGACGATGGACCGGCAGACGCTGGCGCACGGGTCGGCAAAGGTGCCGGTGCCGGACGCGCAGGCGCGCTGCTGCCATAGCTGCTGACGCTCGAAGGCGCTGGCGTCGGTGCAGGTGCAGCCACCGGGGCTGGAGCCGTGTAGGTGTTGGCGCGACGGTTACTGCGCGAAATGCTCAGGATCTTTTCGCACAGCAGTTGCTTGACCTTCTCCGGGTTGCGGGAGATGTCTTCGAAATTCTTCGGCAGGAAATCCACCGCACCGGCGTCCAGCGCATCCAGGGTGACCCGGGCGCCTTCGTGCGTCAGCGAGGAGAACATCAAGACCGGGGTCGGGCAGCGCTGCATGATGTGCCGCACCGCCGTGATGCCATCCATCATCGGCATCTCGTAGTCCATGGTGATCACGTCTGGCTTGAGGGCCAGCGCCTGATCGATCGCCTCTTTTCCGTTGGTTGCCGTACCGACAACCTGGATGTTCGGATCCGCTGAAAGAATTTCCGAGACGCGGCGGCGGAAAAACCCCGAATCGTCCACCACCAGGACTTTGACTACCATAAACACTCCGTTAGACGCCGCGGGGCGTTGTCGCCCCGCTGCGGCAGAATCAAATACGCCGTGCGGCGTAACGCTTGAGCATGCTCGGGACATCGAGAATCAGCGCGATGCGGCCGTCACCGGTGATGGTGGCGCCGGACATGCCTGGGGTTCCCTGGAGCATTTTGCCCAATGGCTTGATGACCACTTCTTCCTGGCCCACCAGTTGATCGACGACAAAGCCGATCCGCTGGGTGCCCACCGAAAGGATCACCACATGGCCCTCGCGCTGCTCTTCGTGAGCGGCGGAGCTGACCAGCCAGCGCTTGAGGTAGAACAAGGGCAGTGCCTTGTCCCGCACGATCACCACTTCCTGACCGTCGACGACGTTGGTGCGCGACAGGTCGAGGTGGAAGATCTCGTTGACGTTCACCAGCGGGAACGCAAAGGCCTGGTTGCCGAGCATGACCATCAGCGTCGGCATGATCGCCAGGGTCAATGGCACCTTGATGACGATCTTCGAGCCTTTGCCCTTGGTCGAGTAGATATTGATGGTGCCGTTGAGCTGGGCGATCTTGGTTTTCACCACGTCCATGCCCACGCCACGACCCGACACGTCGGAGATCTCGGTTTTGGTCGAGAAACCCGGTGCGAAGATCAGGTTGAAGCAATCCGACTCGCTGAGACGGTCTGCCGCATCCTTGTCCATCAAGCCTTTCTTGACCGCGATCCCGCGCAGGACATCAGCGTCCATGCCCTTGCCGTCATCGGAGATGGACAGCAGGATGTGGTCGCCTTCCTGTTCGGCGGACAGAATCACCTTGCCGCTGCGTGGCTTGCCCATCGCTTCGCGTTCGGCCGGTTCCTCGATACCGTGGTCGACCGAGTTGCGCACCAAGTGGACCAGCGGGTCGGCCAGGGCCTCGACGAGGTTCTTGTCGAGGTCGGTTTCTTCGCCGACCAACTCCAGGTTGATCTCTTTCTTGAGCTGGCGAGCCAGGTCGCGAACCAGACGCGGGAAGCGCCCGAAGACCTTCTTGATCGGTTGCATCCGGGTCTTCATGACCGCGGTTTGCAGGTCGGCCGTGACCACGTCGAGGTTCGACACAGCCTTGGACATGGCTTCGTCGCCGCTGTTGAGGCCCAGACGGACCAAGCGGTTACGCACCAGTACCAGTTCGCCGACCATGTTCATGATTTCGTCGAGACGCGCGGTATCAACCCGCACGGTGGTCTCGGCTTCACTCGCCGGTTTTTCCGGTGGCGGCGCGGACGCTGCACGGGCCGGGGCCGGCGCGGCTACAGCTTTCGGCGCTTCGGCTTTAGGCTCGGGCGCTTTGGCGACAGGTTTCGGCGCAGGCGCCGGAGCCTTGGCAACAGGAGCAGTGACGACTGCGCCGGTGCCGACTTCAGTGAACTTGCCTTTACCGTGCAATTCATCGAGCAGCGATTCGAACTCGTGATCGGAGATCAGATCGCCGCCGGCCGCTTTAGCGGTGGGCGCAGCCGGGGCTGGCGCCGAGGCAATGGCGGTTTCCAGCGCATCGACGGCAAAGTTGCCCTTGCCGTGCAGTTGATCGAGCAGTGCTTCGAATTCGTCGTCGGTGATGTCCGAGCTGTCGCCGGCCGCTTTCGGGGCCTTGGCTGCCGGTGCAGCCGGAGCTGCGGCTACGGCATCGACCGCGAACTGACCTTTACCGTGCAGCTGATCGAGCAACGACTCGAACTCGGCGTCGGTGATTTCGTCGCTGGCCGCGGCATTGCTGCTCGGCACTGGCGCAGCGGCGGGAGCTTCGGCCTGGGCCTTGACGGCGTTCAGCGAGTCCAGCAGTTGTTCGAATTCGTTATCGGTAATGTCGCCCGACTCGCTTTCGGCGGCCGGTTCTTCCACCACGTCGGCAACCGGGGCGGCGTCGGCGGATTGTGGCTCGGCCAGACGGGCCAAGGCTTCAAGCAATTCTGGAGTGGCAGCCGTGATCGGGCTGCGTTCGCGGACTTCGGTGAACATGCCGTTCACCGCATCCAGCGCTTCGAGAACCACGTCCATCAGTTCCGAGTCGACGCGTCGTTCACCCTTGCGCAGGATGTCGAACACGTTCTCGGCGATGTGACAGCACTCCACCAGCTCATTGAGCTGGAGGAAGCCGGCGCCCCCTTTTACAGTGTGAAAACCGCGAAAAATTGCATTGAGCAAGTCCGCATCATCCGGTCGGCTTTCCAGCTCGACCAGTTGCTCGGACAGTTGCTCTAGAATCTCGCCGGCCTCAACCAGGAAATCCTGAAGGATCTCTTCATCGGCGCCGAAGCTCATTAAGGGGGTGCTCCTACAGGTCTAAAAACCCAAAAAACCTAAAATTTTAAAACTCTAAAATCCCAGGCTGGATAACAAATCGTCCACATCGTCCTGACCGGACACAACGTCTTCTCTTTTATCGGCATGAATCTGCGGACCTTCACCCTGAGAGAGATGTTTTTGCGGATCTTTTTCAGCCAGCATCGCTTCACGGTCATGTTCGATACCCGCAAAGCGGTCTACCTGGCTGGCCATGAGCACGAGCTTGAGCAGGTTGCTTTCAACTTCGGTGACCAATTGGGTCACGCGCTTGATCACTTGACCGGTGAGGTCCTGGTAATCCTGAGCCAGCAGAATGTCGTTGAGGTTGCTCGACACCACGCGATTGTCTTCGCTGCTGCGTGTCAGAAAACCGTCGACCCGCCGCGCCAGCTCGCGAAACTCTTCAGCCCCGACTTCGCGACGCATGAACCGTCCCCAGTCGGTGCTCAAGGCCTGGGCTTCCTGGCTCAGGCCATTGACCAGCGGCGTGGCGTTTTCCACCAGGTCCATGGTGCGGTTGGCGGCGGCCTCGGTCAGCTTGACCACATACCCCAGACGCTCGGTCGCATCCGTGATCTGCGAAACTTCCTCGGCTTGCGGCATGTTCGGGTCAATCTGGAAATTGACGATCGCGCTATGCAGCTCGCGAGTGAGCTTGCCCACTTCCTGATACAGGCCGCGGTCACGGGTCTGATTGAGCTCATGGATCAGTTGCACAGCGTCGCCGAACCTGCCTTTTTCAAGGCTTTCGACCAGTTCGACCGCGTGTTTTTTCAGGGTCGACTCAAAATCGCCCTGTGAAGATTCGTTATGCTCCATAGCTCCCCCGTGGCGCAGTTGCTCAACCGATGCGTTCGAAAATCTTCTCGATTTTTTCTTTCAACGCCTGGGCCGTGAAGGGTTTGACCACATAGCCGTTAACACCGGCCTGGGCCGCTTCGATGATCTGTTCGCGCTTGGCTTCAGCGGTCACCATCAGCACTGGCAAGTGCTTGAGTTTTTCATCGGCGCGCACGTGGCGCAGCAGGTCGATGCCGGTCATGCCTGGCATGTTCCAGTCTGTTACCAGAAAGTCGATGCTGCCGCTGTTGAGCACCGGAATGGCAGTGGTGCCATCGTCAGCCTCGACCGTGTTGGTGAACCCAAGGTCACGCAACAGGTTTTTAATGATCCGCCGCATCGTTGAGAAGTCATCAACGATGAGGATTTTCATGTTCTTGTCCAATTCGACCTCCAAGCAGTCTTAAACGCGCCCAGCACCTGGACGCGCCATTTCAATCAATCCGGCAAAGCACTCAAATGACTGTCTGGAGCACAACAGATCGAGACCGCTGCAGTTCAACACCACACCAGCCTCGTTCGCAGTGTCCCCACACTGCCTTCAGCGCGCTCGCCACTCCCCCAAACGCCCCCGCAAACGGGCCGCGCACTGGCTGTGTAACTGGCTGACACGGGATTCGCTGACACCCAGGACCTCACCGATTTCCTTGAGGTTCAGCTCTTCGTCGTAGTACAGCGCCAACACCAGTCGCTCACGCTCCGGCAAATTGGCAATCGCGTCCGCCAAGGCGGCCTGGAAACGTTCGTCTTCCAGATCGCGCGACGGCTCCAGATGAGCACTGGCGCCATCCTCGTGCAGCCCTTCGTGTTCGCCGTCCTGCAACAGGTCGTCGAAACTGAACAGGCGGCTGCCCAAGGTATCGTTCAAAATCCCGTAATAATCGTCGAGACTCAATTGGAGTTCGGCCGCAACTTCGTGATCTTTAGCATCACGGCCGGTTTTAGCTTCAATCGAGCGAATTGCGTCGCTGACCATGCGGGTATTGCGGTGGACCGAACGTGGTGCCCAGTCCCCCTTGCGTACTTCATCGAGCATCGCGCCACGGATTCGAATGCCCGCGTACGTTTCGAAACTCGCGCCTTTGCTGGCGTCGTATTTGGTCGACACTTCAAGCAGGCCAATCATCCCGGCCTGGATCAGGTCTTCCACCTGGACACTGGCCGGCAGACGCGCCAGCAAGTGGTAAGCAATGCGTTTGACCAGTGGCGCGTAACGCTCGATCAGCTCGTATTGCGCATCACGTGCCGACTTCTTGTAGAGGTTGTAGCCACTGGCTGTCATAGGACGGGTCCTGCGGTCTGTTGCACGAGACGCTCGACGAAAAATTCCAGGTGCCCGCGCGGGTTGGCCGGCAGCGGCCAGGTGTCGACTTTCTGTGCAATCGCCTTGAACGCCAGGGCGCACTTGGAGCGCGGGAAGGCTTCGTAGACGGCACGCTGCTTCTGCACGGCCTTGCGCACGCTTTCGTCGTAAGGCACCGCGCCGACGTATTGTAAGGCGACGTCAAGGAAGCGGTCCGTGACCTTGGTCAACTTGGCGAACAGGTTGCGACCTTCTTGCGGGCTCTGGGCCATGTTGGCCAGGACGCGGAAGCGGTTCATGCCGTAGTCGCGGTTGAGCAATTTGATCAGAGCGTAGGCGTCGGTGATGGAGGTCGGCTCGTCGCAGACCACCAGCAACACTTCTTGCGCGGCGCGGACAAAACTGACTACGGAGTCACCAATACCCGCAGCCGTGTCGATCACCAATACGTCGAGGTTGTCGCCGATATCGCTGAAGGCCTGGATCAGGCCGGCATGCTGGGCCGGGCTCAGATGAACCATGCTCTGGGTGCCGGACGCGGCCGGGACGATGCGAATGCCGCCCGGGCCTTGCAACAGAACGTCGCGCAGCTCGCAGCGGCCTTCGATCACATCGGCCAGGGTACGTTTGGGCGTCAGTCCCAGCAGAACGTCGACGTTCGCCAGACCCAGATCGGCGTCCAGCAGCATGACGCGTCGGCCAAGCTCTGCTAGAGCCAGGGACAAGTTCACTGACACGTTAGTCTTCCCGACGCCACCTTTGCCGCCGGTCACCGCGATCACCTGTACGGGATGCATGCTGCCCATGTTATTTCTTTACCTTGTCTTGCATAGACGGAGGCCACATTACTGGCTGCGCGTTCATCAACTGAACAATGCATGGCAGACCATCGATGTAGGTACAAAAACTGTTCATTAGTACCTCAGCCAACCTGCTTGGTCGGGCTGTGGTAAATATCAGCGAACATGTCAGCCATGGCTTCCTCGCTGGGTTCTTCCTGCATTTGCACGCTCACCGCGCGACTGACCAACTGGTGACGCCGCGGCAGATGCAGATCATCTGGAATGCGCGGGCCATCGGTGAGGTAAGCCACCGGCAATTCATGACTGATGGCCAGGCTCAACACCTCGCCCAGACTCGCCGTTTCATCCAGTTTAGTCAGGATGCAGCCGGCCAGCCCACACCGCTTGTAACTGTGATAAGCAGCGGTTAGAACCTGTTTCTGGCTGGTGGTTGCCAGGACCAGATAATTTTTCGATTTGATCCCGCGACCGGCCAGGCTTTCGAGCTGCATGCGCAGTGCCGGGTCGCTGGCTTGCAGGCCTGCGGTATCGATCAGGATCACACGCTTGCGCAGCAACGGATCCAGCGCTTGCACCAGGGACTGGCCCGGATCGACGTGGGTCACCGACACATTGAGAATGCGGCCCAGCGTCTTGAGTTGTTCCTGGGCGCCGATGCGGTAGCTGTCCATGCTCACCAGCGCGATGCTCTGCGCGCCGTACTTGAGCACATAACGGGCCGCAAGCTTGGCCAGGGTGGTGGTCTTGCCCATGCCGGCAGGGCCGACCATGGCAATCACGCCGCCCTCTTCCAGTGGCTCGACTTCCGGTGTGGCGATCATCCGCGCCAGGTGCGCCAGCAACATGCGCCAGGCCTGACGAGGTTCTTCAATATCGGTAATCAGCGCCAGCAGGTCGCGGGACAACGGGCCGGACAAGCCGATGCGTTGCAGGCGACGCCACAGGTTGGCCTGGGCCGGACGGCTGCCTTGCAGCTGGTTCCAGGCCAGGGAGCCGAGTTGCACTTCCATCAGTTCGCGCAGGCTGTTGAGCTCGAAGCGCATCGAATCGAAAGCGCGCGGGTCAACACCGCCAGACGCTGGCGCCGAGGCTGGTGCGGCACGCCGAGGCTGTTCGTAAGTCGGTTCGATCAGCGGCTCGGCAGCGGTCAATGGCAGGCCGGCGAACAACTGGCGATTGGTGGTCTTGTCGCCATCGGTCTCGCCTTCGCCGCGCAGGCTCAGCTCGGCCTGGGCCGTGACGATGCGCGACTGGGTCTTGCGCAGCTCATCCTCGAGTTCGATGTTCGGAACGCGCGGGGCCAGCGCCGACAATTTGTAATCCAGGGCAGCCGTCAGCTCGACACCACCGGCGATCCGGCGGTTGCCGATAATGGCCGCATCAGCGCCCAGCTCATCACGAACCAGTTTCATGGCCTGACGCATATCGGCGGCGAAAAAACGCTTAACTTGCATAAACCACTACCTCAGCCGTTGGGCCCTACTGTCGCAACGATGGTCACTTGCTTGTTGTCAGGAATTTCCTGATACGCCAACACGTGCAAACCCGGGACTGCCAGCCTGCCGAATCGCGACAACATCGCGCGAACCGGACCGGCCACCAGCAGAATCACCGGTTGACCTTGCATCTCTTGACGCTGTGCCGCATCGATCAACGAACGCTGCAGTTTCTCTGCCATGCTTGGCTCCAGCAGAACGCCCTCTTCCGAGCCTTGTCCTGCCTTCTGAAGACTATTGAGCAATATCTGTTCCAACCTTGGCTCCAAGGTGATAACTGGCAGCTCCGACTCAGTCCCTACAATGCTTTGGACGATTGCGCGGCTTACGCCGACGCGCACCGCTGCCACCAGCGCGGCAGTATCTTGACTCTTGGCGGCATTGTTGGCGATGGCCTCGGCGATGCTACGAATGTCGCGAACCGGCACTTGTTCGGCGAGCAGCGCCTGCAAAACCTTGAGCAGTTGCGACAGCGACACCACGCCCGGCACCAGCTCTTCTGCCAGTTTCGGCGAGCTTTTGGCCAGCAATTGCATGAGTTGCTGCACTTCTTCGTGGCCAATCAGCTCGCTGGAGTGCTTGTACAAAATCTGGTTCAAGTGGGTTGCCACTACCGTACTGGCATCGACCACGGTGTAACCGAGGGACTGTGCCTGGGCACGCTGGCTGATTTCGATCCAGACCGCCTCCAGGCCAAAAGCCGGATCTTTGGCGGTAATGCCGTTGAGCGTGCCGTAGACCTGCCCGGGGTTGATCGCCAGTTCGCGATCCGGGTAAATCTCCGCTTCGGCGAGGATCACGCCCATAAGGGTCAGGCGATAGGCGCTTGGCGCCAGATCAAGGTTGTCACGAATGTGCACAGTCGGCATCAGGAAGCCCAGGTCCTGGGACAGCTTCTTGCGCACGCCCTTGATCCGCGCCAGCAACTGACCACCCTGGTTGCGATCCACCAGCGGAATAAGGCGATAGCCCACTTCCAGGCCGATCATGTCGATCGGGGTCACGTCGTCCCAGCCCAGTTCCTTGGTTTCCTGGGCGCGGGCCGGCGAAGGCAGCAGCTCTTGCTGGCGCTGAACCTCTTGCAGGGCCTGCACCTTCACCACGTTCTGCTTCTTCCAGAACAGGTAAGCGCCACCGGCCGCCAGGGCCGCCATGCTGAGAAAAGAGAAGTGCGGCATGCCGGGCACCAGGCCCATCACCGCCATCAGGCCTGCCGCTACTGCCAACGCTTTGGGCGAGGCGAACATCTGGCGACCGATCTGCTTGCCCATGTCTTCCGAGCCCGAAGCACGGGTCACCATGATCGCCGCCGCTGTCGATAACAACAGTGATGGCAATTGCGCCACCAAACCGTCACCAATGGTCAACAACGCGTAAACCCGGCCAGCGTCGCCAAAGGTCATGCCGTGCTGGAAGATACCGACCGCCATGCCGCCGATCAGGTTGATGAACAGAATCAGCAGGCCGGCGATGGCATCACCGCGCACGAATTTGCTGGCACCGTCCATGGAACCGTAGAACTCGGCTTCCTGGGCGACTTCCATGCGACGCAGCTTGGCCTGGTTTTGATCGATCAGGCCGGCGTTCAAGTCGGCGTCGATGGCCATCTGCTTGCCGGGCATGGCGTCGAGGGTGAAACGTGCGCTCACCTCGGAAATCCGCCCGGCGCCCTTGGTCACCACGACGAAGTTGATGATCATCAAAATCGCGAAAACCACGATACCGACCACGTAGTTACCGCCGATCACCACCTCACCGAACGCCTGGATCACCTTACCGGCGGCGGCATGCCCTTCCTGACCGTGGAGCATTACCACTCGCGTGGACGCCACGTTCAGCGCCAGGCGCATCAGTGTCGCCACCAGCAAAATCGTGGGGAACACCGCAAAATCCAGCGGCCGCAAGGCGTAGACGCAGACCAGCAACACGACGATGGACAAGGCGATGTTGAACGTGAAGAACACGTCCAGCAGGAACGGCGGCACCGGCAACATCATCATGGCCAGCATGACCAGCAGCAACAGCGGCACACCCAGATTGCCCCGACTCAAGTCGGCGACGTTTGTGCGAGCACTGTTGATTAACTGAGAGCGATCCACCGGTTTTCCCCGTTCCTTTAAAGCAAACTTTTGACGCCTGAAGCAGACGCAGAGCGGCTACTGCAAGAAGCCTTCCAACTTTTACCGGGGTGGGGATGATCGTTCCTACGCAACCAGCCCGGGACGCTCCGCGCCCCATCCAGAGCCGAACGCGGAGCGTCCGTAGAGGCATTCCCACGCAGAGCGAGGGAACGATCTTAAACAGTGGTGTTTAAGCGAAATCTCCAGACACTTACTCGCCCTACACATTCTTGCGCCGCAGCCTACGCCTGCGCCAGAATCCGCCGGCTTGTGCGCCTGAGGGCCGGGTTTTATCGTTTCCGGGTCGCTGAAAATCAGTGATCGGGTTGGTAGCCCGGGATTAGGTCGCAAAGCACTATCCTTTGCTGAGACTGTTCGCCTCGGTTTTATGGTGGTCATGCGCAGGTGCCTTCGGGCGGCCGTTCCTAATCCCGGTCTACCAACCTGCGTGTGGCCGCCACCCTTCGCCTGGTAGCGAAGGTGACGGCTCGTTTTAATGGATTAGGAGTTTCATCTATGTTCAAACCAACACCGAACCCACCAGAAACCGACGACACCTCAATCGACCGGCAAAAACTCCAGGAAGCCGCCGACCGCGCCCTCGACGACTACATCAATCTGACCGCCCGCCTGAACGCCAGCGAGCGAAAACCCAGCACGATGTTCATGGTCGCTCCGGACAATAAAACCGAAAGTTTGCTCGCCCACGCCAGTGAGTCTCTGGCCTCAGCCAGCGTCATGGCCAACGATTTTGCAACAGGACTGAAAGGCTCGCAGCGCAGCACGGTGCTGGGGATCATCCAGAACATCATGCTCGGCGAACTGGCGGTGAATCGCGCGCTGGACAACCTCGACCCGCAGGACTAACGAAAACCCTCTGTGTGCGAGCCTGCTCGCGAAGAGGCCATCAGTTTCAACATCCATGTTGACTGACACACCGCTTTCGCGAGCAAACCCGCCCCCACAGGTTCAGGCCAGGACAATTACCCCGCCGTCAGAATCTGCCCAGGCAATATTTCGCCAAAACCGAGTTCCCGACCTTTCATGTAGCGCGTGCCCCTGAACAGTTGCAGGCCTTCAACCTCAACAAAATCCTCGTGGGCGTGCATAAGCACCACTTTTGTTTCGGGTGCCACGTCAGTCTGCAATCGATGGCCTTGCAGCAGATTGAGCGCCCATTGAAAACGAATGATCGGCAGGTCGGCGATTTCAATCTGCCTATTTTCGTCCTCCCATCGAAAGCTCGTCTGCGCGGTAATTCGCAACTTCCCGTCTATCAATGCGAAGTCGGGCTTGGCATAACACTGTTCCAGCCCGCCGCTTGACCACTGGTCCATGTAGTAATCGGAAGGTGTGAAGACGCCAAACAATGCCTTGCTGCTATCAATGCTCCCTGCCTCGCTGAAAAAATAGTTATAGGAGTAGTGATAGGCCAACCCGTCAAGTTCCGGTCGAATGGCATTGATCGGACTGTCCAGATAACCCGGTATATACACATTTGCCATCTGCACAAAGTGGGTGAAGTCGAGGCTCATATCGAAGGTGACCGAGTAGCTGATGGTTCGCTCACCGTTATTTCTCTTGAGCTCTCCCTCAACGAACGTCAGCTCCATCCCTTGCAGTTTTCTGTATTCGCGAACGGTCATGACCGACCTCCTCTCAACGCTTGAATAGCGTTCATCGATGAAATCGTTTGAGGGGCGGTCCGTCTACTGTCAGAACTAACAGGTACAGACGCTTTTCGGATAGACGGTTCGGCTCCCACAGGTTTTTGGCCTGACCGATCGATTGAGGGGTATCAGGAATCGCGCCGCAAATCCGGCGGGATCGGCAGGTCGTCCTTGAGCGGATCCGGGCGTTTGCCCTTGCCGGCGCGGTGCTGGCGGATCTGGTAGACGTAGGCCAGTACCTGGGCCACGGCGAGGTACAGGCCGCCGGGAATTTCCTGGTCAAGTTCGGTGGAGTAGTAGATCGAACGCGCCAGGGCCGGCGATTCGAGCAGCAGCACTTCGTTGGCCACGGCGATTTCGCGGATCTTCAAGGCCAGGAAGTCGTTGCCCTTGGCGATCAGCATCGGCGCCCCGCCCTTCTCCGGGTCGTACTTGAGGGCCACGGCGTAGTGGGTCGGGTTGGTAATGACCACGTCGGCATCCGGGATCGCCGCCATCATCCGGCGCTGGGACATATCGCGCTGGAGCTGACGAATCCGCTGCTTGACCTCCGGCCGCCCTTCCTGGTCCTTGTGCTCGTCGCGCACTTCCTGCTTGGTCATCAGCAGTTTCTTGTGGCTTTCCCACAACTGCACCGGTACGTCGACGGCGGCGATGATGATCAGCCCGCATGCCATCCACAAGGTGCTCCAGCCCACCACTTGCAGGCTGTGGATGATCGCCAGTTCCAACGGTTCGTGAGCGATGCGCTGCAAGTCATCGATGTCCGACGACAACACCGCCAGCGCCACAAACAGGATGATGATGAATTTGGCAAACGCCTTGAGCAGTTCCACCAGGGCCTTGGTGGAAAACATCCGCTTGAGGCCACTGAGCGGGTTCATCCGGCTGAACTTGGGCGCCAGGGAGTTGAAGGCAAAGAGCCAACCGCCCAGGGAAATCGGGCCGATGATCGCCGCCAGCACCAGCGAAATCATGATCGGCTGAATCGCCCACAAGCCGATTTGCCCCGAGTGCAGCAAATAGTTGGCCATGGATTTCTGGTCCATGATCACCTCCCGCGGCAGCGAGAAGTTGATGCGCATCAGCTCCATCATGTCCTGGGCCAGGGCTCCGCCGAAAATCAGCAGGGCGCTGGCGCCGACCAGCATGATCGCCAGGGTGTTGAGTTCCTTGGAGCGCGCCACCTCGCCTTTGTCGCGGGAGTCTTTCTTGCGCTTGTCCGTGGGGTCTTCTGTTTTGTCTTGACCGCTTTCGCTCTCAGCCATGACTCAGCGCGCCTGTGCCAGTTCGCGTAAAAACTGCAAGGCCTCGGAGGCCATGGGTTGATACTGATTGAGAATATCCCCCAGGCTGATCCAGAGGATGAACATGCCGAGCACCAGGGTCAGCGGAAAGCCAATGGAAAAGATGTTCAGTTGTGGCGCCGCCCGGGTCATCACGCCAAACGCGATGTTGACCACCAGCAACGCGGTGACCGCCGGCAACACCAGCACCAGCGCCGCGCCGAGTACCCAACCGAGCTTGCCGGCCAACTGCCAGAAATGATTGACCATAAAACCGCTACCGACCGGCAGCGTGGTGAAGCTGTCAGTCAAGACTTCGAAGACCACCAGATGGCCGTTCATCGCCAGGAACATCAGCGTCACCAGCATGGTGAAGAACTGCCCGATCACCGCCACCGACACGCCGTTGGTAGGGTCGATCATGGACGCGAAGCCCATGCCCATCTGGATCGCGACAATTTGTCCGGCGATGACGAATGCCTGGAAGAACAGCTGCAAAGAGAAGCCCAGCACCGCGCCAATGATGATCTGCTCGCCAATCAGCAGCAGCCCGCTCAGGTCCAGCGGATTGACCGGTGGCATCGGCGGCAGGGCCGGCGTGATGACCACCGTGATCGCCAGGGCGAAATATGCCCGCACGCGCCGCGGCACCAGGGTCGTGCCAAAAACCGGCATGACCATCAGCAGCGTACCGACGCGAAACAGCGGCAACATGAACGTCGCCACCCACGTGCTGATCTGGGTATCGGTCAGCTGCAGCAGCGACATGGTTTAGCCGATGACCTGAGGAATACTGCCGTACAACTGCAGGATGTATTCCATGAAGGTCTGCACCAGCCACGGGCCGGCCACAATCAGCGTCACCAGCATCACCAGCAAGCGTGGCAGGAAGCTCAGGGTTTGTTCGTTGATCTGGGTCGCCGCCTGGAACATCGCCACCAGCAAGCCCACCAATAGACTCGGGATCACCAGCACGGCGACCATCATGGTGGTCAGCCACAGCGCTTCTCGAAAGATGTCTACGGCGACTTCCGGGGTCATGGCGAAACACCGCCAAAGCTGCTGGCCAAGGTACCGATGATCAACGCCCAGCCATCGACGAGCACGAACAGCATGATCTTGAACGGCAGGGAAATGATCAGCGGCGACAGCATCATCATCCCCATCGCCATGAGCACACTGGCCACGACCAGGTCGATGATCAGGAACGGAATGAAGATCATGAAACCGATCTGGAACGCGGTTTTCAGTTCCGACGTCACGAACGCCGGCACCAGAATGGTCAACGGCGCCTGATCCGGCGTGGCAATGTCAGTGCGTTTGGACAGGCGCATGAACAGCTCCAGATCGCTGGTGCGGGTCTGGGCGAGCATGAAGTCCTTGATCGGCACTTGCGCCTTGAGCACGGCGTCCTGGGCGGTGAGTTTCTCCGCCAGGTACGGCTGCAGGGCATCGTTATTCACCCGGTCGAACACCGGCGCCATGATGAACATGGTCAGGAACAGCGCCATGCCGGTGAGGATCTGGTTCGACGGTGTCTGCTGCAAGCCCAGGGCCTGGCGCAGGATCGAGAAGACGATGATGATCCGGGTGAAACTGGTCATCAGCATGACGAACGCTGGAATGAAGCTCAGCGCGGTCATGATCAGCAGGATCTGCAGGCTGACCGAGTATTCCTGCGCGCCCTGCGCATTGGTGCCCAGGGTGATGGCCGGGATCGACAGCGGATCGGCGGCGAACGCCAGCGGCGCCGCCAGCATCAGGGCCAGCGTCAAGACGATGCGTAGCGCACCCATTACTTCTTATCCTTCTGATCCTTGCCCAACAGTTCCATCAGGCGCTGGGCAAACTCCGGGGTCGTTTTTTCAGTTGCGCTCGGCACGTGCACCGGCTCCTTGAGCACATGCAACGCGGTGATGGTGCCGGGGCTGAGGCCGAGCAGAATCTGTTCGTTGCCGACCTGTACCAGCATCAAGCGGTCACGCGGCCCGAGCGCGCGCGAACCGACGATCTCGATTACCTGGCCCTTGCCTGCCGGCCCGGCCTGCTGGACCCGGCGCAATAGCCAGGCGAGGAAGAAGATCAACCCCAGCACAAACAACAGGCCGAACACCAATTGCGTCAATTGCCCGGCCACGCCGCTGTTGACCACCGGTGCAGCGGCCGCAGCCGCCGTGGCCACCGGCTCGGCAGCCAAGGCGCTGAACGGCAGCGCCAGCAACAACCCCAGGACCTTGTTCACTTAGCGCAGCTTCTTGATGCGTTCGCTTGGGCTGATCACGTCGGTCAGGCGAATGCCGAACTTCTCGTTGACCACGACCACTTCGCCGTGGGCGATGAGGGTGCCGTTGACCAGTACGTCCAGCGGCTCGCCCGCCAGGCGATCAAGCTCGATCACCGAACCCTGGTTGAGTTGCAGCAGGTTGCGAATGTTGATGTCAGTGCTGCCGACTTCCATGGAAATCGACACCGGAATGTCGAGGATCACATCCAGGTTCGGGCCGTCCAGGGTCACCGGGTCGTTGTTCTTCGGCACGCTGCCGAATTCTTCCATCGGCAGACGGTTGGAGGACGAGCTGCCGGTATCGGCGGCCAACAGGGCATCGATATCGTCCTGGCCGGCATCACCGGTTTCTTCCAGGGCGGCAGCCCATTCATCAGCCAGTGCCTGGTCGTCCTGGGCGTTCATATCGTCGTTCATCATGTGTCCTCAGCGGGCCGCTCTTTTACGAGAAGCGGCCAGTGTTAAATGGGGGAATTAAGCGCCGATCAGCGGCGCTCGATCGGCTCGATCACCTGCAACGCGAGGTTGCCTTTGTGCGAGCCCATCTTGACCTTGAATGCAGGCACGCCGTTGGCGCGCATGATCATTTCTTCCGGCATCTCGACCGGGATGATGTCCCCCGGCTGCATGTGCAGGATGTCCCGTAGACGCAACTGACGACGGGCCACCGTAGCACCGATCGGCACGTCTACGTCCAGCACGTCCTGGCGCAGGGCGTTGACCCAGCGCTCGTCCTGGTCGTCGAGGTCCGACTGGAAGCCGGCATCGAGCATTTCGCGTACCGGCTCGATCATCGAGTACGGCATGGTCACGTGCAGGTCGCCGCCACCGCCATCGAGTTCGATGTGGAACGTCGACACCACGATTGCTTCGCTCGGGCCGACGATGTTGGCCATGGCCGGGTTCACTTCCGAGTTGATGTACTCGAAGTTCACTTCCATGATCGCCTGCCAGGCCTCCTTCAAATCGATGAAGGCCTGCTCCAGCACCATGCGCACCACGCGCAGCTCGGTCGGGGTGAATTCACGCCCTTCGATCTTCGCGTGACGGCCATCGCCGCCGAAGAAGTTGTCCACCAGCTTGAACACCAGTTTGGCGTCGAGGATGAACAGCGCAGTGCCGCGTAACGGTTTGATCTTGACCAGATTGAGGCTGGTCGGCACGTACAGCGAGTGCACGTATTCGCCGAACTTCATCACCTGCACGCCACCCACGGCAACGTCTGCCGAACGGCGCAGCATGTTGAACATGCTGATGCGGGTGTAGCGGGCGAAACGCTCGTTGATCATTTCCAGGGTCGGCATGCGTCCGCGGACGATCCGATCCTGGCTGGTCAGGTCGTAACTTTTGACGCTGCCGGGTTCGGAAGCGGTATCGGTCTGTACCAGACCATCGTCGACGCCATGCAACAGCGCATCGATCTCATCCTGGGACAGCAGGTCCTGCACGGCCATGTCGTGTTCCTACTGCAGTACGAAATTAGTGAAAAGCAACTGTTCGATCACCACTTTGCCGAGCTCTTTCTGCGCCACTTCCTGGACGCTGGCGGTGGCCTTCTGGCGCAACATTTCCTGGCCGACCGGAGTCGCCAGCGTAGCGAAGTCCTGCCCGGAGAACAGCATCACGAGGTTATTGCGGATGACCGGCATGTGCACTTTGAGCGCTTCCAGATCCGCCTGGTTGCGGCCGAGCATGGTGATGCTCACCTGCATGTAGCGCTGGCGGCCGTTCTGGTTGTAATTGGCGACGAAGGCTGGCGCCATCGGCTCGAAAACTGCGGGTTGCTTGCCGGCCGGTGCGGTTTCAGCCGCCACCGCAGGTTTGCTCTGGGCACTGTGCATGAAGTACCAGGTGGCCCCCACGGACAAACCGATCGCCAGCAGCACCGCCACTACGATCGCAATGATCAGCTTGAGTTTGCCTTTGGTTGCAGGGTCTTTAACCACTGCTGCTGCTTCGCTCTTAGCCATGCCAATAATCCGTCACTATTCAGTTTTTCACAGTCGCACGGCAAGGCAAGAGCAAGTGTTATGCCAGAAGTGTGGAAGAGGAAGTCGAGGTCTTGGAGAGATCGTTCCCACGCTCTGCGTGGGAATGCCTCAATGGACGCTCCGCGTCCGCTTCGGTGAGGACGCGGAGCGTCCCGGGCGGCATTCCCACGCCGAGCGTGGGAACGATCATATTGCGTTTGATCAGGCGTAATAATCGACGGCGCTTGAGCCAATCACGCTGGTAGTGGTTGCGGCCACTTCGGCAACCGTCGGCACGATCTCATCGTCCATGGCATCAACCCGACCACCGCTGGCGCTGGTGCGACCGCCCTGCCCTTGCTGAGCCTGTTGCTCCTGCCCCTGGCCCTGCCAGCCACGGGACTGGTCAGACACGTTGACATCGACCTGGCCCATGCCCTGCTGCGCGAACATATCCCGCAAGCGATGCATCTGCCCGTCCAGCGCTTCGCGAACACTCGGATGAGCACTCATGAAGGTCACCTGGGTCTGCTGGTCCGGCACCATGTTCACCCGAATATCCAGGCGCCCCAGCTCGGCGGGCTGCAACTGAATGTCGGCCGCCTTGAGATTGGCGCTGGACAGGTACATGACCCGGTTCACCACTTCTTCGGTCCAGCCACTCTGATGCATGGCGATCGGTTGATTGACCGGCAGCGCATTGGCGGTTTTCGGCGTGGCAGCCTGGGTCAGCGCCGCCAGACGACTGGCGAAATCATCGACACGGGTATCGCTGCTGGAGGACGTCAGGTCCTTGAGCCCTTCATTGAGCAAGCCACTGAACGCCTTCTCGCCGCCCTGGCTGGTGCTGTCCTTGCCGGTTTGCACATCGAGCATGGTCGCCATGCCGGCGGCAAAGTTCTGCGCCGAGGTCAGCTCGCCGTCGGCGGAAACCTGGGCCGCTGTCGCCTTGGGCTGGGATTGGCTGGAGGCGGACACGTGACCACTCTGCTCCATGGCCATGCGCAGGGCCGGCAACGCGTCGAGCGGGTCGGCCTCTGGATCGAAATCGCTGTCGGTGGTCGCGGCAGCCTGCACGGGCGCGGCGGTAACGGCGGCAGCGACCGCCGCCTCGACGGGCGCTGGTGCGGTGGTCGCCACTGGCGGTGTCTCGGGCGCTGGCGCGGGCACCACCGGCTGAACCGCCTGCATCAAGGCCGGATCCAGCGCCGGATCGACCGGCGGAGCATCCACGGCAACTGGCGTAGCAGTCGTATCCGGGTCACTGTCGCTGGCGCTTTTGTCGTCCGCCGAGGAGGACGCCGGTTTATCGGCGGGCAAGGATTTGCCGCTATCGGCAACGTTCTGGTCCGCAGCGGCAGGCTTATCCTTGCTGACATCCTTCTTGTCAGGACTGTCCGGGGTTTTATCCCGCGTCGATTTGACCGGTGCGTCAGCCATCGCCGCAGGCTTGTTTGGCCCCTGTTTGGCGAAGACATTGGCGAAGCTGGAGGCCTTATCCCCAGGCTCAGCGGCCACCACCGGGGTATTGGCGGAGGCGGCTTGAGGCTTGGCCTTTGCAGCGGCCTGAAGAAGCAGATTGGGGGTAACGGGCATGACGCGGTCTCCGCTGCACTGGGATCGTAGGTACAGTTGAGTGAGATGATTGCAAAGGTCGAGCCAGGTTTGCCAATCCGGCGCCTGATGCGCCGGACGGTCGTGTTACTCCGCTAAAGAACGTTGACGTTCTGCTTCATAGAGCGGGCGGACGATGGCGAATTCGCCGTCAATTTCCCCGACCAGTTTTTCGATGCCGGCGAGGTGTTTGTCCTTGGCTCGCTGCTCCAGCTCATTGCACAGTTCAGCCAGGCGAACGGCGCCCATGTTGCTGCTGCTGCCTTTGAAACTATGGGCCGCATTCATGAGCTGCGCGGCATCCTCGGCCTTGCGCAGAACGAGTAAACGCTCTTCGGAGTCAGCGATGAAGGTATCCAGTAATGTCGGATACTCATCCTCCATGACCTCCCGCAACGCACTTAGCACGTCGCGATCCAGATGTGTGTCAGCCACTTGTTCACTCCTTGATCAAGAATTCGCGGGATTATGCCAGAGCCTCCCAATAAAACTCCACGTGTGCACTGCGACCATCGTCGGACCAGGTCGCCTTGCGGCTCAACTGGCGGATCAGGCCGACGCCGCGCCCCGACAGACGGACGCCATCCACCGGCCGCTCCATCACCTTCGCTACATCAAAGCCTTTGCCGCTGTCGTCGACCCGAATCGACAGGCACCCGCCTTCGCCCGTTGGCGTCACCGCCAGATGCAAGCGCACATAGCCATCCTGCAATTGGTCCAGGCGAGTATTGCGCTCTTGATAATAGCGCGCAAACCCCGAGGCATCGCGCTTGAGGCTGGAGTCCAGACCCAACACGCCATGCTCCAGAGCATTGGAATACAGCTCGGCCAGCACACTATATAACGCGCCGCTTTGCGCCCGCAGGCCATGGACTTCAAGCAGCAATTGCAGCAAATAGGGCAACGGGTTGAAGCGTTTGAGGGTGGCGGCGCGAAACTCGAAGCTCACCGACCAGTCCAGCGGACAGGACTGACCGCTGTCGGAATACACCAGTGCCGGCGGGCTCAGTTGCGCCGACTCCAGTAGGCGGACCTCGACCATGCTCACATCGTCCCGGGCTTCGCCACGGAAATCGCGCAGAGCCTGTTCGATTTCCGCAAACAACGCATCCGGCCGGCGATTGCTGGCAAACACTTGCTCCAGGCGCTCCACGCCAAACAATTGTTCATTGGCATCGCACGTGTCGATCACCCCGTCGGACAACAGGAACACCCGATCATCGACCGCCATCGGAAATACTTCCGTGCGATCGTTAAAGGTTGTCGGGCTCAATACTCCCAGTGGCAAGTGCCGCGCCCGCAGCGGCGTGCGCTCACCCGTGGCATTGCTGTGCAGGTAACCGTCCGGCATCCCGCCGTTCCAGACTTCTACCGAACGACGCTGAAAGCTCAGGCACAACAGGGTCGCACAGCAGAACATGTCCACGGGCAGGATGCGCTTGAGCTTGGCATTCATCTCCCGCAGGGTTTCGGACAAACCGTAGCCCTTGGCGGTCATGCCGTAGAACACTTCCGCCAGCGGCATGGCGCCGACGGCGGCCGGCAAGCCATGCCCGGTGAAATCGCCGAGCAGCACGTGCATGTCGCCGGCCGGGGTAAACGCGGCCAGCAGCAGATCGCCGTTGAACAACGCGTAAGGTGATTGCAGGTAACGGATATTCGGTGCATTCAGGCAACCGGAGTGGGCCACCTTGTCGAACACAGCCTTGGCCACCCGCTGCTCGTTGAGCAAATACTCGTGGTGCCGGGCAATCTGGTCACGCTGCTTAAGCACGGTGGCCTGCAAACGCCGTAAACGATCCATCGCCTTGATTTTGGCGGCGAGGATCACCTGGTTGTAGGGCTTCGCCAGAAAATCGTCGCCCCCGGCCTCCAGGCAACGGGCCAGGGCTTCGCTCTCGGTCAGCGAGGTCAGGAAGATAATCGGCACCAGGGTTTCCCCCGCCAGCGCCTTGATCTGCCGCGCCGCCTCGAAACCGTCCATCACCGGCATCATGGCGTCCATCAATACCAGTTGCGGCCTCTGTTCACGGAACGCTTCCACCGCTTCGGCGCCGTTGCTGGCGGTCAGCACTTGATGCCCCTGACGCCGGACGATACTCGACAGCAGCATGCGATCGGCCGCGCTGTCTTCAGCGATCAGGATCGTCAGCGGTTCGAACACGGACTGCATGGCGGTCACGCCACGTCGAAGATTTGTTCAAAGTTGGAGATGGCGAGAATCTTGCGCACATCGGCGTTGGCGTGGGTGAGCTTGATCTCGGCATTCTCGCCACCGGCGTGATCGCGCAACAGCAACAACATGCCGAGCGCCGAGCTGTCGAGGTAGGTGGCGTCCTTCAGGTCAACTTCAAAGGACTCGGGTTTTGGCTCGAGATTTTCGTAGGACTCGCGAAATTCCTGATGCTTGGCAAAATCGAATCGTCCCTTGATCGAAATCGTCAGCTTTTGCCCATCTTGGGAGACTTCTGTAACGACTGACATTTAACGGCTTCCTTGTCATTGGTGAACGTGCGTGTACAAGGTTTAGCACTTGGCGGGGGTGGGGGCAAGGCGGGATGCAGTGTTGCGACGGATAGATCGCCATCGCTTGCAGGAGCAAGGCTTGCCCGCGATGAACGATCACGCGGTAGACCTGCCTTAATACGGATCCTGGCGCGGCAACCGCTGGGACAACTCATCCAGCAACTTCTGCTCACGCCGGTCTTCGAGCTTGCGCGCCTCGTCCATGTAGCGCTGGACCAGTTTGCGCAAACCTTCGACCCGGGCAAACGCCTGCTGCCAGGCATCACGCGCCTTGTTCAGATTGTTCTGGTGCCAGACCAGGCTCTGTCGCTGCTGATCAATGGCCGTGCCCAGTTGCGCCAGAAACCCCTGATAACCCAGCAACCATTGGCCGGACACGCCACTGCTGCCGCGCACGATCCATTGTTCCTGGTAATCGAGGCGGAAGGCCTCAAGGTCATCGAGTTTGCTCTGCGCCAGACGCACCTGGCCCTGGAAATGCCCCAGACGCTGGACCGCAGTCTTCTCGGCCTTTTCGGCCATCTCGACCACGGGTGCCAGGCGTCCTGCACGAGTCTGGGCCATGGCCGGTTAGCCGCCGGCCGCGGGGGCGAAGATCGTGCCGAGGTAGGATTCGCTTTCGCCCAGGCTGATTTTGTCGTTCAGGCCCTGACGCAGGTACCTGACCAACTGCGGTTGCAGGGAAATCGCCAGGTCGGTTTCCCGATCGCCACCGGCCACATAGGCGCCGACGCTGATCAAGTCCCGACTCTGCTGATAACGCGACCACAATTGCTTGAAGTACTGGGCGCGCATCATGTGTTCCGGCGTGACCACCGACGGCATGACCCGGCTGATCGACGCTTCGATATCGATGGCCGGGTAATGCCCTTCCTCGGCCAGGCGCCGGGACAGCACGATGTGCCCGTCGAGCACGCCTCGCGCGGCGTCGGCGATCGGGTCCTGCTGGTCATCGCCTTCGGACAACACGGTGTAGAACGCAGTGATCGAGCCGCCGCCCTTCTCGGCGTTACCGGCCCGCTCCACCAGTTTCGGCAACTTGGCGAATACGGACGGCGGATAACCCTTGGTCGCGGGCGGTTCGCCGATAGCCAAGGCGATTTCCCGCTGGGCCTGGGCGAAACGGGTCAGCGAATCCATGAGCAACAGGACATTCTTGCCCTTGTCGCGGAAATACTCGGCGATACGCGTGCAATACATCGCCGCGCGCAAACGCATCAGCGGCGCATCGTCCGCCGGCGAGGCCACGACCACTGAACGCTTGAGGCCTTCTTCACCGAGAATGTGCTCGATGAATTCCTTAACTTCTCGCCCCCGCTCACCGATCAGCCCAACCACGATAATGTCGGCTTCGGTAAAGCGCGTCATCATGCCCAGCAGTACGGATTTACCGACGCCGGTACCGGCGAACAGGCCGAGACGCTGACCGCGACCGACCGTCAACAAACCGTTGATGCTGCGAATCCCGACGTCCAGCGGCTCGCTGATCGGGTGGCGCTTGAGCGGGTTGATGGTCGGGCCGTCCATCGGCACCCAGTCTTCGGCTTTCATCCCGCCCTTGCCGTCGAGTGCGCGACCGGCACCGTCAAGCACCCGGCCGAGCATGCTCATGCCCATCGGCAAGCGCCCGGTATCGGCCATCGGCACCACGCGTGCGCCGGGGGCAATGCCGGCGACACTGCCGACCGGCATCAAAAAGACTTTGCTGCCGGAGAAGCCCATGACTTCGGCTTCGACCTGCACCGGGTGATAGCTGTCGTCGTTGATCACCATGCAGCGGCTGCCCATGGCGGCGCGCAAGCCCTCGGCTTCGAGGGTCAGGCCGACCATGCGCAGCAGGCGACCTTCAAGGATCGGCGCGCCTTCCAGTTCCGTGGCCTCGGCGTAGCTGCCCAGGCGCTTGGCGAAACTGGTGCGATCAAGGCGCATCGGGGGTGTCCAGCTCTGGTGGCAGTTCAGGTTCCGGAGCGGCCGCTGGCTTGGCGTCGACCGGCAGTTCAAGGCTCATGTCCGGCTCGGCCGGGTGCAGCGCTTGTTCATGCAGTTGATCGAAGAGCTTGTCCATGACCCGGGTAACACGGGTTTCGACCGTGGCGTCGATGCGGCTGTGCTCGGTTTCGACCCGGCAACCGCCCGGCAACAAGGCTTCGTCTTCGACGATGCGCCAGGTTTCTTCATGGCGCTCGCGCAGGGCTTTGACCTGTTCGAAATCCTGGGGATTGATGTACAGCCGCACATTGCCCACGCCCAGCGGCAACAGCTTGAGGGCTTCGCGCATGACGCTTTCGATGTGCGTGGAATCGATGGCCAGTTCGCGCTGAATCACTTGTTTGGTGATGTGCTGCACGAGGTCGACCAGGGATTTTTCGATCTGGGTGTCCTGCTCGGCGATCGGCTCGAACAGGTGGCTCATTAGCGCTTCCAGGGCGGCAATCTTGGCGTTCAGCGCCACTTCGGCTTCCTGACGGACCTTGAGCGTGGTGCTGTGGAAGCCTTCTTTCTCACCCGTGGCGAAGCCTTCGTTATAGGCCTCCTGACGGATGCTTTCGAGTTCTTCCAGGGTCAGTGGCTGGACTTCTTCCAGCGGCACTTCTTCCATTTCCGGCGGCTCGGGCTCGGGTTCCGGCTCGGGCTCGGGCACATGCGGGTCGAAGCTGGGCAGCGACCAGACGTCGAAACCACCGACCTCCTTGCCACGGATCAGGTCGGTGTTGGACTCATCATGTTTGGACGACATAGTGACCTTAGATCATCTCTTCGCCACCCTTTCCGCCGAGAACGATTTCTCCGGCTTCGGCCATACGGCGGGCAATGGTGAGGATTTCTTTCTGTGCGGTTTCCACGTCGCTGACGCGCACCGGGCCTTTGGCCTCGAGGTCGTCGCGCAACAGTTCGGCCGCTCGTTTGGACATGTTCTTGAAGATCTTTTCCTTGACGCCTTCGTCCGAACCCTTGAGGGCCAGCACCAGCACGTCGGAGGACACTTCGCGCAGCAACGCCTGGATCCCGCGGTCGTCGACATCGGACAGGTTGTTGAACACGAACATGAGGTCTTCGATCTGACCGGACAGGTCTTCGTCGACTTCGCGGATCGAGTCCATCAGCTGACCTTCGATCGAGCTGTCGAGGAAGTTCATGATGTCGGCCGCACGCTTGATGCCACCCAAGGTGGTGCGCGAGGCATTCGAGTTGCCGGAGAACTGCTTCTCGAGAATCTGGTTGAGTTCTTTCAGGGCCGCCGGCTGCACGGTGTTCAACGACGAGACGCGCAGGATGATGTCCAGACGCACCTTGTGGTCGAAGTTGCCGAGGACTTCACCGGCCTGGTCCGGGTCGAGGTACGCCACGACGATCGCCTGGATCTGTGGGTGCTCGTAACGGATCACGTCGGCGACGGCGCGCGGCTCCATCCACTTCAGGCTGTCGAGGCCGCTGGTGTTGCCACCCAGCAGGATGCGGTCGATCAGGCCGTTGGCCTTGTCTTCGCCCAACGCCTGGGTAAGCATTTTGCGCACGTAGTCGTCGGAGCCGACGCCCAGGCTGGTCTGGTCGCCGACGATGTCGACGAACTCGCTCATCACCTGCTCGACCTGCTCGCGGTGCACGTTACCCATTTGCGCCATGGCCACGCCCACACGCTGGACCTCTTTGGGCCCCATGTGGCGCAGCACTTGCGCGGCGTCAGTCGAACCCAGGGACAGCAGCAGAATCGCGGCTTTATCAACCCGGGACAGTTTGGCGACAGCGGCTCGGTTATCACTCATCTGCGTTAATCCACTCTTTCACGACCTGGGCCACACGGCCCGGATCTTCTGCCACCAGACTCTTGATTGCATTCAACTGTGCGTCATAGCCTTCGCTCGGGCTCGGCAACAGGATGCTTTGCGGGCCGCCGAGGCTGACGCGGTCGTTGGCCAGTTCGCCGTCCAGGCCGCCCATGCCACCCAACTCGACGTCGCTGCCCAAGCCAGCAAGCTGTTTGCCTTTGCCGCCACCGGTGATGTTGTTGAGCACCGGACGCAGCACACCGAACACCAGCACCAGGATGAACAACACACCCAGCACTTGCTTGACGATGTCCCAGAACCAAGGCTGGGAGTAGAACGGAATATCGGCAATCACTTCACCGCGTTCGGCGGAGAACGGCATGTTGATCACGCTGACGCTGTCGCCACGGCTGGCATCGAAACCGACGGCGTCCTGTACCAGGCGCGTGAAGCGTGCCAATTCGTCGGCGCTCCACGGCGCGCGGGTGGTTTCACCGTTGGCCGCGTTGATCTTGACCTGGTCATCCACCACTACCGAGACCGACAGGCGATTCAAACGGCCCTGTTGTTGCTTGGTGTGGCTGATGGAGCGATCAAGCTCGAAGTTCTTGGTCGATTGTTGACGCTTGTCCGCCGGGTACGGTGCAAGCATAGGCTGACCGGTGGCCGGGTCCATGATTTGCTGACCATTGGCATCGAGCAATGGCTGACCTGGCTGCACCATGCCGGCCGACGCGGTCGCGCCACCGGTGGTTTGCGGGGCCGAAGCTGGCGATGGCGGCTGGTTGCTCAGAGCACCCGGCACGCCTTGCGGGCCATTGCTGGCGGTGCGCTGTTCAGAAGTCGATTGCTCGCTGCGCAGCGCCGGTTGGTCCGGGTTGAACTGCTCGGAGGTCGATTCGACGGCGCTGAAATCCACGTCGGCCGAGACTTCGGCTTTATAGCGGTCATTGCCCAGCACCGGTTGCAGGATGTTGTGCACACGCTGGGTGAGCATGCTTTCCATGCGGCGGCTGTAATCGAATTGCTTGCCGGCCATGGTCAGTTCGGAGTTCTCCGCCTGATCGGACAGCAGGTTGCCCTTCTGGTCGACAACGGTGATCTGCGACTTGCTCAGTTCCGGAACGCTGGTGGCGACCAGGTTGATGATCGCCAGTACCTGGCCTGGCTCCAGGGAGCGGCCGGAATACAGCTCAACCAGAATCGACGCACTTGGCTTGCGCTCATCGCGCACGAACACCGAGCTTTTCGGAATCGCCAGGTGCACACGGGCACCCTTGACGTTGTTCAGGCTGGAAATGGTGCGGGCCAGTTCGCCTTCGAGGCCGCGACGATAACGGGTCGCTTCCATGAACTGGCTGGTGCCCAGGCCCTGGTCCTTGTCGAGGATTTCAAAACCGATGTTGCCGTCGCTGGGAGTGACACCAGCCGCGGCGAGCTTGAGGCGCGCACGGGACACATCATCGGCCTTGACCAGCAAGGCACCGGAGTTCGGTTCAACGGTGTAAGGAATGTCAGCGGCGGCCAGGGTTTCCATGACCTGCTTGGCGTCCATACCGGCAAGACTGCCGTACAGAGGCCGGTAGTCCGGCTGCTGCGACCACAACACCACGGCAAAGCCAATCGCCACGCTCGCAGCCAGGCCGACCAACAGGCCCACCTGACGCAGCATGGTCATCTCGGAGAGGTTTTCCAGGAAGGACAACCCGAACAGCGGCGGTTTGCCGTCTACTGGGGTGGCCTTGGCCGGAACATTATCGGCGATTGCATCTGCCATGACTCAATATCGTCCTTAAACCGGCATCTGCATGATGTCTTGGTAAGCCTGAACCAGCTTGTTACGCACCTGGGTCAACGCCTGGAAAGACACACTGGCCTTCTGCGAGGAAATCATCACATCCGTCAGATCAACGCCGCTCTTGCCAATTTCAAAGGCACTGGACAGTTGACTCGACGCCTGCTGGGTGTCGTTCACTTTATTGACGGCCTGACCGAGCATGTCGGCAAAGCTGCTGCCACCCAGTTCAGGAACGGCGGCAGTCGATTTCGGTGCCGACATCGCGTCCATTTGCATGGACCGCATGTCCAACATCAATCGATTAAATTCAATACCTTGGCTCATGGTCTGCTCTCTTCGTCGACCCGCAATTTTTTGACACTCACTCGGCGGGTAGTGAGGTGTTAGCAACAAGGGTGCCAGCTCGGTGGCCTGGCTTCACAAAAGCCTTCCCGGTGAATCAGGTGGCGAACAGATAAGCTTCCACATCCATTCCGGCGTCACGCATTTGCGCCAGTTTGTAGCGCAAGGTGCGCGGGCTGATGCCCAGGCGTTCGGCGGCCTCTTTGCGACGGCCACGCTCGGCGCGCAGGGTGTCGATGATCATCTGGAACTCATGTCGACGCAGGTCGTCGCCCAGGGCACTGGCCGAATCGGCCTCGACTTCCACGGCCCGCACCGGCGTCAATGCGGGTAATGGCGCACAGGCGACCGGCCCCGACAGGCAGAAATCCTGCGGCTGAATCAAACCGCCCTGCTGCAGAATCAGCGCGCGCTGGATGGCGTTATCCAGCTCACGCACATTACCCGGCCACGGATAACCGATCAGGCACGCTTGCGCCTCGGGCGAGAGTCTGGCCGCGGCATGCTTCATTTTATTGACGTGTTTGGCCAGAAGACGCTCGGCCAGCGGCAGGATGTCGGCGGTGCGCTCGCGCAACGGACGCCAGGCCAGCGGAAAAACCGACAGCCGATAGTAAAGGTCTTCACGGAAACGCCCCGCTGCCACTTCACCGGCCAGGTCACGGTTGGTGGTGGCGACGACGCGGATGTCCAGGCTGATCGGCTTGCGCGCCCCCACCCGTTCGACTTCCCGCTCTTGCAACACCCGCAGCAATTTGGCCTGCAAGCCCATGGGCATTTCCGAAATTTCGTCGAGCAGGATAGTCCCGCCGTCGGCCTGTTCGAACTTGCCGGCCTGAGCCGCGATGGCGCCGGTGAACGAGCCTTTCTCGTGACCGAACAACGTGGCCTCGAGCATGTTGTCGGGGATTGCCGCGCAGTTGATGGCAATGAATGGCTGACTGGCGCGATGGGAATGCTGGTGGATATAGCGCGCCAGCACTTCCTTGCCGGTGCCGGACTCACCGGAGATCAACACCGTGGAATCGCTGCGCGCCACTCGCGCGGCCAGTTCGAGCAATTGCGCACTGGCCGGTTCGAAGGCGATCGGCCCCTCACCGTCGGTGGCGCCGAGACTGCCCAACGCATGGCGCGCCACCAGATCGAGCAAGGCCTTGGGTTCGAACGGCTTGACCAGGTAATCCGCCGCCCCCTGACGCATAGCGTCGACTGCCCGCTCCACGGCGCCATGCGCGGTCATCAGCAGCACCGGCAATTGCGGCTGCCGCGCCCGCAACAATCCGAGCAATTGATGGCCATCCATGCCTGGCATGTTGACGTCACTGACCACCAGATTGAACGCCTCGACGCCGACCGCCGTCAGCGCCTCTTCCGCCGAACCGACGGCCTTGTAATCATGCCCCGCGAGCAGCAGCGTATCCGCCAGTGCCTCGCGCAGCGCGCGGTCATCCTCGACCAGTAGAACCTTGATTGCCATGCCCTTCACTCCGCGTCCGATGCGCTGATAAACAACGGCAGGGACACCAGCGCACAGGTACCGCGACCGAGCCGCGAGCGCAACTGCAATTCTCCCTGATGAGCACGGGCCACTGCCTTGACCACGGTCAGGCCCAGGCCGGTTCCGGTGGTCTTGGTGGTGAAAAATGGCTCGCCCAGGCGCGCCAGTACCGTGTCATCGATGCCGCTGCCGCTGTCACTGACGCACAGGCGCAGATTGCTGCCACGGGTATAGAGGTGAACCTTCAGGCGCACGGCACCGTTGCTGGCCTGGATCGCATTTTCGATCAGATTCAGAATCGCCCCGACCAGGGTGTCGCGATTGCACAGCAACTCCCCCGCGTGACTGTCGCACTGCCAACGGATCGGCAGGTCTTGAACGTGGGTCAGCGCCGCGGCTTGCAGCGATTGCAGCAGCTCCTTGGGCGTGACGCGGTTGGTCAGCGGCAATTCGCCGCGAGCGAACACGAGCATGTCGCGCACCTGATGCTCCAGTTCGTGCAGGCGTTCTTTCAAACGGCCGGCGAAGCGTTGCTGAGTGGCGACCGGCAATTCCTGCTCAGTCAAATGACTGGCGTACAGCAGGGCTGCGGACAGCGGCGTGCGAATCTGATGAGCCAGCGAGGCAACCATTCGACCCAGGGACGACAGGCGCTCATGGCGGGCCAGTTGATCTTGCAGGTGACGGGTTTCGGTCAGGTCGTTGAGCAGCACCAACTGACCAGGCTCGGCATCCAGCGAGCGGGTGGCGATCGACAGACGCCGACCGTCCTTGAGGGAGATTTCATGACCGTCGTCTTCACGGGGCGCAAAGCAGCGCGCAATCACCTGGCGCCACAGCTCGCCTTCGAGGGGCAGGCCGAGCAACTCGCAGGCCGCCGGGTTAGCTTCGCGCACCATGCCCTGGGCGTCGATCACGATGACGCCACCGGGTAACAGATCAAGGAGGTTTTGCAGGCGGTTGGCCAGGCGTTCTTTTTCCGCCAGTTCCTGCATGCGTTGGGCACTGACCACCGCCAGCTCACCCTTGAGCTCGGTGACCCGGGCTTCGAGCATGCTGTAGGAGTCAGTCAATTGGCTCGACATCTGGTTGAACAGCACGAACGCCTGCTCAAGACCCAGCCGGCTTGTCTGCTCTACGGACGACGGTTGCCCCGAAGCGTCAGGGACAGGAGACATCTGGGCGGCTTGGGGCATCGTGCTCTCTCGCTTGGCTGACCGTCAGTGAAACGGAACGTTGCGAGAGATGTAGCAATACCCGTGCCTAAAAAAAAACGCTTATAAATGAAGGAGTTGAAAAACAGGCGTCAATCATCTGCCTGTTCATCTCCGTCACGACGACTCATGCCGTACTTGCGCATCTTCTCCACCAGGGTGGTGCGACGAATACGCAGGCGCTCGGCAGCGCGCGCCACAATGCCATTGGCATCATCCAGCGCTTGCTGAATCAGCCCTTGCTCCAGACCACCGAGGTAGTCCTTCAGGTCCAGGCCTTCCGGCGGCAGCAGTGCATTGGCGCTGAAGTCCGGGGTATGCCCGTTGATGGCCACCCGCTCTTCCAGATCGCTGCGCAGGCTGTCGACCAGTTGCTCGTCTTCGTCGTCGACGTAGCGGAATTTCTTCGGCAACTCGACCACGCCGATCACCCCGTATGGATGCATGATCGCCATGCGTTCCACCAGGTTGGCCAACTCACGGACGTTGCCCGGCCAGCCGTGACGGCACAGAGACATGATCGCTGCGGAGTTGAAACGGATCGAGCCGCGCTTCTCGTGCTCCATGCGCGAGATCAACTCGTTCATCAGCAACGGGATGTCTTCGACACGTTCGCGCAGTGGCGCCATCTCGATCGGGAATACGTTCAAGCGGTAGTACAAGTCTTCGCGGAAGGCGCCGATCTCGATCATGCTTTCGAGATTCTTGTGAGTCGCCGCGATGATGCGCACATCGGCGCTCTGGGTCTTGTTGCTGCCCACGCGCTCGAAGGTGCGCTCCTGCAGGACCCGCAACAGCTTGACCTGCATCGGCAATGGCATGTCGCCGATTTCGTCGAGGAACAGGGTGCCACCGTTGGCCAGCTCGAAACGCCCGGCACGACTGGTGATCGCGCCAGTGAAGGCGCCCTTCTCGTGGCCGAACAGTTCGCTTTCCAGCAACTCGGCCGGGATCGCCCCGCAGTTGACCGGCACGAACGGCGCGTCACGACGCTTGGAATGGTAATGCAGGTTGCGCGCGACCACTTCCTTGCCGGTACCGGACTCACCGAGGATCAGCACGCTGGCATCGGTGTCGGCTACCTGCTGCATCATCTGGCGCACGTGCTGAATCGCACGGCTGGTGCCGACGAGGCTGCGGAATAGATTGGGTTCACGGTGACGACCGCGCTCGCGGGCCTGGTCGTACATCTCGCGATAGACCTGGGCACGGTGCAGGGAGTCGAGCAACTTGCTGTAGCTGGGCGGCATCTCGAGGGTCGAAAGCACTCGGCGACGCTGGTCTTCGGGCAAGTCAACGGAAGAATTATCGCCCATTAACAAAACCGGAAGGAACTCATCCCAGGTTGAGAGTGTCTTTAGCAAGCCCAAAAGCGCGCCAGGAGCATTAACCGTCCCGATCAGCACACAAATGACTTCACGACTTGAAGACAACGAGCCGACCGCCTGCTGCCAGTCATGGCTGCCGCAGGGTAAATTTTCTTCGCCGAGAAAATTTAAAATCACCGCCAAATCGCGGCGACGGACGCTATCGTCATCAATCAGCAGAATTTTGGTTTCACGCCACATGCAATAGCAACTTCCCTAGTCAACTCAATGCCCGAAATGAGGGGGCAAGCTAGACGCTTGCAGACACGTTATGCCTGTAGACGCCTGAAATCTGGATACAGCCACTAGTTAAGTCAAAAAACCGTGCACAGTCAAATTTATGGCGCACTATGTTTGGATTAACCGCGGATTAACCAAACAGATGGTAAACCTTTGCGGCATTCTGTGCTTGGTGGATCTGAGACATCTCGTCGACTATCGCCTGCCTCTCCCCCATCGCCACCTCGAGCAGTTGCTTGTAGACCCCCAGCAACTCCTCGAGATTGTCGCGCAACGCCACCTCGTCCAGCGAAGCTTCACTCAAGACATCTTCCATGCAGGAACGGCAATCCAGGTCCAATTGACCGATCGCCTCCCAGTTGCGCTCGGCCAGTGCACCGACCAGCGCTTCGCGGGTTTGTTCGATTCGCTGCAATACAAGACTCATGGTGATCTCCTTAAAACTGCGGACCAGGCGCGGCGATGGCATCCCAGCCTTCTTTAACCGTGCGCAGCAGACCGTCGACCTCATCGAGAATCCGCGGGTCGCTCTTGATGTTCGCCTCGGCGAGGCGCTTCATCATGTAAGCGTAGAGACGATCGAGCTCACCGACGGTGTCGGCGGCTTTTTCCAGATCCAGGCCTTCACGCAAGCCACCGATGATGCCGATGGCCTTGCTGATTGACGTTCCCTTGCCAGGAATGTCCTTGCGCGCCATCGCGCCTTTGGCCTGGGCAATGCGATCCAGGCCGCCTTCCATCAACATTTGCACCAGGCGGTGCGGGCTGGCTTCGGACGTCTGGGCCTGCGCCCCGATCTTCTGATATTGCCGAAGGGCTAACATCGGATTCATTTTCTACCTCATTGCCACTCAATGACTCGTATGACCAGTGTATCGCCTGCGAACCTGGAAACTTTAGATCAGAAGACAAAAACCCGGCGTACGCCGAAAAGCGTAGCCGGGTTTTTGTCGTCAGCTCATAGCTACTTGGCGGACTGCTGAGCGTTCAGCGACGCGAAGAAGCCGGTGATGTTGCTGGCGGTGGCCTTCATCTGGCCGACCAACAGGTCCATCGCGTTGTACTTGGCGGTCAGCGAGGCCGTCAGGTTGGTCACCCGCAGGTCCAGCGCCGTCTGCTGATTGCCCAGGTCCTTCTGAACCTTGCTCAGATTGCTGTTGCGCTGGTCAAGGATACCGCCGGTCTGGGAGTAAGGCGTGATCGCCGCCGACATGCGCGCCAACAGGCCGTTTTTAGTATCAGTGCCGGTGAACAGGTTCTGTACCGAACTGCTCATCCCCGGGGTTGCCATCGCCTTGGCGTACTTGGTCGCATCGATGGTCAGCGTGCCGGTCTTCTGATCGGTCTGAATACCCAACTGCGACAGAACAGACAACTGTCCGCCCGCCCCCGGAGCCACCAGCACATCACGCACGGCAGTGATCAGGTTACGTGGCAGGGAGTCACCGGTCATCGCCGCGCCGATAGTCGGGTTGTTCTGATCATCCAGGCTTGGCTTGGTCAGAGTGGTCAGGGTGTTGATCACCGTGTTGTAAGCATCAACGAACGTCTGCAGCGAGGTTTTCAGGCCGTCTGTGTTGGTGCCAACGGTGACCTTGACCGGTGTCGAGCTTTCCGCCACCAGGGTCAGGTTAATGCCGCCGACCGCCCCGCTGATCGTGTTGCTTTTGCTGGTAACGGTCAGGCCATCGATCGTGACCTTTGCATCCAAGGCCAAACCACCGATGTTGCCGGAGGCGCCGGCAGCTGGAGTATTGCCCAGGCTGTTGGTGCCATCGATTTCCAGGCCGGCAATACCGCTGACCTTAAGGTCCGAGCCCGCGCCTGTCACCGTCGAACCAATGACCAATCGCGAACCATTGGCATCGGTGACGATGTTGGCGCTGATGCCCTTGCCTTGCAGCGTGGTGTTGATCGCGTCACGGGTCGACTGCAGAGTCGCGCCGCTGGCAATGGTCACCGGGTAATCAATACCATTTTGACTGATATTCAACGTACCAGTCGGAATGGCACTGGTGGCACCGCCGGCAAACGCCGCGCTGGCCACTTTCGAACCGGTCGCCAGTTTATCCACGACAACACTGTAGCTACCGTTCACCGCGGTGTTATCCGAAGTAGCAGTCAATGTCGTGGGCGTGCTCGATGTTGCGGTAAAACCGGAAAACGACGGCGCATCACGTTTGCCGAGGTTAGTCATTGCAGTCTGGAACGCCGCCAGGGCGGACTTCAACGAACCGGTAGCAGAAATCTTGGCCGTATTGATGGACGTCTGATTAGTGATCAGCGTCTGTTTGGCCGATTTGTCGGAGTTGACCAGCGCGGTCACGATCGCACCGATGTCGAGACCGGACCCTAGACCCGAACCCGGTAGAATTGGACTTGCCATGTGCATCTCCCTATCTGTGTGTCGCCGGTCTTTTGACCACTAAACGCGGACAATGATCGTACAAACACGTTTCATGCCAGTATCAGGCTTTGGCATCGAACAAAACATTACTGGCGTTGTGCAGACTTTCAGCCAGTTTCATGGCTTCAGCCGACGGAATCTGTCGAATCACTTCACCGGATTCGCTGGCGATCACCTTGACGATGACTTTGCCGGAGGTTTCGTCGATGGAAAACTCCAGGTTACGCTTGACCGACTGAACGAACTTTTCGATCTCCTGAACGGCCATTTTCAACTTATCCGAGTTGTCCGAGTTATCCGATTCCGAGCTTTTACCCGTTGCAGCGACAGCCTGGATGCTTTCGACGCGAGGCTTTTCGGCCGGCTTCTCGGTAGTACTGACCGCCGGTTTTGCGGCCGGGTAAGACAAGTTCAGCTTCACGCTCATGTCCATGACCATCACCTCACCTCTTAAACGGAAAAAGCGAGAGAGCACGCAAGCGCACTCCCCCGCCAAAACTCAATCCGATATTACTGAAGCAGTTTCAGTACAGCGGATGGCAGCTGGTTAGCCTGGGCCAGAACAGCGGTGGAAGCTTGTTGCAGAGTTTGCTGTTTGGTCAGGTTAGCGGTTTCTGCGGCGAAGTCGGTATCTTGTACGCGACCTTGAGCAGCAGTAACGTTTTCAGTGATGTTTTGCAGGTTGGAGATGGTGCTGGTCAGACGGTTCTGCGAAGCACCCAGGTTTGCACGGGTTGCACCGATGGAAGCGATTGCAGCGTCGATTGCGGTGATCGCGTTGTCGATGTTGGCAGCAGCGGAGCTTACGCCAGTACCGGTAGTACCGGTCAGAACAACAGTACCGCTACCTACGGACAGGCTGACGGCGTCGAACTTGGAGCTCAGAACCAGGTCGATGTGGTTAGCCGTACCAGTGTTGGAACCAACCTGCAGGGTCATGGTGCCAGCCGAACCGTCCAGCAGTTGCTTGCCGTTCAGGTTGGTCGAAGCCGCGATACGAGTCAGTTCGTCAGACATCTGAGCGAATTCAGCGTTGGTTGCGGTCTGGTCAGCAGTGCCGTTAGTGCCGTTACGTGCTTGTGTAGCCAGTTCACGCATACGTTGCAGAATGTTAGTGGATTCTTGCAGAGCGCCTTCAGCGGTCTGAGCCATCGAGATACCGTCGTTGGCGTTTTTAACCGCAACGATCTGGCCACGGATCTGGGAGGACATACGGTTGGAGATCTGCAGGCCGGCAGCGTCGTCTTTAGCGCTGTTGATTTTCAGGCCGGAGGACAGACGGGACATCGAAGTCGACAGAGCGTCGGAAGCGCGGTTCAGGTTTTTCTGAACGTTCAACGACGTGGTGTTGGTGTTTACTGTTAAAGCCATGACGAAATCCTCGTTGGTTGGGTACTGCGGCTTCCGGCCCTGGCAACCGCCGGGTATGGCCTAGAGAACCTTCGTAATAGTTATCGTCGGGAATGCAGGTTGCTTGAGGGCTTTTTGAAAAAATATTGCCATCACACTGCCACCCCCTAGAAAACAAAGGCTTAGCGGCCCCTGACCACCCGAAAAATGACGTCATAAAACCGTCCGATCCTCAAACATCCCAACCAGAGCCGTCCGTCGGCTTTCAAACCTCCACGCTTTCCAGCAAATCGACCAGTTCGTACTCCATGAAGTCAGCCAATCCCAGCCAATCCTGACGCTCCTGACAGGCCAGCATCTGGGTGAGCACCTGCGCCCATTGCAGCTGGACCTCCCGGGGCGCCGCCGACAACAGGCGCTGTGCCTCATCGAACACATCCACCATGGCCAACGCGGCCTCGACATCGCGGCCCAGCCGAAACAACCCGGCACACTGCCGGCTTTCGTTGATGCATTGCGAAAGCACACTCATTGCACGAACTCCCGGTTGAACTGCGTGCCGGCAATCATTGCGCCCGCGCGACTGCTGTTAAAGAAGCGCACCTCGGGGTGGCCGGCGATGTAGCGCTCCAGTTCACACAGGTAGCTGCGAAAATTCAGCTGCGTCCTGACCCGCTCGCCATGCCCGTCGCGCACCCAGTGCCGTGCCAGATTGACCCCGGGGCCCAAGTCGCCATCACTCCAACCGGCATGGGTCTTGTTCATCGGGAAGGCAAAGTCGGCGCCAAACAGGGTAATGCGCCCGGCGCCCATCTTCACGGCGAGGTCCACGGCCGGGTGAATCACGCTGCCGCCCACATACAATTGCGCACGGGTGTGTTGTTGCCGCAGGGTGGCGTAGATCGGGCTGGCCGAGTAACCGCCGTAACGCTTGCCCTTCCAGGCCTTCAGCACCTGCGGATCACTCATGGGCAGGTACACCAGCGGAATGCCGTCGGAGTCCTCCCAGGGCAGGTGCCGAAAGCTGATGCGCTGATCGATGCTCACCACCAGGTCTGGCTTGATCCCGTGCTCGCGCAACGGTCGATAGGCGGTGTCGACACAGATGAACAGCGGTCGCTGCGCTTGCTCGCGGATCGCCGCCAATTGCTGGAAGTGGCTTTCAAGGCTGGGCCCGGTGCCGATCACGTAGATCTCCCGGCCGGGGCACGTGCCGAACAGCTGCGCGACATCATCGTCGGCCAGCAGCACTTCCAGGCTGTCCTGCAAACGCTGGAGAATGAACGGCGACTGCGGATCGAACTCGCGGTTGTTGAAACTCAGGTGCACTTCGCTGACCAGGCGATCGCGAATCTTCGCGTTGAAATCGTCCGCCAGTAGCATTTCGGCAGGCAAGGCGAAAAACGGCGTGTAGATATCCGCCTGATCACCGGCGTACAGCAGCTCCACCCGTGGATCATCGAGCCATTGGCGCTGGTCGAGCAATTGCAGCACCAGCGCAAACAGGGCGCCGTTGAGGATATGCACGTACAACCGTTCAAGTCCGGCACGCTCCAGCAGGACCGTCGGCAAGTCGCCCAGGCCGGTGCCATAGACGTGCAATTGCGCCTTGTCCGCCGGCAGACTGGCGGCCTGCATCCGGGCTTCGCGAACGCGATCATGGCGACTGGTGAGTTGAATCCCGCCAATGCTCAGCGTCGAACCCAGCCCTTCGGACAACTCGGCCTGGATCGCCGCGCTGTCTTCCAGCATCAAACGCGCCGACAGCGTCGGCCAGCGTCGCTCTATCACCCGGGCATTGTCGTCAAAGCTTTCGCTCATGTCGCCTCGCTGTTCTTACAGGCAAAAAAATAGCGTTCAAGGTTAACCCTTGAACGCTATTTTTGTATCGGGGTTGGCTCAAGGACGATAGATGATCGCCGAACCCCACGACAGCCCTACCCCAAAACCGCTCAGCGCAACGCGCTTCCAGTCGGAGTCCAGGACGTGTTTTTCCAGCAGCAATGGAATGCTCGACGACACGGTGTTGCCGGTCTCGACCATGTCCTTGATGAACTTCTCCGGCTCGCCTTCGAAGCGTCGGGCGACCGCATCGACAATCGCCGCACTGCCCTGGTGAATGCAGAACGCGTCGATGTCGTCAGCCTTGAGGCCTGACTCATCCAGCAGCTCATGCAAATGCGCCGGGACTTTGAGCAGCGCAAAGTTGAAGACCTGGCGACCGTTCATGTAGAACACGCCATCGGTGACCTTCAAGTGCGGCGCGCCGGAACCGTCGGTGCCGAACTTGGCCTTGCCCAACTGCCACGGTGCGTCTTCGCCCATCCAGGTGGCGGTGGCGGCATCGCCAAACAACATGGTGGTGTTGCGGTCTTCCGGGTCGACGATCTTGGAGTACGGGTCGGCCGTTACCAGCAAGCCGTTCTTCAGGCCCGTGGCTTCCATGAAGCCCTTGATCGCGTAGATGCCGTAGACGTAGCCCGAGCAGCCCAGGGAAATATCGAACGCGGCCACGTTGGTCGACAGGCCCAGCTTGTCCTGGACGATGGCGGCGGTGTGCGGCAGGCCTTCTTCGTCACCGTTCTGGGTAACGACGATCAGCACGTCGATGGCTTCACGCTTCAAATCGGGGTTGTTGGCGAACAGCGCGTTGGCTGCTTCGACACACAGGTCCGAGGTTTCTTGCTCAGCGTCTTTGCGCGGCAGGAAGGCCGAACCGATCTTGCCCAGGATGAACTCTTCATCCTTCTCGAATTTTGCACCTTGTGCGTAATTGTCCACGCCGGCTACAGGAACGTAGCTCGCAATGCTTTTTATGCCAATCATTACGGCTTCCCAATAATAAACAGCCCAATACCACCGCTCGCAAGGATTCGAGGGGCGCCGACATACAAAGATTTTCAGCCGCCCGAAACGGGCGACAGCGGGAAGCGTCAAGGGCTATCACTGGACCCGATAAAGGGCCAGGCGCCATCTCCCCGGTCAATACAATACAGTGAAGATGCGCGTTATGACTCACAGGTCACGCTATTTTGCCGAATCAGCCCGACAAGGGTTATTCGACCAAGGACCAGTCCAGCGCCGTTCCGCGCTTGATCGCCTGGCGAGCGCGGCGACCGAGCAGGGTTTCAGCGTGTTTGGGCGCCAGCCCCAGCCCCGGGCGAATGGCCCGCAGATTGGCGGCGGTGAAGGGTTCACCGGCGGCCATGTCCTGGGTGACGTACAGCGAGCGCCGGTACACCAGCGACTTGCGCTCGGCCTCGGTCACGCCGTAATGCACGTGCCCCATGGCCTGCCAGGCGCGCTCGGTTTCGATCACCAGGCTGGCCAGCTCTGCCGGTTCCAGGGAGAAACTGGCGTCCACCCCACCGGCGGCGCGGTCGAGGGTGAAGTGTTTTTCCACCACCGTCGCCCCGAGTGCCACTGCCGCGACGGACGCACCGACGCCCATGGAGTGATCGGACAACCCGACCTCACAACCAAACAATTCCCGCAGATGGGGAATGGTTCGCACATTGCTGTTGGCCGGGGTCGCCGGGTAGGTGCTGGTGCACTTGAGCAGCACCAGATCCGTGCAACCGGCCTCCCGCGCGGCGCGCACGGTTTCGTCGAGTTCGGCGATGCTGGCCATGCCGGTGGAGATGATCAACGGCTTGCCGGTGGCGGCGACCCGCCGGATCAGCGGCAGGTCGGTGTTTTCGAAACTGGCGATCTTGTAGGCCGGCACGTCGAGGCTTTCGAGGAAGTCCACCGCCGTGTCGTCGAACGGCGTCGAGAACGCGAGCATGCCCAACTCCTTGGCGCGGGCGAAAATCGGCGCGTGCCATTCCCACGGCGTATGGGCCTTTTCGTACAACGCGTACAACGACGTGCCAGTCCACAGGCTGTTGGGGTCCTTGATGAAGAACTCGCCTTCATCGAGGTCCAGGGTCATGGTCTCGGCGGTGTAGGTTTGCAGCTTCAAGGCGTGGGCGCCGGCCTTGGCGGCGGCCTCGACGATTTGCAGCGCCACGTCCAGCGACTGGTTATGGTTGCCGCTCATCTCGGCAATGATGAACGGCGGTGCGTCGGCACCGATCCAACGGTCGCCCATCTTGAAACTAGTCATTTACGTGATCCTTCAATACGCGGGTGAACGCGCAAGTACTCTGGGTGAAACCGGCTTCGCGAAACAGGCTCAGCGACGGCTGGTTGGCAGGCAAGACTTGCGCGGTGATGCTTTGCAGTTGCGGCCAGCAGGCCTTCACGAAGGCTTCGCCCCGCGCCAGTAGCGCCCTGCCCCAGCCGAGGCCGAAACGGCCATCGAACAGATAAATCGAGACTTCGGCGCTTAACCCGTGAAGGTCGTAACGCAACGCCCCGACCGGACCATCGCCGGCCTCGGCGATCAGCAGCAAGCGCT
This sequence comes from Pseudomonas sp. ADAK2, assembly GCF_012935755.1. Taxonomy (GTDB): domain Bacteria; phylum Pseudomonadota; class Gammaproteobacteria; order Pseudomonadales; family Pseudomonadaceae; genus Aquipseudomonas. The sequence continues at coordinate 2,628,521 of NZ_CP052862.1, forward strand.
GTTCGTTGTTCAGACTCGCCGCCAGCCAGGCCTGGTGTGACGGCCAATCGATAATGCGGCTGTCCAGCGACCAGCGCCGAACCGCTTCGGCATTGCGCCCTTCGAACAACAACCGCGCATCGTCCACGGTCGCCGCGCGCACCGGCAACACCGCACCGACCAGCGCTGCCGCCACTCGCTGCGCACCACGGCCATCGACCAGCTGCCGGGAACGCTCGGCCAGGCTCTGGCGCAACCCCTGATTGCCCGCGACAAATCCGATGGCCTGGCGCAGTTGCTCGACGCTGACCTGCTCCCGCGCGCCAAGGAACACATGGGCGCCCGCAGTGGCCATGACCTCGCCGTTGGCCTGCTGGTTATTCGATACGGCAATGCAAATCGTCGGCAGCCCCATGGCGGCGCGCTCCCAACTGGTGCCGCCACCGGCACCGACAAACAGATCGGCCTCGGTCATCAACCGGTAAAAGTCGCTGACAAAACGGTGCAGACGCCAGTGCGGACGATCAGCCGCCAATGCGTGCATCGCCTCCCAGGCCGGGTTGTCGGCACCGGCGACAAAGTCGACTTCCAGCGCAGTGAATTCCAGCAGCGCCAACATGGCGTGATGGGTCTGCATCGCCGCGTCGAAGCCGCCGAAGTTCACCAGTACGCGTTTGGCCTGGGGCCTGATTTCAATCGGCGGGCAGCAGAACTCATCGCGCAGCATGGCAAAGCGTGGACCGAGCAGGGTCCGGCAATCGGCGCTGACCAGCCCGGCATAGGCCTCGGCGGTACCGGACAGATTCTGGTTGAGCAGCAAATCAATGTCGTAGGTCCGGGTCGCCAGATCATCCACCGCCGCGATCCGTGGCGCCCAGCGACGGGCCGCGGTCTGCCAGTGATGATCGAGGCCGTAGTGGTCGACGATGATCCAGTCGAAGGCCGGTTGCTGTTCCAGTGCCTGGTCTAAAGCGGCAATGTCCGCCTGCCATGGCAACAGGGATTCGATGGCCTGCTGCGGGTCCTCATCGGGATAGCGATCCGGCAGGCCGAAGGTTTCAAAACCCTCGGCGGCGAGACTGTCGAGCCGATGGCCCGGCAATTGGCGACAGGCAAACGCGACGTGCACGCCCTGGCGGCGCAACACCCTGGCCAGGGTCAGGCAGCGAGCGATATGGCCGCTGCCGATGGTCGGCGAAGCGTCGGCGCGGATCAGCACTCTCATTGCAACTCACCACCGGCCTTCAATGCGGCATATAGATACTCGGCACGCGTCCAGTCTTCAGGCGTATCGATGTCCTGCACCAGATAACGCGGCAGGATCACCGGCAGGCTTTGGGTTGAATACAACACCTCGCCACGCAACCAGGCGTCACTGCGGCCCCAATAGAATTGCCCGGCATCCTGATAGGCCGGTGGCAGGTCTTGCGAACGCGTCTGGCTGAACTGCGGGTACAACGCGGTCAATGCGCCGTGATCGTCAAGGGTCAAGGCACGCTGCACCGGGAAGCCGAAATCACAGACCGAGAACGCGAAGGACTTGTCGGGATGCTGTTCCAGCAGATTCAAGCCCTGTTGCAGAAACCGGGTTTGCAGCAGCGGTGCCGTGGCGTAGAGACAACAGGCGAACGCAAAATCCTGCTCCAGCGCTTGCAGCGCATGGGCAATCACCGCCGCCGTGCCGGTGAAATCATCCGCCAATGCCGCCGGCCGCATAAACGGCACCTGGGCACCACAGGCTCGGGCCAGTCCGGCGATTTCTTCATCATCAGTGCTGACCACCACTTGGGCGAACAGCCCCGAATCGAGGGCGGTTTTAATCGAACGGGCAATCATCGGCACGCCGTCGAACGGCTTGAGGTTCTTGCGCGGTATGCGTTTGCTGCCACCACGGGCCGGGATGATTGCGACGTTGCTCAAGGGCGTTTTTCCAGAAGGAACCAGGTGATGTCGTCCACCGGGAATTGCGGGTCGCGGTGGTAACCGAAACCGTAATCCAGCAGTTGCAGGTCAGCATAACGATCGAGCATTTCACCGGCAAAATCACGTTTGAACAACTTGCCGCTGTTGCCGCGATAGGACACCTCTACCGGTGCCGGGTTGTAGTACTCGGCGATCAGGATGTAACGCTGGCTCAGTTCATAAAGCTGCGTGTACGCCGCGGGCAACAGCTCCGGTGCCAGATGAATCAGCACGCCTTTGCTCAAGGTCAGGTCGAAGCGGCGCTCGCAAGGATAATCGAACAGCGAGCCGTGCCAGATCTGCGCAATGTCCAGCGCCCGGGCCTGGGCGCAGGCGCTGGCATTGATCTCCACGCCGAACAATTCGCACCGGGGCAACAGCTGCCGCAGCGCCTGCAAATTGTTGCCGGCATTGGTGCCCAGCTCCATCAGGCTTTCGATGCGCGCGGCCCGGGTCAGCGCCTTGGCAAACAACGCCAGGTTGGCAGCGACCAGGGGTTGCCCGATGTTGCGATCGACGTACCGATTACCGAAATCGCCCTGCCAGAATTGTTCCTGCTCAGTCAGTTCACGCATTGCACATTCCCATTCGCTCAACACTCAGGCCTGGTGCAGCTCCAACCAGGCCAAGGTATTTATTCGGTCAGCCGTCGCAGTTGCTCGACCACGTAGTCCTGCTGTTCATCGCTGAGCAACGGAAACAGCGGCAGGCTGATGGCTTCGGCGTAGTAACGCTCGGCCTGCGGGTAGTCGCCTTCGGCAAACCCCAGATCGCGGTAGTACGGCTGTAAATGCACCGGGATGTAATGCAGGTTCACACCGACCCCGGCCACGCGCAACCCTTCAAATACTTGTCGATGACTGAGGGTGATGCGATCCAGCTGCAAGCGCACCACATACAGATGCCACGCCGATTCAGCTTCAGGCTGAGGGCTGGGCAAGGTCAGCGGCAGGTACGCCAGCAAGCGGTCGTAGCGCGCCGCCAGTTCACGCCGACGCTCGATGAAGTCGTCCAGTTTGTTCAACTGTGACAGGCCGAGGGCCGCTTGCAGATCGGTGATGCGGTAGTTGAAACCCAGTTCAATCTGCTGGTAGTACCAGGGACCGTGGCTGGGTTCGGTCATCTGCGCCGGATCACGGGTCATGCCGTGGCTGCGCAAGCGTTGCAGGCGCTCGGCGAGGTCCTGGCGATTGGTCAGCACCATGCCACCTTCGGCGCTGGTGATGATTTTCACCGGATGGAAGCTGAACACGGTCATCGCCGCGAAATCACCGCAGCCCACCGGTCGCCCGGCATAGGACGCGCCAACCGCGTGGGAGGCGTCTTCAATGACCGTAAAGCCGTAACGCTCGGCCAGTTCGGCGATCATGCGCATGTCGCAGCTCTGCCCCGAGAACGCCACCGCCACCAGCACTTTGGGCAGTGTGCCGTTATCCTCCGCAGCTTCCAGCTTGGCTTTCAGGGCATAGGCATCGAGGTTCCAGGTCAACGGGTCGATGTCGACGAAGTCCACCTCGGCACCACAATAACGACCGCAATTGGCCGAGGCCAAAAAGGTATTGGGCGTGGTCCACAACCGCTCGCCCGGCCCAAGCCCTGCCGCCAGGCAAGCGATGTGCAACGCCGCCGTGGCGTTACACACCGCCACCGCGAAATCGGCTTGGCAACGTTGCGCCATGGCCTGCTCGAAACGCTCGATGGTCGGCCCCTGGGTCAGCCAGTCGGACTGCAACACGGCGACCACCGCGTCGATGTCGCTCTGATCCAGGCTCTGCCGACCATAGGGAATCATGCCGGCAGCTCCGCGTGCAGCTCGGCGATCTGGCCAACCGAGAGGTAGTGCGGATTGGTGTCGGAGCGGTACTCGAAATCTTCACTCACCGGTTTGCCCCGCTCGCCGAGTTTGTCCACGGCAAAATCCACGTCGACGCTGGTGAAGCGGATCGACGGCTGGATGGTGTAGTGATCGGCGAATTCCAGGGTCATGCGCGCATCGTCCAGCGGCACCATCAGCTCATGGAGTTTTTCACCCGGACGAATGCCGACGTGTTTGTGCGGTAAGTGTTCGGCCATGCCCAGCGCCAGATCGACGATGCGAATCGACGGGATCTTCGGCACGAACACTTCACCGCCGTGCATCCGGGCAAAGCTGTCGAGCACGAACTGCACGCCGTGATCGAGGGTGATCCAGAAGCGTGTCATGCGCTCGTCGGTGATCGGCAGTTCGGTGGCGCCTTCGTTGATCAGCTTGCTGAAGAACGGCACCACCGAGCCGCGCGAACCGGCGACGTTGCCGTAGCGCACCACGGCAAAGCGGGTCTGCTGTTCGCCGGCAATGTTGTTGGCGGCGACGAACAGTTTGTCCGACAGCAGCTTGGTCGCCCCGTACAGGTTGATCGGGCTGGCCGCCTTGTCGGTGGACAGCGCGACCACTTGCTTGACGCCGTTATCGATGGCCGCGGCAATGATGTTTTCCGCGCCGTTGACGTTGGTGCGGATGCATTCGGTCGGGTTGTACTCGGCGGCCGGCACTTGCTTGAGGGCCGCGGCATGCACCACGTAATCGATGCCGCGCATGGCCTGGCGCAACCGCTCGGCATCGCGCACATCACCGAGGAAGTAACGCATGCAAGGGGCGTTGAACGTCTGCTGCATCTCGTATTGCTTGAGCTCGTCGCGGGAGAACACCACCACGCGCTTGGGCTGGTATTGCTCCAGCAAGCGGCGGATGAAATTGCGCCCGAACGAACCGGTGCCGCCCGAGATGAAAATCGATTTACCGTTGAACATGCCTTGAGTCCTTGTACCTGTGAGCCAGGTTTATGCGAGCAACTGCGCCCAGTCCACCGGGGTGCTTTCAGCCAGTACAAAGCCCTTGCCGGTCAGCGCCAGGTTGGCGTTGTAGGCCGGGTCCTGAGCGAAGACGGCGGACCACTTTTCACGCAAGGCGTCGAGCACCTGCGCGCCCTGTGGCACTGCACCGGGATGAACGACCTGGACCAGCGGCGTCCACACGGTGAGGTAACCGGCCTGGCCGGCCTTGAGGCACAGGTCGACGTCGCTCAAGCCTTCGGCAAACGTGGTTTCATCCAGGCCGCCCAGGGCGTCGAACAGTTCTTTGCGCACCATCAGGCACGCCTTCGACACCGCCGAGTAGTTCTGCTCCACCGCCAACCGATGCAGGTAGCCGGCAGCGTCTTGTTTTTCACCGACAAAAGCCGAACCGACACCGCCGTTCATACCCAGAATCAGGCCGGCTTGCGTGACCTTGCCAGCGCGATCTACCAGTTTGGCACCGACGATGCCCACTTCCGGACGCTGGGCATGGTTGAGCAGCGATTCGATCCAGTTCGGATTGACCACTTCACTGTCGACCCCCAGCAGTACCAGGTATTCGCCCTTCGCCTGCTGGCTGGTCGCGTTGTACAAGGCGATCTCGCTCAGCGACTGATCGGCGAACAGTGCGCGGATCTTCGAGTTGTTCAACGAACCCAGCAAATCGTTGACGACTGACGATTGACCCGGGTTTACCGCGACCAACAGTTCGTAGCGGGTGTAGCGCGTCTTGAGCACCACGCTTTCCAGGCAGCGCAGCAGCGCGGGCACATCGTCGCCGGCCGGTACGATGATCGAGACCAGCGGACGCTCGGTGTGACGGTAATCGATCTGGTAGGTGCCAGGCACCGGCGAAACGATCTTGGCCTTGTAGCCGCGGTTGCCCAGGTGGCGCGACAACGCCAGGCGCTCATCGGGGTTTTCTTCCGGCACCGGCGCCTGGGCGATCAGCAACGGTTCATCCAGGTGGGCCAAGCCGCTCAGGCCGCCCTGCTCGATGATGCGCAGCAACAGGTCGAACTCCAGGGCCTTGCTGAAATCGGGCTGATAACCGCCCACCTCGAGCAGTACTTCCCGGCGGATCAGCCAGTGCCGCGCCATCAAGGCTGGCACGCTTTGCAGCAGGTCAAGGTTGAAGCCCGGGCGGAACACATCCACCAGAGCACCTTCGGCGGTACGCTGGATTTCATCGGTGGCGACGGCGCGAATGTCGGTGGCCGACATCAATTCCAGGCTGGCGCGCAACAGACCACCGGCGGTGAACTCATCACCGGCCTCGGCCAGCAACAGCCAGTCACCGGTCGATTGACGGACGCTCAGGTTGAGTTTGTCGACAAAGTTGCTTTGTGTGACCCGGACGAAGTGCAGCGTGTTTTGCGCCGTGGTTGCCGCCGGTGGTTCACCGGTGGTGAGCACGACGATTTTGAACGCCTTGCCGTGACCTTCGACCAGACTGTCGAGCGTGACCTGCACCTTGTCGATGTCGTTGTCCAGGTCGAGCAAAAAGATCCCGAACTGCGGACCGCCATCATGGGCCGCCAGATGCTGGGCAATCGCCTGGGCCTGTTGTGCCTCAGGCTGGCGAGGCGCCAACCAGTTGAGCAGACGGCCCGACGTCATCTTGTCGAACGTCGGGTGATGGTCGTCGACCGATACCGCCTCAAGGCGCGCAATCCAGTCACGCATCGCCAGTGCCTCTTCGTCCTCGCCCAGCAGTTCCAGTTGCGCCGCCAGGCGCTTGACCACGGTACGGTTGAAGGCATTGGCGTCGTGGGCCTGCCACAGGCGATCGACCACACTTTCCGCGGTGTCGTTGTTGCGAGCCCGCAGCAGATGTTCCTGACGCGCCCAGACACCTTCCAGGCCTTGGAGCTGAACGCGCCCGGCCGGCATGGCGTGCAGCATGAATTCAAACTGGGTCAGGCGGTCGAAAAACGCCTGGTTGTAGAACGGCATTTCCACGTACTGCAACGGGCCGAAACGACGGACCGGCGCCTTTGCGGCCTGGCTCCAGGTGGACTGGATAATCAGCTCCGCCGTCAGCGCCCGGCCGGTTTGCAGGCTGTCGACCATGGCCTCGAAGCTTTCCAGGGCGAACGCTTTGCCCTGCTGCGGATCAAGGTCCTTGATGCCGGTGGGCAAGGCAGCGAGGAATTCGGCAAATGCTTCACGCTCGGCCACCGATTTGGCATCGGTGTAGGTCAGCGAGTGGTACACCTCGGTGTTGTGGTCGGAGACGCCATAGTTGATCTCGCGCACCACGTAGGCTATCGGCAGAATCCGCGCCTTGGCGCTCGCCAACAGGAAGTACACGTGGCCGATTTCCTGCCATTCGAAACTGGTGCCCGGCGGCAATGCCGAATGCCAGGCTTTCATAATGTCGGTGCGGGTCACGGCGTAGAACGGTGGCAGGTACTGCTTCATGTAATCCAGCACCCGGTCCTGGGCGCGCTCGGACGAATAGTCCTCGCAGACCTTTTTGTCACGACGGTAGTAACTCACGCCACCGGCAAGGGTCAGGTACATCAGGCAATAGCCGTGGCACATGCCGTAGTCGGGGTTCGCTTCGAGGAAACCGACCGAGTCGAACAGCGCATCGTGCAGGATGAAGTCATCGTCCGCCGCCAGCACCATGTACGGCGTGGTCAACCGTTCGACACCATAGGCCAGCTTGGCCTGCATTCCCCAATAGGCGAATTGCGGCACGTGATGATAATCGACCGCGGAAAAATCGCCGTCGGGCCGCTCCGGAGTGGAGTCCAGCACCAGGACTTTGCAAGGCAAGGTGCTGTAATACTTCAACGCACGGCGCAAAAACGCCGGCCGGTTGTGGGTAATCAGCACCACCGTCAACAGCTCATTGAGTGGCAACGTGTGTTCAGAACTGTACTCGCCTTGCATAACCTCTCCCCACAACCGGCATATCGCCCAAATAACGCTTTGTTGATGTCGCGACTTAACGAACCCGACGCAGGTAGCCGTCCGGTGCCACGGTAATCAGCAGTTTGTTGTGCATCTGCTGATCGATCTCGAAGTCCTGGTTCTCTTCCAGGTATTTCCACACGGCGGTTTTCGGGTTGTCGCCCGGGCCCCATGGACGGTCCGGGAAGAAGTCGGCCGGCATGTCTTCCACCACGGTGTCCATCACCACGCAGTAGCTGTCGACGGAAACCAGGGGTGCGTAGAGACGCAGCTCTTCCAGCACGTGATCGTGGGTGTGGTTGGAATCGAGCACCAGGATGACTTTCTTGCCTTCGGCCGCGGCGCGAACCTGGGCGGCGATCGCCGGGTCGATGCTCGAACCCTCGATCATCTTGATGCGCTTGCTCATCGGGTGGCTTTCGATGGCTTCGCGGTTGTGCGGACGGATGTCCAGGTCAATGCCCAGGACTTCGCCGTGGCCTTGCAGCTCCAGCAGGGATGCGTAGTAGATGATCGAACCGCCGTGGGCGATGCCGCACTCGATCACCAGGTCTGGCTTGACGTTCCAGATGATCTCTTGCATCGCCATCATGTCTTGCGGCAACTGGATGATCGGACGGCCCATCCACGAGAAGTGGTAGCTGTACTTGTGCCTGGCCGATTCGTTGAAGAAATCCCGGGCCAATTGGGTGACTTTCTGGTCATCGGCCTGACGGGCGATTTCGGCCTGGCATTCGGCTTCGAAGGCTTTATGGATGGTGTTGTCAGTCATTTTATAAGTCTCAATAGTCACTGGAACGAAGCGCTGTCTACGGCGTGATAGACGTAGCGTCCACCGGTCATCCGCTTGATTTCTTCGAGGTAGTTGGAGTTCATCACAAACAGGTTGGCGCCCTCGGGCAGACCGTCCAGGGCCTCTTGCGGAGAGGACACACGCACCCCGCTCAGCGGCAGGTAACGCCCCTGCTTGGAGGGATTGATGTCGACCACATGCTCGACGGTCACACCGGCGCGCTGCAGGAAGAGCGAATAGATCACCCCTTTGGACGAGGCGCCCCAGATGCCTGCGGCCTGACTGCCGCTGGCCTGAATGATCTGCACCGCGCGACCGATGCTGGCGGTGAAGTTGTCCGCGAGCGTGAGCAGACGCGGCGACTCGACCGGGGTGCGGCGCAAGGTCGAGAGGTCGGCGACGATGTACAGGTACTGACCGCCAAACAGGTGCCCGGCCTCGTGCACCGTACCGAACAGCCCGCGCAAGTCTGCGAGACGGAAGTAGTTCACATGCTCGTAGAACACGTCGAACCAGGCGTTGTGCTCGACGATCCAGTCGAAGCACGGCACCTCGATGTAAATCTGCCCGCCCTGGTTGGCACTGGCGATGTCGGCCAGGAAACTCACCGGGTCGCTGATGTGTTCCAGAACGTGACGCAAGACAATCGCGTCGGCATTCAGCCCCAACTCTTGAGTGAAAGGCGCCTTGATGACTTCGGCGTTATCACCTTCGTAGGAAGGGTCAATACCCGTGATGGCATAACCCAGCCCGCGCAACATCTCGAGGAAATAGCCTTTGCCGCAACCGACTTCAATCAGGCTTTGGCCTTTGAAATGATGAGCGAGGATGGCCTCGACATCATTCAAGTGCTGCTGGAACTGCACCGAGTGGGCCTGTTCGTTTTGGTAGTCGGCGTCGTAGCTGAGTTTGCTGGCGTCGAACGCCTGGTTGAAGATCAGCCCGCTCTGGCTGTCCTGCACCAGCACGATATCGGCGCTGCCCGACGCCTGGGCCTGTTCGGCGCTGGCAAACGTACGGTTCTGCAAAACCGGCAGCCCGCTCACTCGATATAGCTCACGCTGCATGTTCTTCTCCTGCCAGTTGCGAAATCCGCTGGGCCACGCCCCAGAACGCCATGGGTTCATGGGCGGAGTAACCGTAGTGCCCCAGATTCAGGGCGATGGACGCTTGACGCTGACGCACATGCTGTTCAACCAGTGCCCTGACGGACACCGGTTGCCCGCTGCAGCAATTGATGACGCCCGCGACATCGCGACGGCCGATGAGCGCCGCCAGCAAGCCGGCGGCCTGGCTGATTTCCAGGTAGTCACGTAACTGGTCGCCCGCCGACATGTTGAACTGCGGATCACCGGCGTCGATGGCCCGGTCGAGGCTGGCCAACAGACTGTTGGGGTTCTGCCCCTCGCCGTGCAGATAAAACAGTCGAGCCCATTGCAAGGTGAATGGACGCTCACGCTGCAAGGCTTCGAGAAACAGCCGCAAGGTGTGTTTGGCCAAGCCATAGGGGGTGTTGGGTTGCGCGGCCACCGCCTCACTCAGCGGACCACTTTGCAGCCCGTACTCGAAGCAGGTGCCGGTGACCAGCACCTGGCTGACGCCCGCCTCGATCACACGCTTGAGAAAGGTGTAATCCAGCGGCAAGTTGCGCTCGAAATGGAACAGCGCCTGATAGTTCGGCAAGCCGGTCCAGGCCAGGTGGGCGATGACGTCGATCCCCTCGGCCAACGCCGCCACATCCAGGTCCGGGTCCTGGATATCCGCCGCGACGAATTCCACATCGTTAAACCATGGCAACACACGGGCGGCTTCGAGGTTGCGTGAAACCGCGCGCACCTTGAAACCCTTGGCGAGCAACGCGCTGACCAGATGCCGGCCGACGAAGCCAGTGGCCCCCGTGACCAACACGTTCATCGCGCGGGCCGTCACAGCTCGACACCGCGGAACGTCTCGTCCAGCAGCGGATGACTGGCATCCTTGGCCGACAAGTTCTTGACGGGCAGCGGCCAGGGAATAGCCAGCGCGGGATCGTTGACCGACAGGCCGGCTTCATGGGCCGGTGCGTAGTCCGCATCCGTGAGATAGAGCACTTCCGAGTCTTCGGTCAAGGATTGAAAACCATGCGCGAAGCCCGCCGGGATCAACAGGCTGCGCCCGTCGTCGGCGCGCAGTTCTTCAGCGTGCCAGTGCAAATAGGTAGGCGACTGCGGACGCAGATCAACCACCACATCCCAGACCGCACCGCGCACACAGGTAATCAATTTGGACTCTGCAAACCCGGCTTTTTGATAGTGCATACCGCGAACGCTGCCTTGCTCGGCGGTACGCGAATGGTTGATCTGGCGAATCGCGAACGGCCGGCCCTGGGACGTCAAACTGGTCTGGCAAAACAAACGGGCAAACCGGCCGCGATCATCACAGAACACTTTCTGCTTGATCAGAAACAACCCTTCCAGCTTCAGCGCCTGGAGTGTGAGCTCGCTCATGACCGATCCTTGTAGAGATTCAATTGATTCAGGGTGACCGCGCGCATGTCCTCGCCATTTTTCCAGGCCAGGTGCCAGTCCAGCGTCTGTTCAAGGCACTGGCGCAGTGACCAACTGGCGCGCCAGCCCAGCAATTGCTGCGCACGGCTGCTGTCCAGGCGCAACAGGCCGGCCTCATGCATGTCGCTGGTTTCTAGGCGCACGCCCGGTGCCTGTGGCCAACGACTGGCCAGGCGCGCGACCACTTCCCCGACTGTGCACATATCGGCTTCACCGGGACCGAAGTTCCAGGCGCCAGCGAACACCGGCCCCTGGTTATATAAGCGCTCAGCCAGCAGCAGGTAACCGGCCAACGGCTCCAGCGCGTGCTGCCACGGCCGTACCGCTTGCGGGTAGCGCAAGGTAACGGGCTCGTTTGCCGACCAGGCCTTGAGCACATCCGGGATCAGCCGCTCCGGTGCGAAGTCACCGCCGCCCAGCACATTGCCGGCACGCGCGGTCGCCAGGGCCAGCCCATGTTCGTCATAACGATCAGCCGCAAAGAACGAAGCGGCGTAGGACTGCGCCAGCAATTCGCAGCAGGCCTTGCTGCTGCTGTAAGGATCATGACCGCCGAGGGCTTCGTCTTCGCGGTACGGCCACAGCCATTCCTTGTTGGCGTAGACCTTGTCGGTGGTCACCAGCACACAGGCACGAACACTGCCGACCTGGCGAATCGCTTCGAGCAGGTTGAGGGTGCCCATGACATTGCTGGAGTACGTGCCCAGCGGGTCACGATAACCTTCGCGCACCAATGGCTGGGCGGCCAGGTGCAAGACGATCTCTGGCTCGGTGTCGGCGATCACCTCAAGCAAGGCGCCCAGGTCACGCAGGTCGCCCCGTTGATCGTTGATGCCTTCGTGTACCCGCGCCAGCTCAAACAGGCTCGGCTCGGTGGACGGATCAAGGGAAAACCCGCTGACCTCGGCACCGAGGCTTTGCAGCCACAGGGTCAGCCAACTGCCCTTGAAACCGGTGTGGCCGGTGACCAGAACCCGCTTGCCACGCCAGAACTCCGGGCTCAATCCCATTGCTTCCATGGGGCCTCCCCGCTCTGCCACAACGCCTCAAGGTGATTTTTGTCACGCAGAGTGTCCATCGGGTGCCAGAAGCCGTCGTGCTGGAAGGCCTGCAATTGTTCTTCACTCGCCAGCGCCGTCAGCGGTTCGGCTTCCCATGAGGTGTGATCGCCCGTGATGTAGGGCAAAACCTTGGGCGAAAGCACAAAGAAGCCGCCATTGATCCAGCCACCGTCGCCGCGAGGCTTCTCGGTGAAGCCCAATACCGTGTCGCCGTTGCGCTCCAGGGCCCCGTAGCGTCCGGGTGGCTGGACCGCCGTGACGGTGGCCAGTTTGCCGTGGGCCAGGTGGAAATCCACCAGAGCGCCGATATTCAGGTCCGAGACGCCGTCGCCGTAGGTGAAACAGAACGCCTGTTCATCCTCCAGGTAGCGCGATGCACGACGCAAACGCCCGCCGGTCATGGTTTCTTCACCGGTATCGATCAGCGTGACGCGCCATGGCTCGCTGTAGTTCTGATGAACATCCATGCGGTTGTTGCGCATGTCGAAGGTGACGTCGGAGGTGTGCAGGAAATAGTTGGCGAAGAAGTCCTTGATCGCGTAGCCCTTGTAGCCAAGGCAGATCACGAAATCGTGGATTCCGTGCGCGGAGTACTGCTTCATGATGTGCCAGAGAATTGGCTTGCCGCCGATCTCGATCATCGGCTTGGGCTTGAGGTGCGACTCTTCGCTGATTCGCGTGCCCAGACCACCCGCCAAAATAACTGCCTTCATCCTCTTCCCCTCTTGTTCGTCACAGGGCCCGGCCAAGCTGTATCAAGCTTTTGCCGGCCTTCTGGATAAAACGCTCAACGCCGCTGTACGCACTGCCCGCTACGGCGCAAGTGCTCGTTTTATGGCGATATGGAGGGGGACTTGCAGGAAACGCGCCAGCTCTGTGAGCCAGAAAAACGCGAGAAGATACCTCAGAGCCTGGCTGAAACGAAAAAAGGGAACCCGATCAGTCATGACCGGATTCCCCTCTCGGTATCGCCTGAACAGCCTTCAGATGCACAAGGCACTGAAGGCTGATGGCCGAGGATGTTTAGCCAAACATGCTGAACGCATCCGCGTTAACCGGCAGGACGTCGCCATTGGCCGCCTGGAAGTTCTCGATGGTGTTGGAGCCTGCATACCAGTCCTGCAGTTTCACACCATGGTCAGGCACTTCGGCCTGGCTATCCAGGCGACTGTAGAGAAATAGATCATCGCCTACTCGCAGGAGATTCAGGTCGGTGGCGCTGGCGACGTTGTTCAGTACCAGTGTGTCGCCCGTGACATTGCTGCGGCCATTATCAAGGATTGTCACCAGGCTGCTGGTGTTGATGATGTAAGTGTCGTCACCGTCACCCCCCTCGAAGGTGACGCCGCCGATGGACGTGGTGAACGTGTCGGCCCCGAACGAACCGATGACTTTTTCCACATGGGTCAAGGCGTCAGCGCCGGTACCTGGCTCGCGAAGGTTGATGTTCAGCGCATCGCTGGACCAGGAATAATCCACGGTATCGAAACCGGCCCCGCCATCGATGCCGATCTGCAGGTCAATCGCCCGGAAATGGTCGTCATAGTTCGAGCCAAGCACCCGCTCGATACCAGTGTAGGTATCCCCCGCCGCAGCGCCGGTGCTCAGTTGCCCGGCTATCAGGTCGACCGTTAAACCTTCGGTACTGTCGGCATAGCTCGCGGTGTCCAGACCAGCGCCGCCGATCAAGTGGTCGGCGCCTTCGCCGCCCGACAGCACGTCGTTACCCGCGCCGCCGGTGAGGGTGTTGTCGCCGGCATTGCCATGACCGGTGAACGAGCCCTTACCGGTATAGGTCAGTGACTCGATGTTGGCGTCCATGGTGTAGGTAGCCAGGCCGGTGCGAATTTCGTCGATGCCCGACCCGAAACCCTGCTCGGAAATCGTGACGCCGGGGGTGTTGATCACGTAGGTGTCACCCCATATGGTGCCGATGACGTGCTCGATGTTTTTCAGCGTAACGCCTTCGGCGTCGCCGCCAATGCCAGGCTTGCCCGTGCCGTTACGGATATCGAGGGTGATGCCCTGTTCCGACATCGAGTAATCCACCGTGTCGAAACCTCCGGCACCGTCCAGCGCCTTGAAAGCGCCACCGGCCATGATCACGTCGTCGTGATTCGAGCCACGGATCGCTTCGATATCGCTGAAGGTGTCGCCGGTGGCGATACCGGAGGTGTAAGCGCCGTACTTCAGATCAAGGGTCAGGCCCTCGGCGCTGTCGGTGTAGCTCGCGGTGTCCCACCCTGCACCACCGATCAACTGGTCGGCACCGCCGCCACCGAGCAACACATCATTGCCCGCACCGCCAGTGATCACGTTATCGCTGGCATTGCCGAACCCGGTGAATTTGCCGGTGCCGGTGTAGGTCAGGCGTTCGATGTTGGCATCCAGGGTGTAGCGGCTCTGGTTGGTCAGTACCTGGTCGTCATAGCCGCCGGCCCAACCGCTCTCTTCAATGATGTTCGTGCCGCCGGCATTCACGATGTAGGTGTCGTTGCCCCGTCCGCCTTCAAGGGTCCGGCCGGCCAGCGTGGTGGTGAAGGTGTCATCGTAATCACTGCCAATGACCTTCTCGATATTCTTCAGCGTATCGCCTTGGGCATCGCCGCCGATACCGGGCAGGCTGACGCCGCTGCGCAGGTCGATGTTGATGCCCGCCGACGACCAGGCGTAATCCGCCGTATCGAACCCGGCGCCACCGTCGAGCATGTCCGCGCCGGCACCGCCGATCAGTACATCATCGCCGCGCAGTCCATTGATGACGTCATCCTCACGCGTCCCTATCAGCGTATCCGTGCCGTTTGTACCGTTAATAACTGCCATGTTTTCTTCCTTGCCTTGGTGTGAAAAAACCAAATCCTTGGGCAACTATCGACCGCTGAAAACCAAAGCTTGAACCCGCAGGCAAAAAAAAGGCGACCCAGGGTCGCCTTCTTTTCAGGAACGGATTGGAACGATCAGTCTTCCAGCCAGCCGTTCTCCCAGTAACGCAGATTGTCGCCACGCAACACGTAGTCGCGCAGGACGATTTCACGCAATTGGTCGCCCATGCGGTAGCTGGCGTCCGGGTCGGCCAGGTGCATGCGGATCGCTTGCAGCCACTCATCCGTGGAGTTGGTCTTGACCCGTGTGCACGGCAGATACCCGCGATAGGCTTCGGTGTCGGAACAGATCACCGGGAAACCACAGGCACCGTACTCCAGCAGGCGCAGGTTGCTCTTGCAGTCGTTGAAGATGTGGAACTCCAGCGGCGCCAGGGCCAGGTCGAGGTTCAGGCTGGCCAGTTTCGCCGGGTAGTTATCCAGCGGGATCACGCCATGGAACTCATGCATGTACGGCAGCAAATCGTCCGGGCACATACCGAAGAACACCCAGTCGACCTCATTGGCCAGTTCGCGGACCACGTCCGCAATCACCGCCAGATCCCCGTGGTGACTGGTGCCGCCGCCCCAGCCGACCCGAGGTTTCTTCGAGGTTCGGCGCTGGCTGCGCATATCGCTCCACAGGTGTTTGGCCAACATGTTCGGCACCACGCGAATGTCGTGATGCATGTCCGACAAGGCGTTCGCCAGCGGTTCGGTCGACACCACGACGCGATCGCACATCGCGATGGCGCGCCGTACCAGACGCTCCATTTCATCCCTGTTCGGCATGTTGCGGATATGCGCATTGCGATGGGGAACGTCGATGACATAGTCATCCAGTTCGTAGATCCGCCGGGCGTTGGAGAACATTTGCAGCGGCGCCACTTCATTGATCGAGCCTTCGGAGTAGCGCCCCTGCAGGATGATAACGTCCGGTGACTGACGCTCGATTTCAATGATCGTCGGCATGTTGTAGTGAATGCGGCCCTCGGCCCTGCCCGCCTCTTCCAGCTCGATCATCGGTTGTGTCACACGGTAGTGACCGATGGCCGAGGCATTGAGCGGCAAGGCGAGCACATTCGGCAGCTGCGCCTTGGAAAACGGATTCCATCCGGTGCGCAGGCCGGGTTCAAGGCTGAAGCTCGAACCGCCGACACCGTGCAACGAAAGATTGACGTTGTAGGCCGGATCACGGGCGACGATCGGCAACCAGCGTTTGTAGAACACGTCCTGTTCCTGGCCACGCAACACCTGTTCACTCTCTTGTGCCACGGCGGCCGGGCGCGCGCCCAGCGCCAGTCGGGCAAAGGGTGTCCAGACGATCAGGTAGCCGTCCTGGCCGATTCGCAGGCACAGGTCCACTTCGTTGAGCGTCAGGGCGAGGTTTTGCTCATCCAGTCCGCCCACCGCTTCAAACACCGCCTTGCGGACCATCAGGCAATCGCCGCCGACCGCACTCAAGTCATGGGCGACCTGCAACCGGAACATATACCCCGCGGCCTGCAGGGATTCACCGTAAAACGGTACGCCGGCCGGCCCTTGCAAGCCCAGGATCAGCCCCGCGTGCAATACACACCCATCCGGGTTGAACAGTTTGGCACCGACCACGCCGACTTCCGGGCGCTGGGCGTGATTGAGCATTTCGTCCAGCCAGTCGCCCTGAGTGATCACGGCGAAGGGATTGAGCATCAGGACGTAGTCGCCCCTGGCCTGCCCTACGGCGAAATTACGCACCGCCGCGGCATTCCCCTGTTGCGGATAAGTCAGTACACGAATTCGCTCGCTGCACAACTGCGCCATGCCGGCCAGCCAGGCAAGCGCTTCGGCGCTCTCGCTGCCGTTATCGACCAACAACAGTTCGTACTCGGTGTAGACGGTCTTTTCCAGCAAGGTTTCTACGCAGCGCTGCAAGGCGAGGTGCTGATCCTTGGTGACGATGATGATCGACACCAGCGGCCGGTTTTCATGGTGATAATCGACACGGTTGAGCAGGTCGGAGCTGCCGCTGCGGATGTCATGGGCGATGCCCAGGCGTTGCAGATGCGCCTCCAGCAACCGGGGATTGTTTTCCACCACTTCAGGTTGGGACAGCCACTTGGCCAGATCGAACGCCGACTCCAGCAACACCTCTGCAATATGCCCGACCACTTGCGGACCGTCATTCTCGACCATGCGCCAGAGCACATCGTGAGGGGCCAGTTCGGCGAACTCAGGATCGAATCCGCCCAGCGCCAGGAAACGCTCACGCTCAAAAGCCAGGGCTCGCCCGACATACGGGTAGCTGCGCATCAGGTCCAGGTTGAAGTCAGGTTTGAATGCAGGTTCCGCCGACTCTCCCTGACGCAAGCTGCCTTCGTCGCTGTACAGGCACGTCAGCGAACGCGAGAGCGCAATCCGGTCGGCCATGGCCAGCAAGGCTGGCGCCACCAGTCGATCACCGGCACGCAGCAAGTAAAACCAGTCGGCACCGTCCAGTTGCGGCAGCAGTTCGTTGATCTGCGCCAGGCTGTCATCTTGCAGGGGCAAGCGGAACACCCGCTCATCCAGCTCAGCCTCGGTGCATGAGGCGGACAGCACCAGGGTCAATTCAGGCGCGTAGTCTTGCGCCGCCAGCGACTGCAAGGTCAGTTCCAGTGCCGAGCGGCTGCCCTGCTCATCGATGATGATCGGCACAATCTTGGGCGTACGCGGCCAGCTCGCCAGAGTGTCCGGCAGCAGTTTGCGTTGCCCTTCGGTCAGGGCACGACACGCCAGCCATTGCGCGTAAAGGTCGGCAAAGCTGACGCTGTCAATGCCGACGCGCCATGCCAGGTTGCTCTGCTTGGTGCCCAAGGTCCGGCTCAAGGGCAACTCTTCCCAGACCCGCGGCGATTCGTCTGCCCGGACCAAGGGCATATAGCGAATCCAGCCAGGCGCCGGCGCGGACTCGCCGTTACGCGCCTTGAGCATCTGCGTGACCCATTCGCGCTCGGTTTCAACCGCATCTTTGATCGACTGCTGGGCGCTCAAGCGCTCCGGATACAGACGCTCGACGCTGAGCACATTGTTGGACATCACCAGATTGCCGCGGCGCAGCAGGCACACATACAGAGCAAAATCGAGGGTCGCCACGAAGCAATGACCCGGCTGGGTCAGGGCTGGCAACAACTCCACCACGTCGGCGCGTCGGAACAGGGCATTGCTGAGGCCGCCGAGGATATTGACCGGGAAGCGCTCGAAAATCCCCAGCAGGTCATCGCCCTTGAACAAACCGCTCACCGGAGACAGCGAAGTGTTTTCCAGGCGCTCCGGCAAGATCATGTCGTCAGCGTCCCAGAACAAACGCTGGGCCAGTACCAGGCTCACCTCTTCACGCGACATCAACTCATGCGCCTGCTGCTCGATGCACGCGGCAAACAGATGATCGTCATCGCACAGAAACTTGATGAACTCACCCTGCGCTTCTGCCAGACAAGCCTGCAGGTTCCCGACCATCCCCAGGGTCCGCGGATTACGCACGTAGTGCACGGCAACACCGGTTCGTTCCGATACGGAATTGACCGCCTCTTCGATTTCAGTGCCACGGCTGTCGTCGCAAACAATGATTTCGAGATTGCCATAGCTCTGAGTCACGGCACTGTGCAACGCCCGACTGAAAAAGCGCGGATTGAAGGCAGGAATGACAAGGCTGACAAGAGGGAGTGAATTCACGGCGGACTCGCAGGCGGCGCGAGCTCGCCCAGAAAAGCGAGCCCTTTGAACCGCGGAAAAAGACAGTAGAGATGGGGCGGTCAGGTCACCGGGCGCTAGCGCGCCCGGCTACCGTCAGATCTTGTTGAACAGGCCCAGCGACGTGATCTTGCTGAACGCCAGTTGCGCGGCTTGCAGCATGGTCTGTTGCAGGGTCAGGCGCGTCATCACTTCGGCCGGATCGGAGTCGCGAATCGATCCCTGGGTGGCGGTATTCGCCAGGGTCAGACTCTGATTGGTCGTGGATTGGTCATCCAGCGACTGACCGCGGGCACCGATCGAAGTGACGGCCCTGCCCAACTGGTCGCTGGCGCTGCCCAGATTCGCGATGCCCGATTCCATGGCCGCCTGGAATTGCTGCTTGGCGACGGTGTTACCGTCGATCGGCAGGCTCATGGCGGCGGACATTTTGCTCAGGGTGTCGAGCACATTCTGGGTCTGGTGATTGTTGGACTGCACGGCGAACTGGTCGCCGGCGGCCGGTGCGCCGCCGCCCAGGGCAAACGTCACGCCTGCGGCGGTGGCCGTGGCAGGAGGCCCGGCAACCACGGCGCCCGACGACACGGGGCGGCTGTCGGCAGTCACTGGCGCCGCGTACATATCGAAGGCGGTGGCGCTGGTGAACTTGATAATCGCCCCGCCCGTCGGGAAGGTGCTGTTGTAGGCGGTCGGGTCCGTCACGGTGGAGCCGGTAATGACGGCGGTGGACGGGTTACCGGCGCTGCGTGTGGCGTTGAACGTGTCCGGCTTGGCTGACAGCTGGAAGCTGTGACCGGCAATAACCGTATCCGCCACATCACCCGCCTTGAGGTTGATGTTCAGGTTCAGGTCGACACCCCGGAAACTAACCGACTGGTTGGCGCCGTTGCTGTTGCTGATCACACCGTTCTGGCTGGCCTCGGTCGTGACATCGTTACCCAGCGCATCCGTGATTTTCAGCTGGGTGCTGCTGAGGAAGCTGACGGTGTACGGCTGGCCGTTGGCAAACTTGGCGTCGTAGGTGGCGCTGGTACCGACCTGGCCATTGGACAGGATCACGCGACCATCATCTACCGCCGGTGCGGTCATGGTGGTCTGGGTGCGGCTGGTATTGATGGACTGCTGGAACGCGTCCCAGCCCGTGGTGTTGGTCGCCACCGACAAGCCATCGCCAATGCCCAGGTTGATGCTGCTCTGGTCACCGTTGTAGGTGTAGGTGCCGTCGGAATTCTGCGAGTACGGCGCGGTGTCGGTTTTCGAACCGGCGAACAGGTAATTGCCGCCCGAATCCTTGGAGTTCATCAGGCCCAGCACTTGCTGCTTGATCTCGTTCAACTCCGCGGCATAGGCCTTACGGTCGTCGTCGGTGGCAATGCCATTGTTGGCACTGAGGGCAATTTCCTTGGCGCGCTGCAACGCGGTACCAATGGAGTCCAGGGTGGTTTCCTGCAGGCTCAGCGCGCTCTTGGTCGTGCTGATATTGCCGCTGTACTGGCTCAGCATCGCGCTCTGCTGGCCCAATTCCAGCAAACGCCCGGCCCCCAGCGGATCATCGGCGGCGGTGTTGATGCGCGTCAGGCTGCTGGCTTCGTCGCTGGTCGCGATCGCCTTGTTGAAGTTGCGCTGATAGTTGGCAGCGGTTGTCTCGTAATACTGGGCGGTAGCAATGCGCATGAATTACGACTCCTTAAAGGCTATTGATCAGCACGCTGAAAGTTTCCTGCGCAGCCTTGATGATCTGCGAAGAGGCGGTGTAGTACTGCTGGTATTTGACCAGGTTGCCGGTTTCTTCATCCAGGTTGACCCCGGAAAGCGAATCACGGGCGCTCTTGGCCTGGGTCAGGATCGCCGTGGTCGCGGCGCTGTCGGACTTGCCCTGGGCCGCCTGGGTACCGACGTTGGTCACCAGTTTGTTGTAGGCGTCGGTCAGGCTGATGCCCTTGCTCGCCGAACCGGTGTCCACGGTTTGCTTGGTTTGCAGCGCGACCAGCGACTGCGCGTTACGGTTGTCCGAGGAGGACGCGCCGGTCAGGGACATGCTGAAGCTTTCGCCGGTCTTCGGCGTGCCGCCGACGGTGGTCTGCACGGTGAAGGTTTTCTGGATCGGCGGGGTGCCACCGTCCGTGATCGGGTTGCCGCTGGCATCGACCATGCCCACTTTCAGGTTCAGGGTGTTGCTCTGGCCCGGAACAATGGTGCCGCTACCCAGCGAATGGCCTTGGGCGTCGGTCAGGGTGTAGGTCTGGCTGCCGCCGCTTGCGGCACCGAAGGTCAGTTTGACCGGCGTCGAGTTTTTCAGCGCCGCCTGCAATTCCGACTGGGACGCCGGGTTGTAGATATCCAGCGTGCTGCTGAGCGTTGGCTGGGTGTACGTGCCGCCGTTGTTGGCGCTGGCTACGCCGGTCAACGGCGCGGCCGCGGCGATCTTTTTCGGGTCGCTCAATACGGTCTGGATGCTGGCTGCGGCATTGCGCGTCGGGGTGACCTTGAAGCTGTCGCCCGCGCTCAGGGCGCCGCCTTTGAGCGCCAGGCTGAAACCGTCGATCACCGGTGGCGGTGTGGTCGTGGTGCTGAAGGTGCCCATGTCAGTGCCATCGGAACGCTTGACGCTGTAGTCGGTGGCGCTGGTGAACGTCACCTGATAGTCACTGGTGGTCAGCTTGCCGGTGTCCTTGATGGTGACATCCAGGTTGCCGGAACCGGCGCTGTTGCTCGACTGGGCAATGCTGCGCTGGCTGATCAGGGCGGCACTGTTGATGTTGTTGAAAATGGCCGCGCCGAATTCACCGTTCTTGTCGATGCCTTGCGCCTGCTGACTGTTGATCTGGTCAGCGACCACCAGGGCCACACGCCCCAACTCGTTGAGTGACGGGTCGAGCACTTCCTTGCGATACGTGAGCAGCCCACCGATTTCGCCACCGCTGATCACCGACGTGATGTCGATGGTGCTGGAGCCGCGGTTCATCTGCAGGCCCAGGCGCGTCGGGTCGTCCTTGCTCGCGACGGTCTCCAGGGTATTGGTGGTGTTGCCCATCACCAATGGCTGGCCGCTGCCGAGATAGACGTCGTAGCTGGAACCGCGCTCGACGACTTGCGCACCGACCATTTCGGACAGTTGGCGCACCGCTTCGTTACGGGTGTCGAGCAAGTCGTTCGGCTGGCCGCCGCTGGAGGAGAGTTCGCCGATCTTCTGGTTCAGGTTGGCAATCGAGGTGGCCAGCGTGTTCACCCGCGCCGCCATGTCCCCCAGGCTGCCATTGATCGTGCTGTTCTGATCGTTCAACTGCTTGGCAAGGGTGTTGAAGCGATTGGTCAACGCCTGGGCGCCGGTCAACACCGACTGGCGAGAGGTATCGTCAGTCGCCGAGGTCGAGACACCTTGCATCGAGGTGAAAAATTTCTGCAACACGCCGGTCAGGCCGGTGTTGACGTCCGACAGCGACGCATCCAGCGGCGTGGCCTGGCCCTGGAACGAAGCGGCTTCGCTATTGAGCGAAGTGGCGGTCTGCAACTGGGAATCGAGGTAGGCGTTGTACACCCGGCGAACGTCGGCCAGGGTCGTGCCGGTGCCGATGAAGACATTCCCGTACTGCTGCGAGGCCTTGGTGCCCTGCACGGTTTGCTGACGCGAGTAACCGGCGGTGTCGACGTTGGCAATGTTGTTGCCCGTCACAGCCAAAGAGGATTGGCTAGCCGCCAGTCCCGACATCCCGATATTGAGCAAACTCATGGTTCAGACCTTATGCCTTGTGCCTATAAAGGCGTGGTGGAAGCGCCCGCCGCAGCGTAGTTTTGGTAACTCGTCATCTGCTTGGCTATCTGCGAAATCTTGCTTGCGTAGTTCGGGTCGGTTGCATAACCGGCCTTTTGCAACTCGCGCACAAACTGTTCTGGGTTATCGGCCGACTTCACCACATCTTGATAGCGATTATTGGATTGCAGCAACGTCACAAGGTCATGGAAGCTGTCCTTGTAAGAGGCATAGGAACGGAACTGCGCCGTCTCCTTGACCATCGCGCCATCCCTGAACTCGCTGGTGATTGCCCGAGCCGAATCGCCCGTCCAACTGCTGCCGGCCTTGATGCCGAACAGGTTGTGACTGCTGCTGCCATCCTGGGCGCGCATGACCGATTTGCCCCAACCGGTTTCCAGGGCGGCCTGGGCCACCAGGTAACGCGGATCGACGCCGATGCGGTCGGCAGCTTCCTTGGCCATCGGCAACATGGTGTTGACGAATTCGTCGGCGGAACTGAAAGCTTTCTTCGCCGGCGCCAGGGGAATCTGCGCCATGGCACGACCGTAAATCTGCATCTGCCCGCTCGACGCCGCTGCCGTTGCGGTTGGCAGCCAATCGCCGTTGTACAGCGGACCCGCGCCGGTCGGCGTGGTGGCGCGTTCAGGCAACAGGGTCTTGTTGATCGTCGCGGCGGTCGTGGCGGCGGTCGATGTCGACGGCACCAGGCCGGCGAGCAAACGGTCGGCCAGTTTCGGCGGCAGGGCCAGGCGACGCTGGTTGAGCAGCGCCACGTCATTGCTGTGATCGCTGGTGGCCGTCGAACCTTTCAGCGAACGCGAAGCCCATAACGGACGCTCGCCATTGACCCGCGACAGCGGCCCGTGGGTGGCGATGGTGCCGGCAGCAATCGGCGTTTCGACGGCGGCTTTTTTCGCCGCTTCCTGCTTCTCGGCCGACAGCGTCGCCGCTTCGCCCGGTGCCAGTGGCTTGTTCTTCGACATCTGACGCATCAGCACGTCCGCCAGGCCGATACCGCCACCTTCGCGGGACATGGAAACGGCCAACTGCTGGTCGTACATTTCCTGGTATTGCTTGGCGGCCGGGGTGTTGAGCGGATTGTCCTGGCCCAGCGTTTCGGTGGCCGAGCGCATGGACTTGAGCATTTCACCGAGGAACAGCGACTCGAATTCCTGCGCCACTTTGCGCATGTTGCCGTCGCTGTTCTTGTCACCGACCTTGAGCTGGTTCAAGCGATTGAGGTCCGAATAGGAACCCGAATCGCTGTTGTTGATTGCCCCGCTCTTGCGCATGTCCATGGTCGCTGTCCTCAGATCACGATCAGGTCGGCTTGCAACGCGCCGGCCTGTTTCAATGCTTCGAGGATGGCCATCAAGTCACCCGGCGCCGCGCCGACCTGGTTCACCGCACGGACGATCTCGTCGAGGGTGGTGCCCGGGCCGAACTTGAACATTGGCTTGGCTTCTTGCTGGGCGTTGACCCGCGAGCGCGGCACGACGGCCGTCTGCCCATTGGACAGAGGACCGGGCTGACTGACGATCGGGTCTTCGGTGATGGTCACGGTCAGGCTGCCGTGGGTTACGGCGGCCGGGGACACTTTCACATTCTGGCCGATCACGATGGTGCCGGTGCGCGAGTTGATGATGACTTTCGCCACCGCCTGGCCCGGATCGACTTCAAGGTTTTCCAGGATCGACAGGTAGTCGACCCGCTGGCTCGGGTCCAGTGGCGCCGTGACGCGGATCGAACCGCCATCGATGGCCTGGGCCACGCCAGGGCCGAGCAGGTCGTTGATCTTGTCGACCACACGCTTGGCGGTGGTGAAGTCCGAACGGTTGAGGTTCAGGGTCAGGCTGTTGCCCTGGTTGAAACCGCTCGGCACCGAACGCTCGACCGAGGCACCGCCGGGAATACGACCGGCCGACGGCACGTTGACCGTGATCTTGGAACCGTCGCGGCCTTCGGCATCGAAACCGCCGACCACCAGGTTGCCCTGGGCGATGGCGTAGACGTTGCCGTCGATACCTTTGAGCGGCGTCAACAGCAAGGTCCCACCGCGCAGGCTCTTGGAGTTACCGATGGACGCCACCGTGATGTCAACCTGTTGACCCGGTTTGGCAAACGCCGGCAGATCCGCACTGATCGACACCGCCGCAACGTTCTTCAACTGCACGTTGCCCGAACCCGGCGGCACCTTGATGCCGAACTGCGAGAGCATGTTGTTGAAGGTCTGCAGGGTGAACGGGGTCTGGGTCGTCTGGTCACCGGTACCGTTAAGCCCGACCACCAGCCCGTAACCGATCAATTGGTTGGTCCGCACGCCGGAAATGCTGGCGATGTCCTTCAACCGCTCGGCTTGAGCGGTGAAGGCTGCGGACAGCATCAGAGCGGCCACCATCAGGTGTTTGAAGTTCAACGTAGCCACCTAGAAAGGGAACAGCGGGCTGAGGAAGAAACGGTCGAACCAGCCTGGCTGACTCGCATCGGCAAACGCACCGGTGCCCGAATAGGTGATACGTGCATCGGCGACGCGGGTCGACGACACGGTGTTATCGGTTGCAATGTCATCGGCGCGCACCAGGCCGGCAATCCGTACCAGTTCATCGCCAGAGTTGAGGGTCATCCACTTCTCGCCACGCACGGCGATGATGCCGTTGGGCAAGACGTCGGCGACGGTCACGGTGATCGAACCGGTCAGGCTGTTGCTCTGGCCGGACTTGCTCGCGCCGTTGGTGGCACGGTCGCCGCTGTAGCCGACGTCCAGGCTCAGGTCACCGCTGCCCACCGGGTTATTGGTGCTCAAGCCGCCGCCAAACAACGACGACAGGCCGATACCGGTCTTGCTGGTCTTGTCGATCTGCGAGTTGGCGCCTTTGCTGGCCTGGGTCCGCTCGTTCAGGGTGATGGTGATGATGTCGCCGACCCGGAATGCCTTGCGGTCGCTGTACAGGTTCTGTTCGAAACCGGCCTGGTAGATCGAGCCATTGTTGGCCGCAGCCGGCAGCGGCGTGCGCGGCAACACCGGGGCGTAGTAAGGGTCATTGGGCTTGGGCGGCGGGGAAACGCAGCCCGCGAGCCCGACGACCCCACTCAGTGCCAGAACAGATACAAAGCGATTCATGACCCTACCTCACGGTGTTGCAGGCGGCTTCAGGCCGCCACATAGACTTGATTACAGATTCTGCGTTACGAACGAGAGCATCTGGTCGGCGGTGGAGATCACCTTGGAGTTCATCTCGTAGGCGCGCTGAGTGGTGATCATGTTGACCATCTCTTCAACGGTGCTGACGTTGGACGTTTCCAGGGTGTTCTGCAGCGTGGTACCGAAGCCGTTCAGGCCTGGCGTACCGACTTGCGGCGCGCCGCTGGCAGCGGTTTCCAGGAACAGGTTGTTACCCACCGCTTGCAGGCCGGCCGGGTTGATGAAGTCGGCGGTTTGCAGGTTGCCGATCACTTGCGAGGCAGCGTTGCCGGCAATGGTGATGGACACGGTGCCGTCGCGACCGACCGTGAAGGTCTGGGCGTTGTTCGGAATGACAATCGCCGGCTCCAGGGCGAAGCCGCTGGCGTTCACGACCTGACCGTTGGAGTCGAGGTGGAAGGTGCCGTCACGGGTGTAGGAAGTCGTGCCATCCGGTTGCAGGATCTGGAAGAAACCGCGACCGTCGACCGCCAGGTCCAGCGGGTTTTCGGTGGTCTGCAGGCTGCCGGCGGTGAAGTTTTTCTGGGTGCCGACGATGCGCACACCGGTACCCACTTGCAGGCCCGACGGCAGTTCGCTGTCCTGGGTCGACTGGGCGCCTGGCTGGCGTTTGATCTGGTACAGCAAGTCCTGGAACTCGGCGCGGTCACGTTTGAAACCCGTGGTCGACACGTTGGCCAGGTTGTTGGAAATGGTCGTCAGGTTAGTGTCTTGGGCGGACAGACCTGTTTTGGCAACCCATAGAGCCGGAAGCATTCGATTCTCCTCGTGCGCCTGTTTTACGGCGCGACGTTCTGATAATTAGCTGATCTGCAAGACCCGAGCCATGGCCTGGTCATCGTCTTTGGCGGTGTTCATCATCTTGATGTGCAGCTCGAACTGCTTCGACAAAGCCAGCACCGAGGTCATTTCTTCCACGGCATTGACGTTGCTCGACTCAAGGAACCCGGACACCAGCTTGACGCCCGCATCGGCTTGCGCCGGCTTACCGTCCTTGGTGTGGATCGAACCATCCAGGCCTTTGGTCATGTTCTTCAGGTCAGGGTTGACCAGCTTGATGCGGTCGACTTCGGCCATCACCCGCGGGCCTTCGCCCATGGCTCGGATGCTGATGGTGCCGTCCTCGCCCACTTCGACTTGCTGCTCGGGCGGCACGGCAATCGGCCCGCCATTGCCCATCACCGGCATACCGTTGCCGGCGCGCAGCACGCCCAGGGCGTCAATGTTCAGGCTGCCGGTGCGCACGTAGCTTTCGCCGCCATCAGGCGTCTGCACGGCGATCCAGCCATTGCCGGTCACGGCGACGTCGAGGTCACGACCGGTTTCCACCATCGAACCTGGCGAGAAGTCGGTGGCCGGGCGCTCGGTCATGGCGTAGGCACGCGCCGGAAAGCTGTCACCAAACACCGGCATCGAACGGGCCTGCTCCAGGTCCTTTTGAAAACCATTGGTGGAGATGTTCGCCAGGTTGTTCGCATGAGCCTTCTGCGCCAGTGCATTCTGGCTGGCGCCGGTCATTGCCACATAAAGGTACTTGTCCACACTCTTTCCTCTGCATGCCGGACGTTTGCCGCCCACTGCTGTACTGCTGAGCCTTAAGCAATTTGCAGACCAACTTTTTTCTGACGGCGCCGGGCCCGGCAAACAAAGGACTTGAGGGGTTTGGAGGGGATGAGGGGATTGTGTCGAAGTCGAAAAACCGGCGGTGTTATGCCGCTTCGCGGCAAACCTCGGACTGATCGTTCCCACGTTCTGCGTGGGAATGCCTCAATGGACGCTCTGCGTCCGCTTTGGGGACGCTCTGCGTCCCGGGCTGCATTCCCACGCAGAGCGTGGGAACGATCATGTGCCTGACTCTTTGCCGACGTCATATTCGCGGAGCTTATTGGCAATGGTCGTGTGCGAAACCCCCAACCGCTTACCCAACTGCCGGCTGCTCGGATGCTCGGAATACAGCCGCTCCAGTACCGCTTTTTCAAAGCGCCCGACAATCGCATCCAGCCCGCCTTCCAGCGAGAAATCGCCAAGCGGCTGACGCACGCCGTAATCCGGCAGGCGAATATGCTCGACCTTGACCGTCCCGCCCTCGCACAGGGAAACCGCCTGGAACAACACGTTTTCCAACTGCCGGACATTGCCCGGCCAATGGTAATGACTGAGCCGCTCCATGGCCGCCGGTGCCAGTTTCGGCAAGGGGCAACCGATTTGCCGACTGGCCTGGTCAAGGAAGTGCTCCACCAGCGGCGTCAACCCGTCGAGGCATTCGCGCAGCGGCGGGATGTGCAACGACAGCACGTTCAAGCGGTGATACAAATCCTGGCGAAACTCGCCGCGCGCGCACAATTCGGACAGGTCCACTTGCGTGGCGCAGATCACTCGCACATCCAGATAGACTTCTTCATCACTGCCGACACGACGGAAGCAACCGTCCTGCAAAAAGCGCAGCAATTTCACCTGCAAGCGCGGGCTCATTTCGCCGACGCCATCGAGAAACAGTGTACCGCCCGCCGTCAGCTCCAGCAGCCCGAGCTTGCCTTCGGCTCGAGCGCCCTCAAAGGCGCCAGGGCCGTAGCCGAACAGCTCGGTCTCGGCCATGGACTCTGGGAGGCCGGCGCAGTTGAGCGCCATCAGCGGCGACTGGCCGCGAGGACTGGCCAGGTGACAGGCCCGCGCCAGCAACTCTTTGCCGGTGCCGGTTTCGCCTTCTATCAAGAGCGGCGCATCCAGCGGTGCCATGCGCCGCGCTTCGCGCACCACCGCTGCCATGACTTTCGAGCTCTGGAAAATGCTGTCGAAACCGCGCAACTCTTGCTTGCGCACGTTATAGATGCGCTCACCGACCCGATCCGCCCGGTGCAACGTCAACACGGCGCCGGCCATGGCTTCGCTGTCGTCATGCTCCGATTGCAGCGGGGCGATGTCGGCGAGAAACACGTCGCCCTTGACCTTCACCCGTAAACCGTTGATCCGCGATTTGTTGGCGCGCACCAGTTCCGGCAAGTCGAAATCCTCGGCGTAACGGGACAAGGGAATCCCCGGCACCTCGTCCACCCGCACCCCGAGCAACTGCGCCGCCGCACGGTTGGCCGCAACAATGGAGCCACCCATGTCGATCGACAACACCGGGAACTCCAGGGCACCGAGCAACGCGTTCAGCTCCATGTGCCGACGCTCGCTGGGCATCAGCCCTACCCGCTTGACGCCAAATACCCCGGCAATCGCCTCGAATTTCGGACGCAGTGCCTGGAACTGGATGTTGATCAGGTTCGGGCAGTGCAGGTAGATCGCGTTGCCATGCTCACCGCCGACCTCGCCGCGCGCGACGTTGATCCCGTATTCCACCAGCAGGTTAAGGATGTCGCGCAGGATGCCGATGCGGTTCTGGCAGTGGACTTTGATACGCATATAAAGAGCCTGGACAGGGTGATCGAGGCTCGCCGCCGGAAAATTTCTGCGGGAGTGCTCAGTTAGTCGTCAAGATTATGTGACAGCCGGAGCGCTTTTCAAACCCGGAAAACTCAATACCTGCGCCACAGTCGCCAATCCGTAACGAAAACTTTACGAAAAGCCGCGATTTTTCCTACGCGCGACCCAAACCCTCTGCTGCATCACCGCACGCCTTGGGGTATTCCTAGGTCCATAGCTTGGACATAACAAGAACGAATTCCCCTAGCAGGAGAGCAGCATGAAGCAGACGCAATACGTGGCCCGCGAGCCCGATGCGCAAGGTTTTATCGACTACCCCGCCGAAGAACACGCGGTGTGGAACACGCTGATCACTCGCCAACTGAAAGTGATCGAAGGGCGTGCGTGCCAGGAATACCTGGACGGTATCGAAAAACTCGGTCTGCCCCACGACCGCATTCCGCAACTCGGAGAGATCAACAAAGTCCTTGGTGAAACCACCGGCTGGCAGGTTGCCCGGGTTCCGGCGCTGATTCCCTTCCAGACGTTCTTCGAGTTGCTCGCCAACAAGCAGTTTCCGGTAGCGACGTTTATTCGTACCCGCGAAGAGCTGGATTACCTGCAAGAGCCGGACATTTTCCACGAGATCTTTGGCCACTGCCCGCTGCTGACCAACCCCTGGTTTGCTGAATTTACCCACACCTACGGCAAACTCGGCCTACAGGCTTCCAAGGAAGAACGCGTGTACCTGGCGCGCCTGTACTGGATGACCATCGAATTCGGCATGGTCGACACCCCGCAGGGCCAGCGCATCTATGGCGGCGGCATCCTGTCCTCGCCCAAAGAAACTGTTTATTGCATGTCGGACGAGCCGGAACATCAGGCCTTCGATCCGCTGGAATGCATGCGCACGCCGTATCGCATCGACATCTTGCAGCCGCTGTACTTTGTGCTGCCCAACCTCAAGCGCCTGTTCGACCTGGCCCACGAAGACATCATGGGCATGGTCAAGCAAGGCATGCAGCTGGGCTTGCACGCACCGAAATTTCCGCCCAAGCCAAAAGCCGCCTGAACATGCCGGCAGTCGCGGTCAGCGCTGAAAAATAGTAACGTCTAACAAGAATCGAATCGGGAAACAGACCATGTCCACTTTGAACCAAGCCCACTGCGAAGCCTGCCAAGCCGGCGCCCCTCAGGTCAGCGACGAAGAGTTGCCGGTACTGATCAAACAGATCCCTGACTGGAACATCGAAGTTCGCGACAGCGTGATGCAGCTGGAAAAAGTTTTCCTGTTCAAGAATTTCAAGCACGCCTTGGCCTTCACCAACGCTGTCGGTGAAATCTCCGAGGCCGAAGGTCACCACCCGGGCTTGTTGACCGAGTGGGGCAAAGTCACCGTGACCTGGTGGAGCCACTCGATCAAGGGCCTGCACCGCAACGACTTCATCATGGCCGCGCGCACTGACGACGTCGCCAAGGATGCCGAGGGCCGCAAATAATGCATTTCGACGCCATCGGCCGAGTACCCGGCGACCCGATTCTCGGCCTGATGGAGGCCTATGCGCAGGACCCCAACCCGCGCAAATTCGACTTGGGCGTGGGTGTCTACAAAGACGCCCAGGGCCTGACGTCGATTCCTCAAGCGGTGAAACTCGCCGAGGCGCGTCTGGTGGATCGCCAGACCACCAAGACCTACATCGGTGGGCATGGCGATCCAGCCTTCGGCAAAGTGATGAACGAGCTGGTGCTCGGCGCCGATTCGGCGCTGATTGCCGAGCAACGGGCCGGCGTCACCCAGACCCCGGGCGGCACCGGCGCGCTGCGCTTGAGCGCGGACTTCATCGCGCAAATGCTGCCGGGCCGTGGCGTCTGGTTGAGCAACCCGACCTGGCCGATCCACGAAACGATTTTCGCCACGGCCGGGGTCAAGGTCAGTCACTACCCGTACGTGGGCAGCGACAACCGTCTCGATGTCGAAGCGATGCTTGCGGTGCTCAACGAAGCGCCGAAGGGCGATGTAGTGCTGCTGCACGCCTGCTGCCATAACCCGACCGGTTTCGACCTGTCCCATGACGATTGGCGTCGGGTGCTGGACGTGGTCCGTCGCCGCGAGCTGTTGCCGCTGATCGACTTCGCCTACCAAGGTTTCGGCGATGGCCTGGAACAGGACGCCTGGTCCACCCGGTTGTTCGTTGATGCGTTGCCCGAAGTGCTGATCACCAGCTCCTGCTCGAAGAACTTCGGCCTGTACCGCGACCGCACTGGTGCGCTGATTGTCTGCGCGAAGACCGCGGACAAATTAATCGATATCCGCAGCCAACTGGCCAACATCGCCCGTAACCTGTGGTCGACCCCGCCGGATCACGGCGCGGCTGTGGTGGCAACCATCCTTGGCGATCCAGAGCTGAAAAGCCTCTGGGCCGACGAAGTGGAAGCCATGCGTTTGCGCATCGCGCAACTGCGCAGCGGTCTGGTGGAAGCCCTGGAACCCCATGGCTTGCGCGAACGCTTTGCGCACATTGGCGTGCAACGTGGGATGTTCTCCTACACCGGGTTGACGGCCGAGCAGGTGAAACAACTGCGCGATCATCACAGCGTGTACATGGTCAACTCCGGCCGGGCCAACGTGGCGGGAATTGATGCGACGCGTTTGGCGCTGCTGGCCGAAGCCATCGCTGAAGTCTGCAAGTAACCTCACTTCGCACTGATCGTTCCCACGCTCTGCGTGGGAACGATCATGTAGGGACTTCGATCTTTTGCGTTTCGCCTCCCCTGCGGCCATTGGTCGCAGAAATCCCAGATAAAAGTCTATTTGTCATTTCTCCTGCTGTATCCTGCCCAGGCTTTTTAAAAGCGCGGATCTACCAGATCTATCAACAGACTTTGCGAGGAGCGCGAAACATGCACGAGATCCCTAATCTCCCCTTCCCAAGCCTGCACGAAACTGAGCAGACAACCCCGCAACAAGCCAGTGCCCAACAGCCTGAGCCGAAAGAAGCCACTGACCGTCGAAAGACTGACAGCGAAGACTGATCCACCTGCAATGCCAGACCGTGTGGAAAGCGCTAACATGCGCTTTCCACACCGCCTGAACCCCCGAGTCCCGCCCCATGACTGATGATTTTAGCGAAACCCAGGCCAGCGTCCTGATCGGCACCGCCGAGAAGATGATCGAGATCTGGAATCGCCTCTCCCCCGAAAAACAAGCCGCCCTGCTGGCCCGTTTCGGCAGCGAAGAAAACGCCCTCGCCGCTCTGGTCACGACTCAATTGGTCGCGCCCGCCAAATCCTGATTCCCCCGTCCGGCAAATAGTTTTACTTTTCCACGACCGCCCGCCCCTCGCGCCGCTATCATAAGCAGCCTATCTATCCTGCTGCCCCGTGGACTTTTACCCATGTCAGAAAACCAGCGCCCCCTGGCGGTCACGCTGCAAGTCGTTTCCATCGTCCTCTTCACGTTTATCGGCTACCTCAATATCGGCATCCCCCTGGCCGTATTGCCGGGCTACGTCCACAGCGACCTGGGCTTCGGCGCGGTGATCGCCGGGCTGGTAATCAGCGTGCAATACCTCGCCACCCTGCTCAGCCGCCCGTACGCCGGGCGCATTATCGACAACAAGGGCAGCAAACTGGCGGTGATGTACGGCCTCGCCGGTTGTGGCTTGAGCGGTGTGTTCATGCTGGTTTCGGCCTGGACCCAAAGCCTGCCGATGCTGAGCCTGATCAGCCTGCTGATCGGCCGCCTGATCCTCGGCAGCGCGGAAAGCCTGGTGGGCTCCGGCTCGATCGGCTGGGGCATCGGCCGGGTCGGCGCGGCGAACACCGCCAAGGTCATCTCCTGGAACGGCATCGCCAGTTACGGCGCCATCGCCATCGGCGCTCCGTTTGGCGTGTGGCTGGTCGATAAACTGGGCTTGTGGAGCATGGGCGTGAGCATTGTGCTACTGGCCGTGCTGGGCTTGGCACTGGCCTGGCCGAAAACCGCTGCACCGATTGTCGTCGGGGAACGCCTGCCGTTCATGCACGTGCTCGGTCGCGTGTTGCCCCACGGCTGCGGCCTGGCACTGGGCTCGATCGGTTTCGGCACCATTGCCACCTTCATTACTCTGTATTACGCCACGCAGCATTGGTCGAACGCGGTGCTCTGCCTGAGCCTGTTCGGCGCCAGTTTCATCGGCGCGCGACTGCTGTTCGGCAACCTGATCAACCGCCTCGGCGGATTTCGCGTGGCGATTGCCTGCCTGTCGGTGGAAACCCTGGGCTTGCTGCTGCTGTGGATGGCACCGGACGCCAATTGGGCGCTGGCCGGTGCGGCGCTGAGCGGCTTCGGCTTCTCGCTGGTGTTCCCGGCGCTGGGCGTGGAAGCCGTCAACCTGGTGCCCGCCTCCAGCCGTGGCGCGGCGGTTGGCGCTTATTCGTTGTTCATCGATTTGTCGCTGGGGATTACCGGGCCATTGGCCGGTGCGATTGCGGCAGGATTTGGCTTTGCTTCGATCTTCCTGTTTGCCGCCCTCGCCGCGTTGAGCGGTCTGGCGTTGAGCGTTTACCTGTACCGCCAGGCGCCCAAGTATCGGGAGCAACGCGACGCGCGCTAGAAATCCACCTTGCCACGCCCGGCCTTGATACTGCCGCGCTTGGTCTTCGATTCCAGCCGACGCTTCTTCGAACCGAGGGTCGGCTTGGTCGGGCGGCGCTTCTTTTCGACTTTGGTCGCGCTGAGGATCAACTCGACCAGCCGTTCCAGCGCATCGGCGCGGTTGGCTTCCTGCGTGCGGTATTGCTGGGCCTTGATGATCAACACGCCATCGCTGGTGATGCGGCTGTCGCGCAACGCCAGCAGCCGTTCCTTGTAGAACTCGGGCAAGGACGAGGCCGGGATGTCGAAGCGCAGGTGCATGGCGCTGGAGACCTTGTTGACGTTCTGCCCCCCGGCGCCCTGGGCGCGGATGGCGGTCAATTCGATCTCGGCATCCGGCAGATGCACGTTGTTGGAAATCACCAGCATGGAAAAAAGTCCGATATCAGGACCGCCAGAATACCTTGTAGGAGCGAGGCTTGCCCGCGAAGGTGTCGGCACATCCAACATCAATTCTGAATGTGCCGACGCCTTCGCGGGCAAGCCTTGCTCCTACAGGATTTTGCATCCCCCTGAAAACAAAAAACCCGGCACATGGCCGGGTTTGTTGTTTCTACGTGCTGCGTTATTTCGCTGCAGCCTGCAACGCATGCTGCGCACTGCGCTTGTTCTTGATGCCGTAGCAGATCCACATGAACGCGACCCACACCGGGATCGCATACACCGAGATCTGAATGCCCGGGATCAGCAGCATCACGCACAGGATGAACGCCACGAACGCCAGGCAGATGTAGTTCCCGTACGGGTACCACAGGGCCTTGAACAGCGGCGTCTGCTTGGTTTTGTCCATATGCTGGCGGAACTTGAAGTGCGAAAAGCTAATCATCGCCCAGTTGATCACCAGGGTCGCCACGACCAGGGACATCAACAGCTCCAGGGCGTTTTGCGGGATCAGGTAGTTCAGCAGCACGGCAATCAGCGTCACTGCGGCCGAGGCCAGGATCGAACGCACCGGCACGCCGCGCTTGTCGATCTTCGCCAGGGCCTTCGGCGCATCGCCCTGCTCGGCCATGCCCAGCAGCATGCGGCTGTTGCAGTAGGTGCCGCTGTTGTACACCGACAATGCCGCGGTCAGGACCACGAAGTTGAGGATGTGCGCGGCGGTGTTGCTGCCGAGCATCGAGAACACCTGCACAAACGGGCTGCCGCTATAGGAATCGCCGGACGCGTTCAGGGTCGCCAGCAGGCTGTCCCATGGCGTCAGCGACAGCAGGATGACCAGGGCGCCGATGTAGAAAATCAGGATCCGGTAGATCACCTGGTTGATGGCTTTCGGGATCACGGTTTTCGGCTTGTCGGCTTCAGCTGCGGTGAAACCGAGCATTTCCAGGCCGCCGAAGGAGAACATGATGATCGCCATGGCCATCACCAGTCCGCTGACGCCATTCGGGAAGAAACCACCGTGGGACCACAGGTTGCTCACCGAGGCCTGCGGGCCGCCGTTGCCGCTGACCAGCAAATAGCTGCCCAGGGCAATCATGCCGACGATCGCCACGACCTTGATGATGGCGAACCAGAATTCGGCCTCGCCGAATACTTTGACGTTGGCCAGGTTGATCAGGTTGATCAGCACGAAGAAACCGGCGGCCGAGACCCAGGTCGGGATGTCCGGCGCCCAGTAGTGGATGTACTTGCCGACCGCGGTCAGCTCCGACATGCCCACCAGGATGTACAGGATCCAGCAGTTCCAGCCCGACAGGAAGCCGGCGAAACCGCCCCAGTATTTGTGGGCGAAGTGGCTGAAGGAACCGGCCACCGGCTCTTCGACGATCATCTCGCCGAGCTGGCGCATGATCATGAAAGCGATGAAACCGCAGATGGCATAGCCGAGGATCATCGACGGGCCAGCGGATTTAAGGACGCCCGCCGAACCAAGGAACAGCCCGGTACCGATCGCGCCACCGAGGGCGATCAGCTGGATATGGCGATTTTTCAGGCCGCGTTTCAGCTCGCCTGAATGCGAGTTTTGTCCACTCATGAAAAGGGTCTCACGCAAGGTTTGATGATGTTCAGTAGACGTTGCTGCTCAGCTGCAATTTCAAGCAGCGCCGATCAAACCCCAGCGCAAGCACCAGGAGTTCAGCGTATTTACAACGGTCATGCGTCACCTGTTTGTTTTTATCTGTGACGAAATCGAACCCGACACGCTTGTGGCGCGGCGGAGTGAACAAGACGGGTAGCCTTGAAGTGCGCAGATGCGCAGGAGGTCACAGTTAAAACGCGGCGCATTGTACACCGCTAACCCCCTGCTGCCAGACCCGCTGGATCAGCGTGTCGGTTGCCGGGATTGCCTGTGTCCGCCTCGAGGGTCTCGGGCAGCTGCAATAAAAGAGTCGGACCTTTGCAGGTCGTCGGCGCAGGCGATGAAAAAATCCACCCACGGGGAGAAATGGAGATCGATCACGGCGTTCATTGCGCCTCCTTCTTGTTATGCACCTGCACGGCAGGCATGGGACGCATCTCACCCTTCAAACGCCGCTGAAACAAGCGCGCCAGAGCCTTGCGAGACAGGCGCGAGACGACCTGGCGGAAGGTTTTCCTTACAGCCCTTGCAAAGGCGTCCTACGACAGGGTTTGGCCGTCGATTTCGTCAACTTTGCGTTACAAGCCGTAACGTAAATTTGCCAAATCAGATCTTTCTGTCAGCCGACTGCAAATTGACGGTAGGAAGCTTCCTAAGGAAAAGGTCGAGTTAGTTTTTTGTTTTTTATTAAGAAGTTCGCCTTGAAAAAATGGAATAAATAGTTCAAACAAATCTTATTTAATTATTTTTTTGCATTTTAAAAACCGTTGAACTAGGTTTTCAGCGACTTGCCGAGCCGCATCGACCGGCAAGTTGGTGTTGTATTCATCGATTGAAAACAACGCCGCTGTTCTTACTCAAAAGTCATCTAGGAGATTCACATGCAACTGGACAAAGACTTGGAAACTGAACTGCAACTGGACGATTGGTTTGAGGCACCGACCCATGAAGCCGCCGTTGAAATGATGCAAGCCGACGCGGTTGTTCCGTTCGGCACGGCGATGTGGCCTCTGTAAGCCATCCCGGCAGGCGCGATCCGGCCGGTCGCGCCTGCCACATTTCTCGGTTTGTCAGGGAGGACTACATGGATAAGCAACGGGCTATCTCGCATTTCCTTTACTACCTCGAACAACATCCGGCCCTCGTCGGCGTCAACCCGGCGAAGGTCCTGCTCGGCCACACCGCTGATTACGAGGCACTGACCGGCGCTATCGCCGAACAGGCCGGTAGCAGCACACCGTTCAGCTTCAGCGCCATGCGCCTGGACCTCGAACCCACCGAATTGCTGGCTCAGGCGATTACTGACAGTGATCTGTATATTTTCTTCTACGACTCTTCCACCCTGCCCAACCCACGTCCCGACGGCCCGGAATTTGTCCGCGCGCTGCAAGGCGTAATGGCGGAAAACTGGAAGAAGTCGCTGCTGTTCAAGGATTACGGCGATTATTTCTACGACACTTTCAGCGTCACCCCGCAGCGCATTGCCGGGTTGAACAGCCACTTGATCCAGCGCATGTCCCATGCCACGACGCTCAGTTTCAAAGATGATCACGGCTCATGGTTTGAAACACCGCTGAGCAGTATCAAGAAGTGGACTGACATCAACGGTGTCGGCAACTTTGACCTGGCCCCCGGCGAGATCGCGACTCATAGCGAAGAGATTAATGGCCGCGTGAAGTTCATGGGAACGTTCCTCAGCACCATTCCGTTTGCCCGCAAGTACGGAGTCCTGGAATCGCCGCTGGAGCTGTGGATCGAGAACTCGACCATCCGCAAAATCGCCACGGACGTGCCGGGGCTGGAGCATGACTTCAACAAATACCTGGACGCCAATCCGTCGAATCGGCGGATCGAGGAGTTGGGCATTGGCACCAATGAAGGCGTGAAGGAGCTTTACGCGCGCAACGCCGGGTTCGAGGAACGCCATTGCGGCTTGCACCTGGGGTTGGGCGGCGGGGCCAAGGGCAGTCATCACCTGGATTTGATCTTCTCCAGTGGCGTGTTGGCGCTGGACGATGAGACGGTGTTTGATGGGCGGTTTGTGTTCTGAATGATCGTTCCCATGCACCGCGTGGGAATGCCTCAATGGACGCTCCGCGTTCGCTTCGGTTGGGACGCGGAGCGTCCCGGGCTGCATTCCCACGCAGAGCGTGGGAACGATCAGCCAGACCAAAAAAAACGCCAACCCTAAGGTTGGCGTTTTTTATGACTCGCTTACCGATTACTCCGGCTTGCGACGCCCAAAGCCCGGACGCTGGCCCGAACCGGCTGGCGCGCCACGGCGTTTGCCCGATGGCGTGTCCTTGTCGACCAGGACGATGCCCGGACGCTTCTTCGCCGGTGCCTTGGCCGGGCGCTTGGTATCGGCCGGACGATCCGCCACTGGCGTACCGCGACTCGAATCACCACGAGCCTCACCACGAGGAGCGCCGCGATCGCTACGACCACCGCTTGGTGCGCCACGGCCTTCGCCGCGCTCGGTGCGGCCATTGGCCGGACGTGGCGTGCGTGGACCGCGCTCGCCGTCAGCACGAGGTGCTGCGGGCTTGCGGGCTGGACGCTCGCCTTCGATATGCGGTTCGCGGGTATCACGCGGCGTCGCAGCGGTCTGGTTACCGATGGCTGGACGCAACGAACGCACGCGCTCGGTCTTGCCCATCGGACGCGACGATTTACGCTGCATGCGATCGAGCTTGTCTTTGCTCTTGGCGTTCATCTGCGGCATGGCCACAGGCGTCAGGCCCACTTCAGCACTCAGAATGTCGACTTCGTACTGGCTCATTTCGCGCCAGCGCCCCATCGGCAGGTCGGAGTTGAGGAACACCGGACCAAAACGCACGCGCTTCAGGCGGCTGACCACTAGGCCCTGGGATTCCCACAGGCGACGAACTTCGCGGTTGCGACCTTCCATCACCACGCAGTGGTACCAGTGGTTGAAACCTTCGCCACCCGGGGCTTGCTTGATGTCGGTGAACTTGGCCGGGCCGTCTTCGAGGACGACGCCTGCTTTCAAGCGCTCGATCATCTCGTCATCGACTTCGCCACGCACACGTACCGCGTATTCACGGTCCATTTCGTAGGAAGGGTGCATCAGGCGGTTGGCCAGTTCACCGTCGGTGGTGAACATCAGCAGACCGGTGGTGTTGATGTCCAGACGGCCGATGTTGATCCAGCGACCTTCTTTCGGTTTTGGCATCTTGTCGAATACGGTCGGACGGCCTTCCGGGTCAAGGCGGGTGCAGATTTCGCCGTCGGGCTTGTTGTACATGATCACGCGGCGTACCGACTCGGCGGCTTCTTCGCGCTTGATCACGCGGCCATCAATGGTGATGGCGTCGTGCATGTCGACGCGCTGGCCAAGGGTGGCGTCTTTGCCGTTGACCTTGATGCGGCCGTGGCTGATCCAGGCTTCTACGTCACGGCGCGAGCCGACGCCGATACGGGCGAGGACTTTCTGCAGTTTTTCGCCTGCGGGGCCGATTTCGGCGTCGTCTTTCGGGCCGTCTTTCTGGTCGTTGATACTCATCTGGGCACCTCCCGGTGTGGTCTGTTCAGGCAGCTCTGAAGTGAGGGGCCTGAAGCGTTGAAAGCAGGGTCTCGGGCGAAGGGATCGCCGGAGGGTCGCGAATCATACGCTCATGCGAGCGTTCGCGCATCAGAGACTAGCTGATCAATCGAGACTTACTTGCCTTTCCGCCGACCGGTGGCGCCAAGCTTGATCAGGCGCAGCGCCGCTTCGGCGAGCACGGTGCGTTTGTCGGTCTTGTCGAGTTTCTTCCAGGCCTTGATTTCGCGCTTGCTGCGCCCGCACCCCACGCAGATGTCGTCGGTGAATTTGCAGACGCTGATGCAGGGGTCTTTGGTTGAGCTCATTTTTTGACTCCGCTCGCTCCCTCGCTCCGCGTGGGAATACCACCACGGACGCTTTGCGTCCGCTGTGACGCAGAGCGTCACGGGATGCATTCCCACGCGGAGCGTGGGAACGATCAGTGGAAGGTTAATCGTCGTCGAATTCGCGGCGTTCGGCCTCGATCGCTTCGGCCAGGGCCCGGGCTTCGGCTTCTTCGTCGCTCAGCTCCGGTTCGGGCTTGGGTTGCTCCAGAGCGGCGACAGCAGCCAGGAGCTTCTCCCGGGCTTCGGCCACACCGAGCACGTCGTCTTCCGGCTCTTCTTCAACTGTGGCTTCAGCTTCGATTTGAAGTTCAACTTCGATTTCCGGCTCAGGCTCAGGCTCCCGCTGCTCCAAAAGCTCCTCGCCCTCCGTCACCGCGCCATCACGCAACAAGTCATCAAAGTCAGTCTTGATCCCCTGCTCCATGTCATCCAGTTCCAGCAACAGCGTGTGGAAACTGGTTTCTTCCTTGGGCTCTTCCGGCTCGGCACTGGCGTCGGCCAGTTCCTGCAAACCGGCCGGTACCGGTGCGTCGTCGAAGTCGAGCACCGGATCCGGCTCCATCTCGCGCAGTTCAGCGAGCGGCGGCAAATCGTCGAGATTCTTCAGGTTGAAGTGATCGAGAAACACCTTGGTGGTGGCGAACATCGCCGGTTTGCCCGGCACATCACGGTAACCGACGATGCGAATCCACTCGCGTTCCAGCAACGTTTTGACGATGTGGCTGTTGACCGCCACGCCGCGCACGTCTTCGATCTCGCCCCGGGTGATCGGCTGGCGATAGGCGATCAGCGCCATGGTTTCGAGCATGGCGCGGGAATAACGTTGCGGGCGCTCCTCCCACAAACGACCGACCCACGGCGAAAACTTCTCACGGATTTGCAGGCGATAACCGGACGCGACTTCCTTCAATTCAAAAGCGCGGCCGTCGCAGGACTTGGCCAGAATCGTCAGCGCTTTCTTGAATACCGGCGGTTCCGGCCGCTCGCCCTCTTCGAAGAGTTCGAACAGGCGTTCAAGGGATTGCGGTTTTCCCGAGGCCAACAGAAAGGCTTCAAGCAGTGGCGCCAGCTCGCGGGGTTCAGTCAGGTTCATGATTCAACTCGTTATTCGGCTCGGGCCCGCACATGGATCGGCGCGAACGGCTCATTCTGCACCAGCTCGACCAAGGATTCCTTGACCAGTTCGAGGACCGCCATAAAGGTCACCACCACCCCCAGCCGTCCTTCTTCCGCGGTGAACAGTTCGACAAAGGGCACGAAGCCGCCGCCCTTGAGCCGTTCCAGCACGTCACTCATGCGCTCGCGGGTGGACAAGGCCTCGCGGCTGACCTGGTGACTTTCGAACATGTCGCCCCGGCGCAGGACCTCGGCCATGGACATCAGCAATTCTTCCAGGCTCACGTCCGGTACCAGCTTTCGCGCCCGAGCTTCCGGGGCATCAAGCTTGGGCACCACCACGTCGCGACCGACCCGGCTCAGGCCATCGATGCCTTCGGCAGCGGCTTTGAAGCGCTCGTATTCCTGCAAGCGCCGGATCAGTTCGGCGCGCGGGTCATCTTCCTCGGCTTCAATGGTTTCGGCGCGCGGCAGCAACATCCGCGACTTGATCTCGGCCAGCATCGCCGCCATCACCAGGTACTCGGCGGCCAGTTCCAGGCGCACCGACTGCATCAACTCGACATAGCCCATGTATTGCCGGGTGATTTCCGCCACCGGGATGTCGAGGATGTTGATGTTCTGTTTGCGGATCAGGTACAGCAGCAGATCGAGCGGGCCTTCAAAGGCTTCGAGAAAGACTTCGAGGGCATCCGGCGGGATGTACAGGTCCAGCGGCATTTCCATGACCGCCTGGCCATAGACCATGGCGAAGGGCAGCTCTTGCTGGGCTCCGGCCTGACTGTCGACGGGTTCTACTGCAGACATCTACGCCTCGGCCATGAACGGCGCAGGGTCGCCGCAACCGACGCGGATCACTTCCGGTTCGCCGTCGGCGAGGTTGATCACCGTGGACGCCTTGATCCCGCCGAAACCGCCGTCGATGATCAGATCCACCTGGTGCTCCAGCAACTGGCGCATTTCGTGGGGATCGCTCAGCGGGTCGGTGTCGCCCGGCATGATCAGGGTCACGCTCATCAATGGCTCGCCCAGTTCGGCCAGCAGCGCCAGGGCGATCGGATGGCTCGGCACCCGCAGGCCGATGGTGCGCTTCTTGGCGTGCAGCAACAGGCGCGGCACTTCGCGGGTGGCGTTGAGAATAAAGGTGTAAGGCCCCGGCAGGTGGGCCTTGAGGATACGGAAAGTGCCGGTGTCGATCTTGGCAAAAATGCCCAGCTGCGACAGGTCACTGCAAATCAGCGCGAAGTTGTGCTTGTCGTCGAGCTGACGCAAGCGGCGTACGCGCTCCACGGCGTTCTTGTCGCCGATCTGGCAACCAATGGCGTAGGACGAGTCTGTGGGATAAATCACCACCCCGCCTTTGCGGATGATCTCGACAGCCTGTTTGATCAGGCGCGCTTGCGGGTTTTCCGGATGAATCTGGAAAAATTGACTCACATTCTCTACCTGTTCAGACGGCGGCAATAATTGGGTCATGTTTGAATCGACACCATAATGGTGGCAGATCCTCCGGAACCGGGCGGTATTCACCGATTTCCGACCAGCCTCCAGGGCCATGAAAATCACTGCCGGCGCTGACCAGCAGACCGAACTCGCGAGCAAGAATGGCCAGGCTGCCGACCTGTTCGGCGGGCTGATGGCCATTGACCACTTCGATTGCGTGGCCCCCTGCTTGAATATAGTCAGAAATCAGGCGACGACGCTTGCTGCGAGTGAAATCGTAATGCCATGGGTGCGCCAGGCTAACCCAGGCACCGGCGGCGCGCAGGGTCGCGACGGTGTCTTCCAGGGTCGGCCAGTGTTGCTTGACGTCCCCCAGCTTGCCGGCGCCCAGCCATTTGCGGAACGCTTCGGCGCGGTCCTTGACGTAGCCTTCGCGCACCATCCAGTCGGCAAAATGCGGACGGGCCGGCGCGTTGCCGCTGTCGCCCAGTGCTTGCTGCATCTCGCGAGCACCGTCCATCGCGCCAGGCATGCCCTTGAGCGCCAATTTGCGGCTTATTTCTTCGGACCGTAGCCAGCGCCCATCGTGCAATCGGGCAATCGCCTCGACCAACGGTACGGCATTCACGTCGAAACCGTAGCCCAACACATGAATGGTCGCGCCGCCCCAGGTGCAGGACAATTCGACGCCGTTGACCAGTTGCATCCCCAACGCCGTCGCCGCGCTGCGGGCCTCATCGAGGCCTTCAAGGGTGTCGTGATCGGTCAAGGCCAGGACTCGCACGCCTTTCTCGAACGCACGCGCAACCAGTACCGCAGGCGCCAGGGCGCCATCGGAGGCCGTGCTATGGCAGTGCAAATCAACATTCACAGGGCTTTGTAACCTCAAATCAGCTGGCGCTATCGCGCGCCAATATGTTTGTTATTATGCCGACACATCCTGCTTCTGGCTGCCACTGTGAAACAATTCATCGACTTCATCCCGCTTCTGCTGTTTTTCATTGTCTTCAAAATCGATCCACGGGTCGTCGACATTGCCGGTCATGAGG
Source organism: Pseudomonas sp. ADAK2 (assembly GCF_012935755.1). Taxonomy (GTDB): domain Bacteria; phylum Pseudomonadota; class Gammaproteobacteria; order Pseudomonadales; family Pseudomonadaceae; genus Aquipseudomonas. The sequence continues at coordinate 2,671,713 of NZ_CP052862.1, forward strand.
TCACTGTAGGCGGTATTTACAGTGCCACCGCCATGCTGATCATCAGTTCCCTGGTGGTGTACGGCACGCTCTTCATCAAACAACGCAAGCTGGAGAAGAGCCAGTGGCTGACCCTGATCGCCTGCCTGGTCTTCGGTAGCCTGACCCTGGCGTTCCACAGCGAAACCTTCCTGAAATGGAAAGCCCCGGTGGTCAACTGGCTGTTCGCCCTGGCGTTCATCGGCAGCCACTTCATCGGCGACCAACTGCTGATCAAACGCATCATGGGCCACGCGCTGACCCTGCCGGACGCGGTCTGGACCCGCCTGAACATCGCCTGGATCGCCTTTTTCCTGTTCTGCGGCGCCGCCAACCTGTTCGTCGCGTTCACCTTCCAGAACTACTGGGTCGACTTCAAGGTGTTCGGCAGCCTGGGCATGACCCTGCTGTTCCTGGTCGCGCAGGGTATCTACCTGTCCCGCCACCTGCATGACGCCGACACTACAACGCCAAAAACCGAGGACTGACATGCTCTACGCCATTGTTGCCACAGACGTCGCCAACTCCCTGGAAGCCCGCCTGGCTAACCGGCCCGCGCACCTTGAGCGCCTGCAACAGCTCAAGAGCGAAGGTCGCATCGTGCTCGCCGGCCCGAACCCTGCCGTGGACAGCAATGATCCGGGCGCCGCAGGATTCACCGGCAGCCTGATCGTTGCCGAATTCGAATCTTTGGGCGCCGCACAGGCCTGGGCCGAAGCCGACCCATTTGTGGCCGCAGGCGTCTACGCCAATGTTTCCGTGAAGCCGTTCAAGCAAGTCCTGCCGTAAATTTCCCCCTCGCGATGAACCTTGTCGGTTCATCGCGCTCTCAATCGCTCATTATTCTCGTTTGCCTGCCGACAACTTGCCCAATAACTCGATTGGAATCAGGAGTCGTGATGCGCAAGGGTCCGTTGTGTCTGATGTTGGTGACGTTGTCGGTCGTGGCCCCCGTGCACGGTGAAGAGACTGCCCCCGGCAGTAACTCCACGCCGTTGTCGTTGAGCGCCGGCAGCCAGATCGCCGAGTTGCAGCAACGCTTGAAGGTCAGCGAGCAGCAACGAGAAGAACTGAACAAGCAACTGCAAAGTGCCGATGCCGAACGCGAAAGCGCCCAGCTGAGCCGGTTGCGCCAGGAGAACCAGCGTTTGAAGCTGCAACTCAAGGAAGCCCTGGCCAGCAGTCCACTGCCACGCTTGCTGACTGATCAGCAGCAATGGTTCGTGACCGGTGCCGGAGTAGCGCTATTGGCCCTGCTCTGCGGTATCTTTGCCAGTGGAGCAAGTCGAAAACGTCGGCAATGGCTAAATTGAGTGAGTCATGAGCGAGCTGTTATTAATTGATGATGACCAGGAGCTGTGCGAGCTCCTGAGCAGTTGGTTGAGCCAGGAAGGCTTTGTGGTCCGTGCCTGTCACGACGGCCAGAGTGCCCGCCGTGCGCTGGCCGAAACCTCCCCGGCGGCCGTGGTGCTGGACGTGATGCTGCCCGACGGCAGTGGCCTGGAACTGCTCAAGCAATTGCGCAGCGACCACCCGGACTTGCCGGTGTTGATGCTCTCGGCCCGTGGCGAACCGCTGGACCGCATCCTCGGCCTGGAACTGGGCGCCGACGATTACCTGGCCAAGCCCTGCGATCCACGGGAACTGACAGCCCGCCTGCGCGCGGTATTGCGCCGCAGTCATCCGGCGGCGGTGTCCAGCCAGCTCGAACTCGGCGACCTGTGCTTCAGCCCGGTGCGCGGCGTGGTCAGCATCGATGAACAGGAATTCACCCTCACCGTCTCCGAAAGCCGCTTGCTCGAAGCCCTCATCAAGCAACCCGGCGAGCCCCTGGACAAACAGGAACTGGCGCAGATCGCCCTCGGCCGCAAGCTGACCCTGTATGACCGCAGCCTGGACATGCACGTCAGCAACCTGCGCAAGAAGATCGGCCCGCACCCCGATGGGCGTCCGCGCATCGTCGCCCTGCGTAGCCGCGGCTATTACTACAGCCTCTAACTGGCTAAATGCGACCTGTGGCGAGGGAGCTTGCTCCCGCTGGGCTGCGAAGCGGCCCTCTCTTGACCTGAAAAGAAGCAGACTGCTGCGCAGTCAACGGGAGCAAGCTCCCTCGCCACAGACCAGTGCCTGGCAGAAGTGTCAGGTCGGCGCAAAACTGTCTTTACCCAAGCTTTACGCTCCGCTGACCGCCGCTGACCTTGATCTCCGTAATCTGAACTCATCCGGAACGTACCGGGAACGAGACAAGGAGATTCACCATGCGCAAGACTCTTATCGCTCTGATGTTCGCCGCCGCCCTGCCGACCGTTGCCATGGCCATGCCTGAAGGTGCCGGCCCGATGGGTGGCCCGATGGACGGAGCGCGCCACGGCGGTCAGATGCACGGCATGCACGGCAAAGGCCCGTACAGCCAGCTGGACCTGAGCCGCGAACAGCGCGAGCAGATCCGCAAAATCATGGGCGAGCAGATGCATGATCGCAAACAGCTGGTCGACAAGTACCTGGAGAAACTCTCCCCGGCTGACCAGAAAGCCATGAAAGACGAAATGGCCGCCAAGCATCAGAAAGCCCAGGCCGATGTCCGCGCCGTGCTGAAACCGGATCAACAGAAGAAATTCGACGAAATCCAGAAGAAACAAGCCGAGCGTCGTGCCGAGTGGGCTGAGTTCAAGGCCTGGAAAGCGCAACAACCGCAAAAAGCGCAATAATGTTCTAGTGTTTCGCTCTGGCCCAACGGTTAATCGCCGTTGGGCTTTCTTTGTTTGAGGATTTTCTGTGCGCTCATTGTTCTGGCGTATCCTGGCCAGCTTCTGGTTGGCCATCGCTCTGGTTGCAGGGCTATCCATTCTGCTGGGGCACATGCTCAACCAGGACGCGTGGATTCTCAGCCGCCATCCGGGCCTCAACACCCTGGCCGAAGAGTGGACGCAAACCTATGAAGCCCAGGGCGAAGACGCTGCCCAGGACATCCTCGAACAGCGCAAACGCCAATATCACATCGACGTCCAGGTGCTCAACGAGAGCGGCGACCCGGTGGTGCGCGGCACCTTCCCGCGTCGGGCCGCTGCGTTTGAAGCACGGCAGAATGATGATGATCGCCGCTTGCCGTGGCGCCGTCTGACCGCTGAATACACCAGCGAAAAAACCGGCAACACCTACCTGCTGATCTACCGCATCCCGCACCCGGAACTCGACTCCTGGCACCGCGAAAGCCTGCTCTGGCCGTTAAGCGCGCTGGGGATTGCGCTGGTGGTGCTGACCTTGTTCAGCTTGCTGGTGACGCTCTCGATCACGCGCCCGCTCAGCCGTTTGCGTGGCGCGGTGCATGACCTGGGGCAAACCACCTATCAGCAGAACAGTTTGGTGAAACTGGCCAACCGGCGCGATGAATTCGGCGTGCTGGCCAACGACTTCAACCGCATGGGCGCGCGCCTGCAAAGCCTGATCGGCAGCCAGCGGCAATTGCTGCGGGACGTGTCCCACGAATTGCGCTCGCCGCTGGCGCGGTTACGGATTGCCCTGGCCCTGGCCGAGCGGGCCAACCCGGAAGAACGGCAGAAACTCTGGCCGCGCCTGACCCGTGAATGCGATCGACTGGAAGCGCTGATCAGCGAAATCCTGGTCCTGGCCCGGGTCGATGCCGATAACGCCAGCGCCGAAGAGGTCGATCTCAACGCCTTGCTCCAAACCCTGCAAAAAGATGCGCAACTGGGCTTCCCGGAACAGACCGTGCACCTGGACGCCGAGCCGCAGCTCAACCTCAAGGGTTGGCCGACCATGATCGAGCGTGCCGTGGACAATTTGCTGCGCAACGCCCAGCGCTTTAACCCGGTGGGCCAACCGATTGAACTGCAGGCCTCGCGTCAGGGCGAGCGAATGGTGGTGAGCGTGCGTGACCATGGGCCGGGGGTCGAGGCCGAGCATTTGAACCTGCTGGGCGAACCGTTTTATCGCGCGCCGGGGCAAACTGCGGCCGGGCATGGCCTGGGGCTGGCCATTGCGCGGCGCGCTGCTGAGCGGCATGGCGGCAGCCTGGTGCTGGCCAATCACCCGCAGGGCGGGTTTATTGCCAGCCTGGAATTGCCGTTGGTGCCGGGAGTGCCTGCTTAGATCGTTCCCACGTTCCGCGTGGGAATGCAGCCCGGGACGCTCCGCGTCCCATTGGAACGCAGAGCGTCCCTTGAGGCATTCCCGTGGGAACGATCGTCAGGCGACAGGCCAGGCGCTGACGAACTCGGCGAGGTCGACTTTCTCCGCCACCCGCGGTTCTTTTTGCGGCGTGCCGAGGTACAGGAACGCAATCACCTCTTCCCCGTCCGCCAGCCCCAGGCCTTTGGCCACGTGCGCTGAATACGCCAACTCACCCGTACGCCATACCGCGCCAATCCCTTGCGCATAGGCCGCCAGCAGAATTCCGTGGGCCGCACAGCCTGCCGCCAGCAGTTGCTCGGACTTCGGATACTTGACGTGATCCTGCAACCGCGCGATCACCACGACCACCAGCGGCGCGCGCAGCGGCCCGTTGCGCGCCTTGTCCAGCACTGCTTCGGGCGCCTCGCTGTCCTGTAATTTCGCCGCCTCGGCCAGCATCTCACCCATTTGCTCCCGCGCCGCGCCTTCGACGGTCAGGAAGCGCCATGGCTGCAGATGGCCGTGGTCCGGCGCGCGCATGGCGGCGGCGAACAGCACTTCCCGCTGCTCGGCGGTCGGGGCCGGTTCGACCAGTCGTGGAACGGAAACACGGTTGAGCAAAGCGTCGAGAGCCTGCATCGGCCACCTCCTGTAAAAAATGTTTGGCTATTCTAGCGGGATCCACCTCGGGAGTGCCGGTTTACATGCCCCGCCCCACAGGTAGAATGGCGCCCTTCCCTATTTCAGCCCGAGCGGACTTCATGGCGTTGCCGACCTTACGGACTATTGGTTTCATCATCGGCATCTTCCTGATCACCCTGGCCATCGCCATGGTCGTGCCCATGGCCACGCTGGTGATTTTCGATCGCACGGGCGACCTGCCGTCATTCCTCTGGGCCAGCATGATCACCTTCGTCGCCGGCCTGGCCCTGGTGATCCCCGGCCGTCCGGAACACGTGCACCTGCGCCCGCGGGACATGTACCTGCTGACGGTCAGCAGTTGGCTGGTGGTGTGCATCTTTGCCGCGCTGCCGTTCCTGCTGACCCAGCACATCAGCTACACCGACTCGTTCTTCGAAAGCATGTCCGGCATCACCGCCACCGGCTCCACGGTGCTTAACCACCTGGATGACATGTCCCCTGGCATCCTGATGTGGCGCTCGTTGCTGCACTGGATCGGCGGCATCGGCTTTATCGGCATGGCGGTGGCGATTCTGCCGCTGCTGCGCATCGGTGGCATGCGCCTGTTCCAGACCGAATCGTCGGACCGCTCGGAAAAGGTCATGCCCCGCTCGCACATGGTGGCGCGCCTGATCGTCGCGGCGTACGTCGGCATCACCATTGTCGGCAGCCTGGCGTTCTGGTGGGCCGGGATGAGCTTGTTCGATGCGATCAACCATGCGATGTCGGCGATTTCCACTGGCGGGTTCTCCACCTCCGACCTGTCCCTGGCCAAGTGGAAGCAACCGGCAGTGCACTGGGTTGCGATCGTCATCATGATTCTCGGCAGCCTGCCCTTCACCCTGTACGTAGCGACCTTGCGCGGCAACCGCCGGGCCCTGATCAAGGATCAGCAGGTCCAGGGTTTGCTCGGCATGCTGCTGGTGACCTGGCTGGTGCTGGGCACCTGGTATTGGTGGACCACCAATCTGCATTGGCTGGAGGCGCTGCGACATGTGGCGCTGAACGTGACCTCGGTGGTCACGACCACCGGTTTCGCGCTGGGGGACTACAGCCTGTGGGGCAATTTCTCGCTGATGCTGTTCTTTTATCTGGGCTTTGTCGGCGGCTGCTCGGGCTCGACGGCGGGCGGGATCAAGATTTTCCGCTTCCAGGTCGCCTACATCCTGCTCAAGGCCAACCTTAACCAGTTGATTCACCCGCGCGCGGTGATCAAGCAGAAGTACAACGGCCACCGCCTCGACGAAGAAATCGTGCGCTCGATCCTGACCTTTTCCTTCTTTTTCGCCATCACCATTTGCGTGATCGCCCTGCTGCTGTCGCTGCTCGGCGTGGACTGGATGACCGCGCTGACCGGCGCCGCCAGCACCGTGTCCGGCGTCGGCCCGGGCCTTGGGGAAACCATTGGCCCGGCGGGTAACTTCGCGACCCTGCCGGACGCCGCCAAATGGATTCTTTCGTTCGGCATGCTGCTGGGCCGACTGGAGATCATTACGGTGTTCGTTCTGTGTATTCCGGCGTTCTGGCGTCACTGATCAGTTTCGGCGCGTCGAGCAATCGCGTCCGGTACTCGCCGGGCGTGGCGTCGAACCAGCGGCGGAAGGCGCGGAAGAAATTGCTCGGGTCGGCAAACCCCAACAGGTAGGCAATTTCCAGCAGGGTCATGCTCGGCTGCGCCAGGTACTGCTCGGCCAGTTCACGGCGGGTGTCGTCGAGCAAGGTCTGGAAACTCGTGCCTTCTTCCTGTAAGCGGCGCTGCAAGGTGCGTTGTGACAGGTGCAACGTCTGCGCCACGGTATCGCGCTTCGGTTCACCCTGGGGCAGCAAACGGCACAGCACTTGGCGGGCCTTGTGGGTCACGCGACTTTCGGAGAACCGCGCCAGGTACTCACCGGCAAACCGGTCATGCAGCAGCGCCATCGCCTCGTTGGCGGTCGGCAGCGGCGCTTCCATATCGGCGCGCTCGAAGATCAACGCGTCATAAGGGGCGTTGAACACCAGCGGCGCATGGAAGGCTTGTTTATAGGGTTCGAGGTCGGCGGGTTCATCGCCCTGCACCAGCACCTTGCGCGGTTGCAGGGTGCGGCCAGTCAGCCAGCCGCACAGCGCCAGGGCGCAAGCCAACGAGGCTTCGGCACTTTGCCGGGTCGGCGGCAGATGATCGCCGTGAACCGTCAGGATCAGTGCGTAACCCTCGTCCAGCAAGCGGAAACTCAGGTCGGCACTTTCGGCAATGATCCGCTGATAACGCACCAGCCGCTGAAAGCCTTCGGCCAGCGTCTGGCTCGACATCAAGGCGTAACCGGCGACATGGAAGGATGCCGGTCGCACCACCTTGCCCATGTTCAGGCCGATCGCCGGGTTACCGGACAGCTCGACCGCGCGCTGCCACAGCCGCGTCATGGAATCTTGCGGGAAGCGCGCATCCGGATCATCCAGCGACGCGTAGTCGAGCCCCAGCTGCTTGAACAAAACCCGGCAATCCAGGCCGTCCATTTCCAGTGCTTTGACAATCCCCATCGCCCAGCTTGCAGAAGTCGTTCGTTCGCTCATGGCGTGTACTTAAATGATGAGCCGCATGCTACGGCCAATTACCGAAGGATACTAAAGTGGCGCCTATTGTCACTGGCTGATGCCAATGATCACTCTAGACTCAAATAAGCTACCCGCAGAACAACTTGTCGCCAGAACAATAACCACAGAGATCGCAGTCGTGGAAAACATCAAGCGCTTCAATAGCTTCGCTGAGTTTTACCCGTATTACCTCAGCGAACACAGCAACAGCACCTGCCGGCGCCTGCACTTCATCGGCACCACCCTGGTTATTTTCATCCTGGCGCTGACCATCGGCAAAGGCGCCTGGCTGCTGCTGATCGCCCTGCCGCTGGCCGGTTACAGCTTTGCCTGGGTCGGGCATTTCTTTTTCGAGAAGAATCGCCCCGCTACCTTCCAGCATCCGTTCTACAGCCTGCTCGGCGATTTCGTCATGTACCGCGACATGATTCTGGGCCGCGTGCCGTTCTAGGCTCCGCGGGCCAGCAATGCGTCCCGTGCAGCCAGTGCGGCAATGGATCCAGCTTCTACACTCAATCCATCATTTCGCCAAAAACAAGAAGATCGCCGATGAACGCCAATGCCCGCTTCACCCACATGCAGGACGGCACACAGGAAGACTGGGCGATCATCGCCGCCGACTTCAGTGCCTACGCCAGACAATTGCCGACACGGATTGTGGCGCACCTGAAATTACTGGAGGGTGACTTTGGCGGCTTCCCGGTGGATCGACTCACCCACTCCCTGCAAACCGCCACCCGCGCTTTTCGCGATGGCCGCGACGAGGAATACGTGGTCTGCGCCCTGCTCCACGACATTGGCGACACCCTCGGCTCCTACAACCACCCGGACATCGCCGCAGCGATCCTCAAGCCCTTCGTCAGCGCCGAGAATCTGTGGATGGTGGAGAAACACGGGATTTTCCAGGGCTATTACTTCTTTCATCACCTGGGCATGGATCGGCACCTGCGCGAACAATTCAGCGGGCATCCGCAGTACCAGGCGACCATTGAGTTCTGTGCCAAATACGATGCGGCGGCATTTGATCCGGGGTATGAGAATTTGCCGTTGAGTTTCTTCGAACCGATGATGGAGCGCTTGTTTGCGCAGCCGAAGAATTCGATCTACAAGGCGGCGATGGAAGAGCACGCGCCGGCCTGATCAATGGTGACAGTGATGACCTCTTCGCGGGCAAGCCTCGCTCCTACAGGGAAATGCATTCCAACCGTAGGAGCGAGGCTTGCCCGCGAAGGCGTTTGACCTGTCTACGCCGGTTCCGCCACCTTCACCGCTTTCAACTCCGCCTCCCGCGCCTGGGCATCCGCCAACCGGTACAACTCGATCGACCCATCCCAATGCTCGATCAACGCCGTGCACGATTCCACCCAATCCCCGCAATTGAGGTAATCCACCCCGCCGACCTTGCGAATCTCGGCATGGTGAATGTGCCCGCAGACCACGCCATGCAACTCGCGTTTGACGCATTCATGGGCAATGGCTTCTTCGAAGTCGCTGATAAAGCTGACCGCGGTTTTCACCTTGTGCTTGAGGTACGCCGACAGCGACCAGTAACCGTAGCCATAACGGGCACGCCAATGGTTGAGCCAGCGGTTGAGGGTCAGGGTGAATTCGTAGGCCGAGTCGCCGAGAAAGGCCAGCCAGCGGTGATAACGGGTGATCACGTCGAACTGGTCGCCGTGGATCACCAGCAGATGCCGACCATCGGCGGTCACGTGCACCGCCTCGTCCACCAATTGGATGTTGCCCAGGATCAGCTTCGAATAACGCCGCAGGAATTCGTCGTGGTTGCCGGTGACGTAGATCACTTCGGTGCCGCGTTTGCTCATGGTCAGCAAACGGCGGATCACGTTGGTGTGGGCCTGGGGCCAATACATGCCGCTGCGCAGTTTCCAGCCGTCGATGATATCGCCGACCAGATAGACCTTGTCCGCATGGTAGCCCTTGAGAAACTGCGACAAGTGTTCGGCCTGGCAATCCCGGGTGCCCAAATGCACATCGGAAATCCATAGGGTGCGCACACGTTGTTTACGGCTGGGTTTGGCAAGCTCGGCGCTGGTCATGGGCAACCCTCTACGATGTTTTTACAAGCTTGCGCCGGTCGGGTTAATTGCCCATGACAGTGACGAGTCAATCCTGTGACAGCGCCCGGCCGGTGTAGACTGGCCGCACCTTGCCAGGAGACTAGCGATGAGACCGATCCTCACGCTGCGCCAGTACACCGAAGACCTGATCATCCACAGCCACGACCACGCGCAACTGGTGTTCGGGCTCTCGGGTGCGCTGGATTTCGAGGTCGGCGGCCACGGCAGCCAGGTGATCCAGCAGAGTTTCGTGGTGGTCCCGTCCGGCATGCACCACGCCTGTGGCAGCGCCAATGGCAGTCGCTGCCTGGTGCTGGATGTGCCGAGCGACCAGTGGGTTTCACAGTCGCTGGGGGAACACGCCGACGCCAGCCGCCGCTTGCTCGACAACGCCGGGCGCCTGCCGCTGGATGCCGGGCAAAGCCAACTGGTCAGTTGGCTGGCGGGCAGCCCGGTGAGCGATCCGCTGATCGCCCAGCAAGGCGCGGTGCTGTTGCTGGCCAGCCTCAACAACGTCAAACCGGACGCCATCGGCGGTCGGCGCCTGCCGTACGCGGCGATGAACGCGCACATCGATCAACACGCGGCCTATCCGCTGCAAGTGGCGGATCTGGCGCGCATCGCCGATTTGTCGAATGCGCGGTTGCACGCGCGATTCGTGGCGGAATGCGGGCAGACGCCGATGGACTACATTCGCAGTCGACGGCTGCATATAGCGGTGGGGTTGTTGCGGGATTCGGCATTGCCCATTGGCGAGATCGCCTGCCGTGTCGGCTACAGTTCCCAGAGTGCGTTTGCCGCAGCGGTATTGCGCGAGTTCGGCGCATCGCCGGGAACATTGCGGCGCGAGGCTGGCGACAAAAGACGATAGTTAGACGACAGACACACGTGACCGTTGCGCGATTAAATGTAGGACGGCGGTATCGTCGGCCTACTACTTTTATCAAGGACTGCAATGACTCCCCGTACCGCCCTCGGCGCCCTGCATATCGGCGCATTGATGTTTGGCCTGACCGGCGTATTCGGCAAACTCGCGGCCGCCTCCCCTGCGGTCATCGTTTTCGGTCGCGCGGCATTTGCGGTGCTGGCGCTGGCGTTTTTTGCGCGGTTCGCCAGCAACACCCGCTGGCAGAAACTCGAAGCCGTGGACTGGCGCCGTCTGTTGCTCAGCGGCTTGCTGCTGGCCGGGCATTGGGTGAGCTTTTTCATCGCGGTCAAAGTCGCGGGGGTGGCGATTGCGACGCTGGGTTTTGCCAGTTTCCCCGCGTTTACGGTGATCCTCGAAGGGCTGATCTTCCGCGAGCGCATCCGCGCCAATGAAATCCTGCTGGTGGTGCTGGTCAGCGTCGGCCTGGTGCTCGTTACCCCCGCCTTCGACTTGGGCACCGGCGCGACCGTCGGCCTACTGTGGGCGGTGGGTTCCGGCTTGCTGTTCGCCCTGCTGTCCCTGACCAACCGCGCCAGTTCCGGACGTATCCCGGCGGTGCAGGCGGCGCTGTGCCAGAACGTGGTGGTCGCGCTGTGCCTGTTGCCGGTGGCGGCGCCGCAGTTGAGCGAAGTGCGCGCCCTCGACTGGTTGTGGATCGGCCTGCTCGGGGTGTTCTGCACCGGCGTCGCTCACAGTCTGTTCGTCGCCAGCCTGGCGGTGATCAAGGCGCGGACCGCCGCCGTGGTATTTGCCCTGGAACCGGTCTACGGCATTACCATGGCCTGGCTGCTGTTCGATGAAAACCCGACCCTGCGCATGCTGCTCGGTGGTGCGTTGATCATCGTTGCGATCGTGGTGTCCAGCCGCTTATCCGGCAGCAGCAAGAAAGCGGTGGCCGCCGAAGTCGCCTCTCACTGAGTACGGTCGTTGTGCCCGAGGTCGCGGTCCGGGTCGATCTGATCGCGTACCCGCTGCTTCAGCACCTTGGCCTCGGGAAAACCGCCGTCAGCCTTGCGCTCCCAGATCTGCACATCGTTGCAAAAAATATGAAAGACCCCGCCCGTGCCCGGCACCAGCGACACTTTGCCCAAGTCATCGCCAAAGGTGCTGAGCAATTCCTGGGCCAGCCAGGCGGCGCGCAACAGCCACTGGCATTGCGTGCAATACGTGATGACGATTTCCGCTTTTTGTACGGTCATGATCGTTGAAACTCCTGAGCTAGAGAGGCGCCGCTATAATAGCCGCCTTTGTCGCTTGCCCCGAGATTCACGATGCGCCGTTTATTCTTTTGTCTGTTGCTCTCCCTCTTCCCCTTGATCGCCGAAGCCGTCGATGCGCCCCGACCGAAAATCGGCCTGGTGCTGTCTGGCGGCGCCGCCCGTGGCCTGGCGCACATTGGTGTGCTCAAGGCTCTGGAAGAACAGGGCATCAAGATCGATGCGATTGCCGGTACCAGCATGGGCGCGGTGGTCGGCGGGCTGTACGCTTCGGGCTACAAGATCGACGAGTTGGAAAAACTGGCGCTGAACATCGACTGGCAACAAGCCCTGTCCGACGCGCCGCCACGGGAAGACGTGCCGTTCCGGCGCAAGCAGGATGACCGCGACTTCCTGGTAAAGCAGAAACTGAGTTTCCGCGATGACGGCAGCCTCGGCCTGCCGCTCGGGGTGATTCAAGGCCAGAACCTGGCCCTGCTGCTGGAAAGCCTGCTGGCCCACGCCAGTGACACCCGCGACTTCGACAAACTGCCGATCCCGTTCCGCGCGGTCGCCACCGACATTTCCACTGGCGAAAAAGTCGTGTTTCGCAAAGGCCATTTGCCCCAAGTGATTCGCGCCAGCATGTCGATCCCGGCGGTGTTCGCCCCGGTCGAGCTGGGCGGTCGGCTGCTGGTGGACGGCGGCATGACCGACAACATCCCACTCGACGTGGCCCGGGAGATGGGCGTCGACATCGCCATCGTGGTCGACATCGGCACCCCGCTGCGCAACCGCAAACAATTGACCACTGTGGTCGATGTGCTGAATCAGTCGATCACCCTGATGACCCGGCGCAACTCCGAAGAACAGCTCGCCGCCCTGCACAAGGACGATGTGTTGATTCAGCCGTCACTGGCGAGTTTCGGTGTGACCGACTTCGGCCGCGCCCAGGACATGATCGACGCCGGTTACCGAGCCACCAAAATCCTCGAACCGCGCCTGACCCAACTCAAACCGACACAAGCGCTGGATGCCGAACTGACCGCTGCCCGGGCCCCGAGCCAGCGCACGCCGATCATCACCGCGATCAAGGTGGAAAACGACTCGAAAGTCGGCGACGACGTGATCCGCTACTACATCCGCCAACACGTCGGGGAGCCGCTGGACATGGGCCGCCTGCAAACCGACATGGGCACCCTGTACGGCCTCGACTACTTCGAGCAAGTGCAATACCGCGTGGTGCACAAGGGTCAGGATCACACCCTGGTGATCAGCGCCCGGGGCAAACGCAGTGGCACCGATTACTTGCGGGTCGGCTTGAACCTGTCGGACGACATGCGCGGCGACAGCGCCTTCAATCTCGGCGCCAGTTACCGGGTCAACGGCATCAATCGCCTCGGCGCGGAATGGCTGACCCGGGCGCAGATCGGCGACAAACAGGAACTCTACAGTGAGTTCTATCAACCACTGGACGTCGGCTCACGCTACTTCATCGCGCCTTACGCTGCGTTTGAGGCACAGAACGTCGAGTCGATCCTCGATAACGACCCGATCGCCCAGTACCGCGTCGAGCGTTACGGTTTCGGCCTGAACGTCGGCCGACAGATCGGCAACAGCGGCGAGATCCGCTTCGGCGTCGGCGAGGCCTGGGGCAAGGCGGACGTGCGCATCGGCGATCAGGACTTGCCGAGTGAAAGCTTCAACGAGGGTTTCTACGAACTGAAGTACTCGTTCGATTCGTTCGACAACGTCTACTTCCCCCACGAAGGCAAGGACATCAGCCTCGCGTTCCGGCAGTTCGAACCGGGGCTGGGCTCGGACCAGCGTTACCGCCAATGGGAGTTCAAACTGGACAAGGCCATGAGCAGCGGGCCCGACACCCTCATTCTCGGCGGGCGTTATGGCCGCACCCTGGACGATGCCAACGTGGTGACCTCAAGCTTCCTGCTCGGTGGTGCGCGGCAGTTGTCGGGCTTTCGCGAGGATGCGATTTCCGGGCAGAACGTCAGCCTGATGCGCGGTGTTTACTACCGGCGCCTGACCCCGCGCTCGTATCTGCCGCTGGACTTCCCGCTGTACATCGGCGGCTCGCTGGAGCGTGGTCGGGCGTGGAACAACGACAATGAGTTCGACAGCGGCTACATCAACGCCGCCAGTGTGTTCATCGGTTTTGACACGCCATTGGGGCCGCTGAACTTCAGCTATGGCCTCAATGACGCGGATGAGCAGGCGGTTTATTTGAATCTGGGGCAGACGTTCTAAAAGCAAAAGATCTTCAACGAATTCCGGCCAACAGATTGCGCGCGGTCTGTTTCAGGGGTTCGTCGCCTTCCTTGAGCAATTCGTTGAGCAGTTCGATGGCGCTGTCCAGGTCGCCATCATCGATGCAGGTCTGGGCTTGTTCCAGTTTGCCTACGCTGCCCGGCATAGGTTCAAGCTCCAGCGATTGACCGGGCTCGTTGAAAGCGTCGAGGAAGCTGTCGTCCAGCGATTCTGCATCGGCTACGGCATCCCACTCCAACTCAGGCTCGCCCAGTGCCGGCTCATCCGGCATTTCGTAGACGTCGGGCAATACGTGCAGATTTGAAGTAAATGCTGGCTCGTCTGGCAGCGGCGCCTGAGTCGACGGTTTAGCCGTTGGTGCATCGTCGAACGGACTGACCAGATCCCAATTGGAATCCATCGACAGGTCGTCCAGGTTCAGCTGGAATTCATCGCGAGGTGTGGCTTCGGCCACCGCCGCTGCAATAGGCGTCACGACCGCGACCGGTGCGATGGCCACGACCGGTGCGGCATTCGCCAGTTTCGGATAGCGGGCGCGAATGTCCGCCAGTTGCTGCGGATCAAACCCGGCGTCGCGCAAGCTGCTTTCCTGCGCTTCATAGGCCGCCACGTCCCCCTGTTTACCCAGCACCTCCAACAGTTGCACCGCCAGGTCAGTGCGTTGCGGTTCTTTGGCCAACGCCTCACGCAGCAGACCGGCCGCTTCGGAAAACCGACCGTAAGCCAGGTAGATGCCCACACCTTCCAGCACATCGCCGGCGGGGGTTTCTTCGTGGTGGACGGGGGCTTTCGCAAGGCTGAGCGATGGTGGTGGCACCTCACTCACGGGCTCATCGGGCGCGATCGCTAACGGCTCGGTCAACCCCTGCTGCCGTTGGCGGCGCATGAACAGCCCCAGCAGCACCAGCAGCAGCAACGCCAGCAATCCGGCCATCAACAGCCAGTGGCTGGACTCAGGTTGTTCAACCACGACCGGTGCAGGCGCCACGGCGACTGGCGCAGCAACAGGCGTCTGCGCGACTTCGGACAAGCGGGTCTGCAAGTCGCTGACCTGCTTCCTCTCGTCAGCGATTTGCCCATCCTGGGTCTTGAGCCGGGCATTCAACTCATCGATGGTTTTTTGCAGTTGCTGGTTTTGCAGGATGCTGGCGGCCAGTTGTTCGGCCACCGCGTCGTTCGCCGGCGCTGCCGCCGGTGGAGGTGCGGTTGCGGCGAGCGCAGATACTTTCGCCGAAGGCTTGGCCTTGGGTGCCACGCTCGGTTCGACGCTCGGGAACCCGGAGGTCGGGGCGCTGGCTGTCGGTTCGTCAGTCGCCGGAACAATCCCCGGCGAGCCCGGCGGATCGATCAGCACGGTAAACTCGCGCAGCAAGCGCCCGTTGGGCTGATTGAGCTGCACCAGGAAATTCAGGAAGGGTTCATTGACCGGCTTGCTGGAGGTCACCCGGATCAACGTGCGGTTACCCCGCAGGATCGGGGTGAATTTCAGGTTGTTGAGGAAAAATACCCGCTCAACGCCCGCTCGGCTGAACTCGTCGGCCGTGGCCAGGCTGACCGAGAGATCGCCTTCCGCCAGACCACCGGCATCTATCAGCGCGATGTCGGCGCTGAACGGCTGGTTAAGCGCCGAATGCAGGGTGATGTCACCCAGCCCCAGGGCCGGAGCCAATGCCGAGTAAGTCACCGCACCACCGATCACAAGCAACCGGGTGCAATACCGCAAAACCACGTGCCAACTCTCGAGCATGAGCATCCCTTAGATTAAGCAGAACCAACCTGTACGCGTTCGCACATCCGGTACGAACACGATATTGCCTAGTAGTTCTTTATAGTCTGCCCAACGGGGTATCTCAAAAATACGGTGCGCGGTTTTACCTCAAGACTTTTCGAGGTTGCCCAGAATGTGACCGTGCACACGCATGCAGACCTTCAAATCCGCCTCATCGACACCCTGGAACAGCTCGTGGCGCAGTTGTGTGGCAATGGTTTCGATTTGTTCGATCAACGGCCGGGCCGGAGCACACAGGACAATTTTTTTCGCCCGGCGGTCTTCCACCACCGATTGGCGCTGCACCAGGCCTTGGCTTTCCAGGCTGTCGAGCAAACGGGCCAGGGTCGGCCCTTCGACGCCGACGCTTTGCGCCAGTTCGCGCTGGGTCGGGGCTTCATCGAAGCGCGCCAGGTGCAGCAGCACCAGCCAGCGCGCCTGGGACAAGCCCAGGCCAGCCAAACGGCGGTCCAGTTCGGCACGCCAGCCGCGCGACATCTGGGCCAATTGCATGCCAAAACGGTGTTGATCGGTTAACGGCATAAAAAACTCATGATTAGACTGAAATAGAGAAAAACTAATTATTAGTCAGCTAAGCATGACCTTTGGCTATAGGCAAGGTTTGCTCTGTACTGAATCGTTACATCTATGCGCACGGTCACTTAAATCTCGAATTCCGACTGCAGCGCCGCACGAACGCAGTACAAAACCCCTTCCGGCACACGACCGGCAAACAACGCCGCGATCTCTGCTACCGGCGGCAACTCGCCTTCGCCGTCGAGGAACGCGTCCTGGATTTCGCCCATCAACTCTTCCGGCAAGTCCAGCGCCTGTTCCAGCGACAACTGCTGCTTGCCGATCGCTTCGGCGAGCATGGTGTAGACGTTCTTCTCCGAGCATTGCAGCTGACCGGCAATCTGCAGCGGCGTCATGCCGGCTCGGGCCAGGGTGATCAGTTCGTGACGGACGTCGGCCACCACTTTTGGCGCCTCGACCTGGCCGCCGAGCACTTCGAGGAAGGCTTCGCCGTAACGCTCGAGCTTGCGAGCGCCGACGCCGCTGACCGTGGCCATTTCCGCCAGCGAGGTCGGCTGGCTGCGGAGCATTTCCAGCAAGGTCGAATCGGGGAAGATGACATATGGCGGCACGCCGTGTTCTTCGGCGAGCTTGCGGCGCAGGGCCCGCAACGCTTCCCACTGTTCGCGCTCTTCGCCACGCACCAATTGGCTCGCCTGGCTCTTGCTGCTTTTGGCGGTGGTTTGCGGCTTGAGGTCGCGGCGCAGTTCCAGGGTCACTTCGCCCTTGAGCAGCGGTCGGCAGGTGTCGCTCAGGCGCAGGCCGCCGTAGCCTTCAAGGTCAATGTCCGCCAGGCCACGGGCCACCAACTGGCGGAACAGCGAGCGCCATTCGCTCTCGCCTATCGCCTTGCCGACCCCGTAGACCGACAGATGCTGATGGCCGAAGCTGCGGACTTTTTCGTTGTCCTTGCCCAGCAGCACGTCCACCAGATGCCCGACGCCGTAGCGCTGGCCGGTACGATAAATCGCCGAGAGCGCCTGCCGGGCCGGCTCGGTGGCGTCCCAGGTCTGCACGCCGTCGACGCAGTTGTCGCAGTGGCCGCAAGGCTCGGGCATGTCTTCGTCGAAGTAAGCCAGCAGGGTCTGGCGACGGCAGCGGGTTTCTTCGCAGAGCGAGAGCATGGCGTCGAGCTTGTGCTGCTCCAGACGCTTGTGGCGCTCGTCGCCTTCGGAGTTTTGCAGCATCTGCTTGAGCATCACCACGTCTTGCAGGCCGTAGGCCATCCAGGCGTCCGCCGGCAAGCCGTCACGGCCGCCACGACCGGTTTCCTGGTAATACGCCTCAAGGGATTTCGGCAAATCAAGGTGCGCGACAAAGCGCACGTTGGGTTTGTCGATGCCCATGCCGAACGCCACGGTGGCGACCATGATCAGGCCTTCCTCGTTAAGGAAGCGCTTCTGGTGGTGGGACCGGGTTTCGTTGGGCAGGCCGGCGTGGTACGGCAGCGCCGGGAAGCCTTGTTCACTGAGGAACACCGCCACTTCGTCGACTTTCTTGCGCGACAGGCAGTAAACGATGCCGGCATCGCTGCGCCGCTCGGCGAGGAACGCCAGCAATTGCTTGCGTGGCTGCTCCTTGGGGACGATGCGGTAGAAAATATTGGGACGGTCGAAGCTCGACAGAAAGCGCTCGGCATCCTGCAAATGCAGGCGATCGACGATTTCTTCGCGGGTGCGCTTGTCGGCGGTGGCGGTCAGGGCGATGCGCGGGACGTTGGGAAACAGTTCCGCCAACTGGCCCAATTGCAGGTATTCGCGGCGGAAATCATGACCCCATTGGGATACGCAATGCGCTTCGTCGATGGCGAACAGGGCGATTTCGAGGCTTTGCAGGAAGGCCAGCATCCGTGGCTGCACCAGGCGCTCGGGCGCCAGGTAGAGCATTTTCACTTCTCCGCGCTTGATCCGTGCGGCCAGGTCGCGCTGTTGCTCGGCGCTCAGGGTCGAATTCAACGCGGCGGCCGCGACGCCCAGTTCTTCGAGGGTCGCGACCTGGTCGTCCATCAAAGCGATCAGCGGCGACACCACCACCGCCAGGCCTTCGCGCAGCAGCGCCGGAACCTGGAAGCACAAGGACTTGCCGCCACCGGTGGGCATCAGCACCAGGGCGTCGCCGCCATTGGCCACGCGCTCAATGATTGCACCCTGGCGGCCACGGAAACTGTCGTAGCCGAAGATGTCCTTGAGGACGCGTTGAGCCTGTTCGAGCATAAAAACTCCAAAAATCACCGAAACATCCCTGCAAGGCTGGTTCAGAACCACGCAGGCTGCACTGACAAATCGTAAGTACGCATTGCATGACGCTTCACATCTCAGCCGCGACGCCAGCAGGGCATCACAAAACGCGCGAGTATACCCGAGCCCTTCCCGGCAAAGGGTGCCGCTGATAAGACACATCAGGACAAACACTGATCCCGTGTAGGAGTTGCCGCAGGCTGCGATCTTTTGATGAGGCGGTGCGCATCGAGGGCAAATATCCCGCGCGGCTGGCCTGAGGGCTCAAGAAGGCCTAGAATTCCCGCATCTGTTTAATTCCCCAAGGTAGCTTTTAATGTCCTTCGCTGAGCAACTAACCCGCCTGCAAGTCTTCCTCGACGCTGATGAACTGCATGACGAGGCGCTGGACTACGTGGCCGCCCACGGCTACCTCACCGCGCTGTCCATCTGTTCCGAAAGCGTTCCCGACCGTGAATGGATCGACGCCCTCTTCGCCGAAGAGCCGCATTACGCCGACGACACCGAGCGTGAAGCGATCGAATCCACTCTGCTGGCCCTCAAGGCTCACATCGCCCGCCAACTGGCGTCCGACGAAGAATTCGAGCTGCCGTGCGACCTGGACCTGGGCGAAGAGCCGGACGATTCCGACCTGCGCGGCTGGTGCATTGGCTTTATGGAAGGCGTGTTCCTGCGCGAAGCGGCCTGGTTCGAAACCGCTGAAGACGAAGTCAGCGAAATGCTGCTGCCGATCATGGTCGGTTCCGGTCTGTTCGACGAGCAGCCGGAGTTCGAAGACATCGCCAAGGACGCCAACCTGATGGACGACATGATCGTGCAGATCCCGGAAGCCCTGACCGCGTTGTACCTGCTGTGCCAGGCACCCGACGAAAAACCGGCGATCCTCAAGCCACGTCACCACTAAGGTTTTGCCTATGGACAACCCCATAGGCAACCGCTCCCTGATGTTGCGCTACGTGCTGCTGGCCATCGGCTGGCTGAGCGTGGCGTTGGGGGTGATCGGGATTTTCCTGCCGGTGCTGCCCACCACGCCGTTCCTGCTGCTGGCGGCCGCGTGCTTTGCCCGCAGTTCGCCGCGTTTCTATCAATGGCTGGTCGAACATCCGCGGCTTGGGCCGTGGATTCGCGACTACCTGGACGGCAACGGCATCCCGCTCAAGGGCAAGGTCTACGCCATCGGCCTGATGTGGGCGAGCATTCTGTTTTCCTGCTACCTGGTGCCGCTGCCGTGGGCGCGGGGGTTTATGTTGACCAGTGCGGTGTTGGTCACGGTCTACATCCTCAAGCAAAAAACCCTTCAAAAACCCTGATCCTATCTCCGTGGTAAAGGGCTTTTGGTTGATCGTTCCCACGCTCTGCGTGGGAATGCCTCAACGGACGCTCCGCGTTCGGCTTCAGAGGGGACGCGGAGCGTCCCGGGCTGCATTCCCACGCAGAGCGTGGGAACGATCGGGCGCCGCCGGTCCGACGATCAACCCTCCCCCAGCCAAAACACCACCTAAACTCCAGTCATCTGCACCCGAGCAGCCAGACATGTCTTGCAGTCGGCGTAGTCCAGGATGGCCAGCGCTCCGACTTCGGTTCGGCGGTTGGCTGCTGGCGGTTTTTTTGCTGGCCGGGTTGGGCCGTGTCTGTGCCGATTGGGATTTCGGGCTGATCCTGCAAACCGCCGAACAACGCTACGGCCCCCTCGGCCCGGCCCAGGGGCGGATCGAGGCCTGGAACCAGATGCTGCACAGCGAACGCAACCAGCCAGAACGCGAACAACTGAATGCGGTCAATCGCTTCTTCAATCAGCAATTGAGTTTTCAGGACGACAGCCGCATCTGGCAGCAGATCGATTACTGGGCCACGCCTGAAGAGTCCTTGATCAAGGGCGCCGGCGATTGCGAGGACTATGCCCTGGCGAAATATTTCAGCCTGCGTCAGCTCGGGGTGCCCAGCGAGCAACTGCGCATTACCTACGTCAAGGCCCTGACCCAGAACCAGGCACACATGGTGCTGACCTTCTACAGTAGCCCCACGGCCGATCCGCTGGTGCTGGACAACCTGATCGGCGAGATCCGCCCCGCCTCGCAACGCAAAGACCTGCTGCCGGTGTACGCCTTCAACGCCGAAGGCCTGTATTTGCCTGGGGCCAATGGTGGCAAGCGCAGCAGCGATTCGAAAAAGCTGTCGCGCTGGCAAGACGTGTTGAAAAAGATGCAGGCCGAAGGGTTCGCCGTGGGCGACGGCTAGCCGCCAGAGCAAGGAGCGTTTTATGTCACTGCGCAAACAATTGTTTCTCGCCATTTGCCTGTTTCTGCTGGTGGCGTTCAGCGGCAGTTTTTTTGTCAGCCTGGAAAGCTCCCGCGAGCAAATGCTCGGACAATTGCGCTCCCATGCCCAGGACGCCGCCACCGCGTTGGGGCTGTCGCTGACCACGCAGATCGACGACCCGGCGATGATTGAATTGATGGTCAGCTCGATTTTCGACAGTGGCTATTTCAGCAGCATCCGCGTCGTCAACATCGTCGATGAACAGGTGCTGGTGGAGCGCGACGCCCCTGCGCGGATCGAGGGCGTGCCCGAGTGGTTCGTGCGCCTGGTAAACCTGCACGCGCAAGGGGGCGACGCGTTGATCATGCGCGGCTGGGAGCAAGTGGCGCGGGTCGAAGTGCTGAGCAATCCGCAGTTCGCGTTGGCCAAGCTCTGGGACAGCACCCTTGGCAGCCTGGCCTGGTTGCTGCTGTGCGGCGTGTTCAGCGCGATGTTCGGCGGCTGGCTGCTGCGTCGGCAATTGCGCCCGCTGGACAAGATGGTCAAACAGGCCGAAGCCATCAGCAAACGGGAATTTCTGAGCCTGCCGAAACTGCCGCGTACACCTGAGCTGAAACGGGTGGTGCTGGCGATGAACCAGATGGTCGAAAAGCTCAAGGCGCTGTTCGCCGAAGAAGCGGCGCGCAGTGAAAAGCTGCGGGCCGACTCCTATCAGGACAGCCTCACGGGCTTGGCCAACCGTCGCTTGCTGGATGAGCAATTGGCCGATCATTTGCTGGTCAGCGAACAAAGCAGCGACGGCCATTTGCTGATGCTGCGGATCAACGACCTCGCCGGCCTCAACCAGCGACTGGGCGGCCAGCGCACCGATGCCTTGATCGGCGTTGTCGGCGAGTTGCTCAAGCGCCTGACGCAACTGCCGGAGCGGCGCACCTGGCTGGCAGCGCGTAATCGCGGCGGCGAATTCAGCCTGCTGACCCCGGGCCTGGACGACAAGGACGCCGCGCGCCTGTGCGCCGAAATCAGCGCCACCCTGGAAAACCTGCGCCTGACCGGTGCCAGCGACAGCATGCCGGTGGCGCACCTGGGCATCGTCGCCTACCAACCGGGCGAGCCCGCCGGCGAGGTGCTGCTGCGCCTCGATCAGGCCTTGACCCAGGCTCAGCAACATCCCGAGCGGCCGTGGGTACACCTGGATCATTCCAGCACCGCGCCAAACCAATCCCAACACGATTGGCGCAACTGGATCGACGACGCCCTGACCCACGGCAAGCTGCAGCTGTATTTCCAACCGGTGGTGCAATGCGCCGACACAAGCCAAGTGCTGCACCACAAAGTCCTCGCCCGCCTGCTCGACCCACAGGGCGAAGCGATTGCCGCCGGGCACTTCCTGCCGTGGATCGAACGCCTCGGCTGGTCGGCCCGCTTCGACCTGGCCATGCTCGACGCCACCCTCGACTACCTCGCGGTCAATCGCTGGCCCCTGGCGTTGAGCCTGTCCGGCACCACCCTGCGCGATCCGGCGTCGCTGCAACAGATCGTGCAGTCCCTCGACTCCCTGCCGGAACTCGCGCCGCTGCTGATCCTGGAAATCGACGAACGCCAACTGCCGCCCCCGGACGAATTGCAGCGCCTGAGCCACAACTTGCTCAACACCGGTTACCGCATCGGCTTGCAGCATTTCGGCGGGAGTTTCAGCCAGATCGGCAACTTGACGCAGTTGGGGTTGGCGTACTTGAAAATTGATGGGAGTTACATTCGCGGGATTGATGAGCAGCGTGATAAACGGCTCTTTATCGAAGCGATATTCAGGGCGACTAACAGCATTGATTTACCGTTGATTGCAGAGAGGGTTGAAACGCAGGGCGAGTTGGAAGCGATCAAGTCCCTAGGGTTATTTGGGGTCATGGGGCGGTTGATCGGGCCGCCGGAGCCGATGTGAGTTCGTCAGATAACCGCGTTATCGTCTTCACGAGCAGGCTCGTTCCCACAGGAGGATGGTGCGGGACGCAGCATTATTGATCGTTCCCACGCTCCGCGTGGGAATGCAGCCCGCGACGCTCCGCGTCCCATTCAAAGCCGAACGCGGAGCGTCCGTTGAGGCATTCCCACGCGGAGCGTGGGAACGATCCCCGCGGTAGAAAAGGGGACGTATTTATTTATCAATTCGACGTAGTAAAAAACCGTCCTGAGTGAGCAGTAAACGGAGATGTTTAATCAACATCTCCAGACACTCTCTCACCCTACATACCCTTGCGTAGCGGCCTACAGCTACGCCAGAATCCGCCGGCTTGTGCGCCTTGGGGTCGGGTTTTATCGTTTGCGGGTAGCTGAAACATCAGCGATCGGATTTGACCGTCCGACTCAATCAAGGCGCCCCAGCGTCCAAGACCTGTTTCAGGAAATCGTCTGAAGCATCGTGTCGCGGTGGCTGTGCGTGGGACACCTTCGGGTGTGCCGGATTCCTTGATTTCCGGTCGGTCAACCCGCGTACAGCTGCCACCTTATTCGGTTGACCGCGAACCGTGGCGGCTTCATTAATCAAGGAGCAGCACCATGTTCAAAGCCACACCCAACCCTCCGCGCAAGCCCAGTCCGTTTTTCCTGGTTGCACCCGGCATCAACACCGAAAGCCTGTTGGCCAACGCCTGTGAATCTCTGGCCTCGGCCCATGTCATGGCCAACGATCTTGCAGGCTTCCTGGAAAGTCCTCACCGCCACACATTGCTCGGCATCGCGCAGGTCATCATGCTCGGCGAACTGACGGTGAATCGGGCGCTGGATAACCTCGACCCGAAGGGCTAACGCGGATTGATCGTTCCCACGCTCCCGCGTGGGAATGCAGCCCGGGACGCTCCGCGTCCCATTCAAAGCCGAACGCGGAGCGTCCGTTGAGGCATTCCCACGCAGAGCGTGGGAACGATCCCCGCGACCACAAAAAAACCCGCCATCCCCTTTCAAAAGGATGGCGGGTTTTGTCGTTTCAGCTTTACGGCATCAAACGGTATCCACCTTCAACGAATGGTCATTGAGCATGCCAGTGATGATGGTCGCCGTGTCGTGCCCGCCCGCCACCACGCCGCCCGCTCCTGGCGTGACGCCGTAGTGGCTGGCGAGGTTGACGCCGGCCAGGTCGATGGTCTGGTTCGGCATGGCGCCGGCCATGGCGCTGACGTCGATGCTGGTGACCAGGCTTGCGCCGCTGCCGGTGACTTTGAAGTGCAGGTAGTCATCCAGCGACGCCGCCGTGCCGTTTTCGCCTTGCAGCAGTTGTGACAGGTCGAGTTTGTCGGTGCCGGGGGTGAAGTCTGTGACCACGTCGTGGCCGCTGTTGCCGGCCAGCCACTGGAAGGTGTCGGCGCCCGCGCCGCCGGTTAGGGTGTTGTTGCCCAGGCCGCCGATGAGGAAGTCGTCGCCGCCGCCACCGTTGAGCACGTCGTTGCCCAGGCCACCGTTGATCACGTTGCTGTTGTTGTCTCCGGTGAGGGTGTCATTGAAGTTGGAGCCGGTCAGGTTCTCGATGCCCGTGAGGGTGTCGGTGCCGGCACCGAGGGTGTTTTGTGCGGTGAGCAGCCCCAGGTTGACGGTGACGCCGGCCGTGGCGTGGGCGTAGCTGGCGGTATCGGTGCCGGTGCCGCCGTCGAGCAGGTCATTGCCCGGTCCGCTGTACAACAAGTCGTTGCCGGCGCCGCCGTGCAATTCGTTGTTGCCTGAGCCTGCGGTGAGCACGTCGTTGCCGTCGCCGGCGTTGAGGATGTTGTTGCCGGTGCCGGCCACCAACACGTCATCGCCCGAAGTGCCGGTGAGGGTGTGGCCGTCCTGGTAGCTGATGGTCACGTTCGCCGTGTCGCTGCCGCCATGGTTGTCGTTGGCGGTGTAGGTGCCGTGGTAGTCCGGGGTGAGGTCGTGGGCCCCGGCGTAGTTGACGGTCATGGTCAGTTGATAGTTCTCGGACCCCGAGGTGTTACTGCCACTGGTGTTGGTGATGTTGGTGACGTGGATCTTGTAGGTGCCATCGGACGTCGCGGTGATGGTCCCGCCGTCGGCGATGGTCACGAACGCACCGCCATTGAGCGAGTACTCCATGGTGACGTGACCGGCCGCCAGGTTGTGGTCCAGGTTGAGGGTTTCGCCCTGTTTCAGTTTGACGGTGATGAGGTCTTCATCGTTGGCGTTGGCACTGGTGACCGTGCCCAAGTAGCCGCTGATCACCAGCACGGCGGTCATCGCTGCCGTGTTGGCCGCAAACGAGTTACGCACATCCGCCAGTGCCTGGTTGGCGGCGTTGTTGCCGGTGCCGGCGAAGCTGATCGCGCCAGTGCCGGTGAAGTCCGCGCCCTTGGCCACCCAGCCGGTGTTGAACGTGGTCGGGGTGGCCGTCATCGGATCGCCATTGGCGTCGGTGTCGTTGGCCAGCAACAATTCGCCCGGCACCACGATGGTGCTCGACAACACGTTGGTAATGATGTGGTCATCGACCGCTACCGGTGGCGCGTTCGGGATCACTTTGACCGTCAGTGTCGAGCTGGCCAGGTCGCCATCGTTGTCGCTGACGGTGAAGCCGATGTTTTCAGTGATCACCACGGCGGTGGTTTTCTGCGAGGTGTAGGTGTATTCGCCGGTGTCGAGGTTCACCACCAGCGTACCGCTGTTGTTGGTGGCGATGCTGATGGTGTTGTTCACCGTGTTGAATGTGCCGTGGTTAGTGCCACTGAAGGTCAGCGAACCCTGGTTGCTGTTGCCTTTCGGGTCGTAGGTGTAAGTGGTGCCATCGATCACGATGGTTTTGATGAAGCCGCCATCGGCGCCGAACGAGCCGCCCTCCAGCAGCGTGCCAGTCACAGGTGCACCCTGCACCGTGCCCGAGAGCACCGAGTTGAGTTGGTTGAGGTCGGTGACCACCACCGCGTTGGTGTTGGTGTGGGTGCTGCCGTCGTAGGCCAGCGGGTCGAGGTTGGCGTTGCTGACGCCACTGCCCAGCCCAATTGCATAGTTCTTGATGCCATTGGCGTCGAGGAAGTTTTTCAGCGCGGCCTCGTCCGCCGTGCCGATGTCCCCTTCGTTAGGTTTGCCGTCAGAGAAGAAATACCCGACGTTCTGCGCCCCGGTGAGTTTTCCCGAGGTGTTGAACGCAGTTTGCAGGGTCGCCACAGCCGCGTCGTAGTTGGTGCCACCCCCAGCGGTAAGGCCGGCGATGATCGACTTGGCCGTCGCCACATCGACCCACACGGTGGTTTTGTCGGTGGCGCTACTGCTGAAGGTGACGATCTGCACTTTCACATCACCCAGGTCATCGTATTTGTCGAGCAAGGCACTGATCGCCTGTTTCGCCAGCGCCAGCCGCGACAGGCCTGGCACCCCGGAGGCGTCGGCCATACTGCCGGAGACGTCAATGACCAGCAGCAAGTTGGAATCGACTTCCACCGCCGTCACCGAACGGTCCGACGCCACGGCTTTTGGCACGTCATCGACGATGTTGACCACGATGGTGCTGGTGGTGCTGTTGCCCAGCGCATCGGTGGCTTTGTAGGTGAAACTTTCGCTCAGGGTGTTCGGCCCATCGTTGGCATTCGGCGAGGTTTTCGGCGCCGAGGTCAACGTGTAGGTGTAACTGCCGTCCGGGTTGATCAGGATTTGCCCGTAGGTCCCGGTGGCGCTGCCGACCACGCTGTACGTCAACGGACCGGTGCCGCCGGTGACCGAACCGACCAGCGTGCCCGTGGCAGTTTCGCCAGTGCTGGTAGGGTCGCTGCCGGTGACCGTGCCGGGGGCCAGGTCGAGTCCATCCTTGCTCAGATCGAGGGCTTTTTCGAAGACCGTCACGTCCTGATCGACCACCGCTTTGAGGCCGCTGTCGGTGACGTTGATGGTGAGGGTGGTGGTGCTTTCGTCACCGTCGGAATCGCGCACGGTGTAGACGAAGGTATCGGTCGCTCCCGCCACGCCGACCGAGTTCGGGTTGCTGTGGTACACGGCGTTGCCCGCCGCATCCAGGGTCAGGTAGCCGTAGGTGCCGTTGATGTTGGTGCCCAAGCCGCCCACCGCCGAGGTCCCGGTGTTGCTGCCGGCGCGCACGCCGATCACCGCGCCGCCCGCCGCTGCGCCGTCGGCACCGAGCACGTCGTTGCCGAGCACGCTTACGTTGACGGTCGCGCCTTCGGCCACGGTGCTGGTGTCTGGAGCAGCGGTTGGCAGGTCATCGACGATGTTGACGTTGATCTGCCCCGACGCCGTGCTGCCGTCCGCATCCGTCGCCACCACGTTGATGTTTTCGGTGATGCTGTTGGCGCCGTTGGCGGTCGGGTGGCTTTCGTTATCCACCAGGGTGTAGCTGTAGCTGACCACGCCGGTGCTCGCGTTGTAACCGGTGACGGTGAACGTACTGCCGAGCGCGGTGGTGACCGATTGCGGGAAGCCTGCCGCCACGCCGCCGGCAACGACATGAATGCCGCCGACATCGAGGGTTTGCAAACCGTCCGGCGCGGTGACGGTGAAGGTGCCGCTCTGGGTCAGCGCTGGCGTGTTGGGGTTGGTGCCGTCGCTGAGGTTTTTCTCGTAGACGGTCAGCTCGCCGCCATTGACGTTGAGGCCATTGAGCGTCACCGGGTCGTCGTTGTTGTGGATGTTCAGCACCAGGTTGGCGGTGCTGGTGTCGCCGTCTGAGTCGGTGAGGGTGTAGGCGAACGTTTCCGTGCCGTTGCCACCGCCGTGCAGGTTTTTGAAGTCTGCATCATTGGTGTTCAGGGTGTAGGTGTAGGTGCCGTTGGCATTCAGCACCAGGGTGCCGTAAGTCCCGGTGAAGGTGCCAGGGGTGACCGGCCCGGCGTTCGGTCCAGTGGCGACCTGGTCCGCGCCCTGAATGTCGTTGGTCAGGACGTTGCCGTTGAGCGTCAACGCGGTCTCCGACGCCGCGACAGCATTACTGTCGTTCACGGCCTGCGGTACGTCATCGACGATCTGCACGACGATGGTGCTGGTGCTGATGTTACCCAGCGAATCGGTGGCCTGGTAGGTGAAGCTTTCAGTCAGCGAATTGGCACCGTCGTCGGCATGCGGTGTGGTGCTCGCAGGCGATGTCAGGGTGTAGGTATAGGTGCCGTTGGGGTTGAGCTGGATCTGGCCAAAGTTGCCATTGGCGCTGCCCACCAGGGTGTAAGTGATCGCGCCGATCGCCCCGGTGACCGAGCCAACCAGCGTGCCGCTGGCGGTTTCGCCGGTGCTGGTCGGGTCGCTGCCGACGACGGTGCCGGCCGCCAGGTCCTGGCCATCTTTTGTCAGGTCCAGGGCTTTTTCGTAGACGGTCACGTCGGTATCGCTGACCGCTTTGATGCAGCTGTTCGACACGTCGATGGTGATGGTAGTGGTGCTTTCATCGCCATCGGCATCGCGCACGGTGTAGGTGAATACATCGGTGGCGCCCGGGCCGTTCACCGCGTTCGGATTGCTGTGATAGACCGCGTTGCCGTTGGCATCCAGGGTCAGGTAACCGTAGGTGCCGTTGATGTTCGAGCCCAAGCCACCGATGGCCGAGGTCGAGGTGTCGCCACCGGCGCGCACGCCGACAACAGCACCCGTAACGGCCGGGCCGTCGGCACCGCCGATGTCGTTATCCAGCACATTGCCCGAGACCGTTGCCCCCTCGGCCACCGAAGCGCTGTCCGGGTGCGCCGTCGGCAAGTCGTCGACGATGTTGACATTGATTTGATTGGTGGCCGTGCTGCCGTCGGTGTCCGTCGCCACCACGTTGAAGTTTTCGGTGATGCTGTTCGCACCGTTGGCGTTCGGATGGGTTTCGGTGCCTACCAGGGTGTAGCTGTAGCTGACGACGCCAGTAGTCGCGTCGTAACCGGTGACGGTCAGCGTGCTGCCGAGCGGCGTGACGATCGATTGCGGGAAGCCGGCAGCCACGCCGCCGACCACCACATGAATGCCGCCGACATCGAGGGTTTGCAAGCCGTCCAGTGCGGTGACGGTGAAGGTGCCGCTCTGGGTCAGGGCTGGCGCGTTGGGGCTGGTGCCGTCGCTGAGGTTTTTCTCGTAGACCGTTAGTTCGCCACCCACGACGTCGAGGCCGTTGAGGGTTACCGGGTCATCGTTGTTGTGGATGTTCAGCACCAGATTGGCGGTGCTGGTATCGCCGTCAGCATCGGTAATGGTGTAGGCGAAGGTTTCCGTGCCGTTGCCATTGCCGTGCAGGTTTTTAAAGTCGACGTCGTTGGTGTTGAGGGTGTAGGTGTAAGTGCCGTTGGCGTTGAGGACCAGGGTGCCGTAAGTGCCGGTGAAGGTGCCAGGAGTCACAGGCCCGGTCGCTACGCGATCCGCGCCTTGCACGTCGTTGGTCAGTACGTTGCCGTTGAGGGTCAACAGGCTTTCCGAGGCCGTGCCGGCGTTGCTGTCGTCCACCGCTTTTGGCACGTCGTCGATGACGTTAACGTCCAGCGAACCATTGGCCGTGGTGCCGTTGTCATCAACCACGGTCACCGCAAATTGCTCAGGCAGATTGTTTGCGCCGTTGGCGGTTGGATGGGTGTCATTGCCGTTCAAGGTATAGCTGTAGCTGACCACGCCGGTGGTTGCGTCGAACCCGGTGATGGTCAACGTGTTGCCCAAACCGGTCGGAATCGATTGCGGGAAACCCGCCGCCACGCCGCCACTGACGACGGTGATGCCGCCGACAATGAGGGTTTGCACGCCATCCAGCGCGGTGATGGTGAACGTGCCGCTTTGGGTCAGCTGGGTGCTGTCAGGGGCGCTGCCGAGACTGAGGTTTTTCTCGTAGACAGTGAGTTCGCCGCCCTCGACGTTCAGGCCATTGATGATGACCGGATCGTCGTTGTTATGGATTTGCAGCACCAGGGTGGCGGTGCTCGCATCCCCGTCGGAGTCAGTGAGGGTGTAGGTGAAATTCTCGGTGCCGTTGCCGCCGCCGTGCAACGCTTTGAAATCAGCGTCACTGGTGTTGAGGGTGTAGGTGTAAGTGCCGTTGGCATTCAACACCAATGTGCCGTAAGTGCCGGTGAAGGTGCCTGGAGTCACAGGCCCGGTCGATACGCGATCCGCGCCTTGCACGTCGTTGGTCAGCACATTGCCGTTCAACGTCAGCAAGGTTTCCGAAGCGGTGCTCGCATTGCTGTCGTCCACCGCTTTTGGCACGTCGTCGATGACATTGACGTCCAGCGAGCCGTTGGCCGTGGTGCCGTTGTCGTCGACCACCGTCACCGCAAATTGCTCAGGCAGATTGTTCGCGCCGCCCGCCGTTGGGTGTGCGTCATTGCCGTTCAAGGTGTAGCTGTAGCTGACCACGCCGGTGGTTGCATCGAACCCGGTGATGGTCAGGGTGTTGCCCAACCCGGTAGAAATCGATTGTGGGAAACCCGCAGCCACGCCGCCGCTGACGACGGTGATGCCGCCGACAGTGAGGGTTTGCACGCCATCAAGGGCGGTGATGGTGAAGGTGCCGCTTTGGGTCAGTGCGGTGGAATCCGGCGCACTGCCCAAGCTTAGGTTTTTCTCGAAAACGGTGAGTTCGCCGCCCTCAACGTTCAGGCCATCGATGATGACCGGATCGTCGTTGTTGTGGATTTGCAGCACCAGGGTGGCGGTGCTCGCATCGCCGTCGGAGTCAGTGAGGGTGTAGGTGAAATTCTCGGTGCCGTTGCCGCCGCCGTGCAGCGCTTTGAAATCCGCATCGCTGGTGTTGAGCGTGTAGGTGTAAGTGCCGTTGGCGTTGAGCACCAACGTGCCGTATGTCCCGGCGAAAGTGCCAGGCGTCACCGGTCCGGTGGCCACCCGATCCGCGCCTTGCGCATCGTTGGTCAGCACATTGCCGTTCAACGTCAGCAGGGTTTCCGAAGCGGTGCTCGCATTGCTGTCGTCCACCGCTTTTGGCACATCATCAATCACATTGACGTCCAGCGAGCCGTTGGCCGTGGTGCCGTTGTCGTCGACCACCGTCACCGCAAATTGCTCAGGCAGATTGTTCGCGCCGCCCGCCGTTGGATGCGCGTCATTGCCGTTCAACGTGTAGCTGTAACTGACCACGCCAGTGGTCGCGTCGAACCCGGTGATGGTCAGGGTGTTGCCCAACCCGGTAGAAATCGATTGTGGGAAACCCGCAGCCACGCCGCCGCTGACGACGGTGATCCCGCCGACACTTAACGTCTGCACGCCATCCAAAGCGGTGATGGTGAACGTCCCGCTCTGAGTCAGCGCCGTGGAATCCGGCGCACTGCCCGAACTGAGGTTTTTCTCGAAAACCGTCAGTTCGCCACCTTCAACGTTCAAGCCGCCCAGCGTGACCGGGTCGTCGTTGTTGTGGATTTGCAGCACCAGGTTGGCAGTGCTGGTATCGCCGTCAGCGTCGGTGAGGGTGTAGGCGAAGGTTTCCGTGCCGTTACCGCCACCGTGCAAGGCTTTGAAATCCGCATCGCTGGTATTCAGCGTGTAGGTGTAGGTGCCGTTGGCATTCAGCACCAGGGTGCCGTAAGTGCCGGTGAAGGTGCCGGGGGTGATCGGGCCGCTGGTTGGGCCGGTCGCAACGCGGTCGGCGCCTTGCACGTCATTCGTCAGCACGTTACCGGTCAACGTCAGCAGCGTTTCAGACGCGGTGCCATTGTTGTCATCCACCGCCTTGGGCACATCGTCGGTGATGTTGATGTCCAGGGAACCGGTCGCGGTATCGCCGTTGGTGTCACCCGCGACCACGGTGAATTGTTCGCTGAGGCTGTTGGCGCCATCGCCGGCCGAATGGGTGTCGTTGCCGTTGAGGGTGTAGCTGTAGCTCACCACGCCGGTGGCCGGGTTGTAGCCGGTGATGGTCAGGGTGTTGCCGAGTTGGGTGGTGATCGATTGCGGGAAACCCGAGGCCGCCCCGCCGCTGATCACGCTGATGCCGCCGATGTTGAGGCTCAGCAGGCCGTCGGGCGCGGTCACGGTGAAGGTGCCGCTCTGGGTCAGGGCCGCCGGATTGCTCGCCGTGCCGTCAGGCAGATTGGCTTCGTTGAGGGTCAGTTCACCGCCCGCGGCGTCGAGGCCGCCGAGGGTCACGATGTTATTCACCGGCGGCGGCACGATCACCGGAGCGTCGTCGTTCTGCTGCACATCGGCGTTGTGCCGTTCTTCAGGAAACTCCGGAATGCCGCCAAAACCGGCAGTCGGGAAACCGATGTTCGGATCGACCCGCCCGCCCACTTCTTCCAGCAGCACGAAACTGTGACCGCCACCCAAGGCACCGCCAGGGGCGCCGCTCGAAGTCGGGCCGGCCGCGGTGGCTTCACCGGTTTGGGTCGGGTCAGCGCCGGCCGCGATGGCTTTTTGCAGTTGTTCGACATCAGTGAGTTGCGCCTGGCTCGGCGTCACCGCTTCAGCGGTGTCCACGTGGGGCACCTGATGCGCGAGCAGTTGGGAAGTCATTTGCAGGCTGCTGCCACGCCCCAGCGTCAGCTCCTGGCCATTTTGCAAATGCACCGCCACCGCGCCTTCGGCCCCGGTGACCAGTTGATCGCCGGCAAACAACCGGTCGCCCTCGACCAACGCGCGTCGGGTACCGTCGGCCGCAACCGCGAACACCTGACCAATGACCTTACTGACGATCCCAATGAGCGTAGCCATGTGCAAATCTCCTGCGCTGCCAACCGCTGTCGGCATCTGGTTGCGCGAAGAACGTGCTCATGGCGAAAGCGGGCTTGTCTGGCGGTCGTCTACCGGAATACGTGTTTACCGAGGTAAAACGCATTCCTGGCGACGTTCTCGCCAAGCGTGTCGTTCGCGGGCCATTTGTCCGGCTCGGCATAAAACCCTCTGCAATCAATGGCATCGGGTTCCAACTGCGGAACAACCTCCCTGCGAGCGATGCGTAACGGTCTTGATTCACTCGAGTGACAAAAAAATGTCACCTCAAAACCGTCCCACTTCCCTCCCCTCCAGCACTTCTCCGCCCTATGTCGCTAAGTGGATGGAACTTTCCTCAAACCCTCTGGAGCTCCCTAGGGCTCATAAATCAAGGGCTTTCGGATTGAACAATGTGCTGGATTTTTCAGAGCGCATAAGTTTTTTTTGACATAAGCCTTATGAGAAATAGTTCTTAGGTTTTCCCTAGAATGTTCTTAGCTCTGTTGTTACAAGAGTGAAACGGTTTCGCCTAAAAAAACGTCAAGTATTTGACGACAAGTAAGCACCATCAGGAAACAGGGAGAAGTACCCATGCGCCTTTTAACCCCCCTCTGCAGCGCGGTTTTGCTGGCCATGGCCTGCACTTCTCAGGCTCAGGCCATGTCGTTGACCGACGCGATCCAAAGCACCATCGCGACACACCCCGAGCTTGCATCGCGCGTGGACGCGCGTCTGTCAGCGGATGAACAAGTGAAAGTCGCCAAAGGGGGCTTCTATCCATCGGTGGATTTGAACGCTGCCTACGGGCGCGGCTACAGCGATAACACCAACACCCGGGCCTTCGGTAATCACCACACCGAAATCCTCAATTACACCCAGTCGGAATTGCGCCTGCGGCAGATGCTGTTCGACGGGTTCAATACCGCCAATGAAGTCGAGCGCACCAAAGGCGTGTCCAACTCCCGGGCCTATTACGCCCAGGGCACCGCCCAGGATCTGGCCCTGCGCACCATCGAGGTCTACCTCGAAGTGCTCAAACGCCGTGAGCTGGTGACGCTGGCCACCAACAACCTGCAAGCGCACATGCGCGTTAACGACCAGATCGGCCTGCGCACCCAGCGCGGTGTCGGCAGCAACGCCGACTCCGATCAGTCCACCGCTCGCCGGGCCCTGGCGCAAAACAACCTCGACACCGCCGAAGTCGATCTGGCCGATGCCGAGTCAAACTTCTACAGCGTCGTCGGGCGCATGCCCGATGAACTCGAAGCACCGCCCTCGACCCGCGGCGAATTGCCCACCAGCCTGCCGGAAGCCCAGCAGAGCATGGTCGAGAACAACCCGTACCTGAAATCCGCCCAGGCCGACGTGCAATCGGCCGAGAGCCAGTACGAAGTCGCCAAGTCGCCGTTCTACCCACGCTTCGACGCCGAAGCCGCAGTGGGCGCGAACAACAACGTGCAGGGCGATGAAGGCCACGACAACGAATGGCGCGTCGGCGTGATCATGAACTACAACCTGTTCCGCGGCGGCAGCGACAAGGCACGCCTGGCCTCCGATGCGCACCAGATCAACCAGGCGATGGACATCCGCAACAACGCCCTGCGCCAGCTCAACGAAAACATTCACCTGGCCTGGAACGCCATGGTCAATGCCAAGAAACAAACCCCGACCGCCCGCGAATACGCGGAAACCACCCGGCGTGTACGCGCGGCCTATCAGGATCAGTTCGGCCTCGGCCAACGGACCCTGCTCGACTTGCTCGACAGTGAAAACGAGCTCTACAACGCCAACCGCCGCTACACCGAAGTGCGCTACACCGAGGAGTACTCGATGTACCGCGTACTGGCGAACATGGGCCAGTTGCTGAGCAAACAACGGGTGGTGCTGCCCGCCGATGCGATCGCCTCCTCGGAAGTGAAAAACGAAGCCCGTTTGCCTGAACTGAAATAACCCCCGTAAGAGCTGCCACAGGCTGCGATCTTTTGATTTTGATTTTTTAAGATCAAAAGATCGCAGCCTGCGGCAGCTCCTACGCCGGGAGGTGTGTGGTTACCTATGCCAACAGGAGCGATCAATTTGACCAGCATGGAACCCGGCAACAGTGGTGTCGATCCGCGCCTGAGCTTCGATGACCCGCTTCTGGACGGTCTGTTGATCCTCTGCAAACTCCACGACGCGGCCGTCAGCCGCGCCAGCCTGAGTGCCGGCCTGCCCCTGAACAAGCAACGCATGAGCCTGGATTTGCTGCCCCGCGCAGCGGCCCGGGCGAGTTTGCAGGCGCGCTTGCTCAGGCGCGACCTGGCAGATATTTCCGCGCTCAACCTGCCGGTTCTGCTCATCCTCAACAATGGCCGCACCGCCGTACTGCGGCGCTTTGGCGACGACGGTCAGTTGCTGATCCTGCCCAGCGAAGCCGAGGGCGGTGAACAATGGGTCAGCCGTGAAGAGCTGACCGCCAATTACAGTGGCCAGGCGTTGTTCGCCCGGCCGCGCCATGAACTCGAAGACCTGCGCTCGCCGCTGGTACCGCGCGTCGAAGCGTGGTTTCGCGACACGCTGAAACTGTCGAAATGGCTGTACAGCGATGCCATCCTCGCGAGTTTTTTGATCAACCTGCTGGGGCTGATGGTGCCCCTGTTCGTGATGCAGACCTACGACCGGGTGGTGCCGAACCAGGCCGTTTCGACCCTGTGGGTGTTGGCTATCGGCTTGCTGATCGGCACCGGATTCGAGCTGGTACTGCGGGTGGTCCGCGCCCACTTGCTGGACACCGCCGGCAAGAAAACCGACGTGATCCTCTCGGCAACCCTGTTCGAACGCATCACCGGCATGTCGATGAAAGCGCGGCCGGCGACCATCGGCGGTTTCGCCCAGAGCATCCATGACTTCCAGGGCCTGCGGGAATTCCTCACCGCCGTGACCCTGACCAGCCTGATCGACCTGCCCTTCGCCGTGCTGATGCTGGTGGTGATCGGCTTGCTCGGCGGCTGGCTGGTGGTGATTCCGCTGCTGGCGTTTCCGATCACGATCATCTTCGCGATGGTGATTCAGGTGCGTCTGCGCGATACCGTGCAGAAAAGTTTGAGCCTCGGTGCCGAACGCCAGGCGCTGCTGATCGAAACCCTCGGCGGCCTGGAAACCCTCAAGGCCTGCAGCGCCGAGAGCGAGCGCCAGCACAAATGGGAAAGCACCCACGGCGCCCTCACCCGCCTCGACAGCCATGCGCGCAACCTCTCGGCGCTGGCGACCAACGGCACACTGTTCGTCCAACAATTTTCCGGCATGGCGACCATCGTCGCCGGGGTCTACAGCATCATCGCCGGCAACCTCAGCGTCGGCGCACTGGTGGCGACCTACATGCTCGGCAGCCGCGTGTTGGCGCCGCTGGGGCAGATCGCCGGTTTGATCACCCGCTACCAGCAAGCGCAACTGACCATGAAAAGCACAGATGCGCTGATGTCCTTGCCGCAAGAACGCGATCCCAAACAACGGCCGCTGGAGCGCACACAACTGCAAGGCGCGATGGACGTCAGCGGCGTGACCTTCCACTACAACGGCCAGAACGCCCCGGCGCTGGCCAACATCAGTTTCAGCGTCAAACCTGGTGAGCGGATCGGCATCATCGGCCGTAGCGGTTCGGGCAAAAGCACCCTGGCGCGACTGGTGATGGGGTTCTACACACCGGAAGAAGGCCAACTGCTGCTCGATGGGCTGGACCTGCGGCAACTGGACGTCGCCGACCTGCGCCAACAGATCGGCTACGTCGCCCATGACTTGCCGCTGTTGGCCGGCAGCCTGCGCGACAACCTGACCCTCGGCGCCCGTTACGTCAGCGATTCGCGCATGCTCGAAGTGGCCGAGTTGACTGGCGTCACCGAACTCGCGCGCCAACATCCGCAAGGCTTCGACCGGCCGGTGGGTGAGCGCGGGCAATTGCTGTCCGGCGGTCAACGTCAGGCGGTATTACTGGCCCGGGCGTTGTTGCTCGACCCGCCGATCATGCTGCTCGACGAACCCACCAGCGCCATGGACAACAGCAGCGAGGACGTTCTGCGGCAAAAACTCCACAGTTGGGTCCAGGGCAAGACTTTGCTGCTGGTGACCCACCGTACTTCGATGCTGAGCCTGGTGGATCGGCTGGTGGTGCTGGACAACGGACGGATCGTGGCTGACGGTCCGAAAGAAGCGGTCATCGATGCACTGCGCAAGGGCCGTGTCGGCTCTGCGGCCGTCTAGGAGTTGCCCATGGCTCGCTCATCGTCCGATGTTTCAAAGGATCGCGGCTACTTCGGCAGCTTCAGTAAAAGCGCGGAAAGCGAATACATGCCGGAAACCGCCGGCGCGGCGTTGCAGGATTCTCCGCGCCTGTCGCGGATCACCGTGTGGCTGGCGGCAGGGTTGCTGATTTCGGCACTGGTCTGGGCCAAGTTTGCGGTGTTGCAGGAAGTGACCATGGGCGAAGGCAAGGCGATTCCGTCAAGCAAGGTCCAGGTGATCCAGAACCTGGAGGGCGGCATCGTCACTGAGATTTTCGTCCGTGAAGGGCAAATGGTGAACAAGGGCGACACCCTGCTGCGCCTGGATGACACGCGGTTTCTGTCGAACAAGGGCGAAAGCGAGGCGGATCGTTATGCCCTGACCGCGCAGGTCGAGCGCTTGTCCGCCGAGGCTGAAGGACGGCCGTTCAAGCTCTCCCCCGAAGTGATCGCCAAGGCACCGCAAGTGGCCGAGGACGAACGCTCGCTGTACGAACAACGGCAACGGCGCCTGGCCAGCGAACAACGCACCTTGACCGAACAACTTCGGCAAAAAACCCAGGAACTGGCGGAATTCCGCTCGAAACAGGGGCAATTCAGTTCGAGCCTGGCGTTGCTGAACCAAGAGATGAACATGTCCGCGCCGCTGGTGGGCACCGGGGCGGTTTCGCCGGTTGAGATCCTGCGGTTGAAACGCAGCGCGGTGGAGATTCGCGGGTCGTTGAATGCGACGACCCTGGCCATCCCCCGGGCGGAATCGGCAATCAACGAGATCAAAAGCAAGATCGATGAATCGGAACAATCTTTCCGCTCGGACGCGGCCAAGGAGCTGAATGAGAAACGCACCGACCTGTCAAAAATCACCGCCTCCAGCATTGCCATCGACGACCGCGTGACCCGCACCACGGTGGTGTCGCCGGTGCACGGGATCATCAAGGTGCTGAAGGTCAACACCATCGGCGGCGTGGTCCAGCCGGGCAGCGACATGGTGGAAATCGTACCGTTGGAAGACAATCTGCTGATCGAAGCGAAGGTCCGGCCGCAGGACGTGGCGTTCCTGCATCCGGGGCAGAAAGCCATGGTCAAGTTCAGTGCCTATGACTACACGATCTACGGTGGGTTGAGCGCCAAGTTGGAGTTGATCGGCGCGGACACAATTACCGATGACAAGGGCAACAGCTTCTATCTGATTCAGGTGCGCACCGACAAGAATCACTTGGGCGGGGATGTGAAACCGCTGCTGATCATTCCGGGGATGGTGGCGACGGTGGACATTATTACCGGGGAGAAAAGTGTGCTGGATTACCTGCTCAAACCGGTGCTGAAGGCGCGGACTGAGGCGATGCGCGAACGCTGATCGGTGATCGTTCCCACGCTCCGCGTAGGAACGATCATTGGGGGCCGTGATTACGCTGAAAAACCTCCTCCCCCATCGCCGCAATCTGCCCCTCGATCAACGCGTCGAAGGGCTTCAACAACGGCTCGAATGACGTCGGCGCTTCGAGCGTCTGCAACGCTTGCACAATCGCCTCCACCGTCGACAACGCCCCCGGCCCCGGTGCCTTGCGCAAGCGATACCGCGACACGCCGCCCTCCACCAACGTCACGCGGGGCAACGCCGCCAGCAACGGATTGAGGTGCAACATCTTGCGCGCCTTGCGCCACGTGCCGTCCGGGACCACCAGCAACAGCGGCTGATCATTTTCGGCATAACCCTGCAATGGCTGCGCCTCTTCGGCGGGGAACAACAACCGCGCCTGATAACCGGGTTGCTTCAACAAGGCCGGCAAATCCTCGAACACCTCACCGACGATCAACACGGCATTCTTCAGGCCCAACGCTGCCAACCGCGCGGTGTTCAACGCATGGTTCACTTCGCTCGGATGCTGCAACAGCAACACTCGGGTGCGGCTGTCGAGGCTCGGGATCAGCGGGCACAGGCAATGGGTTTGCGGACGCAGGCAGCGGGGGCATTGGATTCTGGACATAGTCTTAAGCCTGGTTGAGCTGAGCTTTGAGCAAATCGCGGAAGGTCTGGATCAGCGGTTCGCGGCTGCGGCCTCGGCGCACGATCATCGAGAACGGTGCCTGATAACCGAAGGTCGCCGGCAGCAACACGCGCAAATCGCCTTTGTCGGCCCAGGCCTGGGCGTAGTGCTCCGGCAGGTAGCCGATGTAGGCGCCGGACAGCACCAGGATCAGCTGCGCTTCCATACTTTCCACGGTGGCGGCGCTGTGTTTGAAGCCGTGACGGGCCAGTTCCGCCTGGCTCCAGTAGCCGCGACCGACCATCCGTTGCTGGGTGATGACTTGCTCGGGAATGCGCCGCTCGGTGAACAACGGGTGACGGCTGCTGCAATACAGCCAGTGCTGCTCGCGGTACAGCGGCATGTAGACCAGGCCGCTCATGCGCGTGGAAAACGCGCCGATGGCCAGATCGAGACGGTTGTCCTGCACGCCGAGTTGCAGTTCGTAGGGACTCATCACCGACAAATGCAAATGCACCGCCGGATGTTCCTGGCTGTAGGCGCCGATGGCTTCGGCGAAGGGCAAGGCCTTGTCGCTGACGGTGGAGTCGATGACGCCGAGGTTCAGGGTGCCGCGCAGTTCGCCTTTCAGTGCTGCGGCGTATTGCTCGAAGCCTTCGAGTTCGCCCAACAGGCGCAGGGTTTCCTGGTGGAACAACTCGCCTTTGCTGGTCAGGCTGAACCCGCCGCGACCGCGATGACAGAGCACCAGGCCCAGCGCCGCTTCGAGCTGGCTCATGTAGGTGCTGATCGCCGAGGTCGAGAGGTTGAGCTCCTGCTGGGCGTTGGCAAACCCCTGATGGCGGACCACGCTGACGAAAATGCGCAACAGTTTCAGGTCGGGTAAAGCGTTGGCCATGGGGTTCTCCACCGGTCGATCGTTCCCACGCTCTGCGTGGGAATGCAGCCCGTGACGCTCTGCGTCACATGCATAAAAGAGCGGGACGCGGAGCGTCCGTGGATGCATTCCCACGCAGAGCGTGGGAACGATCATGCGGAGGAGTCTATCGCCGCACTTGCCATTAGTTTAGAAAAATCTGAACTAAGTATTTGCCCGTAGCGATTCTTCCCGCCCACTGCATTTCGCATGATCGGCCCACAGCGGTGCCCGTCCCTCCCGTGAACGGCGCGCCGACATAAATAAAACAACGACGATGAGGCCTTACCCGTGGACAAGATTCTTCACCAACCACTGGGCGGCAACGAAATGCCGCGCTTCGGCGGCATCGCCACCATGATGCGACTCCCCCACCTGACTACCGCTGCCGGCCTGGACGCTGCCTTCATTGGCGTGCCGCTGGACATCGGCACCTCCCTGCGCCCCGGCACCCGTTTCGGACCTCGCGAAATTCGCGCTGAATCGGTAATGATCCGCCCGTACAACATGGCCACCGGCGCCGCGCCGTTCGATTCGCTGTCGGTTGCCGACATCGGCGACGTAGCGATCAACACCTTCAACCTGCTGGACGCCGTGCGGATCATCGAAGAGTCGTACCACGACATCCTCGAACACGACGTGATCCCGCTGACCCTCGGCGGCGACCACACCATCACCCTGCCGATCCTGCGTGCCATCCATAAAAAGCACGGCAAGGTGGGCCTGGTGCACATCGACGCTCACGCTGATGTGAACGATCACATGTTTGGCGAGAAAATCGCCCACGGCACCACCTTCCGTCGCGCCGTCGAAGAAGGTCTTCTCGACCCGGACCGCGTGGTGCAAATTGGCCTGCGCGCCCAGGGTTACACCGCCGAAGACTTCAACTGGAGCCGTAAACAAGGCTTCCGCGTGGTTCAGGCCGAAGAGTGCTGGCACAAATCCCTGGCACCGCTGATGGCCGAAGTTCGCGAGAAAGTTGGCGGCGGTCCGGTGTACCTGAGTTTCGACATCGACGGCATCGACCCGGCCTGGGCCCCTGGCACCGGCACCCCGGAAATCGGTGGCCTGACGACCATTCAGGCGATTGAAATCGTGCGTGGCTGCCAAGGCCTCGACCTGGTCGGCTGCGATCTGGTAGAAGTCTCGCCCGCTTATGACACCACCGGCAACACCTCGCTGCTGGCCGCCAACCTGCTGTACGAAATGCTCTGCGTACTGCCTGGCGTGGCCCACCGCTGAGGACTGGTCATGAACGAACGCGATCAGGTTTTGAAAGCCGCCGCCGATCTGGTGACTGCTTTCGCCCGTAACGATCGCGAAGCCTACTTCGGCGCATTCAGCGCCGATGCCAGCTTCGTGTTCTACACCCTCGAACAGCCCCTGCTGTCGCGCGACGCCTACCAGGCGTTGTGGGACAACTGGCGTTCCGAGGATGGCTTCGAGGTGCTGTCATGCACCTC
Source organism: Pseudomonas sp. ADAK2 (assembly GCF_012935755.1). Classification (GTDB taxonomy): domain Bacteria; phylum Pseudomonadota; class Gammaproteobacteria; order Pseudomonadales; family Pseudomonadaceae; genus Aquipseudomonas. Next base: position 2,712,681 of record NZ_CP052862.1, read on the forward strand.
AAGCAACGCCTTCGTCAGCCTGCAAGGTGACGTGGCGATTTTCATCCATGACGTGGCCACCGAGCTGCGCATGCAAGGGGAGCAACACTTCAGCCAGGAGCGCGAGACGATTGTGTTTCGCCGACAACAACAAGGCCTATGGCTGGCCTGCCACGAACATTTGTCCGCAATGCCGGAAGGGCTGCCACCCCCTTAGCCAAACAGGTGACGCTCACACACGATGAGCGCGCCTTTATGATCGGAGCTGATCATGAATAACAACAACAAAGACAAAGACCAAAGCCTTACGCACATTGAAACCTACGGGGTCGAACAGATCCCGGACAGCGAACGTACCGCAGGCCCGACGGACTTGTTCCGCATGATTTTCGGCGGTTCCAACACCTTTGCCACCGCCGTGCTCGGCAGTTTCCCGGTGCTGTTCGGCCTGTCATTCCAGGCCGGTGTCTGGGCGATTGTGCTGGGCGTGTTGCTGGGTTCGCTGATCCTCGCGCCGATGGGCCTGTTCGGCCCGATCAATGGCACCAATAACGCCGTGTCTTCCGGTGCGCACTTCGGCGTGCACGGGCGGATCGTCGGTTCGTTCCTGTCGCTGTTGACCGCCATCGCCTTCTTCTCGCTCTCGGTGTGGAGTTCGGGGGATGCGTTGATTGGTGGCGCGAAACGCTTGATCGGTCTGCCGGAAACCGACCTGACGTTGGGCCTGGCCTACGGTCTGTTCGCGATCCTGGTGCTGACGGTGTGCATCTACGGTTTCCGCTTCCTGCTGTGGGTCAACAAGATCGCGGTGTGGAGCGCCAGCCTGCTGTTCCTGCTGGGCATCTTCGCCTTCGCCGGGCCTTTCGATGTGAACTTCGCCGGCACCGTCAGCATGGGTCAACCAGGGTTCTGGGCCGCGTTCATCGGCGCTGCATTGGTGGCGATGAGCAACCCGATTTCCTTCGGCGCGTTCCTCGGTGACTGGTCGCGCTACATCCCTCGCGATACGCCAAAAGGCCGGATCATGGCGGCGGTGGTGATCTCACAGATTGCCACGTTCATCCCGTTCCTGTTCGGCCTGACCACCGCGACCATCGTGGCGATCAAGGCGCCGGACTACATCGCGGCCAACAACTATGTCGGCGGTCTGCTGGCGGTTTCGCCGAGCTGGTTCTTCCTGCCGGTGTGTCTGATTGCAGTGATCGGCGGCATGTCCACCGGCACCACGTCGCTGTATGGCACCGGGCTGGACATGTCCAGCGTGTTCCCTCGAGTGCTGTCGCGGGTCAAAGCAACGCTGTTGATCGGCGTGATGTCGATTGCCTTCATCTTCATCGGGCGCTTCGCAGCGAACCTGGTGCAGAGCGTGTCGACCTTCGCCGTGCTGATCATCACCTGCACCACGCCATGGATGGTGATCATGATCATCGGCCTGGTGGTGCGTCGCGGCTTCTACTGCCCGGACGACCTGCAAGTGTTCACCCGCGGCGAAAAAGGTGGCCGCTACTGGTTCACCCACGGCTGGAACTGGCGTGGCCTGGGTGCCTGGATCCCGAGTGCGCTGGTGGGTTTGTGCTTCGTGAACCTGCCGGGGCAGTTCGTCGGTGTGCTGGGCAATTTGGCCGGCGGCATCGACATCAGCCTGCCGGTGACCCTGGGCCTGGCCTCGCTGGTGTACTTCGCGCTGCTGAGCCTGTTTCCGGAACCGCGGGAAGTGTTCGGCCCGCAGGATGCGCGTAGCAAAGGCACGGATTCGCTCGGTAAACCAGCGATGCGCCAAGCCGCCTGATAAACAAAACGTGCTGATAGGGCGAATACCTGTGGCGAGGGAGCTTGCTCCCGCTCGACTGCGCAGCAGTCGCAAAACAGGCGATTGAGTTTCTTCAGCAGAAATTCGGTTGCAGGGTTTGGGGCTGCTTCGCAGCCCAGCGGGAGCAAGCTCCCTCGCCACAAAACCCCCATCATAGCAATGCAATTCAGCTCACCATAAAAAAGACAATCGGAGACACGCCATCATGGCATTGGATTTATTCGTCGTACTCATCTACGCCGCCGCGATGCTGATTCTCGGCTATTACGGCATGCGCAAAGCCAAGACCAACGAAGACTTTTTGGTCGCCGGTCGTAACCTCGGCCCGAGCCTGTACATGGGCACCATGGCCGCCACCGTGCTGGGCGGTGCGTCCACCGTCGGCACCGTGCGTCTGGGCTACGTCCATGGCATCTCCGGTTTCTGGCTGTGTGCTGCCCTGGGTTGCGGGATCGTCGCGCTGAACCTGTTCCTCGCCAAACCGCTGTTGAAACTGAAGATCTACACCGTTACCCAGGTTCTGGAAAAACGCTACAACCCGATGGCCCGCTCGGCGAGCGCGGTGATCATGCTGGCGTACGCGCTGATGATCGGCGTGACCTCGATCCTGGCGATCGGCACCGTGCTGCAAGTGCTGTTCGGCCTGCCGTTCTGGATTTCGGTGTTGCTCGGCGGTGGCGTGGTGGTGATCTACTCGGCGATCGGCGGCATGTGGTCGCTGACCCTGACCGACATCGTCCAGTTCGTGATCAAGACCGTGGGCCTGATGTTCATCCTGTTGCCGATCTGCCTGTACCGCGTCGGTGGTTGGGACGAGTTGGTGCTGAAACTGCCGGCGACGGCCTTCAGCTTCACCACCATCGGTTGGGACACCATCATCACCTACTTCATGATCTACTTCTTCGGGATCCTGATCGGCCAGGACATCTGGCAGCGTGTGTTCACCGTCAAGTCGGCCAAAGTCGCGCAGTACGCCGGTACGTTCGCCGGTTTCTATTGCATCCTCTACGGCCTGGCCTGCGCCCTGATCGGCATGGCCGCTCACGTGCTGATCCCGGACCTGGACAACGTCAACAACGCCTTCGCCGCCATCGTTAAGCTGTCCCTGCCGGACGGTATCCGTGGCCTGGTGATCGCTGCGGCACTGGCCGCCATGATGTCCACCGCCAGCGCCGGCCTGCTCGCCGCTGCCACTACACTGACCGAAGACCTGCTGCCGAAACTGCGCGGCGGCAAACAGTCGAGCCTGCGCATCAACCGTCTGTTCACCCTGATGACCGGCATTGTCGTACTCGGCATCGCCCTGATTGTGAATGACGTGATCAGCGCCCTGACCCTGGCCTACAACCTGTTGGTGGGCGGCATGCTGATCCCGCTGATGGGTGCGATCTTCTGGAAACGCGCGACCACCGCTGGCGCCATCGCCAGCATGGGCATGGGCTTCGCCACGGCGCTGGTATTCATGTTCAAGGATGGTCTGGATGCCAACACGCCGATCTACTACAGCCTGGGTGTGGGTCTGGTGAGCTTTGTCTTGGTCAGCCTGTTGTCCCGTCGCCCGGCAGTGGTGGCGAGCGCGATCTAAGCTTTCCATAAAGAACTGATGCTTTCTTCGACGGGTGTGGCGTCGGTTGCCACACCCGTTTTTTTTCGTCTGGAGAAAACCTTTGATGAAGATTGTTTCTCGCGATCAGTGGTTCGAAGTGAAAAACCTGGCCGACGGCATTCGCCTGATTCACGAGCCTTACATTCGGCCCTTCTACCGCTGCAACCTCTGGCACATCCAGGGCCGCGACAAGGACTTGCTGCTGGACAGCGGCTCAGGGCTGGTGAGCCTGCGCGAACAATTGCCGTGGATCACCGAGCGACCGTTGGTGGCGGTGGCCAGTCATTGTCATTTCGACCACATCGCCGGGCATCACGAATTCCCTGAACGGCTGGTGCATCCGGCTGAAGCGCAGATCCTCGCCGCGCCCGATGGCGAGAACACCTTGAGCACGGCGTTTGTCGGCGACGAGATGTTCGAAGCGCACCCGGACTGCCCGTTGTGCTACGCCGAATACCGGGTCAAAGCCGCGCCGGCCACCGGGATGATTGAGGAAGGTGATGTGCTGGACCTGGGTGATCGCGTGCTGCAAGTGCTGCACACGCCGGGGCATTCGCCGGGCGGCATCAGCCTGTATGAAGCCGCGACCGAAACCCTGTTCAGCGGCGACATCATCTACGACGGACCGTTGATCGAAGATGCCTACCACTCCAACCTCGACGACTACGCCCGCAGTTTGCAACGCTTGCGCGCGCTGCCGATCCGCACGGTGCATGGCGGGCATTTCGGCAGTTTTTCCGGGGAGCATTTGCGCACGATGATTGACGAGTGGCAGCGCTGCCACGGCTGAAGCCTGCTGTACTCAGCCCAGGGACAACAACAATAACGCCCGCGAAGAACGACAATGAAAAGAGCCGCCGTTCGTGCTGCCGTGCACCGCTTTATCAGCCGCCTGCTGGAAGGACGGGATGACTTCGACGCCAACACCAGCCTGGCGCAGTTGGGGTTGGATAAAGAGGATATCGAAGAGCTGATCTTTCACTTGGAAGATGAGTTGGGGTTGACGGCGTTTACGGCGGAGGAAGACCAGATGCTCAAGAACGCCAGGACGGCGGAAGATTTGAGTCGGTTTTTGGTGAGGATTGGGCGGGATTGAATTAACGCAGCTCTTGTAGCAGCTGTCGAGCACCGCGAGGCAGCGTTCGGCGACGAAGTCGTCGTGAGATCAACCGGCTCGGTGTATCAGGAAAATTATGCACGCAGGGTTTACGGCTGCTTTGCAGCCGAACGCTGCCTCGCGGTGCTCGACAGCTGCTACACGCACTGCTCGGCGGCGACTACGGCCACTTCGTTACCGGCGGCGCGGCTGGCGTCGGCGCTGTTCGTCGTCAGTGCGAATAGGCACAGGTTGCAGAGGCGGTTCGATCAAACCGAGTGCGACACCCAGATCGTGCAGCCAGTTTTGGATTTTCTCTTTCATGGTGCCCCCTTCAGGGTAGTGCCGAGTGGCGGAATTCTGTAGCCACTTCGCACTGATAATAGTCCGAAGTCCTACGCAATGCTCACCCAAGATCGCAATGATCTGTTACTGAATGGATCAAAATAGCTGACCGTTAGTTCAAGCCGTCGCCAGTGCCTGGCTCGGCACCGCGGGATAGACCATCTGTTGCTGTTCCAGCCACGCATTCAAATTCGCCCCGAGCATGCCTTTGCGCCACATCAGCCAAGTGGTGGCACTGGCAAACGGCTCGGCCAACGGGTGCACCGCTACGCTTTCACGGCCCGGAAGGCTGGCGAGCATCGACTCCGACATCAGTGCCACACCCGAGCCGGCGATCACGCAGGCGAGCATCCCCGGATAGGACTCGATCTCTATCGCCCGCCCCATCGCCGCGTGGTCATGGGCGAACCAGGCTTCCAGGCGCATCCGGTAGGAACATCCCTGGCGAAAGGTGAACACCGAGCGCCCTTGCACATCCAGTGCGCTGAGGATCGGCGGGTGACCGGCCTCGCTGATCAGCACCAACCGCTCGTCGCACAGTGGCACGCCATCGAGGCCAGCCAGCTCCAGCGGGCCGTCCACCAGTGCGGCATCGAGGCGCCCGGTGAGCAGGCCTTCAAGCAATTCACCGCTGGGGCCGGACTGCACTTGCAGGTTCACCGCCGGGTACGTGCGGTGATAGCGCGCCAGCAAGCCTGGAAGGTGGATAGCGGCCGTGCTGTACATGGTGCCGAGCACGAAGTCGCCGGCCGGTTGCCCGCCCTGCACCGCCGCGCTGGCTTCGTCGTGCAGCGCGAACAGCTTGGCGGTGTAGTCCAGCAGGACTTTTCCCGCAGGCGATAACTGCAAACGCTGACGTTCACGCAGGAAAAGTTCGACACCGAGTTGCTCTTCCAGCTGTTTCAGCCGGGTCGACAGGTTCGACGGCACCCGGTGCAGGCGTTCGGCCGCTCGGGTAATGGAGCCCTCTTGCGCGACGGCCTGGAAGATCCGCAATTGGCTGAATTCCACACCTTTCTCCTATACAGAACAAGTTACTCACTATTATTCATTTTTAAAGAAAGTCAATCAGTCCTAGCCTGACGGTCATTGTTCCATTGCTGGAGTTCGGGCCATGTCGCCGCTGATTCGCTTAACCGCCAGTTTCATCGCCCTGATGATGGCCATGGGCATTGGGCGTTTCGCCCTGACGCCGCAACTGCCGCACCTGCTCAGCGAAGGTCAGATCGACTTGACTGCCGCTGGTCTGATTGCGGCGGCAAACTACCTCGGTTACTTCGTCGGTGCGGTGGACGCGATGTTTGCCCGCCGCCATCACCATGTTCGTCTGCGCCTGTTGGGTGGCTTGTGGCTCTGTGTGCTGCTGACCCTGGCATCGTTCTGGGCCAATGGCTTCTGGTCCCATCTACTGCTGCGCTTCGGCACTGGCGTGGCCAGCGCCTGGGTGCTGGTGATGATTACTGCGTTGAGCCAGCCACTTGCAGCCGCAGTCGGTCGTCCACGGCTTGGCGCGCTGGTGTTTGCCGGACCGGGTTTGGGGATTTTTCTGACGGGGTTGTTGGCCTTGGGCTCACACCTGCTGGGACAAACTTCCGCGACCTTGTGGCTGGTGTATGCCGCTGTCGCGCTGGTGATGTTGCTGGGGATTCTGCCGTTCCTGCCACAGCCGACTGCCTCGGTTGCAGCGCCGACCGTTACGTCATCGGGCAACCAGGGCATCGGCCGTTTAAGCGTGATTTACGGCTTGTACGGCTTGGGCTACATCATCCCGGCCACATTCCTCTCGCAAATGGCCAACGCGCAGTTCCACGGGCAATGGATGGCGGATCTGTTCTGGCCATGCTTCGGTCTCGCGGCTGCGATCGGGGTGCTGCTGGTGAGTTTGCGTCGACACACCCTGAACGCCACGCGCCATTGGCTGATCGCGACCTTATGGCTGCAAGCCGCCGGGGTCTTCGCCTGTTTGCTGGGCAGCGGCCCGGGCCTGGCGTTGGGCGTGCTCCTCTGCGGCACGCCATTCCTGGCCTGCATGCAATTGGTGATGCAACGCTCCCGGGAACTGGCGCCCCACGCCACCCAGCGCAACGCCGGGCTGCTGACCGCGTGCTTCGCGGTTGGTCAACTTGCCGGGCCGTTACTGGCCGCATCAAGCAGCCATTTCAGTGGCGGTTTGCAGCCTGCGCTGATAGTCGCCGGCAGCGGTTTGCTGATCGCCGGCGGTTTGCTGCTGAGCCCGCTCACTGCTGGCCGAGGGCTTTGCGCAGACGACGGCGCACCCATTGCTCAGCGCTGACAAAGGTGATGCCGAGCAACACCAGCACGGCGCCGATCACGAAGTTGAGGCTCAGGTCTTCACCCAGCAACACCACGCCAAATGTCACGCCGAACAGTGGCGTCATGAACGAAAACACCGCCAGGTTCGCCGCCAGATAGCGGCGCAACAACCAGAACCAGGTCAGGTAACTGAAGAACGACACCACCAAACCCTGGAACAGCACGCTGGCCACCGCGACGGTGGTCAGGCTGACATGGGTGACCTGGCCGCTAAGGACCGCGATCAGCAACAGGCCGACGAAACCGACGATCAGTTGATAGAACAGGGTCAGGGTCACGGGCGCTTCCGACAGGCGCGAGGCGCGCACCACTACGGTGGTCGCACCCCACGAAGCGCCGGCCAATACGCCCAACGCATCGCCCATCAACATGCGGTGATCAAGATTGTCCCAGGACACACCGCCGGCAAACGCGATGGCGATCCCGACAAACGCGAGAAAAATCCCCAGCCATTGCACCGGTCTTAAACGTTCGCTCGGCAACAGCCAATGCACGCCCAACGCGGTAAAGATCGGCGCGGTGTAGAGAAACACTGACATGTGCGCTGCGGTAGTCAGTTGCAGGCCTTCGGAAATGAAGAAGAACTCCAGGCCAAACAGCGCACCGGCCAGTAGTCCGCCGCGCCACGTATGGCTGACCTGATCCCAACCGCCCTTCCAGCAGATGAGAAGTCCTACAAGCAAAGCCGAAATACCCGAACGCCCGGCGGCTTGCATGACCGGCGCGATGTCGGGTGCCGCCCATTTGATCATCACTTGCTGCACGCCCCAGATCAGGCACAGCCCGAGCATCACTTGCAGGGCAAACCCATCGGCGCTACGCCGGGAGGCGCTCACCGGAACACCTCGAAAACACAATCCATGGCAGTGACTCGACCGTAAAAAGCAAAGCCTCGACTCAGGGTCGGGGGCGAAAAATCAGGTTGTCGATTATTAACCAGTTGGCCAGAAAATGCCGCCTGAAGTGGACGTCTGGATTCCCGATTGCGTCATCAGCGCTGCCGGTTGCTATAGCTTGGCCTTCGTCAGCTTGTTCGCCACAAAATAACCGACGGAACAGCTCACGCACGTCGCAAAAGTGCCCCATGCCATATCCATCAATGCCAACTGCGCCGACCATCCCTGCAGCGTCGCCCAGTTGCTCAAGTCATAAGTGCCATAAGCCACCACCCCCAACAACGCCCCCAGGCGCGCGGCCCGCTGCCAGCTCAGGGCCGGCAACACCACGAACACCACACAACCGAAGACATAAAGGAGATAGAACACCGCTGCCGGGGCCAGCAGCGGTTGATCGAGCATCAAGGGGCCGAGCAGCGCGCTGTAGGTCGGCGCCATCAACACGCCGAGCCAGAGGCCGTCGAGCAGGAGAAACGCCAGCAAGGTGCTGACGTAAGCGAACCACGCCTTTTTCATGATATCCGGCCTCATGTGAACTTCGCGAGCTGCCGAAGGCTGCCCCTACATGGGCCGGCGAGCGGTCAGCTTAGTTCAATGCGATCGGCATGAATGACAATTTGGCCATTCTTGTACAACGCGCCGATGGCCTTCTTGAAGTTGCCCTTGCTGACGCCGAACATGCTGCTGATCAGGGTCGGATCGCTCTTGTCGCTGATCGGCAGGGTGCCGTTGTTGTCGCGCAACTTGGCGAGGATCTTCGAGTTCAGGCTGGTGGCGGCTTCTTCGCCGACCGGTTGCAGGCTCAGGCTGATCTTGCCGTCGGTACGGACTTCTTTGATAAAGCCCTTCTCTTCTTTACCGGCGCGCATGAACTTGAAGATTTCGTTCTTGTGGATCAAGCCCCAATGCTTGTTGTTGATGATCGCCTTGAAGCCCATGTCAGTTGCTTCGGCCACCAGCAAATCAACTTCCTGGCCCGGGGTGTAGTTGGCCGGAGTCTTGTCCAGGTAGCGGTCCAGACGCGCGGTCGCGGTGATACGGCGGGTGTGTTTGTCGAGGTAAACGTGCACCACGACGTACTCGCCGGCGGTCATCTGGCGCTTTTCTTCGGAGTACGGCAGCAACAGATCCTTCGGCAGACCCCAATCAAGGAACACGCCGATGCTGTTGACTTCAACGACTTTCAAACTGGCGAATTCACCGACCTGAACTTTCGGCGTTTCGGTAGTTGCGATGAGTTTGTCATCGCTGTCCAGATAAACAAAAACGTTGAGCCAATCTTCATCTTCGCTGGGAATATCTTTAGGGATATAACGATTAGGCAAAAGAATTTCGCCATCCGCGCCACCGTCCAGATATAAACCGAAGTTAGTGTGTTTAACCACTTGCAAACTGTTGTAGCGCCCGACTAAAGCCATTTCCAATACCCTCATTGCGTGGGCGGCATTCTACCCGGTTTTGCGGGCAGCGTTCGCCAGCCAGCCCGGTGGCGCACGAAAATCCTGCGAAGGCCTTCATTTTCCTGGGTTTTCACGGCAGGCTCCCGGCCGCTCGTCAGACGAATCCGGCGCCCTTGGCCAGCATCCGCTTCGCCAAATGGGCTTTCTCCCGGCGCGTCTTCTTATTTAAAACAGCAGCTTAGCCGGGTATTTCGAACAACAACTTGTGAATAATCGAGTGATGGCCTCGGTTATTTCAGGAGGATATTTGCCAAGCAATTGTCAAGTATTTCCTGTACGATGCCTGGCCAAGTTAATTTTCTACAGGTTAATGGCCGCCATGCGTGTAAAAGCATCCAACAGCAAAGCAAAGCCAGCTCCAGCCGTTGAAACCAGCGAATCGATCAACAACCAGATCGCTGCGTTCCTCAAATCCGGCGGCGAGATTCAGCAAATTGCCAAAGGCGTCAGCGGCCAGACATTCGGCCCGTCGAAGCAAATCACGCTCGGCAAGAAGTAATACCTGCTTTAACTGGTCCGTAAGCGCTTTGAGCTTCGAAGCGCTTGGACTGGAACCCTTCCGCCACACCCCGCAAAACCCATCAATATTTCAGAAATCGACGAACGGCCTTCGATGCCGAGCATTCGCCGGTATGCTTGCACACGTCTAGATTAAGCGTTTCAGCAGACTTTTGGTGACTGCTCCCTCGCTGTCATGGAGTGACGCATGCTCAAATTCTCCCACTTTTTGCTCGGCAGCCTGCTCTTGTCGTGCTCGGCCGCCCACGCGCAAATCTTCCAGCGCGAACTGGGTGACTTCGACCTCAAGCTTGGCACCACCCCCAGCCGCAGCATGGCCCAGGGGCTGGTCAAGCCTGCCAGCACCGGCTCATTCCACGGCGGCCTCGACTTAAGCCACGACAGCGGCTTCTACGTAGGCCAATGGTCACCGAGCGCCGGGCTGAATCCGGGCAGCAACCTCGAAATCGATTCCTACATGGGCTTTAAACAGCCTTTCGACCGAACCCTCGGCTACGAAGTCGGCATGATCCATTACAGCTATCCGAAAGTGGACACCCTCGATAGCCAGGAGCTGTTCGGTGGCCTGACCTTTCTCGGCAGCCGTTTCGGCGCCGCTTTCAGCAACGACTCGGATAAACAGAACAGCACGGTGTTCGCCGATCTGGGCGGCAATCAGCCGTTCGGCATCGGGATCAGCATGAAATACACCACCCACCAGCTCAACGCGCCGGTGTCCGTCGACGGTGGCATGGTCGGCAGTTTTACCGACTGGTCGCTGCAACTGTCCCGTGCGTTCATGGGCGTCGACCTCGACCTGATCTACAGCGACTCCAACCTCAGCGGCAGCGACTGCTCCGCCTACTCCGGGCATAACAGCCAGTGCGACGGGCTGGTGACCCTCAAGGCCGAACGCGCCTTCTATTGATTGGCTTGAACTGCCGGGCTTATCTTGCGTTCACATAGACAATCACATTGAAGAAGCCAGGCCTTCGCAAGGACTCGCCCATGTCGCGCTGGTTTAAACGCGTTGCCATCCTCATCACCATCACTCTGGCCCTCGGCGCGTGCAGCCGCGTGGGCCTGGCCTACCGCAACCTCGACGTGATCATCCCGTGGACGCTCAGCGACTACCTGGACATGAACGGCGAGCAAAAAGGCTGGTTCAACGAACGCCTCAAGGAACACCTGAGCTGGCACTGCACCACCCAGCTGCCGGGTTACCTTGATTGGCTGGACCGCTTGCAAACCATGGTCGAGACCAATCAGGTCACCGACGACGCGCTCAAGGCCCGAACTCAGGAAGCCAAGCAAGCCATCGCCCAGACTGCCCGGGAAATCACCCCGTCGGCCATCGAGTTGTTGCAGGGGCTGAATGACCAGCAAGTAGCGGAGATGAACGACGCCTTCGCCAAGGACCAGCGTAAACGCCAGGAGGACTACCTCAAACCATCCCTCGACCAGCAAATCAAGGATCGTGGCGCGCGCATGGACAAACGCCTGAACGACTGGCTCGGCCCGCTCAGCCCCACCCAGCAGCAACGGGTGATGGCCTGGTCGAACGCCCTGGGCGATCAAAACCAGCAATGGATCGCCAACCGCGTGCATTGGCAGAAGCAGTTCAGCGCGGCCGTCGCGCAGCGCCAGAGTCCAGAATTCCCACAACGAATCGAGACGCTTCTGGTCAATCGCGAGAGTTTATGGACACCGGATTACCGCCAGGCCTACGCCAATACCGAAGATCAGGCTCGCGGATTGCTGGTGGATTTGATGGCCGAGAGCACGCCGGCTCAACGCGAGCGGTTATTGAAGAAGATCGATGGGGTCAGGAAGGATTTCAACGATTTGAAATGTTTGAAGGCGGTGAAGCAGGAGTAACGTCGGCACAGTGAGATTTATCGCGGGCAAGCCTTGCTCCTACAGTCCGTGTGAATTGTAGGAGCAAGGCTTGCCCGCGATGCTTTTATCGATCTAAGCAATCTGCGCCTTCGACGCCACCTCATCAAACGTCACTTCATCCAGCGCATCCGCCTGTTCATCCAGCACTTGCCGTGGATGGTCGTTACCCGGAATGCTGCTGTCGATCAGGCTCAACAGACTCGAGCCCCGCGGCGTCAATATGTAGTTTGAGCCAGAGCCGCCCTGCTCTTCGGGCCGTGGCTCGATATAACCGCGCTCCAGCAGTAATTTTTCGTACTCGCCGGCCACCGCTTTCAGATGGTCCAGGTTTTCAGTCTGCTCGCCTTCGGACGCCTTCTCCGCAGCGTATTGCTCGGCATAGGCGCGTGGCGTGTAGCTGCCTTCACCGTGTTGCACTTCGTGGAGCAAGCGCTCAATCAAATCCCAGTTATAAGTTGTCATCCTGATTCAACCTCCAAGCCAGAGAGTGAGATGGCCTTCATAGGTTGTGACCGGCGCGGCGGGCAGCCGTTCAGCCGAGGTTTTGAACAGCGCTGACCGGCGGTATGTCGAATTTTGCACAGGTCAAACGACTAATCGGTGTAAGTGACCTCCCCAGCACTGCGCAGGAGAAATCCGATGAACATTCAGAATCATCCCGTCGTATCGCGAGAAGAATGGCTCGCTGCCCGCAAGCAACACCTGGCCCACGAAAAAGCCTTCACCAAAGAGCGCGACAAACTCAGCGCCGAACGCCGCGCCCTGCCCTGGGTGAAGATCGACAAGGACTACCGCTTCCAGGGCCCAAACGGCGAACTGAAACTGGCCGACCTGTTCGGCGACCACAGCCAACTCGTCATCTATCACTTCATGTTCGCCAAAGGCTGGGACGAGGGTTGCCCCGGCTGCTCGTTCCTCTCCGACCACATCGACGGCGCCAACCAGCACCTCGCTCACCATGACGTGGCGGTGGTGGCGGTTTCCCACGCACCATTGGCCGAATTCCAGGCCTTCAAGCGGCGCATGGGCTGGAAATTTGATTGGGTATCGTCGGAAGGTTGCGATTTCAACTACGACTTTGGCGTGTCGGCCCGAGCCGAAGACCTCGCCGCCGGAACGGCTACCTACAACTACGAAAAATCCGATTGGCCCGAAGAAGAACTCCCCGGCCTCAGCGTGTTTTATCGCAACGAAGCCGGCGACATTTTCCACACCTACTCCACCTACGAACGGGGTCTGGACATGCTGGTCGGCGCCTACAACTACCTTGACCTGACACCCAAGGGCCGCAATGAAGAGGAAATCATGGAGTGGGTGAAGCATCACGACAAATATGAAGACGGGGGGGCGTCCAGTTGCTGTCATGGGGGATAGCTCCCACAGACAATCTCAGGAATCCGGTGGCATCGGCTTTTTCACAAAATCCAGAAACGCCCGCAGCGCTGGCGCCATCTGCCGTTGACTCGGGTAGTAAAGGTAAAAACCGGGAAAGGCCGGCGTCCAGTCCTGCAACAGATGGACCAACCGGCCAGCGCTGATGTGCTCCCGAACCTGATGCTCGAACAGGTACGCAATACCAGCGCCCTCAAGCGTCACACGGGTGAGCATTTCCGGTTCGGTGACCACCAGCGGACCGTTGACCGAGATCGCGAGGCGTTCACCCGCACGCTCGAACTCCCAGCGATAAAGGCTGCCATCGGTGGGCCAGCGATAGGACAGGCACTGATGCTCACCCAAATCATGAGGCGTGTGCGGCGTGCCGAATTGCTCGAGGTACGCCGGTGAGGCCACGACCATCATTTCCAGGTGCCCGCTCAACTCCACGGCGATCATGTCCTGATCGAGGCTTTCACCGAGCCGGATGCCGACATCGAAGCCGCCCGCCACCATGTCCACCAAACGTTCGTCGGTAACGATGTCGAGGCTCACGCCAGGATAGGTATTGAGGAACGGACCAATTAGCGGCGCCAGGTAATGAATCGCAGCGATCCTTGGCGCATTGATGCGTAGCCGGCCGCTGGGCGTACCCGGCGCTTGCGTAACCCCGGCCAGAGCCGCGTCCACCTCATTGAGCGCCGGTTGCAGGCGCAACAACAGCCGCGCACCGGCATCGCTCGGCGACACACTGCGGGTGGTGCGGTTGAGCAAGCGCACGTCCAACCGCTCTTCCAGTTGGCGGATGGTCTGGCTCAGCGCCGACGCCGACATCCCCAAATGAGCCGCCGCCCGCACGAAACTGCCGTGCTCGACCACCGCGACAAAGGCCCGAAGCTGGGCGTATTCACTGCCTCGCATTATGTATGGTTTCCTTAATAAGTCGTCCCGATACTAACGCATTATCAAAGCAATCCCTTGGCGTAATACTGGATTGGAGTCCAAAACGGCAAGGAGACGACGGATGGGCAGATTTACCGGAAAACGCATTCTGATCACTGGGGGCACCAGCGGCATCGGGCTGGCGGGGGCTATCCGTATTGTGGAAGAAGGCGGAACAGTGGCAGTGACAGGGCTCAGCCGGGCGCATTTGGATGATGCCCGACGGAAGCTACCTGCCGGGGCCCTGGTGTTCCAGAACGACGCTTCACAACCGACAGCAGCCGAAGAACTGGCCAACACCGTCGCAACGTTGGGCGGGCTCGATGGACTATGGCTGAACGCCGGCTATGCGCGAGTCGCAGGGATCGAGGACACCCGCTTCGAGTTTTTCGACCGCATGATGAACGCCAACGCCCGAGGGCCGATGCTGCAAATCGCCAGCCTGACAAACCTGCTGAACCCAGGCGCCTCGGTTGTCCTCACTTCATCTACTTCTGCCTATGAAGCCGCGCCCCTGGCGAGTGTTTATGCGGCCAGCAAAGGTGCGCTGGTATCCATGGCGCGCTGTTTTGCGGCAGCGATGGGTGAGCGTGGTATCAGGGTTAATGTGTTAGTGCCGGGGCCTATAGAAAGCCCATTTCGGAGTTTTATGCTGGAGCACATGCGCAAGGAATTTGAGGAAGGCGTTGTAAACCGGCTGGCATTGAAACGCATGGGAACGGCGAGCGAAGCGGCGGCAGTGGCGCTATTTTTGCTTTCAGATGATGCGGCTTATGTTACTGGCAGCCAGTACGCGGTGGATGGGGGGTTGATGATGCGGTGAGCACCGTAGAACCCGCACCTTCTAAAAAAAAGGGGACACCCAAAAAAAGGGGACCAAAAAAAGGGGACAGATTTATTTTCTGACGATTGAACAGCCAAACAAATAAATCGCCCCCTTTTATCGTTCCTTTTATGGGTCTTTCTCCCGCCCTCCTTAGCCATAAACCAATCCCCACGTCTTTCCGCTGTTAATTTTTCTCACGGTAGTTTCACTGTAACTACTGAATCTAACGACTCAGGCAACCCCAGAAAACACCTCCACTGTTCTAGGACGATACGCCACTCCTGTAGGGTAAATTTTCCCTCGGGCTGTCCATTCCAATCGTCGTTGATGCGGATATCGACTTGTACACCTGAGGCGTCCATGGTCAGAACAACATCGTTCCCGCCTGTTTCGACAGACCTTTCCGAGCCGTTTTCGACAGATGCAATATAGTTAAGCAATTGATCGCAATCTTCTTGGATCTGGGCAATAGCGTCCAGCACAGAGCATATATACAGTTCATAGCGCTGTGCATTTTCTCCCGAAGAAACCATCGCCCCCCGGTAAAACACTTCCCCTGCAATAGCGTGGCGCCCCCCGTAAACATAGTAAAACTTCAGTACCATTTTTCTTTCCTGCTTTAAGGTTTGTATAGAGGGTAAACGGTAAACAAATAAATCCGTCCCCTTTTTTTCCAGACATAGCCTTAATGCCCTATCAAAGTCGCCTTCCACACGCCACCGTCTGCGGTAAACTCAACACGAAAACTATATTGATCGAAATCGTAAATAACCCAAGGTTGCACATATCCAATAAGAATATCGACCTTACCTCCGCCTTCTTTGCGGGGATGACCAAATTGATTAACGATCTCTTGGTGGTTCCAGGCTTGCGCTTTTTTTCCGAAAATATCTCCGTTGTATGCCGAGCACCCTTCGTGACTCTGTACAAAAAAATGCACGTGATTCAACTTTTCCAAGCGAAACCCAAACTCCAACCCCGTCTTGAGAAACTTATAGAACCTTGTTTTCCCAAGTGGATCATTATAACTTATTGGAGTTTCCGAAATTTTCGGAGATTCCTTAATTTTCAAAAAAACCTGTTTGACAGCCTCATCATTTTCACCTAAACACAGCGCTGCGACTAAATCCGGCCAAGAACTCATTACTTAATAACTCCTGTCTGACGATTTCTTTCCACAATCTTTGTGACGGTCTCTTCCACAGGGAAAAATGGGACAGATTTATTTTCTATCCATTGCACGGCCAAACAAATAAATCTGAGAATCATCTGGCCGGCCTCCCCACCTCACGGAGGTGGCGCAAAATTCAAGGTGCGAACTTAGACTTTTGCTGAGGAGGCCGTGATGAAATTCTGTGGCATAGACCTGCATTCGAACAACAGTGTTGTGGTGGTTACCGACGAAACGGATCGGGTACTGGTCAGTCGACGCTGCCCCAACGAGCTGACGCCAATCCTTTCGCTGCTCGAACCACATCGTGCTGAACTGGTTGGCGTCGTGGTTGAGTCCACCTACAACTGGTATTGGTTGGTCGATGGCCTTAAGGCGGCGGGCTTCGAGGTCAAGCTGGCCCACCCCGTGGCGATGAAACGCTACGACGGTTTGAAGCATCAGACGACAAGGATGATGCGACTTTCCTGGCGCATTCGCTGCGACTCGGGATTCTACCGACCGGATACATCCACCCGCCGCAAGAACGTGCGCTGCGAGATTTGGCACGAAAACGTATTCAACTGGTACGCAGTCGGACTCAGCACATTCTGGCGGTCGAGAACATCGCCGCACGCCAGTTCGGCCATGGTTTCAGCTGTAATGAAATCAAAGGCTTTTGCGCCACATCTGTTGACAGGCTGGGCCTGCCAACAGATGTGGCTTTGGCGATGAAGGCCAATGTGGTGGTTATCCAGACGCTCGAGGCACAAATCGCCGGACTTGAAGCGCGACTGCTGCAACAACCCAAACTACGACCTGAATATTTGTTGCTGAAGACGATGCCCGGCGTGGGTGAAGTACGGGCAACGGTCATCATGTTGGAAACCGGTGACATAGAACGTTTCGCACAGGTCGGTAACTTCAAACAAATAAATCCGTCCTTTTCTTCCATCGCTCAGGCCACGACCAAAGCGAGCAGCGAAGGACGGGAGGTTTTGCAGTAAGCAGATAAAACAACACCGGCACGAGGCCGGTGTCAGATCAACTCGAAACCTCTACACATTAGGTGCACCGACTAAAAGCCAAGCGTAAGGCCGCACCTACATCGGAAGGACTACTACCGCTGGGGATAATGACATAGTCACTCTCACTTAGTCCCTTACCACTCCAGGCTTCTAGCTTTTCGTGATGGCTAGGACGAATAGTTATCTGGTCCCCCTTACTTTCGATACTGCATTT
This sequence comes from Pseudomonas sp. ADAK2, assembly GCF_012935755.1. Classification (GTDB taxonomy): domain Bacteria; phylum Pseudomonadota; class Gammaproteobacteria; order Pseudomonadales; family Pseudomonadaceae; genus Aquipseudomonas. The sequence continues at coordinate 2,730,138 of NZ_CP052862.1, forward strand.
TTTCATATCTTTAAATAATGCACGCTTATTCTTGTAGCTATAGCGCTCCAAAGTACTGCCAACCCATTGATCATATCGTTGACTGGTCAAGTCGTAGTCGTATAAATCCATATCAAACGTAGCTTCAGGATGAATCCAAACATCCTTACGCGGCTCGGGAAGCACAAATCGGCTATGGGCCAACGCATCCAATACCACAACACCTAACTCTTGATCACTGATTTCAGGGCTGGCGTGATGCTCGACACCCTGTGGATCAGCTCGACTACTCCGATAGCCAGAATAAGTTTTAACGTAAATAAATTCCTTATTGACTCCTGCATCCGCCCAGGCTGTTTTCACGACATCGTTCATCTTAATTCACCTTGGTAATTTTTACCGTAATGCCTTTGCTCTGACCATATTCAATGGCTCTATTGATTTGTTCCCATTGAGCGCTAGTCGTGGCTTCAGGAATGGCAACTTGTAATTCGCGAGCGGTAATTTGACTTGAAGTAACTGTCACACCCTTCAAGCCAGATTCAGAAAAATTAGCAGCGGCATCAATATTTCCTTTGAGCGATGAATATACTTGGCTCGGATTAGCAAGTTTGGCAGCAGTCGTCGTATCAAGTGTTTTGGCGCTGGTCGCTATACCAGTGGTTTCGTCAAAAAAGTCAAACGTCTTGAAGTTAGGCGGTAGTCGAGAGCCTGCTGGCAGTTGCGTCCCAAGGTAATCCTCCCAAGGCATTCCTTGACCTTGAATACCCTTGCCCCACTCAATCCCAGTAGTAGCACGGTCTACCGCCCCGCTAGTTGCTTTTGCACCACCACCAACGCCCCCCTTCAGCCCACCAGCCCCTACCGAGCCTAAAACGTTCAGCGCGCCCATCACAATGTTGCCGGCTGCCGCCCATGTATCACCGTTATAGGCCTGCACTCCACCGTATGCGACCTGAAGCGCTCCACTTTCGGCGGCGACGAGACGTATGCCCAACCCCAAGCTACCACCCATCACATATAGCGCAGGGGTACCTACATCTGCAAGGTCCTGATAGTTTTGATTGATTCGCAGCGTGCCAAGCGAGTCGAGATAAAGCTGCTCGTTTTGGCTCAACTTGCGATTCACCTGCTCACTGAATCCACCAGGGTACAGCCTGTCCAGTGACGCCTGCTTATCCGCGCTGTAGCTCGCATAGGCGACGGTGTCACTTGGCTTTAACGTCATGGGTGCTGTTAATGCATCAATTTTTGCTTTTGCAACGTCTGGGCCATAAGTCTGTATCAGCGCGTAAGCATATTCCTGCAAATAATCGTTGAGTTGTACCTTGGCAGCATCGGACATTGCATCAGGATCTAGACGATAGCGTTCCATCAGCGCATTTGAGATTTGGTCCAACTGATCCAAGGCGACTAACTTTTTGGCGACCGTGACGCGAGTATCTCTGCTCAACCTCCGTTGCCTTAGCTGATCCAGCAACGTCTGATCGGCGGGGCTCAGGAAATTGTTTTCTACCGCATTCTTCCCGACCTGAGCCGATGCCACAGCAGATAGTGCGTCCTTGCCTGTCACCGCTCCCGCAATACCTGCGGCCAGCGAGGCTAACGCAGAGATTGTTTGTTTTTGTTCTTGCGTCAACTCTTCGTTGCTTAGTCCACCATAAAGCTCCTCTCTGATGAGCCTCGCGGTTTCTTCCGCAACAACGGCGCCTGCCGCTCCCGTTAGAGCCGAGTTACCTCCGGCTCTTGCGATCACTGCACCCAAAACTGCATGGGCCATTAAATTTGCGGTGTCATCCCCTGCAGTCATGTCCTTGACTGTTTGTGCCAAATAAGGAGCTGCGGCACCGGCTAGAGCGCCGCCAATACTGCCGCCAACTAACCCCTGAACGATCGCCGTGACTGCCTGGCTAGCTTTTTGGAAACTGCTGCCGACGCCGTAATCGCTCTGAACTTGTTTGGCAACCTGCTCATTGCTCGGATTGACTACTCCATTGTCGAGCAACTTCTGACGTGCAGCGTTTGATATTTCGCTATCGGGATCGTTGCCCTCTTTTATTCTTGCCGTAGCAATGGCGTCGCCCACCCCCTTAACCAGGTCCATTGAGCTTCTTACAAGCTCCATGCGCTCTTCCATGGCTTTTTGGTCGGGCTTATCAAGTTTCTCGTTGGTATTACTTGTGTTCCGACTCAAACCGACCAGATCATTCGCGCCCGCCGCGTTGCGCACGATGATCGTGCCTTCACTGACAGCGCTGCGTGTTTTACTGCGATCGGAGTCTTCAAGCGCAATGCCAGACAAACCGCCAAGTGACGCACTTCCTGATCCGCCACCGTAGCTGCCGGACACGCTCACACCCGCCGATTGGCTTTTGATATCACTGACATTTTTTATGTCGCTGACGATTAAGCGATCAGTGGTCAGCTGATTCTTTTCAGCGGAGGCTTCACTCGCAATAACCGCCCCTTGAAGCGTGGTGTTTTTTCCAACTTCAAGACTGTATCCCCCCTTCCCCGCAAACAAACCACTCTGATCGGCAACCTGCTTGTACTCAATGCTCATATTGCCTGCTGCAAGGTTTGCAGACGCTGCCACTGTAGAGCCGTAGCAAAACGGAGGAATACAAATGCTGGCACCGAAACCGCCGCTACCTTGCTTGTTTTTCTGTGTTTCGCTGTCCTGGCGAGAAATGATGTTTAGATTGCCATCGATCAACGCCTGGATACTGTCTGCCCGCACCTGAGCCCCAGCGAGTGTCGTGTCGTTACCACTACGCAACAACAATGAGCCAGTGTTTAAAGTAGTGTTAACTTGAGTGACCGAACTTCCGGTACCCATGCTTTTGGCGATCTGCGCCCCCAGGTCCAAGGTGAAGCCATTTTGTTGACCAATATTGAAACTGGCGCCAATGCTGGTTTTACTGTTGGTGCTGTTATTGACCCAATCTGCAGTATTGGTTGCGCTCTCAAGGGTGATGTCATTTTTCGCCAGCAGAAGCGTATTCGCCGCTTTTAGACTACTGCCCAAAACGTGAATATCACCGAGGGTTCCCGCTGTATTACCCGCAGCCGTGATGGTGAGGTCTTTACCTGCGTTGATCGTGCTCTGTTTAGCGGTTTGACTGTTGTACTCGCTGGTACTTTTGCTGTGGGTGTTAGCGAGCTCTGTGCCAATTTTTATTAACGACCCGTTACTGGCAGATCCTCCTTGCTTATCTTTGAAACCTGAACTTTCATCGGAGGTCTGGGATGTCATCCCATTAAGGTTATAAAGCGCCAGTCCCGCCTGAGCCAGCTTCACCGCCTTGAGTCGTGGATCATCGGCATCATTGGCCGCTTTGACCGACGCACGGATACTATTGACAGTATCGACAACAGTTCCCCCGATCACCCGCCCAACAGCAAGACTGCTCGATTTGTCGGTACTGCTCTGGCTCGCACTTTCCATGCCCGCCGCGATGGTCACGTTAGAACCATTCAGGGTCATGTTTTGAGTACTGACCAAGTCACTGGCGATCACGCCGAGATTGCGCCCCGCAGAAAGGTTTACGTTCCCGGCACTGGACCCGATTGTGCTACCAGTCAGTGTAGTTTGAGACGAGGTCCCGGTGTGATTCTGACTGCTGACCGATAGGTGTTGATTGCCGGTGATATCGTCCACGCCAAGGTTATTGGCAGTGAGTACACCCGTTAGGTCGCGGTTCTTTTCTTTATGCAACTCGCTACGGCTGAATGTATTTTCCGCTGCATTAATAGTCAGATCGCGTCCCGCTGTGACTTTAAGGTCTTGTGTACTGACCAGTGACGAACCGGTTACCACTATGTCTCGACGAGCAGCGACATCCACGGTATTACCTGAAATCATGCTACCGACAGCTTTGCTCTGCGTCTCGGAAACCTGATCCTGGACCTTGCTCGATTTCAAGCCGCCCCAACTACTTTTGCTGGAGCTGCTTTCATGGCGGGCGCTGTTCGAATCAGTAGCCGCAACGATCTGGATGTCGTTGCCTGCCACCAGTTGCACGCCGCCTTTATCGGCCGTGATGTCGCTGGCTTTGATCAGCATGTCGTTACTGGCCAGCAACGTAGTGTTCCCGCCGGAGGTTACTGAGCTGGCGACGTTGGTGGTACTGGCCACCTCATCAAGTTGAGTCTTTTTACCTGACGAGTTTTTCTTGGTTTTGCTGTAGAAGCTGTAATCGGTGTCTTCGGCAGACTTAATCGCCAGATCACCACCAGCAACCAAATAAGCCTCATCCCCAGCGCTCACGCGACTGGCAATCAAACTCAGGTCCTTGCCAGCATTCAGCGAGACAGTACCCCCCGCATTCAGCGTAGTAGAAACCTGACTGACATGGTCTTCCTGGCTGACAAACTTCTTGTTCGCACCGTAAGCGTGTTGTTCGTCCGCCGCCGAAGCCAAGGTCAGATCGCCAACTGCGCTCATGCTCACATCGCGTTTGGCGTCGATCTGACTGGCGATCGCGGTGATGTCGCGCCCCGCCATGACGGTCAGGCTTTTTCCCACATCAACCGTCGAGCCGTATTGGGTGACCGTCTCGTTGTGATGCAGCCCACGCTCGCCATTAACGACTTGTTCGGCGGAGACGAGGTTGACGTCACGACCGGCGCTGACCGCGGTGTCGGCACCGCTTTTTAGCACGCCACCAGTGTTGTTGAAGTCTTGCCCAGCCTTGATGGTCAGGCTGTTAGCCGCTTCGATTCGGGCAGCGCTGTTGACGAAGTCAGTACGCTCGCTGATGTTGCCCGTACCACTTTCATGGGTGGTGACGCTGCGTTCGTTGATCACATCGCCGCGGGTAGCGGTGAGTGTCACGTCTTTGCCGGAGATGATGCCGCCGGCCTTGTTCACGAGGTTGTTGCCAGCGAGCAGATCGAGACGGTTGCCCGCCTCCACCAGGCCGCTGTTGACCAGGTCGTTGCTGGCAGTGGCCGACAGGTTGTTGGTGGCGCGCAAAGTGCCGGCGTTGTTCAGGTCCTTGCCGGCGATCAGGGTCACGTCGCTGCCCTGGATCAATGCGCCGTTAGCGGCCAGACGATTGTTGACGTTTGCCAGGTAGAGCACTGGCACCAAGACCTGTTCGCCGTTCACCACGGCGTTTTCCATCCAGACAATGTCGTGGGTCAGGGCCGCGACTTGTTCGGAGGTCAGGGTGACACCCAAGCTCAGGTTGAGCTCGGTTTTGCTGGTGATGGCGTTGCTCATCAGGTATTTGAACAAGCCTTCGTCGGTGGTCTGACCATCGATGAAGCGCTGGCCGGTTCGAGACACGACGGCTTGCTGGATCAGACGCTGTTCATAGAGGCCATCGCCCAACCGTTTGGCGCTGTTGTCCGGGTCGTAACCCAGGTTCGACAGCAGGTAATCCGAACTCATGAACTGTTTGAGGTCGGTCAGGGCCGGGTTGGTCTCGATCAAGTATTTTTGCGGTTTGGACTGTCCACTGTTTGCCGGCAATCCTTGAACCCGGTTGACCGTGATCGCCGTGGTTCGATTGGGTAACCCAGGGCCGCTCGGTGACGTGGCATTGGGCATCGATGCATCAATGGCGCTGGCGTTAACGTCAAGGTTGTTGGCCTGACGCGTTATCGGGTTCAACGCCACTGAACTCGCAGAGGGCTGAGCGACCGCACCTAATTGAATCTCCCGGGCCTGACCAACTGGCAACGGCTGTTCACGCTGGGCAGTGGTGACACTGCCGCCACCCATGCTCCAGCTTTGCGGACCGCTGGTAACCGGGGTGCTGCTGCCTTGTCCGCTCAGGCGAAACAACCCGTTCTGACCGGTAGGCAAGCTGAAGCCGGGAAGCGCTAACGGGTTGACTTGTTGCTGAGCCAGATTGGGTGGAAGTTGCGCATTGATGTAGATCGGCGTCGAGTACGCACTGCCGACTCCGGTGTCAGTTTTGGTGTGACCCGCCGCCACATAGGCATAGTACGGGCGCACCACGCTGTTGTTGATTGTCTGGCCAGCATTGAGCGTCACGGCGCCGCCAGCCTGGATCACGGCGTCGTAGGAACTGCCCGAATTTGTCACCGTGGTGATTGGCTGCTGGATGATGCCGCCACGCAACATGCTGATGAAATGACTCAGGTCGGCTTCAACATTGGCCAAAGGCGTCGGGCTGTTCCTAAGATTGAATGCTGCAGCCTCAAGCAACACGTCATGGATAGCGTCGACGTAGTTCCAGTAGGTGCGGGTGGTGACAATGTCCTGCTCTTGCAGGCCGGTATTGTTGATGGTGCCCGCGTTGACCATCATATTGCCGGTGGCGGCAATGGTACTGCTGGTGTTGTTCAGGGTCTGGGCATTGATCAACGTATCGCCGCCACTGGTGAAGCTCGCGGCCGCACTGCTCGCGTTGACTTTGAGACGGTCGGTCTCGGAAATTTCCCAGAGCCCGTTACGCCGTCCGCGACTGCGGAAGTCGCATCCGGCAATCGGAATCAAATTGCAGTCGAGTTCCTTGATGAAGACGGCGCTTTTCTCTTGCTGGGTGTAATTCAGAATGTCCCGCACGTTATTCACGGTCTGGGCATTGATGGTCAGGTTTCGAGCGCTATAGATGTCACCGGAGCGGTTATCCAGCAGGTCGGCTTGGGCGCTGTCACGGTCCCGGCCGATGTGCACGTCGCTCAGGCCGTAGACCTGGCCATAGTAGTTGGTGAAGTTTGATACCAGCAGGTTCATGTTGCCGCCGCTGGTGATGAGGCCGTTGTTATTAACCAGCGCACCGGTCGTGACGGTCAGGTCGTTACCCGCGCCGATAGTGCCGTAATTGTTGATATTGGCGGCGTTCACCGTCAGGTTGCCGGCAGACGTCAGCCGACCGATGCTGTCCAGCGAGCTGCCGGAATTGATCGTGGTGTCGCCACCGCCAGCGATGCTGGAAGTTGTTTGATCGAGGCTCACTTGCCCCGCACTCAAGCCGAGGTTGCCCTTGCTGCTGAGACGACCGCCGCCCCAGTAACGGGCGCCCAAGCCCACGTTCAGGCTGCCATCACTGGCAATCAAGCCTTGGTTGAACCAGTTGACGCCGCTGCCGTTGAAACTGTCGGAGGCCAACAGTTGGCCGCTGGCAGTCTGGCTGAAGTTGTTAACGTTGACCGTCAGGCGCCCGGCCTGGATGACGTTGCTGTTGTTCCAGGTGTCGGTGCTGATGGTCAAGCCGCCACGGGTGACAAGGGTGCCACCGGCGTTGATGACGTTGGCGGTGGAGATATCGAAGGTGCCGGTGCCGACGTGCAGCAGGCTACCGCCGGTGTTGAGGAAATTGCCGGCGTTGAGGGTCAGGTCGGAGTTTGCGCTTTCGAGGGTGCCGTTACGGTTGTCGAACAGGCCGCCAATCTGGAAGTTGGTTTTGCCGCTGGTGCTCAGTGCGCGCAACTGGCCGGTCTGGTTGTCAAGGCTGGCGGCTTTGATCGCCAGCGTCGTGTCGCTTTCAATGACGCCTACGCGGTTGTTCAGTGCGCCAGTGAGGCTGATGTCAATCTGTTGACCGGCAATCTGCCCATCGTTGTCGCCGCTGTTGTCGAAGTTGTTGCCGGTGACGTTGACCTTGCCTTTGGCGTACAGACCACCGTTGCGGTTGTCGATGTTGCCGGTGTTGACGATGGCGTCGCCGCTTTGCGCGGAAATACGCCCGCCGTAGTTGTCGATGCCTAGGGTGGTCAGGCTCAGGCGTTGGGCCTGGGTGATGCCGCCCTGGCGGTTGTTGTTGAGGTCGTAGCCGTTTTTTAGCACGCCGGTCAGTTGTGCCGTGAAGGCTGCTTGCAAGCTGGAGAGGACGCCGCCACGGTTGTCGACGTTGCCGGCGGTGACGGTCAGGTCGCCAGTCTTGGCGATGATTCGGCCACTCTGGTTATTGATATCGCCGCCGTTGGTGACGGTCAGCGCGCCCTGACTTTGCAGGGTGCCCTTGCCGTTACTGAGGCTGCCGGCGCTGACTTGCAGATCACCGTTCTGGCTGTAGATCAAACCGTCTGCGTCGTTCTGAACGGCACCCGGCGTGGTGATGGTCAGCAGATCATTGGCCGCGACGGTGCCGCGATTGCGGTTGTCCAACCCACCGGTCAGCAACGTCATCAAGCCCTGGCTTGCGAGTTGGCCACCCTGGTTGTTGATTTGCGTGGTGCGTTGAACCAACAACGGGCCAGCGCTAGCCAGTTTGCCGTTGGTGTTGGTCAGGGCGCCCAGCAGGTCCAGCGTTACGGCGGCGTTGCTGGCGATGCTGCCAGCGCTGTTGTCCAGCGTGGTCCCGGTGAAACTCAGGCTCTGTTCGGCGTTGACGATGCCGCTGGCGTTGCCCAGGGTCATGGCTTGCAGGGCCAGGGTTGCGCCGCTGGAAATCAAACCGCCCTGAGCGTTGTTCAATAGGCCACTGACGGTCAGGGTCTGGGCGCCAGCACTCGACAGGATGCCGGTACTGCTGTTATCCAGATTCGCCGCGTTAACGTTGAGGTTGCCCAGGCTGACCAGCGCACCGTTACCGCTGTTGAGCAGGTCACCACTGACCGTGACGTTCATATCGCCGGCCAGATTGTTCGCGGCATCGGTATGACCGCTCGACAGCGTGCCGTTGTTGCGGTTGTCCAGGCTCTTGGCGGTCAGGCTCAGGCCTTTCCAGCCAGAGATCACGCCGCTCTGGTTGTTCACGGTGTCGGCGTTCACCGTCAGCACATCGTTGCTGATCAGTTTGCCGGCGCTGTTATCCAGGGCACGGGTGTTCAAATCGATACGTTGGTTGCTGGAGATTTCACCGCCATGGTTATTCAGGTCACGCAGGTGTTGAAGGTTCAGTGTGCCCTTCGTCGTGATCAGGCCGCCGCTGTTATTGAGGTCACCGGTGGCCGCGCCAAAATCGATGGCAATGGCGCTGCCCAACAGCGAGCCGTTCTGGTTGTTGAGCCCGCTGCTATCGATGGTCAGGCCGGTGGTAGCATTGATCAGGCCCTGATTCTGATTGTTCAGCAGGCCATAGAGATTGAGGTCGAGGTTGGCACGGCTGGTCAGGGTGCCGCCGCTGTTGTCCAGGCTGGCGGCTTTGACGTCCAGCGCGGCGGCGCCGATCAGGCCTTTGATGTTGGTCAGGGCCTGGTCGATGCGCAGGGTCAGGGCCTGATTGCTCAGCAACTTGCCGTTGCTGTTATCCAGACTGCGAGCCGCCACGGTGAACGCCTGAGCGCTGGAAATTTCACCGCCGTCGTTGTTGATGTCCTCAAGGTTTTTGAGCATCAGCAATGGCGCGCTGATCAAACCGTTCTGATTGTTCAACTGACCCTGATTCATATCCAGCGTCAGGGACGTGTTACTGAAGAGCTGACCGCCCTGCTGATCCAGGCCGGTGACCGTCGCGTTCAGTGCGCCGGCACTGGCGATACGACCGCCGTCCTGGTTAGTCAGTTGGGTGGCGGTCAGGTCCAGCGAACTGCCGCTGTTTAAACGTCCGTTGTGGCTGTTATCGAGCGACCCTGTGTTAACCACGACCGCCCCTTTGCCACTGATGCGGCCCTTGTTGCTGTTGTCGAGGCTGGCACTTTTGAGGGTCAGGCCGGCGTCGGTAACAATCTCGCCGCCCTGATTGAGCACGATGTCAGTGGTGGTCAAGGTCAGCGGGCCTGCGGCGGACAAACTGCCGAGGGTGTTGGTCAGGCTGGCGGCCGTGAGGTCGAGCGTCCCTTCAGCACTGAGCAGGCCCTGAGTGTTGTTCAGATCACCCGAGAGGTCAGCCTTAAGGTTTTTCTGGCTCGACAGCGAGCCCGCGCTGTTGTCCAGATCATGGCCAGTCAACGTCAGGTCGGTCTTGCCGGACAGCAGGCCTTTGGCGCGGTTGAGCACGTGGTCGACCGTCAGGGCCAATGCGCCTTGCGCGACCACCTGACCAGCGTCGCTGTTGTCTAGTTGGTTGCCGACTACCGTGATGTCTGATTGGCTCGACAGTTCACCGGCACGGTTGTCGATAGACCCGACATTCAATTGCAAGGCGTTGTTCGCGCCGACCAGTCCGCCGTTGCGGTTGTCGAGGCTGGTGCCGGTCAGGGTCAGGCCACCGGTTGCGACCAGTTGCCCGCCCTGGTTATTGAAGGTCGAAACCGTAGTGTTGACGTCGGATTTACCGGCGATCTGGCCGCCGCTGTTGTCCACGCTGTCGGCGCTCAGTTGCACATCACCGTCAGCGATGAGCGTGCCGTCGTGGTTGACCATCTGATCGTCAACCGCGACCCCGAGGGTGCCGCGACTGCTGATCAGACCACCGCTGTTGTCCAGACGCGCACTGTGTATATCAAGCGTCTGGGCGGAGATCAGGCCTTTGACGCTGGCCAGCAGTTGATCGATGCGCAGGGTCAGGCCCTGGTTGCTGATCAACTTGCCGTTGCCGTTATCAAGGTTGCTGGCAGCCAGCGTGAAGGCCTGGGCGCTGGAAATTTCACCGCCCTGGTTGTTGACGTCCTTGAGGTTTTTCAACATCAGCAACGGTGCGTTGATCAAACCGTTCTGGTTGTTCAACTGGCCCTGATTCAGGTCCAGGCTGAGGGAGGTTTTGCTGAACAGTTGACCGCCCTGCTGATCGAAACCGGTGACACTGGCGGTCAACGCCTTGTTACTGGCGATGCGGCTGGCCAAACCGTTGCTGACCTGCGCTGCGCTCAAGTCGAGCGTGTCGCCGCTGATCAACTGACCGCCCTGGGTGTTGTCGAACGCGCCGGTTGTCACAGCGGTCGCCTGTTTGCCGCTGATCAAGCCTTTTTGGCTGTTGTCGAGGCTGGCGCTATTGAGGGTCAAGGTGCTGTCGGTGCTGATCGAACCGCCCTGATTCTTCAGGATGCCCGTAGTAGTCAGCGCCAGTGCGCCAGCGCTCGACAGGCTGCCGCCAGTGCTATCGAGACTGCCGGCGTTGACGATCAGGGTGCCTTCGCTGCTGATCAGACCGGCGACGTTACTCAGGGCATTGTCGAGGCGGATATCCAGGCCTTGCTGGGTGACGAGGCTGCCACCGCTGTTGTCCAGGCTATGGCCGGTGACCGTGGTCGCGCCTTTGCTGAACAGTTGGCCTTTGGTCTGGTTGATGATCTGCGCCACTTTCAGGCTCAGGTCGGTGCCGGCCAGAATCTTGCCGCTGTCGCTGTTGTTCAGTTGCGAACCTTGCAGGCTGACATCGACGGCGCTGGAGATTTCGCCGCCACGGTTGTCCACGGCATCGACATTGAGTTTCAGCGCTTTTGTCGCGCCTACCAGACCACCGCTCCGGTTATCCAGCCCCTGGCCGGTCAGGGTCAACGTACCTTGAGCGACCAGTTCACCGCCCAGGTTGGTGAACTGCGCAACGTTGGCGATCAGATCGGTTTGACTGGCGATGCGACCGCCGCTGTTATCGACGCTGGTTGCGTCCAGATGGACCGGCCCCACGGCGCTCAACAAGCCGCCGAGGTTGTCCAGGTGCGTGCCGGTAAAGTTGATCGCTGCCTGGCTGTTGAGCAGCCCTTTCTGACCGTTATTCAGCTGCCCGACGTTCAATTGCAACGCATTGGAGGCGCGCACTTTGCCAGTGCGGTTGTCCAGCGAATCGCTGCGCAGGGTCAGGCGATCCTTGCCGGACAGGCTGCCGTTGCGGTTGTCGAGACTGCCGGTCTGCAGGTCGACCGCGCCTTTGGCGATGAGGTCACCGTTCTGGTTATCGAACAGGCCGGTGATATTCGCGCTCAGGCTGCCATCGCTGACAAGACTGCCGGCATGGCTGTTGTCCAGGCTGGCGGCGTTGATACTGACGTTCTTCCCGGAGCCCAGCACACCGTTCTGGTTATTCAGTGCACCGATCAAGCCGATGTTCAGTGCGACGTCACCGGTCACCTGGCCATCGCTGTTGTCCAGCGACGAGGCATTAACGGTGGTGTTACCGGCGCTGGAAACCTCGCCGTTGTGGTTGTTCAACAGCCCGACATTGGCGGTCAGATTGCCTTGGCTGGTGATGACCCCCAGGGTGTTGAACACCTGATTGGCCGCCAGATTCAGCGTGCTGTTGCCCATCACCCGACTGTTGTTCTGGTTGTCCAGCGTACCGGCGACGATGTTGGTGGTTTGCCCGCTGAGCGTGCCGCCCTGGTTGGTCAGCGTCTGGGCGGTATTGATCGACAGGTTGCGGCTGGCGATCACGCTTTTGCCGGTGTTGTTGAGGTTCTGCGCGACGAGACTCACGTCGCCGCTGGCGTTGCGGCTGTTATCGGCATTCACCCCAGCTTCGATAATGCCGCCGTTGGTCAACTGGCCGCCTGCCGTGAGGGTGATGCTGTCCCGGGCCGCAAGGTTCTGTTGGTTGTTCAGGTTGCCCTGGGTTTGCACATTGAGCGTGCTGCCGGCGTAAACCGGTCCCTGGGCATCAAGGCTGGCGGCTTTGACGTTGACTGCGCCGGTAGCCGACGTCTGGGCCATCGTCAGTTGGCCATTGGCGTCGATCTGGATATCCCCGCCACTGGCGGCCAGGTTACCCGCCAGTTTCACACCGACCCCAGCCTCGGTACCGACCAGTTTGATCGCCCCGGCGTACATGCCGCCGAGCGCCGAGGAGTCGATGGCCAGTTCCGGTTTCGCACTGCCGTCATTCGCCCGAGCCGTGGCGTTAAGAGTGTCCGCGTTAACGTCGTTGCGACCGGCAATGATCGTCAGGTTATTCGCCTGGATTTCGGCGTTGATCTTTGCGCTGCGGGTGATGATTTCGAAGCGGTCAACGTTGTTGGCGTTAAGCCCGGCGCCGTCGATGCTGACAGTGCCCTGATCGACCTGAAAACGATCCAGCCGACCCGCGCCATCCAGCACCGGTTTGCCAGTGGTGAGCGTCACGCGCGGCGTATTGATAAAGCCGCAACCGTTGCAACTGATGCCGTACGGGTTGGCGACGATCACCCGTGCCGACTGCCCCGCCACTTCGGTGTAGCCGCGCAACTGACTCGGGCTGCCACCGACCACTTCGTTAAGGATGGTTTGCGCCGCAGCCCGGTTGATCAGGTTGGGGTTGCCAACAATGATCCCGCCCAATTGCGTCGTGCCGGTCTGAGCATTGACGTTGTTGAGGATCACGCCCTGGACGCCGACGTTGTAATCGTGGAACTGGTTGTGCGACAGCCCGCTGCCATTGGGCGTGGCGATGTTGACGATCGGCACGCCATTGCCCGCCTGGCCGAGGCTGGTCCCCGGATTGGCCACCACAATCCCTTCGGCCTGCGCCCACATCGGCTGCCAGAACATGACGTTGGCCAGCAGGAACGCCACGCCGCGTTTGGGCATGCCCCAGAAGTGCTCGCGGGTTTTCACGACCGCAGAAGGCTGGCGCGCGAGGAAGGCGTATTGGCGAACGTCCATGTCGGAGGTCTCGAAAAGGCGTAATTAAAGAAAGAAATCCAGGCGGAAATAGATCGGCGCTTCGCGCTCGGTCAGTGCATCCGGGCGTTCCAGGGAGTGGGCAAACGTCATGCTGGCGGCCAGGTGCTGGCCACGGGCGAACAGCTCCACCGAGTTGCTGGACATCCGCCCATGCTGATCGCCGTTGTAGCGATTGGCGCTGATCACGCCTTGGTCATAACCGAGGCTGGTGCCGTATTCGGCGAACACCGGGCGCAACCATTCGAGGTTGATCGGACGGCTCCAGCGCAGGTCATTGCGCCAATAGCCGCCGCTGTCGCCGGACAAGGATTGATCCTTGTAGCCACGGATCGACGATTGCCCGCCGAGGCTGGTGCGTTGTGGGCTGAACAGCACATCTTCGCTGTGCTGGCCGGTCATCAGGCTGCTGAAACTGAACGACTCGCCCCACAGCTTGAACGGCTGCAAGTAGCTCACGGTGCCGGTGTATTTGCGGTAGCGCGCGTCCGGCTCGCCGGGGCCCGGATGACCGTTGCCTTGCGCGTCGAGGATGCCGATACCTTCCTGCATCCCCAAGTCCAGGTTGACGAACGCACTGCCAACCCGTCGACCGTGGTTGATACCGAACTGCGCTTCGCTGATGCGATTGCTGCTCAGCTTGAGCTTGCTGTCTTCGATGAAGTTGTTGGTGCGCAGGTACGACAAACCGGTGCTGATGGACGTCTTGCTCACGGCATCGCGATGGATCACCCGCTCGGCGTGCAGCACATGGTTTTCACTGTCGCCGGTCTGTTTGAAATCAAAGAGATTGGCTTGCGCCACCGAGCGGTACTCGCTCTGGCTGTAGGTGTAGCTGAAGTTCCACCAGCCCCAGGGCAGGCTGTAATTGAGCATCGCGTTGTTGGACGTGTGCTGATGATCGGTCACCGCATCGTGCCCGCCGCGCAGGTTCAACTGGTCCGCCAGGCCCAAGGGACTGTCCCAATCCAACGTGGTGCCCCACTGCTGTTCGCCGGTGCTTCGCTGACCGTCATTGCTGCGGGACAACCCGGTACGCCAGGGTTTTTGCGGGGTGTTCTTGACCAGCACTTCACTGCCACCGACGGCCTTGCCTGGGGACAACTCCATCTGCGCCTGATTCGATGGCAAGCGATTCAACTGATCGACCATCTGTTCGATTTCTCGCAGATTGACCAACTCCCCCGCCTTGCCGGGAAACGCCATGCCCAGCTCACGCTCCGACAGCTTGCTGCCCTCCGCGCCCTTCAACCCCTCCAGCTTGCCCTCGACCACCAGCACCTTCAGATGCCCCGCAGACAAGTCCTGCTGTGGCAAATACGCACGGCTGGTGACCAGGCCTTTCTCGATGTAATGGTCGGTGATGACCTTGAGCAATTCATTGAGCTGGGTGACGCCCAGGCACTGGTCGATAAAAGGCTTGAGCAGGCGATTTTTCTCGTCGTCCGAGAGACTGTCGGCGCCTTTGAGTTCGATGTCCTTGATGGGAAAACAGCGGGCATCGGCAGGGGCTGCCGGTTGCGTTGGCTTGGCTTCCTTGCCGGGTAGTTCCTTGAGTTCTTCGAGACGACGGCGTTGCTCGTCGAGGAGCCGATCCTGGCGTTCACGGATCAGGTCGGTATCACCAGGAGTAGGGGCAGCGTAAGCAAGATTCAGTGGAGAAAGGCACAGCAAAGCCAGGCACAACCTCGCCACGAGGGCGGGTGGGTACATGTTCGATCCCTCGAATTGGAGAGTAGTAGCACAATAATGGCGCGATATTAGATGGCCACTATTTTGGCGTCAATAAATGGATCTATCCAAGAGTCGGTGCCGACGAACGGTAGGCTTGCGGGAATTGGGTGAGAGTCACGCGAGGGGTGACTAGAGAGGGAATTTCAAACGTTCACTGACTTCTTGAGCTATCGCTTCCACGATCGATTTGGGCCCTTCGATCGTCAACCCCATGTACGTCTCGGACTCGATAGCTATTAGTTCACCAGATACTTTAACGCGTGCCGTATCAAGTTCCTGAGAGCCACCTACTCCCCAGAAACCGCCCGCGCCGACAGCGCCTCGTGATCGGAGTACTGCAACCAACGTGGCCCTTAATACATCGTCGTACTCATCGCCGAGCCGGATGCTGATGGTTTCAGTAGTCATTGAAATACCTGGCCAACCCATTCCCTAGATTTTCGAAACACCTGAACAGTTTCGCCCAGACTCAGGCAGACCATTCTGATATCAATATAGTGGCCTTACGATGGACAGCCGTAAATAGCCCATCACCGACCTTCGTCAGCTCTCGCACCTGCGCTGAACTTTTTTCACCCGACAACCCTCAACCGGATAACCCGCCTTAACCGGAACTGAGGCCTGCCCCATGAAAACCCTGCTGAAACTAACCCTCGCCGCCACCCTCGCCTGCGCCCTGCCCGCTTGGGCCTGCACACCCGAGGAAGCCACCGCCAAGCGCGAACAACTGGCCAAGGAAGTGACCAAGCTCACCCAGCAAAATCCGAAGAAGGCCAAGGAGATCAACGATGAGTTGCAGAAGATGGATCTGGGGACGGCTAGCGCGGATCTGCCGGACAAGTGCCAGTTGATTGATCAGCGGTTGAAAGAGCTGGATGCGGCGGACAAGAAGGCTGAGGGTTAAGAGCAAGATCAAAGGATCGCAGCCTTCGGCAGCTCCGGGATTTGTGTTTGTCCGATAAACGTCGGTCGTACGCAACCCCCTATAGGAGCTGCCGAAGGCTGCGATCTTTTGAACTGGAATTTGCATTAGTGCATTTAATTATTTGCATAAACGCATATTCGTGCCTAAGGTTACGTCGAGCCTGGATCGGAGCCGGCCATTCAACATGGCAAACCGCACACGCCGATCGCTCAGCAACACCGCTTCACACGCACTAGCTGGACGCTAGTTTTCACTCATGGAGGATTGAAAATGTTAACCACTGAAGCAACACAATTCACCGGCGCGACACTGCCAAGGTGCCTGACCGGTCATCTGCTCAACCCGCACCTGGTCGACGTCGAGTCGGCGGCACCACTCAATGCACTGGCCGCTGCCAGCCTCAACTTCACGATGCAGCCACAAACCCAGACCAACTGGTGCTGGGCGGCAGTCTCGGCCTCGGTCGGCAACTATTACGGCACCGGGTCCTGGACCCAATGCGGCGTGGCCACCGCCGCGCTGGACCGTAACTGCTGCAATCAGCCAGGGCCGTGCAACGTGTATGGCTATCTGGATTCAGCCTTGAGGATCACCCGCAGTTTCAACGGCATGAATCAAGGCTCGTTGCAGATGCCGGCCATTCAGAACCAGATCAACATGGGCCGACCTATCGGTTTGCGCTGTGCCTGGTACGGCGGCGGTGCGCACTTCCTGACGATCTATGGCACCAACGGCAACTACGTGTTGATCGCGGATTCCATCTACGGTTACTCGACCCGCGCGCTGAACTCGTTCCCCGGTTCGTACAACGGCGGCGGCAACTGGACCAACACTTATTTCACCGTGAAAAACTAGGAGGGCGACATCATGCAACTGACTTATCCAAAGGCGCCTTCCAACGGCGTACAGACATTGCGTCCGGCGCTGCAAGCCGCCCTGCAAACCCAAGGCTTCGGCATCAATCGCCAGTTTGCCAGCGCCACGGCCAGCAAGATTAGCCTCAGCGAGGCGTACCGTGGCTACTCGCTCAGCCTGGAGGACTTGAGCCACGGCAAAGGTTTGAAAGACGCCAAGGTCGGCGATTGGCATTACCTGGTGTTTTCCGATGGCGTGACGATTGCCGACGCGCAATTGGCCGATGTTCGCGGTCATGTCGAGTTCGCCTCGCTGAACCACGGGGCCATCGCGGCCGCCACAGTCGGTGCGTTGAAACTGGCAGAGCAGTCGCCGCAACTGCAGGGTAAAACCGTGGAACTGCGGGTACTGTTTGTTTCGGCGGTGCACCTGGTGGCGATCTGGCTGCATGCGGACGGTGAAGACGTGCTGATCCCGATTGAGCCGACGCCCAAGGAACTGGCGGTCACTCGGCTGTACAGCGAGGCCGCGCTGCTGGCTTTGCTCAAACCGGTGGCGGATCAGGCCAAGCAACGCTTTGATGCGGACACCAGTGGGCTGTTGGGGAGCTGATAAACGCTGGAGATAAAAAAACCCGGACATTTGTCCGGGTTTTTTATTGGGTCATTCAGGTGCAACACAGAACCTGTGGCGAGGGAGCTTGCTCCCGCTGGACTGCGCAGCTGTCCTTTCTTTTTAGGGTCGCTTCGCGCCCCAGCGGGAGCAAGCTCCCTCGCCACAACAAGCTCCCTCGCCACAGCTTTACTCAGCAGCTGGCGCTTCCGGCTTGCGGCGCTTGAGCGGCGCCATGCCGTCCTTGCTGACCAGCGACAGGGCGTCGGTCTTTGGACGGTTAGCGATCTTGCGCTTGGTCGGGGCCTTGGCGCCGGTTTTCTTCTTGTCGCCTTTGGCGTCGACTTTTTTCTTCTTCACACCAACGGCTTTGCCCGAAGCCTTGACCTTTTTCGGTCCGCCGTAGGTGCCTTTGACTTCCTTGATGGTGCGGCGCTCGAAGCTCTGCTTGAGATAGCGCTCGACGCTCGACATCAGGTTCCAGTCGCCGTGGCAGATCAGCGAAATGGCCAGGCCATCGTTACCGGCACGCCCGGTACGACCGATGCGGTGAACGTATTCGTCGCCGCTGCGTGGCATGTCGAAGTTGATCACCAGATCCAGGCCTTCCACGTCGAGGCCGCGAGCGGCGACGTCGGTGGCCACGAGGATTTTCACGCCGCCCTGCTTCAGACGGTCGATCGCCAGTTTGCGATCCTTCTGGTCCTTGTCACCGTGCAGCACGAACGCTTTGTATTCCTGCGCCACCAGACGGCCGTAGATACGGTCGGCCATGGCCCGGGTGTTGGTGAACACGATGGCCTTCTGATAGGTCTCGTTGGCCAGCAGCCAGTTCACGATCTGTTCTTTGTGCTGGTTGTGGTCAGCGGTGATGATCTGCTGACGGGTGGTCGCGTTCAGGTCGCTGACGTTGTTGAGCTGCAAGTGCTCAGGGTTGTTCAAGACCTTGGCAACCATGTCGCGCAAACCCGAACCGCCGGTGGTAGCGGAGAACAGCATGGTCTGCTGGCGGTTGGTGCACTCTGCCACCAGACGCTGCACGTCTTCGGCAAAGCCCATGTCGAGCATGCGGTCGGCTTCGTCGAGCACCAGTACTTCAACTTCTTTCAAGTCGAGGTTGCCGGCGTTCAATTGCTCGATCATCCGGCCCGGCGTACCGATCAGGATGTCCGGCACCTTGCGCAACATGGCGGCCTGGACCTTGAAGTCTTCACCGCCGGTGATCAGGCCGGACTTGATGAACGTGTACTGGGCGAAGCGCTCGACTTCCTTGATGGTCTGCTGGGCCAACTCGCGAGTCGGCAGCAGGATCAGGGTCTTGATGCTGACGCGGACTTTCGCCGGGCCGATCAGACGGTTGAGGATCGGCAAAACAAAAGCAGCGGTCTTGCCGCTGCCGGTTTGCGCTGTCACCCGCAGGTCACGCCCTTGGAGCGCCAGCGGAATAGCCGCTGCTTGCACAGGCGTTGGCTCGACAAATTTAAGCTCGGCCACGGCTTTGAGCAGGCGTTCGTGCAGGGCGAATTGGGAAAACACGGGTGCTACCTCGAAGAAATACAAAAAAACAGCTGCTTAGGGTAACGGTTTCGAGCGCTAAGGCCGAGTTTCTTTATACAAACGACAGTAAACAGTAGCTTTTTTGTTGCCTGAAATGTCTCCAAACGTCATCCACAGCGTCTTAAATGCTCTAATCGCCCCGACGCAACCTACAGAAGAATCGTTTTCGCCCATGGATATCAAACAGCTCTGGCTCAATGCCCAAGACCTTTGGGGCGCCCTCGACCAGCACCCGCTCCTGCATTCCAGCCTGGCGCTGATCCTGCTACTGGTGGTGGCGCTGGTCCTCGGACGAGTGGCGCGCTACCTGATTCTGCACGCGACCAAAATGCTCGGCCGCCAGCCAGCGCTGCACTGGGTCAACGATTTGCGGCACAACAAGGTCTTCCATCGGTTGGCACAGATGACGCCGTCGCTGGTGATCCAGTTCGGCCTGTACCTGGTGCCGGAACTGAGCAAAACCAGCCGGATCTTTCTCGGCAACGTCGCACTGTCGTTCACCATTCTGTTCCTGCTGCTGGCGCTAAGCGCCCTGCTCAGCGCCCTGCTGGACATCTACGCCCGCACCGAACACGCCCG
The DNA here is from genome assembly GCF_012935755.1 of Pseudomonas sp. ADAK2. Lineage (GTDB taxonomy): Bacteria > Pseudomonadota > Gammaproteobacteria > Pseudomonadales > Pseudomonadaceae > Aquipseudomonas. Next base: position 2,749,772 of record NZ_CP052862.1, read on the forward strand.
TACCCGCTCGATCAAGGGCTACGTGCAACTGACGAAAATGGTCTTGTACGTGCTCGGCGCAATCATCATCGTCGCCACGTTGATCGACCGTTCACCGCTGTTGCTGCTCTCGGGTCTGGGCGCGATGTCGGCGGTGATTCTGTTGGTCTACAAGGACACGCTGCTGTCGTTCGTCGCCAGTGTGCAACTGACCAGCAACGACATGCTGCGGGTCGGTGACTGGATCGAGATGCCGCAAGTAGGTGCCGATGGTGACGTGGTGGACATCACGTTGCACACGGTCAAAGTGCAGAATTTCGACAAGACCATCGTCTCGATCCCGACCTGGCGCCTGATGTCCGAGTCGTTCAAGAACTGGCGTGGCATGCAACAGTCCGGTGGACGCCGGATCAAGCGCAGCCTGTTCATCGACGCCAGCGGCGTACGTTTCGTGCGCGATGACGAAGAGGCGAAACTGGCCCAAGTGCACCTGCTGACCGACTACATCGGCCGCAAACAAGCGGAACTCAAGGCCTGGAACGAAGCCCAGGGCAACGTCGCGGCGATGTCGGCCAACCGCCGGCGCATGACCAACATCGGCACTTTCCGCGCCTATGCGCTGGCGTACCTGAAAAGCCACCCGGAGATCCAGCCGAACATGACCTGCATGGTCCGCCAGATGCAGACCACCGCCCAAGGCATCCCGCTGGAAATCTACTGCTTCACCCGCACCACCGCGTGGGCCGATTACGAACGGATCCAGGGCGACATCTTCGATTACCTGCTGGCGGTGCTGCCGGAGTTTGGCTTGAGCCTGTATCAGCAGCCGAGTGGCGGGGATTTGCGGTCCGGATTGCTGCCAGCGGTGCTCGGCGCAAGCCATATTCCCGAACCGGAAAAACACGTCATGTAACCCTGTTCGATACTCAACTGATCACTGCGCCCTTCGGCCCGCTGGCAATCAACGCAGCACCGCACGCGGTTTTCATCCCGTCCAGCGCCACCGCGATACCGCCCACGGTGTAGGTGCTGCTGCCCTCGGCAATCGGAAAAATCCCTTTGCACAGTGGGCAACTGACCTTGTGGCCGACACCGGCAATCGGCTTGCCGTTGAGATCGGTTTGGGAAAAGGCTTCCAGGACCACGCCACCGTGGCTGGTGGAGTCGCCCAAGCGAACAATGTCTTTCATGATGTGGTCATCCCTGTAATAACCGAACATTCCCTGAATGTTGAAAACGCTCGCCAGTCAGCGAGCGTCTTTCAGTCCAGGCAATCCTATTGGCAAGTGCAGTAACGCCTACAGACCGACTGACTTCAACCCTTCACGCACGCCTTCATCAGCTTCTTTGCACCAGGCTTCAACACCCTGAGGCGCGGCGCTTTCCACGCGCTCGTACTTTCCGTCTGGCCCCTTGCCCTTGCCCTCACGACCATAGGCTTCGTTCTTATCCCCGTCGCTGGTGTCCACACCGCCAGGCATACCTTTCGCGAACGCCACCATCTTCTTGGCGTTTTCAGTACTGTCCGACTTTAGAAAGCCTTTATCGACACAGTAAGTGATGAGACCGGCAATATTGCGTGTGGAGTCGTAGACATTCTTCATTGCTGCGGGATCAACTTCTTCTGCCTGTGCGACGTTAAAGGTTGAAAAGGTGCTTGCGAGTACGAAGATCAATGCTGCGTTTTTCATATTCATCCTTAAATTGATAGTGCTCGGTTAGTTTTTTTATTTGAACAACTTCACAACGGCATCCGAATACAGATCAGGTACATCTTTTGCCGACTTCAGTACATTTTGACGCACCGTCTGGCCTTTCGCACTGGGATCTTCAGCCACATATTCCGGTGGGAAAGCGAGAGCATCCTTGTCAGCACCTGCTGCCATCAAGGCCTTGGTGCAGTCAGGATTGTGGTGGATCGCACTTTCCAGCAACGGAGTACCAACAGGCCATGCCTGCTGCTGTGGCTGAAATGCATCAATCGAAGTGCCAGCCTTGTGCAGCAGGGCAATCCGCTGTGCAGCTTGCGGATCAGGTTGATCGCTCAGGTTATAGGCGCGCTCGCAAACAAAATGCAAAGCGGTTGAACCAACCTTGGTGACACCATAAGGATCGGTGCCAGCGGCAATCAACACCTTGATAACCTCAAGATCAGACGCCGATTTCATGAGTGGCGAAAAACCCTGCGGGGTCACCCTCTTGGCATCAGCACCAAACTGTAGCAGCAACTTAATCAGCTCCGGCGCCGATGAGTTCTCTAGCTTTGCCGCCGCAATAAGTGGGGTATTAGTCCCGCCCTGAGCAATCACATTAGTGTCGGCACCCGCCTTGAGCAAACTTTGCACAATGTGCGTTGCATCTTTGAGTTCCTCTGAATCGCCCATATGCCCCAGCATGGACAACAGTACTGTTTCACCGTTGTCACTGATGGGCTGATTGACATCAATCGGAAACTCAAGAAAACGATCGACCAAGTCAGGACTCTTGTAATAAGCGGCATGCCACAAGATCTGAATATCGGGTTTAGCGCCACTCTTGAGCAACCGGTTCACGGCATCAAGATCTTTCTGCTCTTTGGAATAAGCGTATTGAAGCACCGCATTATCCAGTTGCTTGGACACGTCCGCCGACTGAGCTTGCACCAGGCTCGGGCCGCAGACGAGAACCGAAGTCACGATGCAGGCAGTTCGGAAACGGTTAAAAACAGGAGTTAATTGCAGCATACAAAAATCTCATATTGGGATGGTGGGTTCAGCGTTATTTGAAGCGATTTCAGGCGATCTCGACGAATCATCACTAAACTCACGCGACAACTAATCAAAAGTAGTAACTTGTAAAAACTGACGGATTTATTCTTTACAAGCCAACACTCTTAAAACAAATCCGTCACCTTTTCTGTTGCGTACTTTATTTTATATCTATTCTTCATACTCTCAATCGTTTAACCGCTTTTTCGCTGCGGCAGAAACCATCTCATCCTCATCTGCCACTAGTTTAGCTAAGATAGCTTTAGGCACCTTTGGATTACACGCAATTCGATGCCTAACTTTTATATCCCCATCACATGCCAATCGTTCAAAAGTCGCTCTATTTATCCTCCGCTTCATGGCAACATCCCATCTCACGACAGCATCATCAGTTAATGAAAGCCGCTCCAAAACTTCTACTGAGATGGTGTTATTTGCGACAACTTGACGTGCTAACTCAGGATATTTTAGTAGAATTTCAAACCAAACCTCATCTGAGGCAGCATCCTCAGCCTTAGCTCTTTCAACCTCATTTTTACTTTGAATATAACATTTGAACTCTTCAGCGCTATTTATCATTGCCACCTCCTTTAGCAAAAAATGGGACAGATTTATTTTCCTTATTTCCAGGGCTGATCCTTTTGCCGACTGGATAAAAAATAAATCTGTCCCCTTTTTTTATTGTCCCCTTTTTTTTATTCCTTATTTCCTAGGCTGATTTTTTAGCAACTGGGTAGAAAATAAATCCGTCCCCTTTTACCTCTTTTACCTTGTAGAGCTACCTACACGTCGAAAAAAATCAACGAACTCTTGCCCAACGTCGGGATATACTTTTTTGATATAGAAGAGAAAAAACCATAGGGGCGTTTCCTCTCCCGAGTTTCCTTGCTCCCAATCATCTTCATTTCCAAAACAGCAAATAACGCATCGAACTAAGGCGGAGTACGCAGGATCCGACTCTCGATACTCTTTTTCAATAGGCCAGAGCTGCGTAAAAAGAACTTTCCTCAAACCATCGTTCGACTCTAGCGTGCCAGGAATAACTGCCTGAGTAAGATAAGAAGCCATCTCCTGAAGCTTGTCGCCCGAGATATTGTTCAGCTTTTCATTTTTTATGAGTTCAAGCAGAAACCTTGCGTAATGACGAATCATTTCATTAATTGAAACCCCTTCGTTGAGCAACTGTAACTCTAGGGATTCGATATCTTCGATTTCTTGGTTGTCGATCATTCGTTGACTCCTTCTCTTACGCCAAGCTTACCCATCACGAGGGCACAGGAGGGACAAAATTTCAGAGGTTTATCATCGTTCCTAACGGTCGTTGACTTTGCACCTTCAGTAATCCCTCTTAAAGCCTCGACGGATTGGACGTCGTTTGCCTTGGCCACTTTGCTGAGCGCATCTGCTTCTCCACAATGCCCATGAATGAATGGAGAACGTTGATCTTCGGGAACTGAGTCGTAGAGTTGTTGTACAACAGGATGAGTTATGCCTTCGCCCCCGGCTTTCGCGCTGTATCCAACTTCAGGAGCCTGCAGATTTCCACCTTCTATAGTGGTGCGGGTTCCTTTATTGTTTGGCGTAATTCCCTTTTTACGGGCCAACCCTCGCGGGTCTATCCATCCAATAGGATTGGGCACATATTGGTAAAGGTTAAAGCCCCCCTCGAAACCAATCGGATCCTGCGAAACAAACCGCCCAACCCCCGGATCATAGTACCGATACCGGTTGTAATGCAGCCCCGTCTCATGATCGTGGTACTGACCCTGGAACCGTATCGGGTTCACCACCCCGTGCTGCCGCGCCCATTCCGAACGCTGTTCCGTCACCTGCCCCCACGCCTTGTACTGCGCGGTCCAGGCCATGTTGCCTTGCGGATCCGTCATTTCCTGCGGCGTACCCAAGTGATCGCACTGGTACCACGCCAACGCATCAAACGCTGGGGCGCTTACCTTGTAATTCCACAACGGATCCTCGTCGAGGCTGTATTCGCCGCTGTAATCCGGTTGGCCCGCCAGGTTGATCGGCGCATGACGCACGGCCTGCGCGACCGGGACGAAACTGCCGGGTTCGAAGACGTAGTGAACAGTGCGGCCCGGCGCGCCGTCGGATTGTGCCGGGCTGCTTTCCCAGGCGAGGTTGTCGCCGTCCCAGCCGTAGAGGGTGAAGCCGCAGCCGTATTCGCGTTGTTTGCGCGCGTGTTCGCTGCGGTTCCATTGCGAGCCGGCTTCCGGGCGCTGTTTGTAGTGGGCGCTGGAGTTTTTGTGCAGGCGCCGTCCTAACGCGTCGTAGGCGAAATCGACGGCCAGGCGTGGGTCTTCGAAGCGCACCAGTCGATCGAACAGGTCCCATTGCAGATCGCTGCGGGTGCCGTTGTGCCAGCGCTGGATCTGGTTGCCGCGTTCGTCGTAGTCGTAGTGGGTGCCGGCGTATTCACGCAGCAGGTTGTCGACCAGTTTGCTGCGTGGCGGAGTCTGATCCAGTGGGCGGCGGATTTCCGTGATTTTGTCGTCGAGCAGGTTGCTGGCCGGGTCGAAGGCAAAGGTTTCCACGCCTTGGCGGGTGGTAGCGCTGAGCAGGCGGCCGACCGGGTCGTAGCGGTAAGCCAATGGGCCGCGGCGGCTGTCGTTGATGTCGGTCAGTTGGCCGGCGGCATCGTATTTGTATTCACGCTTGAGCAGTGTGGATTGGTCGTCGCTGCGTCCCAGCAGTTGCTCTTGCAAGCGGCCGGCCGGGTCCCATTTTTGCGTTTGCAGCAGGTGGTTGCCCTGGTGGCGGGCGACTTCGCGGTGCAGGTCGTCGCGTTCGTAGCCGATCAGTTCGTGATCGTCCAAACGCAGGCCCAGCAAGTGGCCGCTGCCATAAGTGAGCCAACTGACGCGGTGCCCATCCGGGCGCACGGTGGCGACACGCTGGTTGAGCACGTCGTACTCGTGTTGCCAGATGGCGACCGTGGGTTTTTCCAGGCCGAGGTAGTGCTGGTGTTCACGCAGCAGGTTGCCGGCTGGATCGTGGAACCATTGCAGGCGGCTGTCGGCGTTGTTGGCCATGACCAGATTGCCGTTGCCATCGTAGGCGAAGGTTTCGCTTTGCGACTTGTCCCCCAGGCTGGCGCGGCGTTCGGTCAAGCGCCCCATGGGGTCGAAACTGACCGAGATCACACGTTCGCCGTTGACGGTGTGGGCCAGGCGCCCGGTCTGGGCGTCGTATTGATAGCGCGTGGAGCGGCCGTCGAAGCCGGTTTCTTCCAGCAGGCGACCGACCGGGTCGTAGTGGAACTGCGCGCGTTGTTCGTTTTCGTTTTCCAGGGCCAGCAACTGGCCGAGGCGGTCCCAACGGTAGCGCAGGGTTTGTTCGGCGGCATCGACTCGTTCGGCGATCAGACCGGCAGCGGTGTAGCTCCAGGTGGTGCAGCGATCGAGGCCATCGACGTGGGCGAGCAAACGACCTTCGGCGTCGCGCTCGAAGCGTTCTTCGGTTTTGTCCGGGTGTTTGATCAACACCAGTTGCCCGGCCTTGTAGGCGTATTCGGTGCTCTGCCCGGCCGGGTCGGTGAAGCAGATCATCTGCCCGAGTTCGTTGTATTCCCAAGCACTGGTTTTGCCCGAGCAATCGACGTATTCCACCAACTGTCCGGCGTCGTTGTAGGCCAGGGCTTTTTCGTTGCCGTTGGCGTCTTTGATCGCGGTGGGTTGGCCGGATTTGTTGTAGGCGTATTCGGTTTTGTTGCCCAGTGGATCGACCGCTTCGACCAAGTTGCCCTGATCGTCGTAAGCTCGCCCCCACTGACCTCCTTCGGCATCGCTGATCTTGATCAGATGATCCTGATCGTCATAGGCATAGTGCTCGACACTGTCGTCAGGGCGAATGTGCTTTATCAGGTTGCTGCGCTCATCGTAGCTATAGCGATCCGTACTGCCGTCAGGGTGCACGTGGCGGATCAGATTTTTCGCCTCGTCGCGGAAGAACCATTCCGAACGTTCGTCCGGATGACGAATGCGGTAGGTGTAGCCAAGGATGTCGTAGTAGTGCCAGGTCTCGTTGCCGTGGGCGTCGGTGACGTAGGTCAGGCGGATGTTTTCGTCCCACTCCAGACGGGTGTCGAAGCTGCCGTCGTCGGCCCATTCGCGCACTGCTTTGGCGTCGGTGCCGGTACCTTGCCATTCCAGGTTCATGCCGCGACCGGTGCGGTCGGTGTAGCGGGTGATCAGGTGATGTTGGTACTGATAGGACCAGGCGGCGCCGTTCTCATCCTGGGCCTGGATCAGATCGCCATAGGCGTCGTATTGGTAGGCACAGAGTTGACGCAACGGGGCGCCGTCAACAATTTGCCAGAGGCCGAGCAGCCGACCGTGGTCGTCGATCAGCGTGCCGAGGTGCAGATGGACCTTGGTGAAGTCGTTTTCTTGATAGGTGATCAGGTCCGACAGCACCGACTGCTCGCCGTGGCGATGCTCGTAGTGCAGCATGATCCCCGCGCCGTTGCGCAGCACCACGTTGGTCAGCACGTAGCGCTGGCCACGGCGGACGTAGGTTTCTTTGCGCTCGAAACCACGGCACAGCAGTAATTGGTCATCACCCGAGCGCACCAGGGTGATGTTTTCGATGGCGTCGTAATGAAACAGGCCGACCTTCGGCAGCGGATAGTCGTGGCTGCGGCCGTCGGCGTCGTGAAACTTCAGGCCATCGCCAATGCAGTCAAAACGGGTGGTGAATTCAGTGATCCAGCGGGCGCCGAGCTCGCTTTGATCGTAGGCCCCGAGGCGCGAACTGTAGGTACGAGTCCACTCGATCGGGAACGGCCCCGGCAGGCTGAAATCGGTGTGGCTGAGACTCTCCGACCCCATGGCAAAACTGATGCTGTTGCAGGTGCCGGTACAGGTGGCATTTTTCTTGCCATTGGCAGTATTCGTGGCCGGCACCTGATGACTGTTGGCCCCCAAACCACCCTCAGACGCCGTGCGCTTGGCCTGACTCGTCTTGTCAGGTTTGACCCCGGCGCTTTGACCATGAGCATTGCGCTTACGCCAGACGGTGACGGCGCTGGACAGGATAAACAGCAACCAGCCGATGGAGTTTTGCACCGATTCATCGTCCAGCTTGCTCAACTGCGTGCGCAGTTCCGGCCCCATCGCCCGCAACTTCTTGGTTTCGGCGGTCACCCGTTCTTTGATGTCATCGGGTAGCAGGTTTTCGGCTGCGCTATTGGCCAAGCCCTTGCCTGCGGCTTTATAAGCACTGGCTGCGGCCCCGAAAATGTTGCCGATCGCCGCGAGTGGATCATTGAGCAACTGGTCACCGGCGGCGCTGATTTTCTGACCGGCCGCCTGGGCATCACCCTTGGCATCGAGCTTGCCATTGGCCACCGCGTCGAGGCCTTTGGCGATCTCGTTGATGACGTCTTCGCCCAGCTTGCCGGCGTCCGCCAGAATACCCGGCAGCTTGCCTTTGGCTTGTTCAACGAAGTCGTCGAGGGTACCGATAATCGAATCGTTCAAGTGCCCTATCAGTATTTCGACCACCGACGAGCCAAGCAGCGCTTTGGTCGAGGCCTTCATCTCCTGACGCACCAGAAACAGGGTCGGACGCAGGGTCATGCGTGCAGCGGCCATGGCAGGCGGCAACGGCAGGACGCCGATCAGGTTGATGCCGAGACTGGCCCAGGCGAGCAGGTCGCGTTTCTGGGCATTCGACAGCGTGACGATGTCGCCCAGCGCATCGACCAGCGCCATGATGTTGCCCACCACCGGCAAGGCACCGGCGACGTTCTTGATCCGGTCGAGGGTGACCACGCCGCCGCTGGCGGATTGCAACCAGGCGTCGAAGACTGCCGCGCTGCTGGCGACGTCCTGAACGTCGATAGCGCTCAGCGGAACAATGGCAACCTGCGGTTCACGTTTTACGATTTCAGTGGTCATGACAGCATCTCACCGGCCAGCAGGCCCGGGGTTTTAAAGGAGGTCTTCGGAGGTACGACGGCCGGCAGGCTCGGTAACTTGCCGCTTTTGCTGGCGGCGCCGAGAAGGCTTGAGGCGCTCGGCATGGCGGCACTGGCGAGTTTCGGCAAACCCGCCACCCCGCCCTGCACTGCACCCTTGATTTGCTGTGCGGTCTGCATCGCGCCTTGGGCGGATTGCATGGCGCTCATGCCGGTCTGGGCCAGGTTTTTGCCTTGCTCCAGCACCTCCCAGTTCTTGCTCGGCAATACCTGCGCAACCATCGATTGCACCGGGCCGGGAATGTCCTCGGCGCTCGGCGGTTGCAACGGCCACTCCGGTTTGCCGATGTAACTGCCATCACTCCAGGTGTCCGCCGGGTCCTTGCCAAACATCACCCGCGCCGGTCCCGGTGCCGCACCGGAAACCGTGGCAAACCCCTTCGCATCGAGCGTGCCTTTGAGGCTCTTGCCCAAGGCATCAACTACTTCAAAGTCGCCGCCCTTGATCCCCTGCAGCCCGGCGTACTGGTTGAACAGTTCCAGATTGCCCTTGCCCGGTTTCGGCGGCTCGGGGAACACGCCGGCCAGACTTTTCGCCCCGGTGTAGGCGAAGTTCGCCGCGTGGGCGGTGTACGGGCCGGTGGTGGCGTGGGTGATGCCGCCGGCGTTGTAGGTCGTGGCGCTGCCGCCGCCCTGGATCACCAGTTCGGTTTTCGCGGTGATGGTGATGCGGTCGGCGTTGGCGGTGATGTTGAGTTTGGCCAGCAGGTTGATGCTGTCCTTCAGCGCGCGCACGTCGATGTCGCCGGAGGCCGCGACCAGGCGCCAGCCCATGCTCTGCACGAACAGGCGCATGCCGCGACTGGCGCTGGCCAGCAGGCGTTTGCCGATCGACAGGCTGGTGTGGCCGGTGCTGCTCAGGGCCAGGTGTTCGCCGGTGGCGATGTGGCTGGAGCGTGGGGTGGTCAGGGCGATGCCGGCCGGGCTGGCGAGCACCAGATGCGCTTCGGTGAATTCGGGGAATTCGTTGGCGCTCATGTTCGCCGGGCCGCTACCGAGAATGCCCTGGTGCTGAGCGTGCAGCGCTTTGGCCACGTCGTCCTGATCGCCCGCTTCCTGGGCTTGCAGTTCCTTGGCCTGGATCGCGAAACCGTCCTGCTGCTCGCTGGCCGTGGCCAAACGCTCGGCGGTTTCCGGCAGGTCCTTGTGGTGCTTGGATTCGTTCGGCCGTGGCTCGGTGGTGATCAGCAAACCGGCCGCGGCACGCACCGCGCCATGGCGGTCGGTACGCAGCTCAAAGCCTTCGCCACGGGGCTGGCCACCGGACGGTCGCGGATGGGTCAGATAGCCGAGGTTGATCGCACTCGCACCGTGATCGCTGCGCAGCGCAATGCTGATCTCGCTGGTGGTGTCGTCGATCCGCAGTTCGTTGGCGCGGCTGCCCTTGTATTCCTTGCTCTTGACCGTGGCCAGGGTTTTGAAGTCCGGCAGTTTGTACGGTGGCAGGTTGGCGCCGTGGTACAGGCAACCGGTGATCAGCGGCTGGTCGGGATCGCCTTCGAGGAAGGTGATCAGCACTTCCATGCCGACGCGCGGCAGGTTGATCGAGCCGAAAGTCTGCGCGGCCCAGTTCGACGCCACGCGCATCCAGCAACTGGTCTTGTCGTCGTGCTGACCTTCGCGGTCCCAGAAAAACTGGACCTTCACCTGGCCGTACTGGTCGCAGAAAATCTCCTCGCCTTCGGGGCCAGTGACCACTGCGCTCTGGGTGCCGAGGACTTTGGGTTTCGGGTGCTCCAGCGGCGGGCGGTACGGCACGTTCCACGGCGTCGCGCTGAAGCGGTTGCGATAGCCCTGGTGGAAATCGTCCTTGTGGTCGCTGACGTCGCTGCTGATCACCTCTTCCAGCACCTGCGGCTGTTTGCCTTCGTGGAAGATTTCGGTGAGCAGCCACAGGTCGTTCCACGCCGGGTTGGCGTGGGCAGTCAGGGCGAGGAAATGCCCGGTGACAAGCAGCGGTTGATCGCTGCTGCCTTCGGCCAAACGGTAGTCGCTGCGGTGTCTTTCGAGGGCACGATTGGCCAGGTGTTTGCCGCGCTCGCGGTCGACAAAACGGCCGGGGTAATCGTAGTCCTCAAGGTCCGGTTTGGCCGCGCTCTTGGCGTCGCTTTCGAGCTCGATCTTCGGTTTGGTGAAGTCGTAATCGCGGCGGGTGGTGCGGCTGGTGCGGGTAATCACGCGCAGGCCGAAGCGCTTGATCACCGGCTGATCGGCGACCAGTCCGGTGTCCTGCTGATAGGTCACTGGCGCCAGTTTCGGGAACACGGTCTGGTCATCGCCGAACACCAGCAGATGGCCGCTGGCACTGTGCTGGAAGTGGTAGTGAATCCCCTCCTCCTCGCACAGGCGCTGGACGAAGTGCAGGTCCGATTCATCGTACTGCACGCAGTAGATCCGCTCCGGGTACACGGCGCTGAGCTGGAACTTGTGGTCGCTGGCGAGGATGCCGTGTTCTTCCAGGACCTGGCTGATGATCTGCGGCACGCTCATCTGCTGGAAGATGCGCTGATTGACCCGATGCGCCAGGTAGGCCAGTTGCGGACGCAGGGAGATTTTATAGCGGGTCAGGCGCTTGCCGGCCTCACCCTGGGCGATGCTGTAGACCAGCCCGTGGATGCCGGTGCCGTTCTGCGCGAGCTGCAAAAACGCCAGTTTGTGCAGCAGGCTTTCGAGGTTCAGCGAGGCCTTTTCGCTGACCAGTTCCAGTTCGAACTCGAACGGTTGGTTGAGCGCTTCCCGGCCAGTGAAGGACAGCACCTGAAAATAGCTGTCGGCCCCGTCGATAGTGAGGGCAAAGTGGGTCTGATTGGCCGGTGCGAACATTCCGTGTTCCTCATGCGATGTTGCGACAGCCGTCGACGCCCGTTGGCGATCAACGACTGCAAAAATTCTTTAGGGGACAACCAGCCGCCCCGGCCGCGCGGGCCGAGGCGGTACAACGGTCAACCTGGATCAGGCGACCGGCAGACGCCAGTCATCGGAACCCGAAGTACCGGATACTTCGTGGGTCCAGGTGATTTTGCGGTAGGTGAATTGCACTTCTTCCAGGTGCGTGAAGTGGGCGTTCGACGGGTCCTGGCAGTTGTGCATTTTGTTGTTGATGGCGACGATGATCGCGTCTTCCAGTTTGGTGGTGTAGTAGTGCTCTTGGGTCCCTTGGGCCGAAGTGCGGTACCACTGGATAACGATTTCGCTCATGCGCTCGCCGGAAGTCAGTGCGGCTTGCAGCAGTGGCGAAGCCTTGTCGTAGACCTTGGTGATCACGACTGGCTTGTGCACGCGTTGACCGGTTGGTTGGCCGGACTGTGGGTCACGCGGGATGATCACGTCGTGGCTGAACGCCTGAACCATGACCTGGTCTTCGTGACCTTCCTGGTAGGTGTTGCCAACGGAGTCAGCGGTGAATGCGCCAGCCGTGATCAGGCCTTGTTTTTCGCCAGTGACGGACATGTAGGCAGGTGTTGCCATGGGATGCTCTCCTTGCTCAAAAGACAGGACCGGACGGCGTGATTGCCTGTCCAGCTGGCGAAGGAGAGATCAAAATCTGTGCCAGCCATCACGTAGCCATTACGGAGCAAGGGTTTGCGCGGTATGACCAGGGATTTTTCCGACTTTTGCTGTAGGAAACAGCGTCAAAGTGCGCAAGAAGTTGCGCAGTTCTGTGCAAGAAGTTGCGCACTTGGCTGTAAGCCTTGAACGGCGTGGCTTACAGCGCTTTTACCTATCGTTTAAGCCAAAAGAAGTGCGCAACTTTTTGCGCACTTGCTCTTACGGCGTCAATGCCGGCTGGCGTACGCCCAATCGACTGATCCACACCGCCGCCAGGATCACCGAACCACCGAAGAACAACCGCCCCAATTCCTCATGTTGATTCCAGATCAGCAGATTGATCAGCAGCCCCACCGGCACATGCAGGTTGTTCATCACCGCCAGCGTCCCGCCATTGACCATGCACGCGCCTTTGTTCCACCAGTACAGCCCCAGCGCGGTCGAGACCAGGCCGAGGAATACCAGGACGCCCCATTGCAGCGGTGCTTCGGGCAGGAAGTTCTGTTTGCCGAACAGCAGGAACGCCGGCAACGCCACCGCCAATGCGCCGAGGTAGAAGTAGCCGAAACGCCGGTAATGCGGCAGGTCGCTGGGGTGACGGGCCACCAGGTGTTTATAAAGTACTTGCCCGGCGGCGTAGGTGAAGTTGGCCAGTTGCAGCAACAGGAAACCCATGAAGAAATCCGGGTTGATCCGGTCGTAGCGAATCACCGCAGCGCCTGCCACCGCCACCAGTGCCGCGACCAGGGCCCAGGGATTGAAGCGTCGGTTCAGCGCATCCTCGATCAGCGTCACGTGCAGCGGTGTGAGAATGGTGAACAGCAACACTTCCGGCACCGTCAGCACCCGGAAGCTCAGGTACAGGCAGACGTAGGTCACGCCGAACTGCAACGCGCCGATCAGCAACATGCCGCGCATGAACGCCGGCTCGACCGAACGCCAGCGCGTCAGCGGAATAAACACCAACCCCGCCAGCAGCACCCGCACCAGCACCGCGAAGTAACTGTCGACATGCCCGGCCAGGTATTCGCCGATCAAGCTGAAGGAAAACGCCTGGATCAGCGTGACAAAAAGTAGATAGCCCATGTTCGCCTCGTTTCGAATGGCGGCGACGATAGCGGGTTTTGCCATCAATCGCGAGAACACACAAACCTTTGTAGGAGCGAAGCTTGCTCGCGAAGGCGGCGGCCCATCCAACATTGATGTTGGCTGACACACCGCTATCGCGAGCAAGCTTTGCTCCTACAGGTTGTGTGTTCGGCCATCAAATCCCGGGCAAAAAAAAGCCCGATCTCGCTAATGCGTTCAATCGGGCTACAGCACTCAGGAGCAACAAGTGCAAAGGGAGGTTCGATGCGCGTAAAGCCTTGAAGGGGTTGCGCCAGGCCACTTGAACATCAAGGGATTATCTGGCGATTAAAGCCTCAGGCCACTTGGGAAAGCTTGGCGTTTGCCTGGTTCAGGCCCTTCTCCTGGAAGTCGCCGCCCAGGTTCATGCCTTCGGCGTGAATGAAGGTCACGTCGTGGATGCCGATGAAGGCCATGACCTGACGCAGGTACGGTTCCTGGTGATCCGCCGGGCCACCGGCATAGATCCCGCCGCGAGCGGTCAGCACGTAGGCACGCTTGCCGCTGAGCAGGCCTTGCGGGCCGGTGTCGGTGTACTTGAAGGTCACGCCGGCACGCAGCACATGGTCGAGCCAGGCTTTAAGGGTGCTCGGGATCGCGAAGTTGTACATCGGCGCCGCCATCACCAGCACGTCGGCGGCCAGCAGTTCGTCGGTCAATTGGTTGGAACGGTCCAGGGAAACCTGTTCGATGTCGTTGCGTTGTTCGGCAGGTTTCATCCAGCCGCCGAGCAAGTTGATGTCCAGGTGCGGTACCGGATTGATGGCCAGGTCACGGACAGTGATTTGATCGGCCGGGTGCGCGGCTTTCCATTGGCTGATGAAGGTCTGGGTCAACTGACGGGAAACCGAGTCTTGCTGACGGGCGCTGCTTTCGATGATCAGAACGCGGGACATGGGATGTAGGCTCCATCTGAGAATGCTGTAAGGCGATGGAGTGGAGGTTAAACAGAGTTATATCGATGAAAAAGCGCAAATAACTGCTATAAAGCATCGATAAATTCGTTTATAAGCTGAGCGAGCCCTGCACTTGTAGGAGCGAGGCTTGCCCGCGAAGGCGGTGTACCAGTCGACATCAATGTTGAATGACACGACGCCTTCGCGGGCAAGCCTCGCTCCTACAGGGTTTCATGTCATTTAGGGGTGCAGCTCAGGTTGATGCGCATCTTGATAATGGTACGGGTGAACTTGGCAGTGGCGTTTTTGTGTTTGCCAGCCGGCACGTCAATGGTGCGGGTACGTGGCGCTTCCGGGCCATTGTTGAATACCACCTTACACGTCGCATCCGTACTGCCGTAGTTGTTGACCTGGATGGAGGCGATGTCGTTATCCGTGTCGTAGGCGTTGTAGTCGATGCTCAGGCCATTGAGCTGTTTTTGAACATCGATCGGATAGGCAAACGCCGTCAGCGGCAACATCGCCAGCACCACACAACAGAATTTTTTCATTCGGCAGTCTCCAATAGGGACCGCCAGCTTAGGACAAGAGGAGCTCATCATGAAAGCGCCCCGCGTGACCCTTGATCAATGGCGAACGTTGCAAGCCGTGGTCGACCACGGCGGTTTCGCCCAGGCCGCCGAAGCGCTGCACCGCTCGCAATCGTCGGTCAGTTACACCGTGGCCCGCATGCAGGACCAGCTCGGCGTGCCGTTGCTGCGCATCGACGGCCGCAAAGCCGTGCTGACCGACGCCGGCGGCGTGTTGCTGCGCCGTTCGCGGCAACTGGTGAAACAGGCCAGCCAACTGGAAGACCTGGCCCATCACATGGAGCAAGGCTGGGAAGCGGAAGTGCGACTGGTGGTTGACGCCGCTTACCCCAGCGCCCGCCTCGTGCGTGCCTTGACCGCGTTCATGCCGCAAAGCCGCGGCTGTCGCGTGCGTCTGCGTGAAGAAGTGTTGTCGGGCGTGGAAGAAGTCCTGCTCGAAGGCGTGGCCGACCTGGCCATCACAGGCCTGAGCATTCCCGGTTACCTGGGCGCGGAATTGAGCGACGTCGAATTTGTTGCCGTCGCCCACCCTGAACACCCACTGCATCGCCTAAACCGCGAAATCAATTTCCAGGACCTGGAAACCCAGATGCAAGTGGTGATTCGCGACTCCGGCCGCCAACAGCCACGGGACGTCGGCTGGCTCGGCGCCGAACAGCGCTGGACCGTCGGCAGCCTGGCCACCGCCGCCACATTCGTCAGCAGCGGCCTGGGGTTTGCCTGGTTGCCGCGGCACATGATCGAACGGGAATTGAAGGAAGGTACGCTCAAGCTGCTACCGTTGGACCAGGGCGGCAGCCGCAACCCGAGTTTCTATCTGTACTCGAACAAGGACAAACCCATGGGCCCGGCGACACAAATCCTCATCGAACTGCTGCGCACCTTCGACACCGCGCCGCTGGATGCGCCGTTCGCCGCCCCTGAACAAGCCTGACACGGAGTTTTTGCATGGCCTATTTCGAGCATGAAGGTTGCAACCTGCACTATGAGGAATATGGCCACGGCGCTCCGTTGCTGCTGGTCCACGGGCTGGGTTCCAGCACCCTGGACTGGGAAATGCAGATCCCGGCGTTATCCGCCCACTACCGGGTGATCGTCCCGGATGTGCGCGGCCACGGTCGTTCGGACAAGCCCCGCGAGCGCTACAGCATCGCCGGTTTCAGCGCCGACCTGATCGCGCTGATGGAACATTTGAACCTCGGCCCGACCCATTACGTGGGCCTGTCCATGGGTGGCATGATCGGATTCCAACTGGCCACCGATCAGCCGCACTTGCTGAAAAGCCTGTGCATCGTCAACAGCTCACCCGAGGTCAAGTTGCGCAGCCGCGACGACTATTGGCAGTGGTTCAAGCGCTGGAGCCTGATGCGTGTACTCAGCCTCGGCGCCATCGGCAAGGCCCTGGGCGCCAAGCTGTTCCCGAAACCGGAGCAGGCGGACTTGCGACAGAAGATGACCGAGCGCTGGGCAAAAAACGACAAACATGCTTATCTCGCCAGCTTCGATGCCATCGTTGGCTGGGGCGTTCAGGAACGACTTTCGAAGGTCGCCTGTCCAACCCTCATCGTCAGCGCCGACCGTGACTACACGCCGGTCGCGCTGAAAGAAACCTATGTAAAACTGCTGCCCGATGCGCGGCTGGTGGTGATCGCCGATTCGCGCCACGCCACCCCGCTGGATCAACCCGAACGTTTCAACCAAACCCTGCTCGAGTTTCTCACCGCAGTCGACACCACTACTCAGGATCACTGACCCATGCTGAAAAAATTCGCCCTCGTCGCCGGCTCCGTCCTGTTTGCCGCCAACCTGATGGCCGCCACGCCCGCCAAGGCACCGCATGTGCTGCTGGACACTACCAATGGCCAGATCGAGATCGAACTGGACGCGGTCAAGGCGCCGATCAGTACCAAGAACTTCCTTGATTACGTCAACAGTGGCTTCTACAACAACACGATTTTCCACCGTGTGATCCCGGGCTTCATGGTCCAGGGCGGCGGTTTTACTCAACAAATGCAGCAGAAAGAGACCAAGGCGCCGATCAAGAACGAGTCCAAGAACGGTTTGCATAACGTGCGTGGCACGCTGTCCATGGCCCGTACCTCCGATCCGGATTCGGCCACCAGCCAGTTCTTCGTCAACGTCAAGGACAACGACTTCCTCGACAGCGGTGACGGCTATGCCGTGTTCGGTAAAGTCGTCAAAGGCATGGATGTGGTTGATGTCATCGTCAACTCCCAGACCACCACCAAAAACGGCATGAAAGACGTGCCCGCCGATCCTGTGTTCATCAAGTCGGCCAAAGTCCTCAACTAAGCTTCACAGGATGTCTTGAGCGGTTGTCGCCTTGCGGCACCGCTCACACTGTTCAAAGGAGAGCCCCAGCGCGGGCGGAGAACCAATGCTTTATCGCCGTTTTGAAAAACTGATCGACATCTTCCGCGATGCACCGACGGCGGCTCCGCCGGATCGGGTTCTCCCCTTCTATACCTATTACCTGAAGCAGGTTTGGCCGAGTTTTGCCGCCCTGCTGATTGTCGGCCTGTTCGCCTCGCTGATCGAAGTCGCGCTGTTCAATTACCTGAGCCGCATCATCGACCTGGCCCAAGGCACGCCGAACCCGAATTTCTTTCAGGATCACGCCCTCGAACTGACCTGGATGGTGGTCGTCACCCTGGTGCTGCGCCCGATTTTCTTCGGCCTGCATGACCTGCTGGTGCACCAGACCCTGACCCCGGGCATGACCAGCCTGATCCTCTGGCAGAACCATCGCTACGTGCTCAAGCAAAGCCTGAATTTCTTCCAGAACGACTTCGCCGGGCGTATCGCCCAACGCATCATGCAAACCGGCAACGCCCTGCGCGATTCCGCCGTGCAAGCGGTGGATGCGCTGTGGCATGTGTTGATCTACGCGATCAGCGCCCTGGTGCTGTTTGCCGAAGCCGACTGGCGCCTGATGATCCCGCTGATCACCTGGATCGCCGGTTTCATCGGCGCGCTGTATTACTTCGTGCCACGGGTCAAGGACCGCTCGGTGCAGTCCTCCGATGCGCGTTCCAAACTCATGGGGCGGATCGTCGATGGCTACACCAACATCACCACCCTGAAACTGTTCGCCCACACCAATTACGAACAGCAGTACGCCAAGGAAGCCATCAAGGAACAGACCGAAAAAGCCCAGATGGCCGGCCGCGTGGTCACCAGCATGGACGTGGCCATCACCAGCATGAACGGTTTGCTGATCGTTACCACCACCGGCCTCGCGCTGTGGCTGTGGTCGCAGTCGCTGATCTCGGTGGGGGCGATTGCCCTGGCTACCGGTTTGGTGATCCGCATCGTCAACATGTCCGGCTGGATCATGTGGGTGGTCACCGGCATCTTCGAAAACATCGGCATGGTCCAGGACGGTTTGCGCACCATCGCGCAACCGGTCAGCGTCACCGACCACGCGCAAGCCAAACCGCTGGCGGTGGCCCGTGGCGAGGTGCGCTTCGAGCACGTGGATTTCCACTACGGCAAGAAGAAAGGCATCATCGGCGGCCTCAACCTGAACATCAAACCGGGCGAAAAAATCGGTCTGATCGGCCCGTCCGGTGCCGGCAAATCGACCCTGGTCAACCTGCTGTTGCGCCTCTACGACGTCGAGGGCGGACGCATCCTCATCGACGGCCAGAACATCGCCGAAGTCGGCCAGGAAAGCCTGCGCGAGCGCATCGGCATGATCACCCAGGACACCTCGCTGCTGCACCGTTCGATCCGCGATAACCTGCTTTATGGCAGGCCCGACGCCACTGACGCCGAACTCTGGGAAGCCGTGCACAAGGCCCGGGCCGACGAGTTCATCCCGTTGCTCTCAGACGCCGAAGGTCGCAGCGGTTTTGACGCGCACGTCGGTGAGCGTGGGGTGAAACTGTCCGGTGGCCAGCGGCAGCGGATCGCCATCGCCCGGGTGCTGCTCAAGGACGCGCCGATCCTGATCATGGACGAAGCCACCTCAGCGCTGGATTCGGAAGTCGAAGCGGCGATCCAGGAAAGCCTGGAAACCCTGATGCAGGGCAAAACCGTGATCGCCATCGCCCACCGCCTCTCGACCATCGCCCGTATGGACCGCTTGGTGGTGCTGGAAAACGGCAAAATTGCCGAGACCGGCACCCACGCTGAATTGCTGGTCCATGGCGGGTTGTATGCGCGGTTGTGGGCGCACCAGACGGGTGGGTTTGTCGGGATCGATTGAAACCGTTACCTGATCGTTCCCACGCTCTGCGTGGGAATGCCTCAGGGGACGCTCCGCGTCAAGTGACGCGGAGCGTCACGGGCTGCATTCCCACGCGGAGCGTGGGAACAATCACCGCCAGAGCCCTTTAATTACGTGCTCTGGCGGTTTTTTTATGGCTGCTGGATTTCCGCCAGAACCCTGCTGTACTCAGCCAAGGTTCTGGAGATGAGCCTGTCGTAAACCTGCAGGATGCATCACGCGATACAGTCTCGATAGGTCGCCTATCAAGGACGCTCTCATGTCTCTGTTCAAACGTTCAGTTACTGAGTTGTTAGGTACGTTCTGGCTGGTGTTGGGAGGTTGCGGCAGTGCGGTGCTGGCCGCGTCTTCGCCGTTGGGTATCGGGGTGCTCGGTGTAGCCCTCGCGTTTGGTCTGACCGTGCTGACCATGGCGTTCGCCATTGGCCATATCTCTGGATGTCACCTCAACCCGGCCGTATCGGTCGGCCTGTTCGTCGGCGGTCGGTTCCCGGCCAAAGAATTGCCGGCCTACATCATCGCCCAGGTCATTGGCGGGATCATCGCAGCGGCTTTGCTCTACTACATCGCCAGCGGCAAGGAAGGCTTCGACCTGTCAGCGGGCCTGGCCTCCAACGGCTACGGCGAGCACTCCCCCGGCAAGTACTCGATGGCTGCAGGCTTTGTCTGTGAACTGGTGATGACGGCGATGTTCGTGCTGATCATCCTCGGCGCCACCGACAGACGCGCCCCGGCCGGGCTGGCACCGATCGCCATCGGCCTGGCGTTGACGCTCATCCACCTGATCTCGATTCCCGTCACCAACACGTCGGTCAACCCGGCCCGCAGCACTGGCCCGGCGTTGATGGTCGGCGGCTGGGCCATCGCGCAGTTGTGGATGTTCTGGGTCGCGCCGCTGCTCGGTGCGGTGGTCGGCGGAGTGACTTATCGCTGGCTGGGCAAGGAAAGCAACTAACACACAACCATTAAGTCCCATATTGCCAACAGCAATACGGGACTTCGCTTTGCACTGTAACAAATACAGTTAAATAAGCACCGAGTGAGTCCTGCGCATATACAGATACAATCATCCCGTCGCCTAACCTGAAAAAGACGCTACTCTGGCGGCGCAACACGAAGTTTCGAACCAAGCAAATAACGGACGTCACCAACAAGGATTGTTACATGAAAAAAATCAGTTCGGCCATCGCATTAACTTTCTTGACCCTCGGCCTGTTTCAGGGGAGTGCATTTGCGATGAGTATTAACGAGCATATCAATATAGAAATGGCCAAAATCGACTTTGAGTTCAACTGCACTGTCGAGGGTAACGTCACTACTCATTTTGCCAATAACGAAGAATCTGCAAAGGCCCAAGCTGTTGCCCAAGGCCTGGGCTCCAGCAATGCAACCTATCAGGTATTGGCGAAGACCGCCGTTTGCGTGAAGCCTAAATACAAATATGACTGCATGCTCCCTTCGAATAAAAATATCCCACTCTCCGGGTCGCTGTCTTATTCCTACTGGACAAACCAACCGACTCTGGAGAACTTCAAAAACTCCGAAAACGGCAAGAAATTACTCGGCTGCCAAGCGCCGTGGTGGTAACTAACATCGCCTAAACAACAGACAACCTTACTCTATTGACAAGGCAAGCCCTCGCTTAAATACAGCGGGGCTTGTTTAAACTTATAGCTGTTTATACGGTAATGCGGCGCTGGCGTGTTCGGCATAAGCCAATACACCGGCTCGCTCCTGCTCCAGGAAGTCTTTGACTGCCGCTTTCAACCCCGGATGACGTAAGTAATGCCAAGAGTGAGTGATCACCGGTTCGAACCCGCGGATCAACTTGTGCTCGCCCTGTGCCCCGGCGTCAAAACGCTGGAAGCCGTTGGCAATCGCGTAATCCATACCCTGATAGAAACAGGTCTCGAAATGCAGGCGATCAAACTCCGCCAGGCAACCCCAGTAACGGCCGTAAAAGCTGTCGCCGCCCACCAGACTGAAGGCCATGGCCACCGGCCGTGAGCCTTGCTTGGCCAGCACTACGCGAATCGCCTCCGGCATGCGCTCGGCCAGCAGGCTGAAGAATTCCCGCGTCAGGTACGGCGTTTGCCGACGTACCGCGTAGGTATTGGCGTAGCAGGCATAGACAAAATCCCACTGCCGCTCGGTCAGTTGCGCACCCTCGAGCCATTCGAACTCGATGCCCTGCCCCGCCACTTGCTCGCGCTCCTTGCGCATCTGCTTGCGCTTGCGCGAACTGAGCGCGTCGAGGAAGTCCTGGAAGTCTCGATAACTGCGATTCTGCCAGTGGTACTGGCAGCCGATGCGCTGCAACCAACCTGGCTGTTCGGCCAACGCGGCGTCGGTGAATGGATCGGTGAAATTGATGTGCGCGCTGGAGAGCTCTTCGATTTCCAGATAACCGGGCAGACTTCTCAACAATTCAAAACCATCTTCCACATTGGCCGCCAACAGACGCGGCCCACTGACCGGACTGAACGGCACCGCGGTCAACAACTTGGGGTAGTACTCGATCCCGGCACGGGCGCAGGCGTCGGCCCAGGCGTGGTCGAACACGTACTCGCCATAGGAATGCCATTTGCGGTAGCTGGGCAAAGCCGCGATCAGACGCTCGCCTTCGACATGCAGCAAATGCTCGGGTTGCCAGCCGGAATGCGGGCCGACGCTGCCGCTGTCTTCCAACGTACTGAGGAAGGCGTGGCGCAGGAATGGCTGATTTTCAGGTACCAGCGCGTCCCACGTATGCGGCGCGATTTCGGACAGGCTTTCCAGACGTTGCAGCGGCATCGGCATTCTCACAGTTCTTCGCGTGACAGCCCGGCGAGTATCGCTTATCGCCGCACATTGCACACCCCGTGCATGCGCCGACAGTGCTCTAGAACGAAGGTTCACGAAAGATTTGTATCGTCATCGAGACGCCATCACTTTGCCACTGCACTGTCATAAACCATCGCGATACTGGCGCCTGTTTTTAGAGCGCCGGGTTCTACCCGGTCACTGTTTTCCGTCCGTCATCGGTCGGTTGTGTCCTGGATGGCTCAGTCATCCCTTTCATCTTCGGAGATTGATATGCGTCTTGCTTCCACGAAAACTGCGGCGGCCTTGTGTGGCGGCCTGATGCTGGCCATGAGCGTTCCGGCCAGCGCCGCAGTCGACGCCAAACTGCTCGACATGCTCAAGGCAAACGGCTCGATTTCCCAGGCGCAATACGCCGAACTGCAAGCCGAACTGGCCCGTGATCAGAAAGACCAGCAAATCGCCCGCCAGGCTCAGCAAGAGACCAACGAACAGATCGCCGCGACCGCGAAGAAAACCAATGAACTGAGCACCTTCGACCAGAAACTGGCGTGGGCCGCCAAGACTCAATTCAAGGGCGACGTGCGTTTCCGCCAGGAAACGGTCAAGAACGACGGTGTTTCGAACAATAAAGACCAGGACCGCCAGCGTATTCGGGTCCGCCTGGGTGCCTACAGCGAAATCAACCCGCAAGTCGACACCGGGATCCGTATCGCCACCGGCAACAACGACGACGCTCGCTCCACCAACCAGAGCCTGGACGGTTACTTCGACAAGAAGTCGATCTGGCTGGACCAGGGTTACGTCGACTACCACCCCGATGCCATCAAGAACCTGCACGTCGTGGGCGGCAAGATGCCGCAGCAATGGGTGAGCATGGGCGACATCATCTGGGACAGCGACATCAGCCCGGAAGGCCTGGCACTGACCTACAAGTACCCGTTGGGCGGCAGCACCGAGCTGTTCGGTAGCGCCGGCCACTACACCCTCAAGGACAACGTCGACGGCGACGGCGTGCAATTCAAGCACGACCTGCGCCTGTACGCAGGTCAGTTGGGCGCGCGCTTCGCCATCACCGACAACCTGAAACTGACCCTGGGTGGCAGCGTCTACGGCTACGACAACGACGACGACATCACCGCCGGCGGCACCACCACGCCATCGATCCTGGCCACCAACGGCAACACCCCGAACGAACAGTTCAAGTTGTACGAAGGCTTTGGTCAGCTCGACATCGGTGGCCTGCCCATGCCGCTCTCGGTGTACGGTCAGTACGTCAACAACAAAGATGCCAGCAACGATCAGGACTCTGCCTGGTTGGCCGGTGTAAAGACCAAGCTCTACGGCTTCGCGGTGGACTACAACTATCGCGACGTGCAGCGTAACGCCGTGGTCGGCGCCTTCACCGATTCCGACTTCGCCAACGGTTTTACCGGTTCGCGTGGCAGCAAGGTGAAAGTGAGTTACGAGCTGGACAAGAACTTCGCCCTTGGTGCGACGTACTTCATGGCTAAATCCGACTTCACCAACGCCACCCTCCGGGACTCGGACATCAAGACCCTGCAACTGGATGCCGAAGCCAAGTTCTAAATACCCCGCAACATGACTCGGGCAAGGAAGCCCGAGCTGCTTTTACAAACTCGCATTGGTGTATCGGTCCCCATCATCCGTCCGATACGCCAACGCGAGTTTTTTTGTTTAGGCAAAAAAAATATCGCAGTCTGCGGCAACGCCTACAGGGAGGACGTCATCCCATGTAGGTGCTGCCGCAGGCTGCGATCTTTTAAGCGTTAACTCAGCGCTTGCGCAGAATCACGCTACCAATCGAATACCCGGCACCAAACGAGCTGAGTACCGCCAGCGAGCCACTGGCCAGGTCATCCTGGTTCTTGTGAAACGCAATCACGGAGCCTGCAGAGCTGGTGTTGGCGTAAGTGTCGAGGATCACCGGCGCTTCTTCTTCGGTGGCTTCGCGACCCAGCAGCTTCTTGACGATCAAGTGGTTCATGCTGAGGTTGGCCTGGTGCAGCCAGAAGCGCTTCACATCGCCGATGTTGAGCTTGTTCTCGTCCAGGTGCGTGGCGATCAGCTCGGCAACCATTGGGCACACATCGCGGAATACCTTGCGGCCTTCCTGCACGAACAGTTTGTCCTTGGCACCGATGCCCTCTTCCGCCGCGCGGTTGAGGAAGCCGAAGTTGTTGCGGATGTTGTTGGAGAACTTGGTCAGCAGTTTGGTGCTGACAATGTCGAACTGATACTTGGACGTCGCCAGGTCGGCCCGTTCGATGATCACCGCGGTGGCGGCGTCGCCGAAGATGAAGTGGCTGTCGCGGTCACGGAAGTTCAGGTGGCCGGTGCAGACTTCCGGGTTGACCATCAGGATCGCCCGGGCCTGGCCCAGTTGCACGCTGTTGGCGGCAGCCTGGATACCGAACGTCGCCGAGGAGCAGGCGACGTTCATGTCGAAACCGAAACCTTCAATGCCCAAAGCTTCCTGGACTTCAATGGCGATGGCCGGGTAGGCGCGTTGCAGGTTCGAGCAGGCGACGATCACGCCGTCGATGTCTGCGGCGGTCTTGCCGGCGCGCTGCAAGGCTTGCTCGGCCGCGCCGATGGCCATCTGGCACAGCACCGACCATTCGTCGTTTGAGCGCTCGGGCAGGCGTGGCGCCATGCGTTGCGGGTCGAGGATGCCGTCCTTATCCATGACAAAGCGGCTCTTGATACCGGAGGCTTTTTCGATAAACGCTGCACTGGACTCGGTCAACGCTTCGATCTCGCCGCGCGCGATGGCGTCGGCATTGTCGGCGTTGAATTGCGCGACGTAAGCGTTGAAAGACTGCACCAGCTCTTCGTTGGAGATGCTGTTGGCCGGGGTGTACAGGCCGGTGCCGCTGATGACGACGTTATGCATGGTCGTTTCTCTAATCTGTTCAGGCAGAAAGCGTTGGCACCGACGTACCAACACACAAAGGGTCTTTTCCCGTCCGGGGAATCCAACCTGGCGTCGCTTTATTCCGATCCGCCCGGGCCTGTGAAGGCGCAAAACGGCGGGGCCGGCGTTTATAGGCGCGAAGTTTGCCATAAACACTGGGGTTTGGCCCTATTTGCGAGATCAAACCCCTCACCCCTGTGGGAGCGGGCTTTTGTGGCGAGGGAGCTTGCTCCCGCTTGAGTGCGCAGCGCTCACAAAATTTTGGGGCCGCTGCGCAGCCCAGCGCGAGCAAGCTCGCTCGCCACAAAAGCCGCTCCCACAGAGGGGTTATGGTTCGACCTGAGTCCACTGTTTGTTCAGGCGCTTGTCTGAGATCGGCACCTTGGTCCCCAGTTGTTGGGCGAACAGGGACACGCGGTATTCCTCCAGCCACCAGCGATACAGTTCCAACTGCGGGTCGCGCTTGCCTTCCTGCGCATGTTTGTTGGCGCGGGTTTGATATTGCGCCCACAAACCGGACAACTCGCCGCTCCAGACCCGATCCCGCTGCACCTGCGCGCCAATTTTCTCGAAACGCTGCTCGACCGCTTTCAGATAACGCGGCAATTCCTTGAGCCACTGCATCGGCGTTTCCCGGACAAAGCCCGGATACACCAGATGACTGAGCTGCTGCTTGATATCGTTCAGGGCCACGGCTTGGGCCAGGTCGATCTTGCCCTTGAAGCGTTTTTGCAGGCCGTGCCAGAGCTTGAGAATCTCAAGGGTCAGCTTTGCCAGGCGTTCAGCATGTTCAGTCCAACCGCCGCGCTTGCGCTCGGCCAGCGAGGCCAACCCGGCGCCATCCCGAGGCAACGGGTCTTCACCCTCAAGAATGCAGCTATCGAGACTGGCCAGCAGAATGTCTTCGACCAGAGCATCGATGCGCCCCAATTCGCGGTACATCAAACCCAGCTCAGTCAGCCCCGGAAGCTTGCCGCGCAGGAACTTCGCCGGTTCCGCCAATTGCTGCATCAACAAACGCTGCAAGGCACGGCGGTGCTGGAACTCGGCTTCGGCCGGGGTCGAGAAACGCCCTTCCTTGACCGTGCCGCCCTCTTCCACCAGCGCCGGATACACCGTCATCGACAGCCCGGCGATCTTCTGCTGGGTTTTCTCGGCGACGGCGGCAAAGACCTTCGGCTCTACTGGCAACTGGTTTTTCGCGGTTTGCGGCACGGCCAACGCCGCTTGGCTGGCCTCGGCGAAACGCGCGGTCAGCTCGGCCAGATCCCGCCCTTCGCCAAGGAACTTGCCTTGGCCATCGACGATTTCCAGGTTCATCCGCAAATGGCTGTCAACCTGTTGCGAAGCTTCCATCCACGCTTCATCGCTAACCCGCGCCCCGGTCATGCGCAGCAATTCGCGGCCCAGCGCTTGAGGCAGCGAGCCTTCAGCGAAGGTCATGCGCTGCAACGCGGCTTTGACGAAGTCCGGCACCGGCACGAAGTTCTTGCGCAGGGCCTTGGGCAGGTTGCGGACCAAGGCGATGCACTTGGCCTCGATCACCCCCGGCACCAGCCATTCCAGGCGTTCCGGCGGCAGCATCGGCAACAACGGCGCCGGTACGCGCAGGGTCACGCCGTCACGCGGGTGATTCGGCTCGAAGTGATAACTCAGGGCCAATTCCAGGTCGCCGATGTGCAGGGTGTCCGGGTAATGCAGCGCGGTGACTTCACTGGCCTCGCGAGCCAGCACGTCTTCTTCGCGCATGATCAGCAGTTGCGGGTCTTTCTGGCTGTTGACCTTGTACCAACTGTCGAACGTGGCGGTCTGGTGAATCTCCGCCGGCAAGCGCGCGTCGTAGAAGGCGAACAGGGTTTCTTCATCGGCGAGGATGTCGCGCCGACGAGCCTTGGCCTCCAGTTCATCGAGCTGTTCCAGCAACTGCGCATTGGCCGTCAGGCACTTGGCCTTGGACTGAATCTCGCCGCGCACCAAACCTTCGCGAATGAAAAACTCACGGGACACCACCGGATCAATCGGCCCGTAATGCACCGGCCGCCGCCCGACCACAATCAAACCGAACAGAGTGATCTGCTCGAAGGCCACAACCTGGCCGCGCTTCTTCTCCCAATGGGGTTCGAAGTGGTTTTTCTTGATCAGGTGCCCGGCCAGCGGCTCGATCCAGTCAGCGTCGATCTTGGCCACCATACGCGCATAGAGCTTGGTGGTTTCCACCAGTTCGGCGGCCATCAGCCATTGCGGACGCTTCTTGCCCAGGCCCGACGACGGGTGAATCCAGAAACGCCGCTGACGCGCGCCAAGGTAATCGCCGTCTTCGGTTTTCTGGCCGATCTGGCTGAGCAAACCGGAGAGCACGGCTTTGTGCAGTTTCGGGTAATCCGCCGGCTCTTTATTGAGGCTGAGCTGCATGTCGCGGCAGATCAGGCTCAACTGCCGATGAGAATCGCGCCACTCGCGCAAGCGCAAGTAGTTGAGGAAATTTTTGCGGCACCAGTTACGCAGCGGACTAGCGGTCAACGCCTGGCGCTGTTCTTCAAAACCCCGCCACAGATTGACCAGCCCGGCAAAGTCCGAGTCCACGTCTTTCCATTGCGCATGGGCTTGGTCGGCGGCTTGTTGGCGTTCCGGTGGGCGCTCGCGCGGGTCCTGGATCGACATGGCGCTCGCGACGATCAGCACTTCCTGCAAGCTGCCGAGTTTCGCCGCTTCCAGCAGCATGCGGCCCATGCGCGGGTCCACTGGCAAACGCGCCAGTTGCCGACCGAGCGGGGTCAGCTGACTGTTGCGATCCACCGCCGACAACTCTTGCAGCAGGTTGAAACCGTCGCTGATGGCCTTGCCATCCGGCGGCTCGATAAACGGGAAATCGGTGATCTCGCCGAGGCGCAGATGCAGCATCTGCAAAATAACGGCGGCAAGGTTGGTGCGCAGGATTTCCGGGTCGGTAAATTCCGGGCGACCGATGAAGTCTTCTTCGCCATAGAGGCGAATACAAATGCCCGGCTCGACCCGCCCGCAACGCCCCTTACGCTGGTTGGCGCTGGCCTGGGAAATCGCTTCGATGGGCAGGCGCTGGACCTTGGCGCGGTAGCTGTAGCGGCTGATGCGCGCGGTGCCGCTGTCGATCACGTAACGGATGCCCGGCACCGTCAGCGAAGTCTCGGCGACGTTGGTCGCCAGGACCACGCGGCGGCCGGGGTGCGACTGGAAAATCCGCTGTTGTTCGGCCGGCGACAACCGCGCATACAGCGGCAGGATTTCGGTGTGCTTGAGCTGGGCCTTGCGCAGCATGTCCGCCGCGTCGCGAATCTCCCGCTCGCCGGGCAGGAACACCAGCACATCGCCGGGGCTCTTGCGCTCGCTGCGTTCGAACGCGGCGATTTCGTCGAGGGTGGCGAGAATCGCCTGATCGACGGTCAAGTCGTCCTCGACGCGGTTGCCCTCCTCGTCCTGCTCCAGGGTCAGCGGGCGATACCAGGTGTCCACCGGGAAGGTCCGGCCGGAAACCTCAACAATCGGTGCATCGTCGAAGTGCTTGGAGAAGCGCTCCAGGTCGATGGTCGCCGAGGTGATGATAACTTTCAGATCCGGGCGGCGCGGCAGCAGGGTTTTCAGGTAGCCGAGCAGGAAATCAATGTTGAGGCTGCGTTCGTGGGCTTCGTCGACGATGATCGTGTCGTAGCGTTCGAGGTAGCGGTCGTTCTGGGTTTCCGCCAGCAGGATGCCGTCGGTCATCAGCTTGATCAGGGTGTTGGAATCGCTCTGGTCCTCGAACCGCACCTGATAGCCGACCAGCGCGCCCAGCGGCGTGGCCAGTTCTTCGGCAACCCGGCTGGCGACGCTGCGTGCGGCGATCCGGCGCGGCTGGGTGTGGCCGATCAAACCATGCTGGCCGCGACCGATCTCCAGGCAGATCTTCGGCAACTGGGTGGTTTTACCCGAACCGGTTTCGCCGGCAATGATCAGCACCTGATGCTTGAGCAGCGCTGCTTTGATTTCGTCGCGCTTGGCGGCGATCGGCAAACTGTCGTCGTAACGAATCACCGGCAGGCTGGCACGCCGCGCCAACACCTGATCACAGGACGCCTGCGTGCGCGTCACCCACTGGGCCAGCTTGGCTTCATCAGGTTTCTTGCG
This sequence comes from Pseudomonas sp. ADAK2, assembly GCF_012935755.1. Taxonomy (GTDB): domain Bacteria; phylum Pseudomonadota; class Gammaproteobacteria; order Pseudomonadales; family Pseudomonadaceae; genus Aquipseudomonas. The sequence continues at coordinate 2,778,791 of NZ_CP052862.1, forward strand.
CAGCTCAAGCAACTGCCGCCGCAGCCGGTGGCGGTCGGCAAGCATGGCGTGATCGAGGTTTTTCAGCAGTTTGTCGATGGAAGGCGATTCGTCAGTCATCAGGTACGCAATAAGTCGTCTAGTGGCGCAGGGGGGCGATTGTCGCAGATTTGCGGCACCGTGTGATCGTTCCCACGCTGATCGTTCCCACGCTCTGCGTGGGAATGCAGCCAGGGACGCTCTGCGTTCCAAGAGCGGACGCGGAGCGTCCGGGGAGGCATTCCCACGCGGAGCGTGGGAACGATCAGCACGATCAGTGGGAACTATTCGTTATCCAGGCCCTTACGGCGGTAGGGAAACACGTCGATGACCTTCCCCGCCCGAATCGCCTCCTGCAAACTTTTCCAGTAATCCGCGTTGTACAACTCCCCATGCAACTGATCAAACAACCGCCGCTGCCCGGCATCGGCGAACAGAAACGGCGGAAACTCCTCGGGAAACACATCCAGCGGCCCGATCGAATACCACGGCTCGGACGCCATCTCGTCTTCCGGCGTGCGCGGCTGCGGGATGTGGCGGAAGTTGGCTTCGGTCAGGAAGCAAATCTCGTCGTAGTCATAAAACACCACCCGTCCGTGCCGGGTGACGCCAAAGTTCTTCAGCAACATGTCGCCGGGAAAGATGTTCGCCGCCGCCAGTTGCTTGATCGCCAGGCCGTAATCTTCCAGTGCCTCGTGCACCTGAGCCTCGTTGGCGTTTTCCAGGTACAGGTTGAGCGGCGTCATCCGCCGTTCGGTCCAGCAGTGGCGGATCAGCACCGTGTCGCCTTCGACTGACACCGTGGACGCCGCCACGTCGAGCAATTCTTCCAGGCACGCCGGCTCGAACTTGCTCAGCGGGAAGCGGAAGTCGGCGAATTCCTGGGTATCGGCCATGCGCCCGACCCGGTCGACGCTTTTCACCAAGCGGTACTTTTCGATCACGGTGGCGCGGTCGACGTTTTTCGACGGCGAGAAGCGGTCCTTGATGATTTTGAATACGGTGTTGAAACCCGGCAGGGTGAATACGCTCATGACCATGCCGCGCACGCCGGGGGCCATGATGAATTGGTCGTCAGTGTTGGCCAGATGGTTGATCAGCGCCCGATAGAACTCGGATTTTCCGTGCTTGTAGAAACCGATCGAGGTGTACAGCTCGGCGATGTGCTTGCCCGGCAGGATGCGCTTGAGGAAGCCGATAAACTCCGCCGGCACCGGCACATCGACCATGAAGTACGAACGGGTGAACGAGAAGATGATCGACACATCGGCTTCATCGGTAATCAACGCGTCGATCTGGATGCCGCGACCTTCGCGGTGCAGCAATGGAATCACCAGCGGCCATTGCTCGTCCCGGGTGTAGATGCGCCCGACCAGGTACGCGCCTTTGTTGCGGTACAGCACCGAGGAAAACAGTTCGACGCTCAGCTCCGGGTCCTTGCACACCCAGTCCGGCAGGTTCTCGCGCAGTTGCGCTTCGAGGCGGCGCAGGTCGCCGGAGAGGTCGGCGTAATCTTCGCTGAAGCGGTAGTCGGCAAAGATGCTCCCTAACATTTCCGACAAATGCCCCTGGGGCTTGTAGGTGCGGGTTTGCGCGGCCCGGGCCCGGCGCAGGCTCGGCCGCGTAGTGTGGATGAACATGCAGCCGTCGCTGATCAGGTCATGGCTGAACAGCCCGCAGAAGATCGAGTTGTACCAGGTTTCGGACAGTTCATCGTCGAAGCGCAGGTCGATCAGGGTGATGTAGGCGCTTTTGACCAGCGGCCAGCAGCTCACTTCCATCAGCGTTTCGCTGTCGAAGGCCTCGCGCAGGCGCTCGACGGTTTCGCCGACCTTTTCTTCGTAGAGGTTGATCCGCGCCGCCGAGGCGACTTGCGCCTCCTGCCACCGGGCCTGCTCGAAACGCGCCCGGGCGCCATCGGTGATCTGGCGGAAATGCTCGCGGTAATCGTCAAAGCCGTCGAGGATCCTTCGGGCGATATCGGCGGCTGGCCATTGCTGCGGCATGGTGAGACCTCTGCGGGAATTTCGGAGCCCTGAGCTTAGCCAGTGAACCGGGTACAGGAGAAGCGTAATTTTCGACCGGGATTAATTGCGCGTTTTTCGGTTGCCATCGATCAGGCGCTCGGCAACACTTCCGTCCCCATAAAGGAAGGAGTGCACCGTGAGCCCTGTCGATATTGTCCGTTTACTGTCGCTGGCGGCGATCTGGGGCGCGAGTTTCCTGTTCATGCGCATTATCGCTCCGGTGATTGGCACGATTCCCACGGCATTTTTCCGGGTGTCGATTGCGGCGGTCGGCTTGCTGGTGATCCTCGGCCTGATGCGCATCAGCTGGGATTTCAAGGGCAAACTCAAGACCGTGATGCTGCTCGGGGTAATCAACTCGGGGATCCCGGCGACCCTGTATTCCGTCGCCGCGCAAGTGTTGCCGGCCGGTTACTCGGCGATTTTCAACGCCACCACGCCGCTGATGGGCGTGTTGATCGGCGGGTTGTTCTTCCATGAAAAACTCACGGCGGCCAAGCTTGGCGGGGTGTTCCTCGGGCTGTTTGGCGTCGGCGTGCTGACCCGAGCCGGGCCAGTGGCATTTGATATGGAACTGCTGATGGGCGCCCTCGCCTGCCTGCTCGCCACCACTTGCTACGGTTTCGCCGGGTTCCTCGCCCGTCGCTGGCTGGATCAGGCCGGCGGCCTCGACAGTCGTTTATCGGCGTTGGGCAGCATGCTCGGCGCGACGTTGTTCCTGTTGCCGCTGTTCGGCTACAGCGTGATCAGCAACCCACCGGCGAGCTGGGGCGGCTGGAATGTCTGGTTGTCGCTGCTGGGGTTGGGGTTGGTCTGCACGGCGTTTGCGTACATTGTCTACTTCCGCCTGCTCAGCTCGATTGGCCCGGTGAAGTCGATGACCGTGACCTTCATGATCCCGCCGTTCGGCGTGTTGTGGGGCGCGCTGTTGCTGGATGAGCCGTTGTCGATGGCGCACATCTACGGCGGGGTGTTGATTGCGGCGGCGTTGTGGCTGGTGTTGAAGCCGGCGGTGGTGAAGCCGGTGGAAGTGGCTACACGCTAGAGCCTGCCCCCGTAGGAGCAGCCTTCGGCAGCTCCTACAGGGTTAATCAACAGTGGGTCGCTATATCGCCGCTTTGTAGCCGTCCTCGCGCTGCCGCGCCCGGGCCTGGACCACGTTGAGCATGGCGCAGCCTTCGCGGGCCAGCAGGTGGACGGCGCGGGTGACGCGGGTCAGGTCGCCGTCGGAAATGCCGGTGAGGTTGAGGCTGGTCAGGGTGTCGGTCAGGTCGCGGATCACGGTGAAGCGGTGCATCGCGCAGGCGGCGATGTCGCTGATTTCTCGGTGGGTGTTGATGTAGAGCACCGGGTGGTCGGCGTCGTAGGTATCGATGGGAAGGTAACGCGGCATTACTTCGAGCATGGGTAAAACTCCAAATAGGGCTACCTCTCGTCCGCGGCCAAACGAAAAAGGTGGCAGCTGTGTACGGGTTGGCCGACCGGCACCCATCAAACCGGCACACCCGAAGATGTCCCGAGCACAGCTGCCATAACACGACATCCAGGCATGAAAATGCCTGAACAATGACGCTGATGCGTTTTGGATGCTCGACCGGCCAAGGTCATTCGCGGGATTTTCCGCGAGCCCAAACTATAGAGGTCGATGCCGAAACGCGGCAACAGGGTACTTCGTAGGAAACGTCTTGGAAAGTTGTGCGCCGCCGCGACAGCGCACAGGTTCGCTGTAGGACCACCCGTCAGCGTTAGCGCGACTGACGGAACACAAACACCAATCCCACAATGATCAGCAACATCCCAAGCACGCTCAACAACGCCAGCCGATTACCAAAGATCAGGTAATCCATCACCGCCGTCACCGCCGGCACCAGGTAAAACAAACTGGTGACGTTCACCAGGTTGCCCCGGGCAATCAGCCGATACAGCAGCAACGTCGCCAACACCGACACCACCAGGCCCATCCACAACACCGGCACGATAAAGCCTGTGCTGTGTTCGAAATGAAACGGTTGGAACGGCACGAAGACCCCGCACAGCAACAGCCCGGCCAGGTACTGCACCGGCAGCGTGCCGAGGGGATTGTCGGTGATGCGTTTCTGCATGATCGAACCAAAGGTCATGCTCGCCAGCGCCAACAACCCGAAGAGCATCCCGGCCAGCGACATCCCGGCCAGGCCGATGCCTTGGTAAACCACCATGATCAACCCGGCCAACCCCAGCGCCAGGCCGAACATACGGCTGGCCGAGCGCTGACGCTCCATGATCACCACGGTGAGGATCGGCTGCACGCCCATGATTGTCGCCATCACGCCCGGCGTGACTTTCAGGTCCAGGGCCAGCAGATAGAAAATCTGATAAGCCCCCAGCAGCACCACGCCCGTGGCCATCGCATACAGCATCGGCTTGCCGCCCTTGGGCTGTTTCAGCTTGAGCAACGGCATCAACAGCAGCAACCCGCACAGGGCGATGGTGAAGCGGATCAACAGAAAGGCAAACGGTGAGGCGTGGGCCAGGCCCCATTTGGAGAAGATCGCCCCGCTGCTCCACAGCAGGACGAACAGGCTCGTGGACGCCGCCGCGAGCGCGGTTTTTTTCGAAAGGACAAACATGAATACCACCTGTCATCAGGCAAAAAAGCCAACTCAGCCGAAGCTGAAGTTCAGTCGTTTTTTCAGACGGGCATGGGGGAACAGCAGAGAAAGCTGATCAGCCCGAAATGCCAACGCCTGGCGGTGATACGACCGCGCACACCGGCGTGCTGTTGACAGGAGGGGGGTAATGACTGATCTGCGCAGGCTGCTGGATCCCGCACGGCACGACGCCAGCGTTGACCGCTGAATCGACTACCGCGTTGATGTGGGATGCAGGCATGGGCTGATCTTTTTTGAGAGGAAGAACGGTGTGTCGCAAGACCACCGAGTGCCGACTATAACCAGCGCTGGACACAGATTGCAACGACTTGCCGAAAAGGTCCGGCAAGCTTGCAGGCGCGTGGCGACTCGATGAGTGCCACGCGCCCGTCACAGGGACTCAGACGTAACGTTTGTTGCCGCTGTTTTCCGGCGGATGGCCTTTGAACACAGCGGGGCCATCCATGGTGATCTCCAGTTTGTCACCCTTGCGCGACAGCCAAGGGGTGGCTTCGCTGGTGCTCTTGGAAGTCTTGCCGGACGGGCTCAGCTCAATGTGATCCAGGTCGATTTCGATCAGGCCGATCACGTAGGTGTAGATCGCGCTGCTGAAAAAACCGTCCTTGAACTCAAAGGCGCATTCGACGATCTGGTCGCCATATTCCATGCGCATTTTCGGTTTCAGCGACGCCACCGAAACGGCGCCGTTGTCCACCGCGGAATAAACGCTGCAGACCAGCGCGACCTTGCCGCCCATGCGCTGGGAGATGGCCGGGTTGATTTCGACCGTTTCGATGCCCGGCGCCGACGCACTGGCGCTGACCACGTCGCCGGTGTGGAACACGAAAGGGTCGATGTCAAAGGCGCCGCTCTTGTCGGGCGCCTGGATGATGGACATCCGTCCGTCCGGGCGCAGGATGCCGATCCGCAGGTCGAGGTCGTCGTTGTCCTCGCCATCGCCGTTGTCCACCCAGGTCGCGCTGACCCGGATGACCTTCGGTGCGGTCGGGCCTTTTTCCAGGGACACTTTGTGGCTGGTGCCTGGCTTGTCGAGGGTGATGACCGATTTGACGATATTGACTGGTTTGGCCGCGGGAGTCGGGGCCGCTGCCGGGGCAGGCGCGTCGTCGACCTCAATCCCGTAGAGACCGCAGAGCCCGGACAGGCCCGAAGCGAACCCCTGCCACACTGAGCGCGCCTTCATCTGGCCGTTTCGAACGTACAACTCCAGCACGATGATGCCCGTCTCTTGGGAGAACGATCCGGGCGCGAGTTCCAGCACCTGATCGCCGACCACCACTTGGGCACGCAGGTCCTTGACCGCCGCAAAACCGCCAGCGCTGCCATCTTGGGTCAGGGTGATGGCGATCTTGGTGATACTGGCCGGCAGGCGCGACAGATCAAAGCCGATACGGTGGCTGACGGTGGCGCTCTGCGTGACCGGGGCGATGAACATGGCGGCACCGGACGCGTGTTCCGGGGCGTTGAAGAACACCATGTCGCTGTCGTTCGTCACCTTGCCGGTTTCGGTGACCAGGAAGGCCGTGAGGTTAACGTCCAGGTTGTCGCCGGCCGCATGGGTGACCACGACATGCCCTTTGGGCAGGCTGAGGGTCGTGTTTTCGCCGGGCTTGAGGGATTGATTCAAGGGGAGTCGCCTATTCCATGGGGTGTATGTCAGCACACTGCAGATGTGCTGCGCCTTCATTGAGGGAGTGCGCGAGCCAGCCAAGGGAAAAGCCTGTGGTTCATGGCCGTACCGCCGGAAGGGAGTTTAACGGCTTGTGTCGGTTTGTGGCGCTTTGTGCACGATCTGCTCGGCATAAAAAAACCGCTCATCACAGAGCGGTTTTTTTGTTCATGAGCCGGTTTTAACCAAACAACCAATACCCCAACAACGTCAGCACCACCACCGCCAGCACCGGCCGCAGTACGCGGTAGGCCTTGGGGTGACGGCGTTTCCATTGTTTGATCACGCCGCTGAACTTGTCGGTGGAATTCTTGCTCCAGGCGTAAACCTGGTTGATCCCGCCGACGCGCTCATCATCAAGGTTCTGTGGCGCGGTGGCGCGGCCCAGCAGGCCGCTGACCCAGCGATTGATGCGGGTCATGATGCGGTTGCTCAGCGGCCGCTCGATATCGCAGAACAGGATGACCCGGGTCTTTTCGGTTTCGTTCTTGACCCAGTGCACATAGGTTTCGTCGAACATCACGTCTTCGCCATCGCGCCAGGCGTAGACCTGACCGTCGACAAAGATGCGGCAATCGTCGGAGTTCGGCGTCGACAGTCCCAGGTGATAACGCAGGGAGCCAGCGAACGGGTCGCGGTGCGGGTTGAGATGGCTGCCGCCCGGCAACAAGGCAAACATCGCGCCTTTGACATTGGGGATGCTGCTGACCAGCGCCACGGTTTTCGGACACAGGGCTGCGGCCGAGGGCAAAGGTTTGTCGTACCACTTGAGATAGAAACGCTTCCAGCCTTTCTTGAAGAATGAGCCGAAACCGGCGTCGTTGTTCTTTTCGGCGGCGCGGATGTAGCCCTCGTCGAACAGGTGCATGGCTTCGTCGCGGATGACTTCCCAGTTGTCTCGCAGCACATCCAGTTCCGGGAACTTGCTGCGATCCAGGTAGGGTTTGGACGGCACGCCGGAGAACAGGTACATCAGGGCGTTGTAGGGTGCGAACAGCGCCGAATGGTTGACGAACTGACGCAGGACCGGCAACCGTGCCTTGCCGCGCAAATGCACGTAGAGCGTACTGCCGAGGAATAACAGCAACACCGACGCTTTCGCGGCCAGGGAAAAGGTCATCAACGACTCCTTGAAAATAAGCAACTTTGCACCGCGCCATTTACCCGACGTGGCAGCCGGCCATGATACCCACTACCGGACCGGGGAAAAACCCACATATCTGAACAAACAGTGTTAAGGATTGCGCAACAAAGCACTTATTAACATAAGGTTCCTGAACGAAGGCTGACCTGAATCATCAAGATCAAAACATCGCAGCCTGCGGCAGCGCCTACAGAAAAACCCGATCGGCGTAAGCGCTGCCGAAGGCTGCGATATTTCAATTTTTTTATTGATGGTTCTCCGCCTCGGTAAACAGATCACTGAACAACATGCTCGACAGATAACGCTCGCCCGAGTCCGGCAGGATCACCACAATCGTCTTGCCCTGCATTTCCGGGGTTTCGGCCAGGCGTACCGCCACAGCCATCGCCGCACCGCAAGAGATACCGCACAAAATCCCTTCTTCCTGCATCAGGCGCAGGGCCATGGCCTTGGATTCGTCATCGGTTACCAGCTCGACCCGATCGACAATCGATAAATCGAGGTTTTTCGGCACAAAACCGGCACCAATGCCCTGAATCTTGTGCGGGCTCGGCTTGATCTCTTCACCGGCCAGCTTCTGGGTAATGACCGGCGACGACACTGGCTCCACGGCCACCGAGATAATCGGTTTGCCCTGGGTATTCTTGATATACCGCGAAACACCGGTGATGGTTCCGCCCGTTCCGACGCCGGCCACCAGCACATCGACCGCACCGTCGGTGTCGTTCCAGATTTCCGGGCCGGTGGTCTTTTCGTGGATGGCCGGGTTGGCCGGGTTTTCGAATTGCGCCGGCATGAAGTACTTGGCCGGGTCGCTGGCGAGAATTTCCGCCGCCTTTTCAATCGCGCCTTTCATGCCCTTGGCCGGCTCGGTCAGCACCAGCTCAGCCCCCAACGCCTTGAGCACCTTGCGCCGCTCGATACTCATCGACGCCGGCATGGTCAGCATCAGCTTGTAGCCACGGGCGGCGGCCACAAAGGCCAGGCCGATGCCGGTGTTACCCGACGTCGGCTCGACGATGGTCATGCCAGGCTTGAGTTTACCGGTGCTTTCGGCGTCCCAGATCATGTTCGCGCCGATCCGGCACTTGACCGAATAACCGGGGTTGCGCCCCTCGATCTTGGCCAGGATGGTCACGCCGCGCGGCGCGATGCGATTGATCTGTACCAGCGGCGTATTGCCAATGGAATGGGCGTTGTCAGCGAAAATACGGCTCATGGCTGGGTCCTTATGCAGCGTTGAATTAGCTGTCCAAGGTATGCCTGTTGCCGAGGGTCGTCCAGTCAGGTCGAACGTCCGCCGGCGCCAGCAGTCAATGGCTTTACATCGCCAAGGAATTGCCATCATGAAGCGTCGATACAGTTGGCCCCTGTGGACCCTCGCCGGCCTCGTTGTGTTGTTGGTGGCGCTGGACATCGCCCTGCCCTACCTGGTGCGCAACTACCTCAATGACAAACTGGCGGACATGGGCGACTACCGTGGCCAGGTTGTCGACGTGGACCTGGCCTTATGGCGCGGCGCCTACAAGATCAACGGGCTGAAGATCGTCAAGGTCGACGGCAAGGTCCCGGTGCCTTTCGTCAACGCGCCGCTGATCGACCTTTCGGTCAGCTGGCACTCCCTGTGGTACGACCATGCCGTGGTGGCCGAGGTGCAGTTCATCAACCCGGAAGTGAACTTCGTCGATGGCGGCGCCAACAAACAGAACTCCCAGACCGGTCGCGGCACTGACTGGCGCGCGCAATTGAGCAAATTGCTGCCGATCACCTTGAACGAAGTGCGGATCAACGACGGCAAAATCACCTTTCGCAACTTCAACTCCAGCCCGCCGGTGAACATGAACGCCACCCAGGTCAACGCCAGCCTTTTTAACCTGACCAACGTGGTCGACACCGAAGGCAAGCGCGACGCCCGTTTCGAAGGCAAGGCCCTGCTGTTGGGCCATGCCCCGCTGGAAACCACTGCCACCTTCGATCCGCTGAGTAACTTCGAAGACTTCGAATTCCGCCTGCGGGCCAAGGACATCGAACTCAAACGCATGAACGACTTCGCCTCGGCCTACGGCAAATTCGACTTCAACGCCGGCCACGGTGACGTGGTGATCGAAGCCGAAGCCAACAAGGGCCAGCTCAAGGGCTACATCAAACCGTTGCTGCGGGATGTCGAAGTATTCAATTGGCAGCAGGACGTCGAGAACAAGAACAAAGGGATCTTGCGCTCGGTCTGGGAAGCCATCGTCGGCAGCACCGAAACCGTGCTGAAAAACCAGCGCAAGAACCAATTCGCTACCCGAGTTGAACTCAGTGGCAGCGTGCATCAGCAAGATATCAGCGCGTTCCAGGCGTTTTTGCAGATTTTGCGCAATGGTTTTGTCCAGGCGTTCAATGCGCGGTATGAACAGCCGAAGCCGGATGCGGGCTAGTTTTTACGGATGACGATGTAACGACCGGTCTCCTCGGCTGCCGCCAAAGCCGAAGGCCGTTGCTGCAAGGAATCCCAACCCAGGCAGGCCAATGCCAGTGAACGCGGCACCGCTTCGCGTCCGCTGCTGTAGCGGCTGATACTGCGAGCACTGACCCCCAGCGCTTCGGCGGCCTGATTCAAGGGCAATCCGGTGCGAGCGCGCCAGTCGATGAAGATACGGGTGTTTTCATCCGTAGCGTTTTGCGAGAGCGCGTCCAGATACAACGTGTCCGCGCCAATTTGAATATCCGGCTCGTCCCACTCCACCGTCCAGCCATCATCGCCAAGGGCCGCACCGTCAAAGACGTGAGCTTCAAGCAACGGTTGCAATCCCGGGTAGGCGTACAAATCGCGGCTCAAATCCAGTGTCAGTTGTTGGCCGTCTATAAAGGTCAGTGCCAGGCGGTATCCCGGCAGCGCCTTTACAGCCGTCAACCGGGGTCGTTTCATGGGTAACATCGTTTCCAGCCTTTCGAGAATTGACATGCCGCAAAGCCTATCGCCAAATCGGCGATACCTGAATGCTGGCCTTGCGCCGAGACTGAGTCAAGATGTGACGCCCCATTCAGAGACTGAATAACCCGTCTGCGTTCACAGTCGACCGGGCAGCGCGTTATAGTCGGGGCATCATAAATATTGCGTCCCGCCCTGCCCCGTTCAGGTCGGCGTTACCGTTCGAGGATTAGCAGATGAAGTTCGAAGGCACCCAGGCCTACGTCGCCACCGATGACCTGAAGCTGGCGGTCAACGCCGCCATCACCCTGGAGCGTCCGCTGCTGGTCAAGGGCGAGCCGGGCACGGGCAAGACCATGCTTGCCGAGCAATTGGCCGAGTCCCTTGGCGCCAAGTTGATCACCTGGCACATCAAGTCCACCACCAAGGCGCATCAGGGCCTGTACGAGTACGACGCGGTCAGCCGCTTGCGCGATTCTCAACTGGGCACCGAGAAGGTCCACGACGTTCGCAACTACCTGAAGAAGGGCAAGCTGTGGGAAGCCTTCGAGTCCGAGGAGCGGGTGATTCTGCTGATCGACGAGATCGACAAGGCCGACATCGAATTCCCCAACGACTTGCTGCAAGAACTCGACAAGATGGAGTTCTACGTTTACGAGATCGACGAGACCATCAAGGCCAAGGTTCGCCCGATCATCATCATTACCTCCAACAACGAGAAAGAGCTGCCGGACGCCTTCTTGCGCCGCTGCTTCTTCCACTACATCGCGTTCCCGGATCGCACCACGATGCAGCGGATCGTCGACGTGCATTACCCGAACATCAAGAAAGACCTGGTCAGCGAAGCGCTGGATGTGTTCTTCGACGTGCGCAAGGTGCCGGGCCTGAAGAAGAAGCCTTCAACTTCGGAACTGGTGGACTGGCTGAAACTGCTGATGGCCGACAACATCGGCGAAGCGGTGCTGCGCGAACGCGATCCGACCAAGGCCATCCCGCCGCTGGCCGGCGCTTTGGTGAAGAACGAACAGGACGTGCAATTGCTTGAGCGCCTGGCGTTCATGAGCCGTCGCGGCACCCGCTAAGAGGCTGATCGCCATGCTGCTCAACCTGTTTAATGAAATGCGCGCCGCCAAGGTGCCGGTCTCGGTGCGTGAGCTGCTGGACTTGATCAACGCGCTGAAACAGCGCGTGGTCTTCGCCGACACGGACGAGTTTTATTACCTGTCCCGGGCGATCCTGGTGAAGGACGAAAAGCATTTCGACAAGTTCGACCGCGCCTTCGGTGCCTACTTCAACGGCCTGGAAAAACTCGACGATCACCTTCAGGCGTTGATTCCCGAAGACTGGTTGCGCAAGGAATTCGAGCGTTCCCTGAGCGATGAAGAGCGGGCGCAGATCCAGTCCCTTGGCGGCCTCGACAAGCTGATCGAAGAATTCAAGAAACGCCTGGAAGAACAGAAAGAACGCCACGCCGGCGGCAATAAATGGATCGGCACCGGCGGCACCAGCCCATTCGGCTCCGGCGGCTTCAACCCGGAAGGCATTCGGGTCGGCGATGCCGGCAAGCGCCAGGGCAAAGCGGTCAAGGTCTGGGACCAGCGCGAGTACAAGAACCTCGACGATTCGGTGGAACTGGGCACGCGAAACATCAAGGTCGCCCTGCGCCGACTGCGCAAATTCGCCCGCCAAGGCGCGGCGGAAGAACTGGACATCGACGGCACCATCGACCACACCGCCCGCGATGCCGGGTTGCTGAACATCCAGATGCGGCCGGAGCGGCGCAACACCGTCAAGCTGTTGCTGCTGTTCGACATCGGCGGCTCGATGGACGCTCACGTGAAGATCTGCGAAGAGTTGTTCTCGGCCTGCAAGACCGAGTTCAAACACCTGGAGTACTTCTACTTCCACAACTTCGTGTACGAGTCGGTGTGGAAGAACAACATGCGCCGCACCTCCGAGCGTTTCTCGACCCAGGACCTGCTGCACAAGTACGGCGCCGACTACAAAGTGATCTTCATCGGCGACGCCGCCATGGCGCCCTACGAAATCACCCAGGCCGGCGGCAGCGTCGAGCACTGGAACGAAGAACCGGGCTACCTGTGGATGCAGCGCTTCATGGAGAAATACAAGAAGCTCATCTGGATCAACCCGTACCCGAAAGACACCTGGGGCTATACCTCCTCGACCAACATCGTGCGGGACTTGATTGAGGACCAGATGTATCCGCTGACGTTGCGCGGGTTGGAAGAAGGGATGCGGTTTCTTTCCAAGTAGTACGCTGATCGTTCCCACGCTCCCGCGTGGGAATGCATCAGGTGACGCTCCGCGTCACAGGGACGCGGAGCGTCCCGGGCGGCATTCCCACGCAGAGCGTGGGAACGATCACCGTGAAGCAAACTGTCGCAAATAAGCGACCTGCTCCCGATGCGCCACGTCCTGCACCACCGGCCGCAACCGCACCTTCGCCCCCGGCAGGCACTGCGCCAGCCGCGCCAGTGCCAACGGCGTCAACGCGCCCAATCGTGGATAGCCGCCAATGGTCTGCCGATCATTGAGCAACACAATCGGCTGCCCGTCTGGCGGCACTTGCACCGCGCCCAGCGGGATGCCTTCGGAGATCATCGGTTGGCCCTGGTATTCCAGAGGTGTGCCCAGCAGGCGAATGCCCATGCGGTCGGCACGACTGTCCAACACCCAGGCGCTGTTGAAAGCGTCGAACAGGCTTTGCCCGCTGAACGCACCAATCTGCGCACCAAGCACCAAGTCCAGCGGTGCATCGACTTTGAAATCCGGAATCTGATCTTGCGGTAACTCCCGCAACAGGATTAATGCACTGCCGGAATAGCTCAGTTGCGCATCCTTGGCCAACGGTCGGCCCATGCCATCGAGTCCGCCGAGTTCTTCGCGGACCACCGTCGCGCTGCTGCCTAACACTTTCGGCGCATCAAACCCGCCCGGCGCGGCGAGATACGCCCGTGCGCCAAGCAGTGGCTGCGTAAATTGCAATCGCTGTCCTTTATGCAGCCGAAAACTGCGCCACGGCGCAGGCGCCTCGCCATCCACTTGCGCACACAGATCCGCTCCAGCCAATGCCAGCACGCAATCCTCTTCAGCCACCACGGTGAACCCGCCAAGGGTGATTTCGATCACCGGCGCATCCAGCCCATTACCGAGCAGCCAATTGGCCCACGACATCGACCGCCAATCCAGCCCGCCGCCCTGGGTCACGCCCAGGTGCCGCACGCCGAATCGGCCCGCGTCCTGCAACAGGCACAGCGGCGTACTTGCCTCAATTTTCAGACGGCTCATGCCTGGGCCTCCAGTGGCGTGTCGTCACCGCCCAGATTGATGAATTCGGCATGACTGACGGCTTCGAAGCGCACCGTGTCTCCCGGTTGCATCAAGCTATAACCGTCGCGTTCGCGGTCGAACAGTTTGGCCGGGGTGCGGCCGATCAGGTTCCAGCCGCCGGGGGACACCACCGGATAAGCGGCGGTTTGCCGCTCGGCAATGCCGACGCTGCCCGCCGCGACTTTCTTGCGCGGGGTGTTCAGACGCGGCGCGGCGAGGATTTCCTCTACCAACCCCATAAAGGCAAAACCCGGCGCGAAGCCCAGCGCGAACACCTGATATTCACGCTCGCTGTGACGGCGGATCACTTCGTCCATCGACAAGCCGCTGCGCTGGGATAACAGGCTCAATTCGGGGCCGACGCTCAAGTCATACCAGACCGGCAGTATATGACACTTGCCGCTGGTACTGGCGTTGGGCGACAGATCAATCAAGGCCTCGGCAATCAATTCCCGCGCCTGGGCCGGGCTCAGCGCGGTCAGATCGTAATGCACCATCAACGTCGTATAAGACGGCACCAGATCGATCAAATGCCCGCCGAACGCAGCGCGCAGGCTTTCGCTGGCGGCGAGCATCCACGGCATGTTCGCTTCGGCGATTTCATCGAACAGACGCACCATCAGGCAGTCCAGCGCGACCACTTCCACCCGTGGTTTCATGACGCGCTCTGCTGGTTCAAGGCCTCGCGGATCCGCCGCACGGCCGCCACCGAACTGGCGTTGTCGCCATGGACGCACAGGGTGTTGGCCTGCAGATGCAAGGCGCTGCCGTCATTGGCGGTGAGGTGGTCGCCACGGGCGATGATCAGCGCTTGCTCGATGATTTTTTCCGGATCGTGGTGCACCGCCCCCGGCAGTTGCCGCGAGACCAGCATGCCAGCGCTGTCGTAGGCGCGGTCGGCGAAGGCTTCGAACCACAGGGTCACGCCGTATTCATCGCCCAATTGCTGCGCGGCGCTGTTGTCGCGGGTGGCCATCAGCATCAGCGGCAACGTGCGGTCATAGGCGGCCACGGCCTGGATCACCGCGCGCAATTGCGCCGGGTTGGCCATCATGTCGTTGTACATCGCGCCGTGGGGTTTGACGTAGCTGACCTTGCCGCCCTGGGCCCGGCAAATGCCGTCGAGGGCGCCAATCTGGTAATGCAGAATGTCTTGCAGTTCCTGGGCGGTATAAGCCATGGAACGCCGGCCGAAGCCGACCAGGTCCTGATAGGCCGGGTGCGCGCCGATCTGTACGCCGTGGCTCAGGGCCAGGCTGACGGTCTTGCGCATGATGCTCGGGTCGCCGGCATGGAAGCCGCAAGCGATGTTGGCGCAATCAATGAAGGGCATGACCTCGGCGTCCAGACCCATGGTCCAGTTGCCGAAACTCTCGCCGATGTCGCAGTTCAATAGCAGGCGGCTCACGGTGAACACTCCTGTAGGCATATTCTTTTTTTACTGCCGGGACATTCTTGTACAACATGCCCGGCAGATTATCAGTTACTCGGCTTCGAGTTGCTTGCCACGGGTCTCCGGCAGGCTCAACGCCGCCAGGATCACCACCCCGTAGGACACCGCCGCAAACGCCCCGATGCCGACGCTCAGCGGTACTTTCTGGCTGAGCAAACCGATAAACAGTGGGAACAACGCCGCCAGCGCCCGGCCGATGTTGTAGCAAAAACCCTGGCCCGAGCCGCGAATCCGCGTTGGAAACAGCTCAGTCAAAAACGCGCCCATGCCGCTGAAAATCCCCGAGGCAAAGAAGCCCAGCGGGAAGCCCAGCCACAGCATCACGCCGTTACTGACCGGCAATTGGGTGTAGAGCAAAACGATGGTGAACGAGCCGACGGCGAACAGAATGAAGTTCTTCTTGCGCCCGAGGATGTCGGTCAAATAGGCGCTGATGACATAGCCGACGTAGGAACCGACGATCACCATCGCCAGATAACCGCCGGTGCCGAGTACGCTCAAACCGCGCTCGTTCTTCAGGAAGGTCGGCAGCCACGAGGTAATTGCGTAGTAACCGCCGAGTGCCCCCGTGGTCAGCACCGAAGCGCGAATCGTGGTGAAGAGGATGCCCGGGGCGAAGATCTCGTAGAACTTCGCCGGGTTACTCGGTTCTTCCTTGGCTTTGGCTTCGCGGTAGATCTCCGGGTCCTTGACCAGGCGGCGGACGAAAATCACGAAAATCGCCGGGACGATGCCAAGGATGAACAGCGCACGCCAGGCGTCTTCCGGCGGCAACACCGAGAACAATAGCGCATACAGAATCGCCGTCAGCCCCCAGCCCAGCGCCCAACCGGATTGCACCATGCCCACCGCTTTGCCGCGGTCCTTGGCACGAATCACTTCGCCCATCAGCACCGCGCCGGCCGTCCACTCACCGCCGAAACCGAAGCCCATCAAGGTGCGGCTGATCAGCAGTTGTTCGTAGTTTTGCGCGAAGCCGCAGAGGAAGGTGAAGAACGCGAACCACAACACGGTCAGTTGCAGGGTGCGCACGCGGCCGATGCGGTCGGACAGAATCCCCGCCACCCAGCCGCCGATGGCCGAGGCAATCAGGGTGCTGGTGTGGATCAGCCCCGCTTCGCCGGTGGTAATGCCCCACATGGCAATCAGGGTCGGCACCACGAAGCTGAGCATCTGGGTGTCCATGCCGTCCAGGCCATAGCCGATCTTGCAGCTCCAGAACGTGCGGCGTTCCTGTTTGTTGATGTTGCGATACCAGTCGAAAGGTCCGGGGCGAGCCGTGGCCTTGGGGATGGCGGTGGTGTCGGGCGCACTCATGGCGAATCTCCGTGCTAATTTTATTGGTATTGTTCTGAGCCCCGACGACGCCTATCGTGGGAACCGGATGGCCTGATTTTTGGGCGCCCGGCCCTGCTGCGTCCAACTAATAAAAACCCGGCCTAGGCATAAGAAAAAGTTGATTACATGAACCTGAAGTTCCTAGAGACCTTTGTCTGGGTCGCGCGACTGAAGAGTTTTCGCCTGACCGCGGACAAGCTCTTCACCACCCAGGCATCGATTTCCAGCCGCATCGCCGTGCTCGAAAGCGAGCTGGGGGTGAAGCTGTTCCTGCGCGATTCCCGGGGCGTGAGCCTGACCCCGGAAGGCTTGAAAGTGCTCGAATACGCCGAGCATATGATGGACACCATGCAGGCGCTGAAGCAGTCGATCGAGACCCGTTCAAGCAAGGTCGGGCGGGTGCGCATCGGGGTGATGGACACGGTGATTCACACCTGGCTCAGCCCGTTGGTGGCGCAGATGATGGATCACTATCCGTTGGTGGAAATCGAGCTGGTGGCCGATACCTCGCTGAACCTCTGCGATCAGCTGCAAAAAGGCTTTCTCGACCTGATCCTGCAAACCGACCTGCTGCGCCAGGAAAGCGTGCGCAGCCTGGAACTGGCCAGCCATCCGATGGGCTGGATCGTCGCCAGCAATTCGATCTACAACCGCGAATATTCAGGCGTGGTCGACCTGGCTCGTGAGCGGATCATCACCTATTCGAAAAACTCCCATCCGCATCAGGACATTCTGGCGTTGATGCAGGCCAATGGCGTGATGACGCCACGCTTGAATTGCGTGAACTCGGTGTCGGCGATTACCCGGTTGCTGCGCGATGGCTTTGGTATCGGTGCGTTGCCGCCGGTGCTGGTGGCTGAAGAGCTGGCGCGGGGGGAATTGACCTTGCTGGCCATCGACCAGCGGCCACCGAACTTGCAAGTAGTGGTGTCGTGGCGGGTCGGGGTGGAATGGGTCGAGGAGATTGTGACGTTGAGTCAGCAGGTGCTGGAGGGGTATGCGCGCAAGGTGGGTGAGGGTTACATCATCCTTGCTGGCTGAATCCTCGTAGCAGCTGCCGAGGCACGAGGCTGCGTTCGGCTGCGAAGCAGTCGTGAAATAAGGCTACGGGGGGTGTAAGTAAAACCGCGTGTTCTGGTTTTACGACTGCTTCGCAGCCGAACGCAGCCTCGTGCCTCGGCAGCTGCTACACAGGCCTGTGCTTTGGTTTTAGAGCCCGCGCACATCCCGATCTTCAATCGGCCGGCTCTGGCGCAGGCGTTTGCCGCCCAGCACCACCCAGTCGATCAACCGGAACAGGCATTCAATGCCGAATGACAGCAGCAGCGCGCCGCTCATGCCCCAGATCATCGCTTCCGGGGTCAGCAAAATCTGGTAGCTATAGCCGTCCCAGGTTTCCTTGCGAATGTCCGGATCCGCCGCCAGCGCCACTTGCAGGAAGCGGATGTACCACGGGCCTTGCATCGCCTGGTACTGCTTATCCAGGGATACCTGACGGGTGAGCAAGGTGCTCAGGCTGTCCGCGTCGCTGCGAAAAATCGGGTCTTCGCTGGCACGGTAATGCGCGACCAACGCCTGCATATCGCCCTTGAAAAATTCATTAGCCGTGCCCTGGAAGCCGCGCAACCCGGCCTGCGCTTCAATCAGGTGCGCTTCGACCCGCTTGCCGTAGTCGCTGATAAACCCCGGCACCTGGACACCGATCAACAGGCCCGCCGCAAACAACACCAGCCGTAGATAACTGAGCAACATGGGGTAAGTCCTTATTCGGTCTTGCCCTGGCTGACGCATTCGCCGCGTCGCCAGAGGCTCCATTGGCCCGGTTCGTAGCGGGTCCAGGTTTCGTTTTCGGTCAAGGGTTCGGTGGCGATCACCGTGACCACGTCGTTGGGCGTGGTTTCGGCCTGAAAGTCGACGATCACATCGACGTCCTTCAAGCGTGCCGGGCCGAACGGCGCGCGACGGGTGATTTGCGCCAGTTTGGTCGAGCAATAGCAGAACAGCCAGTCGCCGTCGCTGAGCAGGCAATTGAACACGCCTTTGCTGCGGTATTCGGCGCAGGCGGCCACCAGGTCCGGCAGCAATTCTTCGATTTCTACCGGCTCCGGGAACGCCGCGCGTACCCGATTGAGCAAATCGCAGAACGCCGCTTCGCTGTCGGTATCGCCGACCGGGCGGTAGAAACTCTTGATCGGTTCAAAGTCCGCGAGCTGGCCGTTGTGGGCGAAACACCAGTTGCGGCCCCACAGCTCGCGCACGAAGGGGTGGGTGTTGGACAGGCAGACCTTGCCGACGTTGGCCTGGCGGATGTGCCCGATCACCACTTCGCTCTTGATCGGGTAGCGTTGCACCAGGTTAGCCACTTCGGACTCACTGCTGGCAGCCGGGTCCTGGAACAGACGCAGCCCACGACCTTCATAAAAGGCGATGCCCCAACCGTCACGGTGCGGCCCGGTACGCCCGCCGCGCTGCATCAGCCCGGTGAAGCTGAACACGATATCGGTCGGGACATTGGCGCTCATGCCCAATAACTCACACATGCTCGGACTCTCGCTTCAGCGCTGGGGCAAGGTTACAAACGCGGTTCGATGCGCGAACGCTGGGGGTTGTTCGGGATTGGCGGACGGCCGTAGCGATCATCGCCGGCGACGCCGAACGGTTGATCGTCTTCATAGTCGTCGGGCTTGATCGCAGCCTTGTTGGCGGCGGCCTGTTCCTTGCGGGCCGCGGCAGCGCGTTCGATCGGCCAGCGGATCAGCACCAGAATCAGGTACAGGCCGAAGGCGATCATGCCGTACATGAACAGGTCGGAAATTGCCCGCCAGGCGTTGTTGCCCACCTTGAACGCCAGGTCCAGGGCGGTGATGGCAATGGCCGGGGCAACCTTTTCCTTCACCGGGTCGATGATGGTCGGGCTGAACAGCAACACCGCCATGAGCAGCCGCAGTGGCTCACGCAGGTAGCGCCACATCCAGCGGGTCAGGCGCATCCACACCAACAGGCAGCCTAAAGCGGCAAAGGCGTAGAGGCCCCAAGCGATCAGATAGTCGTTCTCGGTCATGGTGTCCATGGCAAGGCAGGCAAAGAGGCGCTTATAGTAACGACTTTTCGCGCGTCAGGCTGCCTCGCCGTCTGCCGGGCCATCATTTGTCATCGTCCGAGAGCCTTTCATGCCCTTAACCGCCAACGTCACCAGCGCCCCGATTGCCCGCAAGGCCGAAGGGGTTGACCCGTATGCCTGGCTCCAGGAGCGCGACACCGACGCGGTGCTCGACTACCTGAAGGCCGAAAACAGCTATCAAGAGGCACAAACCGCCGATCAGGCCGGATTGCGCGAAACCCTGTTCGAAGAGATCAAGGGCCGGATTCTCGAAACCGACCTGTCCCTGCCCTCGCCGTGGGGGCCGTTCCTGTATTACACCCGCACCACGGCGGGCGATGAATACGCTCGCCATTACCGCTGCCCGCGCCCGGCCGATGACAGCCTGCACATCGACGAAAGCCAGGAACAACTGCTGCTGGACCCGAACGAGCTCGCCAATGGCGGCTTCTTCTCCCTCGGCGCCTTCAGCATCAGCCCGGATCACCAGCGCCTGGGCTACAGCCTCGACACCACGGGCGATGAGATTTACACGCTGTTCGTGAAGGAATTGTCCAGCGGCCGTGTCAGCGAACTGGAGTTCGAAGATTGCGACGGCAGCATGACCTGGGCCAACGACAGCCTGACGTTGTTCTTCGGCGAACTGGACGACACCCATCGCCCGCACAAATTGATGCGCTATCGCCTCGACGGTACAGCCGCCGAAGAAGTGTTCCATGAGCCAGACGGACGATTCTTCCTGCATTGCTACCGCTCCAGCTCCGAACAGCAACTGCTGCTGTCCCTGGGCAGCAAGACCACCAGTGAAGTCTGGGTGCTCGATGCTTTCCAGCCGCACCTGGCCTTTACTTGCCTGGCGCCACGGGTCGAAGACCACGAATACGACGTCGATCACGGCGCGCTCGATGGCCAATGGACCTGGTTCATCCGCAGCAACCGCGACGGCATCAACTTCGCCCTGTACACCGCCGCCGATACCGGCGTGGCGCCGACCGAGGCCGATTGGCAGAACCTGATCCCCCACAGCGACACGGTAATGCTCGAAGGCCTGAGCCTGAATGTCGAAGCGGTGACCCTGAGCCTGCGTGAAGGTGGCTTGCCGATCATCGAGGTGCGCCCACAAGGCCTGGCGCCTTATCGCGTGCAATTGCCGGACGCGGCCTACAGCCTGCATGTGCAAAACAGCCTGGAATTCGTCAGCGACAAGATCCGCCTGCGTTATGAGGCGTTGAACCGCCCGGCACAGGTTCGTCAGCTGGACCTGGCCACGGGCGAGCAGAAAGTGCTGAAGGAAACCCCGGTGCTCGGCCCGTTCGACGCCGATGCCTATGTCAGCCAGCGCCTGTGGGCGACCGCGCCGGACGGTACGCAGGTGCCGATCAGTCTTGTAGTCAAACGTGAAGCCCTCGGTAAACCGACGCCGCTTTACCTGTACGGCTACGGCGCCTATGGCGAAAGCCTCGACCCGTGGTTCTCCCACGCCCGCTTGAGCCTGCTGGATCGTGGCGTGGCATTTGCCATCGCCCACGTGCGCGGTGGCGGTGAACTGGGCGAAGCCTGGTACCGCGCCGGCAAGCAGGAACACAAGCACAACACCTTCAGCGACTTCATCGCCTGCGCCGAGCATTTGATCGCCAATGGCTTCACCACTTCGCAGCAATTGGCGATCAGTGGCGGCAGCGCGGGTGGCTTGCTGATCGGCGCGGTGCTCAATCAGCGTCCGGAGTTGTTCGCAGCGGCGATTGCCGAGGTGCCGTTCGTCGACGTGCTGAACACCATGCTCGACCCGGACCTGCCGCTGACCGTCACCGAATACGACGAATGGGGTAATCCTGAAGAACCGGACGTCTATGATCGGATCAAGGCCTACGCCCCGTACGAAAACGTCACTGCCCAGGCGTATCCGGCCACGTTGGTGATCGCCGGCTACAACGACAGTCGCGTGCAGTATTGGGAAGCGGCCAAGTGGGTGGCAAAATTGCGCGCGACCAAAACCGACGACAATCCGCTGCTGCTCAAGACCGAACTCGGCGCAGGGCATGGCGGGATGAGCGGGCGATATCAGGGATTACGTGACGTAGCCCTCGAATACGCATTTGTTTTCCAGGTTTTGGGCATTGCCTGAGGAACTTGGCTCGGTGTTTCGGTCTTAAGACCAAACACCGGGCCACGGCCTTCCCGCTATCCCTGTAGCAGCTGCCGAGGTACGAGGCTGCGTTCGGCTGCGAAGCAGTCGTGAAATCAGCCGACGCGTTTCTTCAGGAAGACCGCGCGGTCAGGTTTTGCGACTGCTTCGCAGCCGAACGCAGCCTCGTACCTCGGCAGCTGCTACAAGGGATCGTGGATAGGCGACAACATTAACCAGGCCCGAACCCGCACCAGACCACAAGAAAAAGACCGTGACGACATGTCAGAACCGACCTTACTGAACAACGAAATTCGCGACTGGCTGATGGACTGCGGCCTGTTCGATCAACTGCTGCCGGTGGACTTCGCCGCCGCTTCCGGCTACTTCAGCATCAGCACCATCGCCCAGGGTGAAGAGATCTTCCACGAGGGCGATGCTGGCAGTTTCATGTGCATCATCCACACCGGCCAGGTCTCGGTGCAGAAGACCAACAGCGACGGGCAAACGGTGATCATGGCCACCCTGCGCAGCGGTCGGGCGTTCGGCGAAATGGCTGTGCTCGATGGCGAGCGGCGCTCGGCCAGTTGCGTGGCGGCGAGCAATTGCCAGTTGCTCAACCTCGGCAAGGACTCGCTGGAAAAGATGCTCAACGACGCACCGAAAATCGCCGCCAAGATCATCCGCGCCCTCGCCGTCTCCCTGTCCAAACGCCTGCGTATGGCGGATGGGCAACTGCTCTCGCAGCAGGTTTAACCCCCCGGCGATTTGCTTTTCATGCCGTTCTGCTCAAGGCCCGGCAACGGCTGGTCCTTGGATGGTGGGCTGGGCATTTCGATCGGCACAAGCGGCGGGCCACCACTGCCGGGCCCGGTGCGGGGCACGCTGGTGGGGGTGATCTGCGGGTATGGCGTGGGGGTCGCGGTGCCGGGCGAACCGGACATCGGCGCCGGGCTGGTGGGGATGATTTGCTGCTCCTGGGCCTGCACTGCAGTTATCGAGAGCGCGGCCAAGGCAATGACCGTTAGAATGGTGCGCTTCATCAATGGCTCCGTTGGCCTTGTTGTCTGCTTGCAGGCTACTCCCAACCGCGTCCGTTTGCCTTATGCCAATTTTTTCCAAGAGCCCGCCATGAAACGTTTCGTTCTACTCGACACCGCCCCCATCCCTGAAAACGGCGGTGCCCTGTGCCTGTTCGAATACGGCGAGGATTTTGTCATCAAGATCCAGGGGGGCGACGGCGGGCAGCTGATGAACACCCGCATGCACGGCTCCGAGGACGCCCTGGCCGAGATCCCTTGCCGCAAGGTCGCTGGTCGGCCGAACTCCCGCGTGTTGATCGGCGGCCTGGGCATGGGCTTCACCCTCGCCTCCGCGCTCAAGCACCTGGGCAAGACCGCTGAAGTGGTGGTCGCCGAACTGGTGCCCGGCGTGGTCGAGTGGAATCGCGGGCCGTTGGGCGAGAAGGCCGGCAACCCGCTGCTCGACCCGCGCACGGTGATTCGCATGGAAGACGTGGCCAAGGTGCTGCAAGCCGAACCCCAGGGTTTCGACGCGATCATGCTCGACGTCGACAACGGCCCAGAAGGCCTGACCCAGCGCGCCAACAGCTGGCTCTACTCGTCCGGCGGCCTCAGCGCCTGCGCCAAGGCCCTGCGCCCCAAGGGTGTGCTGGCGGTGTGGTCGGCCAGCGCCGACAAGCAGTTTTCCGATAAATTGAAGAAGGCCGGTTTCAAGGCCGAGGAAGTCCAGGTCTTCGCCCATGGCAACAAAGGCACGCGCCACACGATCTGGATTGCCGAGAAGCTCAAGGGCTGAGCTAAACTCACTGCATAACCGTCATTAGTCTTTTACAAAGGTGAACCCATGAGTTCGTCAACGCCGACCAATACCTCGAAGCTGGATCGCATCCTCGCCGACAACCAGCGCGACAAGGAAATGGGTTACCGCGACAAGGCCCTGAAGATGTACCCGCACGTGTGCGGCCGCTGCGCCCGTGAATTTTCCGGCAAGCGCCTGAGCGAACTGACCGTGCACCACCGCGACCACAACCACGACAACAACCCCCAGGACGGCTCGAACTGGGAACTGTTGTGCCTGTATTGCCACGACAACGAACACTCGCGCTACACCGACCAGCAGTACTTCAGCGAAGGTTCCCTCAGCACGCCGAAAGTCGCCAAGGCCACGCACAACCCATTCGCGGCGCTGGCCGGGTTGATGAAGAAAGAAGACTGACACTTGGCCAGCAGCGGCCAAAAGCTGCCGCTGCTGGCAAAGGATGTCGTTTTTTTGCCGCGTACAAAACGTGTCTGAACCGTTACAAAAGCCCCTGCCCGCTTAGGTCCGACGTGCCATGACGGTAGATGGCACCGTTCTTGCGATGTATCAGCATCAATACACGCCAGACAGTGGACGATGATGAACGTCACCTCAACCTTCAACAGCCCTGCGATGCTGGCTTACAGCGCCGCTGCTCAAGCCAAGGCCAAAACCGCTGCCACCGAGCAAGCGGCCAAGGACGCAAAGACCGATGACGCGGTCAGTCTCTCGAAAAAATCCACCGACTACAGCGGTTCGATCGGCAACAACACGCCGTTCTTTCCGGTGCGTAAGGGCATGAACGCTGATGCCCTGGTACTGGGCGTTACCCAGCCTGGTGCGGTGTCCAGTTCCAAGGACAAGACCTTCCCGGAAGTGGCCGCGGATGCGCGCAAGCGCATGGACGACAAGTACGCGCAGATGAAGGCCGGCGAGAAGCCTTACAGCGGCAGCGTTGAAGACAAGAATGCGTTGATGGGCGACCTGGATCGCCGTTCGCTGAACGCCGTGGCTACCAATGAGGGTGGCAAGTTTTCCAGCGATGAGCAGGAAGCGGCCAAAGCCCTGATGCAACAGCAGGAGCGCTTGGCCTCGGGTCATTACAGCGGCCCCGAGGATCAGAAGAAAAACTGGAAAGACCCGTTCGCCAACGACCCGATCGGCCGGGCCAAGGCGGCGCTGAATTTCCTCGACAACATGAGCCCCGAGGAAAAGACCAAACCCGAATGGTTGTCCCAGCATCAGACCTTGCAGGACGCGTTGACCCAGTACGGCAAGGACGATGCCGTCGCCGGGGGCAAGAAAAAAGACGGGCACTTCAATAACCTCGCGGAAATCCTCGCGGGTGTTGATACCAGCGGCTCGGGGAGCAAAGACCCGCAGAGCAACAAAATCACCAATGCGCCTGCCTCCATGATGGCCAAGCTCAAAGCGATGTTGCCCAAGACGCAGTGAACCCCGCGTTTTATCTGTATGACCTGTAGGAGCAAGGCTTGCCCGCGATGGCGTACTCAAGATCGCCATCGCGGGCAAGCCTTGCTCCTACAAATTAAAACGGCATCGTGCCTAGCGCATTTCCTTTGTATCGCACATGAAACTTTCATCAGAAAGTCGGCAATCGTTTATTGGCAAAATCGCGACATCCGGAACTCTTCATAGGTAACCGACATGTCCCGAATCTTGACCATCGAAGACGATGCCGTGACCGCCACGGAAATTGTCACCGAGTTGCAAAGCCACGGCTTTGAAGTGGATTGGGTGAGCAATGGCCGCGAAGGTCTGGTGAGCGCGGTCAGTGGCAATTACGACCTGATCACCCTCGACCGCATGCTCCCCGAGCTGGATGGCCTGGCCATCGTCACCACGCTGCGCGCGATTGGCGTGGCGACACCGATCCTGATGATCAGCGCCCTCTCCGACGTCGATGAACGGGTGCGCGGCCTGCGTGCCGGCGGTGATGATTACCTGGCCAAACCGTTTGCCACCGACGAGATGGCGGCGCGGGTCGAAGTGTTGCTGCGACGTAAAAGCCCGGCCAAGACGTTCGAAACCACCCTGCGCATCGCCGACCTCGAACTCGACCTGATCAGCCACGAAGCCAACCGCGCCAACCAGGCGCTGAGCCTGCTGCCCACCGAGTACAAACTGCTGGAATTCATGATGCGCAATCCGGGGCAGATTCTGTCGCGGATGATGATTTTCGAAGAGGTCTGGGGTTATCACTTCGACCCTGGCACCAACCTGATCGATGTGCACATCGGTCGTCTGCGCAAGAAGATCGACCCGCCGGGTAGGCCGCCGTTGATTCGGACCATGCGCGGGTCGGGGTATGTGATTGCCGAACCGTTGTAGGCATATCCTCCCCTTGTAGCAGCGCGTTCCGCGTGTAGCAGCTGCCGAGGCACGAGGCTGCGTTTCGCGTGTAGCAGCTGCCGAGGCACGAGGCTGCGTTTCGCGTGTAGCAGCTGCCGAGGCACGAGGCTGCGTTCGGCTGCGAAGCAGTCGCGAAATCAACCGGCGCGTTTTCAGGAAGACCGCGCGCTCAGGTTTTACGACTGCTGCGCAGCCGAACGCAGCCTCGTGCCTCGGCAGCTGCTACACGCCAAACGCAGGCTTCGGCAGCTGCTACAGGTTCATGGCCAACATTTCTATCCGGGCATGCACTGGAAATCACCAGTCTGCGCCACCTGCTTGCCGTGTGAATCCTCAAGCCGCGCCCTGACTTCCTCGCCCAGGCTCGACTCCACCAATTGATAATGCTCGCCAGCCTTGAACTGCGGGTAACTGACCTTGCCCTCGCAATCTTCCTGGTTCGAATCGCCACTCGGCATCTCGAACAGCGTCACCGCCAGGTCATGGGCGCCAGGGGCCACTTCGAAGAAGCGACCGTCGTCGATACGTTTGCCATCCACCCGTTCGGCCAGCATGTCATTGGGCGCCTCTTCCTGAAGCCCGATCCAGGCCATGCCCGGATCGGGTTTGGGCATCGGCCCGGCGCAGGCGGACAAAAGACAGACCAGGCTCAGGCCCGGAATCAACAGCAGGGGTTTAAGTGTCATGGCAATGACCTTCCTTCATGAAAAAACAACCTTGAAACGGCGAGCCTACGAGCACTGAAAACTGTCGCTCTGCGCCACCTGTTTACCGTGGGAGTCCACCAGGCTGGCGTTGGCCGACAAGCCTGCGTTGGACGCATTCAGCTGGTAGCGCTCACCCGCCTGGAAGTGGCTGTAGTCCAGGCGGCCAATGCAAATGGGTTCCGCCGAGTTGCCATCGGTGCCGCGGATCAGCGTCACGTCCAGCCGATGGACGCCGGGCTTGACCTCGAAATAACGTCCGTCTTCAACACGCTGGCCATCGATCTTTTCCGCCAGCACGTTGGTGTTTCCCGGTTGTTGCAGATCGATCCAGGCTTCGCTCGGGTCCGATTTGGGCATCGGCCCGGCACACGCCGATAACAGGCAGACCAGGCTCAGGCCCGGGACCAGAAACAGGGGTTTGAGCGTCATGGAAAAACACCTCGAAAGTTGAACGACGATGCCGCCGCCAGGTGTGGCGGCGGGCCATCGGCTTGAGGTGAAGAGTGGCGTGCTAGAGCGGCGCGGACAAATGAAGAGCCATGAAAGGTTTTTCAGGAAAACGTTAAAGATTTCTTCATCCCCGTGAAGGCAAATCTTTAAGTTGCACACGCAAGACTGCCGGCCAATTGCATTTCAAGACCTCGGAGGTTTACGGCATGCTCGGGCTGGTAAAGACCGCACTGCTCAAGCCCTACACGTTTATCGTGCTGGCAATTTTCATCTGCATCATCGGGCCCATGGCGGCCCTGCGTACGCCCACTGATGTGTTTCCCGACATCGGCATTCCGGTGATCGCCGTGGTGTGGCAGTACAACGGCCTGGCGCCGCAGGACATGGCCGGGCGGGTGATCTACACCTATGAGCGCTCCCTGAGCACCACGGTCAACGACATCGAGCACATCGAGTCGCAATCGCTGCCGGGCATGGGCATCGTCAAGATTTTCTTCCAGCCCGGCGTCGACATTCGCACCGCCAACGCCCAGGTCACGGCGGTGTCGCAGACCGTGCTTAAACAGATGCCACCGGGCATCACCCCGCCGCTGATCCTCAACTACAGCGCCTCGACCGTGCCGATTTTGCAGATGGCGTTCTCCAGCCCGACGCTGTCGGAAGCGAAGATCCGCGACCTGGTGCAGAACAACATCCGCCTGCCGCTGACCTCGGTGCCGGGCCTGGCCATTCCGACGCCGATGGGCGGCAAACAACGCCAGATCACCCTCGACCTCGACCCGCAGGCCCTGGCGGCCAAAGGGCTGTCGGCCCAGGACGTCGGCAATGCGTTGGCCGCGCAGAACCAGATCATCCCGGTCGGCACCGCCAAGCTCGGGCCCAATGAATACACGGTGCTGCTGAACAACAGCCCGAAAGCCATTGATGAGCTCAACGACCTGCCGATCAAGACCGTCGACGGCGCGCTGATCACCATTGGCCAGGTGGCCCACGTGCGCGACGGCTCGCCACCGCAGACCAATATCGTGCGGGTCGACGGCCGCCGCGCGGTGCTGATGCCGGCGTTGAAGAATGGCAATATTTCCACGCTGTCGATCATCGACGGCATTCGCCAGATGCTGCCGCGCATCAACGAAACCGTGCCGCCGTCGCTGAAGACTTCCCTGCTGGGCGACGCCTCGGTGTTCGTCAAACAGTCGGTGGGCAGCGTCGCGAAGGAAGGCATCATCGCCGCGTTACTGACCAGCGCGATGATCCTGCTGTTTCTCGGCAGTTGGCGTTCAACGCTGATCATCGCCGCGTCGATTCCGCTGGCGGTGCTGTCGGCCATCGCCCTGCTCGCCGCCAGCGGCCAGACCCTCAACGTGATGACCCTCGGCGGGCTGGCGTTGGCGGTGGGGATTCTGGTGGACGATGCCACGGTGACCATCGAGAACATCAATTGGCACCTGGAACAAGGCAAAGCGGTGAAGACCGCGATCCTCGACGGCGCCAAGCAGATTGTCGGCCCCGCGTTCGTGTCGCTGCTGTGCATCTGCATCGTGTTTGTGCCGATGTTCCTCCTGCAAGGCATCGCCGGCTACCTGTTCCGGCCGATGGCGCTGGCGGTTATTTTTGCCATGGCCAGCTCCTTCATTCTGTCGCGAACCTTGGTGCCGACGTTGGCGATGTTCCTGCTCAAACCTCATAGGCCGGAACAAGGTCCTGGTCATCATCCGGAAGATGAGTTCATTAATCATCACGAGGGCGAGCAGCACCGCAAAACCCATCATCCATTGCTGCAGCGAGTGCTGAATTTCCAGCAGGGTTTCGAGCGGCACTTCTCCAATCTGCGGGACACTTATTTCGGCTTGCTGGAGCTGGCGCTGGAATACCGCAAGCGGTTCCTGCTCGGGTTCCTCGCCTGTGTGCTCGCCTCGTTTGCGCTGCTCCCAAGCCTGGGCGAGGACTTCTTCCCCGCCACCGACGCTGGCGCGCTGTCGCTGCATGTGCGCTTGCCGCTGGGCACACGAATAGAGGAAAGCGCGGCGGCGTTCGACCGCATCGAAGCGCGGATCCGCGAGATCATTCCGGCCGAGCAACTGGACACCATCGTCGACAACATCGGCATCCCGCTGAGCGGCATCGACATGGCCTACAGCAACAGCGGCACCATCGGCCCGCAGGACGGTGACATCCAGGTCAGCCTCAAGGCCGAGCACAGCCCCACCGCCGATTACGTGAAACGCCTGCGCGAAGCGTTGCCGGAAAGTTTTCCCGGTAGCCACTTTGCGTTCCTGCCGGCGGACATCAGCAGCCAGATCCTCAACTTCGGCGCACCGGCACCGCTGGACGTGAAAATCTCCGGACCGAACGATGCGGCTAACCGTGCTTACGCCGTGGAGCTTGAACGTCGTCTGCAACATGTGGCCGGGGTCGCTGACTTGCGCATCCAGCAGTCCACCGGTTATCCGTCGTTGCAGGTCAACGTCGATCGGCTGCGGGCCAATGGCCTGGGCATCACCGAGCGCGATGTGACCAACAGCATGGTCGCGTCGCTCGCTGGCAGTTCGCAAACCGCGCCGACCTTCTGGCTCAACCCGGCCAACGGCGTGTCCTACGGCGTGGTCGCCGCGACGCCGCAATATCGCCTCGACAGCCTGCCGTCGCTGGAGGCCTTGCCGGTGACCGGCAGTGACGGGCAATCGCAGATCCTCGGTGGTTTGGCGAGCATTTCCCGGGTGCAGAGCCCGGCGGTGGTCAGTCACTACAACATCATGCCGACCCTCGACCTGTACGCGAATGTGCAGGGCCGCGACCTCGGCGGCGTGGCCAAGGACATTCAGAAAGTGCTGGATGACACGGCCTCGATGCGGCCCAAAGGCGCGGTGATCAGCCTGCACGGGCAGATCGATGCGCTGCACGAAGCGTTCAGCGGTTTGAGCTTCGGCCTGCTCGGCGCGGTGGTGCTGATCTACCTGCTGATCGTGGTCAACTTCCAGTCCTGGGTCGATCCCTTCGTGATCATCACCGCCCTGCCCGCCGCGCTCGCCGGGATTGTGTGGATGCTGTTTCTCAGTGGCACTTCGCTGTCGGTGCCGGCGCTGACCGGGGCCATCCTGTGCATGGGCGTGGCCACGGCCAACTCGATTCTGGTGGTGAGTTTCTGCCGTGAACGCCTGGCCGAACATGGCGACGCGCTCAAGGCTGCGCTCGAAGGCGGCTACACCCGGTTCCGCCCGGTGTGCATGACCGCCCTGGCGATGATCATCGGCATGTTGCCGCTGGCCCTGTCCGAAGAACAGAACGCGCCGTTGGGCCGTGCTGTGATCGGCGGGCTGATCCTCGCCACCACCGCCACTCTGCTGTTCGTGCCGGTGGTGTTCAGCCTGGTCCACGGACGTCAATCCTCTCGCGCTATTGCTGAAGAAAACCTTTCTGGGGAAAGCAGTCATGTCTAATCAAAAACCGTCGCGCAAACGCCTGATGTGGGTTGGGGTCGGTGGCCTGACGTTGGCCGCGTTGCTGGTGGCCAACGGTCTGGCCGCCCGCACTCGCCACGAGAAAGCCGTGGCGGCC
The DNA here is from genome assembly GCF_012935755.1 of Pseudomonas sp. ADAK2. Taxonomy (GTDB): domain Bacteria; phylum Pseudomonadota; class Gammaproteobacteria; order Pseudomonadales; family Pseudomonadaceae; genus Aquipseudomonas. Next base: position 2,809,493 of record NZ_CP052862.1, read on the forward strand.
TGGACCGAAACTGCGGCCATGCCGTTGGTCAGCGTGTTCCAGCCGCAGCAGAACGTGCATGGCGATAGCTTGCGCTTGCCGGCGCATCTGGAGGCGTGGAGCAAAGCGCCGATCCATGCGCGGGTCAGCGGCTACCTCAAGGACTGGAAAACCGACATCGGGGCTCATGTGAAGGCCGGGCAAATTCTGGCCGAGATCGACAGCCCGGACCTCGATCAACAGGTGGCGCAAACCCACGCCCGGTTGATCCAGGAACAGGCCAACGCGCGCCTGGCCGAGACCACTGCGACCCGTTGGCAAAACCTGTTGGCGAGCCATTCAGTGTCGCGTCAGGAGGCCGATGAAAAACGCTCCAACGCCGCTGCTGCCAAGGCCAATGCCGATGCGGCCGCTGCCGATTACGCGCGACTGTCGGCGCTGGAGGATTACAAGACCATCCGTGCACCGTTCGCCGGGACCATCACCGCGCGCAACACCGACATCGGCCAGTTGATCAAGGCTGACAACGACAGCGATCCGCAACTGTTCGACATCGCCGACACCCATCAACTGCGCCTGTACGTGCCGGTGCCGCAGAACTACGCCAGCGTGATTCGTCCCGGCATGCAAGCCGAACTGATCGTGCCGGAACACCCCGGCGAGCACTTTACCGCGCGATTGATCGGCGATTCGACGGCTGTTGACCGGCGCTCCGGAACCTTGCTTGCGCAGTTTGTCGCGGATAACCCGGAAGGCGCGTTGTTGCCCGGCGACTATGCCGAGGCGACGCTGCAAATTCCGGCGGATACCCACGGTGTGAGCATTCCGGCCAGTTCGCTGATCTTCCGGGCCCAGGGCACGCAGGTGGCGGTGCTCGACCCGGATAACCACGTGCATTTGCGCGACATTCATATCGGTCTGGATCTGGGTGAGCGGCTGGTCATTGATCAAGGCCTGAAACCTGCGGACCGCGTCGTGGATAACCCGCCGGATGCCCTGCGCGAAGGCGATGCCGTGCAGCTGGCCGACGCCGGAGGTGTTCATGCGCCCAAGGCTTGAGCTGCTGATCATGGCGCTGGCGTTGCAAGGTTGTTCGATGGCGCCGACCTACAAGGTGCCGGCTATCGACTTGCCGGCGCAGTATCGCGAACAGACCAGCGACGGTCCGTGGCACTTGGCAGAAACGCCGCCCTTGACGTCGAACTGGTGGCAGCTTTATCAGGATCCACGCCTGAACGACCTGCAACAGCAATTACTCAAGGCCAACCCAGACCTCGCTGCGGCTCTCGCGCACTTTGATGCGGCGCAGGCTTATGCCGGTCAATTACATGCCGGGTTGTTCCCGCAAATCACCGCCAGTGCCCAACCGTTGCGCCAGCGTCAGTCGGACGGCAAACCGCTGCGCGGCAGCAATCAGCCGTCGGTGTACAACAGCAACACCGCCGGGTTTGCGCTGAACTTCGACCTCGATCTATGGGGGCGAATTCGCAACCAAGTGGCGGCGGGCGATGCCCAGGCCCAGGCGTCGGCAGACGATTTGGCCGCCGCCCGGCTGAGCCTGCAACAGCAATTGGCGACGCTGTATATCCAGCTCAATGGCCTGGATGCCCAGCGCACGATTCTCGCCAGCTCCCTCGACGATTACACCCAGGCGCTGCAACTGACCCGCGACCGCTACGAAGGCGCCATCGCCTCGGAACTTGACCTGACCCGCGCGCAAAGCCAACTGGCCGAGGCTCGGGCGCAACTGGACGATGTGCGAGCGCAGCGGGATCTGGCCGAGCATGCGATTGGAGAGTTGGTGGGTGAGCCGGCGAGTGTTTTCCAGCTCAGTGCAAGCAACCAAGCGTTGGACGTACCTTCGGTCCCCGGCGCCCTGCCCAGCACCCTGCTGCAACGCCGTCCGGACATCGCGGCCGCCGAACGTCGGGTATTTGCCGCCAACGCCAACATCGGCGTCGCCCGCGCCGCGTGGTACCCGGACTTCAGCCTCACCGGCCTGCTCGGCGGGCAAACCGCGGGCAGCGGCAACCTGTTGGCCGCCGGCAATCGCTATTGGGCGCTGGGGCCGCTGGTCAATCTGCCGATCTTCGACGGTGGTCGCCTCGATGCCAACGAGCGCCAGGCCAAGGCCGAATTTGAAGAAGCGGCTGCGCATTACCGTAGTCAGGTGCTGCGGGCGGTGCGCGAGGTTGAAGACAACCTCGCGCAACTGCGCGATCTGCAACGGGAGGCCGAGGATGAGCAAGCGGCAGTCGAGGCGGCTCAGCGCACGCAGACCTTGGCGATGAACAGCTATGAAGCGGGGGCGGTGAATTATCTGGATGTGGTCACCGCACAGACCTCGGCGTTGCAGGCGCAGCGGCGGTTGCAGACGTTGCAGACACGGCAGTTGCAGGCGAGTGTCGGGTTGGTGGTGGCGTTGGGTGGGGGGTGGATGACGACGACACACTCCTTGTAGCAGCTGCCGAGCCTGCGAGGCTGCGTTCGGCTGCGAAGCAGTCGTAAAACCAGACAATGCGGTGTTCCAGTTAAATTGCGTTTTCAGGGTTTGCGACTGCTTCGCAGCCGAACGCAGCCTCGCAGGCTCGGCAGCTGCTACAGGATTGCGGCGTCCGGGCACCGCCAATCCCGAAACTGCCCGCTCCCGGCCAATCCCCGTATAATCGCCCTCTTTTTCCCGAAGGCACCCCGCTCGTGGCAGACAAACGGTACAGCTGCATTGGTTTGTATAACCCCAAGTCACCGGAGAACGTCGGTTCGGTGATGCGCGCCGCTGGCTGTTATGGCGTGGCGTCGGTGTTCTACACCGGCAAGCGCTATGAGCGCGCCGCCGACTTCGTCACCGACACCAAGCGCGTGCACTACGACATCCCGCTGATCGGCATCGACGACCTGAAAAAGATCCTGCCGCTCGGCTGTGTGCCGGTCGCCGTGGAACTGGTCGAAGGCGCGCGCTCGCTGCCGGAATACACTCATCCGGATCGCGCCCTCTACATCTTCGGCCCGGAAGACGGCTCGCTGGATAAAGAGATCCGCGACTGGTGCGAAGACGTGGTCTACATCCCGACCACCGGTTGCATGAACCTGGCGGCCACGGTCAACGTCGTGTTGTACGACCGCATGGCCAAGGGATTGAATACGCGCTCGGGGTCGAAATTCCGCTGAATCACCGCACATTGGATGGAACAAGCGGCCGCCCCGGGCAGTCAGCTAACTATCATTCCTGAACGCATGGAGACAGATCATGAGCGAACTCAAACGCGTAGAGCGCATCGAATCCACCCCGTTCCAGACTCACCACGAACAGAACGTCGAGGGCTGGGAGCGCATCGGTTCCCTGGCCGGCGGCGTGGTGATGGTCGGCAAGGGCCTGCGTCGCGGCGGTGTGTTTGGCTTGATTCAAGTGGCGATCGGCGGCGTGGCCCTGGCCCGTGGCATTACCGGGCATAGCTCGGTGAAAAGCCTGCTGGAGAAAAGCCGTCAGGACATGAACAACGTGCGGGCGAAGATTCAGCGCGCGGGCGAAGAGTTGAATCAGTTGAAGGCGGCTGCAGAGGCGGCAACCAAGACCGCGACCGTTACCGGCAATGATTCTTTGAAATCGCCTAAAACCGGGGTTTGATCCCGTTCCCCGATCGTTCCCATGCTCCGCGTGGGAATGCCTCAAGGGACGCTCCGCGTTCCAGCGCTGAAAGGGACGCGGAGCGTCCCGGGCTGCATTCCCACGCAGAGCCTGGGAACGATCAGTTCAAAAGCTCGGTATCGAGGACTTTGGAAGACTCGCCAATCACGCTCTCGGCAAGTTGAACGAATTCCTTGGTATCGACACTCTCCAAATGCATCGCCCCGCGCTGCACATCATCGAGCGAGCGCTTGTTGCGGGTCTTCAGGCGAATCTCCCGATCCAGTTCCTGTAGCAGCAACACGGCCTTGGCAATCTGCGTCGGGCTGATCTGCGAACCGCGTAACGTCGTCACCTTCTGGCTGTCCTTGGCCAACTTCTTCTGCAAATTCTCATACCGTTCATCACTCATGCCACCGGCGCGGCGCACCAGTTCGATGGCGTAATACTCGGCCAGGCCTTCGCTGATCCAGTCGCTGTGCTGGCTGTCGTTGACCCGCCCGAACACTTGGGCCAGCTCCCGTACCAGCGGGCTGGTGCCGCTTTCACTGACCAACGGCAAACGGCTGTTGAGGTAGATCGATTCCCGCGCCGCCAGGCTGCCGCGCCACATCGGGTCGTTGGCGCCGACGATCAGCAGTTTGCTTGGGTGACGCGGGAACACGGCCTGGGCTTGCGGCCAGACGAAGGTCAGCAACGTCAGTACGTCCATGCGGCGCATGCCCTGCCCCAGTGGCGAGGCGACGGTGACTTCGGTTTCGCCCAACCGGGTACGACGGCTGCCGAGGTGGCCGGCGAGCATCCAGCCAGTGGGCCGGTCAAACAGGCGGGAGACGTTATTGATGCGGAATTTGTTCTTGCCGATGCGCGGCCAGGCGGTTTCGACGCTTTTCCAGCCGTTGGGCAATTCGAATTCCAGGCGTGACACCAGTTCGATACCGTCCTGCTGATCGAGCTTGGCCGCTGGTACCAGGTCGTCGCCGCGCATTAACGCCCAATTTGGCGTCATGCGCGTGTCGAAACTGCCGTTCTTGCGCCCGTGGCTGATGTGCACACGGTAGGTCAGGCTGGCCTTGTCCGCTGCCGGATGCCAAACACCACGAGCGGTTTTGCCCGGTGTGAGCTGCCATTGGCCGTCGGCCTTGAAGTCGCTGTAGTGGCTGCCGTCGCCCAGGTCAAAATCGAGGCTGCGCACCGCCGAGCCTTGGGCCAGGGTCAGGCGCACTTCGGCCTGATCGCTTTGCGGCAACAGGCGCACGTGATAATCCAGATCGACCTTCTTCGCCGCCCACACCGACGAACTCAGGGCCAATGCCCCGACGGCCAACGCCAGCCGCAATCCCACAGCCATACACACTCCTTCGTGACACGTTAGCCCGGTGGACCTTTAACCCGCGCGGAAAATCAGATGATCTTCCCAGTCATCTTCCGGCACGCTGCCTTCGGCGAGCATGCGCCCGGACTGGGAAATACGTTCGTGGTGCACCGCATCGCGATCGCCGCACACCAAGTGATGCCACAGCGGCAAGTCCTTGCCTTCGCTGACCAGCCGATAGCCGCAGGTCGGCGGCAGCCAGCGGAATTCTTCAGCCTTGCCCGGCGTGAGCTGGATGCAGTCCGGCACAAACTCGCGACGGTTCGGGTAATCCGTGCACTGGCAGGTGTTCAGGTCCAGCAGTTTGCAGGCGATACGTGTGTAGTAGACGCTGTTGTCTTCTTCATCTTCGAGCTTTTGCAGGCAGCACAAGCCACAGCCGTCGCACAGCGATTCCCATTCCTGCGAATCGAGTTGATCGAGGGTTTTGCGTTTCCAGAACGGTTCGACTTTGGCAACCATGGCTCAAGCATCAACATCAGGTGGTGAAAAGGCCGCCAGTCTAGTGCCCAAGGCCTTGCGGGCCAAGCGCTGGCGACTGTCGGTAGAACTTCACTTGTCAGTTGCCGCGCCGCGAAGTAGCTTTGCCAGTCGCAACGAGCCAAACCCGAAGGCCATTAACGCGCAACCGCGTTGCATTCCGGTGAACTGCCACGGCTCACGAAAACCTCATCGCTCAGCTCAACTGTGGCCGCTGGTTTTTACTTCGACTCCGACTCAAATCTAGCAAGGAATCTTTGCATGAGTGCCAATCCACGCGTTGCCGAATATGCCATTCACCCACAGTTCACCGATCGCTGGTCGCCACGGGCCTTTACCGGCGAAGCCATCCCGGAAGAAACCCTGCTGAGTTTCTTCGAAGCCGCGCGCTGGGCGCCGTCGGCCTACAACTCGCAGCCTTGGCGCTTTCTCTACGCCCGTCGCGACACGCCAAACTGGGAGCGCTTCCTCGGTCTGCTGAACGAATTCAACCGCGGCTGGGCGCAACACGCCTCGGCGCTGGTGATCGTGATCTCGAAAACCACCTTCACCGCACCGGGCGCCACCGAAGAAACCCCGGCGTTGTGGCACACCTTCGACACCGGCTCGGCCTGGGGCCACCTGGCGCTGCAAGCGAGCCTCAGCGGCTGGCACACCCACGGCATGGCCGGTTTCGACCAGGAACTGACGCGCAAAGAGCTGAACATTCCCGAGGGTTATGCGCTGCATGCCGCGGTGGCCGTTGGCAAGCTGGGCGACAAGGCAACCCTGGCGGAATACCTGCAAGCGCGGGAGGAACCGAGCCCGCGTCGACCGTTGAGCGAACTCGCGGCAGAAGGCACCTTCACCCTCTAAGCCCCGAACCTGATCGTTCCCACGCTCTGCGTGGGAACGATCATCGTGGGTTCAGTACCCGCGATTGAAATCCACTTCCCCGCGCAACGCTTCACCCGCCTCGTACGCCCGCAGGTTCTCGACAAACAGGTTCACCATCATCGATGGCGAGGTTGGTGCCGAACTGTGGCCGGTCAACAGCAAGCCCCAGGCGGTCCAGAACGGATGGCGTTGTGGCAGTGGCTCCTGACGGCAGACGTCGATCACCGCGCCCGCCAGATGCCCTTCTTTCAAGGCTTCCACCAAGTCCGCATCAACCACCGCCACGCCGCGCCCGACGTTGATGAACACGCCAGTCGGCTTGAATTGCTTGAACAGCGCCGCGTCGTACAGGTCGTGGGTATTCGGCGTATTGGGCAGCAGATTGATCACGTAATCCACTTCACCCACCAGGCGCGGCAAGTCAGTCAGCGCGCCCACTTCGACAAACGGCGCCTGCTCCCGCGCTTCGCTGGCGATGCCATACAACTCGACGCCAAACGGCACGAGGAACTGCGCCACGGTCTGGCCGATGTCGCCGGTGCCGACGATCAACACTTTGCGCCCCGCCAGGCTCTGGCCCAGGCGGTTGTCCCACTTGCGCTCGACCTGGCTGACCAATCGCGCCAGCACTTCGCGCTCGTGGCCGAGCATGTAAGTCAACACGTATTCAGCCATGACCTGGCCGAAAATCCCCACCGCCCGCGTCAGGCGATAGTGGCGTGGCAGGCCGTCGGCCAGCAGCGGCGTGATGCCGGCCCAGGTCGATTGCAGCCATTGTGGCTGGTGGCCCTGACGCAGCAGGTTGGCCAGCAAGTCCGGCTGGCCCAGCCAGATCGGACAATCCGCTGCCTGGCGGGCCAGTTCGGCGGAGTCACCGCTGGTCAGCACTTCCAGCTCAGGCGCAGCCTGACGCAACAGTTGGGCGTACACAGGGTGGTCGTGTTCAGCAATCAGAACGCGCATGGTTCAAACCTTTCGAAAACAGTGCAAACGGCCGCCGCTCTGTCGCGGCGGCCGTCGCCAAAATCATTCCAGTGTTTCATACAGGCTCTGAACAGAACCTGTCCGCCGCTCACATCGGGTCGTTGCGTCGCAGCAGCTCTTCGGGCAAGTGTTCGATGTACTCGTCCTCGGCTGGCGGCATCTGCAAGTGGTAACCCTGTTTCTCAAGGTTTTCCAGGACCACGGTGATGTCTTCGCGCGACAGTTTGCGCTCGGGGCTCAGCACCAGGTCGAAGGCGTGATGCGGCTTGCCGAACGCCGCCATCAGCGATTCCGGGACGCGCTCCAGTGCATCGCTCTTGAGCACATAGAGGTACATCTCGTTTTTCTTCAGGCTGCGATAGATGGAGCAAATACGTTTCAAGGCTGTTCTCCGGCGGTGGCCAGGCTGTCGAGCAGCGCCTGGCCCATCAATTCGCGGCGCCAGCCACGCAGCGAATCAGGCAATTGGTAAGGCCCATTGGGGTAGCCGCTCTTGAGCAGCGCTTCCAGGGTTTTCTTGCGCAGCATCAGTTCTGGCGCGATGTTCAGGCGTTCGGCTTCGGCCTGGCCGATGGCCCGCAGTTGTTTGATCAGCGTGGCAGCGTCCACCGGTAACGGCTCCGGCACGGCCGGCGGCCATTGATCCGGCGACACACTGGCAGAACGCTTGATCAGATCAAGCAGGAATTCACCGTCCTGACGCACGGTACGCGGGTGCATGTCTTCGATTTTCGCCAACGCGCCGAGGTTGTCCGGTTGCGTCCGTGCCAGCGGCCACAGGGAATGCTCACGGACGATGCGGTTGCGCGGCAGATCCCGGGCGCGGGCTTCGTGCTCGCGCCAGGCGCAAAGTTCACGCAATACCGCCAGTTGGGCGCGGGAGAGTTTCCAGGCGAGTTTGGCTTCGCGATAGACCTCGTACGGATCGACCTCGCGGCGCAGGTTGGCCACCAGTTCGGCGCCGTCCTCCAGCACCCAGCTGTATTTGTCTTCGGACAGCTTCGGTTGCAGGCGTACGTACACTTCCGCCAGGTGCAGGGCATCTTCGGCGGCGTAGCTGATCTGGGTGTCGGACAGCGGGCGTTGCAGCCAGTCGGAACGGGTCTCGCCCTTGGGCAGGTCAATGCCGAGCACTTCCTGCACCAGCCGCGAGTAGCCCATGGAAAAACCGAGGTTCAGATAAGCGGCGGCCAGTTGCGTGTCGAACAGCGGCGCCGGCAGGCTGCCGGTCAGGCGCAACAGAACTTCTAGGTCTTCGCTGCACGCATGGACGACTTTGACCACGGCCGGGTTTTCCAGCAGCGCGGCCAGGGGTTGCCAGTTGTCGATGGTCAGCGGATCAATCAGGTAAGCGCGTACGCCATCGCCGATCTGCAACAGGCCGGCAATCGGATAAAAGGTGTCGACCCGCATGAATTCGGTGTCGAGGGCAACGAATGGCAGGTTTTGCCACTCGGCGCAAAACTGACCGAGGCTATCGTTGTCGCGAATCCAGTGAATATCGATGGCCACACGGCTCTCCCTTGAAGAATGGCGCGCAGTATATATCGCCCCCGGCGATTTCCGCGCATCCACTGCACAAGAGCTTTAGCGAAAACACCTACAAAAGAGCAAGAAGCGTCTGACGAAGGGAGGTTAACCGGTCTTGCGCAGCACGTAGACCCGCATCCGCGCGCAAGCGGGAAAGAAGTCCTGATGACTGAGCAGGCTGAACCCCGCCTGCCTGAACTCAGCTTCCACCATAGCCTTATTCGCCAGTGGCTTGGGCGTAGCGCCCTCGGCAGCGGACGGTCGGCGCCGCAAGCGGCTTTGAAGGCGAACCGCGACAATTACCGTGTCGCGACTGACGCGGTGGAACTCCCCCAACATGGCCAACCGGTGTTCAGGGCTGGCGATATGTTGAAACAGTTGCATGCAAATCATGCTGTCGACCGCGTTCGCCGACAATCCGATGGTGAACGCCGAACTCTGGAAGGTCTTGATCCGCTCGAGCAGCTGCTGCGGATGATGAGTGCGGGCGTGATCGAGCATGTCCTGGGACGGATCGGACGCCAGGATCACGCGGTTGCCGTGCTCGGCCAGCACCGGCCAGAGACGCCCGACACCACAAGCCACGTCCAGCAGCAAACCCGGTTCACCGGCAACCTTGAGCGCGTTGCGCACCAACTGCTCGACGCGCCAGAACGCCAGACGCCCGGCCAGGCCACGGGGTTGCGGCTGCAGGCAGACGCGTGCGTGTTCCTGATCGTAGCGCCGGGCGAACTCAAGTTCGATGGCGGATGGGGGCAGCGCAGACATAGACAGGGGCTCTTGTTGGAAGATCTACCGCGCGCAGGTTAGCGACCGGCCTGTGAAAAATAAGTCGAAACCCTCATTTTTTGGCCAGCACTCCGTCAATCACTGGCGCGCGGCAGCCAGCGAACATGTCCAGGTCCGGGTTGTAGACCTTGCTGTCGACCTCCAGCAGACCAATCATCGAATGGAACAAGTTGTCCTGGCTCAGGGGTTTTTCCCGGCTCATCTGCAGGCAATGAGTGTCCACCGAGAACGAGCGTTGATAGCTGTCGGAGAACCACGCCAGCATGGCCACGTGTTTCTGTTGCTCCGGCGCCATCATGTACGGCGTGCCGTGGAGGAACAGGTTGTACTCGCCCAGGGACTCGCCGTGGTCGGACAGGTAGAGCATCGCGGTATCGACTTTGTCCTGGTTGCTACGCAACAGATCGATCAGCGTCGACAGCACGTGGTCGGTGTACACCAGCGTGTTGTCGTAGCCGTTGACGATACTGTCGCGGCTGCAATTGTTCAGCGCGTTGCTTTCACACACCGGGGTGAAGTGTTCGTACTCTTTCGGGTAGCGCTTGAAATATTCCGGGCCGTGACTGCCCATCTGGTGCAGGACCAGCACGGTATCTTTGTCCAGGCTGTCGATGAAGTGCTGCAAACCTTGCAGCAGAATTTCATCGCGGCACTCGCTGCTGGAACACAGCACCGGATCTTTCAAGTTGCTGACGTCATCCATGGTGACCCGGTCGCAAGTGCCTTTGCAGCCTGACTGGTTATCGCGCCAGATTACGTCCAGACCGGCGCGCTTGAGCACATCCAGCAAGCCTTCTTCGTTCTTGGCCTTGCTGGCGCTGTAGTCCTTGCGGCCCATGTTGGAGAACATGCACGGCACCGACACGGCGGTTTCCGTGCCGCAGGAATGCACGTCGGTGAAGGCGATCAGGCCGGCTTCTTTACTGAGTTTGGGGGTGGTGTCGCGGTCATAGCCGAGGATGCCGAAGTTCTCGGCCCGGGCACTTTCGCCGACCACCAGCACCGTCAGGGATTTGCGGCCGTGGGTCTGCCAGGTCAGGTCTTTGCGGGCGTCCTCGCCGATCTTGACGAAGGGTTGTCGTGCGGACACTACCTGTTCACGCAGATAACCGACCGAAGCACCGATGTAGTTGCTCGGCACCACCATCAGGTGCAGTTCATGGTGATTGCGAAACAATGACGACAAGCCCTGATAGTTAATCAACGCCACGCCACCGATCACCGCCGCAGACGCAACACTGACCAGCACTTTACTTAATAGATCACGATGCCAGGCGCGATAACTGATCGGGGTTCTCCACAGTAACCACGATGGCAAAACGCCGAGCACAACAATATAAGCCAACAACTTTATCGACAGTAAGTCGCGAACTTCCGTGGCATTGGTTTCGGCAAAGTTGCGGAACATGCCGGCATCGATCAGCACGCCATATTGGCTCATGAAGTACGCCACGCCGGCACTGACCAAGAAGATCAACGTCAGCAGCGGCTTGAGCAGGGGCCGGAACGCCAGCAGGGTCAATACCATGTTGAACGCGCCGAACACCATGACGCCAAACGCCACGCGCATGACGATGCCCTGGGCGTTCGAGGAAGTAATATCGAACAGGTGCTGCCAGAGAACCAGATTAAACCCGAACAATAAAAAGGCGCTGGCAATCAGTGTCACCCACTCGGGGCGCACGGCTTTGAATTTCAACATGCGAATTGACTAATCCTGAAAAGAAGTGCCGCCGGCAAAATGTGAAAATTTCATTTTCCGCGACAGCACAAACTTTAAGCAGCGAACCATCAATTTTTCGTGAAAAAGAAGCCAACGATTAGTTGGCTCCCGATATAACCGTGAAACGTTTAATGTATTTGAGAAACAGTCAGGCCTGGTTCAGGTACCAGCGCCAATCCTGCTCGCCGACCTCGCCCATGAACTGCCGATACTCGGCACGCTTCACCGCCAGGTACACCCCAAGAAACTCACCGCCGAACGCTTCCCGCGCCCAACTCGAACCTTCCAGCGCACGCAAGGTAGTCAACCAGTCGGTGGGCAGCAGCTCGGTGGCCTGGGCGTAACCGTTGCCTTCCACCGGCGCGCCGGGATCGAGTTGCTCGCGAATGCCGCGGTGAATGCCGGCCAGGATCGCCGCCGCTGCCAGATACGGGTTGGCGTCGGCACCACAGATGCGGTGTTCGATGTGCCGGGAGAACGCCGGTCCGCCGGGGACGCGCAGGCTCACGGTGCGGTTGTCCACGCCCCAGGTGGCCGCCAGTGGCGCATAGCTGTTGGTCTGGAAGCGCCGATAGGAATTGGCGTTCGGGCAGAACAACAGCAGCGAATCGAGCAACGTGCTGAGCATGCCGCCTACTGCGTGCCGGAGCAGCGGCGTGCCGTCGGGTGCTTCGCTGGCGAACAGGTTGTTGCCATCCTTGTCGGCGAGGCTGACGTGCATGTGCATGCCGGTGCCGGCCAGGTCATCGAAAGGTTTGGCCATGAAACACGCAGCCATCCCGTGCTTGTGCGCCACACCTTTGACCAGCCGTTTGTAACGCACCGCTTCATCCATCGCCTGCAAGGCGTCGGTGCGGTGTTCAAGGGTGATTTCCACCTGACCCGGCGCGTATTCGGAAATCGCCGTGCGCGCCGGAATGCCCTGGAGTTTGCAGGCGCTGTAGAGGTCGGCGAGGAACGGCTCGATCTGTTCCAGCTCGCGCAAACCGTAGACCTGGGTCGCCCGTGGCCGGCCGCCATCGACGTCCCGCGCCGGTTGTGGCCGGCCGTTGCTGTCGCGCTGTTGATCCAGCAAATAGAACTCCAGCTCCGCCGCCATCACCGGGTAATAACCGTCGGCCTGCAAGCCCTCGATGACCTTGGCCAGCAAGTGCCGTGGGTCGGCAATCGTCGCCGGCATGCCTTCCTTGGGGTGCATGCTGACTTGGACCGCCGCCGTCGGAATCAGCCGCCAAGGCATGCGTTGCAAACTGCCGCTGACCGGGTAGGCGCGGCAATCGATGTCGCCGACGTCCCACACCAGCCCGGAGTTTTCCACGTCGTCGCCGTTGATGGTCAGGCCGAGAATGGTGCTCGGCAATGGCCGGCCGCTTTCATACACCGCCAGCAGCTCATCGCGATGCAGCAACTTGCCGCGCGGCACGCCGTTGTTGTCGAGGATGAACAACTCGAACATCTCAATATCCGGGTTCTGCTCCAGAAAGTTCAGGGCTTCTTGCTGCGTGGCGAAGGAGGTCGTGGCACAACTCATGGGAATTCTCGTTTTCCGGGTCAGGCAAACGCACAGGCGTCGCCGTTTTGATCCCGACGCTTGGCGCGGGACCTTTAGGAGCAATCAACGGGAAACGCAGGAATCCGGCGGGCGCGCATGACGGCAATGCCACAGCGCCCAGAAGGCCAGTTCGGAAGGGAGTGCAGAGAGGTTTGGCGCGGTGGCAGGCAGGAACCGACGACCACGGCTGGACGCACAAGCGCCGCTGAATGCCGGGTGGTGGAGTGCGAGTGGCCAACCGTCCATAGATAAAACCGCAGAAAACAATGAGCAGCAGCGTCACACGGGTGGAAGGTGGGTTAAATCGGGAATTGAAGAACTTTGGTTGTGCAATGGCTAAACATTGTAGGAGCAAGGCTTGCCCGCGATTGCGAACTGCCAGTCAATGCCTCGCCAGGTTTGAAACCGCAATCGCGGGCAAGCCTTGCTCCTACGGGTGTACGTCGTTGTATTTAATTTCTAAATACCACTCCCGACTTTCTGATTTGCCGCCGCCCTGCCCCTCCCGCCTAATCGGGGCCTTGTTTTGTAAGGTCCGCCCATGGAAAACGTTCGCGCAACAGCCCGCCCTGCCCTGTGGTTAATGGTCAGCATCATTCTGGTCGCCTTGAACCTGCGTCCATCCATGGCCGCCGTCGGCCCGTTGTTGTCGGCGATACGCGGGGATATTCCGTTGAGTTTCAGCCTCGCGTCGCTGCTGACGATGCTGCCGGTGATGGCCATGGGGCTGGCGATGTTTTTCGGGATTGGCGTCAGCCAGCGCCTGGGCGAGCAGCGCACCGTGGTGCTGTCGCTGCTGATCATCGGCCTGGCCACGGCGTCGCGGCTGTTTCTCGATTCCGCCGCCGAACTGATCGTCAGCGCCATCGCCGCCGGCGTCGGCATCGCGCTGATCCAGGCGTTGATGCCGGCGCTGATCAAATCCCGCTTCAGCGACAACGTCGCCGTGTGCATGGGGCTCTATGTCACCTCGATCATGGGCGGCGCGGCGATTGCGGCATCGTTTGCACCGCTGGTGATGACCCGTACCGGCAGTTGGCGCACGGGCCTGGCAATCTGGGCGGCGCTGGCCGTGCTGGCGTTGCTGTTCTGGACCGTCCAGCGCAAAACGATCCCGACGTTACCAACGCAGGCGCGGCGCGGCGAATCCTTCTTCAGCAATTCCCGCGCCTGGTTACTCGCAATCTTCTTTGGCCTCGGCACCGCGTCCTACACCTGCGTGCTCGCCTGGCTGGCGCCGTACTACGTGGAAAAAGGCTGGAGCGAACAGAACGCCGGGTTGTTGCTGGGCTTTCTGACGGCGATGGAAGTGTTGTCCGGCCTGCTGACCCCGGCCATCGCCAACCGCAGCCGTGACCGGCGCCTGGTACTGGTGGTATTGCTGGGGCTGATCATGGCCGGTTTTTGCGGCCTGATCCTCAGCCCGCAACACCTGAGCCTGCTGTGGCCGTGCCTGCTGGGCCTGGGAATCGGCGGGCTGTTCCCGATGAGCCTGATCGTGTCGCTCGATCATCTGGACAACCCTCAGCGCGCCGGCGGGCTGACGGCCTTCGTGCAAGGCATCGGCTACCTGATCGCCGGCCTTTCGCCGCTGATCGCCGGGTTGATTCGCGATCAGTTGGGCAGTTTCGAATGGGCCTGGTGGTCACTGACCGGGGTCATGGCGCTGATGATTGTGATGGTCCTGCGCTTTGATCCACGGCACTATGCCAAACACATTCACTGACCCGTCAACGCGGGGGCCTGGCCAAGGCGCAAAGGCTAGAGGCCTCTGGCCATGTTTGCCGAGATTGAAATCGTAGGTCGTGTTCACAACATTTTCTGTCCCACAGCTGACAGTGAAACTTCCTACAAGGCATTCTCCTGGCACCATCGTTCCGTTAGGATCGTTCGCACACGTTTGCGCACTGTCAGCGCAAGGAGCACAGCGAGACAGAACGGATGCTGAACAGTAACTTGCTTAGAAAGCTCGATATGCAGGACCTCATGGTGTTTGTCGCCGTGTATGAGCAAAGCAGCGTCACCGGTGTGTCGGAGGCCCTCTTCGTCAGTCAGTCCACCGTGAGTTACTGCCTGAAAAAATTGCGCACCAGTTTCGAAGACGAGTTGTTCATCAACACCCGCACCGGAATGCGCCCCACCTACAAAGCCGGCACCATGTACACCCATGTGCTGAAGATCCTTGAAAGCATCAACCTGTGCCACGCCGGCGCCCAAGTGTTTGACCCGACCGCCCAGCCAGTCACCTTCAATATCTGCGCGCCGGAATACTTCGAGCAATTGATCCTGCCGCGCCTGTTGAAGCGTTTCGATTTCGCGGACCTGCCGGTGCTGGTCAACATGCATAAGTTCGAAACCGATATCCCGGCCGCCGAACTGCGCGATGGCAGCCTCGACCTGGTGATCTGTTTCGGCCCGAACTTTCATTGCAGCCACACCGACCTCAAGTCCCGGAAGCTGCTCGAAGACGATCTGGTGTGTGTTTTCGACAAACGTGCCACGCCGCGGGAGCCGCGGTTAAGCCTGCAAGCTTTCACGGAACGCCGTCACGTGTTCCCGACGCCCTGGACTTCCACCACCAACATGGTCGACGGTTGGCTGGCGCGGCAGGCGCAAAAGCGCCAGATTGTTGCGCGGTCCAACAGCTACAGCGCGGCGCTGAAGACGATTACCGGCACGGATTTCATCCTGACCCTGCCCCGGCGCATCCAGCGCTTGCTGGCCAACGAAGCGGTGTTCAAACATTGCGAGGCGCCTAACGGCTTGCCGGGTTTCACCCTCGACATGCAGTGGAGCCAAAGTGTCGATCAGGACAGCGCCAACACTTGGCTGCGCGAACAAGTGGTCCAGGCCTGCGCGGAGCAGCAAGCCGCCTGAGCACTCAGAGGCCGATGGCCGTCTTGGTGTAGGACTCGCGGTCGATGTCGAGGATTTCCACACACAATTGGACTTCTACCCCCGTCGGCCACTCACACAAATCCTGCACCACGGCCAACAGGCTTTCGGACAGCTGCTTCTTGACCTGCGGCGGGCGACCACTGAGCAACGCCAGCTTCACATGCACGAACGCCCGCTCGCCCATCCCGGTACCGACCTTGAAAGTCTCGACCTTCACGGCACGGCTCTTGATGTCGAATTCCGCCGCAAACTGACCGGAACCCACCAACGTATTGTTGAGCCGGATCAACGCCACGTCGGCGTTCAGCTCGGGCAGGTTGGCGGTGTATTCCATGTGCAGGTGAGGCATGGCGGTGCTCCTGAAGGTGGGGAGAAAGGGCCTACATATATCACAGAGCCGACCTACGCTCGGTCGGCTTTTCGGGCTCTGTTATCAGAGTGAACCGGTGCTGTGCATGTTGGCCAGGCCACGCTCACTCATGAACGCTTCCAGACGTGAACGCAACCAGCGTTCGGCCGGGTCGGTGTCGACATGACTGAGCCAGACCATGGACAGGTCCAACGTCGGGGTCTTGAACGGAAACGGTTCCTGAAACAATTGACCGGACGCGGCCATCGCAGTGGCGGTGTAGTCCGGCAAACTGGCAATCAGGTCAGTCCCCGCCAGCAGGGCCGGCAACGAGCTGTATTGCGGCACGGACAGGACGACGTGACGCTTACGCCCGATCTCCGCCAGCCATTCATCGGCATAGCCACTGACGTTGGCGGTGTGGGACACCAGCACGTGCGGGCGTGAGCAATATTCATCCAGCGTCAGCGGTGTATCGGACGCATCGGCGCGCAAAAGGCTCGGCAGGATGTGCCGCAGCAATTTGCGCTTGGCGTTGGCCGGCAAGCCGCGGGTCTGGCTGATACCGACGGTGATATCGCCGGAGGCAAGCAGGTCGGGAATGCGCCAGTAATCGACATGCTGGACCACAAACACCACCTTCGGCGCTTCCTGGCGCAAGGCGCGCAGGAGCGGTGGCAGCAGGCCGAATTCGACATCGTCCGACAGGCCGATACGAAAGGTCATGGTGCTGCTGGCCGGGTCGAAATCGTGAGTCAGGCTCAAGGCCACCGACAGCGAGTCCAGCGCCGGCGACAGGTGCTGGATGATTTCTTCGGCCCGGGCCGTCGGCTCCATGCGATGGCCGACGCGAATGAACAGCGGATCGTTGAACATCGTGCGCAAGCGGTTGAGCGCGGCACTGATAGTCGGCTGGCCGAGAAACAGTTTCTCCGCCACCCGCGTCACGTTGCGTTCCAGCATCAAGGTCTCGAACACCACCATCAGATTGATGTCGGCCTTGCGTAGTTCATTGCGATTCATCCACTGCACCCCGTCCCCAAGACTTGGGCCAGTTTAGAAAGGCCGGGGGGTGGCGTCTATCGGCATGATCGCCGTCGTGCGCAGGATCACTGCACCGACAACGACTTCATCCCCAGGCCCATCACCCGTTGATCATCCCCTAACCCCAATTGTTTCGGGCTGATCGCGTCAGGCAACTGCACATGAATATGCATTAGTTTGTCGCTGGCGACGGCGTCGTGGATGGCCGCTGTCAGTGGGATTTCTATGTGATTGCCTTGAAGCGTTGTCAGACGCGTCGTCACTGCTTGTACGCCATTGATACTGAAGGCCACCGTCTGACCGAGGTGCGTCGGCTGCACGAAGGCCAGGGCGTCGATCACGATGGTCCGGGCCTCTGGCGGTACCCGAAGCAGGATGTCAGCGTCTGCGCCGTCAGACCAGGTGCCCCAGGTTTCCGGCGCTCCCCAGCCTTGGGTCAAGTGATGAGTCTTGTAGTTGAACAGCTGCTGCTGCCCGACCTTGATCAGCGGCACCAGCTGCATCGAACGCGCTTCGTCCGGGACGGCGAGGCATTGAGTGCATTGCTTCCAGCCCGGCGCCAGCACCACCAGGCCGTCGATACGAGCGAGCAGGTCCGTTTCGCTGTTGATGGTTTTCACCGCGTCGAGCAGGGTGTTTTCATCGAGGATGTACAGCGAGTCTGGCTCGTACTGCCCCGTTTCCAGCATCCGTCGGGTCTTGTTCCGGGCCTGTTCCAGCGCGGTCGAGCTCATCCGTCCCAGATAGGCAACGTCAGTCTTCAGGCCAAACGAGGCGGCGTAGTTCGCCAGCGGCAGCCAGGTGTCCGACTGATTCTGCGGTGGCAACGCACGAATGTTCGCGTAATGGGAGGCGGCGCTGGCCCAGAACGGGTCGCGCAAGGGGGTCGACCACTCGCTGGCCGGCGCCATCATCCGATTCTGCCGCAGGCCGACCCAGCCGGCGTGGGTATCCACGACTTGAACACCCAGCGCCACCGCCAGCAGGCACACCGCCGTGCGCGTCCGGTTACCACGCACCACGAGGTAAATGACCACAAACACAATGACGTAGAACACCGGCCAGAACATCCGCCCCGACGCTCGGAAGATACTCGCCAATTTGACGATTTTCCCCGGCAACGGGTAGTGGAGGTTGAGCAGGCCGAGGCCGATCTCGTTCGACAGCGCAAACAGCAGCAAGCCGATCAGCGCCAGCAACAGGATCGGCAGCTTGCGCACAGCATTGCCCACGTTGGTTTTACCGCGCAGCAGCGCGATGCCAGCGCAGATTGCCAGCAACAGCGTCCCCGCCCCAAGGTAGTTGAAACCTTCGTAGTCGCCGCTGGCCTCCGGCAAATTCGGTAGCAGCGACGACCATCCATTGGCATCGATCGGTGCCAATAGATTCATGCGGTACAACCCAAAACCGCCGGACGCCGTACCGTCGCCGATGCTGAAATACCCCGCCTGCCAGCAACACAGACTCACCAGCGAAAACAGCAACACACCCTCTATTAGCGCAGTGCGCCGGTTCAACTGACCCTTACGAGTTCGGCCCGCCAGATCAGCGATCCAGATCAATGCCACCATCGCCAGCAGGTAAGCGTGCACCAGTGCCGTCGCGGCCAACAACGCGCCCCAGGCCAGGCGGCGCTTCTGCACACCAGGGTGCAGCGCCAGATAGAGCGCGGCCAGAATCAGAAAATGCCCGGCCAGGGACAGGTGCCCGCCCATGCGCAAAAACATCGGCGGCGAAAACAGGAACAGACCGGTGCCCAGCAGCCTCAGGACGACATTGGGCGTCAACAGCCCCATTAACTTCCAGGCAAACCAGGCTTGCAGGACAAAACACGCGAGCAGCCAGATACCGAAGTACTGGAACGTCTCGGGCAGCCATGAATTGAACGGTTTGAATAGAAAGGCCAGCAGCGGATTGGAGTCGGAAAAAATGACCGCGCTTCCCAGCTCCAAGCCGTAGGACGGGTTAAGCCCGAGCGGAAAACTCCAAGGGGCGTGTCGGAAGAACACCCAGCCCAGGTAATGAGTCGCCGGATCGCCGCTTTCCAGCCAGGCAATGTTTTGCGGGTCCAGGGCTCGCGGCCCGATCACCATGAAAAACGCCACCACCCCCATCAACAAGGGCAGCAATGCGAGCCTCCAGTGCATGCCCGAAACCTTCATCGATACGTCCAGAAGTTATGCAATACAAAGGTGAACGCCGGCAGGGTCAACGCCACTGCGCCAATCCCCAACAAATAATTGAGCCCGGCGAATTGCGCCGCCCAGGCCACGAACATCGCCAACAGGAAACCCGCCGCCGAGACCATCATGAAACGCAGCAGCGTGCGGCCGTGCAGCCGGGCGGAAAAACTCCAGGTCGTGTTGATCAAGTAAGACGCCACCGTCGCCACGGCAAATGCCACACCATTGGCCAGGGGCGGCATCGGCATCACGAAATGGATGAACAGCACAGCAACGACCGCGTGAAGGGCCGTGACAAACAACCCGGTCACGGCAAACCTCAACGCTCTTTTGATCAATGCAGATTTTTCGGCTGAGGTCACGGCTTCTGCGCCAGCACGAACACCGTCAGACCGGCCAGGCGATTCGCCCCCATGAACGGCAGCTCGATGCTGCACAGGGTCTTCAGAATCGAATTGACCACGGGATGATGCTGCTTGAGTTGCGAACGTGGCGGCGACGGTTGTGTGCCTTTGGGCAACAGCCGCAGGGTGGCCGCAATCGGGAACACCGCGCCGAAATAGTAGGCGCCCTGCTGCACCGTCAAACCGGCGTCCCGGGCCACTGTTTCAAATTGCGCCAAGGTGTAACGGCGCTTGTGCTCCAGAAAATCGTCGTGCCCGCTCCAGAGAAACTGGAACGCCGGAACCGTCATCAGGAAACGGCTGCCGGACGGGACTTTATCGACATAAGCCTTGAGCAGCCCGACGTCGTCATCGACATGCTCCAGCACGTCCATCAGCAGCACCAGATCGGCATCCACCGCATCGATGCCGCGCCGGTAATGCACCGGTTTTCCAGCGGTGCTGGCGTCGCTATCCGCGTCGTAGCTGATATCCACGCACCAGGCTTCGTTCGCGGCAGTGTGGGTCAGCAGGTGATGGGTGAAAAACCCGGAACCGGCACCGACATCGAGAATTTTTCTGATCGGGGTATCGCCCAGCAGACGCTTAGTCGCCGCCGCTTTGGACGCGTAATACCAGTGCTGGTCAATGCTTGAACCGAGGATATCGGTTTCCTTGAGATCCATGGTTCAGTCCTTGGCGTTATAGACGCGACGCACCAGATACACCGGCCGGCGTTTTGATTCGATGTAGGTGCGACCCAGGTACTCGCCGAGCACCCCGATGCCGATCAGTTGCAGCCCGCCGAGAAAGGTCACGGCCACCATCAGCGACGCGTAGCCCGGCAAATCGATGCCGGAAATCAACGTGCGCAAGATGATAAAAATGGCAAATGAGAAAGACACCACGGACACGAACAGCCCCAGATAGGTCCAGACCTTGAGCGGGTCGGTACTGAAACTGGTGATGCCTTCCAGCGCGAAATTCCACAGGCGCCAGCCGTTGAACTTGGTTTCACCCGCCACCCGCTCCGGGCGCTCGTAATCGACATGCGTGGTGCGAAACCCGACCCAGGCAAACAAGCCTTTCATGAAGCGCCGGGACTCCGGCAAGGTCTGCAAGGCATCGACCACACAGCGGTCCATCAGCCGGAAATCGCCGACATCTTTGGGCAGCGGTTGATCAGAGATTTTGTTGTGCAGGCGATAGAACCAGTTGGCCGAGGTTTTCTTGGCCCAGGAGTCGGTCTTGCGACTCACACGATGACCCAGTACCACTTCAAAGCCCAGTCGCCAAAGGGCAATCATCTGCAGGATCACTTCCGGCGGGTCCTGCAAATCGACATCGATCGGTACCACCACCTGGCCGGTGGCCGTCTGCAAGCCAGCGGTCAACGCCGCCTCCTTGCCGAAATTACGGCTCAGATCGACGATCCGCACCCGCGGGTCGGTCGTCTGGCGCTCCAGAAGCAAGTCCAGCGTGGCGTCGGTGCTGCCGTCATTGACGAACACCATCTCCAGATCCACCAGCGTCTCCTCCTTGAAGACGTCAGTAATCCGCGCGATGAACAAATCAATGGTCGCCGCTTCATTGAATACCGGGATGACGAGCGAAAGCTCCACATGCCCGGCCATTTGCGTTCCGTGCTGATGAGTCAATTGATTGCTCTTTTTTATAGTGTTTTATCAACAATTTTCGGCCACCGAGAGGTTTTCCGGCGCCATGAGCTGACCCGTATTAAGCAGGAGCAAGGGAGGTGATGCAAGGGCGAAACTGCGGCGGTTTTGGCCATTCTTTCAGAGCCCTTTCAGTTGTAGGAAAAGCCTTCAAATCATTGGAAACAAATGCCCGATGGCCAAAAAAACCAGCTCCGCTAGGCTTGCTGACATGCGGCACACAGGTTGTCGCAATTGACCCATCGCATGGAGCGAGCTGAATGTATTTTGAGATTTACAGGCAATCGAAAGGCACCCCGAGCACAGGGAAAGGGCAGTGGCGCTGGCGGCTACGGGCGGGGAATCATGAGACGGTTGCCAGTGGCGAGTCGTATGTGAACAAAGCGGATTGTTTGCATGTGATTGAGTTGATCAAGGGGGTGCAGGGGGAGACTCCGGTCAAGGAAATCTAAAAGATTGAGCCGGCTGCTCATGCTTGATGGGCAGCTCTTGGATCCCGCGCTCGACAATGCAGGCAAGACGTTATTGACTGCACCACCCTGACCAGGAGTTTGTTTTCAATGGAGATACAAGAAATCAGGCGACGCCTCGCGACACCTGCCATAAAGTTCGTCGCCGGCGGGTTCCGGCCTACGCTCAAGGATGAGGAAAGCTGGCTTGGCAAAGTATTCCTTTTCCGCCCGGATGAAACGGTCCCCAAAAACGATGCGGGCGAGGAACTGCAACCCTATGCTCAGTTTTTTCTTCCCAGCCTGCCGTTCTCCAGCCTGGCCCTGAAGGGGATTCGCGTACTGACAGTCTTTGTCTCTGATCCGTTTCCTGAACCCTTTGAACCAATGGGTAACAACTGGCTCATTCGCGAATACACCTTTGATGATGTGCTAGTACGCAAAGAACTGCCGGTAGCAAATGCCTACATCAAGCCCTTTGCGCTGAAGGCCGAATTGGTTGAAGAGGACTTTCCACTGTGGGACGGTGGCGGTGTTCCCAGAGACCTGGAGCTTGAAATACTCAAACTTGAGCGATCTGGACAAATCGAATCCTATTACGACCTGATCACTCACACCTACGAACACAAAATCGGCGGCTATCCCTCGTTCTGTCAATCCGGCATCGACCCCGGCGATGATTTTGAATTCGTGTTCCAGATTTCGTCCGATTCGAAGATCAATCTGAATGTCGTGGACAGCGGAAGCCTGATGTTCTGGAAGAACAAAATCAGCGGAACATGGGCCATCTACTACGATTTCTATTAGTCAAAAGATGCGGCGCCTTCGTCCACCCGTGAATGAACACAGGCACAAAATCCCTACCCCCAAAAAACCTCGTAACATTGCGCCATGAGGTTTTTTCACGGGTGCGTGCTGTTCACGTGTGCACGCCCGTGACACCCTTCACCCGCTCGACTTCCAACGATCCTCAGCCCCATCGCAACGCCAAACGCCCCCACCCCCAGCCTTGATCTAGGCGCTTCCCATGCTGTATACCTAAAAAGACCCTAAGCCACGCCGCAGGAAATCACAGCGTCTTATGCTCGGAATCACACGTATCGATCGCCTTGTCGGCCCACTTTCCGCATCCCTGATTGCGCACTGTGGGCCTCACGTCAAATGCTGCGCTAAAGCAGCCACAGGGCTTGCTCCTCGCCTCTTTGCACTCCTCGCTTTACACCGTCTTCGACCTCGTTTGTCGGACTGGTGCGCCCATCGGCGCCATTGCTCAGTCCCTCCGCCTGCCTGCTTCTGATCGTTAGCCACTGAACCGGCGCCCCTTCTCCCGTTTTTTCGCGGAGTTCGTGTTCGTCTGGCTTTTCTGTCTGAACCCATCACTTCCTGAGCGAGACATCGCCCGGTCGGCCTTCGCGCCTCGAACCGCGCCCGTCAGCTCCAGGACACCTCATTTTGCAGACGCAGCGCCCCTTTTCAGGCGGCTTTGCGTCGCGCCACCCCACGGTACAAGGAGTATCAATCAATGATTTTTTTCCAGGGAAAAAGAATATTCAGTGCCATCTTCGACATGGATGGCACCATGTTTGACACCGAACGCCTGCGCTTCAAAACCCTTAAGCAGGCTTCCAACGAGATCTTCGGCAAGCCGTTGAGCGAGGAAACCCTGATCGGCTCGCTGGGCCTGAGCGCCAAGAAGGCCGAGGCTCTGGCCAAAGCGCATAACGGTGAAGACTTCCCCTACGCCGAGATCCGCCAGCGCGCCGATGAGCTGGAGCTGGCGTATGTGCGTAATGAAGGTGTGCCGATCAAGGCCGGTTTGCTGGAGGTGCTGGAGCGCTTGCGCAAGTACGGCCTGACCATGGCGGTTGCGACCTCAAGCCGTCGGGCGATTGCCGAGGAATACCTGATCAACGCCAACGTGCTCAAGTACTTCGACATCACCGTGTGTGGCGACGAAGTCACCCAGGGCAAGCCCCATCCCGAGATCTTCCTGCGGGCAGCCAGCGCGCTCAATTGCGAGCCGGGCCACTGCTTCATGGTCGAAGATTCGGAAAACGGTTTGCTTTCGGCGATCCGGGCCGAGGGCCAGCCGATCCTGATCGAAGACATCAAGCCACCCGCGCCCGAGGTCAAGGCCGGTGCGCTCAAGGCTTACAGCAACATGCAGGAATTTCTCGGCGATCTGACCGAATGCATGCCCGACCTCGGCACGCCCGAACTGACCGAGACCTTCCCCCAGGCACTCAACCAGTTTCGCGTGGGCATCCACGGTTTCGGCGCCATGGGCGGCGGCTACCTGACGCAGATTTTCTCCCACTGGGACGGCTACACCCGGCCCTGTGAAATCATCGGTGCCACCCGTTCGCGCATGCTGCGTGAAACGGTCGACGCCTTCGGCCGGTTCAGCGTGCGTTACGGCGCCACGTCCTTCGACCAGACCATCGAAAACCTGCGGATGATCGACATGGACGACGCCGAAGCGGTGATCGATATGTACGACGTCGCAGAGATCGTCGGCCTGAGCCTGCCCGAGCCGGCCATCCGCAAACAGGCCGACGTCATCGCCAAGGGCTTGATCCGCCGTTACGAACGCCGTAGACGCGAGCTGACCATCCTGATCGTGCTGAATAAGGTCGGTGGCGCCGCTTTCGTGCGCCGCCACGTCGAAGCGCAGTTGCTGCTGCTGGTGTCCCCTGAGACCTGCGAGCAGATCCTCGACAAGACCCACTTTGCCGAAACCGTCGTCAGCCGCATCGTCTCGAAGATTTCCAACGAGGCCCTGCTCAGGCAACTGCGGATCAAATCGAAGATCTTCCAGAACAGCCTGAGCGACGAACCGAGCGCTCCCCAAGCACTGACGACCGCAAAGGCGCCCGAATATGAACGGCTGATCGGTCGCTTCCGGCCCTTCGCCCAGTCGAGTAACGCCCTGAGCCAGTTGCACCTGATTCTGTTCAACAGCGAACCGGACATGCCCTTGTACGTCGAGCGCGGCAGCAACCTGCTTGAACGGTTGCGCCAAGTGAAAACCGTGGAAGACATCACCCAGACCCAGGTCATCAAAAACCTCCTGTGGAATGGCCCCCACGCGATCATTGCCTGGTACGCCAGCCTGTTGGGCTATTCGTGGCTGGGCCAGGGCATGGGCGACCCGCGCGTCAGCGCATTGGCCGAACGCCTGATCCGCCAGGAAGTCGGCCCGGCCCTGGTAGCGGAAAACCCGCAAATGAGCGAAGCCGTCGCCGGTTTCGCCAAAACCTTCCTCGAACGCTGCAACACCTCCTTCAAGGACCCCTGCGCCCGCGTCGGCCGCGACCCGCTGCGCAAACTGCAACGCAACGAACGCATTCTGCGCAGCATCGACCTGGCCCGCAAACACGGCATCGACTCCTCCGGCCTGGAGTTCGGCACCGCGCTGGCCCTGCACTACGCCCTCCGTTCGACGGACGCAAAGGATCAGGAGAGCCAGTTGATGCGTACGCTTTACGACGAGAGCGGGAGTGTCGAGGCAATGTTGACGTATACGGGGAGCTATAACGGCAAGCCGTATCCGGGACTGGATCCGATCAAGGACGCGAGTTTGGTTGAAGGGATTGGTGGGCATTTCCAGCGATTGGTGAAGCCGGATTCCGCGCATTGGGGGTGGCCGGTACGCAATTAACGAGAACAGGACTCGCCGTAGCAACTGAAACCCAAAAGCCCCGCAGCTTATTCAACTACGGGGCTTTTGCCCCGACTTTGCCCTACACATCGCCACTACGAACCCAGCCCTTGCTCGGGGGTCATAACCAGTGACGGCATCGTGACGGAACAAAAGGCCCTGCGCCTGTTTATTCAAGAGCGAAGCTTGCGATTCACCCATTTTAGGGCGCGCCGGATAACGTTCAGTTGACTCGTTGCTGTTTGATGCAGGTGCGGGCTGCTGATCCCCTCCAATGCTCCCTTATCGGAGTACGGATATGACTCGGTCAATGCGGTTCTTCCTGTCAATCTTCCTCGCCACAGCCTCATTGGCGTCGGTAAGCATCCTGAACAATGTAAGTGCGGCCACTGCCGAGGATCTGAATACAGACTCTCGACAAGCGCTGCAAACGCTCTACAAAGCCACTCCTTTCGCAGAAACCATCGCGCACAATGCCAAGGCAATTCTGGTCTTCCCGAAGATCATCAAGGCGGGCCTGGTGTTCGGCGGTAGCTATGGCGAAGGCGTATTACTGAAGGGCAAGCAAGTACAGGGTTATTACAACTCCGTCACCGGCTCATGGGGGCTGCAAGCAGGAGCTCAGTCTTACGGCTACGCGGTTTTCCTGATGACCGACAAAGCGGTGAATTACGTCCGCGAGACCAAGGGCTGGGAAATCGGTGTAGGGCCAACCGTTGTTGTGGTTGATGAAGGGGTTGCGAAAAACTTGTCCAGCTCGACGCTGAAAGATGACGCATACGCATTCATCTTCGACCAACAGGGGTTAATGGCCGGGGTCAGTATTGAAGGAACAAAGATCTCGCTGATCAAGCGCTAAATTTGCCCGGAAAAACATCTTAGAAACGAAAAAGCCCCCGTAATCAGCAATTATTACGGGGGCTTCGTCTTGTCCAATAATGGCGCAGAGATTGGGATTGTCAGACTATGACCTTCAATCCCAGGGATGTTTAGGAATCGCAATCAATCTTCAAATGCGGGCTTAAGTAAGCTAACCGCCACCGCCATACGCGTTTCGAGCGATTTATTGTGGTGAGGTTGTCCCGATCTATCAATTTCGCACATGAATCGCTTTAGCTCTTCAATATTATCCAAGAAGACACTTTGAAATAAGTCGCCAGGAACGCCTAGTTCATGGCTAACGCTTTTGTATCCTCGAAAGCTTTGGGAGCCGTCATCACCTTCATTATAGTCTGCACCTGACTCGGACTTTAAACTTTGATAGAGCATAATAATTAAAAACCCGTGTTGCTCATGTACTTCAAGAGATTCAAACTCAGGGTTGTTTTTTTCATAGCAATCCAAGTTTCACGCATCGCGCTTGGATTCTTCGTCCTGCTTGACCGCAATAGATACCGATTTGGATAATTTTTTACTTACTCTGCCAACTATTAGTCGCTTCGTTATACGCCAGATTACAAACACCACAATAAATATTCCGCTAAATTCAAACACAGGAAACTCTCCTTTTTTCCAGCCAAGAAACCTGATCATTATTTTGAAATGAGCACCCCATCACAGCGTCACGAGTCGTAATGCTGGGAGTACTACGTCTCTCCATTGAGCCGAGAGCATCGC
The DNA here is from genome assembly GCF_012935755.1 of Pseudomonas sp. ADAK2. Classification (GTDB taxonomy): domain Bacteria; phylum Pseudomonadota; class Gammaproteobacteria; order Pseudomonadales; family Pseudomonadaceae; genus Aquipseudomonas. The sequence goes on from NZ_CP052862.1 coordinate 2,836,666, forward strand.
ACTGCGCGGTTCAGGTACTCACTCAAACGCGCTAATACGAGCTAACAGGAGCTCTAATCAACGGACACAAAAAAACCCCGTAAGTCAGAAACTTACGGGGTTTTCAAATAATGGCGGAGAGATAGGGATTCGAACCCTAGGTACCGGTGAAGGTACAACGGATTTCGAATCCGTCCCATTCGGCCACTCTGGCATCTCTCCAACGGCGCGCATCATAACAACACTTTCGCAGGAAGCGAACCCCCCTAAGCAAATTTTTTCCGTGCTATCAGATGCTTGCGTCGATTAAAGCGGTACGCCCAGACGATTGGCGACTTCTTCGTAGGCTTCGATGACGTCACCGAGGCCCTGGCGGAAGCGGTCCTTGTCCATTTTCTTGCCGGTGGCCTTGTCCCACAGGCGGCAGCCGTCCGGGCTGAATTCGTCGCCCAGGACGATGGAGCCGTCGGAGAACACGCCGAATTCGAGTTTGAAGTCGACCAGCAGCAGACCAGCGTCATCGAACAGTTTGCTCAGGACTTCGTTGACCTTGAGCGACAGTTCTTTCATGCGAACCAGTTGCTCGGCGGTGCCCCAACCGAACGCCACGACGTGGGATTCGTTGATGAACGGGTCGCCCTTGGCGTCGTCCTTCAGGAACAGCTCGAAGGTGTAAGGGTTGAGCTTCATGCCCTCTTCAACGCCCAGACGCTTGACCAGGCTGCCCGCGGCGTAGTTACGCACGACGCACTCGACCGGGATCATGTCGAGTTTTTTCACCAGGCATTCGTTGTCGCCCAGCAGTTTGTCGAATTGAGTCGGCACGCCGGCTGCTTCGAGTTTCTGCATGATGAAGGCGTTGAACTTGTTGTTCACCATGCCCTTACGGTCGAGCTGTTCGATGCGCTTGCCGTCGAACGCCGAGGTGTCGTTGCGAAACAGCAGGATCAAGCGGTCAGCGTCGTCGGTCTTGAAAACCGATTTGGCTTTGCCGCGGTAGAGTTCTTCACGTTTTTCCATGATGGGCTCCGCTTGCTAAGTAGGTGGGCTAGGCGATGTGTCGCCAGTCGAGCCCTGAATCTTGATCGGCCAGTTGCAGCCAGTCCGGGTCGCACCCGAGGGTGTCGACAAAACATTGCCGGGCCAGCTGCGGCAGGTTGTTCTTGCTGCTCAGATGGGCCAGGACCAGGTGTTGCAGGCCTTGCCAGCCCAACTCGGACACCAGGAATGCCGCCTGGTGGTTGTTCAAATGTCCCAGTTCACCGCCCACCCGCTGCTTCAGGAAGTAGGGGTAGTGACCGCGAGCCAGCATGTCACGGCAATGGTTGGACTCGATCATCAACGCATCGAGGTCCCGATAGCCGTCCAGCACCTTGTTGCAATACGAGCCCAGGTCGGTCAGCAGGCCGAAGCGTCGCTCACCGTCATTGAATACGTATTGCGTCGGCTCTTGTGCATCGTGGGCCACGGCAATGACTTCGATGTTCAGGGCGCCGATTTGCAATTGCTCGCCGCCAGCCAGGAAGCCCGCGGGTTCGATCGGTTTGCGCATCCCGCGCAGGGTGCCGCGACTGAGGTAGACAGGCAGATTGTAGCGCCGAGACAGCAAACCCACGCCATGCACGTGGTCGGCATGTTCGTGGGTCACGAGTATCGCGCTCAACTGCGCCGGGTTTACACCCAGGCGCAGCAGGCGTTTTTCGGTTTCCCGCAGGGAGAAACCACAATCCACCAGCACATACGTGTCAGCGCTGGCTATCAGCGTGCCATTCCCTTGGCTACCGCTGCCGAGAACGGCAAAACGCATGTGATCAGCCCAGGTTGTCCTGAATCACGCTCAACACTTTGCGCGCCACTTCTGCCGGCGCCACGGTGTTGATGTTTTTCTCGACGGTGACCTGGACGTTCTCGCCAACCTTGCTCAGGCGAACCTGATAACGCTCGGCACGGGCTTCAACTTCTTCCTTGGTCGGCGCACTGCCGAACAGGCTGCTGAAGAAGCCAGGCTTCTCGTCTTTCTTCTCGGCTTTTTCCGACAGGTTGATGTAGTACAGGCCCAGGCTGCGGTTGATGTCTTCAACGCGCCACTCGCCCTGTTCCAGCGCGCGACCGACGCTCGACCAGGCACGATCCAGGTCCGGACCGACGTTCAGGATCGGGTTGCCGCTGCCGTCTTCGCTCAGGCTGACACGACTTGGCTTATCGGAGTCCTGGGAAGCCAGCATCGAGACCGAACCGCCCTTCTCGGCCGTGCGGCTCATGCTTGCGAGCATGTCGTCGACCAGTGCAGCGTCGAGGCCAGTGTTGACCGAACGGTTGGTGAAGTCGACGTCGGCGGTACTGCCGGCCGGGCGCTGGGCGCTGACCACGTAGATTTCACTGGTGTTGCGCTGCACGCCTGGCTCGATGCGGACCCGCACGCGGGTTTCGCTGTCCGCACTGACGCCGGCCGCGCTCAGGCGCTTGGCCATGGCCGCGGACAGTTCGTCGGAATGCTGCCAGGTGGTGGTGAATTCGCCGGTTTGCGGGCGTTGTTCGTCCAGGCGGAAACCGTTGTCCTGGAAGAATTGCACGGCCACAGGCCAGGCTTCGGCCGGTGGGTGTTGACCCATGACCCAGCTCGAGTCACCGCTTTTCTGCAGGGTGTAGTCGCTGGCGTCAGCAACGGCCGACAGCGGCTGCGGACGTGGCACGATGTATTCGCCCTTGGCGGTGTCGTCGGCCACGTTACGCGGGATCGGCAACAGCGGATCCAGACGTTTGGCGGTCTGGACATCCGGTGGCAGTTGCATTGGTGCAGTCTGTTGCGCTTCCAGGTAATCGCTACCACGGTCACGGAAGTAACCTTCCGGGCCCCAGATCCATCCGCAGCCACTGGTGCTGGAGATAATCAAGGCAAGTGCGGAAAGTCCGGCCAATCGCTTCATGCGTAGTACTTCCTCAATTAAACCAGGACGCCGGACTGGCGCATGGCCTGCCGCAGCGGTTCGTGACAGGCAGCGCTGAGCCAGGTGAGCGGCAGACGGATACCGTCCGGCATCAAGCCCATTTCATGCAGTGCCCATTTCACGGGGATAGGGTTGGATTCGATAAACAGGGTCTTGTTGAGCGGCATCAGCTTTTCGTGGATGGCCCGAGCAGTCACGGCGTCGCCCTTGAGCGCGGCGTTGCACAGGTCGGCCATGTCACGCGGGGCGACGTTGGCGGTCACCGAGATGTTGCCTTTGCCGCCCAGCAGGATCAGCTCGACAGCCGTGGCGTCGTCACCGGAGATCACCAGGAAGTCTTTGCTGACACCGTCGATGATCGCTTTGGCACGACCCAGGTCGCCGGTGGCTTCCTTGATACCGATGATGTTTTTCACGGTCGACAGGCGGATCACGGTCTCGGCCTGCATGTCGCACGCGGTGCGGCCAGGCACGTTATATAGGATCTGCGGGATATCGACGGCTTCGGCGATGGCCTTGAAGTGCTGGTACAGGCCTTCCTGGGTCGGCTTGTTGTAATAAGGTGTGACCAGCAGGCAGGCGTCGGCGCCGGCGCTCTTGGCGTTGGTGGTCAGCTCGATGGCTTCGCGTGTCGAGTTCGCACCGGTACCGGCGATGACCGGGATGCGCCCTGCAACCTGCTTGACCACGTAACGAATCACTTCGATGTGTTCGTTCACGTCTAGCGTGGCCGATTCACCTGTAGTGCCGACCGCCACGATCGCGTGGGTGCCGTTTTGCAGGTGAAAGTCCACCAGTTTGCTCAGGCTGTCCCAGTCGAGACGACCTTGTGCATCCATGGGTGTGACCAGTGCCACCATACTGCCCGCAATCATGCAACCGCTCCTGCCGGAAAAAGAGAGCCGTAATGGTACTGGCGCCAAGATGCTTGTACAAGCGAAGTACTGCGCTGCTGCCATTCCCCTTGGCGCCGCTTTTCGCTACCCTTCAGACTTTGATCGGTACTGATAAGCTCTTACGCCGGGTTCCAGCCTCCATTTTCGGCATCACAAGCCCCGATCCAGCGTTGCCACCCCTCGCTCCCGCCACTGCGGAGCACGTTGCAACCTTCGGCTCGGGTTTTCTGAATTCGTCTGCGCAGGGTCGCCCCCGGTAAAAAAAGCCCGTAGAAGTATCGACCGCTCATCGCTTTAGGAATGCTGCATGTCCACCCCCACAGTTCGCGAACAATTCCTTGTCATCAGTGCCCTCGGCGCCAACCCCATGGAGCTGACTAACGTCCTGTGCCGCGCCAGCCATGAAAACCGCTGCGCCGTGGTCACTTCTCGCCTGACCCGTCATGGCGAGTGCAGTGCCCTGATCCTCGAGATCTCCGGCAGCTGGGACGCCCTGGCCCGCCTGGAAGGCAGCCTGCCGATCCTCGCCAAGAAGCACGCCTTCACGGTCAACGTGGTGCGCAGCGCGGCTTTAGAGAACCGTCCACAGGCCCTGCCTTACGTCGCCTATGTCAGCTCGGCCTACCGCTCGGACATCATCAACGAGTTGTGCCAGTTCTTCATGGACCACAACGTCGAGCTGGAAAACCTGACCTGCGACACGTATCAGGCGCCACAAACCGGCGGCACCATGCTTAACGCCACGTTTACCGTGACGCTGCCGGCCGGCGTGCAAATCAGCTGGCTGCGCGATCAGTTCCTGGATTTCGCCGACGCGCTGAACCTGGACGCCCTGATCGAACCGTGGCGCCCACAAAACCCAATGTAAGGAAGCTTTAATGGCCGTTGCTATCGACCAACCGGTTACCGACTTCGAAGCACCCGCCACCAGCGGGCAGACCGTCAGCCTCGCCAGCCTCAAAGGCAAGCAAGTGGTGATTTACTTCTATCCGAAGGACAGCACCCCGGGCTGCACGACCCAGGGCCAGGGTTTTCGCGATCAGCTGGAGGCCTTTAAAGCCGCCAACACCGAAGTTTTCGGCGTGTCCCGCGACAGCCTGAAATCCCACGAGAACTTCAAGGCCAAGCAGGCATTCACCTTCGAGCTGATCAGCGACAAGGAAGAAGCGCTGTGCCAACTTTTCGATGTGATCAAGCTGAAAAAGCTCTATGGCAAGGAATACATGGGCGTTGATCGCAGCACGTTCCTGATCGACAAGGATGGTGTGCTGCGTCAGGAATGGCGCGGTGTGAAGGTGCCGGGGCATGTGGATGCGGTTCTGGCTGCCGCTCAGGCCCTGAATAAGGCCTGATTTTATTGGCGCCTGTTCCGGCGCCTTCGCGGGCAAGCCTCGCTCCTACAGGGTTTGCGCCGTTCGCCAGATCGGGAACGACGCAAGTCTGTAGGAGCGAGGCTTGCCCGCGAAGAGGTCCTCAAGATTGAAATCTAAAGCAACGGCGCCACCACCGGTTCCTTGCGCGGCCACGCATCAAGCACAGCCTTGAACAGCGTCGCCAGGGGAATCGCAAAGAACACCCCCCAGAAGCCCCACAAACCGCCAAACAACAATACCGCGCAGATGATTGCCACCGGGTGCAGGTTGACCGCCTCCGAGAACAGCAGCGGCACCAGCACGTTGCCGTCCAGGGTCTGAATGATCCCGTAGACCGCCATCAGGTAGATGAACTGATCACTCCAGCCCCACTGGAACAACGCAATCAGCATGACCGGCACGGTGACCACTACGGCGCCGACATAAGGCACCACCACCGAAACGCCCACCAGCAACGCCAACAGCGCCGCATAGTTGAGTCCCAGAACGACGAAACCGATGTAGGTCACGCCACCGCAAATGAAAATTTCGATGACCTTGCCGCGAATGTAATTGGCAATCTGCCGGTTCATCTCATGGGCAACGCGGGTAATCAGCGCCCGTTCACGCGGCAGGTAGCCGCGAACCCATTGCCCGATCATTTCCCGATCCTTCAGGAAGAAGAACACCAGGATCGGCACCAGCACCAGGTAGATCATGATGTTGACCAGCAGCGGCAGGCTCGACAACGAGAAGGTCAGCGCCCACTGGCCAAACTTGCCAATCTCGCCCCGGGCCACTTCGATGGCTTGCAGCACCTGCTCGTCGGATACCAGATGCGGGTAGCGTTCAGGTAGCAGCAACAGCAGCGACTGCCACTTGGCGAGCATGCCGGGCAGTTCGTTGAACAACGTGATCAATTGATGCCAGAGCAACGGCACGACGACCACGATGAACACCAGCAACAGGCCCATGAACAACGCGAAGACCAGCCCCACCGCCGCGCCACCGGGCACGCGCAAACGCTCAAGGGTGACGACCAGCCCTTGCATCAGATACGCCAGCACCATCCCGGCCAGCACCGGCGCAAGCATGCCGCCCAAAGTGAGCACGGCGGTGAAGCCCAGGATCAGCAGGACCGCCAGTACCACGGCTTCTTCATCGGAGAAGTAGCGCTGAATCCAGTCGCGTAACACTTTGAACATCAATAATCCTTAGTAACGAACGCAGCCGGTTTCAGGCCTTTTTCAACCAATAGCGGTACACGCCCGCCTCATCTTCTTCACGCAGCAGCGTATGACCGGCCAACCGGGCAAAGGTGCGGAAGTCGCGCTGGGAGCCCGCGTCCGTAGCAATCACCTTGAGGACCGCGCCGCTGGCCATCCGATTGAGCTCCAGCTTGGCCTTGAGCAATGGCAACGGACAATTCAGGCCACTGGCGTCCAGCTCAACGTCATGGGCTACCGCGTCAATCATTGCATCACTCCGGGTCAGGTGGTTGAGCGGCCTAGAATATCTGGTCCGAAGCCCGGTGTCCGGCTACAGTAAGGTCTTTGTCGACTAAGGCTTTGTGCATGACTTTTTTGCGCCCTACCCTGCTGACGCTCGCTTGCCTGCTCGCCTCACCAGGCTTCGCCGACGACCTGCCGTCACTCGGTGATGCCAGTTCTGCCATTGTCTCGCCGCAACAGGAATACCAGTTGGGCCGCGCGTGGCTGGCGATGTTGCGCAGCCAGGTCTCGCAGCTCAATGACCCGCAGCTCAAGGATTATGTCGAATCCAGCGTCTATAAGCTGGTGGAAACCAGCCAGGTCACTGACCGGCGCCTGGAGTTCATCCTGATCAACAGCCCGCAGCTCAACGCCTTTGCCGCGCCCGGCGGGATCATCGGGGTCAACGGCGGTTTGTTCCTCAATGCCCAGACCGAGGGCGAATACGCGTCGGTACTGGCCCACGAATTGGCTCACTTGTCGCAACGCCACTTCGCCCGTGGCGTGGAAGCCTCGCAGCGCATGCAAGTGCCGATGATGGCGGCGTTGCTGGCCGGGATCGTGATTGCCGCCGCCGGCGCCGGTGACGCCGGGATCGCGACCATTGCCGGCACACAGGCAGCCGCCATTCAGGAACAACGCCGTTTCTCGCGCCAGAACGAGCAGGAAGCCGACCGGATCGGCATCCTCAATCTGGAAAAAGCCGGCTACGATCCGCGCTCGATGCCGAACATGTTCGAGCGCTTGATGCGTCAGTATCGCTTTGACGCCAAGCCACCAGAATTCCTGCTGACTCACCCGGTCACCGAATCGCGAATCGCCGACACCCGCAACCGTGCCGAACAGGCCAAAGCGGGCGGCATCGAAGACAGCAAGCGCTACCAGCTGATTCGCGCGCGGGTGCAGTTGGTATACGAAGAAACTCCAGGCCTGGGCGCCAAACGCTTTCGCGCGCAGCTCGATGAAAACCCGAAAAACGATGTCGCTCGCTACGGCCTGGCCATCGCCCAGATCAAGGGCGGCCAGTTGAATGAAGCCCGGGAAAATCTCAAGCAATTGCTGGCCACGGCGCCAAACGAGATTATCTACAACCTGGCCCAGGTCGATCTGGACATCACCAACAATCGCCTGCCGGACGCGCAGTCCCGGGTCGACCGCTTGCTGACCCAGTTTCCGGGCAACTACCCACTGAATCAGGTGCGAGTCGACCTGCTGCTCAAACAGAACCGTACCGCCGATGCGGAAAAGGCCCTGGAAAACCTGCTCAAGGCTCGCCCGGACGATCCGGATGTCTGGTACATGGTGGCGGAGACTCGCGGCCTGTCGGGCAACATCATTGGACTGCATCAGGCTCGCGCCGAATACTTCGCGCTGGTCGGCGATTACCGACAGGCCATTCAGCAACTGGACTTTGCCAAGCGCAAGGCGGGCGGCAACTTCCCGTTGTCATCGCGCATCGATGCCCGGCAACGGGAGCTAATGGAACAGGAGCGGATGATCAAGGACATGATGGGCTAAAAGCTTCAGGCATAAAAAAACCGCCTCTTTCGAGGCGGTTTTTTATTCAGCCAACAACCGGTTTATTCAGCCAGTTTAAAGGTGATGAAGCTGGCACGACCTTGACGCAAGACCCGCATCGACACCGAACGGTTCTTCGGCAGCGCCTTGGCAATCTCGGTGAACTCCTTGGTGGAGCCAATCGCCTGATTGTTCAGATGCGTAATGACATCGCCAGGCTGCAAGCCAATCAGCGAAGCAGGACCGTCCTCGACGTCCTTGATCACCACACCGCCCTTGAGGTCGTAGGTTTTCTTCTGCTCATCGGTCAGCTCGGTCACAGAAACGCCCAAGCGGTTGCTGCTGCTCTCGACACCGGATTTCGCCAGACCATCCAGCTCTTTACCTTCGTCCGGGATGGTGCCGACGGTCAGCTCGACATTCTTGCGCTTGCCCTCGCGGACAACTTCAAGATTGGCCTTGGCACCCGCCTTCAGCGCGCCGACCAGATGCGGCAGGTCAGCAGACATGATGATCGGTTGACCGTTCATGCTCAGGATCACGTCGCCTACTTGCAGGCCACCCTTGGCAGCCGGGCCGTCATCCTGGATCTGTGCGACCAGCGCACCGGCCGGTTTCTCCAGGCCAAACGACTCGGCCAGATCCTTGTTCACTTCCTGGATCACCACACCCAGCCAGCCACGGCTGACTTTGCCGCCGCTTTTCAGCTGATTGGAAACGTCCATCGCGACGTCGATCGGGATGGCGAACGACACGCCCATGAAGCCGCCGGAGCGGGTGTAGATCTGTGAGTTGATCCCGACCACTTCACCGTTCAGGTTGAACAGCGGACCACCGGAGTTGCCCGGATTGATCGGCACGTCGGTCTGGATGAACGGCACATAGTTTTCGTTCGGCAGACTGCGACCGATAGCACTGACGATGCCTTGGGTCACGGTGTGGTCAAAGCCGAACGGCGAACCGATGGCGACAACCCACTGGCCGGCCTTCAGGTCCTGGGATTTGCCGAGTTTCAGCACCGGCAGATCCTTGCCTTCGATTTTCAGCAGTGCCACGTCGGAACGCGGGTCGGTGCCGATCAGCTTGGCTTTCAGCTCACTGCGGTCGGCCAGGCGGACGAGAATTTCGTCGGCGTCGGCGATAACGTGGTTGTTGGTCAGGATGTAGCCGTCAGGCGAGATAAGGAAGCCCGAACCCAGGGACGTGGCTTCGCGCTGACGATCACCACGCGGCGAACGCTGTTGCGGCATGCCCCGTTCGAAGAACTCGCGCAGCGCTGGCGGCAAGCCTTCAAGGTCCGGCATCTGGCCGGATACTTTGCGATCCGGCAGTTTTTGCGTGGTACTGATGTTCACCACCGCGGGCGAAGCTTGTTCGACCAGTTGCGTAAAGTCAGGCAATTCGGCCGCTTGGGCAGAGACCGCCTGGCCGAGCACGAGCACGGTGGCAAAAATGGAAAGATAAGACTTCAAGCGTGGTATCGACATACGGCTCCCGTTACGACGAGCATGGTTAAGCGATATGGAGCAAGGAACACCGGGAACCATACGCCGGTATTTTTGTTCCGGGAACAACAAACAAGGCCAGAGCCGAGAGGCTCTGACCTATAGAAAAATTCAGGGGTATTTGCAACTTGAAATGCTCACCAAACATTTCGACATCTCAATGGCGTGATGGGCATTGCTGACCTCTCGCACTATCAAATCGTCGATCCATGAGCATTTCGGTTCAGCTCACTGTTTGGCCGTTGTGGCGTCGGAGCGCATGGACAGCGCAATCCGTTCGGCGGTGCCGATGGGAATTTCACCGACCACGGTCACCATCATCTCGCCTTGAGGTGTGGTCAAGCGTCGGGAAACCGCAACGGTTGGACCGAGCTGGGTACGCGTATCGGTCACCGTAGCGCCGTTAAGCGGTTCCAGGAACACTGAAAAACGGGCCAGGCCATCGTCGTACATCAGGCTGCTGACTTGAGTTTTGGTCTCGGGGTCTTTGCGCGAGGAACTACTGCTGAGTTCAAAACCTGGCGGCAACCAGTCAGAATGCCAGACCTCGGCAGTTTTAAGCGCCGTAGCCTTGTCAGGCTCGATGGTTAGCGGTTTGCAATCTGAACCTGCCTGCAGATCGCTGTCTGACGGAACATCGGCAGTATCCAGTTGCGTGAACTGGAAGCGCTCAAGCAACTGACCCTTGTCATTGAGCAGCAACGACTTGAGGGGCAGGCCGGTTTCCTTGTCCAGGTGTAACTCGAAACCGTAACGATGCTGATCGCGCGGCCTCAGTGAAACAATCACCGCCGCGCGCCCAGCCACACGCGACTTGCCGATGACGGCAAGGTCGTACCAATTCTTGAGCTTTTGTGGATCGAGTGCACGAGCGGCAGAGTTGGGAGTGTCCCCCAGCCCTGCTATCAGGGTGCCGCTGACGCATTGAGTATGCCCATCAATGCGCACGACTTCCTGTGCCGAGCCGTCGAGCTGGAGTAAACGCTCGCGGACCTTGCCATCCTGGACGCGGTGCCAGATGTTATGGGTAGAAAAACTACCGTTACGCTCGTAAACAAAAGTACCGTGAAAGCTTTGCGTTTGCTCGGCCTGACCCAGACGTGTCAACCAGTTCTGGGCTTCATCGGCGTGGGCTGGAACAACAAACCAGCCACTGAGCAGAAGCGAAAGTAGAGGTATGGCGCGCATGATCCTCCTTAGCGGTTTTCCAGGCTTGCTGCACGAGCGTAAGGCAGAGCGCTCTCAGTTCCTTTCAGTGCAGCCTGTTGAGCATGTTGGCGCAAGTAGCTTGGCAGACGCTGATCGTGCCAGCCCGGCTGACCTTGCAATACGCCGTTGGCCATAGGGCCAGTGGCTTCCGAACTCTCACTATAGCCTGCCAATACAGCCGGACCCTTGACCTGTGGAGTGGCCAGAGTGGACTGCGTGGATTGCTGAGCCAGTTCGACCCCGGCAATTTCGTCCTGGTTGTACAGACGAACACCCGCCAATACGGCAACGGTCACCGAAGCAGCGACGGCCAGACGACCCAGGCTGCGCCATGGACCGCGAGATGCCTTGGCCGGGACGGCTTCGTCTTCCAGCGCAGCAGAGACTGCCGCAGCGATGTCCAGACGTGGAAGCAGCAGATCCTTATGCATGACTGCCCGAGCGATCTGGTAACGAGCCCAGGTTTCGCGGGTTTCAACATCGTCAAAGGCATTAAGCACCCGACGCAATTCCAGCTCATCCGCTTCGTTATCCATCACTGCGGACAGCGATTCCTGCAGGGCTTCACGACTCATGGCGTTCCTCTCTTGGCTGTCGCCGCTGTCTCAGTTTTCCTGCAACAACGGCTGCAGGGCTTTATCAATGGCTTCCCGAGCCCGGAAAATCCGGGAGCGCACGGTACCCACCGGGCATTGCATGACTGCCGCAATGTCCTCGTAACTCAGACCATCGAATTCACGTAAAGTTAAGGCCGTACGCAAATCTTCTGGAAGTTGCTGGATGGTTCGATGGACGGTGCCTTCGATCTCATCCCGCAGCAATGCGCGTTCTGGCGACTCGAGATCCTTGAGGCCATGATCGCCGTCGTAGAACTCTGCGTCTTCGGAACTGACATCACTATCCGGCGGCCGACGGCCGCGTGAAACCAGATAGTTTTTCGCCGTGTTGATGGCGATGCGGTAAAGCCACGTGTAAAACGCGCTGTCTCCGCGGAAATTACCAAGTGCACGGTACGCCTTGATAAAGGCTTCCTGTGCGACATCCTGGGCTTCATGGGTGTCGTGCACGAAACGCACGATCAACCCGAGAATTTTGTGCTGGTATTTCAGCACTAGCAGATCGAAAGCTCGCTTGTCGCCGCGTTGAACGCGCTCAACCAGCTGCTGATCCTCTTCCTGGGTTAGCATGAACACTCCTCGATAAGCTCGAAGGAGGCTTGCATAACTAAACGACCAGACTTGCAAACATAGACTCGGGCTTTTCGCAAAAGTTCTCCCCCTCCAAGCAAGTTTCCTGCGGGCTCTCTGATTTGGCACGCACGAAAAGCGCAGCTCGGGACAACCCGGCTGCGCGAATAATCTTGTCATCGGTTCGCCGGCGAGGACCAAACCGCAGGTCCCGCACTGAAGCCGACACTGTCCCTTGATTCAGGCAACCCGCTATTGATCTTGGGCCCTTGGCAAAAGTTCCAAATATTTATAGCCGGGTGCAACCGACATTGTGCAACCGTGAAGCGAAAAAGAGTGTTAAATCCTCGATACAGTCGTCTTGTCGCCGAACCCGCGAAAAAAACATCCGACGAAGCGTCCAGTCTTTTCTGTCACTGTAGTTTCACAATGCCATGGTGGCCCGGCTATTGTGCCGATCCCCCCCTCTATATACTAGTGGGCTGTGTGGCTGCCTGACTCGCCGATCCCAGGTGTCTTGCGCCAACCCCGACCCGGGTCGCTTTGAGCGGAATCCTGAAATGAGCCAACAGTTTCAACACGATGTTCTGGTCATTGGCAGCGGCGCTGCCGGTTTGAGCCTTGCGCTGACCTTGCCCGGTCACCTGCGCATCGCCGTATTGAGCAAAGGCGACCTCGCCAACGGCTCGACATTCTGGGCCCAGGGCGGTGTCGCTGCCGTCCTGGATGACACCGACACCGTTGAATCCCACGTCGATGACACGCTCAATGCCGGCGGTGGCCTGTGCCATGAAGATGCCGTGCGTTTTACCGTCGAGCACAGCAAGGAAGCCATCCAATGGCTGATCGACCAGGGCGTTCCCTTTACTCGCGATGAACAGTCCGGCACCGAAGACGGCGGTTTCGAATTCCACCTGACCCGTGAAGGCGGCCACAGTCATCGGCGCATCATCCACGCCGCCGATGCCACCGGTGCGGCGATCTTCAGGACGCTGCTCGATCAGGCGAAAAAACGCCCTAACATCGAATTGCTGGAACAGCGGGTCGCGGTCGACCTGATTACCGAAAAGCGCCTGGGCCTGGAGGGCGACCGCTGCCTCGGCGCCTACGTGCTCAATCGCGCCAGCGGCGAAGTCGACACCTACGGCGCCCGCTTCGTGATCCTTGCGTCCGGCGGCGCGGCCAAGGTCTACCTCTATACCAGCAACCCTGACGGCGCCTGCGGTGACGGCATCGCCATGGCCTGGCGTTCCGGCTGCCGGGTGGCGAATCTGGAGTTCAACCAGTTTCACCCCACTTGCCTGTATCACCCGCAAGCCAAGAGCTTCCTTATCACCGAAGCCCTGCGCGGCGAAGGTGCACACCTGAAGCTGCCTAATGGCGACCGCTTCATGCAGCGCTTCGACCCACGGGCCGAACTCGCGCCACGGGACATCGTCGCCCGGGCCATCGACCATGAAATGAAGCGCCTGGGCGTCGACTGCGTCTATCTGGACATCAGCCACAAGCCCGAAGCGTTCATCAAGACGCACTTCCCGACGGTCTACGAACGTTGCCTCGAATTCTCCATCGACATCACCAAGCAACCGATCCCGGTGGTGCCGGCGGCTCACTACACCTGTGGCGGCGTGATGGTCGATCAGCAGGGCCGCACCGATGTGCCGGGCCTGTACGCCATCGGCGAAACCAGCTTCACCGGCCTGCATGGCGCCAACCGCATGGCCAGCAACTCGTTGCTGGAATGTTTCGTCTATGCGCGTTCGGCTGCGGCGGACATCCTTGAGCAGTTGCCGCAGGTGTCGATCCCCATCGCCTTGCCCGTCTGGGATGCCAGCCAGGTGACCGACTCCGATGAAGACGTGATCATTGCGCATAACTGGGATGAACTGCGGCGATTCATGTGGGACTACGTCGGGATCGTGCGCACCAACAAGCGCCTGCAACGGGCCCAGCACCGGGTGCGCCTGTTGCTGGACGAAATCGACGAGTTCTACAGCAACTATAAGGTCAGCCGGGATTTGATCGAACTTCGCAACCTGGCCCAGGTGGCCGAGTTGATGATTCGGTCAGCGATGGAGCGCAAGGAAAGTCGCGGCCTGCATTACACCCTCGACTATCCGAACCTGCTGCCGGTGGCGCTGGACACTATTCTGGTGCCGCCCACCTACGTCGACTGAACCTCAGCCGGACCCGCAGGCGTCGGTGCACATCCGCCGCCTGCGAATCCCGGGGCACGCAGATCGCCCTGACCCGCCGCTCGCCCCGCAGGCGAAACCGCAGCACCACGACCAACGGTAGCGCCAGGCTGTCCGGCCGCAGCTGCACCGATTGCCAACCTCGCGCCTGACTCCATACCTGCCAGCCATCGGCATCGTGACGCAAGCCGCGAAACGCCTGCGGATGGGTCAACAGAATCTGTCGCGGCAACGCCCAAAAGCCATGAACCGCGCACAGCACAACGCCGAGCACGCAAACCCAGGCAGGTATAGAAAGAAGAAACAACGAACCCAGCGCGAACAGCTGGGCCAGAACATACGCCGCCAGCAACTGCCCAGAGGCATGCCAGCGGCAGTCGAACGCATTACTTGGGCTGGACACGATCCAGGATCATGCGAACCATGCGCTGAAGCTCCGGATCTTCTGATTCGGCGCGTTCCATGAACCAGCCGAACATGTCCTGATCTTCGCATTCGAGCAGCTTGCGGTAGCAATCGCGGTCGACATCGTTGAGGTGCGGGTAGACCTCCTTCACGAACGGCACCAGCAACACGTCAAGTTCAAGCATGCCGCGACGGCTGTGCCAGTAGAGGCGATTCAGTTCAACATCTTCGACCATGGAGCGCTCCTCAAATAGGCGGCAAGTATACAGCCCAACGCCGGAGCGAACAGTCGGCTTTGGTCGGACCTCCCGAGCTTTTGTGAACTACCCATTTCATGGGCGCCCCCTTATGATGTCTCTCAGACTCTTTACCCTGCGATGACCCATGGCCGATTCTGCTTTTTTCTGCACCCTGTCACACGAAGGCGTTCTCGCGGTCCGCGGCGCGGATGCCGGTAAATTCCTGCAGGGCCAACTGACCTGCAACCTCAATTACCTGAGCGATACCCAGGCCAGCCTCGGCGCCCGCTGCACCCAGAAAGGCCGGATGCAGTCGAGCTTCCGCATTCTGCTGCAAGGCGATGGCGTGCTCCTGGCCATGGCCACCGAGCTGCTGGAACCGCAACTGGCGGACCTGAAAAAATACGCAGTGTTCTCCAAATCCAAACTAACTGACGAAAGCGCCGCCTGGGTACGCTTCGGCCTCGATCATGGCGATGCGGCACTGCGCAGCCTCGGTCTTGAGTTGCCGGCCGACACCGACAGCGTTGTGCGCAACGACGGGCTGATCGCCATTCGTGTATCGCCTGAGCGCGCCGAACTGTGGGTCGCCGCCGATCAAGCCGATGCCATCAAGGGCAAGCTGTCCGCCCTGCTGGCCGAAGGCGAGTTGAATCAATGGCTGCTGGGCCAGATCCGCGCAGGGATCGGCCAGGTCATGCCGAGCACCCGCGAGCTGTTCATCCCGCAGATGCTCAACCTGCAAGCCGTGGGTGGCGTGAGTTTCAAGAAAGGCTGCTACACCGGCCAGGAAATCGTCGCGCGCATGCAGTACCTGGGCAAACTCAAGCGTCGCTTGTATCGCCTGACACTGGATGGCAATGAATTGCCTGAGCCCGGCACGCAACTGTTTGCCCCGAGCCACAGTAGCGCCATCGGCGAAGTGGTGATGGCTGCACGCGGCGAACTAAACATTGAACTCCTGGCGGTGCTGCAAGCCGAAGCTGCAGAGTCGGGGGATATCCATCTGGCAGCGCTCGAAGGCCCTGCCCTGCACCTGCTCGACCTGCCCTACGCGCTGGATCGCGATAAAGAAATCCAGCGTTAAGCGCAGTATTTTCATGCAAGACCCTAGAGAACAGAAATGAGTGAGCTGGCGGATAAGGTCCAACAGGATTTGGTTGAGGCCATCGATAACGATGACCTGGTTCTGCCAACATTACCGGAAGTGGCCCTGCAGATTCGCAAGGCTGCTGAAGATCCGGAAATCAGCGTTAGCACCCTGAGTAAAGTGATCGGCCGCGATACCGCGTTATCGGCGCGCCTGATCAAAGTGGTCAACAGTCCGTTGCTGCGGGCGACCCAGGAAGTCACCGACCTGCACACCGCCATTACCCGGCTGGGCGTGAATTACAGCAGCAACCTGGCCATCGGGCTGGTGATGGAGCAGATTTTCCATGCCAGCTCCGAGGTGGTAGAGCAGAAAATGCGTGATGTCTGGCGCAAAAGCCTGGAAATCGCCGGGGTCAGTTATGCCCTGTGCCGCAGCTACACCCAACTCAAACCCGATCAGGCAGCACTGGGCGGTTTGGTGCATCAGATTGGTGTACTGCCGATCCTGACGTATGCCGAAGATCACTATGAGCTGCTCTCGGACCCGGTCAGCCTCAATCATGTGATCGACCGCATTCATCCGCTGCTGGGCGACAAATTGCTCAGCGTCTGGGAGTTTCCGGAGATGCTGGTGAAGTTGCCGGGGCAGTATCTGGACTTCAAGCGTGAGTCCGTAAAGGTTGATTATGTCGATCTGGTGCAAGTCGCCAGTCTGTATTGCCACAAGGGCACCGACCACCCGCTGGCGCGCATCGATGCATTCAATGTGCCGGCGTTCAAGAAGCTGGGGATCGATCCAGAGAACGAGGCGATGTGCCGGGAGCTGGAAGAGTCGCGGTCGATGTTTTATTAGCCGAGACCGAGTCGCGCCCTTCGCGGGCAAGCCTCGCTCCTACAGATGCAACGTGCCCCCTGTAGGAGCGAGGCTTGCCCGCGAAGAGGACAGCACAAACACCCTCACTCCCCCGCAATAAAACTCACCCGAACCTTCAACCCCGCCTTCTCGCCATCGTGAAGGCTGATCTGTGCCAGATGCGCACGACAAATCTCCCCCACAATCGCCAAGCCCAACCCTGAACCTGCGACCTGCTGGTTACGCCGATAAAAGCGTTCGAACACCCGATCGCGCTCTTCCAGGGGAATGCCCGGCCCATCGTCCTCGACCTCCAGCACCGCCGGCGCCGTCACCCGCAGAATCACATTGCCGCCCGGCGGTGTGTGGGCCAGGGCGTTATCCACCAAATTGCTCAGCAATTCATTCAACAACGTCGGTTCGCCCCGCAGCCATACCGGCTCGTCGGCTTCCAGCGCCAGTGCCACGCCGCGAGCGTGGGCCAATGGCGCCATGGCCATGCCCAGTTCCCGAGCCAACTGGCTCAAGTCCAGCAACTGTGCGCCGCCCTCGGCAATCGCCCGCGCGCCATTTTCGACCCGCGCCAGGGACAGCAACTGGTTAGCCAGATGGGTCAGGCGATCCGTGCCCTGGGCGGCAGTCTCCAACGTACTGCGCCAGGTTTCCGGTTCGCTGGCGCGCAAGCCCAGTTCAAGACGCGCCTTGAGCGCCGCCAACGGCGTGCGTAATTCATGGGCGGCATCGGCGATAAATTGCGCCTGACGCTCGAACTGCCCGCGCAGACGCTCGGTAAAGTGATTGAGCGCCCGCACCAATGGCCACAGTTCATGCTGCACTTCTACCAACGGCAAGGGACGCAGGTCGTCGGACTGGCGCTCTTCCACCGCCGTGCGCAAACGTTCCAGCGGACGCAGCGCCGCACTCACCGCAAACCACACCAGCAACAACGCGCCAATCGCCAACATCCCCAGGCGCAGCAGCGTATCCGCCGCCAGACTGCGCGCCATGCTGACCCGCGCCTCGTCGGTTTCTGCGACACGGATTTCCGCCATGCCGTTCATGTTCGGCTCGCTCACCGGCTTGAGCAGGCTCACCACGCGTACGTTCTGCCCGCGATAGACCGCGTTGTAGAAACGCGCCAGCGCCGGATAGTCATCGGTGCGCGGCGTACCCGGCGGCGGTGGCGGCAGGTTTTCGTAGCCGGAGATCAGGTTCTGGTGGATGTCGTTGACCAGATAAAAGATTCGCCCGGCGCTGTCGTAGGCAAAGGTATCAAGCGCCACATAAGGCACGTCGGCGCTGAGGGTGCCATCGCGCTGGGAAACCCCGGCGGCGATGGTCCGCGCCGAGGCCAGCAAGGTCCGGTCATACGCCGTGTCGGCGGCTTCACGACCGTTCCAGTACGCACTTAAACCACTGGCCAACATCAACACCACCAGCAACAACGCCAGGTTCCACAACAACCGCCAGCGCAGGCTGCTCGGCTTATGCATCGCGGCTTTCCAGCAAATAGCCGAGGCCACGGAAGGTCACGATCGCCACCGGTTGCCCGTCGAGTTTCTTGCGCAAACGGTGGACGTAGATTTCGATGGCGTCGGGGCTGGCTTCTTCGTCGAGGCCGAACACTTGGGACGCCAGTTGCTCCTTGCTCATCACCCGACCGGGACGCGCGATCAGCGCTTCGAGCACCGCCTGCTCGCGTGAGGTCAGGGTGAGCAATTCTTCGCCGAGGGTGAAGCGTCGGGTGTCGAGGTCATAGGCCAGCACGCCGCAGCGCTGCTGCCGTTCGCCGCCGAGCACGCTGCGGCGCAGCAAGGCTTTGACCCGGGCTTCAAGTTCGGTCAGTTCGAAAGGCTTGGCCAGGTAATCATCAGCGCCCAGGTTCAGGCCGTGGACCCGGTCCTTGACGTCGCTGCGGGCGGTCAGCATCAACACCGGCAGGTTCTTGCCCCGGGCCCGCAGACGCGCCAGCACTTCGAAACCATCCATCCGTGGCAGGCCGACATCGAGGATCGCCATGGCGTATTCCTCGCTGCTCAAGGCCAGGTCGGCTGCCACGCCGTCGTGCAAAACATCCACGGTCAGACCCGTGCTCTTGAGCGCCTGGGCGACACTGTCGGCGAGCTGCAGGTGGTCTTCGACGAGCAGGACACGCATGGCTTTTTACCTCATTCAGGGATGGTCGACGCCATTCTTTGCCGCGGAGTTTACAGCCGCATCCGCCGCTGTGAAGCCCGAAAACCGTGAAAGTCAGCTGAAAGGTTAGCGAAAGGTTGGCCGGTTAGAGTCCAGCCACGGACAGTTTTAACTGCCGTCGCTAATGCCTCTAGCGAATACGAAAAACGCCTCGAAGCGTTTTCGCCAATAAGAACAATAACGGAGTACTTCACGATGCTGTCCATGCAGCCTCAGGCTCGCCCGCCTGTTCGTTTTTCCCGCCTCAGCCAGACCGCCCTTGCCAGTGCCGCCGCCTTCGCCGGCTTTTCGCCGTTGAGCCAGGCTGCTTTCTTCGAAGACAGTACGGCAACCCTCGAAACCCGCAACATGTATTTCAACCGCGACTTTCGCGACGGCACCAGCGCCCAGCAATCCAAGCGTGACGAATGGGCCCAGGGCTTTCTGCTCAATCTGCAATCGGGTTACACCGACGGCACCGTGGGGTTCGGTGTCGATGCGCTGGGCATGCTGGGGGTCAAGCTCGATTCGAGCCCCGACCGCACCGGCACCGGCCTGTTGCCGACTCATGATGACGGTCGCGCCGCCGACGAGTACTCCAAACTGGGCCTGACCGGCAAAGTGAAAATCTCCGCTACCGAACTGAAAATCGGCAGCCTGATTCCGGAACTGCCGATCCTCAAGCCCAACGACGGACGCATCCTGCCGCAGACCTTTGAAGGCGGATTGCTGACCTCCAAAGAGATCAAGAATCTGACGTTCACCGGTGGCCGCCTGGAGAAAGCCAAGGACCGCGACAGCACCGATTTCGAGGACATTGCCCTCAACAACAAGAACAGCCGCTTTGCCGGCACGGCCGCCGGCAAGCACTTCGACTTTGGCGGCGTGGACTACAAGTTCACCGACAAAATCACCGGCAGCTACCACTTCGCGCAACTCGACGAAGTCTATAACCAGCACTTCCTCGGCGTCGTTGCCTCGCAGCCATTCGGCCCGGGCACGTTCGGCACCGACCTGCGACTGGCCATCAGTGACGACCAGGGCGCGGCCCGGGGCGGCAAGATCGACAACAAATCCCTCAACGGCCTGGTGAGTTATGCCTTGAGCGGGCATAAATTCAGCGCCGGTTACCAGCACATGTCCGGCGACAGTGCGTTCCCGTATGTCGATGGCGCCGACCCATACCTGGTCAACTTCGTGCAGATCAACGACTTTGCCGGCGCCGAAGAACATTCCTGGCAAGCGCGCTACGACTATGACTTCGCCAAACTCGGCATCCCCGGCCTGAGTTTCATGAGCCGTTACCTGAGCGGTGACAACATCAAGCTCAAGAACGGTGACGAAGGCAAGGAGTGGGAGCGCAACACCGAGATCAAATATGTTGTACAAAGCGGCGCGCTCAAGGACGTCGCCGTACGCCTGCGTAACGCCACTTATCGTTCCAACTACTCCGCTCGCGATGCCGATGAAGTGCGTCTGCTGGTGAGCTATAGCGTTGCACTTTGGTAATTGATTGATACGCCGAAGGCTTTAAAGATCGCAGCCTTCGGCAACTCCTACACATATCCATACAATAAGAAATCCGTGGAGAACCCAATGAAATTGTCACTGCGTAAGTTTGCTCTCACCGCCAGCGCCCTGCTGTTCGCCGGCCAATTGATGGCCGAGCCCAAGCGCCCGGAATGCATCGCCCCGGCCTCCCCCGGCGGCGGTTTCGACCTGACCTGCAAACTGGCGCAAAGCGCGCTGGTGAACGAAAAACTGCTGACCAAACCGATGCGCGTCACCTACATGCCCGGCGGTGTCGGCGCGGTGGCCTACAACGCGGTGGTCGCCCAGCGCCCGGCCGATGCCGGCACGCTGGTGGCGTGGTCCAGCGGCTCGTTGCTGAACCTGGCCCAGGGCAAGTTCGGCCGTTTCGATGAAACCAACGTGCGTTGGCTGGCGGCGGTCGGCACCAGCTACGGCGCCATCGCGGTGAAAAACGATTCGCCCTACAAGACCCTCGACGATCTCGTTCAGGCGCTGAAGAAAGATCCAAGCAAAGTGGTAATCGGTTCCGGAGGGACCGTCGGCAGCCAGGACTGGATGCAGACCGCGCTGATCGCCAAGGCCGCCGGGATCAACCCGCGTGATCTGCGTTACGTCGCCCTCGAAGGCGGCGGTGAAATCGCTACCGCCCTGCTCGGCGGCCACATCCAGGTCGGCAGCACCGACATCTCCGACTCCATGCCGCATATCCAGAGCGGTGACATGCGCCTATTGGCGGTGTTCTCCGACAAACGCCTGGACGAGCCGGAAATGAAGGACATCCCGACGGCCAAGGAGCAAGGCTACGACATCGTCTGGCCAGTGGTTCGCGGTTTCTACCTCGGGCCGAAGGTCAGCGACGAAGACTACGCCTGGTGGAAAGACGCCTTCGACAAACTGCTGGCTTCCGAGGATTTCGCCAAGCTGCGCGATCAACGTGAACTGTTCCCGTTCGCCATGACCGGCCAGGAACTGGACACCTACGTGAAGAAGCAAGTCGCGGACTACAAAGTGCTGGCCAAAGAGTTCGGCCTGATCCAGTGATCGTCTCTGTCTAGCGGCTGCGGCCCCCACTCCTGCGGGCCGCGGCACAGGAGTTTCCCATGCTCTTACAACGCATTTTTGCTTCGGTGCTGCTGGCGCTCTGCGTCGGTCTGGCGCTGATGGCATGGCCGTATCAAGCGGCTTTTTCCTATGAACCCGTAGGACCTCGGGCCTTTCCGCTGTTGATGCTAGGCCTGATGGGCCTCGGTTTGCTGTACATGCTGTTTCGCCCGACGCCCATCGTGCACAGCGAAGACGACCCGAAACTCGACCGCGAAACCCTGAACAAGATCGGCATCTGCATCGTTTTGCTGCTGATCTTCGCCGGGCTGTTCGAACCGCTGGGCTTCATTCTCAGCAGCATCCTGATCGGCATCCCGATGGCGCGCCTGTACGGCGGGCGCTGGCTGCCCAGCATTGTCGTCACCACGCTGATGAGCGTCGGCCTCTACCTGCTGTTCGACAAGTTGATGGACGTGCCACTGCCCCTGGGCCTGCTCGACGTTCTGGAGAACTGATATGGATACTTTTGGCTATTTGGGCCAGGGTTTCGGCGTCGCGCTGAGCCCGTACAACCTGGTGACCGCGCTCTGCGGCACCTTGATCGGCACCGTGGTCGGGCTGTTGCCAGGCCTGGGCCCGATCAACGGCGTGGCGCTGCTGATCCCGATTGCGTTCGCCCTGGGCTTGCCGCCGGAATCGGCGCTGATCTTGTTGGCGGCGGTGTACCTGGGTTGCGAATACGGCGGCCGGATCAGCTCGATCCTGCTGAACATTCCCGGCGAAGCTTCCACTGTGATGACCACCCTCGACGGTTACCCGATGGCCCGCAAAGGCCTGGCCGGTGTGGCATTGTCGCTGTCGGCGTGGAGTTCGTTCATCGGCGCGTTTATCGCTACCTGCGGCATGGTGCTGTTCGCCCCGCTGCTGGCGAAATGGGCGATTGCCTTCGGCCCGGCGGAATACTTCGTGTTGATGGTGTTTGCGATTGTCTGCCTTGGCGGCATGGCCGGTGATCGTCCGCTGAAGACCTTTATTGCGGCGCTGATCGGCCTGTTTCTGTCCAGCGTCGGCATTGATGCCAACAGCGGCGTGTACCGTTTCACCGGGGACAACATCCATTTGACCGACGGCATTCAGTTCGTCGTGTTGGTGCTGGGCCTGTTTTCCATCAGCGAAATTCTCCTGCTGCTGGAAAAAACCCATCGCGGCCAGGAAGCGGTGAAAGCCACCGGGCGGATGATGTTCAACTTCAAGGAAGCGTCGTCGGTGTTCGTGGTGAACATCCGTTGCGGCCTGCTCGGTTTCATCATGGGCGTGTTGCCGGGTGCCGGCGCGACGCTGGCCAGCGCCGTGGCTTACATGACCGAGAAGCGCATCGCCGGGGCCAAGGGCACGTTCGGCCAGGGCGACATGCGCGGCCTCGCCGCACCGGAAACCGCCATCGGCGCTTCGGCCTGTGGCGCACTGGTACCGATGCTGACCCTCGGCGTTCCGGGTTCGGGCACCACGGCGGTGATGATCGGCGCGCTGTCGCTGTACAACATCACCCCCGGCCCGCTGTTGTTCCAACAGCAACCGGATATCGTCTGGGGCCTGATCGCTTCGTTATTCGTCGCCAACATCATGTTGGTGATCCTCAACATCCCGATGATCCGCATCTTCACCCGCATCCTCGCCGTGCCGAACTGGGCGCTGGTGCCGGTGATTGCGATCATTACCGGGATCGGCGTCTACGCGGTGCACGCGACCACCTTCGACCTGTTCCTGATGGTTGGCATCGGTATCTTCGGTTACATCCTGCGCAAACTGGATTTCCCATTGTCGCCGGTGTTGCTGGGCTTCATCCTTGGCGGCTTGATGGAGCAGAACCTGCGTCGCGCCCTGTCGATTTCCAACGGTGCGTTGGAAATCCTCTGGTCGAGCCCGATCACCTTTGGTGTCTGGGTGCTGACGGCAATCATGCTGCTGATGCCGATCCTGCGGATCTGGCGTAAACGTTCGGTTGCTCGTCGCGCTATCGCCGATGTCTGATCGAACACCTTTCAAAGCGTGGTGGGGAACGCCGCTGGTCGGCCTGCTGGGCGGATACCTCGCCAGCCAGGTCGGCTGGCCGTTGCCGTGGATGGTCGGCTCGTTGCTGGCGATCATCCTGGTGCGCTGCCTCACGCCGTGGCAATTGGCGGAAATCCCTGGCGGGCGCAAGTGCGGCCAGTGGATCGTCGGCATCGGTATCGGCCTGCACTTCACCCCGGTGGTGATGGAGCAGGTGTTGAGCCACTTCGGTTTGATCTTCTTCGGCGCATTGGTCACCAGCCTGTCCAGTGTGGTCGGGGTCTGGTTGATGCGGCGTACCGGGGAGGATCGCGCGACGGCATTCTTTTCCAGCATGCCGGGTGGTTCAGGGGAGATGGTCAACCTTGGCGCGCGCAATGGCGCGGTACTCAGCCGCGTCGCGGCGGGGCAGAGTTTGCGGGTGTTGGTGGTGGTGCTGTGTGTGCCGGCGGCGTTCAAGTATTTGCTGGGGGACGGTACGCCGATCGGTCATGCCACCGTTGTCGATTGGCGCTGGCTGGCAATTCTGTTTCCGGCGGGCGCCTTGCTCGCCTGGGGCTGGCAGCGGTTGCGTCAACCCAATCCATGGCTGTTCGGGCCGTTGCTGGTCAGTGCTGCGGTGAGTATTGGCTGGGATCTGCACATCGGTTTGCCCAACGGTGGCAGCCAGATCGGGCAGTGGCTGATCGGCAGCGGATTGGGGTGTCACTTCAATCGGCAGTTTTTCCGGCGGGCGCCGTCCTTTATGGGGCGGACGCTGATCGGCACGGTGCTGACCATGTTGATCGCCACGGCGGCGGCCTTGGGGTTGAGCGCGTTAACCCATCTGGATTTGCGTTCACTGACGCTGGGCATGATGCCCGGCGGAATTGCCGAGATGAGCTTGACGGCGGAGACCCTGCAATTGTCGGTGCCGCTGGTAACGGCGATGCAGGTGATGCGCTTGTTGTTCGTGTTGTTTTTGGCGGAACCGTTGTTCAAGTATTGGAATCGAGTGCCGGATTCCCCCCTACCCTGATCGTTCCCACGCTCTGCGTGGGAATGCAGCCCGGGACGCTCCGCGTCCCAAAGCGGACGCGGAGCGTCCATTGAGGCATTCCCACGCAGAGCGTGGGAACGATCATTACGCGAGTGGCGGCAACCGCCACTCAATCGGCGTCTCGCCATTCTGTTCCAGAAACTTGTTGGTCCGGCTGAAGTGCCCACACCCGAGAAAGCCACGATAAGCGGACAACGGCGACGGATGCACCGAGGTCAGCACCAGGTGCTTGGTGGCGTCGATCAGCTTCTGCTTGCTCTGCGCATGGGCGCCCCACAGCATGAACACCAGGTGCGGCTGATGTGCGCTGACCACTTCAATGATCCGATCGGTGAAATACTGCCAGCCCTTGTCCTTGTGCGCATTGGCATTGGCGCGCTCGACGGTCATGGTGGTGTTGATCATCAGCACGCCCTGGTCGGCCCAGCTTTGCAGGCAGCCGTGGCTCGGGATGTCGATGTTCAGGTCACGCTTCAACTCTTTATAGATGTTCACCAGCGACGGCGGCGCCGGCACGCCCGGTTGCACCGAGAAGCACAGGCCGTGGGCCTGACCCGGGCCGTGATACGGGTCCTGGCCGAGGATGACGACTTTGACCTTGTCCAGCGGCGTCGAGTTGAGCGCGTTGAAGATCATCGGGCCTGGCGGATAGATCTCCTTGCCCGCCGCGCGCTCCTGTTGCAGGAATGAGCGCAACTCTGTCATGTAGGGCTGGTCGAACTCAGCACGCAGTGCCTCCTTCCAGCTCGGTTCGAGTTTGATACGGTCGTCAGCAGTCATGGTCATACCCGGCAAAAACAATGGGGCGAACCCTAGGAAAGCTGGGCAGGCTTGTCAATTGATCTGACGCAGATCCGGCACTTTCCTGCAATGCGATCATACTGAACGCTCAAATTCCCGATCGAGGTCACGATGAATCTGCACTTCGAAGAACTCACCGGCACCGATGGCGCGCGCATCGGCATCGCCAGCCTGGATGCCGAAAAGTCACTGAACGCCCTCTCCTTGCCGATGATCAATGCCCTGCGCGATCAACTGGACGCCTGGGCCAAGGATCCGCAAATCGTCTGCGTATTGCTGCGCGGTAACGGCGCCAAGGCCTTCTGCGCCGGCGGCGAAGTGCGCAGCCTGGTCGAAGCTTGTCGCAACCATCCCGGCGAAGTGCCGCCCCTGGCCGCGCAATTCTTCGCCGCGGAATATCGCCTGGACTTCAAGCTGCACACTTATCCCAAACCGCTGATCTGCTGGGGCCACGGCTACGTACTCGGTGGCGGCATGGGTTTGCTGCAAGGCGCAAGTATCCGCATTGTCACGCCGAGCAGTCGATTGGCGATGCCGGAAATAAGCATCGGCTTGTACCCCGATGTCGGCGCCAGTTGGTTCCTGTCGCGGATGCCCGGCAAGCTCGGGTTGTTTCTCGGCTTGACCGGCGCGCACATGAATGCCCGTGATGCGATTGATCTGGATCTAGCGGACCGCTTCCTGCTCGACGAACAACAGGAAGAACTGGTCGAGGGCTTGTTGCAATTGAACTGGCAGGAACAAACCTCGATGCAGCTCAACAGCCTGCTCAAGGCGTTGCAGCAGGAAGCTGTCGCACAGATGCCCGAGGCACAATGGCTGCCGCGCCGTCAGCAGATCGACGAACTGCTGGATGTCAGCGATGTGCGCTGCGCCTGGAAGGCCATCAGCCATCTGCGCGATTCCACCGATCCGCTGCTCAGCCGTGCCGCGAAAACCATGACTGAGGGCTCTCCCGTGACCGCTCATCTGGTCTGGGAGCAAATCATCCGGGCCCGGCATCTGTCGCTGGCAGAAGTCTTTCAGATGGAATACACCCTGAGCCTCAACTGCTGCCGTCACCCGGAATTCAGCGAAGGGGTACGGGCGCGGTTGATCGACAAGGACCAGAAGCCGCACTGGCACTGGCCGGACATCAATAATGTGCCGGATGCGGTGGTGGAAGCGCATTTTCATAAGGTCTGGGAAGGTCGGCATCCGCTGGCGGATTTGTCGGATTACTGAAATCCGGGCACAAAAAAAGCGGCGCTTGATGCGCCGCTTTTTTGTAGCTGGCTGTTGTGAAAAATCAGCGGTGGTTGCCCCGACCACCGCGACCGTCATGATCGCCACGCCCGCCTCGGTGGTCGCCTCGACTATGACCACCGCGGTCATTGTTCCAGTTGCCCCGATTGCGGCCATCCCAACCGCCTCGGTCATGGCCTTGCCAGCCACGGTTATGGGACTGGTAGTAGCGCGGCTGCGCCTGGTAATAACGCGGCGCCGAGTAATAACGGGGAGCCGGCTGATAGTAGCGCGGTGCTGGTTGGTAATAGCGTGGCGCCGAGTAGTAGCTGCCACCGCCCGAGTAATAAGCCGGTGCGGGGGACGAGTAGACCTCAGAACTGTAGTAGCTGCCTCCATCTCCGTAGGAATAGGGAACACATGCACCAAGGGAAAAACTCAACACGACCAGCAGAAGAATTCGGCGATACATGGCGGCCTCCTGGACCGCGAGTAGCCACACCAGCGACGCTGGCAGGCGACAGTCAATTGTTGGCGACTGTCGAAAGATCAGACATCGATTTCAGAATCTGGTGCGTTCATGAAACACATTGAAACAAGTCCCCGATGAAAGGTTTTTCATCTTCGCCATAAAAAACGGCGCTTCCTTCAAAGGAAGCGCCGTAGTGATTAATGGCGTCCGTAACGGCCGCCACCGTGGTAATAACCCGGCCCGCGACCGCCGTAATACCCGTGGTTGCCGTAATAGTAGTAGCGATAGCGCCCGTAATACCGGGGGTAGGAATAGCCGTAGTAATAAGGCGAGTAGTAATAACCGGGGTAGTAATACGGCGTTGCGTAAATGTCAGCGGTGCCAGCGTAGTAATAGCAACCGGACAGCCCCAAGCCCAACACCGCGCCCAGCAGTAGTCGACGAAGCAGTTTTTGATAAACCATGGCGGCCTCCTGAAAGACCCGCGACAGCAGTCGGCACAGGCCCGACCCGTACCTGTTTTGACTGTAAAACCGGCAACCCGTGCGCGCAGGCTGAAACCTTCGGATAAGCGGCCCATTGCGGTGCGCCAATGCACCATGACAAGGCAATCACGCGCCCTCCTCCGTCAGTCAATCGGCCTCACCCCACGGCCCAGAGGCTTCGCACCGACTTGGCACGGCTCTCGCTTTAGTAAAAGCGTGCAGGAGTCATCACAGGTTCGCGGCACCACAATTTGCAATGGCTGACTAGGGTTCCGGCTCGCTTAGGCGAGTGGCTGGTCCGAGAGTTGGCGACCTCCAGTTGAGGTTACACGGCGGGACAAAAGCCCGGGAGACAAGCCACCGTTCGCGGTGCCGCGTTGACTCCTGCCCGCCCTTGATCAACTGGAGAACCATCCCATGACCCGACTTCATTTACCCGCCCTGCTCGCCGCCGCTTTCGCCGCCCTCGTCAGCGTCTCGTCCCAAGCCGCGCAGAAAGACCATTTCAGCGTCTGCTGGACCATCTACGCCGGCTGGATGCCTTGGGAATATGCCGGCAGCCAGGGCATCGTCGACAAATGGGCGAAGAAGTACGGCATCAAGATCGATGTGGTGCAGCTCAACGATTACGTGGAATCGATCAATCAATACACCGCCGGCCAGTTCGACGGCTGCACCATGACCAACATGGACGCGCTGACCATTCCGGCGGCCGGTGGCGTCGACAGCACCGCGCTGATCGTCAGCGATTTCTCCAACGGTAACGACGGCATTGTGCTCAAGGGTGAAGGCAAGAAAGTCACCGATCTCAAGGGCATGGACGTCAATCTGGTAGAGCTGTCGGTCTCGCACTATTTGCTGGCTCGGGCCCTGGATTCGGTCGATCTCACCGAGAAAGATCTGAAAGTGGTCAACACCTCCGACGCCGATATCTCGGCCGCTTTCAACACCGATCAGGTCAACGCCGTCACCACCTGGAACCCGATGCTCTCGGACATCAAGGCCAAACCCGGTGTGACCGAGGTCTTCAACTCCAGCCAGATCCCCGGCGAAATCATGGACATGATGGTGGTCAACAGCGCCACCCTCAAAGACAACCCGGCGCTCGGCAAAGCACTGACCGGCGCCTGGTTCGAAGTGGTCGAGCTGATGAACGCGAAAAACGCCGCAAGCAAAGCCGCCCTCGAACACATGGCCAAAGCCTCGGGCACTGACCTGGCCGGTTTCCAGTCGCAACTCGACACCACCAAGCTATTTGCCACTCCGCAGGAAGCGCTGGCGTTTTCCACCAGCAAGCAATTGCCGGAAACCATGCGCAAGGTCGCCGAGTTCTCGTTCCAGCACGGCTTGCTCGGTGAAGGCGCCAAGGACACCAGCGCCGTCGGCATGGCCTTCGCCAATGGCGTGACCAGCGGCGACAAAGGCAACCTCAAGCTGCGCTTCGACCCGAGCTACGTGCAGATGGCTGCCGACGCCAAGTTGTAAGACTGGAGGACCTGGCCATGCGCCTGATCAATCGCCACCCGGATCGCCCGAGTCGCCTGTTGTTGGTGATCCTGCCGTTCGCCCTGGTGCTGTTCGCCTACTTCATGGGCTCGGCCGAGCGGCTGACGGACAACCCCAACGACAAGCTGCTGCCCAGCGCCGTGCAAATGACCGATGCGGTGAAACGCCTGGCCTTTACCGCCGACAGCCGCACCGGCGAATACGTACTTTGGCAAGACAGCGTATCCAGCCTGCGACGGCTGGCCATCGGCCTCGGCATCAGTGCGTTGGCCGGTTTGTGCCTGGGCATGGCGGCCGGCACGTTGCCGTTGTTCGGCGCGCCGTTGTCGCCGCTGCTGACGGTGCTGTCGATGGTACCGCCACTGGCGATCCTGCCGATTCTGTTCATCGTATTCGGCCTGGGGGAATTGTCGAAAGTGATGCTGATCGTGATCGGCATCACCCCGGCGCTGGCCCGTGATCTGGAACAACGCGCCCGGGAAATACCCGTCGAGTTGCTGATCAAGGCCCAGACGTTGGGCGCTTCAACCTGGACCTTGATGCTGCGTGTGGTGCTGCCGCAATTGCTGCCGCGCCTGCTGATCTCGCTGCGGCTGATGCTCGGTTCGGCGTGGTTGTTTTTGATCGCCGCTGAAGCCATCGCCTCCACGGACGGCCTCGGCTATCGGATTTTCCTGGTGCGCCGCTACCTGGCGATGGACGTGATCTTGCCCTACGTGGTCTGGATCACCCTGCTCGCATGGCTGATGGATTGGGGCCTGAAACGCCTGACCCAACGGGCCTTCCCTTGGTATGAAGGAGCCCGCGCATGAGCTTCATCACCGTGAAAAACGTCTGGCAGCAGTACGCCGATCAAGTCGTACTGGAAGGGCTGAACCTGAGCGTCAACGAAGGTGAGTTCTGCACCTTGGTCGGCGCTTCCGGTTGCGGCAAATCGACCTTCCTGCGCCTGCTGCTGGGTCAGGAAAAAGCCAGTCGCGGCGAGATCCAGCTCGACGGCCAGGCATTGGCCGGCGAACCGGATTCAAGCCGTGGCGTGGTGTTCCAGCGCTACTCGGTGTTCCCGCATCTGACGGTGCTGGACAACGTCGCCCTCGGCCTCGAACTGCCGCGCTCGCCGCTGCTCGGGCGTCTGTTCGGCAGCGCGAAAAAGGATGCCCGCGAGCAGGCCTCGGTGTTGCTGCACAAAGTCGGCCTCGGTCACTCGCGGGACAAGTACCCGGCGCAGCTCTCCGGTGGCATGCAACAACGGTTGGCCATCGCCCAGGCGTTGATCATGAAACCCCGCGTATTGCTGCTCGACGAACCGTTCGGCGCCCTCGATCCGGGCATCCGCAAAGACATGCACGTTCTGCTGCTGGAGCTGTGGCGCGAGACGCAACTGACGGTGTTCATGGTCACCCATGACCTGTCGGAAGGGTTCAGCCTCGGCACCCGTTTGCTGGTGTTCGACAAGGTTCGCATCGACCCGCACGCCCCCGGCGCCTATGGCGCGCGCATTACCTACGACATCCCTTTGAACAGCGACCGCCGCGCCCAACGCGCCGCCGTCGATGCCTTGCCGATTGAATGGGCAGGCACGCTTCGCACCGCTTAAGAGGATTTGCACATGACTGATTCGACCCAACTGTTCCCGCCCTTCGCCGAAGAAATGCTCCCCGGCGGCGGCCATCGTTCCTTCGTATTGAAACGCGGGCAACTGCTGCGCCTGACCGACCTGCGCGGCGGTGCCAACGTCAGCCTGACGCTGCTCAACGCCAACGAAAAAACCGAACGCCTGAACCTGCCCGACAGCCTCAAATGCCAACACACCGCCAAGCTCACCGCCGGCCATTGTTTGTACTCGGACATGGGCCGGGTGCTGGCGGCGATCACTGCCGACACCTGCGGCTGGAGCGACAGCCTCGGCGGCGTGCTGTGCGCTGAAGAAGTCGCGGAAAAATACGGCGCCGGGCGCTATCAGGAACTGCGCAACGGCTTCTTCCGCAATGGCACCGACAACCTGTTGGTGGAACTGGGCAAGTGGGGGCTGGGCCTGTCGGATTTGCTGATGACGCTCAATTTATTCAGCCGGGTGAATGTCGATGAGGCCGGGCATTTCCACTTCGTCGAAGGCAACTCCAAGGCCGGCGACTACATCGAGTTGTACGCGCCGATGGACACGTTAGTGGTACTCACCGCCCTGCAACATCCGATGGATCCGTCGCCGGACTACGCACCAAAACCCTTGAAGCTGAGCTGGATGAACGCCGACGCCAGCGTCGCCGAACACTGCCGCACTTCGCGCCCGGAAAACGAGCGCGGCTTTATCAACACCGACCGTTTGTTCGCCTGAGGATCGCTGCCATGTCACTCGCTATCGCCACCACTCAAAAGCAGCCAGAAACCGCGATCTATCGCGCCACCATCCCCGCCGGCGAACCCTGGCTGATGGAGGTCAAGGCCGGCCAGACCCTGCGCATCCTCGACCTCGAAGGCAACCAGGCGGTCGATACCTTGTTCTACAGCGTCGCCAACCCGAAGGAACGCTACGACGTGCAACGCACCTTGCGCCGGCAGAACAGCGTCTACCTGAGCACCGGCAGCGTGCTCTATTCCAACCTCGGCCAACCGATGCTGACCATCGTCGCCGACACCTGCGGGCGCCACGACACCCTCGGCGGCGCCTGCGCCCAGGAGAGCAACACCGTGCGTTATGCGCTGGAGAAACGCTACATGCACAGCTGCCGCGACAACTACCTGCGGGCCTGCGTCCACGACGGGCGACTGGGCAAGGGCGACATCGGACCGAACATCAATTTCTTCATGAACGTGCCGGTCACGGCGGATGGCGGACTGACGTTCGAAGACGGGATTTCGGCGCCGGGCAAGTACGTGGATTTGCGGGCGGAGATGGACGTGATCGTGTTGATCTCCAACTGCCCGCAGTTGAACAACCCATGCAATGCCTATAACCCGACACCTGCGGAGTTATTGGTATGGAACTGACATTGAAGCGGTTGCGTAAATGGCTGTTTGCCCTGTGCCAGGCCCGCTCAGGCCAGTGCCTGGCCAGGCAACGAGGTCCCTTGTAGCAGCTGGCGAAGCCTGCGTTCGAGGGCGAAGCCCTCGCAAATCCGGTTACCTCATTCTGTCAGCACGATCGAGCTGTCTGAATGGGCGACCGCTTCGCGGCCGAACGCAGCCTGGTGGCAGCTGCTACAA
Organism: Pseudomonas sp. ADAK2; assembly: GCF_012935755.1. Lineage (GTDB taxonomy): Bacteria > Pseudomonadota > Gammaproteobacteria > Pseudomonadales > Pseudomonadaceae > Aquipseudomonas. The sequence goes on from NZ_CP052862.1 coordinate 2,869,069, forward strand.
AAATGTGCATCAACTTCAGCAGCCCGGGACGGCCCGGGTGTCTTTCGAAAAACTGCGGGACGGCCCGCATCCCAGGTCGAGGCTGATGCGCTATCGCCTCCGGGGGTTTTGCCATGTTCGAAAAAGTCCTGATTGCCAACCGTGGCGCCATCGCCTGCCGCATCCTGCGCACCTTGGGTGAGTTGCAGGTCAAAGGCGTTGCCGTGTACTCCGAAGCCGATGCCGCCAGTTTGCATATCCTGCAAGCCGATGAGGCCCATAGCCTCGGTGAAGGCGCGGCGGCCGGCACCTATCTGGCGGTGGACAAGATCCTCGCCATCGCCCAGGCCACTGGCGCCACGGCGATCCATCCCGGCTACGGTTTTCTCTCGGAAAACGCTGCGTTCGCTGAAGCCTGCGAAGCGGTCGGCATTGCCTTTATCGGCCCGACGCCGGAACAGCTGCGAGTGTTCGGCCTCAAGCACACCGCCCGCGCGTTGGCCAAGCAACACGGCGTGCCGATGCTCGAAGGCACCGAGTTGCTCGACAGCCTCGATGCAGCGTTGATCGCCGGGGAACAGGTCGGCTACCCGGTGATGCTCAAAAGCACCGCCGGCGGTGGCGGCATCGGCATGCGTGTATGCCGTAGCGCTGCCGAGTTGAACGAATCCTTTGAAGCAGTCAAACGCCTCGGTCAGAACAACTTCAGCGACGCTGGAGTATTCATCGAGAAGTACATCCAGCGCGCCCGACACCTGGAAGTGCAGGTGTTTGGCGATGGTCGTGGTGAAGTGATCGCTCTCGGCGTGCGCGACTGCTCGGTGCAGCGGCGCAACCAGAAAGTCCTCGAAGAAACCCCGCCGCCGAACCTGCCCGAGGGCATGGCTGACGAGCTGTGCGCTGCGGCGATCAAACTGGCGAAAGCGGTGAATTACCGCAGCGCCGGGACGGTGGAATTTGTCTTCGACAGTGAAGACCAGCGCTTCTACTTTCTGGAAGTGAATACGCGGTTGCAGGTCGAGCACGGTGTCACCGAACAGGTGTGGGGCGTGGACCTGGTGCGCTGGATGGTCGAACTGGCGGCCGGGGATTTGCCTCCACTGAGCGAGTTGAGCCGGGGCTTGAGTCCAGAAGGCCATGCGATTCAGGCGCGGTTGTATGCCGAGGATCCGGGACGGGATTTCCAACCGAGCCCTGGGCTGCTGACGGCCGTGAACTTCCCCGTCGCTGACGGCAAACACCTGCGTATCGACACGTGGGTCGAGGCCGGATGCGAGATCCCGCCGTACTTCGATCCGATGCTCGCCAAGGTCATCAGTTGGGCGCCGACTCGCGAACAAGCGCTTAAGGACCTGCATCAGGCCTTGGGCGACAGCCTGCTGTACGGCGTCGAAACCAACCGCGATTACCTGCGGCAGATTTTGCTCGATACACCTTTCGCCAGCGGTCAGCCGTGGACGCGGTGTCTGGAAGGCCTGGTGTATCAGGCCAACACCTTTGAAGTGTTGAGCGCCGGGACGCAAACCAGTGTTCAGGACTATCCCGGTCGTCTCGGTTACTGGGCGGTGGGTGTGCCGCCGTCGGGGCCGATGGACAGTCGGGCGTTGCGTCTGGGCAACCGATTGCTGGGCAATGACGAGGGTTTTGCGGCACTGGAAATCACCATGAGCGGGCCGTTGCTGCGCTTCAATTGCGATGCGGTGGTGGCGGTGACCGGGGCGGTAATTGCGCTGACGTTGAATGGTGAAGCGGTGCCGATGAACACCGCATTTTTGATTCCGGCAGGTGCCACATTGAGCCTCGGCACTATCGCCGGGGCGGGCGCCCGCAGCTACCTGTGCCTGCGCGGTGGCCTGCAAGTGCCGGATTATCTGGGCAGCAAAAGCACGTTCACTCTTGGTCAGTTCGGTGGTCATGGTGGGCGGGCGCTGCGGGCCGGGGATGTGTTGCATGTGCCGGCCCTGATGGATCGGAGCGTCGGTGCGCAATTGTCAGAAATCGCCGAGCTGCCTGCTGTGCGCCAGATTCGGGTGATCTACGGCCCTCACGGCGCACCGGAATACTTCACCGAAAACTACATCGACACCTTCTTCGCGACCCAATGGGAAGTACATTTCAACTCCAGCCGCACCGGTGTGCGGCTGATCGGGCCGAAGCCGAAATGGGTGCGGGCCGATGGTGGTGAGGCGGGGCTGCATCCGTCGAATATTCACGACAACCCGTATGCCATTGGCGCGGTGGATTTCACCGGGGATATGCCGGTTATTCTGGGGCCGGACGGCCCGAGCCTCGGCGGATTTGTGTGCCCGGTGACGGTGATCGAGGCGGATCTTTGGCAATTGGGGCAGCTCAAGGCCGGGGATAAGGTGCAGTTTTTGCCGGTGGACCTGCAAACTGCTCGAGCACTGGCCACACAAAACCATTGTGGCGCGTTACCAACGGAAATGGTGTCGCCAGTCGTATTGGATCTTGGTCAGGACGACACAAGACTGGTGGCCAGATTATCGGGCGACACGCATCTGCTTCTGGAGATCGGCGCACCCGAGCTGGACCTGGTCCTGCGCTTCCGCGCCCACGCCCTCATGCAGGCGCTGGAAAGCAAACACCTGCACGGCGTGATCGATCTGACGCCGGGCATTCGCTCCCTGCAAGTGCACTATCAACCCGAGCAGTTACCACTCGCCGATCTGCTCGGCATCGTCGCCGGCGAATGGGACGCCGTGTGCGCCGCCAGGGACTTGCAAGTGCCGTCACGCATCGTCCATCTGCCGCTGTCCTGGGACGACCCGGCGTGCCAATTGGCCATCGAGAAATACATGACCACCGTGCGCAAAGACGCACCGTGGTGCCCGAGCAATCTGGAGTTCATCAGACGCATCAACGACCTGCCGAACCTCGACGAAGTGCAGCGCACGGTGTTCGATGCGAGCTATCTGGTGATGGGCCTCGGCGACGTCTACCTCGGCGCCCCCGTGGCCACCCCGCTCGACCCGCGCCATCGGCTGGTGACCACCAAGTACAACCCGGCGCGTACCTGGACTGCCGAGAATTCGGTGGGCATCGGCGGCGCGTACATGTGCGTGTACGGCATGGAAGGCCCCGGCGGCTATCAGTTTGTCGGGCGGACGTTGCAGATGTGGAATCGCTATCGCGAAGTGGCGGCGTTCGACGGCAAACCGTGGCTGCTAAGGTTCTTTGATCAGATTCGTTTTTACCCGGTGAGCGCCGATGAGCTGCTGCGGATTCGCCGGGATTTCCCCCTCGGGCGCTTCGAGCTGAACATCGAGCACAGCCAGTTGAACCTGGCGGATTACCAGGGGTTTCTGGCGCAAGAAGCCGAGAGCATCGCCGCGTTTCGCGATCAGCAAAAAGGCGCGTTCAACGCCGAACGCGAACGCTGGATCGCCAGTGGCCAGGCGCATTTCGACAGTGAAGAATTGATCCCGCAAGCGACCGAAGACGCGCCGCTGGCCGCCGGTCAGCAGAGCGTCGACAGCCACATCGCCGGCAACCTTTGGCAGGTTCAGGTGGAGGTCGGCAGCCGTGTGGCCGCCGGGGATACGCTGGTGATTCTGGAGTCGATGAAGATGGAAATCCCGCTGCTGGCGCCGATGGCCGGAGTGGTGCGCCAGATACTCGTGCAACCGGGCTCGGCGGTGCGTGCCGGGCAGCGGGTCGTGGTGCTGGACCTCGACTGAACTCATTTTGAAAAGGATCGAATCATGAATTTCAATCTGCAACTCGATGCCCTGCGCAGCGCTTATCGCGACGGTCAGACCACGCCTCGGCAACTGCTGCTCGGCCTGCGGGACAAAGCGGCGGCGCTGAATCCGGATTATCACCTGTTCATCCATTTGCTCAGTGTCGAAGAACTGGAGCCGTACCTCGCCGCCCTCGACGAGAGCGATCTCGACAGCCTGCCGCTGTACGGTGTGCCGTTCGCAATCAAGGACAACATCGACCTGGCAGGCATTCCGACCACGGCGGCGTGCCCGGCCTTTGCCTATGTGCCGGAACACTCGGCAACCATCGTCGAGCAGTTGCTGGCGCTGGGGGCGATTCCGTTGGGCAAGACCAATCTCGACCAGTTCGCCACCGGGCTCAATGGCAGTCGCTCGCCTTATGGCGCGTGCCCGAACAGCGTGTTGCCGGAGTATCCGTCGGGTGGTTCCAGCGCGGGATCTTCGTTGGCGGTGGCGTTGGGGGTGGCGAGTTTTGCCCTGGGGACGGACACGGCAGGTTCCGGTCGGGTGCCAGCGGCGCTGAATAATCTGGTGGGATTGAAAGCTACCAAAGGATTGATTTCTACGGGCGGCGTGGTGCCGGCGTGTCGTACGCTCGATTGCGTCACGACCTTCACCGCCACGGCTCGCGAGGCCAGTCAGTTGCTGGCGCTGACGGCGCGCCTCGATCCACGGGATGCCTACAGTCGCAGCAATCCGTCGTGGAATGACGGCTCGGCGTTCGGTGCGCCGCGCCCGTTTCGCTTTGGCGTTCCCCGTGCGCAAGACCTGGCGTTTTTTGGATGCCCTGAAGGCCCGTTGCTGTTTGGCGATGCCATCGACCAGCTCAAAACCATGGGCGGTGAAGCAGTGGAGCTGGACCTATCGCCTTTCCTCGAAGCGGCACAGCTACTTTATGAAGGACCGTGGGTCGCCGAGCGCTACAGCGTGGCCGGCGAGTTGATGGAACAAAATCCTGAAGCGGTGTTGCCGGTGATCCGCGCGGTACTGGCCAAGGCCCCGGCGGTGACGGGCGTGCAGACCTTCCGCGCGCAGTATCGACTGCAAACCTTGAAGGCCCTGTGCGACCAGGCGCTGGAAGGTCTCGATTGCGTGCTCACACCGACCATCGGCCGTCCCGTGACCTTGGCAGAGTTGGCAGCGGAACCGGTGCTGCGCAATTCCGAATTGGGCTATTACACCAACTTCATGAACCTGCTCGACTACGCCGCCGTCGCCGTGCCCAGCGGTTTTATGGGCAACGGTTTGCCATGGGGCGTGACGCTGTTTGGCCGGGCGTTTACTGATCAGTATCTGTTGAGCGTGGCGGATGCTTTTCAACGTCAACAAGGTTCGCCTGCGCCAGCGACGGTTGCCCGCAATGATCGCGCACGATTGGTGGTGTGTGGCGCACATCTGGAGGGGCTGGCATTGAACTGGCAATTGAAGCAGCGCGGGGCTCGGTTGGTGGAGACGACGCTCAGTTCGCCGGATTATCAACTGTATGCGTTGGCCGGTGGTCCGCCGTTTCGTCCGGGGATGGTGCGGGTGAAGGACGGGGGCGTGGCGATTGCGGTGGAAGTTTGGGAATTGCCGAGCAGTGAGTTGGGGTCGTTTCTGACCGGGATTCCGGCGCCGTTGGGGTTGGGCAAGGTACAGCTGGCGGATGGGCGCTGGGAGAGTGGGTTTATTTGTGAGGGCTATGGGCTGGAGGGGGCGGTTAATATCAGCCATCTAGGCGGCTGGCGTGCTTACCTCGCTAAATGATCGTTCCCACGCTCCGCGTGGGAATGCCGCCCGGGACGCTCCGCGTCCCTTCGCAAGCGTGACGCAGAGCGCCACTGGATGCATTCCCACGCGGAGCGTGGGAACGATCACCCCGCGTAAATGCAGCGGTTATTTCCGCCCGAGGCCACTAGAATGCATGCCATCGGGTCACTGCCAACGGAACCACCATGCCGCTTCGCTCGCCGCTGTATTCCCAACGTTCGTTGGTGCTCACGCTGATCGCGTTGCTCGGTGCCGGGTTCCTCGCCACCTCCTTTCTCAGTTACTACGCCTCGCGAGCGTCGATCCGCGACAACATCGTCAACACCGAGCTGCCGCTGACGTCCGACACGGTTTATTCGGAAATCCAGAAAGACCTGGTCCGACCGATCCTGATTTCCTCGATGATGTCCCGCGACACCTTCATGCGCGATTGGGTGGTCAACGGCGAGCACGATCCCGACCAGATGACCCGCTACCTCAACGAGGTCATGACCCACTACGGCGCCTACACCGCGTTCTTCGTCTCCAACAGCAGCCTGACCTACTACCACGCCAAAGGCGTGCTCAAGCAGATCAAGGTCGACGAACCGCGGGACGCCTGGTACTTCCGCGTTCGCGACATGAAAGAGCCCTACGAAATCAACGTCGACCCGGACCTGGCCAACAAGGACAACCTGACGTTCTTCATCAATTACAAAGTCTACGACTACAACAAACGCTTCATCGGCGCGGCGGGCGTCGGCCTGACGGTGGATGCGGTGATCAAGCTGATCGACAAGTATCAACAGCGTTATCAACGCAGCGTGTACTTCGTCGACACCTTCGGCCGACTGGTGCTCACTGGCGCCGAGGGCGGCCCCGACGGCGCGCGGGTCGGTCAAAGCCTCGGCGAACTCGACAGCATGAAAGGCCTGGTCAGCCAGTTGCCCAAACCCCACAGCGGCAGCTACGAATATTCCGTCCACGGTCAGGGCCATTTCCTCAACGTGCGGTTCATTCCCGAGCTGAACTGGTACCTGTTCGTCGACAAGCGCGAAGACGGCGCCCTCAGTGAAATCCGTGAGTCGCTGTACCTCAACCTACTGATCTGTCTGCTGGTCACGTTGATTGTGCTGGCCCTGCTCAACCGCGTGATCAAGCGCTATCAGAGTAAGATCCAGGCCCAGGCCACCCTCGACAGCCTGACCGAACTGCCCAACCGCCGCGGCTTCGACCTGCTGGCGGCACAAGCGATGCACGAAGCCCAGCGCGAACCGAAACCGCTGACCGCATTGTTGCTGGACCTGGACCACTTCAAGGTCTTGAACGACACCTACGGCCACCTCGCCGGCGATCAGGTGCTGATCGGCTTCGCCCGGGATTTGGAAAGTTGTCTGCGCCATTCCGACATCGTCTGCCGTTGGGGCGGTGAGGAATTTATCGTGCTGCTCAAGGACACCGACGGTGAGACCGGTCAGAAAATCGCCGAGAAAATTCGCCAGCATGTGGAAAAACAGCGTTATGCCTACAACGGCAAGGACCTGCAACTGACCGTCAGCATTGGCCTGACCACCCTGCAACCAGATGAAACCTTGCATACATTGCTGTCCCGGGCCGATCATGCGATGTACCGGGCTAAACAAGCCGGTCGCAACCGCACCTGCGTGGAAATGCCTCACTCCGTTTATGAATAAGCCCCAACTATGTCCAGCCTGCGGCGCCCCCAACGACTGCAGCCTGGCCGACCCGCGAACCGCCGACCGCGCCTGCTGGTGCTACGGCGTCAGCATCGACCCGGCGGTCCTCGAAGCACTGCCGGCCGAACTGCGCGACCTCTCCTGCCTGTGCCCGCGTTGCGCGCAAGTCGAGGCGCAGCTGCAAGCAGCCGCTCGGCCGATCACGTAAGATGCGCGGCCCTTTTCCGTCCGACGTTTAACTCATGCGTGTAGACCGTTTCCTGAGCAACCTGCCGCGCTTCAACCGTAAGCAGGTGCGTCTGTTGCTGGTGGAAAAACGCGTGCGCATCGACGGAAAAGTCGTCAGCGATCCGCACAGCGAAGTGCTGGAATTCAGCCGTGTCGAAGTCGATGACGAGGTGCTGCAAGTCGGCAAACCTGCGCGCTACTTCATGCTGAACAAACCGCCCGGCTGCGTCAGCGCCACTCGCGATCCGCAACATCCGACCGTGCTCGACCTGATCCACGAGCCGGACAAGGACGACCTGCACATCGCCGGACGCCTGGACTTCAACACCACCGGCCTGATGATCATCACCAACGACGGCAGCTGGTCGCGACGCCTGACCCAACCGCAGACCAAACTGCCCAAGGTGTATTACGTCGAGACCGAACAGGAGATCGGCCCGGAGTATGCAGTCACCTTCAACGAAGGGCTGTACTTCGCTTTCGAAGACCTGACGACTCAGCCCGCCGAGCTGCTGCTGCTCGGGGCGAAGTCGGCGCGGCTGAGCATTGTCGAAGGCCGGTATCACCAGGTGAAGCGCATGTTCGGCCATTTCGACAACAAGGTGCTGCGCCTGCACCGCGAAAGCATGGGCCCGCTGCGACTCGATAACGCGCTAAAACCGGGCGAGTACCGCGCCTTGCGCACCGAAGAGATTCAATTGATCTAAGCAGGCGACCGCTCAGCAGAAGTTGTCGAACAATTTACCAATGACACTTGCGCGATGCCGTTGCCCCTGCTTGAATCAGGACGTCGGCCAGATTGTGACCGATGAGTCACAACATACTTCTAAGAAACTTTTTGCCGGCAGAGAACCCTCAGGTTCCGCCTTCCACCGGCAGACTGCCCGCCAATAATAAAACCCGTCGACCGGCCTTCAATGGATCGACATGGGCTCCAAATTCCAGGCGAATGCCTACCTGTCACAAAGCTCGTGCAATCTCATTTGCGCGCATACCCGCTTGCCCAGGAGTCTTATGACATGAGGCCAGAAATCGCTGTGCTGGATATACAGGGTCAGTATCGGGTTTACACGGAGTTCTATCGCGCAGACGCCGCAGAGAAGACCATTATTCTGGTCAACGGCTCGATGGCCACGACTGCGTCGTTTGCTCAGACCGTGAAAAACCTTCATCCGCAGTTCAACGTGGTGTGCTACGACCAGCCCTACGCGGGCAAGTCAAAAGCCCACAATAAGCATGAGAAATTGCTGACAAAGGAAGTCGAAGGCCAGATCCTGCTGGAGCTGATCGACCACTTCGCCGCCGAACACGTGCTGTCGTTTTCCTGGGGCGGCGCCGCCACCCTGGTCGCCCTCGCCCACCGGCCACGGCGCATCGAAAAAGCCGTGATCAGCTCGTTCTCCCCGGAGATCAACGAGCACATGCGCGACTACCTCGAACGCGGCGTCGACTACCTCGGCAGCCGTGACGGCGACCGGGTCGGCAACCTGGTCAACAGCACCATCGGCAAACACCTGCCATCGCTGTTCAAGCGCTTCAACTATCGCCATGTGAGCAACCTGGCCGAGCACGAATACGGGCAGATGCACTTCCACATCAGCGACCTGTTGCACAGCGATCGCCAGTGCTTCCTCAAGGCTGCCGAGAAAATCAACGTGCCAGTGCTGTTCATGAACGGCGAATGGGACGAATACACCGCCGCCGACGGCGCCCGGCTATTCGCCAACCACGTGCAACACGCCACTTTCAGCACCCTGCAAGCCACCGGGCACTTCCTCGACATGGAACACAAAGCCGCCTGCCGAGACAGCCAGAACGCACTGCTGGGCTTCCTGAAACCGACGCAACACACCAGCCGACCGCGTTACCACTACGTCCAGGAACACCATGCACTGGCAATCTGAAATAGAGTCATCGCGAGCAAGCCCACTCCTGCACTGCTAACGCAAACCTGTAGGAGCGAGGCTTGCCCGCGAATGGCCGTATTGTCGTTTCACCTGTGCTAAATGCAGCGCACATAAAGAAAAACTTCAAATCCATGCGTACATCTGGTACAAAGTCAGCCGCTCTGAGCGGGTGTCGTATAATGGCATTACTCCAGCTTCCCAAGCTGATAACGAGGGTTCGATTCCCTTCACCCGCTCCAATCGAATTTTGGTCTCACGTTGAGGTTTTTGACGGGGGATGTAGAGATAGAAAAAAACCGGTCCGATGTGGCCGGTTTTTTTATGTCTGGGATTTGAGCCAGGTGTGCGCTTCGCATCACCTCTGCAAAACACTGCAATACAGCAAACGCCTTATTTGTAGATATTCCGCGCCCTCCTCGGCAAGCCCTTCCTAGACTCGGTTGCAGGCACTTGCCCATTGATGCGAAAAAAAGGATCGGTGGTTATGGTGTTGATCAGACAAATCCAGTAGGTATAGTAACCACCTAAGCACACCACACGGAGGTGATGTGAATAGTCGATTTTTGATAAGCCAAATCGTTGCTGACGGCTGGTATCTGGTTCGAATCAGAGGCAGCCATCATCACTTCAAGCACCCGACCAAGCCGGGGCTGGTGACAGTTCCTCACCCGAAAAAGGACCTGCTCAAGAAAACGGCCATGAGTATTTTGCAACAGGCGCTGCTCTGACGAACTCAATGCTCGGCGTCTCAGGAGGACAAAGAACATGCTTTACCCAATTTCGATTTCAATGGGCGATGACGAACACGCCTGGGGTGTGGAAGTACCGGATATTCCTGGCTGCTTCTCTGCTGGTGAGGATCTGGATGATGCGATGGCCATGGCTCGCGAAGCCATTGAGGGCCATTTCGAAATTCTGGCTGAGGACGGTTCGCCGATTCCGCCTGCCAACAAAGTCACCTTACATGCTGCCAATCCGAAATATGCAGGCTGCACCTGGGCGCTGGTGGATATTGATGTCACCAAATATCTGGGCAAAGCACAGAAGCTGAACATCACACTGCCTGGCTACCTGCTCAACCGCATTGATGAGTACGTATTGCATCATCCGGAAGAGAAAAGCCGCTCGGGTTTTCTGGCTTCGGCAGCGCTGAAGGTTTTGCAGCAAGGTTGATGAATTTATTTTTGATAGTTCAACCGGTCCCTAGTGACCGGTTTTTTTTGATCGGGATTTAGAGAGGAGCTGATTGCGTCTTTTGAAGCAGCGAATCAACGCCAGCCAAATTGAGTGCCGGGAGCCCATTCTTCGGGCCTCGAATGAAGCCGATTTTCGAAAAAGCAACGTCCTACACTAGTCTAGGAATTGTCCGTAGACTTGCGGATTGCTGCGTTTTCACCATGAAGCCTATAGTCACCCAACGCCAAAATGGCGTGTCGGGTTTGGCGACTCGGCGACATGGTGCAGAAGCTTCCGGGCAATTTCGGAGCGCTTCTGGACGCACTTAGCTGCCTGTTTTTGGTAGCTGTGCGTGGGAGATCCTAGGATCTGCCGGTTTTACCATGTCCGGTTCGCCAACCCGCGTACAGCTGCCACCCATTTGTTTGGCGACAACTTGAGTGGCGATGTCTTACTACTACATGGTCATCACTTATGAACGAATACATGGCTCTAACCAGCAACGCCGACGATTTACCTTCCCTGTTCGTCAACACCACTCAACCGCTGCACTCATTGCTCAGCACGGCCAGTTACAGAATCCGGGCCGTGACGCAGCTCCTGGAAAACCTCGCGATGCGAGGTGATATCACGTCTGATTCGGTGGTCCTCAGCGACTTTGCATTGCTCTGCTGCGTGCCCTTGCGCGACGGTTGCGATGTGCTGGACGTGATCGCTCGACGCATGGATGCGGAATAGTTCTGACGGTTAGATCGGGCGCCTTTTGGGGCGCCCTTTTCGTACCTGTAGCAGCTGGCGAAGCCTGCGTTCGGCTGCGCAGCAGTCGTGAAATCAGGCGATGCGGTGTATCAGAAGGACCGCGAATTCAGGTTTTACGACTGCTGCGCAGCCGAACGCAGGCTTCGCCAGCTGCTACAAAGAGTGGGCTTGCCCTTGCTTACACATCCATAACGCACATCTCGTTCCCCCTCTGCGCCCAACCCGCTAGCATTCCCCCATCTACAACCACCCTCCCCCTGCGCGGCCATCAACGAATACGCGCCATCACTCTTCGAGGGAAACCAATCGGCCGCACCGCCGGTGCCGCCCGTGACGAACTCAATAGAGCAACGCGAACATGACGCAAAACATTTACGACGATCCTGAGTTTTTCCAGGGTTACAGCCAGATGGGCCGTTCTATCGGAGGTTTGGACGCCGCGCCTGAATGGCCTGCGCTTCAATCAATGCTGCCGCCGATGAAAGGCTTGAAGGTGGTGGACCTGGGCTGCGGCTATGGCTGGTTCAGCCGTTGGGCCAGTGAGCAAGGTGCCCACAGCGTGCTTGGTCTCGATGTGTCGGAGAAGATGCTGGAACAGGCGCGCAATACGACCTCCGCTATCAACATCCAATACGCCCGCGCCGACCTTGAACATCTCGACTTGCCTACCGGCAGTTTCGACCTTGCCTACAGCTCTTTGGCGCTGCATTACATCAAGGATCTGCCAGGCCTGTTCGCCAATATCCACGCAGCCCTGAAACCTAGTTCACGCTTTGTATTTTCCATCGAACACCCGATTTTCATGGCGCCGCGTAATCCCGGTTGGCTGATTGATGGCGAAGGTCGCAAGCGTTGGCCGCTGGACAGCTATCAGTTGGAAGGCGAGCGTGTGACGAATTGGCTGGCTGATGGGGTGATCAAGCAGCACCGCACGGTGGGGACTTTGCTGAATACGTTGATTGCAGCGGGATTCACGATTCGGCACGTCAATGAATGGGGGCCGAGTGACGCCGAGGTGGCAGCGCAGCCGGCTCTGGCGGAGGAGCGAGAGCGGCCGATGATGATGTTGGTGGCGGTGGGACGTTGATACTTAAATAGAACGAACACTGATGACTCTGTGGCAGGAGAGCACGCTCCCTCGCCACAGGTTCGGTGTCACATTCAGCGTTACCGCGTCGCGACAATGAACAACCGTGGAAACGGCAACAGCACCGTCCCATCCTCCAGCGCCGGATAAGCCTGTTCGACCGCCGCCAGATACCGCTTCAAATATTCCGCCCGCTCACCCTCATCCAGCGGATCCAGAAACGGCCGCAACCCACTCCCTTTGAACCACTCCACCACACCCGACGCCCCACCCGCCAGCGGATGATGGTAAGTCGTGCGCCACACATCAACCCGCTTACAGTGCGGCCGCAGCATCGAGTAGTAATCGCTGGCACTCGCCATTTCTGTCCGTTGCCCGGCGGCGTCCGCCAGTTTGCTGGCCCAGGGACCATTGGCGGCGATTTCACGCATCAGGCGATGGGACGGCTCGTTGAGGTTGTCCGGCATCTGGATCGCCAGGCTGCCGCCCTTGGTCAGCCGCGATGCGAGCGACGGCAGCAACGTCGCGTGATCAGGCAGCCACTGCAACACCGCGTTGGCGAATATCACGTCGAACGGGCCGCTATCGTTCCAGGTACCAATGTCAACGGTGTCGAACTTCACTTGCGGCAGACGCTTGCGGGCGGCTTCGATCATGTCGGGCGAACTGTCCACGCCGCGCACCCATGCATTGTCGAAACGCTCTACCAACAATTCCGTGGAGTTGCCGGGGCCACAGCCGATGTCGATGGCGGAGCGCGCATCCACCGGCGGGATCGCCGCGAGCAGATCCCGAGCCGGGCGAGTGCGTTCATCTTCAAAAGCGACGTATTGCTTGGCGGACCAACTCATTGCGTTCTCCTGTCGAAGGGTTGCCCTGGCCTGGGCCGGCAACCGGTTCGCTACGATACTCCGCCCGGTGCGCCAGCCCAATCCGACTTATGGCGATCGCAGAGGATATGCCACGCGGTTTTTATCGCTGATTCATTGCAAGACATAACCCAATCGACCGTTCGTCGAGAGAACAGTAAAGCAATTTTGACAGCCTGCATATCGCACCTATAGTCCTTATCGCGGCCAGTCGGAAGGAACCCGACCTGTTAATTTGCACGCAAGGAGCAAGGCCAACTCGTGCCTCGTGCATGGTGGGTTCCGCCCGTAGTGTTTCAGCAACGGCCGCAAGGCAAGCAAGCGTTGTCATGTCTGGAAAATTGCCAGGCACTCACTATGAACAAGGAGCTTTACCATGTCTCGATTCACGGATGTGCTGGTCACGATCGATACCGAAACCATTCTGAAAAACTACCCGAACATCAGTAAAGACCCCGCCAGGCCAACGATGATCGACGTTAATCATGTGTACATGGTGACCAACCGGGACAACGTGATCAATGGCCAGGCCGGTGGCGAACTCAATGTCAGAGCCAGCGTGGGCGATATGATTCGCTGGCGTGAAACCAGCCTGTCGCAGAGCTTCGAGAAGGCTGTGATTTTCTACAAGTTCATTGGCAACAACGGCAACGAGTTGATCACCCCGCCTTCGCCACGCAAGGCTACGGCCTGCGTCGCCGTCCCTAACACCAGCAACCCATCGGTGCCGAGCTGCCAGAAAGTCGATAACCATTACTGGTCTTCGGAAACCCTGTCGTGCGGTAGCGTGACCTATCACTTCCATTTCCTGATCGTCGATCGCGACTGCAAAATCGTCGGCTGCTGCTCGTGGGATCCGTTCATTACCATCACCAATTGACGAAGGCTGGTCCCTTGGCAGCAAGGGACTTACCCCGTTCGTTGCCGTTTCGGCAGGAACAGGATGTCTTGCATGAACCGAAGCGGCTTCCGTGTTGTGCCAACATCATGAAAGGAATCCATGATGACTTCCGAACCGATCAAATCGCCCTCTTCCAGCGTCGCGACCGCCAACAATGTATTGCTGATCGTCGATGCCGAATCGCTGCTGGCAAAGTACCCGACACCGAGTCTTGAGGCTGAAAATCCGACGTCTGTCAGCGACGGATTCATCTTCGCCGTTGTCGGCAAAGACCCCAAGAAACCTGTTATAAATGACAGCTTATTGAAATTAACTGTCAGCAATGGAAAAACCTTTCACATTCGCGGCCGCACCGTGAGTTTGCTCGCTGAAAACAACGTGGTGTTCTACGACATGACCGTGGGCGATACCCAAGTACTCTCCCTGCCGACACTGGTTGTACACACCGGCCTCACTGTCCCGGCGCCCAACCCGACCAACCCGACCCAACCGGGCAGTCACCAGGCCGATGATCACTATTGGGAGTGTTCGCAACTCACTGCCGGCGTAGCCACCTGTGAGTTGAGCTTCATGTTGGTTAACCAGCGATGTGAAGCGGTGGGGTATTTCAGTTGGGCGGTTGAGGTGGAGCTTTCTGCTTGAGCGGATCCCATAAAAAAACCGACCTCAAGGACCGGTTTTTTTAGGTTCCGTGTTACTCGTAATAGCCAACTGTCTTTTTCAAATCATCCGAATAGTTGTAGATATCGTCTATCGAACTGATGGGATGTCGGGTTTCATTTTTCTCTTGGTCGAAGATCCCGATGTATTTCTGTGAGCGATTAAAATGCAGACGACAAATCGGCTTGCGGTTGTTGTCGTCAAGCAAAATGCCGAAGTAACTCTGTGTGTCGCGCTGAACAATCCGCTTGGCATCGACAACTGAACGAACCACGGCGCGAACGATGTGATAACCCTCCAGCTCCTCCAGAGTCGTAATAATCTTGTCCTCTGACTGATCTCGAACATCTGGCTGTTCAGCAACACCAGCGGGAACAGGTAGAGAAGCCAGGGTTGGTTGAATAGCTCCGCTCATAGCCGACTTGAGCCGTTCATTGATCTGGTCATTAAGGAACTGCACCACTGCCTTTCTCGTCAGCTCGTGGAACTGTTCACGGACTTTTTGCGTAATGACCCCGTCGTACACGCGTGACGCGAAAACTTTGACGAAGTCGTCATCCGGTTTGCTGACCTGCGACGCAATGATCTTCTTGATTTGGCTGACGTACTTTAATTCGCCTGCGGCGCTGATGATCGAATCGACGTCGAACGCGGACTTGGTGAGCTTGATCAGTTCGGGAACGGAGTATTCATCGATTTCCAGTAAATCAAGTTCAAGGAATGGCTTCTCGTCCATCTTGTTCGGCGCATCCAGGTCGGTGAAGAATTTGTAGACTTGGCCGTTGGTCAGGATGGAGATTCGAGCGCTGGTGACATGGAAATAGCGGAAGAGTTGAGAGGCATGATTGATGTGCAGTGGTTCGCCGATCTTTTTGCATTCGATCAGAATCTGGACCTCACCGCCTTTCATGATCGCGTAGTCAATTTTTTCTCCCTTTTTCGTTCCGATATCGCAAACGAATTCCGGGGTCACTTCGGTCGGATCGAAAACATCATAGCCGAGCACGGTACTGATAAAGGGCATGACAAAGGCGTTCTTGGTCGCCTCTTCCGTCTTGATTGCAGCACTTTGTAAACGAACTTTGGCGGCTAGACTTGTTAACTTTTCAAAGAATTCCATGAGTGGCCTCTAACTTGGTTTCGATCCGAGTGTTTGCATGCTGGCGATTTGACTGCCATTGATACTAGACACAAACCGGCACAAAGAAAGAAACCGACCAGGAATGGGGAATTGAACCGTTTTCTAGGGTCCTTAGCCAGAGAGTAATTCGCTACAGATCGCCAAGATCGCAGCCTTCGGCAGCTCCTGCGTTTAGCGCATTCCATCGGAGCTGCCGAAGGCTGCGATGTTTTAGCGCGTCCCCACATCACTCGTAAAAAAAGAAATTCCAACACGCCGTCGCTGTCTGAATTTCAGGCGCATCCCTATAAGGAACACGGCAATGAAATTCGCAAAAATCTCGCAGAAACTCGCGCTGTGGGCCGGCAGTCCCACGACGTTTATGGTCGCTATCATTCTGATTGCTGTGTGGGGGTTAACCGGGCCGATTTTTGGTTACAACGACACCTGGCAACTGATCATCAACACTTCCACCACCATCATCACCTTCCTGATGGTGTTCCTGATCCAGAACACCCAGAACCGCGATACGGATATTTTGCATTTGAAGATTGATGAGTTGCTGCGGGTGACCAAGGAGGCTCAAAACGCGATGCTGGGGCTGGAGTCGCTGGATCTGAAGCAGTTGGAAGAGTTGAGGAAGCAGTACCGCAAGATCGGCGAAGGCGAGACGATTTCCATGGACGTCGCCCCCAGCGGCGACAAGCCAAAATCAAACCTGGATCAATGCTGAAAACCTCTGCGGGTGACCTCGGTCACCCGCGCTGCATAGGGGCTAGCGGCTGGCTTGCAGGGCCTTGGCCATCTGCAGGTGGTTTTGCAGTTTTGGCAAGGTTTCTTCGGCGAACGCCTTGATTTCCGGGACGTCGGTGGTCTTCGCTTCTTGCTCGATCTGCGCGATGGCCTGCTGGGTGGTTTGCACCTGGCTGGCGGCGTAGGCCTGGTCGAAGGTCGGGCCGTCCTTGACTTCCGGGATCATGGTTTTGGACTTGTCGATCACTTCTTCACGAGGTGCCACCGGCAGGTCGAGCTTCTTGGCGATCTTCGCCAGATGCTGGTTGGCGGTGGTCAGATCGTTGATGACGACGACCGTGTAGTCCTTGACCTCTTTGGATTCGGTTTTCTGGTGCGCCAGGCGACTGGCTTCGATGTCGGCCATGCCTTTGGCGGAGGCATCGTTGATGAAGTCGGCGGGCGACTGGGCAAAGGCGCTGCTGGCGCACAGGCCCAGCAACGTGGCAAAACTGGCATTGCGTATACGGGTGGCCATCCGGCTCATGGTCGCGCCCTCCATTCGAAAAAATTCAAACGGGAGCTTTCGCTCCCGCCTCTCAATCAAAACTACCTTATCCACTACTTGGATTTCTGACCACCTTTGCGGCCCATATCGGGTTTCGCAGGGTCTTTGTCAACAGTCGTGGTGGTAGTTTTCCCACCTTTGCGACCGGCTTCAGACGCCTTCGTTCGATCGTTGGCAAAGTTTCCCGAGTTCGAGTTTCTTGAGTTAGGCATGATTCTCTTCCTCTTGGTGTTGATCGCGGCGAGCACACGCCCGCATAGGATCAGAATTCCGATCAGGCCAAAGGTTTAGAAAAAATCGGGGAAATTGCGACGAACGGTGGTGAAAACTCAGGCTTCAAGCGGCCGGTGACGCAGGCGTTTGACCGCGTACATCGCCTCGTCGGCGTAGCGAAACAACTGCTTTTCTTCCGTGCCGTGCTCAGGATAGAGCGCCGCACCGATGCTCGGTTCGATGTTCAGGCTGTGGCCATCCAGGCGCAGGGGTTGTACCAACACTTGTCGGATTTTTCCGGCGACGCTGTCGGCGTCTTCGGCGGCGTGGATGCTGTGCAGCAGCACCACGAACTCATCGCCGCCGATGCGCGCCACGGTGTCGCTCTCGCGCACGCAGCCCTTGAGCCGATTGGCCACCGCTTGCAGCAACATGTCGCCGACCGCATGGCCGTGGGTGTCGTTGACCTGTTTGAAACGGTCGAGATCAACGTACAACAGCGCCATCCGCCCGCCCTCGGAGCGAGCTTTCGCCAGCGACGATTTGAGCCGCTCGCGGAGCAATTCGCGATTGGGCAGTTGGGTGAGTTGATCGTATTGGGCCATGTGTTGCAGCCGCGCGTGCAGCTGCTTGCGCTCGATGGCGGTCGCGACCTGGGCGCAGACGTATTGCAGCAGCTCTTTGTCCTGCTCGGTGTAGCGCTCGCCGCCGGCCTCGCTTTTGACGATCAGCGCACCGATGGTGCCGTTCTGCGAGTTCAGCGGCACGCCGAGCCAGCACGGGGAATCCTGCCCCGCCACCAGCGCCTTGAAGCCTTCGGGTAGCGCGTCCTGGTCCGGGGTCAGCAAGATCGGCTGGCCACTGCGAACGACCTCGGCGCACAGGCGTCCGGTCACCGTGCCGGGCAGTTCGGGTTGATGTTCACGGTCGTCGATGTGATAGGGAAAGTTCAGCTGCGCGCAGTGCTCGTCGTACAGCGCCACGGAAAAATTCAGCGCCGGCAGCCATTCACCGATGATCGTGTGGATGCGTTTGAACAGCGCCAGCAAATCTTCCGCCGCATGGGCCGCTTCGGAGATCGCATACAACGCCGCTTGTCGCGACTCGGCCTGTTTGCGTTCGGTGATGTCCCGGGCCACGGCGATGCGCAGTTGATCGACTTCCGACCAACGCGCCGACCAAAGGATGTGCACCACCCGGCCGTCCTTGCGCAGATAGCGGTTTTCGAAGTTGAGCTTGGGCTCGCCGTCCATGATTTCCCGCGCGGCATCGAGGGTGCGCTGGCGGTCGGCGGGGTGTACCAGGTCGATCATCGCTTGGCCGACCAACTCATCCGGGGTGTAGCCGAAAACACGCTCGCAAGCCGCGCTGACAAATACGAAGCGACCCTGTTTATCCACCGCACAAACGGCGTCCAGCAACAGGTCGATGTAGCTCGCCAAAGGCGCGGAATTTCGGGTGGTCATGGTGCAGGCGAGTGTCCGGACAATGCAGCAATAAAAAAACCATCCTTGAACGGTGCCGCTGACGCATCCCCGCGATCAGCCTCAAGCCTTGTTCGTGACCAACCCCGGCAATGCATGGGCCAGGGCGTTGATGGCGAAACCGATAAACATTACCCCGCACAGCCGAGTGATCAACAGTTCATGGCGTTGATACACGGTGCGCACCTGCCGCGCACCGACAATACCAATGAGAATAGCGTACGCCAGCAATCCGCCCACAAAGCTCAGGGCAATCAGCCAAGGTAGCATCGACCAATGGAGCAATTCGGCGCGGCTGGACAGCAACGCGGTGAACGTCGCCACGGCCACCGGGTAGGCTTTCGGATTGGTCAGGCCGAACAGGATGCCGTGCCAGAACGGCTGCCGCGCCGGCCCTTGCGGGGTTTCAGCGCTGCTGCGGCGAGCGCGAATCGCCCGCACACCGAGCCAGAACAGATAGAGCCCGCTGAGCACGCCCAACACATCGAACGCCGTGCTGCCGATTTCCCGGGCGCCGACAATCGCGATCAGCGCGGTGCTGCACCAGACCACGTCCCCGAGCAAATGCCCGCACAGGAACCCCGCCCCCGCCCGTCGACCACGGGCCGCGCCAATCCCGAACACCGCCAGCACGCCCGGGCCGGGGGTGATGCCGTAGATAAAACCGGAGGCGAGAACGGCCATTAGTAGCGATGGGGTCATGGGGAAGTCCTGTTTGGGGCGATGGGTCGCAAGTTTATCTCAGGTCCTGGCGATCAACTGACTGATCGTCGAAGAACTTCATGCCGGCGTACGGCCGTTGCCGACAGGCTTGCAGGCGCGACGCCAGGTCACCGACATGGGCTTCGAGCTTGTGGCCGTCCGGATCGAGGAAGTAAAACGACGCGCCTTCGCTGCGGTTGTCGCGCCATTCCTGCACACCGGCAGATCGCAGGTTTTCAACGAACACGGGAAAGTCCGCAGCGCTGACAGTGAAGGCGTAATGGGTGTAGTCGGCGGCAGGTTCGGATTTTCGCAGTGGATCGAAGGAAAGGCACAACCACAGGCCCGGCAGCGAAAGATAGGCGCCGGTGTCCCAGGTCGCGTCGAGGCGCAGCTGCAACAGGCCTTGATAGAACGCGACGCTGCGATTCAGGTCGGTGACGGCGAAGGTCAGGTGGTTGAGGCCGGTGAGCATGGGTGATTAACCTTTGAGCGCTTCGGGCACGACGTATTGTTTACCGTCGTAATTCAGGATGACCCGTGTTGTTTTCAACTTTTTGGCCTTGTCCTGGCACTCTTTGCCCACCAGAAAGCGTTGGGTCACTGTCACGGTAGAGCTGACAACAAGATCCGCAAAGCCGTTGTGATGGGTGTTGCCGATATCGACGGTTCTTTCGGTTCGCTCGCCCTGTCCCGCACAGTTGCCATCCCACTCGCCCCGCCCCGTCGTCATCACCAACCCTTCCAACACCGGGCGCAAGGTAGCGCCGTCGCGCAGATACAGCGCCAGTTGATTCGTGTAGTAAGAATTGATACTTGATCTGGTTTCAAAACGTGAGCGGATGCCGAACGCGCGAGCGTCCGGCGTCAACTTGTAGCGTGCCGTATCAATGGTCAGGCCTTGATACGCCACGGCGTCCGAAGAGTAGGCGTCTTTTTTACGGTAGCTGGCCAGGGGTTTCGCGCTGGACGAACGGATGAGCGCCAACGCCAGATCGACGTTTCCGACATCGCCGTTGCCGTCGGGAGAATCCGGCTTGAACGTCGTCGTGGCGACAATGGTCTGGTCGTCATACGCCGGCCAGACTTTGCAAAGGGTGACCGACTGCGCGTCTGAGGAGGCTTCTTCGCAACCCGCTTGCGCCTGACTGGCCGCCGCGATGAGGCCGAGGACGATGAGTGAGTTCAGTAGCTTCTTAACGGTCATCATGTTCTTCCCTGATCGATGCGCAGTCTTTAAACGCCCTTGAAATCGCCTGGCAAAACATAGTTTTTACCGTCGTACCGAAGCGTCGTCTGCACCGGCTTGGCGGTCACGGAGTTGGATTCACACGCCTCTCCTTCACCCTTGCCAACCGTGCTCATGGACACTGTTTTGACGATCAGGTCCGCGTAGCCGTGGGAACTGGTCTTGCCGATTTCCAGGGTTCGGGTGATTTCATAACGCTCGCCGGCACAATTGCCATCCCATTCACCGCCGTACTGATAGGTGATGAGTCGATCCATGACCGGACGCAGCGTGTTGTCCTCTTTGACGTAGAGCGAGAGCAATGTTTCATCCATTGGATTGACGCGTGACGAGCCCTTGAACGTGGCGCGCACGCCGAACGCTCGCAGGTCGGGTGTGAGCTTGTAACGCGCCGTATCGAGTTGCAGGTCTTCGAAGGCAATGGCATCCGACTCAAAAGCCGATGACTTGTGATACGTCGCCAACGGCTTCGAATCACCCGCAGAGACAACGGCCAGATCGAGATCGTATTTGCCCTCAGGCCCGGAACCGCTTGCCGAAAAACCCGACTCGAACTGCGAAATCGCCGTAATCGCCAACCCCGGATAAGCCGGCCAGTCTTTGCAGACCGAATAGCCGAAATCGCCATAAAACGGCGGCTTCTCACACGCGGCAAACGCCTGCGACGTCATCACCAAACCGCACAGCGCGGTAAACCCCATCCAGCCAGACTTCAATGTCATTCCCTGTTCCTTGTGTGATTCAAACCAGTCAAATTCTGCCGCGCACTATCCTCGGTGCGCGGCGTCCGCTCAACAAATTGTTGCCGCCCATCAATTAAGCCATAACACAACCTGTAGCAGCTGGCGAAGCCTGCGTTCGGCTGCGCAGCAGTCGTGAAATCAGCCAACGCGGTGATGCAGGTAGACCGCGTGCTCAGGTTTCACGACTGCTGCGCAGCCGAACGCAGGCTTCGCCAGCTGCTACAAGGCGCGGGTTTGCCGGAAGTTAATTAATGACTGGCTTTATCCCCTGCTCAATCCGCCCATTCAACCAATTCAACGCTTGATCCCCGCCGCGCCGTTTATGCCAGACCAGCACAAAGGTAAACGAAGGAATATGAAACGGTGGCGGGACAACAATCAGCGATTGCTCATCAACATCGCGCAACCCACGCGAGGCCACGGTCAGGATCAAATCCGTGCCGCTGATGAACTCCGGCGCAACGCTCCAGTGCGGCAGGCTGATCGCCACGCGACGGCGTTCGCGCAGGGCCGTCAGTGCCCGCTCGATTTCCGGGGTGCCGCTGCCGCGCATTTCCAGCAGGACGTGGGGACGGGCCAGGTAGGTCGGTAGATCGAGCGTGCCGTCGGCGGGCAGGCTGTGGCGGTCGACCAGGCAGGCGTAGTGCTCCTCGAACAATGGCGTGCTGCGCAGTTCATTGGGTAATTCTGGAAACACCCCCGCCGCGACGTCGATATCGCCGTTGAGCACGCCATCGAGCATGCCTTCGCGGCTGGCGTGGCTGATTTGCAGGTCGATGCCCGGCGCTTCCCGGCGCAAGGTGCGGATCAGCCCCGGCAGGACGATGGCTGCGCCGTAGTCGGACATCGCCAGGCGAAAGGTGCGTTTGGCGGTGGCCGGGTCGAAGGTGTTGGGTGCCAGCAGCGATTGCACCTGGGCCAGGGCTTCGGCCAACGGTGCGATCAACTCCAGCGCTCTTGGCGTCGGCACGAGCGTGGCGCCGGCGCGCACCAATAACGGGTCGCCGAGCAGATCGCGCAAGCGTCCCAACGCATGGCTGACCGCCGGTTGACTCAAGTGCAGACGCTCGGCGGCACGGGTCACGTGTTGCTCGCTGAGCAAGGCGTCGAGGATCACCAGCAGGTTGAGGTCGATGCGTCGTAGATCATTCATCTGCTGCATGTTCTGCATAGCGAATTGGAATTTAAATTTGCGCGGCGAATACCCTAGAGTCCAGCAAAACCTGTTGGAGTCATGAACATGAGTACGTTGCAGTGGGCCGGTCTGTTGCTGCTGGCAGTGATTGCCGGGGCGGTGGTGCCGTTTCAGAGTGCGATCAATGCCAACCTGAGTCGGGGCCTCGGGCATCCGTTATGGGCGACGCTGGCCTCGTTGCTGGTGAGTTTGCTGGTGCTGCTGCCGATCATCCTCGCCCTGCGTTTGCCGCTGCCGTCTTTGGCGTTTATCAGCAAAGCGCCGTTGTGGATGTGGGCCGGTGGCGTGTTCGGCGTGTGCTTTGTGGCGCTGGCGGTGATGTTGCTGCCGAAACTCGGTGCGTCGGGATTTGTGGTGCTGGCGCTGACCGGGCAAGTGATTGCCTCGATGGTGCTCGACCATTTCGGGTTGTTCGGACTGGTGGAGCGGCAGTTGACCTTGCCCCGGGTGTTTGGCGCGGTGTTGTTGGTGGCGGGGGTGGTGTTGATTCAGTTCAGTGGTGCATCGGGTAAAGCGTTGATTGCGACTTCTTGAAAATCAAAAGATCGCAGGCTGCGCCAGCGCCTACGGGGATGCGTGGTCCCTGTCGGCGTTGGGGCAGCCTGCGTTCTTTTAAAACTTGTCGAGGGTGCGCAGTTTCTGCGGCAGGCCCCACATCAGCAGCGCTGCAGCGATCAACGCCGCGACACCGATGACGTACAGCGCCGGGGTGGTGCTGCCGGTCAGGTCCTTGATTCGCCCCACCATCACCGGGCTGACGATGCCGCCAAACTGGCCGAGGGTGTTGATCACGGCAATCCCGCCCGCTGCACCAGCGCCAGCACCGGCCAGCAGTTTCGGTGGCAGGGTCCAGAAGCTCGGGATGCAGGCGATGATCCCGGCACCGAGCAAGCCCAGCGCGACGATCAGGAAGGTCGTGTGGTTGGCGAAGATCCCGGCGCAGAAGAACCCGACCGCGCCCAGCGTCACCAGGCCGGCGACAAACTTGCGGCGTTCACCGGTGGAGTCAGACAAGCGCCCGATCACCACCATGCTGATCGCTCCGCAGATGTAGGGAATGGCGGTTAGCAGGCCGATCATCACCGGGCTTTCAGTCCCCGCGCTGCGGATCAATTGCGGCGCCCAGAAATTCAAGCCGTAGGACGCGACCTGGATCAGGAAGTAGATCAGGCCCAAGGTCAGAAACCCCGGAATCTTCAACGCCGCGAGCAGCGAGCCGCCACCCTTGTGCGGTTCGTGATGAGCGATGCGACTGGCCAACAACGTCTTCTCCGAAGCGGTCAGCCAATGGGCGTCTTCGATGCGGTCCTTGAGCAACTTCAGCACCAGAAAGCCGAGAACGATGCAGGGCACGCCGCCGAGCAGGAACAGCCAGTGCCAGCCGCGCATGTCCATCACGCCGTCGAGGTGTTGCAGCACCAGACCGGAGAACGGTGCGCCAACCAGACCGGCAAACGCCGACGACAGAAACAGCATCGAAGTGATGCGCCCGCGATAGTGCTGCGGGAACCACAGCGTCAGGTAATACAGGACGCCCGGGGCGAAACCGGCCTCCATCGCGCCGATGACAAAGCGCAATGCGTAGAACTGCCATTCGCTGTTGACGAAGACCATGGCGGCGGTGGCGACGCCCCAGGACATCATGATCCGGGCGATCCAGCGCCGTGCGCCGACCTTGTACAGCATCATGTTGCTCGGCACTTCGAACAGCACGTAACCGACCACGAACAACCCGGCACCGAGGCCATAGGCGGTGTCGCTCAGGCTCAGGTCGGTCTGCAGCTGGAACTTGGCGAAGCTGATGTTGATGCGGTCGAAAAACGCGAACAGGTAGCAAACCATGATCAGCGGCATCAGACGCCAGGCGACCTTGCTGACCAGGGCTTTTTCGACATCGTGGCTAACGGACGGGCTCGCGCCCGCCTCCAGTACGTTGAGGCTCATGGGGTTTCTCCAGGCGGACTGCCCGTGGGTGTCCGATTGTTTTTGTTGTCTGGGTGAGGTGCTTGAAATGCTTTTTTTACTGTGGGAGCGGGGTGTGTCAGGACGGGCTCGGGTGCAGATCGCAATTGCGTCCGGCCTTGGCCAGTTGGCCGGGCACTTCGTGGCCCAGCAGTGCCGGCAAGCTTCGGGACAGTTTCAGCAGCAGCGGCAGATCGATGCCGGTGTGGATGCCGATTTCATCGCACAGATTGACCAGGTCTTCGGTGCAGATATTGCCCGAGGCGCCCGGGGCAAACGGGCAACCACCGAGCCCGCCGAGTGCGGCGTCGAAGCGTCGGGCACCGGCCTCGTAGGCGGCCAGCACGTTGCACAAACCGAGGCCACGGGTGTTGTGGAAATGCAGGGTCAGGTCCGCGGGCGAAACTCGCTGCAACACCCGGCGAACCAGTCGATCCACCTGTCGTGGATTGGCCATGCCGGTGGTGTCGGCCAGGGTGATGCCCTGAATGCCGAGTTCCTGATAGGCCTCGACGATTTGCAGCACCCGGTCCTCATCGATCTTGCCTTCGAACGGGCAGCCAAACGTGGTGGCGATGCTGCCGTTGAGCCGCACCTGGGTGCCGCCGACGTAGTGCACGATCTCGCCGAATGCGGCCAATGAGTCTTCACACCGCATGCGCATGTTCGCCAGGTTGTGGGTCTGGCTGGCGGACATCACCAGGTTCAGCTCATCAGCCCTCGTCGCCAATGCACGTTGCGCGCCTTTGAGGTTAGGGATCAACGCGACGTAAATCACATAAGGCTGCCGGGTGATGCCCTTGAACACCAACTCACCGTCGCGCAACGCTGGAATGGCTTTCGGCGAGACAAACGAGCCGGCCTCGATGCGGCTGAATCCGGCCATCGAAAGCTGATCGATCAGCGCAATCTTGTCGACGGTTTCGACCCAGGTCGGCTCGATCTGCAAACCGTCCCGAGGCGAGACTTCCTGCACGATCAGCGTCTGGGAAAAGTCAGTGATCATTGCACCACCCCTTCGGCTTTCAGCCGTTCAATGTCGGAACCGGTCAGGCCCAGCCCGGCAAGAATGCCGTCGGTGTGCTGGCCCAGTTGCGGCCCGGACCAGTTCACGCCACCGGGGGTTTCGGAGAGTTTCGGCACGATGCCCGGCATCTTCACCGTGGCGCCGCCGGGCAGTTCGGCGTTGAGCAGCATGTCCCGCGCCTGATAGTGCGGATCGGCGACGATGTCGGCCACCGAATAGATGCGCCCGGCCGGGACTTCGGCGGCTTCCAGTGCGGCCAGCACGTCATCGATGGGCAGGCTGCTGGTCCAGTGAGTAATCGCGGCGTCGAGCACATTGCTTTTCAAGGCGCGACCGTCGTTGTGAGCGAATTCCGGTGCCTCGGCGAGATCACTGCGACCAATCACGCTCATCAAGCGCTTGTAGATCGGGTCGCTGTTGCCGGCGATCACGACATAAGCGCCATCGGCGGTCAGGTAGGTGTTGGACGGTGCAATGCCCGGTAGAGCGCCGCCGCTGCGTTCGCGGATATGGCCCTGCATGTCGTATTCCGGCACCAGGCTTTCCATCACGTTGAACACGCTTTCGGCCAGGGATACATCGACCACTTGCCCGCCGCCCTGCCCGGTCTTGACCCGCAGCAACGACATCAGCGCGCCGATCACCGCGTGCAACGACGCCAGGGAATCGCCGAGGCTGACCCCGACCCGTGCCGGTGGTGAACCGGGGGTGCCGGTGGTGTAGCGAATCCCGCCCATGGCCTCGCCGATGGCGCCGAAACCCGGACGGTCACGGTACGGGCCGGTCTGGCCATAACCGGAGATGCGCACCAGGGTCAGGTTCGGGTTGAGGGCGTGCAGCACGTCCCAGCCCAGGCCGAGTTTTTCCAGGGCACCGGGGCGCAGGTTTTCGATCAGCACGTCGGCGCTGGTCGCCAGTTGCTTGACCAGTTCAATGCCTTCAGGGGATTTGAGATTGAGCGCCAGGGACTTCTTGTTGCGCGATTGCAGGTACCACCACAGCGAGGTGCCCTCGTGCAGTTTTCGCCATTTGCGCAGGGGATCGCCCTGGCCCATGGCTTCGATCTTGATCACCTCGGCGCCGAACTCGGCGAGCATGCGCGCGGCAAACGGCGCGGCGATCAGCGTGCCGATCTCGATTACCTTGATTGCACTCAGGGGGGCAGTCATCGCGGGGTACCTCTGTTGTTCTTGGAATATGAGCCAAGGCTAGAGGACCGAGGGGACAGGAATCCAACCTTCAGTTGGCAACGGGCGTTCGTGAAACGCGAACGGTCAGGGAGATTGTCGCTGTCCTTGTAGGAGCGAGGCTTGCCCGCGAAGAGGCCGGCCCATCCAACAAAGATCTATCAGGCATGCCCGCGCAACTGCTCAAACAACATCCGGCTCACCGGCGACAACCCCGCTTCATCGCGCACCACCAGAATCAGCGCCCGATCCGACCAGTCATCGGTCAACGGCACCGCATGCAACCCCAGCGCCCGGCCAAACAGTTCATAGGCTTTTTGCGGCAGGATGCCGATGCCCATGTTGGCCTGGACCATCCGGCACATCGCATCGAACCCCGGCACATGAATCCGCAGCCGCAACACTTTGCCGGCCTTGCGCGCGGCGGCGTGGGTGCGCATGTTGATCGAACTGGCGGCATGCAGGCCGACGTAATCGCTGCCCAGGGTATCGGCGAACGCCAGGGTTTCGCGGCTGGCCAAGGGATGATCCGGCGGCATCAACACCACCAGTTTGTCCTGGCGATAGAGCACGCTGTGCAGGCCTTTGACGTCGCTGTCGCTGGAACAGATTCCAAGGTCCGCCACGCCATCCAGCACGCCTTGAATCACCCCACTGCTGGGCCGTTCTTCGAGGTCAGTCTTGACCTGGGGATGACGCTCGGAAAAGTCGCGCAGGTCTTCGGGCAGGAACTGAATGATCGCCGACAGATTGGCCAGCATCCGCACGTAGCCGCGAATCCCATGGCTGTGCTCCCCCAGTTCCAGCCCCATTTTCTCGACGTTGAACAGCATCTGCCGGGCATGGTGCAACAGGGTTTCCCCGGCCGGCGTCAGGGTCATGCCCTTGGCCTGGCGCACAAACAGACTAATCCCGAACGCTTCCTCCAGCTCCATCAAGCGCTTGCTGGCCGCCGACACCGCGATCGCTTCTCGCGTGGCAGCACGGGTCAGCGTGCCCTCTTCGTGGACAGCGACGAACAGCTGGAGGGTGATCAAGTCGAGGCGGCGGATCAGGCTTTTTTGCAGCATGGTGGGCTCGATGGCAAGTTCGGCTGAGTCGGCAGGATAGCCCGGTTTTGGCCCACAGCATCACAAGACACCGTCCTACACATAAATCTCTTGTAACACTCAAACATGCAGGAATCGGCCGATTCAACGCCTGCGCCACACTCCGTAAAATCTCGATACACAAGGACAGCGACACCCACTCAAGGAGAGACACACCTGTATGGACCAGACCGCAAACACCTTCACCAACTATCGAAAACTGATCGCCCTGGCCGATCACGACTGGGAAACCGCCGAAGCCGGGAAAGTCGCGGGGCTCAACGTCGATATCCGCAGCGCCAACCGCATGGTCGATCAATACGGACGGGCCTTTCATCACTTCTGCACCACCTCTTACCTGGGCCTGGATCACCACCCCGACCTGCTCAAAGGCGCCATGAGCACCTTGTGGGAAACCGGCACCCTGCGCGTCGCCAATTCGAAAAACCGCTGCAAACTGGCGATCCTGGAGCAGTACGAAAGCGAATTGTCCGACTTGTTCGGCGCCCGATGCCTCAGCACCTTGTCGTGCAGCGCGGCGAGTGCCGGGATCCTGCCGTTACTGGCCAGCGGCGTGTTCACCGAAAACCGCCCGCCGGTGATGGTGTTCGACCGCTTGGCGCATTACTCGATGAACCACCTCAAAGCCGCGTGCGCGGACGAAACCAAAGTGGTGACCTGTCCGCATAACGACATGGATTTCCTCGAACAGCAGTGTCAGCAGAACGGCACGGTCGCGTATATCGCCGACGGCGCCTACAGCATGGGCGGGGTCGCGGACATGGCGAGTCTGTTGTACCTGAAAGAGCGCTATGGGCTGTTTCTGTACCTGGACGATTCCCATGCCCTCTCCGCCGTCGGCACAGGCGGCGCCGGCCTGGTACGCCCCAGATTGCAGGCCCTGGAAGATGACTGCCTGATCGTCGCCTCCCTGGCCAAATCGTTTGGCGCCAGCGGTGGCCTGGTGATGCTCGGCAGTGAACGGCAGCAGAAGCTTGTCCAGCGTTACGGCGGGCCGAGCAACTGGTCGCAAAGCCTGAACAGTGCGGCCATCGGTGCAGGCCGTGCCTCGATCAAGCTGCACCGCACCGCGGAATTCGCCGCATTGCAGGAAAAACTTCAGGTTAATATCCAGCTCTTTGACAGCTTGATCAGCACCGAACAACACGGCAGTAACATGGCGATTCGCCTGATCCGTTGCGGCGAAGCGGCGCTGGCCAACAGCTTGGCGACGGAGTTGGCCAACCTCGGTTTCTTCACCTCGGCGGTGTTTTTTCCGGTGGTCGCGCAAGGTCAGGCGGCCATCCGGATTACCTTGCGGGCCGACATGGAGCCCGGGTTGATCCGCCACTTTTGTGAACTCATCAGCGAACTGTTGCGTACTCACGGCCGGGATGTCGGCAGTTAAAACCCAGGGAAGACTCCATGAAGAACAGCACCACCCTCCTCGTCACCTGCAGCACGGTTTTCCTCGCGCAATTGGGCATGAGCATTTACCTGCCGGCATTGCCGGAGATTGCCCGGTATCTCTCGGCCGATGCGTCGCAGGTGTCGTGGGGGTTGGCGGTGTACCTGATTGGCATGGCGCTGCCGATGCTGTTCTGGGGCAGCCTGGGCCAGCGCATCGGACGTAAACCGGTGTTGCTCGCGGCGCTTGGCATCTATGGGTTGGGCAATCTCGCCCTGCCCCTGGGCCAGACGCTGGAATCGTTTCTGTTCTTCCGCTTGCTCCAGGGCATTGGTGCCAGCGGGATTTCGGTGATGGCGCGGGTGCTGATCCGCGACAGCTTTCGCGGTGACCTGCTGGCCAAGGCGCTGTCGTGGATTTCGATTTCCTTTGTAGTGGCGTTGGGCATCGGCCAATACCTGGGGTCGATCATTCAGGTGGCGCTGGGCTGGCCGGCGATCTTTTACCTGCTGGGTGGTGTAAGTCTGCTGATGGCCGTGATCGTGGCGCGGGTCGCGTTCCCGGTACTGACTGACGAACTCCGCCCGTCCTCCAGTTGGCCAAGCTACTGGCGCATCCTGCGTCATCGAGCGTTTCTGCTGCCGGCCCTCGCAGGAGGTCTGGGTTACGGGGTGATCATCGCGTTCAATACGGCGGCGCCCTTGATTCTGCAGGGACCGTTCAACTGGTCGGCCGTGGAATATGGGCTGTTGGGATGGCCGATCAGTGCGGCGTATTTTCTTGGGGCGCTGGGGGTCAATCGCTTTGTGCTGCGCACCGGCCAGCATTGGCTGATGACGCTGGGTGTCGGCCTGGTGCTGGCCGGCAGTGGGGTGATGTTGCTGGGGAGTGTGGCGGGGACTTCGGTGGCGTTGCTGTTCTGGCTGCCCTACTGCTTTGCGGTATTCGGCCAGTCGTTGAATTATCCGATCAGCCTGTCGCTGGCCAATGAGGGTTCGCCGGTCAGCGGTGCTTATGCGATGGCGTTGAGCGGTTTTATTCACCAGATGATGGCCGCCGTGATTGGCGGCATTGCCAGCCTGATCGCCAGTCAGCAGGCCTGGCCGTTGTCCTTGTTGTGCGTGTTGCTGGCCCTTAGCGCGATGCTCTGCGTGAGGTTCGCGCCGGGCCGCAAGACGGCTTAGAACGCGCTGCGGAAAATCTCCTCGATCTGCCGCTGATCCGCCGCGCGCGGGTTGGTCAAGCCACAGGCATCTTTCAACGCATTGACGGCGAGGATCGGGATGTCGTTGAGCTTGGCGCCGAGGTCGCGCAGACCGCCGGGGATCTCCACGTCTTTGGCCAGGCTGCGAATCGCGGCGATGGCGGCTTGCGCGCCCTCTTCCGGGCTGAAGCCGCGAATGTCGGCGCCCATGGCGAGGGCCACGTCGGTCAGGCGATCGGCGCACACCAGTGCGTTGAAACTTTGCACGTGGGGCAACAACACCGCGTTGCACACGCCGTGGGGCAAGTCGTAGAAACCGCCCAACTGGTGGGCCATCGCGTGCACATAACCGAGGGACGCGTTGTTGAACGCCATGCCGGCGAGGAACTGCGCATACGCCATGTTTTCCCGGGCGGCCATGTCGCTGCCATCACGCACGGCCAGGCGCAGGTTGTTGCTGATCAGGGTGATGGCCTTCAGCGCACAGGCGTCGGTGATCGGGTTGGCGGCAGTGGAGACATAGGCTTCGATGGCGTGGGTCAGTGCGTCCATGCCGGTGGCGGCGGTCAGGCTCTTGGGCATGGCGACCATCAGCGCCGGGTCGTTGACCGACAGCAGCGGCGTGACGTTGCGATCGACGATGGCCATTTTCACGTGGCGTGATTCATCGGTAATGATGCAGAAGCGGGTCATTTCACTGGCGGTGCCGGCGGTGGTGTTGATGGCGATCAGCGGCAGTTGTGGCTTCTCGGATTGATCGACGCCTTCGTAGTCGCGGATCTGCCCGCCGTTAGTCGCGCACAGGGCGATGCCTTTGGCGCAGTCGTGGGGCGAACCGCCGCCCAGGGACACCACGAAATCACAGCGACTTTCCTTGAGCAGGCCCAGGCCGCGCTCGACATTGGCGATACTCGGGTTCGGCTTGGCGCCGTCGAAAATCACCGAATCGATGTCCCGCATCGCCAGCTTCTCGGCAATCATCGCCGCCACGCCGGCCTTGGCCAGCCCGACGTCAGTGACGATCAGCGCTTTGCGAAAACCGTACTTGCCGATGGCGTCCATGGCTTCGTCGAGGCAACCGCTGCCCATGATGTTCACGGCGGGGATGAAAAACGTACTGCTCATGAGCGAATCTCCTGGCGAGGGGCCGAATCGACAGCGCCGATTCAGCGGATGTGCACAGGATCGACCGATCAGTCACGGCGGATGTTGATCTGGCTCAAGTCCCGGTCGTGATAAAGTCGCCGCCCATCAGCCCCTTCGCTTTTTGAGACGACCAACGCAATGACCGATTTCCAGGATGTCGATGCCCAACTTGAAGACTGGAACGCCTTGCGCACCAGCGCTTCGTTCAGCGGCCTGCTGCTGGGCAACGGCGCCAGCCGCGCGGTATGGGACGACTTCGGCTACGACTCGCTGTTCGACAACGCGCGCACCGTCGAAGAAAAGCCCCTGAGCCAGTCCGAGCTGAGTGTGTTCGATGCGCTGCAAACCCGCAGTTTCGAGCAAGTGCTGAGCGCGCTGAAAATCACCAGCCGCGTCAACAAAGCCCTGGCCGTCAGCTCCGCCGCGCCGCGCAATCGCTACTACGCGATCAAGGAAGCGCTGATCAACACCGTGCACGCGGTGCACATCCCGTGGCGGCTGGTAGTGCCTTCGACGTTGGCGACGATCAATCAAGAGCTGGGCCGCTATCGGACGGTGTTCACCACCAACTACGATTTGCTCGGCAACTGGGCGATCCAGCACTCACCTGATGGGGTGACTGATTTGTTCCACGGCAGCGAGCCGAGCTTCGACTTGAGCGCCAGCGCCACCGACAAAACCCGTTTGCTGTACCTGCACGGTGGTCTGCACCTGGTGCGCAACCAGGACGGCACCGCGCGCAAACTGATGTCGACCGAGGGCACGTTGCTCGGCAGCTTTGCGATCAACAATACGATCAAGACCCTGGATGACGTGCCGCTGTTCGTCAACGAAGGGCCGGCGCAGGACAAGCTCAAGACCATTCGCAGTTCGGATTATTTGTCGTTCTGTTATGACCAGCTATTGGGGCATGGCGAGGGCTTGTGCATCTTCGGGCATGCGCTGGGCGAGCAGGACAGCCACATCATCCATGCGTTGCGCCAGGCGAAACCGAAGGTGGTCGCGGTGTCGATTTATCCGCGTACCAAGGCGTTTATCCAGCATCAGAAGCGGCATTACGCGAAGGGGTTTGAGGGGACGGGGGTTGAGTTAAGGTTTTTTGATTCGAAGACGCATGCGCTGGGCAGTTCGAAGTTGACCGTGCCGGTTGAAGTCTAAGGATCGTTCCCACGCTCTGCGTGGGAATGCCTCCAGGGACGCTCTGCGTTCCAATGGGACGCGGAGCGTCCCGGGCTGCATTCCCACGCAGAGCGTGGGAACGATCAACAGCCAAGTCATTCTTCGCTGCTATGCACCACCACCAGCAATTGCGCCTGAACCTCCCCCACTGACCGGATCCGATGCGGCTTCTGCGCATTGAAGTGCAGCGCATCCCCGCGATTGAGCAGCACCCGTTCGTTCATGAAGTCCACTTCCACCTGCCCTTCGTGAACAAACAGAAACTCTTCCCCCAAATGTTCCTTGAAGGTCTTGTCGGTGAATTCGCTCGGCGGGTAGATGATGAACGGCAACAGACTGCGTTCACTGACCTGATGGGCCAGCACCGCGTAACCGGGGCTGTGGTCGTTGGCGGCCAGGGACTGGCGTTCGTCGCTGCGCACTAGGCTGTAGCTGTCGAGGCTGATGTTGTCTTCGGAGAACAATTCCTCGACCTTCACGTTCAACGCCTTGGCCAGTTTCAAGGCAGCGGCAATCGACGGGGTGTTCAGCCCGCGCTCGACTTTCGACAGATAACTCTTGGTCATGCCGGACTTTTCGGCCAGGGACTCCAAAGTCACGCCAAGTTTTTTCCTGAGTAATTTCAAACGGATAGACATGTGCAGCGATTAATCCATGAAGGAATCGACGATTTGCCCTTGCCAATGACACAAAGTGTCATATAGCCTCTTTAGTGTCATTTGCACTCACCCACGACCTTGCAAGCAACGGGTAAACCGCAAACCCGACGTCCATTGAACCACCCAAAGGACACCGATATGGCCAAGACCTTAGCACTCCCCAAAGACCAACTGGTCAAGCAAGCGCTGATCCAGATGCAAAACACCCTGGCGGATAATACGTGGACCGACCGGCAAAAGCTGGCCCTGACCTGCCGCATCCTGTTCGAGAATGGTCACGACTCCGGCCTGGCCGGGCAAATCACCGCTCGCGGCCCGCAGCCTGGTACTTATTACACCCAGCAACTGGGCCTGGGTTTCGATGAAATCACCGCCGGCAATCTGCTGCTGGTCAACGAAGACCTGGAAGTGCTCGAAGGCCACGGTATGCCCAACCCGGCCAACCGTTTCCATAGCTGGGTGTACCGCGCCCGGCCGGATGTGAACTGCATCATTCACACGCATCCGACCCACGTCGCTGCGCTGTCGATGCTTGAAGTGCCGCTGCAGGTCTCGCACATGGACCTGTGCCCGCTCTACGAAGATTGCGCGTTTCTCGAAGCCTGGCCCGGTGTACCGGTTGGCAATGAAGAAGGCGAAATCATTGCCGGCGCACTCGGCGATAAACGCGCGATCCTGCTTTCCCACCACGGCCAATTGTCCACCGGCGCCAGCATCGAGGAAGCCTGCGTGATTGCGCAACTGATCGAACGCGCGGCGAAGTTGCAGTTGCTGGCCATGAGCGCCGGGACGATCAAACCGATCCTGCCGGAGCTGGGCCGCGAAGCCCATGACTGGATATCCAAGCCGAAACGCCACGCCGCCGCCTTCAACTACTACGCTCGGCAGAACCTGCGCCAACACGCCGATTGCCTGAACTGAACCCACTCATTTTCAAAAGAGGAGAGACAACATGTCGACCCCAACCATTCACGGCATCATCGGCTACACCATCACACCATTCAGCGCCAATGGCGTCGATCTTGAAGCCCTCGGGCGCTCCATCGACCGCCTGATCGACAGCGGCGTCCACGCCATCGCGCCGCTGGGTAGCACCGGCGAAGGCGCTTACCTGAGCGATGCGGAGTGGGATCAGGTCAGCGAGTTCAGTATCAAGCACGTGGCGAAACGGGTGCCGACCATCGTCAGCGTGTCCGACCTGACCACCGCCAAAGCCGTGCGCCGTGCGCGCTTCGCCGAGGCTCATGGCGCCGATGTGGTGATGGTATTGCCGGCGTCCTACTGGAAACTCAGCGAAACGGAAATCCTCGCCCACTACCGCGCCATTGGCGACAGCATCGGCGTGCCGATCATGCTCTACAACAACCCGGCCACCAGTGGCACGGACATGTCGGTGGAGCTGATCCTGCGGATTTTCAACGCCGTCGAAAACGTCACGATGGTCAAGGAAAGCACTGGCGACATCCAGCGCATGCACAAACTGCAATTGCTCGGCGATGGTCAGGTGCCGTTCTATAACGGCTGCAACCCGTTGGCGCTGGAAGCGTTTGCGGCCGGGGCAAAAGGCTGGTGCACGGCGGCGCCGAACCTGATCCCACAGCTCAATCTCGACCTGTATGAAGCGGTACTGGCCAATGACCTGGGCAAGGCGCGTGAGTTGTTTTATCGCCAGTTGCCGCTGCTGGACTTTATTCTCAAGGGTGGTTTGCCGGCGACGATCAAGGCCGGGTTGCGCGCGACCGGGCTGGAAGTGGGGGATCCACGGTTGCCGGTGTTTCCACTGAGCGAGGCGGGTTGCAGCCAGTTGCAGGGGTTGTTGAAAGCCTTGCGCTGATCTTGCACCTACTGATCGTTCCCACGCTCCTGCGTGGGAATGCAGCCGGGGACGCTCTGCGTCCCATTGGAACGCGGAGCGTCCCTGGAGGCATTCCCACGCAGGAGCGTGGGAACGATCAGCGGTAACTTAGAGCACCGGCAGCGTCTTGTCCTTGATTACCGTCGTCGGCCCGTTGGCCTTCACACTGGCAATCCCCTTCTCCCGTGCGGCATCGTTGGAATACGCCTCGCTGCTGCCGATGACCTCGTGATTACCGGCCTTGAGGTTGAAGTAAGGATGGCCATCCTTGGTGGTCTTTTTCTCGTAGCGCTCATCCAGCGGGCTGTTTTTCTGCACCGAGGCGATGCCGCCATCGGCAGCGGCGCGGGTGGTGTAGTGCTCGCTGTTCAGAATGGTTTCGGCATTGGCTGCTTTCAGCACAAACCGAAACTGCCCGTTGCTGGTTTTGCTCACTTCGTACCATCCGGACATGCTCGTTCTCCTTGGCAATTGAGAGGGTTCGCGCCAAAGAGTAAAGACCACCCAGTGATGTCTGTCGCCTGTACCCGCCCCTTCGCGAGCAAGCCCGCTTCCACAGGTGGAATGCATTCCAAGGTGGGAGCGGGCTTGCTCGCGAAAGGGCCGACACGGTTTAAGCTATTTCACCGCAGTGCGAACCACCGACAACTCCGGCGCCTGCACCCGACGCTGCGACAAATACCGCATGCAACTCACCCGCAGGAACGAAGCAAAATTCACCACCTCCCCGCGATAATCCATCACCTCTTCATACAGTTTGGCGATCAACTGGTTGGTGGTCATGCCGTCGACTTCGGCGATTTCGCTGAGGATGTCCCAGAACTGATTCTCCAGACGCAGGGTGGTGACCACCCCGCAGATGCGCAGCGAGCGGGAGCGCGATTCGTAGAGGATCGGATCGGCCTTGACGTAGAGCTCGCACATGGAAACGTCCCTCGTTACAGCGTGATTTTGGTGCCCAGCAAACCGAGGAAACCGGCGAGCCAGTTCGGGTGCGCCGGCCAGGCGGGCGCAGTGGCCAGATTGCCTTGAACGTGGCCTTCCGTCACCGGGATATCGATGAACGTACCACCGGCCAAACGAACTTCCGGGGCACAGGCCGGGTAAGCGCTGCATTCGCGACCTTCGAGAATTCCAGCGGCGGCGAGCAATTGCGCGCCATGGCACACGGCGGCGATTGGCTTGCCGGCCTTGTCGAAGTCCCGCACCAGTTCCAGGACTTTTTCGTTCAGGCGCAGGTACTCCGGCGCACGACCGCCGGGCACCAGCAGTGCGTCGTAATCGCCGGCCTTCACCTTGGCGAAGTCGAAATTCAGGGCAAACAGGTGACCGGGTTTTTCGCTGTAGGTCTGGTCGCCTTCGAAGTCATGGATCGCGGTGCGCACGGTCTGGCCGGCGGTTTTCTCCGGGCACACGGCGTGCACGGTGTGGCCGACCATCAGCAGCGCCTGGAACGGCACCATCACTTCGTAGTCTTCGACGTAATCGCCGACCAGCATCAGGATTTTCTTGGCAGCCATGGGGAGGACTCCTCTGGGAATACGTGGGCGTGCAGGAGTATTCAAGGTAGTCCTTATCGGCGGCGGCAGGTAATAGCCGGTTACTACCGCCAATGAGCTTTTGTGGCGAGGGAGCTTGCTCCCGCTGGGCTGCGAAGCGGCCCCTCTCTTGACCTTAAAAAGAAGAGGACTGCTGCGCAGCCCAACGGGAGCAAGCTCCCTCGCCACAGGGATCGCGGCAAACTGTACGGATAACTCTGCGCCTAGCTGTAACAGGGCCAAACCTAATGTTTGTGGCTAGATGAAGCCACGTCCAATCACCCTGAATCCTGGTTGCCCATCATGTCCTCGCGCGAAAACACCGGCATGGCCCTCGGCCTGCTCGGCGTCGTCATCTTCAGCCTCACCCTGCCCTTCACGCGGATCGTCGTGCAGGAAATCCATCCGTTGCTCAACGGTCTGGGCCGCGCCTTGTTTGCGGCGGTGCCGGCGGCGATGCTGTTGTTGTGGCGACGTGAGAAGTGGCCGACCTGGAAACAGGTCAAGGGCCTGACCCTGGTGATCGCCGGGGTGATCCTCGGTTTCCCGGTGCTGTCAGCCTGGGCCATGCAGACGTTGCCGGCGTCCCATGGTGCGCTGGTCAACGGCCTGCAACCGCTGTGCGTGGCGCTGTACGCCGCGTGGCTGTCCCATGAACGGCCGTCAAAAGCCTTCTGGGCCTGCGCCGCGTTGGGCAGCGCGCTGGTGCTCGG
The DNA here is from genome assembly GCF_012935755.1 of Pseudomonas sp. ADAK2. Lineage (GTDB taxonomy): Bacteria > Pseudomonadota > Gammaproteobacteria > Pseudomonadales > Pseudomonadaceae > Aquipseudomonas. The sequence continues at coordinate 2,906,775 of NZ_CP052862.1, forward strand.
TTATGCGCTGATCAGCGGCGCCGGCAGTATTCAGGCCGGTGATTTGCTGATGCTCGGGGCGATTGCCGTGGGCGGTTTGGGCTATGCCGAAGGTGGCCGATTGGCCAAGGAAATGGGCGGCTGGCAGGTGATCTGCTGGGCGCTGGTGCTGTCGACGCCGTTGCTGATCGGGCCGGTGGTGTACCTGGCGCTGCAACATCAGGGCGAGATCTCGGCCAAGACCTGGTGGGCGTTCGGCTACGTCTCGCTGTTTTCGCAGTTCATCGGGTTCTTTGCCTGGTACGCCGGGTTGGCGATGGGCGGGATTGCGCGGGTCAGTCAGATCCAGTTATTGCAGATCTTCTTCACGATTGCGTTTTCGGCGTTGTTCTTTGGCGAACACATCGAGCCGATTACCTGGCTGTTTGCGGGTGGGGTGATTGTGACGGTGATGTTGGGGCGAAAAACAGCCGTCAAACCCGCCCGCATTGCCACCGCATAACCTGTAGGAGCCAGGCTTGCCGGCGAAGGCGCCTTCAAAATCGCCTTCGCCGGCAAGCCTGGCTCCTACAGAATCAGAGGTAGCCGTCGGAACGCAGCAACGTTTCCAGGCAATGCTCAGTGATCTGATAGAAATCCTTCAATTCCTGAATCTTCACCAACAACTGCGCCGGGTCCACCGGCTCGGCGCGCTTGACCGCCAGGATCATCTTGTTCTTGTTGGTGTGGTCCAGTGAGATGAACTCGAACACCTTGGTCTCGTAGCCGCAGGCCTCAAGGAACAATGCGCGCAGGCTGTCGGTGACCATTTCCGCCTGTTGGCCCAGGTGCAAACCGTATTGCAGCATCGGCTTGAGCAGCGCCGGGCTCTGGATTTGCAGGCGGATCTGTTTGTGGCAGCACGGCGAGCACATGATGATCGAGGCACCGGAACGAATGCCGGTGTGGATCGCGTAGTCGGTGGCGATGTCGCAGGCATGCAGGGCAATCATCACATCCAGCTCGCTCGGCGCGACGCTGCGTACGTCGCCGCACTTGAACACCAGCCCCGGATGTTCCAGCTTCGCCGCCGCGGTGTTGCACAGGTTGACCATCTCTTCGCGCAACTCGACACCAGTGACTTCACCTTCAGCGTTCAAGGTGTTGCGCAGGTAGTCGTGGATCGCGAACGTCAGGTAACCCTTGCCCGACCCGAAATCCGCCACGCGCACCGGTTTGTCCAGCGCCAGCGGCGAGGTGGTCAGGGCATGGCTGAACACTTCGATGAACTTGTTGATCTGCTTCCACTTGCGCGACATCGCCGGGATCAGCTCGTGCTTGCTGTTGGTCACACCCAGGTCGGCGAGGAACGGCCGGCTCAGGTCGAGGAAGCGATTTTTCTCGCGGTTATGCTCGGCGGACGGCACTTCACGCAATTGCTGGGGTTTGCTCTTGAACAGCGAAGGCTTGCCCTTTTTGCTGTATTCGAGCTGGGCTTCATCAGTCAGGGACAGCAAATGCGCATTTTTGAACGCCTCGGGCAGCAGCGCGGCGATAGTCGCCACGCCTTCGGCCAGCGGGAAGTTCTTGGTGATATCGCGGGTCTTGTAGCGGTAGACGAAGGACAGGCAAGACTGATCCTTGACCGTGAGTTGCTTGATGATCAGTCGCTGCAAGTCCGCCTCGGGGCCGACGTACTTGGCCAGCACCAGTTTGATAAAGGCATTGGCGTCGAGGCTGGTTTGCAGCAAGTCGATGAACTGGGCGTGGTGATCCGGCGCGAGGCTGGCAGGAGTGGCGGTAGCAGACATGGGGAAAACGGCCTCGGGCGGTGCAAATCGGGAATGGCGGGTATTTTAGGGGGGATGTGGGTTTGGGACACGCTGTTATTTACCGAACGGCACGATCTGTAGCAGCTGCCGAGGTACGAGGCTGCGTCGCGTGTAGCAGCTGCCGAGGTACGAGGCTGCGTCGCGTGTAGCAGCTGCCGAGGTACGAGGCTGCGTTCGGCTGCGAAGCAGTCGTGAAATCAGAATACGCGGTGTTTCAGTAAAACTGCGTGGTCTGGTTTTACGACTGCTTCGCAGCCGAACGCAGCCTCGCAGGCTCGGCAGCTGCTACAGGCGGGACGTTGTTACTGAGATTTAGCCTAGAACGACCAACCGATTCGGCAATTCATTCCTCACCTGCGTCACCGGCACATGCACCTTGAGCAACTCACCGCAGGCCTCGATGCACGTCACAAACCCCTGCAACGTCTGGCCCTGTTTCACCTGTTGGGTAAACGCCGTGACAATTGCATCCCAGGTCTTGTTGTCCAGGCGCCTGGAAATCCCTTCATCCACCAGGATTTCCACGTAACGCTCGGCTTCGCAGACAAAGATCAACATCCCGGTGCTGCCCACGGTGTGGTGCAGGTTCTGCTCCAGGAACTGCCGCCGGGCCAGGTTCGAGGCGCGCCAGTGACGAACCCGGCGCGGGATCAAATGGGTGGTGATTTTCGGAATGCGGAACACCAGGCACAGCACGATAAAACTCGCCCATTGCACCAGCAACAGGCTGTGCATGGTCAGCGCGCCGGTCAGGTAATGCACCAGCCCCGGCACCACCAGCGCCAGCAAACTGGCCCATAGCAGCGGGATGTACACGTAGTCGTCGGCGCGGGCCGCGAGCACGGTGACCAGTTCGGCGTCAGTTTCGCGCTCGACCCGGGCGATCGCCTCGGCGACTTTGCGTTGTTCGTGTTCTGTCAGTAATGCCATGGTTTTCAGTGCCTGTTCCCATTTGTTTTTATGAGTAGCGTTATCACCAGCCGCCCGACGAACCTCCGCCCCCGAAACTGCCCCCGCCGCCGCTGAAGCCCCCGCCGCCTCCACCGCCGCCGCCAAATCCACCACCGCCGAAACCGCCCCCCGAACCACCGGAGCCACCGCGACCGGCCGGCAGGATACCGAGCATCTGGCAGATAAAAATCGTCAGGATGAACAGCATCACCAGGAAGATGAACACGCCAGGGTGGCGCGAGATGAAATCGCTCTCTTCGTTGCCGCCAGAGTCATACACCGTCGAGGGCTCGTCCAGCGGACTGCCGCCCAACACCACCAACATTGCCGCGACGCCATCGCTGATGCCCTTGCTGAAGTTGCCGGCCTTGAAGGATGGCGTGATCACCTGATTGATGATCACCGAACTCTGGGCATCGGTCAGGCGATCTTCCAGGCCATAACCGACTTCAATCCGCAGCTTGCGCTCATCGCGGGCAACGATCAGCAGCGCACCGTTGTTCTTGTCCTTCTGGCCGATGGCCCAGGCGCGACCGAGTTGATAACCGAAGTCAGCGATGTCGGTGCCCTGCAAATCCGGCAACGTCACCACCACCAATTGCTCGCCGGTGGCCGATTCGTGGGCCTGGAGCTGCTGGGTCAACTGCTCGCGCACCGCCGGCTCGATCATCTGCGCGTTGTCCACCACCCGCCCGGTCAGCGGCGGGAACTTCAACTCGGCCTGAGCCGTGACTGCAACCACCCAGAGCAACAGCACCAGGCCCATCTTCAACACGCGCATTGGCAACCTCATCCGTGTACCGCCATCAACACCTCCCCGTAGGAACTGCCGAAGGCTGCGCCTACAGGTCATTCACCTAGAATTTCACTTGCGGCGCTTTATCGGCATCCGGGCTGGTCGCTTCGAACGTCTCGCGAATCGGCAAATCGCTGTACATCACGCTATGCCACAGGCGACCCGGGAAGGTGCGGATTTCGGTGTTGTATTTCTGCACCGCGAGGATGAAGTCGCGGCGGGCCACGGCGATGCGGTTTTCGGTGCCTTCAAGTTGCGATTGCAGGGCCAGGAAGTTCTGGTTGGCCTTAAGGTCCGGGTAGCGCTCGGACACCACCATCAAACGACTCAGGGCGCCGGTCAGTTGATCCTGGGCCTGCTGGAATTGCTTGAGTTTTTCCGGGTTGTCCAGCGTATTGGCATCGACCTGGATCGAGGTCGCCTTGGCCCGGGCTTCGATCACCGCGGTCAGGGTTTCTTCTTCGTGCTTGGCATAGCCCTTGACGGTTTCCACCAGGTTGGGGATCAGATCGGCACGGCGCTGATACTGGTTCTGCACCTGGCCCCAGGCGGCCTTGGCCTGTTCGTCGAGGGTCGGGATGTTGTTGATGCCGCAGCCGGCGAGCAGCGTGGTCAACAGCATCAGCGCTGCAACGTGCAGGCTCGAACGATAGTTGAGTCGTACATTCATGTAGGTGGTGCTCCCGTGCACAATCCGTTGAAAAACTGCCCGTAACCTTTGAACCGGGCTCTTGGGGCATAATCTGCCGCCGCCACTGGATTGCAGCGTGGCAATGGGCTAAAAGATGCCCCCAGTACAAGAAACGCTTCAGAAGTGTGCTGCATTTACCTGAACAACAATAGTCGCTCCCTAAATTTTGGCTGATCGGCGCGTATTCACTGCCGTTTAGGCCTTTGAGAAAACTATTCATGAAGAAGCTGTGTTTGCTGGGCCTGTTCGTCAGCCTGGCCAGTCATAACGTATTGGCCGCCACGACCCCTGCACCTCTTGAGAACAAGGACGCTTTCATCAGCAATCTGATGAAGCAGATGACCCTTGATGAAAAAATCGGCCAATTGCGCCTGATCAGCATCGGCCCGGAAATGCCCCGGGAGCTGATCCGCAAGGAAATCGCCGCCGGCAACATCGGTGGCACGTTCAACTCCATTACCCGTCCGGAAAACCGTCCGATGCAGGACGCGGCCATGCGCAGCCGGTTGAAGATCCCGATGTTCTTCGCCTATGACGTGATCCACGGCCACCGGACAATTTTCCCGATCCCCATTGCCCTGGCGTCGAGCTGGGACATGGACGCCATCGGCCGCTCCGGGCGCGTTGCCGCCAAGGAAGCCGCCGCCGACAGCCTCGACATCACCTTCGCACCGATGGTCGATATCTCCCGCGACCCGCGCTGGGGCCGCACCTCCGAAGGTTTCGGTGAAGACACGTATTTGGTGTCGCGGATTGCCGGGGTGATGGTCAAGGCCTTCCAGGGCCAGGGCGCCAACGCCGCCGACAGCATCATGGCCAGCGTCAAGCACTTCGCCTTGTACGGCGCGATCGAGGGCGGTCGCGACTACAACGTCGTCGACATGAGCCCGGTCAAGATGTACCAGGACTACCTGCCGCCGTACCGCGCCGCGATTGACGCTGGTGCCGGCGGGGTGATGGTTGCGCTGAACTCGATCAACGGCGTGCCCGCCACCGCCAACACCTGGCTGATGAACGACCTGTTGCGCAAGGAGTGGGGCTTCAAGGGCCTGGCGGTCAGCGACCACGGGGCGATTTTCGAGCTGATCAAGCACGGCGTCGCGGCGGACGGTCGTGAAGCGGCGAAGCTGGCGATCAAGGCCGGCATCGACATGAGCATGAACGACACCCTCTACGGCAAAGAACTGCCGGGGCTATTGAAGGCCGGCGAAATCGAGCAGAAGGACATCGACAACGCCGTGCGTGAAGTGCTGGCCGCCAAGTACGACATGGGCCTGTTCAAGGACCCGTACCTGCGCATCGGCAAGGCCGAGGAAGACCCGGCCGACACCTACGCCGAAAGCCGCATGCACCGTCCGGAAGCCCGCGACGTCGCACGCCGCAGCCTGGTGTTGCTGAAAAACCAGAACGACACCCTGCCGCTGAAGAAAACCGCGAAAATCGCCCTGGTCGGTCCGCTGGCCAAAGCGCCAATCGACATGATGGGCAGCTGGGCCGCGGCGGGTAAACCGGCGCAATCAGTGACGCTGTTCGACGGCATGAACGCCGCCGTGGCCGACAAGGCGACGCTGATCTACGCCCGTGGCGCCAACATCACCAGCGACAAGAAAGTCCTCGATTACCTCAACTTCCTGAACTTCGATGCGCCGGAAGTGGTGGATGATCCGCGCTCGGCCCAGGTGCTGATCGACGAAGCGGTGAAAGCGGCCAAGGATGCTGACGTGGTCGTTGCAGCCGTCGGCGAATCCCGTGGCATGTCCCACGAATCGTCGAGCCGCACCGACCTGAACATCCCGGCCAGCCAGCGTGAATTGATCAAAGCCTTGAAAGCCACCGGCAAACCGCTGGTGCTGGTGTTGATGAACGGCCGTCCGTTGTCGATTCTCGAAGAGAAAGACCAGGCTGATGCGATCCTGGAAACCTGGTTCAGCGGCACCGAAGGTGGCAACGCCATTGCCGACGTGCTGTTCGGCGATTACAACCCGTCGGGTAAACTGCCGATCACGTTCCCGCGTTCGGTGGGTCAGATTCCGACCTACTACAACCATCTGAGCATTGGCCGGCCGTTCACGCCGGGCAAACCGGGCAACTACACCTCGCAGTATTTCGATGACACCACCGGGCCGCTGTTCCCGTTCGGGTTTGGCTTGAGCTACACCACGTTCAGCGTGGACGATATGGCGCTGTCGTCGACCACCCTGAACAAGACCGGCAAACTCGACGCCAGCGTCATGCTGAAAAATACCGGCAAACGCGACGGCGAAACCGTGGTGCAGTTGTACATCCAGGACGTGACCGGCTCGATGATCCGCCCGGTCAAGGAACTGAAGAACTTCCAGAAAGTCATGCTCAAGGCCGGCGAACAGAAAGTCGTGCACTTCACCATTACCGAAGACGACCTGAAGTTCTTCAACGCCCAGCTCAAGTACGGCGCAGAACCGGGCAAGTTCAATGTGCAGATCGGCCTGGATTCCCAGGACGTGACGCAGCAGAGCTTTGAATTGCTGTAACGCCGTGGACTGATCGTTCCCACGCTCTGCGTGGGAACGATCTGCGTACCAACTACCCCCGCCGATCCAGCAGATTCACCACCACCCGATCCACCCAGCCCCACACCCTCTGCTTGACCCGCCGCCACAGCGGCCGGCGTTGCCATTCCTCCAGGCTGACTTCCGAGCTCTGTGCAAAGTCCTTCTCGAAACTCGCCGCCACCGCCGCCGTCAGTCCGGGATCCAGTGCTTCAAGGTTGGCCTCCAGGTTGAAGCGCAGATTCCAGTGGTCGAAATTGCACGAACCAATACTCACCCAGTCATCCACCAGCACCATTTTCAGGTGCAGGAAGCACGGCTGGTATTCGAAGATTTTCACTCCGGCCTTGAGCAGGCGCGGGTAGTAGCGATGCCCGGCGTAGCGCACCGACGGATGATCGGTGCGCGGGCCGGTCAGCAGCAGGCGCACGTCGATACCGCGCACGGCGGCCTTGCGCAGCGAGCGGCGGACTTTCCACGTCGGCAGGAAATACGGCGTGGCCAGCCAGATGCGCTGTTGGCCACTGTTCAAGGCGCGGAACAACGACTGCAGGATATCGCGGTGCTGGCGGGCGTCGGCATAGGCAACCCGGCCCATGCCCTCGCCCATCGACGGTACGCGCGGCAAACGAGGCAAGCCAAAGTGCGAAGCGGGTTTCCAGGCGCGGCGATGGCGGTTGGCGATCCATTGGCGGTCGAACAGCAATTGCCAGTCGAGTACCAGCGGGCCGGTCATTTCCACCATCACTTCGTGCCATTCACTGGTGTCTTCGCCCGGCGTCCAGAATTCGTCAGTCACGCCTGTACCGCCGACCACCGCCAGGCTTTGATCGACCAGCAACAACTTGCGGTGATCGCGATAGAAATTGCCGACCCAACGCCGCCAGCTCAGGCGATTGTAGAAACGCAGTTCCACCCCCGCCGCCATCAAGCGTTGGCGCAGGTTCAGGGTAAACGCCAGGCTGCCATAGTCATCGAACAGGCAGCGCACCCGCACCCCGCGTTCGGCGGCCTGGACCAACGCCTGGACCATGGCCTCGGCGCAGGCGCCCGCCTCCACCAGATACAGTTCCAGTTCGACCTGCTCTTCGGCGCGGGCAATCGCCACCAGCATGCGCGGAAAGAACTGCGGACCATCGATCAGCAATTCAAAGTGATTGCCTTCACGCCACGGAAATACGGCACCGGCCATGTCAGCGCGCCGTGAAAATCAGCACCGCACTCACCGGCACCGACAGACTGATAGCCGACAAACCGGCGACCTTGCGCAAACCGTCCAGCCCTGGGGCCAGGTCGAAATCTTCAGCGTTGATCACCAATGGCTCCAACGTCACCACTTGAAAGCGCCGATCATCGAGCCTGGTCGCCAACAATTCGGTGTTGTATTCATGTTGCTTGCCGTGGAGGTTGACGGTCACTGGCAAACGCAATTCCAGCTGGGCGCCGGGGGCCAGATCGTTGATCGGCCGCAAGTCAATCTGCGCGCTGATCACGGCGTCGGGGAAGGTCTGGATCTCGAACAGGTCCTTGCGCATGCGCTCGTCCCGCAGCGGGATGCCGCTGTTGACCGAATCCATCTCGACTTCCACTTGCGCCAGGCCCTTGGGATCGACCTTGCCGTGCAGCACCAGAAAGCGCTGCACTTCGGAAATATTGGCGTTTTTGGTGCTGATGAACGACAGCCGCGAGGACTCGCCATCGAGGTACCAATCGGCATGGGCCGACAGCGTCGCCCCCGTCAGCAGCAGAAAGGCGAGGGTTTTGCAGAGGACGCGGTTGAGCATAGAGACTCGTGGGCAAATAAACGTGCACGAACCTTAACCGCCCGTGAGCCGTTTGCAAACTCGTAGCAGCTGGCGAAGCCTGCGTCCGGCTGCGCAGCAGTCGCGAATCCAGCCACCTCGGTCTTCCTGAAAAAACGTGGTGCCTGATTTTACGACTGCTGCGCAGCCGGACGCAGGCTTCGCCAGCTGCTACAGGGCGTTCGCGTCTTGAGTTGGGGGCAGAAGAGAATGCGTTCACCAATAGGCGCTGCCGCAGGCTGCGATCTTTTACGCTTTAGGCCAACGCCTGCTGCACATCGCCAATGGTGGTGGCCAAGCTGTTCAGGTGCAGGCTCAACACCCTCTCCACCGGCGCCTGATCCATCGGCCAGTGCAGCGCCATGCTGCCGACCAATCGACCATTGGCGTGAATCGGCAACGCCACCGCGCGAATCAGAAACGGCAGGCGCACCGGGTATTCCCAGTAGCCTTCGGTGCGTTGGCCGAAACCCTGATGCAACGCCTGCTCACTGACGTGATACGGCGCGTCATCGTTGAGCCGCTCACGGCCGGCGAGTCGTTCTACTTCATGGGTTTGCAGCTCACCCAGGCACGCCCGGCCCATGGCCGAATGAAACAGGCTGGCATGCTGGCCGACGATGTAGCAGTTCTTCGGATAGCGCTTGCGCAGCACCGTGGGGATCGCGCTTTCCATCACTTCGACGCGCTCGCCGTCGAAGCTCGACAGGTCCGCCACCAACCCGGTGCGCTCGCTCAATTCCAGCAACAGCGGCGCCGCGCTTTCCACCAGGCGCCGTTTGAACCGCTGCTCGCTGTCGCCGAACAAGCGCTTGGCGCACAACCGATAACGCCGGTCGCTCAAGCCGCGATAAATCCAGCCCTGCTCCAGCAAGGTCAGCAACATGCGCGACACCGTGGCCTTGGGCAGGGTCGTCAGGTAGTGCAGTTCCTCCAGACCCAGCGCCTGATGCTCGCCCAGCAAATCGATGATCGCCAAGGCCCGTTCGACCGAGCGTACGCTGCCGGATTCGGTCTTGCTGTCCATGGATTCGACCTCCTGAGTACGGATGGATGATCGCTTTATGCAGCAAGATGCGGGCCCGCCCGATAGGCTCAGATCGCTTGCAGGCATGCCGGTGGTCGGCGCTTGACCCATTGCGTCAGCTGCTCATGAGCGAAAGCCAGTTGCAGCACGGCTCGATCCGCCTGCGCCGGGCCGATAATCTGCAAGCCCATCGGCAAGCCGCTCGCGTTGAAACCCACCGGCACATTCATGCTCGGCAAACCGGCCAGCGTCGGCCCGATCACCACCTCCATCCAGCGGTGATAAGTGTCCATGGTCTGCCCGCCGACGAGGCGCGGCCACGGCGTCTGTGCGTCAAAAGGGAACACTTGCGCGGTGGGCAACAGCAGAAAGTCGTAACGTTCGAACAACTCACTCAAGGCTCGATACCACTCGCTACGACTGACCGATGCCTGGTAGACATCCGCCGCCGTCAGCCGCAAGCCACCCTCGATTTCCCATTGCGCCTCGGGTTTGAGCAGGTCGCGCTGTTGCGGATCGGCATACAACGCACCGAGGCTGCCCTGCACCAACCAGTGCCGGTGCACCAGCCAGGTTTGCCACAAGCGTTCCATGGAGAAATCCGGCTGACAGGCTTCGACCTTGCAACCCAGTGCGGTGAAATCTTCCAGCGCCATTTCGCACAGGCTCAACACGCCGTCGTCCATGGGCAGATAGCCGTTGTAGTCACCCAGCCAGCCGATCCTCACACCGCTGAAATCCCGCGTGAGGGATTCGGTAAAGATCTGCGGGTCCTGCGTGAGCGACAACGGCACGCGCGCGTCGTAACCGGCCTGAATACTCAGCAACCGCGCGACATCCGTGACGCTGCGGCCCATCGGCCCTTCCGTCGCCAGTTGCTGGACGAACACTTCCAGTCCGGGGCCGTGGGGCACGCGGCCCTGGGACGGACGAAAGCCGAACACGTTGTTGAACGCCGCCGGGTTGCGCAGCGAACCCATCATGTCGCTGCCGTCGGCCACCGGCAGCATGCGCAACGCCAGCGCCACTGCCGCCCCGCCGCTGCTGCCGCCGGCGATCAACGTCGGGTCATAGGCGTTGGTGGTGGTGCCGAACACGCTGTTGTAGGTCTGCGAGCCGAGGCCGAACTCCGGGACGTTGGTCTTGCCGATGATGATGGCCCCACTTTCGCGAACCCGCGCCACGCTGATGGCGTCATGTTGCGGGACTTGCTCGCCGAACAGCGGCGAGCCCATGGTCGTGCGCAAACCGGCGGTGGCCGCGAGGTCTTTGATGGCTTGCGGCATGCCATGCATCCAGCCACGGGACTGACCTGCGTCCAACTGCTGGTCGCAGGCGTCGGCCTCGGCGAGTAACTCATCGCTCGGGCGCAGGGACACCAGCGCGTTGACCGACGGATTGAAACGCTCGATGTGCGCCAGGTAGGCCAGCATCACTTCCCGGCAAGAGACCTGCCGGGCATGAATCGCCCCTGACAGGGCATCGGCGTCCATTTCAACAATCGGATTAATGCTCAAGGCTTCACCTCAAGATTGAGAGCGTTGGATGTCTTTACCCTTGGCGCTTCGTGCATACAGTAAGTGCCCAACAGCGTCAGCACGCAAGCGAACAGCACGTAGAAGGCCGGCGCCACGGGGGTGGCCAGCACCTTGCTGAGCCAGGTGACAATCAGCGGCGCGAAACCGCCGAAGAGCATGACCGCAACGTTGTAGGCCACCGACACCCCGGTAGAGCGCACGCTGATCGGGAATTGTTCGGCCAGTGCCGTCGGGGCCGGGCCGAAGAACCCGCCGATAGCGCTGCACAACAACAGTTGCATCACCAGCAGACGCTCCACCGAGGGCGCCGCCGCGACCCACACGTACAGCGGATACACCATCAGGAAAAACGCCAACGTGAACGCCATCAACACCGGGCGGCGGCCGAGGCGATCCGACAGCGCGCCGGACAACGGAATGATCACGGTCATCACCGCCACCGCGAGCATCTGCACCAGCAGCACCTGATCCAGCGGCAGGCCGAGGTTCTTGTGGGCGAAGGTCGGCATGTTCACCAGCACCACGTAAAACGACACGGTCGCGCCGCACGCCAGGCCCATCGACACCAGAATGCTGCGCCGATGTTCGCGGATCACTTGCAGCAAGCTCGGGCTCGCCCCTTTGGCCTGCTTGCGTGCCTCGAGAAACTCTTCCGGTTCTTCCATGTGCTTGCGAATCCACAAGCCCACCGGACCGATCAGCAAACCGATCATGAACGGAATCCGCCAACCCCAACTGTCCAGCGCCTCGGGGGACAGCAGATGGGTGAACAACGCCACCATCGCCGCCCCGGAAAACACCGCCAGGCATTGCCCCACCAATTGCCAGGAACCGTACAAACCCTTTTGATGCGCCGGCGCACTTTCCACGAGGAACGCGGTGGCACTGGCGTATTCGCCACCCGTGGCGAAACCTTGCAGCATCCGCGCAACCACGATCAACAGCGGCGCGCCCATGCCGATGGCGGCATAGTTCGGCGCGAAGGCGATCAGCGCGATAGACACTGTCATCAGGCGGATGATCATCTGCATCGCCGCTTTGCGCCCTTTGCGATCGGCATACATGCCCAACAAAATGCCGCCCACCGGGCGCATGAAAAACCCGACGCCAAAGGTCGCCAGTGCCATCAGCAACGACGCGTATTCATCCTGCGACGGGAAAAACTGCCGGGCGATGATGCTCGCCAGAAAGCCGTAAACGATGAAGTCATACCATTCCAGGGCGTTGCCGATAACGGCGGCGACCACCTGCCGGGTGCGCGAAGCACCTATGCTCGAAGTTTGCATGGGGAACTCTCCAAAAACCTGTGGGTTGATCGCGGGCGCAACGAGGCGCGCCCGATCCAGCGGCAGTTGAAAGTGCAATCGTCAGGCGGGCTTGAGCCAGCTCTCGGCCAGCGCGCCCCAATACGCCGCGCCGGTCAGCAGGATGTCGTCGTTGAAGTCGTAGCCAGGGTTGTGGACCATCGGCCGCGAGACGCCATTGCCGATAAACAGGTAGGCGCCGGGGCAGCGTTGCAGCATCCAGGCGAAGTCTTCGCTGCCCATGAGTTTGGGCGTGTTGCCATCCACGGCGTCCGCACCGAGCAGCTCAACGCCGACTCGCCGGGCGAATTCGTTTTCAGCGGCGTGGTTGACCAGCACCGGATAGGCCGGTCGATGCTCGATACGGGCGCTGCACGCAAAGCTGCGGGCCTGGGATTCGATGATGGCGCGCACCCGTTCGAGGGTGAGTTGACGAACCTCTGCGTTCAGCGCCCGCAGGCTCAGGCGCAGAATGGCCTGTTGCGGGATGACGTTGGCCGCCTCCCCGGCCTGAAAGGCTCCGACCGTCACCACCGCCGCCTGCTGTGCATCGATGTTGCGCGCGACCACGGTTTGCAGGGCCATGACCACACTGGCCGCCGCCACCAGCGGATCCACCGCCAGATGCGGCATCGAGCCGTGTCCACCAACGCCCTCAATGGTCACTGTCAGCAAATCCTGCGAGGCCATCATCGGCCCTTCGCGAAAGCCCAAGTGACCGGCCGGCAGACCCGGCATGTTGTGCATGCCGAACAGCGCATCGCAGGGAAAACGCTCCAGCAGGCCATCGGCGAGCATCGCTTCGGCGCCGCCCTGCCCCTCTTCGGCAGGCTGGAAAATCAGGGTCAGGGTGCCGTCGAACTGACGCGTCGCCGCCAGATAACGCGCAGCCCCCAACAACATCGTGGTGTGCCCGTCATGACCGCACGCATGCATGCAGCCTTGATGCCGACTGCTGTAGGGCGCGCCGGTATTCTCGATGATCGGCAACGCGTCCATGTCCGCCCGCAGACCCAGTTTGCGCGAACTGCTGCCGTTACGCAGGACGCCGACCACGCCGGTCTTGCCGATGCCGGTGTGCACCTCGTAACCCCATTCTTCGAGGGATCGGGCCACCAGTGCCGAGGTGCGGTTTTCCTCGAAGCCCAGTTCCGGGTGGGCGTGGATGTCCTGGCGCGTGGCGTGCAGGTCGCTGGCCACATCACTGATCCAGGCGAGAATGTGCTGATGTCGGGTCATGACGATTATCCTCAGGCCGGGTGTATTCCCGTTCTTTTTGTTCGCTGTGATTTCGCGACACATCAAGGCAGGTCGCGCTCACCGCCAGATAACCGCGAGTACGGCGCAAGGACAATCGAATGTGGTTCCACTGCATGGAACCTGAGGGACGCAGACACCTTTGTAGCAGCTGGCGAAGCCTGCGTTCGGCGGCGCAGCCGTCGTAAAACCGGACAGACCGAGGTGTCGGGATTGGCGACGGCTTCGCCGTCGAACGCAGGCTTCGCCAGCTGCTACAGGGATCCGTGCAGGTTGCGATCTATCAGGGCGACAAGCGGCAACCTTGCCGTTCACCGACCCAGAAGGCCGTGTTGCTCCGCCCCAGGCCGCTGACCGTTACGCGCTTGCTCGCGGCGTCATCGTCAAATCCGCTGAAGGGCAGCCACTGCTTCACATAGCCACGGCAATACCCGGCGTCATTGTTCATCACATAGCGGCACGAACAATATTCCTTGGCGGTGTAGGCGCTGATGATGTCGGGGAATGCCCACAGCGCCACCCGCTCCTGCCAGATCCAGCCGAGCAGCAAAATCAGCACTAACAGCAGAACGCTGGCGAATGGACGACGACGAACAAAACGGCTCATGGCTGCACCTTCCTGGCAAACGCCTTGAGCGCGAGCTTGAGCAGTTCGTTGTGCTGATACGTCCCGTCGCGATCATCGGCATAACGCACGATCACCAGGTTTTCGCTGGGGATTACGTACAGCGCCTGACCCCAGTGGCCCAGCGCGGCGAAGGTATCGGCCGGCGCTGCGGGCCACGGTGGCGCGGCGCCGTCCACCGCGCGATTGAGCCACCACTGGCCGCCAGGGACGGCCTCGTCCTGATGGGCGCGATAACCGGCGAAGGGTTCGCGGTTGAAGGCGACCCAGTCCTTGGGCAGTAATTGCCGATCGCCCCAGCGACCGTCTCGCGCCATCAACAGCCCGACCCGCGCCAGGTCCCGGGCGGTGAGGTAGGCATAGGATGAGGCGACAAACGTCCCGGTGGCGTCGGTTTCCCACACGGCATGGCGAATCCCCAAAGGCTCGAACAATGCAGTCCATGGATAGTCCGGATAGCGGTTCGGGCCGACGATGGTTTTCAGCGCCGCCGACAGCAGGTTGCTGTCGCCGCTGGAATAACGGAAGGCCTGGCCGGGGGCTGCGTATTCGTCATGGGCGGCGGTGAACGCGGCCATGTTCGCGTGACCACGGGTGTAGAGCATGGCCACTACCGAGGACTTCAGCGGCGCGTATTCGTAGTCTTCCTGCCAGTCCAGACCGGAGGCCCAATGCAGCAGGTCGGCCAGGGTAATCGCCGGGTGGTTTTCCAGAGTCGGGTAGAACTTCACCACCGGGTCCTGCAACCTGAACAAGCCTTCGCCATAGGCCACGCCGAGGACCGTGGCCATCAGGCTTTTGCTGATCGACCAGGTCAGGTGCGGGGTGTCGGCGGTGGTCGGTCCGGCGTAGCGTTCGTAGATCAGTTGACCGTCGCGGATCACCAGCAAGGCGTCGGTGCGGATGCCGGTTCGGGTGGAGTCATCGCGGAGTGGGAAGGCGTAGGTTTCCAGGGCTTCGAGGGCCGGGCCGGTGATGGTTGGGCCGGGCGACCATTGTTCGGCAGGCCAGTATTCGGCGTGGGCCGTCAGGCTCAGCAGCAGCATGAAAAGGAGGGACACGCCTTTGAACATGGTGGGGGCTCGGGAGGATGGACCTGCTGAGCCTAGTTGAGGTTGATGACAGTTTTGGAATGTGCGTCGGTCATTAATAATTTGCCCCCATTCCTCCTGTAGGAGCGAGGCTTGCCCGCGAAGAGGCCCGTCAGTCGGACAAAGATCCCGCCAACGCCTTGGCCAACCGCTTCCCCCGCGCGCCCGCCGCCAATTCCATCACCGCTTGATCGCGCTGCCACATCGCCGCCCACAACGGTGGCCCTTCAGCCAGCGCCTGATTCACCTCGGCCTTGAGCCCATCAAACTGCGCAAACAACCCACCGAGCAACACATGCCCGGCCGGATTACTCGGTGCCTGCCGACTGACCTCCGCACACCCGGCCAATAGCGCGAGCAAGCGCAGTTGCAGGGTTTGCGGCCAGTCGCTGTCCTGCCCGACGCCGTACAACCAGGCGCTCATGGCGCTCAGCACATAGATGTCTTCCAACGTTCGGAACGGTTTGACGTAAGCGTCCCAGCCATCCCCGGCCAGCAATTCGCAGAAAGCGTTGTCGAGAAACACCCGGCCGTGACTGATGTCCGGCATCAAGGCGATGGTCGGGAGTTTTTCCAGGCGCACGCCTGGCTCGCCGGGATAGACCACTGCCAGATTCAGGCGCGGGACTTCGCCGGGCTCTTCGCTGCGCGCGGCGATCAGTAGCCAGTCGGCGGCGTCGCCGGCGGTGACGAAATCCTTGCGCCCGTTCAGGCGCAAATCCTTGAGGCGGGTCTGCATGTCGGCTGGGCGCAGGCTGCGCTGTTCGGTCGCGCACAGGGCGCCGAGGCTCTGCGGCGCACTCGGCCACAGCACACGCAATGCCGCCTGATAACCCACCAGAAACGCCAGCCCCGGCGTCGCCATCAGGCGTGCGCCGGCCACCGCCAGTTCGAACGGCGTGACCGTGCCCAACTGATGCAACAACGTCGCAAAGCCTTCGGCCAGGTCGGCATTGGCCGGCAGGCGTTCGCGGCGATTGAGCAGGGTTTGCCAGGGCATAGGAGTCTCCTTGTGGGCTGTCATATAAGCATCACCAAAGCTTAACGGCGATGACACCGGGGCTACATAGCCTGACTTTGCACAACACGGCTGCATAAAGAAAGTCGATCGGCTGCAACCCACGACGGGTGAACGGCCCGTACGGAGATTCGCAATGACTCAGATCGCCCGCATCAGCGACACCGGCAATGAACGCCGCCTGCAAGCCGAACGCCTGATCGGCAGCGAGGCCCTGCAGGAAGCCCAGGCCTTGCGCTTCAACGTTTTCAGCGGCGAATTCAACGCCAAACTGAAAGGCGCGGAACGCGGTCTGGACATGGATGACTATGATGTTCA
The DNA here is from genome assembly GCF_012935755.1 of Pseudomonas sp. ADAK2. Classification (GTDB taxonomy): domain Bacteria; phylum Pseudomonadota; class Gammaproteobacteria; order Pseudomonadales; family Pseudomonadaceae; genus Aquipseudomonas. The sequence goes on from NZ_CP052862.1 coordinate 2,923,511, forward strand.
CTGCGCCCACATCGGCGTGCGTGACTTGAACACCGGCCGTTTGGTGGCCACCACCCGTTTACTCGACCACACCGCCGCCAGCAGCCTGGGCAAGTTCTACAGCGAAGAAGAATTCAGCCTCCACGGCTTGGTTTCTCTTAAAGGCCCGATCCTCGAAATCGGTCGCACCTGCGTCGATCCGGCTTACCGCAACGGCGGCACCATCGCCGTGCTTTGGGGCGAACTGGCCGAAGTCCTCAACCAGGGCGGCTACAGCTATTTGATGGGTTGCGCGAGCATCCCGATGCAGGACGGCGGCATTCAGGCCCACGCCATCATGCAGCGCCTGCGCGAACGCTACCTGTGCACCGAACACCTGCGCGCCGAGCCGAAAAAGCCGCTGCCGACGCTGGATATTCCCTCGAACGTGATCGCGGAAATGCCGCCACTGCTCAAGGCCTATATGCGCCTGGGCGCGAAGATCTGCGGCGAGCCGTGCTGGGACGAAGACTTCCAGGTTGCCGACGTGTTCATCCTGCTCAAGCGCGACGAACTCTGCCCGCGCTACGCCAAGCACTTCAAGGCGGCCATGTAATGAGCCGCCTGCGGGTGTACGCGCGAATTGCGCGAGTGCTGTTCGTGGTGGCGCTGGGCCTGACCATGGCCAGCGTGTTCGGATTGTTCGAGCGCGCAGGAATTGCTCATTCGATGGTCCGGCGTCAGCGCTGGTCGCGGTTCTTCATGGCGCGGTTGAGCAACGCCCTGCCCTTTCGCGTGACCGTGCATGGCGAGCTGCCGAAAGTGCCGATGCTGTGGGTCAGCAACCACGTGTCCTGGACCGACATTCCGTTGCTGGGGATGATCACGCCGCTGTCGTTCCTGTCCAAGGCCGAAGTGCGCACCTGGCCGGTGGCTGGCTGGTTGGCGGCGAAGGCTGGCAGTTTGTTTATCCGTCGCGGTTCGGGCGACAGCCAGTTGATCCGCAAGCAGATGACGCGTCATCTGGAACAACAGCATCCACTGCTGATGTTCCCGGAAGGCACCACCACCGACGGCCGTTCGTTGCGTACTTTCCACGGTCGTCTGCTGTCAGCGGCGATTGATGCCGAAGTCGCGATGCAACCGGTGGCGATCCGTTATCTGCGTGACGGCGAAATCGATTCGCTGGCGCCGTTTATTGGCGATGATGATTTGCTCTCGCACTTGATGCGCTTGTTTGCCAATGATCGGGGCGAGGTGGAGATTCACCTGCTCAAGCCGATTGCTTGCGAAGGTCGCGAGCGCGCGGCGCTGGCGTTCGAAGCGCAGCAGGCGGTGCAGCGGGCGTTGTTTGGTGAAGTGGCGAAACCTGCCGAACCGCGGCGTGCCGGCGAACTCATCGCCGCGTAATGCTTTTTTGTAGGAGCGAGGCTTGCCCGCGAAGAACGATGACGCGGTGGATCAGTTGCACCGCGGCGTCCCCTTCGCGGGCAAGCCTCGCTCCTACAGGTAATGGGTGTCAGCGGTTATTGGCGAAATCCTGAAGCTGTGGATAAAACAACCGAAAGTCATCACTCAACGGCTCATACAACCCCCGCAATTCCTGCATCGCCCCGGCCAGTTCCTCAGGCTTGGTCAAGCGTCGGGAAATCCCCCGCAGCACCTGTGCCAGCACCTCGAAATCCTCGTAAGAGCCCAACCAGTCATTGGCCACCATGTGCGGCGCAATTTGCGCCAGGCGTTCCGGCAACTGCGGCTCGCGGGACAACACCCGGTAAACGTCAGAAGTGAATTGGGTCAGCGGCTGATCGGAATAGAGCGTCCAGTCCCGCGCCAGGCAGTGATCGAAAAACACGTCGAGGACGATCCCGGCATAACGCCGACGCGTGACGGAAAACCGCGACAACGCGATGTCCACCAACGGATGGCGGTCGGTAAAGACGTCGATGCTGCGATGCAGCTGGATGGCGGCTTCGATTTCCGGGTCGTACTGCCCTTGCAGCCGCCCTTTGACGAAATCGCCATACAGGCTGCCGAGCCATTGTCCGGGGCGCTGGCCACCGAGGTGCAGATGTGCGAGATAATTCATGGGCGCAGCTTAGCACTGCGCATTCATATCGTTACACCCAACGTATCGTTATAACCCGATATACCGATTTACTCGGTCATCAGATCGAAATCATATTGGTATATCGCGATTCAACGATTTAAAGTTCGCCTCATCGCGATATAGCGTTTTACTCATTACGAGCCCACACCATGACCCTTGACCTCGACGAAATAATAAAAGCGCTGGCACACCCAGTACGCCGAGACATTCTCATCTGGCTGAAAGACCCCAAGGTCCAGTTTCCGGAACAGATCCACAACCACGAGTACGGCATTTGCGCCGGGCAGATCGATCAACGCTGCGGCCTGTCGCAGTCGACCGTGTCCGCGCATTTGGCAACGTTGCAACGTGCGGGTCTGATCAGCAGCCAGAAAGCCGGTCAATGGCACTTCTTCAAACGCAACGAGGACGTGATTCAAGCGGCCCTCGACGCCATCGTCAAAGAGCTCAGTGCTCCGACCAGGAATTAATCCATGCCCCTCTCGCTACTCATTCTGGCCCTGAGCGCCTTCGCCATCGGCACCACCGAGTTCGTCATCATGGGCTTGCTGCCCGATGTGGCGGCGGATCTTGGTGTGTCGATACCCGGCGCCGGTTGGCTGGTGACCGGTTACGCCCTGGGCGTGGCCATCGGTGCGCCGTTCATGGCACTGGCCACCGCCCGATTGCCGCGCAAGGCCGCCCTGGTAGCGTTGATGGGGATTTTTATCGTCGGCAACCTGCTCTGCGCCATGGCCAGTGACTACAACGTGCTGATGTTTGCCCGCGTGGTCACCGCCCTGTGCCACGGCGCGTTCTTCGGTATCGGTTCAGTGGTGGCGGCCGGCCTGGTGCCCGCCAACAAACGCGCTTCGGCCGTGGCCCTGATGTTTACCGGCCTGACCCTGGCCAACGTCCTCGGCGTACCGCTGGGCACCGCGCTCGGTCAGGAAGCCGGCTGGCGCTCGACGTTCTGGGCGGTGACTGTGATCGGTGTCATTGCGCTGATCGGTCTGATCCGCTTCCTTCCAGCCAAGCGCGATGAAGAGAAACTCGACATGCGTGCCGAACTGCGGGCCCTCAAAGGCGCCGGGATCTGGCTGTCGCTGACCATGACTGCATTGTTTGCCGCGTCGATGTTCACCCTCTTCACCTACGTCGCCCCGCTGCTCGGCGATGTCACCGGCGTCTCGCCCAAAGGCGTGACCTGGACCCTGCTGCTGATTGGCCTGGGCCTGACGGTCGGCAACATCATCGGCGGCAAACTGGCGGACAAACGCCTGTCCGCCACGCTGATCGGCGTCTTCATCTCGATGGCCGTGGTGTCCACCGTTCTGACCTGGACCAGCGTCGCGCTGATCCCGACTGAAATCACCCTGTTTCTCTGGGCCACCGCTTCGTTTGCCGCCGTCCCTGCGCTGCAAATCAACGTGGTGACCTTCGGCAAGGCTGCACCGAACCTGGTCTCGACCCTGAACATCGGCGCCTTCAACGTCGGCAACGCACTCGGTGCCTGGGTCGGCGGCAGCGTTATCGCCCACGGCTTCGGCCTGACCAGCGTGCCCCTCGCTGCGGCGGCACTGGCAGTGCTCGCCCTGCTGGTGACCCTGATTACTTTCCGTCAGAGCGGCGATCCCGAACTGGCCCCTGCCACTACTAATTGATCTTCAAAAGAGAGCTATTTCAATGACGACTATTTTCGATCCAATCAAACTGGGCGACCTCGAGTTGGCCAACCGCATCATCATGGCGCCACTGACTCGCTGCCGCGCCGACGAAGGCCGTGTGCCGAACGCGCTGATGGCCGAGTACTACGTGCAACGCGCCTCCGCCGGCCTGATCCTCAGCGAGGCCACCTCGGTCACGCCGATGGGCGTCGGCTACCCGGACACCCCGGGCATCTGGTCCAACGACCAAGTGCGTGGCTGGGCCAACGTGACCAAGGCGGTCCACGCTGCCGGCGGCAAGATTGTCCTGCAACTGTGGCACGTCGGCCGGGTTTCCCACCCGTCGTACCTGAACGGTGAAGCACCGGTCGCACCGAGCGCCATCCAGCCTAAAGGTCACGTCAGCCTGGTTCGCCCATTGGCCGACTACCCAACGCCGCGTGCGCTGGAAATCGCTGAAATCGCTGACGTCGTTGACGCTTACCGCGTCGGTGCCGAAAACGCCAAGGCGGCCGGTTTCGACGGCGTGGAAATCCACGGCGCCAACGGTTACCTGCTCGACCAGTTCCTGCAAAGCAGCACCAACCAGCGCACCGACAACTACGGCGGCTCCCTGGAAAACCGTGCACGCCTGTTGCTGGAAGTGACCGACGCCGCGATCGAAGTCTGGGGCGCGGGCCGTGTTGGTGTGCACCTGGCACCCCGCGCCGACTCCCATGACATGGGCGACGACAACTTGTCCGAGACCTTCACTTACGTCGCTCGTGAACTGGGCAAACGTGGCATCGCGTTCATTTGCTCCCGCGAGAAAGAAGCCGGCGACAGCCTCGGTCCACAGTTGAAAGAAGCCTTTGGTGGCCCGTACATCGCCAACGAACGCTTTACCAAGGACAGCGCCAACGAATGGCTGGCAACCGGTAAAGCCGACGCGGTCGCGTTCGGCGTGCCATTCATTGCCAACCCGGATCTGCCGGCGCGGTTGAAGGCGGATGCGCCGCTTAATGAAGCGCGACCTGAGTTGTTCTATGCCAAGGGTCCGGTTGGTTATATCGACTACCCAACGCTGTAAGGATGCTTCCAGGAGCAAACGTTGCTCCTGCGCAAACGCCAAAGCCCCGACTCGAAAGAGCCGGGGCTTTTTGCATAAAGTATTCAAAGATTGCAGGCTTGGGGGGCTTATCCGGGCTTATTTACAGTCATTCACACGCACGAAACAATTTCCCTACAAAATACGTAGCTCGCTACCTATCAACCTGCTACTAGTCCGTATATAAAAGCACACCATGCCTGGAGGTGAAGAAAACAGAGTCTTCTGCCCCTGGCGTGTTGACACGCACGGCCCCAATTACGCATTTTGTTTCATTTGCGCAGGCTAGGGCTCAGGCGCAGCATGTCCAACCCGGTATCGACCCAGCGCTCGGCTTCGGTGTGCAGCTCAAAGCTGTCGGGGGCCAGCAGCCATTGGTACAGGATGCCATCGATGTAGGCATGCAGGCTGATCGCCGCGCGGGCCGTGTCGAGATCTTCCGGCAACTGTCCGCGATTCACCGCATTACTCAAGGCCAGGGCGATTCGCACGTTGCAGTCAAGGCTGACCGCACGGCGCTGCTGGCGCAGATCACACATTTCATCGGTGAATTCGCACTTATGAAACAGAATCTCGTTGATGCGTCGGGTTTTCGGGTCCAGGGCAACTTGCTGAAACAAATGAGTCAGCAGCTTGCGCATGCAGCCCAGCGGATCGAGTTCGTGCTCGCTCTCGCTGGCCTTGGCCATTTCATCCAGCGGCTCATGCAAGGTATCGAGCATGGCCTGCACCAGATCCGCCTTGTTGCTGAAATGCCAGTAGATGGCCCCGCGAGTCACGCCGGCCAGGGTGGCGATGTCCGCCAGTGTCGTGCGCGCCACGCCCCTCTCATAAAAGGCTTTCTCTGCCGCTTCGAGAATCTGGCTACGGGTTTCTTGAGCTTCCTCTTTGGTACGACGGACCATGGCAGTACAACCTCAATCAGGATGCTTCAGCGATGTCTGAACAGCCGCTGAATAAAAGTGGGGCGAACGCTCTTGGGCGTCGTCCCCGGCCTACAATTCAAACCCTTGAACGGCTTTTGTAACGAAGTGGGTACGCAGCCAAGGTATTTACAAACAACCATGAACGTAAGTATATTCCTTAGCAAGCTACTTATCCACTCAGCGCACCTTTTTTACCCTTCCACCTTTCTAGTGCGCATTTTGCGCGCCTGACCCGAGGATTTTCATGCAATTCAAGCCAGCTGTTACCGCCCTGGTCACTGCCGTCGCCCTGGCATCGCTGCTCAGCGGATGTAAAAAGGAAGAGGCACCTCCTGCCGCTCCCGCCCCTCAGGTCGGCGTCGTCACCCTGCAACCCCAAGCCTTTACCCTGACATCCGAACTGCCGGGCCGTACCAGTGCGTACCGCATCGCCGAAGTTCGCCCACAGGTCAACGGCATCATTCTCAAGCGCCTGTTCAAGGAAGGCGGCGACGTCAAGGCTGGCCAGCAGCTCTATCAGATCGATCCGTCGGTCTATGACGCCACTCTGAAAAGCGCCCAGGCCAACCTGCAACAGACCAAGTCGATCTCCGATCGTTACCAGCAACTGGTCAAGGAGCAAGCGGTCAGCCGCCAGGAATACGACACGGCCCTGGCCAATCGCTTGCAGTCGGAAGCGACCCTGCAATCGGCCCAGATCAACGTGCGCTACACCAAGGTCTACGCACCGATCACCGGTCGTATCGGCCGCTCTTCGGTGACTGAAGGCGCGCTGGTCACCAGCGGCCAGACCGACGCGATGGCGGTCATCCAGCAACTGGACCCGATCTACGTCGACGTCACCCAGTCTTCGGTCGAGCTGCTTGAGCTGCGCCGTGAGCTGGAAAGCGGTCGCCTGCAAAAGGCCGGCGATAACTCGGCCGCGGTCAAGCTGACCCTGGAAGACGGCAGCCAGTACAAGCAGGACGGCAAACTGGAGTTCTCCGAAGTCTCGGTTGACCAGACCACCGGTTCCGTCACCTTGCGCGCCGTGTTCCCTAACCCTGATCACACCCTGCTGCCGGGCATGTTCGTTCACGCCCAGTTGCAATCCGGTGTGAACAGCGCGGCGATCCTGGCGCCGCAACAAGGCGTGACCCGCGACCTCAAAGGCACCCCGACTGCACTGGTCGTTGGCCCGGACAACAAGGTCGAGCTGCGTCAGCTCAAGGCCAGCCGTACCGTCGGTAGCCAATGGTTGATCGAAGACGGTCTCAAGGCAGGCGATCGCCTGATCACCGAAGGGCTGCAATTCGTCAAGCCTGGCATCGAAGTCAAGCCCACCGAAGCCACCAACGTTGGCGCAAAGAACCCGGCCCCCGCTCAGACAGCTGACAAGGCTTACAGCGGCAAAGGGGAGTAAACCATGTCGAAATTTTTTATCGACCGTCCGATTTTCGCCTGGGTAATTGCCCTGGTGATCATGCTGGTCGGGGCTCTATCGATCCTCAAACTGCCGATCAACCAATACCCGAGCATTGCGCCTCCGGCCATTGCGATCCAGGTGACCTACCCAGGCGCATCCGCACAAACCGTGCAGGACACCGTGGTGCAGGTCATCGAGCAACAGCTCAACGGTATCGATAACCTGCGTTATGTGTCGTCGGAAAGTAACTCCGACGGCAGCATGACCATTACCGCAACCTTCGAGCAGGGCACCAACTCCGATACCGCGCAGGTCCAGGTCCAGAACAAACTGAACCTGGCCACCCCGCTGCTGCCGCAAGAAGTGCAGCAACAGGGGATCCGCGTGACCAAGGCAGTGAAAAACTTCCTGCTGGTGATCGGTGTGGTGTCGCAAGACGGCAGCATGTCCAAGGACGACTTGTCCAACTACATCGTGTCGAACATGCAGGATCCGATCTCCCGGACCGCCGGTGTCGGTGACTTCCAGGTCTTCGGTGCCCAGTACGCGATGCGGATCTGGATCGACCCGGCCAAGTTGAACAACTACAACCTGACCCCGGCCGATGTCAGTGCCGCGATCTCGGCACAGAACGTTCAAATCTCCTCCGGTCAACTGGGCGGCTTGCCTGCGTTGCCTGGCCAGCAATTGAACGCCACGATCATCGGCAAGACCCGCCTGCAGACCGCCGAGCAGTTCAAGGCGATCCTGCTGAAGGTCAACAAGGATGGTTCGCAAGTGCGTATCGGTGATGTCGCCGATGTCGGCCTGGGGGGTGAAAACTCCAGCATCGCGGCGCAGTTCAACGGCAAGCCGGCTTCCGGTCTGGCGGTGAAACTGGCCAACGGCGCCAACGCCCTCGATACCGCCAAGGCCCTGCGTAAAACCATCGATGACCTCAAGCCCTTCTTCCCGCAAGGGATGGAAGTGGTGTTCCCGTACGACACTACTCCGGTGGTGACCGAGTCGATCAAGGGTGTGGTTGAAACCCTGGTCGAAGCGATCGTGCTGGTGTTCCTGGTGATGTTCCTGTTCCTGCAAAACTTCCGCGCCACCATCATCACCACGATGACCGTGCCCGTGGTATTGCTCGGTACGTTCGGGATCCTCGCCGCGTTCGGTTTCAGCATCAACACCCTGACCATGTTCGGTATGGTGTTGGCCATCGGCTTGCTGGTGGACGATGCCATCGTCGTGGTGGAAAACGTCGAGCGGGTGATGAGCGAGGAAGGCCTGTCGCCCAAGGAGGCCACCAAGAAATCCATGGGGCAGATCCAGGGCGCGCTGGTCGGTATCGCGCTGGTACTGTCGGCGGTACTGCTGCCGATGGCGTTCTTCAGCGGTTCCACCGGTGTGATCTACAAGCAGTTCTCGATCACCATCGTCTCGGCCATGGCCCTGTCGGTATTGGTTGCCCTGATCTTCACCCCGGCGCTGTGCGCCACCATGCTCAAGGCGATTCCGAAAGGCGAGCACGGCACACCTAAACGCGGCTTCTTCGGCTGGTTCAACCGCAACTTCGACCGTGGCCTCAGAAGCTACGAGCGCGGTGTCGGCAACATGCTCAAGCACAAGATCCCGTATCTGCTGGCTTACCTGTTGATCATCGTCGGCATGATCTGGCTGTTCACCCGCATTCCGACTGCGTTCCTGCCGGAAGAAGACCAGGGCGTACTGTTCGCCCAGGTGCAAACCCCGGCCGGTTCCAGTGCCGAGCGCACGCAAGTGGTGATCGACGAGATGCGCTCCTACCTGCTGGATAAAGAATCCAGCGCGGTGGCCTCGGTGTTCACCGTGAACGGCTTCAACTTCGCCGGTCGTGGCCAGAGCTCCGGCCTGGCGTTCATCATGCTCAAGCCGTGGGGCGAGCGTAACGCCGACAACAGCGTGTTTGCCCTGGCAGGCCGTGCCCAGCAGCACTTCTTCAGCTTCCGCGATGCCATGGTGTTTGCCTTCGCACCGCCGGCGGTACTGGAATTGGGTAACGCCACCGGTTTCGACGTGTTCCTGCAAGACCGTGCCGGTATCGGTCACGACAAGCTGATGGCTGCGCGTAACCAGTTCCTCGGCATGGCGGCACAGAGCAAGGTGCTGTACCAGGTGCGTCCGAACGGCCTGAACGACGAGCCGCAATACCAGCTGGAAATCGACGACGAGAAAGCCAGCGCCCTGGGCCTGACCCTTGCCGACATCAACAGCACGCTGTCGATCTCCTTCGGTAGTAGCTACGTGAACGACTTTATCGACCGTGGTCGGGTGAAGAAGGTTTACGTCCAAGGCCAGCCAGGCTCGCGCATGAGCCCGGAAGACTTGAAGAAGTGGTATGTGCGCAACAGCGCGGGCACCATGGTGCCGTTCTCCGCCTTCGCCAAGGGCGAGTGGGTGTACGGTTCGCCGAAACTGGCTCGTTACAACGGCGTGGAAGCGATGGAAATCCTCGGGGCTCCGGCGCCGGGCTACTCCACCGGTGAAGCGATGGCCGAAGTCGAAGCACTTGCCAAGAAACTTCCGGCAGGTGTCGGTATTTCCTGGACCGGCCTGTCGTACGAAGAACGCTTGTCCGGCTCCCAGGCACCAGCGCTTTACGCCCTGTCGCTGCTGATGGTGTTCCTGTGTCTGGCGGCCTTGTATGAAAGCTGGTCGATTCCGATCGCGGTCATGCTCGTGGTGCCGCTGGGGATCATCGGTGCGTTGATGGCCACCAGCCTGCGAGGGCTGTCCAACGACGTGTACTTCCAGGTGGGCCTGTTGACAACCATCGGTCTGGCATCGAAAAACGCCATTCTGATCGTCGAGTTCGCCAAGGACTTGCACGAGCAAGGACGCAGCCTGCGCGACGCGGCCATCGAGGCCTGCCGCATGCGTCTGCGACCGATCATCATGACGTCGCTGGCCTTCGTCCTCGGTGTGGTTCCGCTGGCCATCTCCACCGGCGCCGGTTCGGGCAGTCAGCACGCGATCGGTACCGGGGTAATTGGCGGTATGATCACCGCCACGGTCCTGGCGATCTTCTGGGTCCCACTGTTCTTCGTCACCGTGTCGTCCATCGGCCAGCGCAAAAAAGCTGATCAGGATGACGCTATTGAAAATCCTAAAGAGGCTGGCCAATGAGCAAGTCGCTACTCTCCCTAGCTGTTGCCGCCTTCGTGCTCGGTGGCTGCTCGCTGATTCCTGACTATCAGCAGCCGGCAGCACCGGTGGCAGGTCAATTCCCGCAGGGGCCGGCGTATTCGCCGGCCCAGGCGCCGAGCCAGGCTGCCGCCGAGCAGGGCTGGAAGCAGTTTTTCCATGACCCGGCGCTGCAACAGATGATCCAGGTCGCCCTGGAAAACAACCGCGACCTGCGTGTCGCGGCGCTGAACATCGACGCCTTCGCGGCGCAGTACCGCATCCAGCGTGCCGATCTGTACCCGGCCATTTCGGCCAATGGCACCGGTAGCCGCCAGCGTGTTCCGGCTCGGGCCTCGCAGACCGGCGAATCGGCCATCTCCAGCTCCTACTCGGCCACGGTCGGCATCAGCGCTTATGAACTCGACCTGTTCGGTCGAGTGCGCAGCCTGAGCGAAGAAGCCCTGCAAAAGTACTTCGCCACCGAAGAAGCACGGCGCAGCACGCAGATCAGCCTGGTGGCCAGCGTGGCCAACGCCTACCTGACCTGGCAGGCCGACAAGGAACTGCTGAAACTGACCCAGGACACCCTCGGCGCCTTCGAGGAGAGCTACAAGCTCACCTCGCGCAGCAACGAAGTCGGTGTCGCCTCGGCCCTGGACCTGGCCCAGTCGCGCACCTCGGTGGAAAACGCCCGGGCGCAACTGGCCAAGTACACCCGTCAAGTTGCCCAGGACGAAAACAGTCTGGTGCTGCTGCTCGGCACCGGTGTCCCGGCCAACCTGCAAGCCGCCAAGCCACTGTCTGACGACCTGCTGAGCGATGTACCGCCGGGCCTGCCGTCGGACTTGCTGCAACGTCGCCCGGACATCCTTCAGGCCGAATACAACCTGAAGGCCGCCAACGCCAACATCGGCGCGGCACGAGCGGCGTTCTTCCCAAGCATCAGCCTGACCGCCAATGCCGGCACCCTGAGCCCGGACCTGTCCGGTCTGTTCAAGGGTGGTTCGGGGACCTGGCTGTTCTCGCCGCAGATCAACCTGCCGATCTTCAACGCCGGCAGCCTGCGCGCCAGCCTGGATTACTCGAAAATCCAGAAAGACATCGGCGTGGCGAACTACGAGAAGTCCATTCAAACGGCCTTCCAGGAAGTCGCCGACGGCCTGGCCGCCCGCCAGACCTACACCGAGCAGTTGCAAGCCCAGCGCGATTTCGTCGCCGCCAACCAGGACTACTACCGTCTGGCCGAGCGTCGCTACCGCATTGGTGTCGACAGCAACCTGACCTTCCTCGACGCCCAACGCCAGCTGTTCAGCGCCCAACAGACGCTGATCACCGACCGTTTGGCGCAGTTGAACAGCGCCGTCAATCTGTACAAGGCGCTGGGCGGTGGCTGGAATGAACAGACGGCGAAGAACGAACCGTTGAAAGAAGAAGCGCCGAAGTTGAAGTTGTTCTGATAGCGCCTTGAAACACAAGAAGCCCACCGATTGGTGGGCTTTTTGTTGGCTTCTGGAAAGCAAAATCAAAAGATCGCAGCCTTCGGCAGCGCCCACAGGCTCGTAGGAGCTGCCGAAGGCTGCGATCTTTTGATCTTCGTCTTTTGATTTTGTCTTCTGATCTTTGCCGTTCGATAATCGCCCAAAACCCGCTTTCCACGATTGAATCCCTCCGCTAATCCCCCGCACCATTCGCTCCACAAAACCAATAACAACAGGTTCTACACCATGCCCCCACGCCCTGCTCTGTCCGGCTGATTTTTCTCCCGATTCAACCCCGATTTCGAATCTTGTGTCTGCACCCCCAGGTTGCGGCAGCGCCCCGTTTCACCCCTAACAATTAGAGAGACCCGAGCCCATGAAGCCTTCCACCGCGCAGTACCTGTTTCCCAGCCTCATCGCCGCCGCACTGGCGGGCAGCGCCCTACCCGCCGCAGCCGAAGAGTCGGGGTTTGCCGAGGGGGCCAAGGTCAACCTGAACCTGCGCAATTTCTACATCAACCGCAACTTCACCAACCCGACCAAGGCCCAGGGCAAGGCTGAGGAGTGGACGCAAAGCTTCATCCTCGACGCCAAGTCCGGGTTTACCCAAGGCACGGTCGGGTTCGGCATGGACGTGCTGGGGTTGTACTCGGTGAAGCTCGACGGCGGTAAAGGTACGGGCGGGACGCAGTTGCTACCGCTGGACCACGACGGGCGTCCGGCGGACAACTTTGGCCGCACTAACGTGGCGTTCAAGGCCAGGCTGTCCCAGACCGAAGTGAAGGTCGGCGAATGGATGCCGGTGCTGCCGATCCTGCGTTCGGATGACGGCCGCTCCTTGCCGCAAACCTTCCGTGGCGGACAGATCACCTCGAAGGAAATCGACGGCCTGACGCTCTACGGCGGCCAGTTCCGCGCCAACAGCCCGCGGGACGACAGCAGCATGAGCGACCTGTCGATGGTCGGCAAAGCGGCGTTCACCTCGGACCGTTTCAACTTCCAGGGCGGCGAATACACCTTCAACGACAAGCGCACGCAGATCGGCCTGTGGAACGCCGAACTCAAGGACATCTACAGCCAGCAGTTCGTCAATCTGATCCACTCCCAGCCCATCGGCGACTGGACTCTGGGCGCCAACCTCGGCTTCTTCTACGGTAAGGACGACGGCAGCGCCCGGGCCGGCGAGCTGGACAACAAGACCTGGTCAGGGATGTTCTCGGCCAAGTACGGCGGCAACACCTTCTACGTCGGCCTGCAAAAACTCACCGGCGACAGCGCCTGGATGCGCGTCAACGGCACCAGTGGCGGCACGTTGGCCAACGACAGTTACAACAACAGCTACGACAACGCCCAGGAACGCTCCTGGCAGTTGCGCCACGACTACAACTTCGTCGCCCTCGGCATCCCCGGCCTGACCCTGATGAACCGCTACATCAGCGGCGACAACGTGCACACCGGCACCATCACCAACGGTAAGGAATGGGGCCGCGAGAGCGAGCTCGGCTACACCGTGCAAAGCGGTACGCTCAAGGATTTGAACGTCAAATGGCGCAACTCGACCATGCGCCGAGACTTCAACAACAACGAGTTTGATGAGAACCGCTTGATCGTCAGCTACCCGATCAGTTTGTTGTAAGGCTCGATGACGCCTTCGCGGGCAAGCCTCGCTCCTACACCGTTCGCGTAGGAGCGAGGCTTGCCCGCGAAAAACGATAATGCGGTCTCCCTGCCACCCGTCAGCCCAAGTGGCACTTCGCCGCCCTTCGATTACAGTGAAAAAACCTGACAGGACTCAGGCACTTTTCCACCCTCCCGCTTCCGTTATCTGTTGATGTTGGTCCCCAGGACTTGAGCCAGGCTGTCATCGGAAGACACCGCTGATCACCGGAGGACCACCTCATGATCACCCGTCTCACCCCCGTACCCGGCAATACTGCTTGGGACGCCAAGGCCTACCAGCAGTTTTCCCGCCTCAGGCAACGACCGGTCAACGAATTGCTCGACCGGGTCGACCTCGAACACCCCAGACACATCTATGATCTGGGCTGCGGCACAGGCATCGCCACTCAACTTCTTGCCAAGCGCTGGCCCCGGGCCCGATTGATGGGCGTGGACAGCTCGGAACAAATGCTCGCCGAAGCCCGCGGCCTGCCCATCAGGGCCTTGTGGAAACACTGCGATGTGCTGGACTGGCAGCCCGAGCAACCGGCCGACCTGCTGTTCGCCGCTGCTGTATTGCATTTCATTGATGGCCACGAGCAGTTGCTGCCGCGCCTTCTGCAACAACTCAACCCCGGCGGTTGCCTCGCGGCGCACATGCCTGACTGGCGCGATGCGTTGTGGTATCGCCTGATGCTCGACACCCTTAAGGATGCAGGTCCTGGCGGCACACCGCTGGGAACGCCAGCCTTGCACCAAAGGATGGCCGCCCGACCGCTGTTATCGCTGGAAGAGTATTACCGGCTGCTCGCGCCAATCACCCGAACGCTGGATATCTGGGAAACCGAGCAGCTGCAGGTGGTGGACGGCAAGTCGCCGATCTATGACTGGGTCAAGGTCTCGGCGTTGCGCCCGGTGATGCAGGGATTGAAACCTGAGGAACAGGCGCGATTCATTTATCACTACCTGATGCGCGTGCATAGGCATTACCCGCCGGAAACAGATGGGCGCACGTTGTTTCCGTTCAAGCGGATATTCATTGTGGCGACGGTGTAAAAAATCAAAGGATCGCAGCCTTCGGCAGCGCCTACGCGCGTGCTGCCGAAGGTTGCGATCTTTTTTGAGACTTTCACGCTAGCCCCGCGACTCAACCCCCAACTCATCCCACACCGACTCCGCCAGATGGAACGTCGCATTCGCCGCTGGAATCCCGCAATAGATCGCGCTCTGCATGATCACTTCCTTGATCTCGCCACGGGTCACGCCGTTATTGGCGGCGGCGTGCAGGTGCAACTTGAGTTCTTCGTTGCGGTTCATGCCGATCAGCATGGCGATGGTGATCAGGCTGCGGGTGTGACGCGGCAGGCCCGGGCGGGTCCAGATGTCGCCCCAGGCGTGGCGGGTGATCATTTCCTGGAACTCCGAGTTGAACTCGGTCAGCGCGTTCAGGCTGCGGTCGACATGGGCGTCGCCGAGGACTGCGCGGCGAACTTCCAGGCCCGCGTCGTAACGTTGTTTCTCGTCCACAGCAATTCCCCTCAAGGCTTCGACAAAAACGCCAGCACCCGCTCGCTGAACGCGGCGCCGGCCTGAACGTTGGACAGGTGCGCGGCATAGAACTCGGCGTACTCGGCGCCCGGCACGTGTTGCTGGATAAAGTGCCCGCCGGATGGCGGCGTGACGGCGTCTTCGGTGCCGGCGATCACCAGCAGCGGCACCTTGATCGAGGACAATTGCTCACGGAAATCGGCATCACGCACGGCCGCGCAATTGGCCGCGTAACCTTCAGGCGATGAGGCGGCGAGCATGTCGGTGATCTTCTTCGCCGCCGCTGGATGGGCTTCGGCAAAGTCCGCAGTAAACCAGCGTGCAATCGACGCATCACGCAAGGCGACCATGGCCGCCGGACCGTCCCGCAGCACGGTTTCGATTCGCGGGTTCCACACCGACGGATCGCCGATCTTCGCCGCGGTGTTGCACACGATCAGTTTGTGCAGCCGCTCGCCAGCATTGATCCCCAGCCATTGGCCGATCAAGCCGCCCATGGACAGGCCACAGAAATGCGCGCGCTCGATGTGCAAGGCATCCAGCAACGCCAGTACGTCGCGGCCCAATTGTTCAATGCTGTATGGCCCCGGTGTGACCAGCGACTGGCCATGACCACGGGTATCAAAACGCAGCACCCGGAAATGCTCGCTGAACGCCGCCATCTGCGCGTCCCACATGTGCAGGTCGGTGCCCAACGAGTTGGACAGCACCAGCACCGGCGCATCGTCCGGGCCATCGAGTTGCGGCCCTTGAATTTGATAGTGTAGTTCGCCCTCGGCGAGTTGTACGAATGCCACGGCAGCCTCCTTCAGGCAGTCAACGCAATATGATCAGCCACCGCGCGCTCGACCCAGGTATGGGCCTGGCCGAGGTAGTGGGCAGGGTCCAGCAGTTGATCCAGTTCAGCGTCCGACAGCTGCGCCGTCACTTGCGACTCATCGCCGAGGACGGCGCGCAGATGCCGTTGCTCGGCCACCGCGCGTTTGCAGCACTGTTCCAGCAGATGATGCGCAGTCTCGCGACCGACCCGTTGCGCGAGGACGATGCTCACCGCTTCCGCCAGCACCAGACCTTGAGTCAAGTCGAGGTTGCGCGCCATGCGCTCGGCGTCCACTTCCAGGCCATCCGCCACCAACAGTGCTTGCCGCAGGCTGCCGGACACCAGGCAGCAAACCTCCGGCAGGGTTTCCCACTCGGCATGCCACAGGCCCAGGCTGCGTTCGTGCTCTTGCGGCATGGCGCTGAACAGGGTCGAGAGCAAACCCGGCACCCGCGTCGCCGCGCCGATCAATACTGCCGCGCCGACGGGGTTGCGCTTGTGCGGCATGGTCGAAGAACCGCCCTTCCCTGGCGCCGACGGTTCGAACACTTCGCCAGCCTCGGTCTGCATCAACAGGCTGATGTCGCGGCCGAGTTTGCCGAGGCTGCCGGCGATCAGTCCGAGTACCGCGCCGAACTCCACGAGGCGATCACGCTGGGTGTGCCAGGGTTGCTCCGGCAAGCTCAATTGCAGCTCTTCGGCCAAGGCTGTGGCAATCGGCATCGCCTGTTCGCCAAGGGCCGCGAGAGTCCCGGAGGCGCCGCCGAATTGCAGCACCAGCAATCGCGGTTTTAATTCGCACAGCCGCTGACGACTGCGGGTCACCGCCCCCAGCCAACCGGCGATCTTCATGCCGAGGGTGACCGGCGTCGCGTGTTGCAACCAAGTGCGCCCGGCCAGCGGAGTGGCGACGTAACGTCGGGCCTGGGTCGCGAGGATTTCCCCGAGTTGCGCCAGATCGCTTTCGATCAACGCCAGGGCCTGGCGCAATTGCAGCACCAGTCCTGAATCCATCACGTCCTGACTGGTCGCGCCCAAGTGTACGTAACGCTCGGCCTCGGCATCGTTCGCAGCGATCTGCTTGCCCAAGGCCTTAACCAACGGAATCGCCGAGTTCCCCGCCGTGGCAATCGCTTCACCGAGGGCGGCGAAATCGTAATGCCCGGCCTGACAGGCCGCTTCGATAGGCGCGACAGCAGTCTGCGGGATCAACCCGACCCGCGCTTCGGCCCGGGCCAGCGCTGCTTCGAAATCGAGCATGGCCTGGACCCGGCCCTGATCGCAGAACACCTCACGCATATCGCGGGCAGTGAAATAGGCATCGAACAATTGATTGTTCGGTCGCTGGTTCATAAAAAGTCCCTGCAAGCGTGGGCCGAACGGGCCCACGCGTATGGATCAAAGGTCGTGGTGCAAATACTTCGCTTGTTTGGGCAGGCGCAGGCTGAACAGGAACGCCACCGCCATCATCACCGTGACGTACCAGTAGAAGGAGTTTTCCATGCCCACGGCTTTCAGGCTCAGGGCCACGTATTCCGCCGAACCGCCGAAGATCGCATTCGCCACCGCGTACGCCAGGCCGACGCCCAATGCGCGCACTTCCGGCGGGAACATCTCGGCTTTTACCAGGCCGCTGATCGAGGTGTAGAAACTGACGATCGCCAGCGCCACGGTAATCAGCACAAAGGCCAGGAATGGACTGCTGACGCTTTTCAGACTGAGCAGGATCGGCACGGTGAACAGCGTGCCGAGGGCGCCGAACCAGAGCATCGAGTTACGCCGGCCGATCTTGTCCGCGAGCATGCCGAACAACGGCTGCATGCACATATAAAGGAACAGCGCGCCAGTCATGATGTAGCTGGCGGTCTTGGCGTGCATGCCGGCGGTGTTCACCAGGTATTTCTGCATGTACGTGGTGAAGGTGTAGAAAATCAGCGAGCCGCCGGCGGTGTAGCCGAGCACGGTGATGAACGCGGCTTTATGGTCGCGAAACAGCGCCATGATGCTCCCGGCGTCCTTGTTTTCGCGCATTTCCTTGCTGGTGGTTTCCTTGAGAGAGCGACGCAGGAACAGCGAGATCAGCGCCGCCACTGCACCGACCACAAAGGGGATCCGCCAGCCGTAGGCGCGCAAGTCATCTTCGGTGAGGAACTGTTGCAGGATCACCACCAGCGACACCGCGAGCAATTGCCCGCCAATCAGCGTCACGTACTGGAACGAGGCGAAGAAACCGCGCTGGCCCTTGAGCGCGACTTCGCTCATGTAGGTCGCGGTGGTGCCGTACTCGCCGCCTACCGACAGGCCCTGGAGCAGGCGCGCGAACAGCAGCATGATCGGCGCCCAGACGCCGATGTCCTTGTAGGTCGGCAGGCAGGCGATGAGCAGCGAGCCGAAGCACATCATCAGAATCGAAATCAGCATCGAATTCTTGCGCCCGTGCTTGTCCGCCACCCGGCCGAAAATCCAGCCACCAATGGGCCGCATCAGAAACCCGGCGGCGAACACGCCGGCGGTGTTGACCAACTGCACCGTAGGGTTGTCGGACGGGAAAAACGCCGGGGCGAAATAGATGGCGCAGAAGGCATACACGTAAAAGTCGAACCACTCGACCAGGTTGCCGGACGAGGCGCCGACAATGGCGAAGATGCGCTTGCTGCGCTCTTCCCCGGTGTAGTGTTCGGTAGCAGTGGTAGTCGTTGTCATTGTTTTTCACTCAATGGGGACAGTGAGAGTCTAGACACACTTTGCAACAGTCCCGTTCCACAGATGCAGTCTTCACGGATCGTTCCCTCGGTCCCCGTGGGAATGCATCCCCTGACGCTCTGCGTCACAGTGGACGCAGAGCGTCCATGGCGGCATTCCCACGCAGAGCATGGGAACGATCAGGTTGAAGTCAGTAATCGAAGAACACCGTCTCCGCATCAGTCCCCTGCAAAATCACATTCCACTGATAAACACCCGACGCATCCACCTTGGCCAGCAGCGTGCTGCGACGCTCGGCCGGCACGCACTCCAACAGCGGATCCGCCACATTCGTCGGCTCACCATCAAAGTAAATCCGCGTCAGCAAGTGCTTCACCAACCCGCGCGCAAACACCAGCACCACCAGATGCGGCGCCTGGGTCGTGCCGTTCAGGCCTTGCACCGTACCGGGCTTGATCGTGGTAAAGCGGAACCGTCCTTCCCCATCCACCGGCACCCGGCCAAACCCTTCGAAGTTCGGGTCCAGGGGTTTGTCCTGATCGTCTTCGGGGTGGTCATACTTGCCGGCGGCGTTGGCCTGCCAGACTTCCAGCATGGCGTCGTTCACCACATCGCCATTGCCGTCGATCACTTGCCCGGTGATCGCCACGCGCTGGCCCAGGGTTTGCTCGACGGTCAGGTCTTCGCGGTTCAGCCAGGTCAGGCCGATGTGGTAATACGGCCCGACGGTGTGGGACGTGGTCGCATTCAGCGTCATCTTATTTCTCCATCGGCGTGGCTTCGCGGCCGCGCAAGACGATGTCCCAGCGATAACCGAGGGCATAGGAAGGGATGGTTTTTTCCAGGTCGAAACTAGCGATCAAACGCTCTTTGGCGCGGGTATCGGGCACGCAGTTGTAGATCGGGTCGTAAGCCAGCAACGGGTCGCCCGGGAAATACATCTGGGTCACCAGCCGCGTCAGGATGCTCGGCCCGAACAACGAGAAATGGATGTGCGCCGGGCGCCAGGCGTTGTGGTGGTTGCCCCACGGGTAGGCGCCGGGCTTGATGGTCTGGAATTGATACCAGCCATCGGCGTCGGTCACGGTGCGGCCGGTGCCGGTGAAGTTCGGGTCCAGCGGCGCATCGTGCAGATCGCGGGCATGGTTGTAGCGCCCGGCGGCGTTGGCCTGCCAGATTTCCACCAGAATCCCCGGCACCGGCAAGCCGTCTTCATCGAGCACGCGGCCATGGATGATGATGCGTTCGCCCTGTGGCTCGCCGGTGTGCTGGGCGGTCAGGTCGTTGTCCTGCGGGTTGATGTGCTCGGCGCCGATGGTCGGGCCGGTGATTTCCGACAGCGAATGGGGCAAAAACACCAAAGGCTTGGACGGCGCGCGACGGTTGGTGGATTGATAGGTCGGGTGCAGGTATTCCGGCTGAGTGCCTTCCTTCGGACGACGGTAACCAGGCTTGTCAGTCATTTCGCTTTTCCTCTGTTCTTATTAGTCGGCGGCTGTCAGACGCGTTCGATCGCCAGGGCCAGACCCTGGCCGACGCCGACGCACATGGTCGCCAGACCTTTCTTGCCACCGGTCTTTTCCAGTTGATGCAGCGCGGTCAGCACCAGGCGCGCGCCGCTCATGCCCAACGGATGGCCCAAGGCAATCGCGCCGCCGTTCGGATTGACCTGGGCCGAGTCGTCCGCCAACCCCAGTTCACGCAACACCGCCAAGCCTTGGCTGGCGAAGGCTTCGTTGAGCTCGATCACATCGAAATCGCTGACGGCCAGGCCGAGGCGCTCGGTGAGTTTGCGTACCGCTGGCACCGGGCCGATGCCCATCACCCGAGGGGCAACACCGGCACTCGCCATGCCGAGCACTTTGGCGCGGGCGGTCAGGCCGTGTTTCTTCACCGCTTCGGCAGACGCAAGGATCAGTGCAGCCGCGCCATCGTTTACACCCGAGGCATTACCGGCAGTGACAGTTTTGTCCGGGCCATTGACCGGTTTCAGTTTGGCCAGTGTTTCCAGCGTGGTATCAGCACGAGGATGTTCGTCCTGAGTGACGATTGTTTCCCCTTTCTTGTGGGCAATCCGCACTTCTACGATTTCTTCAGCGAAGAATCCTGCGGCTTGCGCGGCGGCCGTGCGCTGCTGGCTACGCAGGGCGAAAGCGTCCTGATCCTCGCGGGACACTTCGTAATCGTCAGCCACGTTGTCGGCGGTCTGCGGCATCGCATCGACGCCGTACTGGGCTTTCATCAACGGGTTGATAAAGCGCCAGCCAATGGTGGTGTCTTCCAGTTTCATGTTGCGCGAGAACGCGGCGTCAGCCTTGCCCATCACGAACGGCGCGCGGGACATCGACTCGACGCCGCCGGCAATCGCCAGCTCCATCTCGCCGCTGGCAATGGCGCGGAACGCGGTGCCGATGGCGTCCATGCCCGACGCGCAGAGACGATTGAGGGTGACGCCGGGAATGCTTTCCGGCAGCCCCGCCAGCAACAGCGCCATGCGCGCGACGTTGCGGTTGTCTTCGCCGGCCTGGTTGGCGCAACCGAGGAACACCTCGTCCACTGCGCTCCAGTCCACCGAGGGGTTGCGTTCCATCAGCGCCTTGATCGGCACGGCGGCCAGGTCATCGGCACGCACCGCCGACAGACCACCGCCGAAACGGCCAATGGGGGTGCGAATCGCGTCGCAGATATAAACGTCACGCATTAGGCTTCTCCGGGGGCTTGGCCGTGGGCGGCAGCGGTGCGGGCTTCCAGATCCCTTAATGCCGTCAGCTCGACGTCGGTTGGCTCGGCGGTATTTTCTACATTTTCAGCAAAACGAATCGCCCAACCGGTGGCGGCGACCACTTGCTCGCGGGTCACGCCGGGATGCAGCGCGGTGACCACGAATTCATGGGTGTCGGCTTCCGGTTCCATGATGCACAGGTCAGTAATGATGCCGACCGGCCCGGCGCCCGGCAGGCCCAGACGCTTGCGCGAATCACCGCCCTCGCCATGGCCGACCGAGGTAATGAAGTCGAGTTTGTCGACAAAGGAACGCGCCGACTGTTTAAGGATGATCAACACGCTCTTCGCGGAGCCGGCAATCTCCGGTGCGCCACCGGCACCCGGCAGGCGAACTTTCGGCTGGTGATAATCGCCGACGACGGTGGTGTTGATGTTGCCGAAGCGGTCGACCTGCGCCGCCCCGAGAAAACCGACATCGATGCGTCCGCCCTGCAACCAATAGCGAAAAATCTCACCGGTCGGCACGACAGTGTCGGCGGTTTCCGCCAGTTCGCCGTCACCAATCGACAGCGGCAGTACGCTCGGCTTGGCACCAATCGGACCCGATTCGTAGATCAGGACGACATCTGGCGAGGACGTCAGCCGCGCCAGGTTGGCCGCTTTCGACGGCAGGCCGATGCCGACGAAGCACACCGAACCGTTCTTCAAGCGGCGGGCGGCGGCGACGGTCATCATTTCATTGGTGGTGTAGGTCATTACTTGGCCTCCGAAGCAGCGGCCAGCTTGGCCTGGAACTCGCTGAAGTCAGCGCAACCGTGGATGTACTCGTTGATCCACGCGGTGAAGGTGTCGCGGTCCCGAGCAATCGGGTCCCAGGCCTGGTAGAAACGGTTATCGCGCTCGTTGTAACCGTGGGCGTAGGACGGATGCGCGCCGCCAGGCACATGACAGACCGCGCTCAAGGCCCAGGTTGGCAGCACGCAGGAATTCATCGGCGCGTTGAGGTCGTCGACAATTTCTTCAACGGTGACGATGCAGCGCTTGGCCGCCAGCGCCGCTTCTTTCTGTACGCCGAGAATGCCCCACAGCAGCACGTTGCCCTTGCGGTCGGCCTTCTGCGCGTGAATCACGGTGATGTCCGGACGCACCGAAGGCACGGCGGCCAGCACTTCGCCGGTGAATGGGCAGGTCACGGTCTTGATCAGCGGATTGACCTTCGGCAGGTCGGAACCGGCGTAGGCCCGCAACACTGCGAAAGGTAGGCCGGAGGCGCCAGCAACGTAGGCATTCGCCAGATCGGCGTGGCTGTGCTCTTCGATTTCCAGTGGATGCGGCCACTGCTTCTCGACGGCGTCACGCAGTCGGTGCAGCGAACCCACGCCGGGGTTGCCGCCCCAGGAGAAAATCAGCTTGCGAGCACAACCGGCACCGATCAACTGGTCGTAGATCAAGTCAGGCGTCATCCGCACCAGGGTCAGATCTTTCTTGCCCTGGCGAATGATTTCATGACCCGCCGCCGTCGGAATCAGGTGAGTGAAGCCTTCGAGCGCGACGGTATCGCCGTCGTTGACGAATTGCTTCACCGCGTCATGCAGCGAAAGGATTTCAGCCATGGGGCAGGCTCCCGTTTTGTTGTGAACCGACAGTGGAAGAAAAAGGCGCGAGGTTCAGCGCCGGAGTCACTGAAGAGTAAGCCTGGGAAAATCACCAAACAATCCGATAATCGACTGAGTGTTCGTTTATCGAACAGATTGTTGTCTGGCTATCGATCCGTTCCGCCGATCGTTCCCACGCTCCGCGTGGGAATGCCTCAGGGGACGCTCCGCGTTCCAATGGGACGCGGAGCGTCCCGGGCTGCATTCCCACGCGGAGCGTGGGAACGATCACCCACCCTCAGGTCGCATCCGCATGACTGACCAAGCCCTTGATAACCACCGCCGTGGTCGCCAATGCCGCCGGAATCACCAACGCCGTCAGCACCTGCTCGAAATTCCAGCCCAGGCCCAACAACGTCGCGCCCATCCACGCGCCGAGGATCGCGCCGAAGCGGCCAATCCCGAGCATCCACGACACCCCGGTCGCCCGGCCCTGGGTCGGATAGAACCGCGCCGCGAGTGAAGGCATCGCCGATTGCGCGCCGTTGACACACATCCCGGCCACCAGCACCAAGGTTGCCAACACCGTGATATGCCCCAGGCTTTGCCCGACCGCGTAGGCAAACACCCCGGCCAACAGGTAGAAAGTGCCGATGACCTTGTGCGGATTGAACCGGTCCATCGCCCAACCGACACCGACCGCGCTCAACACCCCGCCGAACTGGAACAGCGCGCCGATAAACGCCGCCTGCTCCATGCTCGCGCCGCTGTCGCGCATCAGCGTCGGCAGCCAGCTGGTCAGCAGGTACACGATCACCAGGCCCATGAAGTAGGTCAGCCACAGCAGCAAGGTGCCGGTGCTGTAGGTGCCGGAGAAAATCACTGCGAACACATTGCGTGCCTTCACGGTTTTCTGTTCCGGCACACTGAAGCTGGACGCCAGGGCCACCACCACCGGATCAATCGGCGCCAGGGTTTTGCGTACTTTGTCGGTGCCGCGGTTACGGACGACAAGGTATCGCGCCGATTCCGGCAGCCAGAACAGTAAAACCACTGCAAGGATCAGTGGCAAAATCCCACCGATCAGCAACAGGCTGTGCCAGCCGAACGCTGGAATCAGCTTGGCCGAGATAAACCCGCCGCCGGCCATGCCGAGGTTGAAGCCGCAGAACATGCTGGTCACCAGCAGCGATTTCTTGCGCTCCGGGGTGTATTCCGACAGCAGTGTTGTGGCGTTCGGCATGCCGGCGCCCAGACCGAGGCCAGTGAGGAAGCGCAGCACCAGCAATTGATCGACGTTGGAGCTGTAGGCCGAAGCCAGGCTGAAGATGCCGAACAGAAATACCGCGCCGACCAGTACGATTTTTCGCCCGAAGCGGTCAGCCAATGGACCGGAACCCAGCGCGCCGAAGACCATGCCGATCAGCGCGGCACTCATCACCGGGCCGAGGCTGGCGCGGTCGATACCCCAGTCCTGGGACAGGGCCGGCGCAATGAAACCCATGGCCGCGGTGTCGAGGCCATCGAGGAAGACAATCAGGAAACACAGGATCACCACTCGCCACTGGTAGCGCGAAATGGGTTGGGCATTGATGAAGGACTGCACGTCGAGGCAGTTTCCTACAGCAGTCTGAGGCTGATTCATTATTTTTATTCCACGCAAGGAGCGCGTGGCCTCTGCTCATTATTATGGGGAGTCATCGTCCGGCGACTGACCGAGGGTCAACAGCGCCGGATGACGCTGCCGCGACATTAATGATCCGAGGGAAAGAGCGTCAATTCGATAAACGCGACTCTGTGCGTTTATCGAACAGCTTAGGCAAACAGCTGCGCGCTGAGGTCACGGCTGGCGCTCAGCAAACCCGGCAGGAACCGTTGCTCCAGCTCGCTGCGGCTGACGCGCCCGGCGTGGGTACTGACATTGAGCGCCGCCACGACTTGGCCGGAAGCGTCATACACCGGCACGGCAATCGAACGCAGGCCCTGCTCCAGTTCCTGATCGACGATGCACCAGCCTTGCTGCCGCACTTCTTGCAGGCATTCGAGCAAGGCCTCGGGGGTGTGCAGCGTACGGCTGGTCTTGGCTTGAAACTCCGCGTGGTCGAGGTATTCGCCCAGCGTCGTGTCATCCAGGGCGGCGAGCAGGATCCGCCCCATCGACGTGCAGTAGGCCGGCAGGCGGCCGCCGACCGACAGGTCCACGGAAATCAGGCGCTGGGTGGTTGCCGAACGGGCGATGTACAGAATGTCATCGCCTTCCAGGGTGGCCATGTTGCAGGCCTCATGCAGTTGCTCGCTCATGCGGTCGAGGTACGGCTGTGCGGAAACTGCCAGGGGCGTCGAGGACAAATAGGCATGGCCGAGGGTCAGGACTTTGGGCAGCAGCGAATAAGTCCGGCCGTCCGTGGTGGCGTAGCCGAGTTTGATCAGGGTGTGCAGGCAACGTCGCACGGCGGCGCGGGGAATTTCCGTGCGGTGGCTGATCTGGGCGATGGTCAGGTGGCGCTTGCGCTCCTGGAATGCCTGCACCACCGCCAGGCCACGGGCCAGGGACGTCATGAAGTCCGGATCGCCGGTCAGGGCCTGGATTCGCTTGGCCGGGGAGGCGACGATCGGCGGCGCCACCGACGCGAAGGAGTTGCGCATTTGATCGTTCATATCAGGTCCTTTTTCCTACACGGCTCAGCGGCTATTACAAGCGGCTCAACGCCCGTACACAAGCCGCAGGCAACAAGATTGGGCGATTATCGAACCATCGACCGATAATCGCAATCGACCTGCCCTCATCGTCAGACGTGTGCAGTGCTGTTAGATATTGTCACTTTTAGGCGGTCGCCGACTTTAAAGGGCAAAGTTATGATCCGAACTTGTTCGTCTTGTTGGCGTCAGAAACAAGTCGCTGAAAACTGGCAACCCAGACACTCTAGTTACCGGTAAAAGTTACGAGTAACAAAATCATCACACACCAGGAACCACTTTTAATGCTCAAGAGATAGTGTTCTTCGAATCGACCGCTATAATGCATCTCAGTGGCCCGCCGGTTTTTTACTTGCCGATTACGCCACCCGGAGCGCGATGTCCCATCGCCGCCGCCCGCAGCAAGCGCCTGACGCTGATTTCATATGCACCGCCAACGCGTTCGCTGAAACAGGACACTGAAGCTACGTCAGCTGTTTTCTCTGGTGCCGTGGCCGCCTGCAACATGGAAGTGTTGATCATTGAGTCGTTAAAAAGCCAATGCCTTTTCAGGTATTGTCCTTTCGACGAGCGTGGTCAATAAACTTGAAGCAGTGCGTTTCACCAGAATTTATCTCAACTCAATCAGGTAGCACTGTGACGAAAGACGAACTGCGCGCGGAACTTGAGCGCCAGGAACAACGTTACAAGGATGTTTACGGCGGGGAAGTCACCACCTACGCCGCCCAGCCCGAACCGGAACGCAAGCCCTGGCGTAAACGCGCCACCGTTCAGGATCAGGCTTTCAGTCAGGAACTGCAGAAGATGGAAAAGGAACTCAAAGCCGAAGAGCCTTGACCGCCCCGGCCTGAATCCTTCAAGGGCCTGCGTTTGCATCCGCTAAAAGCGCGGTGTTTCGACGTTGCCTTTCGCGCCCGCTACCAGCGGGCAGCGGCCACCTCACCCATCGGATGAGGCAAATGGCGCATGTCCGACCTTCTTCTCAGATATTTCACACAAGCGTTTGCGCCTCTCGTGCTGTCGAGAGAAAACCCTGCGCGCGCTGGCTTTTCAAAGAAAATCAATGAGTTAAAAATCCCAGTAAAAACCTGGGGCTTAGGGCTTTGCGACAAACTAATTCGTTGAAGAATGTTACCGATGAGCAGCTAGTGCATCGATTTCCAGTCTTTTCTGGCATAATCGCGCCCCCTTACGACCGGGTCAGAAAACCTTCATGATCGATTTATTCAGCGGACTGGATGCTTGGGTGCTTGTGAGCCTCTTGCTCGCCCTGGCCTTTGTCCTCGCCTTCGAGTTCATCAACGGCTTTCATGACACTGCAAACGCGGTGGCCACTGTTATCTACACCAAAGCCATGCCGCCTCATCTGGCGGTGTTCTTTTCCGGTGTGTTCAACTTTCTCGGCGTTTTGCTGGGCGGTGTTGGCGTGGCGTATGCCATCGTCCATTTGCTGCCGGTAGAGCTGCTGATCAATGTGAACACCGGACACGGACTGGCCATGGTGTTCTCGTTGCTCGCCGCCGCCATCACCTGGAACCTGGGCACCTGGTACTTCGGTATCCCGGCCTCCAGCTCCCACACCCTGATCGGTTCGATCCTCGGTGTCGGCCTGGCCAACGCCTTGATCAACGACATTCCGTTGGCCGATGGCGTGAACTGGCAGAAGGCGATCGATATCGGCGCTTCTCTGGTGTTCTCGCCAATGGCCGGCTTTATTGTCGCCGCGCTGGTGTTGATCGGCCTTAAATGGTGGCGTCCGCTGTCGAAGATGCACAAGACCCCGGACCAGCGCCGCAAGCTTGACGACAAGAAGCACCCGCCGTTCTGGAACCGCCTGGTCCTGGTGATTTCGGCGATGGCCGTGAGCTTTGTGCACGGTTCCAACGATGGGCAGAAAGGCATCGGCCTGATCATGCTGGTGTTGATCGGTATCGTGCCGGCGCAGTTCGTTCTCGACCTGAGCAGCACCACTTACCAGATCGAACGGACTCGCGATGCGACCCTGCACTTGAGCCAGTTCTACAAGCGTAATGCCGACACCCTGGGTGAGTTCCTGGCCCTGGGCAAAAGCGTGGAAGGCGATCTTCCGGAGAAATTCCGTTGCAACCCGCAACAGACCGAACCGACCATCAGCGCCCTGCTCGACACCCTCAAGGGTGTAGCCGACTACCACTCGCTGCCGTCGGAAAGCCGTATCGAAGTGCGTCGCTACCTGTTGTGCCTGGACGACACCGCTCGCAAGGTCGCCAAGCTGCCAGGCCTGCAAGCCCGTGAAAAGGCTGACCTGGACAAACTGCGCAAAGACCTGACCACCACCACCGAATACGCCCCATTCTGGGTAATTCTGGCGGTTGCACTGGCCCTGGGCCTGGGCACCATGGTCGGCTGGAAACGCGTGGTGCTGACCATTGGCGAGAAGATCGGCAAGCAAGGCATGACCTACGCACAGGGCATGTCGGCGCAGATCACCACTGCGTGCATGATTGGTTTGGCCAACATTTTCAGCCTGCCGGTGTCCACCACCCACGTCCTGTCCTCGGGCGTGGCCGGGACCATGGTCGCGAACAAAAGCGGCCTGCAGGGCGGCACCGTCAAAACCATCCTGCTGGCCTGGGTCCTGACCCTGCCAGCCACCGTGGCCCTGTCGGCCGGCCTGTTCTGGCTGGCGTCGAAGGCACTGGGTAGCTGATCCATCGCTGCAACGAAAAAGGCGCGCCTCGCAAGAGCCGCGCCTTTTTCATGCCTGCTGATTTCTCCCAAACACCCCAATGATCGTTCCCACGCTCTGCGTGGGAATGCCGCCATGGACGCTCCGCGTCCACCTGTGACGCGGAGCGTCACGGGATTCATTCCCACGCAGAGCGTGGGAACGATCATGTACCGATAGATTTTCGTGGGCAAAAAAAAGGGCAACCGAAGTTGCCCAAAATGCCTTGCGTGCTCATTGCTCTGGAAAGAACTACGGTTTGCGCTTATGCGAATCCTTCCAGATGAAATATCCAAACCCTGCAAAAAACAGAACCATGAGGCCGACTGTCAGCACTCCGGCGATCACCACGTTGTCGAAAAACATGACTGGCCTCCTGCACTTGCCCTGTTGCGATAGGGCTAAGTTAACCAATCGGGCAGGAGAGAAAATTGACCGGGATCAATGCCGCCCGAGACTGGGCGTAAAGGAGGGGAAATAACTGACCTGCATCAATCGATGCAGGGGGGTTCAACGCTTTTTCGGTTTGTTTTTCGGCTTTTTCTTCGCTTTACCCAACGGCATGGCCTGTTCGAAGGCCTGGCGCACTTCGTTCAGGCGCTTGTCGTTGAGGTCATGCACCCGCTTGGCGCGTTCGGCGTTAAGGTCGATCAGTTTGTCGTCTTGGCTCATGGTGTTCAGTGCATCGCTGGAAAGGAAGTTCGGTCGGGATTGCGCCAATAATGCGGTCTGGCGCCCGCGCTGACCAGTCACCCGCTGAACAAGGCCTTAACAAAATATGTGCTCATAGGGATTTTTCACCGCACAATCGGCACGTCGCGATGGACCCAAAGGACCCAACCGTGGAATTGCACCAGGATCTGCCGCCCTTGATGGCCCTGCGCGCCTTCGAGGCCGTGGCGCGGCATTTGAGTTTTATCAAGGCTGCCGATGAGCTGTCGGTGACCCAAAGTGCGATCAGCCATCAGGTGCAGAAACTCGAGCAGTTCCTCAACCAGCGGCTGTTTATCCGACGTACTCGGGCGATTGATCTGACGCCAGCCGGCGAAACCTACTACCGCAAGATTCAACCGGCATTGGCCTCCATCGCCTCGGCCACCCGCGACCTGCGCGGTCACGAACAACAGGAAACCACCCTGCGCATCGGCCTGCTCGCTTCCTTCGCCACCCTGTGGCTGGCGCCGCGCCTGGCCGGTTTTAATACGCGTTACCCGCATATTCATGTGGAGCTGATGCCGTCGGTGCAACTGGCCGACGTCAATGGCGGCGAAGTCGACCTGGCCATCCGTTATGGCAAGGGCGGCTGGCCCAAGGTTCAGGCCCGACGCTTTATGCTGGAAACCCTCACCCCGGTGTGCAGCCCGGCGTTCAAGGCTCAAAGTGTCGATCATGGCCCGCTGCTGATGGCCAAGTCCTACCAGCCATTCGAGTGGATCGACTGGAGCGCGCACCACGCCGTCGACCTCGCCCATTACCCCAGCGTGATGCTTCACGACTACAACATCGTCGTCGAAGCCGCCGTGGCCGGCCAGGGCATCGCCATGGGCCGCCGGCACTTGATCGAACGTCGACTCAAGGAAGGCGCGTTGGTCGAAGCCTTCGACACCCCGCCGTTCACCGGCGAGATCGGTTATTGGCTGGTCACCCCGGATCGTCCGCCAAGCCCGGCCGCCGAATGCTTCGCCCAATGGCTGAGTGAAATCGCCGACGCATGAGTTATTTGAATACGTCGGATTAAATCTATCCGTTTGTCGCGCCCGCGAGACGCCAACATGCTGAACCCTTCATTCAGGAGGACTCACCATGACCGATTCACTCGCCCAACGCGTCCAGCAACTTGGCTTGAAGTTGCCGACCCCGAGCCAGCCGATCGCCAACTACATCAATCACGTGGTCAGCCAGAACCAGCTGTTCATCTCCGGGCAGATTCCGTTGCTCGATGGCAAACCGACCTTTATCGGTCGACTCGGGGACGCGATTTGCGACGAAGAAGGCGCTAACGCCGCCGAACTTGCCGCGCTTGGTCTGCTTGCGCAACTGAGCAATGCACTCGGTGATGACCTGTCGAAACTGGTGCGCATCATTCGCCTCGGCGTATTCATCGCCAGCGCCGGTGATTTCAAAAACCAAGGTCTGGTGGCCAACGGCGCCTCCAACCTGCTGGTCAACGCCCTCGGCGAGAAAGGCAAACATGTGCGTACGGCCGTCGGTGTTTCCAGCCTGCCCGGCGGCGTGGCGGTGGAAATCGACGCGATTTTCGAGCTCAAGCCATGACACCCGCCGAAGTGGCGCATTTGCGGGCGGCGACACCGGGTTGCGCCAGCGTGATTCACTTCAACCACGCTGGCGCCTCGCTGCCGAGCCAGGCGACCCTCGACGCCATCCTCGGGCAACTGCAACGGGAAGCCCTCGGCGGGCCGATGGAGACGGCCGACCAAAGTGTGCAGGCTCGCGCCCGATCCGCGGCGGCCAGCCTGCTGAACACCGAGCCTGAAGCCATTGCCTTCGCCAGCAGCGGCTCGGCAGCCTGGGGCATGGCGTTCAATGCCCTGGGGCCGTGGCAATCCGGCGAGCGGATTCTCGTCGGCCGCCACGAATGGGGTGGCAATCTGGCGTGCATCGCCCGAGCCGTCGCCGCCGGGGCGCAACTGGAGGTGATTCCCTGCGATGAGACGGGCGCGGTGTCCGTGAGCGCTCTGCAGCAAATGATCGATCCTAAGGTGAAGCTGATTGCCCTGACCTGGCTGCCCGCCAACGGTGGCTTGATCAATCCCGCCGAGGCGATTGGCGCCGTGGCGCGGCAGCATGGCATCGCGTATTTCATCGACGCCGGCCAGGCGCTGGGGCAACTGCCCTGTGATGTTCAGGCGTTGAATTGCGATGTGCTCAAGGGTGCCGGGCGCAAATTCCTGCGCGGGCCGCGAGGAACGGCGCTGCTGTATATAAGGCCGGGATTCATGGAACGGCTCCAACCCACTCAACTCGATGTGCTTTCGGCGCCTTGGGATGGCGCAGGTTTTACGATGCGCAACGATGCTCGGCGCTTTGAAACCAGCGAAGTGTCGGTGGCGTTGCTGGCCGGTTTGGCCAATGCGCTGGAGGAATGCAATGCGCTGGGGACAACAGCCATTCGCCAGCGGATCGACGGACTGAGTCGGGGGTTGCGCGAGCGCCTACTAAAGATCCCCGGCCTGACGCTGCACAATCTCGGCCCGCAAGGCCATCAATCCGGCCTGATCGCGTTTACGCTCAAGGGGTGGGACTGTGTCGAGCTGAAACTGCGGCTGGCGCAGCGCGGGATCAATATCGGCGCCAATGGCGTGGCTTATACGCCTCTGGATATGCAGGCCAGAGGGCTGGAGAGCATTGCGCGGATTGCCGTGAGTTATTTCAACACTGAGGAGGAAACCGACGTGTTGTTGGGGCGTTTGCGGGAATTGGCCGAAAGTGGCAGCGATTGAATAGATCGCAGCCTTCGGCAGCCCCTGCGGGAGGCAGTCAGATCTGGATATCGACCCAAAGACCCTGGCGCGGCTCGTCTTCGATCAACGGCGCGACCGGCACGGTGTTGTCGGCGTTGAGTTCGTCGCCGGGGATCGCCAGGTGCACGTCAGGATCTTCATCGGCCTCACGACGGCGCCGATCCTGCTCCTGGCGACGGCGCTGTTCTTCGCGCAGTTGCAGGGCGGCCTCTTCCGGGTCGCGTTTTTGCAGGTCGATCGTGCTTTCGCTGGAGCTTTCCTGCACAGGCACTACCGGCGGAATGTCCGGACGCTGGCGGATCGGGTCCTGCTGTGAGGTGATCGGCACGGCACTCAAGGGCAGCATCGGTTGCAGCATAATTATTAGTCTCCTGTCATCAGGCTGTCGGCTGCGCGAGGGGCGACTTGAGCCATCGGTCGCAAAGTTGTGAACCAGCGCACGCGCGAGGGGCGATGTTTTATCCGACAGCACAGAACCCAAGCGTTCCCGAAGATCGAAAAATCACAGCCTTCGCCCGCGCCGATGCGAGTTATCCTTTGGCCCTGAAGGCTCATTCCGTTAAGATAGCCCGCTTTTTCAAGGTGGGAGTCAGGCAGCATGGCGCAGCAGTATCAACCGGGGCAACGCTGGATTAGTGACAGCGAAGCCGAGCTGGGTTTGGGCACCGTTCTGGCACAGGACGGCCGCTTGTTGACCGTGCTCTATCCGGCCACTGGCGACACTCGTCAGTACGCGCTACGGAATGCGCCCCTCACCCGTGTGCGGTTTTCCCCAGGTGACTCGATCACTCACTTCGAAGGCTGGAAACTGACCGTACAGGAAGTCGACGATGTCGATGGCCTGCTGGTTTACCACGGCCTCAACGCGCAGAACGAAGTGGTGACCCTGCCGGAAACCCAGCTCTCGAACTTCATTCAGTTCCGTCTGGCCAGCGACCGTCTGTTCGCCGGGCAGATCGACCCGCTGGCCTGGTTCTCCCTGCGTTACCACACCCTGGAACACACCAGTCGTCAGTTGCAGTCGTCCCTTTGGGGCCTGGGCGGTGTGCGTGCACAGCCGATCGCGCACCAATTGCACATCGCCCGTGAAGTCGCCGACCGTATCGCGCCGCGCGTGCTGCTGGCGGACGAAGTGGGCCTGGGCAAGACCATCGAAGCCGGTCTGGTGATCCATCGCCAACTGCTGTCGGGCCGCGCCAACCGCGTGCTGATCCTGGTTCCGGAGAACCTGCAGCACCAGTGGCTGGTCGAGATGCGCCGCCGCTTCAACCTGCAAGTCGCGCTGTTCGACGAAGAACGCTTCATCGAAAGCGATGCCGCCAACCCGTTCGAAGACACCCAGCTCGCCCTCGTGGCGCTGGAATGGCTGGTGGACGACGAGAAGGCCCAGGACGCGCTGTTCGCCGCCGGTTGGGACCTGATGGTCGTCGACGAAGCCCACCACCTGGTCTGGCACGAAGAAAAGGCCAGCGCGGAATACTCGCTGGTCGAGCAACTGGCCGAAGTCATTCCCGGCGTGCTGCTGCTGACCGCGACCCCGGAACAACTGGGCCAGGACAGCCACTTCGCGCGTCTGCGCCTGCTCGACCCGAACCGCTTCCATGACCTGCACGCCTTCCGCGCCGAGAGCGAAAACTATCGCCCGGTGGCCGAAGCCGTTCAGGAGTTGCTGGATAAAGGTCGCCTGTCGCCAGAAGCGCACAAGACCATCCACGGTTTCCTCGGCAACGAAGGCGAAGCCCTGCTCACCGCCGTCAACGATGGCGATGTCGAAGCCAGCGCCCGTCTGGTGCGCGAGCTGCTCGACCGCCACGGCACCGGCCGCGTGCTGTTCCGTAATACCCGCGCCGCCGTGCAAGGGTTCCCGGAGCGCAAGCTGCACCCGTACCCGCTGCCGTGCCCGGACGAATACCTCGAACTGCCGCTGGGCGATCACGCTGAGCTGTACCCGGAAGTCAGCTTCCAGGCCCAGCCGGACGCCAACGAAGAAGAACGCTGGTGGAAATTCGACCCACGCGTCGAGTGGCTGATCGACACCCTGAAGATGCTCAAGCGCACCAAAGTGCTGGTGATCTGCGCCCACGCCGAAACCGCCATGGACCTGGAAGACGCCTTGCGCGTGCGTTCCGGCATCCCGGCCACGGTGTTCCACGAGGGCATGAACATCCTCGAACGTGACCGCGCCGCCGCCTACTTCGCCGACGAAGAATTCGGCGCGCAAGTGCTGATCTGCTCGGAAATCGGCAGTGAAGGTCGCAACTTCCAGTTCTCGCACCACTTGGTGCTGTTCGATCTGCCGTCGCATCCGGACCTGCTGGAGCAGCGTATCGGTCGTCTCGACCGGATCGGCCAGAAGCACATCATCGAGCTGCACGTGCCGTACCTGGAAACCAGCCCGCAAGAGCGCCTGTTCCAGTGGTACCACGAAGCGCTGAACGCCTTCCTCAATACCTGCCCGACCGGCAACGCCTTGCAGCATCAGTTCGGTTCGCGCCTGCTGCCGCTGCTGGAAAACGCCGACGACGGCGAGTGGCAAGCGCTGATCGACGAGGCCCGCGGCGAGCGTGAGCGTCTGGAAGCCGAGCTGCACACCGGTCGCGACCGTTTGCTGGAACTCAACTCCGGCGGTTCGGGCGAAGGCGATCAGTTGGTCGAGGACATCCTTGAGCAAGACGATCAGTTCGCCCTGCCGATCTACATGGAAACCCTGTTCGACGCGTTCGGCATCGACAGCGAAGACCATTCGGAAAACGCGCTGATCCTCAAACCGAGCGAAAAAATGCTCGACGCCAGCTTCCCGTTGGGCGACGACGAAGGCGTGACCATCACCTACGACCGCAACCAGGCGCTGTCTCGCGAAGACATGCAGTTCATCACCTGGGAGCACCCGATGGTGCAGGGCGGCATGGACCTGGTGTTGTCCGGCTCGATGGGCAACACCGCCGTGGCGTTGATCAAGAACAAGGCGCTGAAACCTGGCACCGTGTTGCTGGAACTGCTCTACGTCAGCGAAGTGGTAGCCCCGCGCTCGTTGCAATTGGGCCGTTACCTGCCGCCAGCCGCCCTGCGCTGCCTGCTCGATGCCAATGGCAACGACCTGTCGGGCCGGGTGTCGTTCGAAACCCTGAACGATCAACTGGAAAGCGTGCCCCGCGCCAGCGCCAACAAGTTCATCCAGGCTCAGCGCGATCAGTTGACGCCACGGATCAACGCCGGCGAAGAGAAGATCTTCCCGCGTCACGCCGAGCGTGTGGCTGAGGCGCAACGTCGCCTGGCTGCCGACACCGACGAAGAATTGGCGCGCCTGACCGCGTTGCAAGCGGTCAACCCGACCGTACGCGACAGCGAACTGGTAGCCCTGCGCAAACAGCGCGAGCAAGGCCTGGCCATGCTCGACAAGGCTGCGTTGCGACTGGAAGCGATTCGGGTGTTGGTGGCGGGTTAAGCCCCCTGCTCCACCACTAAAAAAGAAGGCCCGCAGTGATGCGGGCCTTTTTTTGTCTGCCGATCGTTCCCACGCTCCGCGTGGGAACGATCATGCCGTTACCGCCTCGATCTGCGGATCAACCGCCACCAACCCGTCCTTCATCCGCTTCGCATCGCGCACAAAACAGCGCGACGCCATAAATAGAAACACCATGGTGAAAAACAGCGCCACCGGGATCAGGTACATCGCGTCGTGCAGTCCGACGGCCTTGAACGCCTCGGTCATCTGCTCGGCACCCGCCGCCAGCATCGCCGTGTTCGCGAAGTGATCGGACAAGCCCCCGACCACCACCGGCCCCAAGCCACCCCCCAGTAAATACAACCCGGCAAAGAACAGCGCCATCGCCGTGGCCCGCAGGCGCGGTTCGACCACGTCCTGGATCGCCGTGTACACGCAGGTGTAGAAGTTATAGGCAAACAGCCAGCCCAGGCTGAACACCGCGACAAACACGCCAATCTCGATCCGCCCGGCGTGCAGCGCCCAAGCGGTGCACACCGTCGAGATGATCAAACTGAACGCGGCGAACAGCAGCCGCCCGTTGGCCACGCGTTGGTGGATCTTGTCCGCGATCAAGCCGCCCAATGTCAGGCCGAACAGCCCGGTCACGCCGACGATGACGCCGGTCGCGACCGCTGCTTCGTGCAAAGGCATGAGGAAATAGCGCTGCAGCATCGGCACCAGGAAGGAGTTGCAGGCATAGGTCGCAAAATTGAAGCACAGCCCCGCCAGCACCAGCCACAGGAAAGTCGGCACCGCCAGCACTCGACGGATCGGCCGGTCCACGCGCTCTTGCGAGACTTGCACGGTTTCCGCCGCGCCGCGTTTCGGCTCCTTGATAAAGAACATGAAGATCGCCAGGACCAGCCCCGGCACCGCCGCGATAAAGAACGGTGCGCGCCAACTGTCGAAGGTTTTGACCATCCAGCCGATGGTGAAGAACGCCAGCAGCAGGCCCAGCGGCAGCCCGAGCATGAAAATGCCCATCGCCCGTGCGCGGCGGTGGGCCGGGAACAGGTCGCCGATCAGCGAATTGGCGGCAGGGGCGTAACTGGCCTCGCCGATGCCGATGCCCATGCGCACCAGCAGGAACGTCCAGAAACTGCCCACCAGCCCGTTGACCGCGGTGAGCCCGCTCCACACCGCCAGGCCCCAGCCCATCAATTTGGCGCGGGAACCGGTATCAGCCATGCGCCCCAACGGCAGGCCGGCAATGGCATAAACGAGGGTGAACGCCGTGCCGATGATCCCCAGTTGAAAGTCGCTGAGGTGCCATTCCATGCGAATGGGCTCGATGATAATGGCGGGGATGGTGCGGTCGAAGAAGTTGAACAGGTTCGCCAGGAACAGCAGGAACAGAATGCGCCAGGCATTCGCCGCTTGGGTCGAGTTCTGCATGGGGTCCGTCTCTTTTATTGTTATGAAGGCGTCGCTGCCCCCGGAATCTGCAATCTAGTCAGGCGCGCGTGACCTGTCTGTCATCATTCGCCAGCCTGATATCAGTTAATGCCACACACGCCCCCCCGCAGGAGCAAAGATTGCTCGCGAAAGCGGTCGTTCAGTCGACATCATCGTTGGCAGACAGACCGCTTTCGCAAGCAAGCTTCGCGCCTACAGGCCCGGTGAAATTTCAAGCCCGGTGCCGACAAACCGGTTGAAAAATATACCTGCGCGCCCCCCTTCCCAAGTCCAAGCCGAAGCCTAGAATAGCGGCCTGATCGCCCCCACCGTTGCCCCCATCCCTCTTTGACTATCGCCCATGTCCGAAGCCAGTCCGTGTCTGAATTGCGGTGCCTGCTGTTCTCATTTTCGCGTGTCTTTTTTCTGGGGTGAATGCACCTCGGCCGGTGGCACGGTGCCCGACGAACTGGTCGCGCCGATCAACCCCAGTCGGGTGGCGATGCTCGGGACAGACTGCAAACCGACCCGCTGCACCGCATTGGTCGGCGAGGTGGGCAGCACTGTGCAGTGCTCGATTTACGATCGGCGTTCGAGCACGTGCCGGGAGTTCGACGCCTCCTGGGCCAATGGCGAAGCCAACGTGGATTGCGATGCAGCGCGGGCCGCGTTCGGGTTGCCGGCCTTGCAACCCGAATTCGAAATGCC
This sequence comes from Pseudomonas sp. ADAK2, assembly GCF_012935755.1. Lineage (GTDB taxonomy): Bacteria > Pseudomonadota > Gammaproteobacteria > Pseudomonadales > Pseudomonadaceae > Aquipseudomonas. Next base: position 2,960,796 of record NZ_CP052862.1, read on the forward strand.
TTATGAGCAGAGCGCCTGAAACTTAGCGCCAATCGTTATAACGCCAATACCGAAATCATTAGCGTCACCGTGCCACTACGCCTTGCGCTCTGTACATGACCTCTATACTCCAAAGCATTCGCCGGCATTCATGATGCCGGCCAAGAAGACTCTGAGATGGGACGTGCTATGGAGTGGCTTGGTTTGCAGTTCATTACCGAGCTGCCAGAAGGCGGGCAGGTCATCCTTAACTGCACACACAACCCTTTTCTGGTGGTGCTGGCGTATGTGGTCGCTTGTGTGGCCGGTTTCGCCACGCTGGACATGACCGAACGGGTCGGTCATGTGGAAAAATCCGGCACCCAACGGCTCTGGCGTTGGGTCGGTGCCTTGTGCCTGGCGGGTGGCATCTGGGCCATGCACTTCATCAGCATGCTGGCGTTCCAGGCGCCGGTGGAAATTCACTACCAACTGCCCATCACCCTGCTCTCACTGATATTTGCCCTGACGGCTTCGTGGCTGGCAATGCACACGCTCAGCCACCCTCACGTGAATGTCTGGCAATACCTGCGCGCTGCCGTGTGGATCGGCCTGGGCATCGCGACCATGCATTATGTGGGCATGGCCGCCATGCGTTCGGTCGCAACGGCTTTCTACAACCCCTTGCTGTTCGCGCTGTCCATCGTCATCGCGATAGGCGCCAGCCTCGCCGCCCTGTTGATTTCCAGTCACCTGCGCGATGGCATCGGTTTGTATCATCAACTGCGCAAATTCATCGCCAGCCTGGTGCTCGGCGCCGGCATCGTCAGCATGCACTTCACCGGCATGGCGGCGCTGACGCTGGTGGTGCCCGTCGGCACCCTGCCCATGCTGCCCGGTGAAAACAACCATCTGCAGCTGGGGCTGACGGTGGCGATCATGACCCTGTTGATCATCGGCAGCTGCATCAGCGCGGCGCTGGCCGATAAAAAGCTGCAAAACAAGGAACACGACCTGCGCCGGGTCAACACCCTGCTCAGCCAGTTGGATCAGGCGCGCATGTCGCTGCAACAGGTGGCGCACTACGATGCCCTGACCAACCTGATCAACCGCCGCGGCTTTAATCAGATCTTTGCCGAGAAACTGATCGAGAAGACCAACGAGGGCGGCATGCTGGCGGTGATGTTCCTCGACATCGACCACTTCAAACGGATCAACGATAGCCTCGGCCATGACGCCGGCGATGAATTGCTCAAGGTATTGGCCGGCCACATCAAGGGCTCGGTGCGCAGCCACGACGACGTGGTGGCGCGCTTCGGCGGCGACGAGTTCTGCATCCTCATCGGCCTGCACGACCGCGAAGAAGCCCGGCACATGGCTCAGCGCATCATGCTGAAAATGAAAGAACCCATCGAGCTGTCCGGCCGGCGCATGGTCATGACCACCAGCATCGGCATCAGCTTGTTCCCTGAAGACGGCAAGACCTGCGAAGAACTGCTGAAAAACGCCGACCTGGCGCTGTATCAGTCCAAGGGCGCCGGCCGCAACAGCCTGAATTTCTTCAGTTCGAACCTCAGGACCCGGGCCACCCTGGAACTGCAGCTGGAAGAGGAACTGCGCCACGCCCTGCGCGAAAACACCGGGCTGAAGCTGTACTACCAACCGATCTATGAGCTGAAGACCGGTCAGGTCACCAAGCTCGAAGCGCTGATTCGCTGGCAACACCCGACTCACGGTCTGCTCACGCCTGACCGTTTCATCGCCATCGCCGAAGCCAACGGGCTGATCGCCGAACTGGACAACTGGGTCTTGTGCAAAGCCTGTGAAGACCTGGGCGAGTTGTCCCGCCACGGCTGCGAAGCCTTGAAGATTGCCGTGAACTGCTCGCCGCTGAACCTGGCGCGCGAGGAGTTGGCCGACGAAATCGAACACGCCCTGCACGTGAGCGGAGTGGAGCCCCAGCGCCTGGAGCTTGAGGTCACAGAAAATGCGCTGATGGGCAACATCGCCAACACCCTGGTGCTGCTGCGGCAGATTCGCGCGCTCGGCGTGTCGCTGTCGATCGATGACTTCGGCACCGGTTATTCATCCCTGGCCTACCTCAAGCGCCTGCCGCTGAACACGCTGAAAATCGATCGTTCATTCATTCAGGACATTCCCAAGGCGACCCAGGACATGGAGATCGTCCAGGCGATCATCGTCATGGCGCACACCCTGCATTTGCAGGTGGTCACCGAAGGCGTCGAAACCGTCGAGCAATACGAGTTTCTCGAACGCCTGGGCTGCGATTTCGTTCAGGGCTACCTGCTCAGTCGCCCGGTGCCGCTGGAAGAGCTGCGCCCGGTGCTGAACGAAATCAACCAGCGCAAGCACTCGCACACGGTCAGTCCACTGAGTCTGGCGCGCGGTATAGCCGGACTAACGTTGACGGATCCTTTTCCAAAAAGCCCTGGCCCCCATGCAGGCGCATCAATTGTGCGGCCAATCCGCTGATCGGCGTGGCCGAGCCTTGTTCGCGAGAAAACTTCACCGCCGTGTCCAGATCCTTGAGCAGCGTGCGCACGTGCCACTTCACCGGTTCGAAGCGGCTTTCGGCCATTTGTGGGGCGAGGATCTGCAACGGTTTCGAATCGGCAAAACCACCGGCCAGCGCTTCGGCGATCAGGCTGGCATCGACGCCGGAGCGTTCGGCCAACGCCACCACTTCCGCGATCACCAGGGCATTGCAGGCGACGATCATCTGATTGCAGGCCTTGGTCACCTGGCCGGCACCGACGGCGCCCATGTGCGTCACGCGTTGGCCCAGACTCAGCAAGACCGGTCGCACGCGTTCAAGATCCGCGGCATCGCCACCGACCATGATCGCCAGGCTGCCCGCCTCCGCGCCGACCACCCCGCCCGACACCGGCGTATCCAGCCAACGCATGCCGGTTTTACTGGCGAGTGCTGTCGCCATTTCCCGGGTGGCGGTGGGCTCCAGGCTGGAAAAATCCACCAGCAGTTGTCCACTTTTCCCACCCTCGGCAACGCCTGCCGGGCCAAACACCACTTCGCGCACCACCGCCGTGTCCGCCAGACACAGCATCACCACGTCTGCGTGCTCGCACAGTTCAGCCGGCGTCGCCACTTGCCGTGCACCGGCTTCAACCAGCAGTGCGCACTTGTGCGGATTGCGATTCCACACGGTCAGCGGATAACCCGCGGCCAACAGACGCTGGCACATCGGCAAGCCCATCAGGCCGATTCCGGCGAATCCGAGTGCAGGTAACGATGGCATCATTTTGCCTCCTTTTGATTAAAGATCGCCGAATACTGGCCGATCCATCATAAATCAGGAAAGGACTCCCCCGAGCGGCGCACCGCCAACACCCTGTCGCTTGGGCAAAATACGCGCGCAAAAAAGACGCGAGATCCCCTTCCGTGAAGTTCGATGACGCCTTGTCGTCGAGCCAACCAGTCCAGGTACATGGCGCACAATGACCTCTAAAAACAACCCGGCCACTGCGGTATCCGACCTGACGTTGAGCCCGGCGGCCAACAGCCCTTCAGCGTCGAAGCCATTGATCCCGTCGCGCCCGCTGGCGACCCAGCAGTACCTGTACTTCACCGAAACCAATACCGACCGCATCCTCGATAACCTCGACGGCCTGCGCGACATGGTGTTCCCGCGCCCACCGCATCTGGAAGGCGACAGCGAACAGCACAGCGAGCAGGAATTCCCCTCGGTGTGCCTGATCGGCCTCGGCCGCTGTGGTTCGAACATCGCGCTGGACGTCGCCGAACTGGTGTACAACGCGCGCAAGTTCTACCTCAACGAATTCAACAACGAAGATCGCCTGTCGCCGGACAAACGCTACGCCGAAAAAGGCTACAGCCCGGCCCAGTGGATTCGTAACAACCTGCGCCTGGGGCCGAACAAGGCCACCAAACCGGTGTTCCTGGTCGAACCATTGGTGATGCTCGGCGACCTGGACAAGGACATCGCCGGGCGCATCCGCTTCTCGCGCAAGGGCGAAAAAAGCGGCTTCCTGCGCGACTACAGCAAAATGAAAATCATGGACTTGTCGGAAGTCCACGCCGGTGGCGCCGGTAACGCGCCGATCCTCGGCCAGTACCTGGCCAAGATCATCCTGAACAAGGACACCCAGCGTTTCTCCAGCCCTGATTGGAAGATGATTCACTCGTACCTGATCGACAGCTGCGGGATCAAGGCCAACCAGTCGCGCCTGTATTTCTCGATCTTCAGTGCCGGCGGCGGTACCGGTTCGGGCATGGCCTCGGAATTCGGCCTGGCCCAGCAGCACTCGTACATGAACAAGACGTTCGACACCAAGCCGATGGACGAGCACGACAGCAAAAGCGGCCACGCCTTTGTCTTCGAGCCGATCTTCACCAGCGGCATTTGCGTGCTGCCGAACATTTCCGACCACCGCAGCGAAATGTCCGAGGCGCTGCACATCAACGCCGGGCGCCTGCTGTGCAAATACCTGTCGGAGGAATGGGACTTTTCGTACAACTTCGACAATGAAGACAGCAGCGAAGCCAGCGTCATGGGGCGTATTCGCCCATGGAACGCGATGATGCTGATCTCCAACGACATCATGCGTTACGCCGAAGAGAGCGATGACGGCAACATCCAGAACATCGACGTCAATGCGATGGAAAAGCACGCCAACCAATACATCTCGCAGCAGATCTTCAACATTCTGACGGCGCAAGCGGTCACGACTGACTACGACCAGAACTATTTCCGTCGCGCCGGCATCGACATCGGCGAAACCATTCGCCTGGACGCCAACGACCTGTTCATGAGCCTGGCCGGCCCGGTGGCGATTGCCTACGCCGAGTCCGTGGTGCCGGAAACACCAGCGCCGAGCAGCGACAAATTCAAGGTGTTCGATAAAGAGCCGCAGCGCCTGAACATCGACGACCTGTTCTTCCGCTCCATTGACCTTCCGCACTTCAACAAGGTCACCCAGGCCATCGAAGGCATCAGCCTGTTGCCGATCGAGTCCAAGCGCTACCGCGCGTCGCTGGAGCAGTACAAGAATTCCGGTTATGACGCGGCCGCGTTGCACGACCTGCACTTCTTCAAGAATTGCTCGTCGGTGGTGTCGATCGTGTCGTTGCCCAAGGACTACAAGCTGTCCTACATGGACCTCAACCGCTTGAAGACCCACCTCAACAGCCTGTTTCCGAACACCACGCTCAAGCGTTACGCGCTGGTGATCGGCGCCTCGGCCAACTTGTCGCTGACCACCCTGATCGCCAAGAGCCCGTGTCTGTCGGACGACTTCCTGACCCTGATCGTGGCCTTCATCAAGCGCTGCTTCGCGAAGAACCCGTACCGTTTCGACGAGACTCTGGACAACTCGATCCTCGACTTCATCATCCATGAAGACTTTGACGAAGACCTGATCGACGACTTGCTCAACGAGTTCGAGAACCCGGCGAAGATCCTCGATACCAACTGGTACGCGATCAAGCCGATGTACGAGAAGAAATACCGCGAGCTGATCAACGACAAAGACAAGTTTGTCTCGATCAACGACATTCGTTTGTCGCGCGATTGCGTGAAGAAAGCGATCAAGTACCTGCGCGAGATTTACCGTCACCGGATTGGCAAGACCAAGGTTATTTCCCTTAATAACCACACTGGTAAAACCGCTTAACGGGGAATGCCCGAAAAGATCGCAGCCTTCGGCAGTGCCTACAGAGGTCAGATCGTTCCCACGCTCTGCGTGGGAATGCCTCCACGGACGCTCCGCGTTCGGCTTCTGATGGGACGCGGAGCGTCCAGGGCTGCATTCCCACGCGGAGCGTGGGAACGATCGCAGACCGTGGGAACGATCACATCCAGAAACAATTAAGCAGCCGTCAGGCTGCTCACTAAACTGTTCCCGTTACGTTTACGTCACCCTCGCCAAGACCCTCCTGTGGCCTTTCTCTACGGCAACATGCCATCACGCTACTCGCCTACACACTTTTAGCCCGCCGAGCTGCGCACTCTTTTAATGCGAGCCGTCAGCTCGTCGCCCTTTCCTGGATCAGAATCCACGGCGAAACCACCACTGCCCACAGCTCGGGATCGCGCTCGAAAAGATCCAGCGCCCGCGTTTCAGAGAGCTTGGCGAGGGTGTCGGCGGCCAGCCAGGCAGCCACTTTCTCGCCTTCATCCGTGGCCACGGCTTCGGCGGCGGCGATCAAATCCAGGCTGGGGTCGACCCACAATAGGGCACCCTTGGCAAAGAACGGTTCCAGTTCCTTCCAGGTAATAGATGCGGTCTCACCAAGCAGCTTGGCATAGAGGGTGCTAGGTTCTTGAGTCATGGGTCCTGTCCGGAAAAGAAATCGACGCGAATGATAACGTCGGTGGTCCGGCAGAAAAACCCGGAAGCAATTGAGTCATCGAATGAAAAGCGCAGGAAAGCCAAGGATTGCTGTGAATACAGCCTGAACCCCCGCCGCAATTCTGTATTTTTCTTTCAAAAAAGCGACACCCTCAGGTTTTGCCCCCTGGCGCCAGCTTCCCAGGCTAACAATCGGCGCTCTACACTGTACCGGTACAGTTGCCGGGGGCATTTTCCGGAGGATATCCAAGATATCTGACCCGGTTCTGCTGCTACGGCGCCAGGACTATAAAAACTACAACAGTAAGAGTGGAGCACTATGACTAAGGCTACTAAGCAGATTTCCAAACTGTTTGCCGCTATGGTTCTGGCCGGGGTTGCCAGCCATTCGTTCGCAGCTGACACCATCAAGATCGGTATCGCCGGCCCCAAGACCGGCCCGGTAGCCCAATACGGCGACATGCAGTTCAGCGGCGCCAAAATGGCCATTGAACAGATCAACGCCAAGGGCGGCGTCGACGGCAAGAAGCTCGAAGCCGTTGAATACGACGATGCCTGTGATCCGAAACAAGCGGTTGCTGTAGCGAACAAAGTCGTCAACGACGGCGTCAAGTTCGTGGTCGGTCACCTGTGCTCCAGCTCCACTCAACCGGCTTCGGACATTTACGAAGACGAAGGCGTGATCATGATCACTCCGGCTGCCACCAGCCCGGACATCACTTCCCGCGGTTACAAAATGATCTTCCGTACCATCGGTCTCGACAGCGCCCAGGGCCCTGCCGCCGGTAACTACATCGCTGATCACGTCAAACCGAAAATCGTTGCCGTTCTGCACGACAAACAGCAATACGGTGAAGGCATCGCGACTGCCGTTAAGCAGACCCTCGAGAAGAAAGGCACCAAGGTTGCCGTGTTCGAAGGCATCAACGCCGGCGACAAGGACTTCTCCTCGATCATCGCCAAGCTCAAGCAAGCCAACGTCGACTTCGTCTACTACGGCGGCTACCACCCGGAGCTGGGTCTGATCCTGCGTCAATCCCAGGAAAAAGGCCTGAAAGCCAAGTTCATGGGTCCGGAAGGCGTGGGTAACGACTCCATTTCGCAGATCGCCAAGGACGCTTCCGAAGGCCTGCTGGTGACCCTGCCGAAATCCTTCGACCAGGATCCGGCCAACATCGCCCTGGCTGACGCGTTCAAAGCCAAGAAAGAAGACCCGAGCGGTCCGTTCGTGTTCCCGGCCTACTCGGCTGTGACCGTGATTGCCGACGGTATCAAGGCTGCCAAGAGCGAAGACTCGGCCAAAGTGGCTGAAGCCATCCACGCCGGCACTTTCAAAACCCCTACCGGCGACCTGAGCTTCGACGCCAAGGGCGACCTGAAAGACTTCAAGTTCGTGGTTTACGAGTGGCACTTCGGCAAACCTAAAACTGAAGTTTCGCCTCAGTAAGGCGTTGCCTGACTGACTGCCAATAAAGCCCACGGCGTGCCGTGGGCTTTGTTTTACGAACGTATAGGGCCGCGCTGGCGTGATCCGCCAGTCTCCCCACCTGAAAATCTCAAAACCGTCATCAGCGGTTCGCTGGCAAACCTCGCGTTCGAAGTGGATGCAGATCCACGGGGCTCGAGCGGGAAAATGACTCCACCAGTGAAATGCGTATCAGGTTTTTAGGAGCGCTGTAATGCCTGACATCTATCACTTCTTCCAACAGCTGGTTAATGGTCTGACCATTGGCAGCACGTATGCCCTGATCGCCATCGGCTATACGATGGTTTACGGCATCATTGGAATGATCAACTTCGCCCATGGCGAGGTGTACATGATCGGCTCCTACGTGGCGTTCATCGCCATCGCGGGCCTGTCCATGATGGGACTCGACAGTGTTCCACTGTTGATGACCGCCGCTTTCCTCGCCACCATCGTCGTGACCAGTGCCTACGGTTACAGCATCGAACGGATCGCCTACCGCCCCTTGCGCGGCAGCAACCGTCTGATCCCGCTGATCTCCGCCATCGGCATGTCGATCTTCCTGCAGAACACGGTTCTGCTGGCGCAAGACTCCAAGGACAAATCCATCCCCAACCTGATCCCCGGCAACTTCTCCATCGGGCCAGGTGGCGCACATGAAGTGCTGATTTCCTACATGCAAATCGTGGTGTTCGTGGTGACCCTGGTCGCCATGCTCGGCCTGACGCTGTTCATCTCCCGCTCTCGCCTGGGCCGCGCCTGCCGCGCCTGTGCCGAAGACATCAAGATGGCCAACCTGCTGGGTATCAACACCAACAACATCATCGCCCTGACCTTCGTCATCGGTGCTGCGCTGGCGGCCATTGCGGCCGTGCTGCTGAGCATGCAATACGGCGTGATCAACCCGAACGCCGGTTTCCTCGTCGGCCTCAAGGCCTTCACCGCCGCGGTACTGGGCGGGATCGGCAGCATCCCCGGCGCCATGCTCGGCGGACTGGTGCTTGGCGTAGCGGAAGCCTTCGGTGCCGATATCTTCGGCGACCAGTACAAGGACGTTGTGGCGTTCGGTCTACTGGTTCTGGTGTTGTTGTTCCGGCCAACCGGCCTGCTGGGTCGTCCGGAGGTTGAGAAAGTATGACTAGGAATCTTAAACAGGCGTTGTTCAGCGCCTTGCTGGTGTGGGCCGTGGCCTACCCGGTACTCGGTCTGAAACTGACCATCGTCGGCATCAACCTCGAAGTCCATGGCACCAGCGATGCAACCCTGATCACCATCGCCGTGTGCTCGGTGCTGATGTTCCTGCGCGTGCTGTTCGACCAGCAGATCAGCTCGGCCTGGCGTTCCTCGCCGAACATGCCGCTGATTCCGGCCAAGGCCAGCAACTTCCTGACCCTGCCGACCACCCAGCGCTGGATCATCATTGCGTTGATCGCTGGCGCGCTGGTCTGGCCGTTCTTCGGCTCTCGCGGAGCGGTGGATATCGCGACGCTAGTGTTGATCTACGTGATGCTGGGCCTGGGCCTGAACATCGTGGTCGGCCTGGCCGGTCTGCTTGACCTCGGTTACGTCGGCTTCTACGCCGTCGGTGCCTACAGCTATGCGCTGCTGTCGCACTACTACGGTCTGAGCTTCTGGATCTGCCTGCCGATTGCCGGTCTGATGGCGGCCACTTTCGGCTTCCTGCTCGGTTTCCCGGTACTGCGCCTGCGCGGTGACTACCTGGCGATCGTGACCCTGGGCTTCGGCGAGATCATCCGTCTGTTCCTGCGTAACCTGACCAGCCTCACCGGTGGCCCGAACGGCATCAGCAACATCGAGAAGCCCACGTTCTTCGGCCTGACCTTCGAGCGTAAAGCGGCCGAAGGGATGCAGACCTTCCACGAGTACTTCGGCCTGCCATACAACTCGATCAACAAGGTGATTTTCCTCTACCTGGTTGCGTTGTTGCTGGCCCTGGGTGCGCTGTTTGTGATCAACCGCCTGCTGCGCATGCCGATCGGTCGCGCATGGGAAGCGTTGCGCGAAGACGAAATCGCCTGCCGTGCACTGGGTCTCAACCCTACGGTGATCAAGCTCTCGGCCTTCACCCTGGGTGCCAGTTTCGCCGGTTTTGCCGGCAGCTTCTTCGCTGCCCGCCAAGGCCTGGTGACCCCGGAATCCTTCACCTTCATCGAGTCGGCGATCATCCTCGCCATCGTCGTATTGGGTGGCATGGGCTCGCAACTGGGCGTGATCCTCGCGGCCGTGGTGATGATCCTGTTGCCGGAAATGATGCGTGAATTCAGTGAATACCGCATGTTGATGTTCGGCGCCTTGATGGTGCTGATGATGATCTGGCGTCCTCAAGGCCTGCTGCCCATGCAACGTCCTCACATGGAGCTGCGCAAATGAGCCGCGAGATCCTTAAAGTAGACAACTTGAGCATGCGCTTCGGCGGCTTGCTGGCGGTCAACGGCGTGGCCCTGACCGTGCACGAAAAACAGGTGGTTGCGTTGATCGGCCCGAACGGCGCCGGCAAGACCACCGTGTTCAACTGCCTGACCGGCTTCTACAAACCGAGCGGCGGCAGCATCCTGCTGGACGGCGAGCCGATTCAAGGTTTGCCCGGCCACAAGATCGCCCTCAAAGGCGTGGTACGGACCTTCCAGAACGTGCGGTTGTTCAAGGACATGACCGCGGTCGAGAACCTCTTGATCGCCCAGCACCGTCACCTGAACACCAACTTCCTGGCCGGTCTGTTCAAGACCCCTTCGTTCCGCAAAAGCGAACGCGAAGCCATGGAGTTTGCCGAGTACTGGCTGGACAAGGTCAACCTCACGGCCTTCGCCAACCGTCCGGCCGGCACCCTGGCCTACGGTCAGCAACGTCGCCTGGAAATCGCTCGCTGCATGATGACCCGTCCGCGGATCCTCATGCTCGACGAACCGGCCGCCGGCCTGAACCCGAAGGAAACCGAAGACCTGAAGGCGCTGATCAGCATGCTCCGCGAGGAGCACAACGTCACCGTGCTGCTGATCGAACACGACATGAAACTGGTCATGAGCATTTCCGACCACATCGTCGTGATCAACCAGGGCACCCCCCTGGCCAATGGCTCGCCCGAACAGATCCGCGACAATCCTGAAGTGATCAAAGCCTACCTGGGGGAAGCGTAAATGCTGCAATTCGAAAACGTTTCCACCTTCTACGGCAAGATCCAGGCCCTGCACAGCGTCAACGTGGAAATCCGCCAGGGCGAAATCGTCACCCTGATCGGTGCCAACGGCGCGGGTAAATCCACCCTGCTGATGACGCTGTGCGGTTCGCCGCAGGCCCACAGCGGCAGCATCAAATACATGGGTGAAGAACTCGTGGGGCAGACCTCGGCGCAGATCATGCGCAAGAGCATTGCCGTGGTGCCGGAAGGTCGTCGGGTGTTTGCCCGTCTGACCGTGGAAGAAAACCTCGCCATGGGCGGCTTCTTCACCGACAAGGGCGACTATCAGGAACAGATGGACAAGGTTCTCGGACTTTTCCCACGCCTGAAAGAGCGTTTTGCCCAACGCGGCGGCACCATGTCCGGCGGCGAACAGCAAATGCTCGCCATCGGCCGCGCGCTGATGAGCAAGCCCAAGCTGCTGCTGCTCGACGAGCCTTCTCTCGGCTTGGCGCCAATCATCATCCAGCAGATCTTCGACATCATCGAACAACTGCGCAAGGACGGTGTGACGGTGTTCCTGGTGGAGCAGAACGCCAACCAGGCGCTGAAAATTGCTGACCGTGCGTACGTGTTGGAAAACGGCCGGGTGGTGATGCAAGGGACTGGTGAGGCGCTGCTGACTGATCCGAAAGTGCGGGAAGCGTATTTGGGTGGTTGAAGTTTGGTGGTAAATAAAAAAACGGCCTTCGGGCCGTTTTTTTGGTTTGTACAATGTGATTTATGACTGAACATGGGACTTTGCATAGTCTATTACATGCTGGACGGTCGTAATTTTCTCAGCTACATCATCCGGAATTGCCATACCAAGCTCTTGTTCCAACGCCATGACCAGTTCAACTGCATCCAAAGAGTCCGCCCCTAGATCTTCAATAAAACGATTGGAATTCTTCATATCCTTGTCGTTCACGCCCAGACACTCACAAACTACTTTTCTTACACGTTCTTCTATACTTTCCATTTTCTCGCTCCTTGATCATCATTTTTCAAGCCAAGCGTCTCATTCGGACCAAGGAACCCGGCGACCTGCATCAAGTTATTCACGGCATGCAGAACACCGAGGTCTTGAAGGGTTGCCTTGTTGTTCAAAATCCGTCGAAGGCAGTAATACATCGTCAACTCGCCCAAGGCCGCGCTGCCATCCAGCATTCTCCGCTCAACAATGGTTTTCGATTTCACATGGATCATGGTTTCCAGATAATCATTCAAATCAACTTTGTTCATGATCTTGCTCTGCTCAGTAATCCGCCTGACTTTTAATGTATTAGTCGTTTGGGCGGTTTTCTACTTGCAGAAATAACAGGTACGGATAACTAATCACGATAAGTAACCCTAGGCTTATTCCAAACACTTCCCTCAAATATGTTCGCCAATTCCCTTGTGGGCGGGGTCTGTCGAGCGCCTTGCATTCGAAAAAAATGCCAGTCAGACGAACTGACTGGCATTGGCTTTCGAGCCGTTAGTAGGGATTGCAGTGTTGCGCTACAGCCGTGGCCTGGTCGACGTAGGGCCGCGCCGGTTCAAGGTTCCACTCGGGTTTGTTCCTGACAGGCTTGCCGTCAACGGTTGCCGCCAGGTGACAGACCATCTGCCGGCGCAGTGACCCGCCATTGATGCTGTGCTGCCGCCATTGCCCATCGTCTTTATGCTTGTTGTACAACTCGGCAAACATTCTGTCGGTCTGATCATCCTTGATCCCCCGGCCGCAGGCGGTAGGCACCACCGACAGCGACCAGGTGTTCGGCCCCAGTTTGGGATCGGGACGTTGTACCCATCTGCTTGATTCGATGTACTTGTCACAGAACTGTTGCGCGGGCGGCGGCGTGGTTTTCACGCAGGAGAAGGTGGCCTTGCTGACCGGGGTCCTGGGGAAGTCGATCTTGATAATGTTGCGATCCTTGCCAGTCTTGTTTTTATAGTCGCGCTGATTGGCCAGAGCATCGATCAAACCCCGTTGATCGCTGTAGAAAAACGCCAGGATGGGCAGTTCGTCGTCCTTGGGGTTACCCAGGCGCAGTTCGGTCTGGGTTTGAAACTCGCGGGTATTGATGACGCGCCGAGCCCCCATGAAATTGCGAAAGGCGTCCACCCGATCATTGCTGCTCATGGGATTGCGCATGTTGAAGCCGCATTGCAACTGGTCTTGCTTAACGTTGTTGTTGAACTTGGTGAAGTGCGCGACCCACGCATTCGGGCTCAGGATCGGCGGCGCCATCGCCTGGCAGACGCCCTCGGTCTGGGCCGTGTTCTTGTTGTTGCCACAGCCCCGGTCATCTCGAAAGTCGGTCCAGGCGTCGTTGGGAAACGCACAGTAGACGTGCACCGGCGTCTCGGGATCGCGAACCAGATCCCTCGGCGTAATGATGTAGCCGTTTTGCGTACTCATGCCCGGGTCTTCATAGCTGATGCCGTCGGCCCGCATATAGGACGCGGCAAAAGTGCCCAGTTCCTTGGCTTTCGGGCTTGGATTCCAGACATCCCACTGCTGCCCCTTGGCCGGATCGGCGCGGTGCGTGCCTCTGATCAACAACCCCGAACAGTCCGACGCGGGATCCTGCCGGCAACTGTCAACGGTGTTGCTGTACAACGTTTCAACCTTCTTCAGCGTCTCTTCGCATGACTCGGCATGGGCCCATGCCGTGTGCAAGAGCGGCGTAAACATCAGTAATGAAGCAATCCTGTGCAGACGTTTTTTCATGGCTTGCATCTCCTTGATTAGCCAAAACACACCGTCAACGCGGGACCGGGTTGCAACCGGCGGCCCGCGTGTCGCTGTCCGATAACGCAGGCCTGAAAGGTTCGAGATTCCAGGGCGTCTTGTTGCGGTAATTGACCAGCACGCAGCTCAATTGCTGGCGCATGCTGCCGGCGGAATGTTCGTTGTTTCGCCAGTTGCCATCCGCCCCCTTGAGGGCGAACAACTGGTCATAAAACACCCCGACCTGTTCGTTGGGCACGGCGCGCCCCGCCGCCGTGGGCACGATGCTCAAGCTCCATTCATCTTTGCGGGTACCGGGGTCGTAACGCTTGATCCAGGTGGCGGCAGCGATGTAGCTGGGTGCAGCAGGTGCAACCGGCTGGGCACCGCCAACCACCGTCAGGTCGATCGCCTGGTCAGCGGCGACATAGCTGAACCGCTGCTCCGCAGGCTGGGTGAAGTCCAGCCGCAGGATCGGCACGCTGTAGCCCTGGGCCTGGAGTTTCTTCTGGAAATTGCGCGCGCTGTTCAGGCCATTCTCCGGTTTGGGTGGCGCCTGGTCACCGCGAGTGGCGAAGTTCTGCGTGCTGTGGACGTTGTAGATGAAGGCATCGATGTATTTCATGTTGTCGCTGCCGTCGTTGGTGGCCGAGGCATTCTTCAACATGAACTCGTTGACCTGGCCGCTGAAGGCGAAGGGGTCTTTGTTGGTGGTGTTCGGCCGGGACTCGTGAACCCGGATCATGGCGTTCCAGTCGCTGGGTTTTTCCGCGTTCCAGGAGCACTGGCTGTATTGGATCGGTCCCTTCATCAGCCCGATATATTTCTGGGTCCATTGCTCGGCGGTGCTCACCCCGGCTTCCGCGCAGGTGCCGTAGGCCAACGCGCTATTGCGGTTGTTCACCACGCCTTGGGCTGTTCGCGGCGGCTCGCGGCTGTCGAAAAAGCCGCAGCCGTACCACTTACGCTCCGGCCCGGTCCCGCCATCGAAAGCGTAAATGCAGGTGAACCCCTGCTCCTTGACCGGCAGATTCAGGGCCGCCGCATCGGTGGGATTGCGCAGGATCAAACCTGCCGGGTGGATGAGGATCCGCGTGCTCAGGTCCTTGCGGATCCAGGAGTAGGAAGTCGCGCCGATCTTGACCGCGTAGGGGCTGTAATCCCAAGGGTTGAAAGGCCCGTCGTTGACCATGCGCAAGGTCACGCCGCTGCAATAGTAGAGACCCCGCGCGGCACCGGTATCGGGCTCCTGGCACACGTCCTTAAGGGTGTTGTAGTTGTGGTTGATGCGTTTAAGCGTATCCAGCGGATCAAGCAACGGCTGGGCGGCAACCGTACAGAACACCAAGGGCAACGTGCAGGCCAGGGCAAAGGATGAAAGCTTTAAAACCCACTGCAACATCACAATCGCGTGTGATTGATCGTCCGTCATGCGATACCGTCCTTGGCAAAGAGGCCTGGGAGATGGGCCGTACCGATGACTATAGAACACCCTTGGCCGCCCATTTAAAACTGTCAGAAATTACAGGTGGGCGCTGGATTACGACGAATGTTCGCTGCACTGAGGGAGTTGCGCTCACTGACGGACAGCTACTATCAATCAGTGCTTATTCCTTTTTGTGGACGGCTGCATAGTCTATCGCTCGCTGGACGGTCCATGTTACAACGGATTCCGTT
Source organism: Pseudomonas sp. ADAK2 (assembly GCF_012935755.1). Lineage (GTDB taxonomy): Bacteria > Pseudomonadota > Gammaproteobacteria > Pseudomonadales > Pseudomonadaceae > Aquipseudomonas. The sequence goes on from NZ_CP052862.1 coordinate 2,976,140, forward strand.
TCCGAAATGCTCATTCCAAATTCGGCCTCCAATGCGTTGGCAATATCAGTTATATCAATGGAGTTTGCCCCTAGTTCGTAAAAATCAGCATCTCTTTTAATACGAGCCTTGTCTTTTATTTTCAATTGGGCAGCAATTATTTTTATGACACGTTCTTCTACGCTTTCCATCTTGTCTCTCCCTGATCATTTGTACAGTCTGGCTCACCGCCAAATACATCACCCGATTGACATCGTTTTTTAACACTTCACAAGAGCGTCTCATTAGTGCACGAAGCAGCAGATCCCTGGCTGCATGAAGGGTTACTCCTGATCTAACTCTCACTCAAGTCCAAAGGTAGTAGCCAGCGCAATGACTGACTACTGTCAGAAATATCAGTTTGTTATAACTATTCACGATTAGTAACGTTTATTTATTCCAAACGTTGCCATTTGGCGTTTGGTGGCTCGCTGCCCCATCAACATCAGCCCTCCTCCCAACAGCAGCAAACCCGCCGCCACAAAGATGTACCCCCCGTAGACATCCAGTCGAACGTCGAGATGCCCTTCCAGCTTTTGCGCAACATTGAGCGTCTGGGAGCAAGCCAGCGTCCCGGTCAGCGATGCAATCGCCAACACTGGTGTCAAGGTCGCGGACACACGTCCCATATAACCCGCCGGCACCGCATCCTGCAGCATCGGCCCCTGGACAATGGCAAATACCGAAAAGAACAACCCGCAACTGAACATGAGCGCCCATGCCAGGTAGAACGGTGGACTAAGCGAGTAACCCATGTAACTCAAGCCCATGCACAGGAGCGAAACGGTAAACGCCTGGCGATGGCTCAACGACCTCAACAACGGCTGTACCAACAACGCCGCTATCAATCCGCCGACGGGAAATGCCGCCAGGATCAGGCCATATTCATAAGCGCTCAGGCCCAATGTTTTAAAGGCATACAACGACAACGCGACGTTATTGACCCCCAGCGAAAAGCCGTACAACGCCACGCCAATCAACAAGGTTCGAATGGACGTGTGGCCCCATGAGAACCTCAGACCGGCCCACAACCCGGCCCAAAATAAAGGCCGCTCACGCTCCGGCACTGCCTTGTTGCGCAGCCCTCGGGTGGACGCGATGCACAGCGCCGAACCGGCGAAGGCCAACACATTGATCAGCAGTGCCCACAACGGTCCGACCACCACAAACAACGTCGGGCCCAAGGAAGCTGAAATGACCGAGATTCCGGTCAGGGAAAACATCGCCTTGGCGGAGGCTTCGACTCGACGGGCCGGCGGGATGACCATTTGCATGATGGCCTGGCGGGACGGGTTGAAAAACTGCGCGGCGACACTGTTCAGCAACAACAAGACCAGCACGCCCGAGAACACCTGCCTCTGATCGAGGTCGAACAGCGCGTAGACCACGATGAACATCAGGAAGTTGATCACCCTGATCCCGTCCGCCGCGAGCATGACATAGAGCGGGGTCATGCGATCGACCCAAGCCCCCGCCAGCGGCGCCACCAGCACCCGGGGAACGGCCGACGCCGCCACCGCCAGGCCGACGGCACTCGGTAAAAACGCACTGTCGCGAAACAGGTCGGTGACCAGCCAGACAATCACAGTGCTTTCGAAAACAAATTCGCCAAAGGAAGACAGGGCTTGCCCCAGCCACAACAGTGAAAAGTTTCTGCCGATGAAAAAATCTGCAAACTTGTTCTTCACTGCCAAGACACCATGATTTGCGTAAGCGCGTTCGAAAGACGCGAGGAACGGTTTATTGAAGGACCGCAGTTGCGTAAGCCCCCACTGTTAACACAACTGATCGCCCTCCAATACCCAACTTGGCAATGCGTCCCTACGGGGGATTTTGTATTTCAAGGTGGTGAGGGCGTTAGCGCTGGAGTCGGTCGAGGGCCTCGCCACTGCGTTTGAACCAGCCGACCAGGTAGTCCGCCAGCACTTGCGTACGCTTGGGCAATCCGCCCTGATACGGATGCACCAGGTACATCGGCATACGACGCGTCTGATAATCCCGCAGGAGCCAGCGCAATCGGCCGTCAGCCAATTCCGCTTGCAGCAGGTACGACGGCAATCGCGCAATACCGGCGCCGGCCAGTGCGGCTTTCTTCAGCAGGCTGTAATGGTTGCTGGCGAACGGCCCCGAGACACGCACCCGCAACAACTCGTGTTGCTGGTGATAGAGCCATTCTTCGCGGCCGCTGTAATGGCTGTTGAGCAGGCAACGGTGTTCGGTCAGCGCCTGTGGCGTCGTCGGTTCGCCATATTGCTCAAGGTAGGCCGGGCTGGCGCAGGTCATTTCATGCCAGGCCAGCAACGGTCGGGCCACCAGGCGTTCGTCATTGCCGACTTCGGAGCGCACCGCCAGGTCAAAACCGTCGCGGGACAAATCGCGGTAGCTGTTGCTCAGGTCCAGTTCGATCTGCACCTCGGGGTACTTGCCGGAAAACTCCAGAAGCAAGCCGTCGAAGAAGGTTTCCCCCAGCGACACCGGCACCGTCATACGCACAGGGCCGGCCATGTCGTCCTTCAATCGCGCCAATGCCTGACGCGCCCTCTCCACTTGGACTACAAGTGCCTGGGCTTGCGGCAACAGCGCCGCGCCCGCGGCCGTCAAACTCAGGCGGCGAGTGGTGCGTTGCAGCAGGACCACGGAAAACCGCGTCTCGAGCAGGCTGATGCGCTTGGACAGCTGGCCCTTGCTGCAGCCCAATTGCTGGGCCGCGAGGGTAAAACTCCCGGCTTCGATCAACACGGCGAACGCTGCCAGGTCATCCATTTCGCTCACGGATTGTTTCCATTAGAAAACCAAAGGTTGCCTATTAGCACGCTTATCACTAGGAAAATCCACTCTAGACTGAGCTCTCTTTCTACTCATTCGAGGCACGGCACGATGAAGATTCTTTTGATAGGCGCAGGCGGCACCATTGGTTCGGCGGTCGACAAAGAGCTGTCGCAACGTCACGAAGTCATCCGTATTGGCCGTAACAGCGGCGATTTCAATGTGGATATCAGCGACAGCGCGTCGATCCGCAAGCTGTTCGAACAAACCGGCAAGTTCGATGCGCTGGTGTGCGCCGCCGGTAACGTGACCTTCGCCCCGCTGGACGAAATGACCGCCGACAGCTTTGCCCTGGGCCTGAAAGACAAGCTGATGGGCCAGGTCAACCTGCTGCTGATCGGCCGCGAATTCGCCAACGACGGCGCCTCGTTCACCTTCACCACCGGCGTGCTAAGCCACGACCCGATTCGCAGCGGTGCCTCGGCTGCGCTGGTCAACGGCGCACTGGACAGCTTTGTGCGTGCCGCCGCTATCGAACTGCCTCGTGGTCTGCGGGTGAACTCGATCAGCCCGACTGTGCTGCTGGAAGCCATGGGCAGCTATGCGCCGTACTTCCGTGGCTACAAGCCGGTTCCTGCGGCGGATGTGGCGTTGGCCTACGCCAAAAGCGTGGAAGGCTTGCAGACCGGTCAGACCTTTCACGTCGGTTAAGCCCGATGCGATTGGCACATCGGCGGGGTTGTGATGAACGGTCAGGCTGCGTAACGTGGCGGCACTTGTCTGGAGAACCAAAGATGCGTGTTGCCCGTTCCCTCGTCCTCGTTGCCCTGCTTCCGTTGTTTGCCGCGTGCCAGTTGTTCGATGGCCCGCGGCAGAGCGCCTCCCATGTCGGCCAGACCCGCATGCAGGGCCAATTGACCGCGGCGGACGGCAAGCTGATGTTCCAGCCGTGCAATGAACAGCGCAGCCTGGAGGTCAACGACACGGGCGGCACCAGCGTCCTGCAAGAGGCCGCGAGCCTGGCCGATGACCAGGGCAAGTTGTTCGCCGACGTGCGTGGCCGCATCGATGGCAGCCGCCTCGATCTTGCGCAGTTGTACCGCGTCGAGCGCTCGGGCACGGCGTGCGACGATCCCAATTTCAAACTGCTGATCCTGCGCGCTGCCGGCCACGGGCCTGAGTGGAACGTCAAGGTCAGCGGCAAAGGCATGGCGATTGATCGTGCCGGCGAGCCGCCATTGGCGGTGCCCTATGTTGAAGAGCAACTGGGCGACGGTCGTTTCAACCTCAGCAGCGAAGCCAACGGCAAGCACATCGAACTGTGGGTCGCGCCCAATCGTTGCGTCGACAGCAGCACCGGCAGCATCCAGCACATGAGCGCCGAACTGCGGATCGACGGCCAGGTGCAGCGCGGCTGCGGGTATTTCGGCGGCTCACGTAACGACTGATCGTTTTTGCCTCACGGGACCGGCGTTTGGGGCTTATAATCGCCGCCTTCAAACGCCTTGGCGCAGTTGTGCGCCCCGCGAAACGGATCCCGTCATGTTACGAATCACCGAACTCAAGTTGCCGATCGACCATCCCGAAGAAGACCTGCGCCCTGCCATCGTGCAGCGCCTGGGCATCGCCAGTGATGACCTGCTCGACTTCACCTTGTTCAAGCGCAGCTACGATGCGCGCAAAAAATCCTCCGAACTGTGCTTCATCTACACCATCGACCTCACCGCCAAGGATGAGGCGGCGTTGCTGCACACGTTCGCCGATGACCGTAACGTCAACGTGGCGCCGGATGTCAGCTACAAAGTGGTCGGCCAGGCGCCGGCCGATCTGGCCCAGCGCCCGATCGTCGTCGGTTTCGGCCCGTGCGGGATCTTCGCCGGGCTGCTGCTGGCGCAAATGGGCTTCAAGCCGATCATCCTCGAACGCGGTACCGAAGTGCGCCAGCGCACCAAGGACACCTGGGGCCTGTGGCGCAAAAGCGTGCTCAACCCCGAATCCAACGTGCAGTTCGGTGAAGGCGGCGCGGGGACGTTCTCCGACGGCAAGCTCTACAGCCAGATCAAGGACCCGAAATTCATCGGCCGCAAGGTCTTGCATGAGTTCGTGAAGGCCGGCGCGCCGGAAGAAATCCTCTACGTCAGCAAACCGCACATCGGTACGTTTCGCCTGACTGGCGTCGTCGAGAACATGCGCGAGCAGATTCGTGCGCTGGGCGGCGAAGTGCGCTTCCAGCAGCGGGTTACCGACGTGTTGATCGAGGACGGCCAACTGGTCGGCGTCGAGTTGAATGGCGGCGAGCAGATCCATTCCAAACACGTGATCCTGGCCCTCGGCCACAGCGCCCGCGACACCTTCCGCATGCTCCACGGCCGTGGCGTGTTCATGGAAGCCAAGCCGTTTTCGGTGGGGTTCCGTATCGAACATCCGCAGTCGCTGATCGACCGCGCGCGCCTGGGCAAATACGCCGGCCACCCGAAACTCGGCGCCGCCGACTACAAACTGGTGCACCACGCCAAGAACGGCCGTTCGGTCTACAGCTTCTGCATGTGCCCGGGCGGCACCGTGGTGGCGGCGACCTCCGAGCCGGGTCGCGTGGTCACCAACGGCATGAGCCAGTACTCGCGTAACGAGCGCAACGCCAACTCCGGGATCGTCGTCGGCATTACCCCGGAAGTCGATTACCCGGGCGGACCGCTGGCCGGTATCGAGTTGCAGGAACGCCTGGAATCCCACGCCTTTGTGCTCGGCGGCAGCAACTACGAAGCACCGGCGCAACTGGTCGGCGACTTTATCGCCGGCAAGCCGTCCACCGAAGTGGGCAGCGTCGAACCGTCCTATAAGCCGGGTGTTTCCTTTGGTGATTTGGCCTTGGCCTTGCCGGCGTTTGCCATCGAAGCGATTCGTGAAGCCTTGCCGGCGTTCGAGAAGCAGATTCGGGGCTACTCGCTGCACGACGCGGTGTTGACCGGGATCGAGACGCGCACCTCGTCGCCGCTGCGGATTACCCGTAACGAGTCGATGCAGAGCTTGAATGTGAAGGGCCTGTTCCCGGCGGGTGAAGGCGCGGGTTATGCAGGAGGGATTTTGTCGGCGGGTGTCGATGGGATTCGGATTGCGGAAGCGGTAGCTCGCGACATCCTTGGCCTAGAAGCTTAAGCCTTAAGATGGCGATCGTTCCCTCGCTCCGCGTGGGAATGCAGCCAGGGACGCTCCGCGTCCCGAGAGCGGACGCAGAGCGTCCGGTGAGGCATTCCCACGCGGAGCGTGGGAACGATCATCGGGTCAGATGTTGGCGCGTAGTACGGTGGCCGGCAGCGGTTCGCCGCGTTCGACACTCGCCGCCACGGCATCGATCAAACCACTCAATTCATACCCTTGGCCCTTGAGCCAATCCTGGTCGTAATAGGTGGTGGCATAACGTTCGCCGCCGTCGCACAGGATCGCCACGATCGACCCCGACTCCCCCGCCGCCGCCATCTGCTGCGCCGCGATCAAGGCGCCAATCAGATTAGTGCCGCTCGACCCGCCCACGCGCCGACCCAGGCGCTGCGCCAGGTAATGCATGGCCGCCAGCGACAGCGCATCCGGCACCTTGACCATGGCATCGATCACCTTGGGCAGGAACGACGCTTCCACCCGTGGCCGGCCAATCCCTTCGATCCGCGAACCGCAGTCCAGACGCAGGCTCGCATCACCGGTCTGGTAGTAATCGAAGAACACCGAACGCTCGGCATCGGCGCACAACACGCGGGTGCAATGCTGGCGATAACGCACGTACCGGCCGAGGGTTGCGGTGGTACCGCCGGTGCCGGGGCTGGAAATCAGCCAGCTCGGCTCCGGGTGCTGCTCGAAGCGCATCTGTTGGAAGATCGATTCGGCGATGTTGTTGTTCGCCCGCCAGTCGGTGGCGCGTTCGGCGTATGTGAACTGGTCGATGAAATGGCCATCGTTTTCCCGGGCCAGGCGCTCGGACTCGGCGTAGATCTGGGTCGGATCGTCCACCAAGTGACTCTTGCCGCCGTAAAACGCGATTTGCGCGATCTTCTCTTTGGACGTGGTCGCCGGCATCACAGCAATGAACGGCAAGCCGAGCAAACGGGCGAAGTACGCTTCGGAAATCGCCGTCGAGCCGCTGGACGCCTCGATCACCGGCGCGCCGGGCTTGAGCCAGCCGTTACACAGCGCATAGAGAAACAGCGAACGGGCCAGACGATGTTTCAGGCTGCCGGTGGGGTGGCTGGACTCATCCTTGAAGTACAACTCGATGCCCGGCAGACCCGGCAGCGGCAAGGGAATCAGGTGGGTGTCGGCGCTGCGCTGGAAGTCGGCCTCGATGATCCGGATGGCTTCGCGGGCCCACTGTCGGGTGTCGCTCATGGTGGTGATCTCGTTGAATAGTCGGCCTTGTCGCAAGGCTCAGCCCCTAAGCTTAGGAAAAAACCTACACCACGCACAGATACAGCTGAGGTCCAATACGTCCGGCAACTGCTAGGCTCAGTCCTCGTTGGGCTTTGCAGCCGTTCGCGCTGTAACGGCATATAACAAAAAAGAATATAACTTTTGTTTTAACAACTAACGGTACGGGTTAGGGTGTGCCACCTTTTGAATTCATCGATGGAGAGCGACCTTGCCTCTGCGTAGCACGTTCACGCGTTTCTTTCAGTTGGAAGCTGCCAGCGGTCTGTTATTGATCGCCGCCGCAGCCCTGGCTCTGATCATCAACAACTCCTCGTTGTCGTGGCTCTATAACGGCTTGCTGGACACTCCCGTGGTGGCCCAGATCGGCGCGCTGAAAATCGCCAAGCCCCTGCTGCTGTGGATCAACGACGGCCTGATGGCGATGTTCTTCCTGCTGATCGGCCTGGAAGTGAAGCGCGAAGTTCTCGACGGCCAGCTGTCGAAACCCTCGCAAATCGTCCTGCCCGGCGCGGCGGCGATTGGCGGCATGGTGGTGCCGGCGCTGATCTACTGGTTCATCAACCGCGACGATCCGTCGGCGCTGGGTGGCTGGGCGATCCCGATGGCCACCGACATCGCCTTCGCCCTCGGCGTGCTGGCCTTGCTCGGCAAGCGGGTGCCGGTGTCGCTGAAGCTGTTCCTGATGACACTGGCGATCATCGATGACCTCGGCGCCATCATCGTTATCGCGATTTTCTACTCCGGCACATTGTCGACCTTGTCCCTGGCGCTGGCCGGGGCCTGCATCGTCGCGCTGATCGCGATGAACCGGCTCGGCGTGGTCAAGCTCGGGCCGTACATGATCATCGGGTTGATCCTGTGGGTGTGCGTACTGAAGAGCGGTGTCCATGCCACACTGGCTGGCGTAACCCTGGCCTTCTGCATTCCATTGCGCACCAAAAATGCCGAACCGTCGCCGCTGATGACCCTGGAACACGCGCTGCACCCGTGGGTGGCCTACGGCATCCTGCCACTGTTCGCCTTCGCCAACGCCGGCCTGTCCCTCAGCGGCGTGACCGTGGAAAGCTTCACCCACCACGTGCCGATGGGCATCGCCGTCGGCCTGCTGCTGGGCAAGACCCTGGGCGTGTTCGGCCTGACCTGGCTGGCGGTAAAAGCCGGCATCGCCGCCCTGCCCCAAGGCGCCAATTGGGGCCAGGTGCTGGGCGTGGCGATCCTCTGCGGTATCGGCTTCACCATGAGCCTGTTTGTCGGGTCCCTGGCGTTTGTGCCGGGCACCAGTGACTACGCCGGGATGGACCGGATGGGGATCTTGACCGGTTCGATTCTCGCGGCGTTGATTGGTTATGCGGTGACGGCGGCGGCGAGTCGCAAGCGTGTCGTGCTGCAATCCTGACTAACAGAGAACACTCCTAAGGACATTGAAGACTCGTCCTACAGCCACGATCAGCCACGTTCGTTAACGTCGCACAGCCCCTTTTGGGGGCTGTCGATGGACGAATTTTCAAGGACGATCAGTGGCTGGCAACAACGACATCCCCCGGGTTAAAAACCCGCCATCAGGTGATGGGCATCGCGTCTCTCACCGCTTCATGACCGCCACCGAACTGGCCAAGCGGGACGCTCGGCAAAGTGCCTACGAGGCCATGCTTGCCCGGCAAGACGCCTTCGAACGCAATCTTCCGCTCACCTCCTCCAAAGACGAACCCCCTCGCGCGGGCTGCGTCTTCGCCAAGTCCTGCAAGCTGCCGGACGCCATCATCGATTACGCCAACCCTTCGGGGATGGTGCCCACCGACAGCCTCAAGGATTACGGGGAAGTCGCCTGGCTGGGTGCTCGCGAGGTGGATGAAGCCGGGCTGCTGAATCTGGAGACGATCAGCGGCAACACACAGCCGCTCGACATCGGGCGACTCGCGTTACGCTTTCCGGCCATACCGGCAATCGGTGTGGCGGGTGCTACCGCATTGGCCGGTTTGGCCGCGCTGTTCTGGACGCCGAGCCTGGGCGATAGCGCGCTCTACACCGAAGAACAATTGCGCGCACTCAAGCAAGCGCGCACCCGTGTTCGGCTGAGAATCGAGCAACAGGCTGATGGCAGTCTCAAGGGTTACGCCTTCTACACCGGCAAGAACCGCGATTGGGAAATGGTCGACGTCGCGCAATTCGATTTGCGCGATAACAGGCAAGTGGCTGACCTCGGGGATGGCGTTGAGCTGATCTGGACCCCGGCGGTGGACGGTTCCGACATCCTCGGTATTCCCGCGCTCGAAGCCGCACCACAAGCCCCGCACATCTGGGTTTACCCGCCGACGAAAGCGGCGGATAGCATCATCGTGAACCCGGTTTATCCGCCTGAGTACAAGGATTTCATTCTTGTGTTTCCGGTGGGGTCGGGGGTGCGGCCGGTTTACATTGTTCTAAGTGTTCCGGGAGATAAGCAGTACCACCCAGCGCCACCAGCATTACCAGCTTTTCCAGATGTAAAACCTGCGCCGATGAAAACCTCCGTGCGGGGCGGCGGAAAAAAACGCAGACGCTGGAAAGATCTGTCAGGGAGAATTTATGAATGGGACTCACAACATGGCAAGGTTGAGTTGTACACGAAACAAGGAAAACATCTTGGAGAGTACGATCCGGAAACCGGAGAACAGACAAAGCCTGCCGATCCGGCTAGGAGAGTAGAAAAATGAAACATGTTATAGAAGTTTTCGATAGTCGGACTGAAGATCTGCTTCTTACCGTTGATGTCCCCGCCAGTCGAAGCGAAGCGTTGAGAGCGCTGATGAACTGGCAACAACCGGACGACGAATTCGACGGTTACGACTTGTCTCCAGAACAAATAAAGGTACTGGAAGACTGGACCGGAAAACCCCTTATGGGTGCAAATAAGATCGTACAACTGGTGTGCACAGAATGAATCGAGACTATCCAGCGGTAAGCCATGCAAGAAAGTAATTTTTCTACTCGCATAAAAAACCCCGACCAGTCACCTGATCGGGGTTTTCTTTTACCCTGCGCTTCCGCTTAGTGCGAAACGCGGCTAGTCCCATCAACCGTGGAAATCCGCACCCGCTCACCCACACGGAACACTTCATTCTCCTGAACCTGCTGCACATAGGCGCGCATGCTGCCGTCGTCTTCACGCACGGTAATTTCTACGCCTTGGGCACGCGTCAGGCCTTCTTCGGTAGCCGAACCAATCAGGCCACCGGCAACCGCACCGATGACCGCAGCAACGATGCTGCCGCGACCGCCACCGATGGCGCTGCCGCCAACACCACCCACTGCCGCACCGGCGATACCGCCGATTGGGGTCTTGGTGCCTTCGATTTTCACTGGGCGCAGGGATTCGATGGTGCCCATGCGAATCGTCTGCACGCGACGCGCTTCGTCACGGGAGTAGGAGTCACCGGTCAGGCTGGATTGGCAGCCGGTGAGCAACATCGCCATCGTGGAAAAGGAAGCAACCAGCAAAACAGACTTACGCATAGCATCAACTCCAAAGGACAGGTGTTCATTAAACTCCGCAGCTTGACGCCTGTCACGGCATCGCCCGGATAAAATTGGTTTCATTCAGGCCCGGTACAGACACCTCTGAACTCACACCACAGTAGCGGCAATTACCAAAACCTGCGCCATTGACCCAAGGATTTTTCATGGATTACTTCATCATTGTCGTCACGACCGTGGCCGGTCTGTACTTCCACGGGTGGTTGTACGTCCGGATCAAACGCTGGATGGACCGCGATCTGGCGTTAGCCTTGGCTGGTAAGGATGAGCATAAAAAAGCCTTCATGCTCCAGCAACTGGCGAACGCTCAAGCGCAGAGAATCAAGCGTCGGGACCTGCCGCAATGGCTTGAGGCCGCTGCGGCAGGCTATCCCGGTCGGTAGACTGCTTAGGGTGCCAGACGTTCAAGAATCCAGTCGGCGTCTTGCAGGCGGTAGTTGAGGCGATCGTGCAGGCGGCTCGGACGGCCTTGCCAGAACTCGATGCGCTCGGGGAGCAAACGGTAACCGCCCCAGTGTTCCGGGCAGTGTGGCTGGGTATCGCTGAAGCGCTGCTCGGTGATTTTGAGCAATTCTTCGAGTTCACCACGATCGGCAATCACCCGGCTCTGGGGCGAAGCCCAGGCACCGAGACGGCTGCCCAGGGGGCGTACCTGAAAGTAGGCGTCGGACTCTTCGGGCGTGACCTTCACCACCCGCCCTTCAATGCGCACCTGGCGCTCCAGGGTCGGCCAGAAGAAGGTCATGGCGGCGAACGGGTTCACCGCCAGATGCTGGCCCTTGGCGCTGTCGTAGTTGGTGAAGAAGGTGAAGCCCTGAGTGTCCAGGCCCTTGAGCAGCAGAATGCGGCAATGGGGCCGACCGTCCAGATCGACGGTGGCCAGGGTCATTGCATTGGCCTCGACCGGCACCTGTTCGGTTTTCACCGCATCGGCGAACCACTGATGGAACAGCGCGAACGGCTCGGCCGGGGCTTGAGCCTCGGTCAGGCCATCACGGGTGTAGTCGCGACGCATATCAGCCAGGGCCTGGGTCATGGCACATTCCTTCTGGTTAACGATCAGTTCTTCGCAGCATCCGTAGCGACGACTTTCTTCGAGTCAGCAGCGGCTTTGGCCGGTGCAGGCTTTTTCGCCGGGGTCGCGGCTTTGGCCGGAGCTTTCTTGGCTGGAGCCTTGGCTGCGGCTTTCTTGGCGGGTGCCTTTTTCGCGGCTGGCGCAGCGGCTTTCTTGGCCGCTGGCGCCGGGGTGACAGGTTTGACTACTGGCTTGACGTCCTGGGCGGCCACCATTCTGACCGGTGCCGGCGCTGGCATGTTGTACTTGCTCAGCAACGCCACCATGGTGTTTTGCGGAGTGACCAGCAGTTCCACACGACGGTTCAAGGCACGGCCTTCATTGCTGTCGTTGGCGGCACGCGGGGCTTCGCCGCCCATGCCACGCAGCATCAGGCGATCGCGCTGCAAACCGCTGAGACGGAAGATCGCCGCCACAGCCTGGGCACGTTCCTGGCTCAATTTGACGTTGGCCGGCGCCGCGCCCGACGTATCGCTGTGACCGAGGACCAGCACCGCGGTCTTCGGATCGACTTCAAGGATTTTCGCGACGCGGCTGAACGGGCCAAGGGTGACCGGCAGCAGCATGGCCGGGCGATCCGGGTTGAACGAGCCATCCACCGGCGCCGTTACCACCAGCACGTTGTCACGGCGCTCCAGTTTCAGGTTGCTGTCCTTGATCGCGTCACGCAGGCGCGGTTCGTAATCGTCGAGCCAGGCCTGGGTCACTTTCGGATCGGGCATCGGCACGGCTTTGGCGGTGCTCTGATCTTTGCCACCGAACGGCCACCACCACTTGCCACCCGCGTCGGCGTCAGCCTTGGCGACTTCTGCCGGTTTAGCTTCAGGTTTGACGTCGGCCTTGGCGACGGGCTTATCGGCGCCATCATCGGAACCGAACGGCCAATACCAGCGGCTGCTGCTTTCAGCCTTGACCACCGGGGCGGTGATCTCCGCTTTCAGCGGATCGACCGCTGGGGCCGGGGCTTTGGCGGCGACTTTGTCGGAAGAACCGAACTGCCACCAGTGACTGGTGCCATCGGCGTCATTTTGCGGAGTTTGCGCGCAACCGGTAACGGCGAAGCACAGTGCCAGAGCAAGAGTTTTATTGGATGACATTGGATATCCACAAAATGAAGTAATAAACACAAGCCCACATCGGACCGCATAAACAGACGCTTTGAATCGAAAAAGGTAACGAGGTTCCGGTGCCAAACCTTTCAACGACGCTTTACAGACAAGTGGCAAGCACCCGTACGAGCTTCTGCGCGCGTGGATCCATCAAGACGTACGGCCCCAAGGTATTTGTCACAAAGCCGAAAGCCACGTCGTGCTCTGGGTCAGCAAAACCGATGGAACCGCCCGCGCCAGGGTGGCCGAACGCCCGTGGACCGAGGCCATACGTGGCATTCGGCACCTCCGGTTGATCGAGCATGCAACCCAGGCCAAAACGGGTCCGGGTCAGTAAAGTCTTGTCGTCGCCGAGGCTGTGTTCGCGGGTCAGCTCATCGAGCATTTCGCTTTCCAGCAGGCTGCCGTCCAGCAAACCGGCATAAAACCCGGCCAGGCTGCGGGCATTGCCGTGGCCGTTGGCGGCGGGTTGTTGCATGCGCCGCCATTCCGGTTTGTTGGTGCTGGTCATGATCGACGGCGGGTTGGTGAAGGCCCGGGTGGTCATGGCCGTCGGTTCGCGCATCGTCACTTGCAACAGGCGCTGGGCCGCGGCATCGCCGACGTTGCCCTTGCCCCGGGCGATGTGCGCCACGCGGTGAAACTCTTCGTCCGCCAGGCCGACGTGGAAGTCCAGGCCCAACGGCTTGGCCACCCGCGCGACGATGGATTCGCCAGGGCCGCGACCGTCGACACGACGCAGCAATTCGCCGACCAGCCAGCCGTAGGTGATCGCGGCATAGCCGTGGCCTTGTCCCGGCGTCCACCAGGGTTGTTCGGCGGCCAGCGCGTCGACCATGGTTTGCCAGTCATACAAGGCTTCGGGCGCCAGCAACTCGCGCAGAGCCGGCAGGCCGGCCTGATGGCAGAGCAATTGGCGCAGCGTTACGGATTCTTTGCCGGCAGCGGCAAATTCGGGCCAGTAGCGGGCCACCGGGGCATCGAGTTGCAGCTTGCCTTCGGCCACCAGTTGCAGCGCGGTGACGGCGGTGAAGGTCTTGGTGCAGGAGAACAGGTTGGCGATGGTATCGCTATGCCAGGCCTCAAGACCGTCCTTATCGGCGGTACCGGCCCAGAGGTCGAGGACGGTTTCACCGCCGACCTGGATGCACAACGCCGCGCCACGTTCCTGGGGATCGTCGAACAGTGCGGCAAAGGCCTCGCGCACCGCTTCGAACTTAAGCTCGTAATGACCCTGAATCTGCAAACGCAACTCCCCCGGATAAACGCTCTACAAAGTGGTCCGCATTGTTCCAGCCCTGGAGGGTTTTGGGAACAAGGGCGGGCTGGGCGGTGTAGCCGCCTATAGATTTTTTCGGAAAACATGTGATGTACCTGTGGCGAGGGAGCTTGCTCCCGCTCGGCTGCGAAGCAGTCGTAAAACCATTGCATGCGGTGTGTCTGAAACACCGTCGTTGCAGGTTTTGGGGCCGCTTCGCAGCCCAGCGGGAGCAAGCTCCCTCGCCACAGGGGTCTCAACTATTAATGACCATTACCCGAATGCCCGCCCGCATGCCCGGCACCCGGGCCTTTACCGGCGTCGCCTTTGCGGCCGCCCTCGGCTTCGTGGCTGGCTTTATCCGCCTCGGCCTTGGCTTTCTCGGCCTCTTTACCCAGTTGACTGACAGTCGCCAGGTTGCTTTTGCGCACGCTGTCGACAAAGCCCTGGAACGGCAGATCGGTAATGCCTACCAGGCCAAAGTGCCCGTTCTCGCCATCCAGCAAGCGCCCGGTCACCGGTTGATCGAGGTACTGGAACCAGTGCACGCCGACAATCGACGGTTCGCTCATCGCCTGTTTGAGGAAGTTGGCGTAGGCCGGGCCACGGTCTTCTTCCTTCGCCAGTTGCGTCACACCGCCCCAGAACGGGCCGCGATCCGCCGAGCCGAAGTTGAACTCGGTGATCAGCACCGGTTTATCCAGGCTGCGCAGTTTGGCGAAGTCGTAACCGTCCTGGGGTTGCAGGGTGTACATGTTGAAGCTCAACACATCGCAATACTGCGCGCAGGACTCGACGGCTTCCGGGGTGCTGATAGCGAAACGGCCACCCAGCAACAGCTGGTTCGGCGCGTGCCATTTCAGCGAATCGGAAATGGTCTTGAAGTAAGTGTCGGCGAAGACCTTCTGGAAGTATTTGAAGTCGGCTTCGATTTCCGGGTGATCGGCGCTTGGCAGTGGTGCTTCGAAGCCCGGATCCTCCATCAATTCCCAGGCTGGCAGGTCAATGCCCCAGGCTTTCGACAGGCCCGCCTGGTTGCGGTACTTGTCGCGCAATTGCTTGAGGAACGCGCGTTTGGCCGGCACGTCGGTGGTCATCTTCAACGTGCCGTAGGCCAGGGCGTAACGGGCTTTCGGGTCGTCGCCGGGGCCGGCCCAGGCCAGTTCGTTGTCGGCGAAGTAGCCGATCAACCACGGATCGTCGCGGTGATCCCGAGCCGCAATGGCCACGGCACGCTCGGTGGCCATGGCGAATCGCGGGTCGAACGGGTCAGGCATGCCGCCCCACCAGTCGGTACCGGTGCTGATGCTGGCGTAATCGCCGACGATCGACAGCGGCAAGGTGTACGGCACGCGATCCGCGTCGCCCAGCGCCGGCTCGCTCCAGTTGCCGACCGTGTTGAAGCCCCAGGCTTGCAGGCGATCCAGGGTGTGGCGGGTCCAGCGTTGTTCATCGACCACGGCTTTGCAGGGTTCGACTGCTTTGGCGACTGTGGCTTCGGTAGCGCCTGTCTTCGCTGCTTCGGCGATACCGGATTCGGCGGTGGTCGGCGCGACAGGTTGCTCCGCAGCTTTTTCCGCCGTCTGTGCCACCGCGTCAGCTTTGGCCGCTTCGGCAACGCCGGCCTTGGTTTCACTGGTCACCGCACACGGTTCACCATAGAGCCGCTGCAGGTTGGCGCCATAAAAGTCGTACCAGCGACCAACGTTGTAGGCGCGACCCTGATCGGCACCGTTGCCGCCACGGTTGTCGCCTTCGCCATAGTGGCTGGCCAGCGGTTCGTCGGGCTTTGGCAGGTTTTCAAACATCCACTCACGACCGGCGATGTAGGTTTGATCAACATCAGGGGCGACCGTATTCACGCCAAGGGAGTAGAACGGATGCCCTTCCGGCGTCACCAGATACCAGCGACCATCGCGCTTCTCGGTGCGGAAGAAGCCGCTGGCCTTGAACGCCGGGCCTTTGTTCAAGCCACCGAACTTGTCCAGGGATGATTTCTCGCGCTCGGCCAGCCAGGTTTTCAGTTGTTGCTGTTCTTTGGCGGCGGCGGATTTCAGCTGCTCGTCACTGCTGACTTTTTCCGGCCATTTGGCCCGAGTCGATTGACCGTAAGTGTCCACCAGCGCGCCATACACGGCTTTGCTCACGTCCTCGCCGTCCTGCACGCCGAAGCGTTCCAGCAGGATGCTCTGGGCAACTTTCGGCTGGTCCATCGACAAACTCACCGACACCACCTGGCTGCGATCCAGTTCACCGCTGCTGCTGGACAGCAACACGCGCTGACCGTCGACGGTCATCGGCATCGGCGGCCCGGCTTTCATGCCCTGGCTCAACGGTGAACTGGCGACCAAGGGCACCAGCAGTGTTTGCGCCGGGCCGGCCGGCAGGTCGACGCGGCTGATCAGGGTCTTGCCGTCGTTGCTCTGGATTTTCACGTAGAGGGTCACGGCCCAGTCCATGGCACTCTGGACCCGCAAGGTCATGACGCCCGACTGCGACCAGTCCCAGGCACCGGTTTGCGGGGTCAGGCGCAAGGTCGGCTGGGCTACCGGGTTGAAGGTTACCCGGCGCAGCACTTCGCCTTCGGCCGTTTGCTCGGCGTTGGATTGCGGCAGGCTGGCGTCCTGGGTCGCCACCGTGACCACATCGGCGGGGCGCACAAAGTTGAACAGCGTCTGCTGGCCCGCAGGGGCAGCCAGCAACGGCGTTGCGAACAACAGGGCAAATACAGCAGGCAACGAACGACGAATCATGAGAACGAAATTCTCCCTAACGACCAACTATGGCCAGTGGAAAAGCGATGACAGAGAGATAGACAACGCGGTGGGCAAAACTGCCCACCGGTGTATCAGGAAATTTCACGCCGGAAGGGTGGCAACGCATTGAGGATCGCTTTGCCGTAACGCTGGGTCACCAGCCGTCGGTCGAGCAAAGTGATGGTGCCGCGATCCTCTTCGGTACGCAGCAAGCGACCGCAAGCCTGGACCAGTTTCAGCGAGGCGTCCGGCACGGAGATTTCCATGAACGGATTGCCGCCCCGGGCTTCGATCCACTCGGCCAACGCGGCTTCCACCGGATCGTCCGGCACCGAGAATGGAATCTTCGCGATCACCACGTGCTCGCAATAGGCACCGGGCAAGTCGACGCCTTCGGCGAAACTCGCCAGGCCGAACAGTACGCTGGAATCCCCGCCATCGACCCGCGCCTTGTGCTTGTTCAGGGTTTCCTGTTTCGACAGGTTGCCTTGAATGAACACTTGCTTGCGCCAGTCGCGATCCAGGCCGTCGAACACGTCCTGCATCTGTTTGCGTGATGAGAACAGCACCAAAGTGCCCCGTGAGCCTTCCACCAGTGACGGCAGGTCACGAATGATCGCGGCGGTGTGGGCCGGCGCGTCACGCGGATCGGCCTTCAGGTCTGGCACCCGCAGCACGCCGGCATCGGCATGATGGAACGGGCTCGGGACCACAGCGGTGACAGCTTTTTTCGGCAGGCCGGCACGCATGCGGAAGCGGTCGAAGGTACCGAGTGCGGTCAGGGTCGCCGAGGTCACCAGCGCGCCATAGGCCACGTTCCACAGGTTGCGGCGAAGCATTTCCGCGGCAAGGATCGGGCTGGCGTTGACCTCGATGTCGAACAGCGAACCGCTTTCCGCCAGGGTCAGCCAACGGGCCATCGGCGGGTTGTCTTCCGGGTCTTCGGCGGTGAATGCGACCCACAATTCCCAGTTGCCCGAAGAACGGGACAACAGGCTGCCAAACAATGGATACCACTCTTCGGCCTGATTGCTGGCGATGCCGATGTTGACCTCGCCGTCCATGCCTTCCTTGAGCAGTTCGGTGAGGCGGGTGAACAGGTCGGTCAGGCGGGCAAAGCCCTTCTTGAGCTCGACGCCCATCTCGCGCATGTGCTCGGGGATGACCCCGGCCACGAAGCGGTGACGCGGCCGCTCACGGCCTTCGACGTCTTCGCCGGGCTTGAAATCGGCGACCTGTTCGCAGGCGGTGAACATGAACTGCTGCTGAGTCTTGATCTCGCGGGCCAACTCCGGCACCTGTTCGATCAACTTGCCCAGATCGCCCGGCAATGGATGCTGGGCCAGCAGTTTGGTGAGGTTCTTGGCGGTGGTTTCCAGCCAGTCGGCAGTGGAACGCAGGCGCGTGTAGTGGGCGAAGTGACCGATTGCCTTGTCCGGCAGGTGGTGACCTTCGTCGAACACGTAGATGGTGTCGCGCGGGTCCGGCAGCACGGCGCCGCCGCCCAGGGCCAGGTCGGCCAGGACCATGTCGTGGTTGGTGACGATCACGTCAACCTTGCCCATGCCTTCGCGGGCCTTGTAGAAGGCGCACTGGCCAAAGTTGGGGCAATGACGGTTGGTGCACTGGCTGTGATCGGTGGTCAGGCGCGCCCAGTCGGCGTCTTCGAGGGCGGTGGACCAACTGTCGCGGTCGCCATCCCACTTATTGCCGGCGAGTTTTTCGATCATGCTGGTGAACAGCTTCTGGCTGGCCTCATCGACCTCGATCTTGAAGCCTTCTTCTTCGAACAACTGCGCGGTGGCGGTTTGTGCGTGACCTTCCTGGAGCAACATGTCGAGCTTGGACAAGCACATGTAGCGTCCACGGCCCTTGGCCAGGGCGAAGCTGAAATTCAGCCCGCTGTTGCGCATCAGGTCGGGCAAATCCTTGAACACGATCTGCTCTTGCAGGGCGATCGTGGCTGTGGCGATCACCAGGCGTTTGCCGGCAGCCTTCGCCGTCGGAATCGCCGCCAGGCTGTAGGCCACGGTTTTACCGGTACCGGTGCCGGCTTCCACCGCGACAATCGCGGGGTCTCCACTGCGCCGGCCTTCGTCGTCGGTGTCGATGTCACCGAGGACTTTGGCAATTTCGGCGATCATCAGGCGTTGGCCGTAACGCGGCTTGAGGCTCTTGGCTTCAAGAAAACGCGTGTAGGCGCCCTGGATCGTGGTTTTGAGTTCGGTGCTGATCATGGATTGTCGGGCGCAAAAAACGCTGGATAAATTTTCAGTGGTTTCGGATGGCGGCTATCATACCGCGCTAATTAATCCCGCGCAGAACGGAGTACCTCAATGACCGTGTTTAGCCTGTTATATACCCTGCATGTCCTGTCCGCCCTGGTGTGGGTGGGCGGCATGTTTTTCGCCTGGATGGTCCTGCGCCCGGCGGCGATGAAGGCCTTGGAAGGCCCTGGCCGGTTGAAGCTGTGGGTAGAAGTGTTTCAAGGTTTTTTCCGCTGGGTCTGGGTCGCGGTGGTGCTTTTGCCGATCAGCGGCGTAGGCATGATTCACCTGCAGTTCGCCGGGTTTGAAATGGCGCCGCGTTATGTGCAGGTGATGATGGGCTTGTACGTGGTGATGACCGCGCTGTTTATCCGGATTCAGGCGTTGTTGCTACCGGAATTGCGTACGGCGGTGGACGCGCAGGATTGGCCGGCAGGTGCGGCGGCGCTGGGGAAGATTCGCAAGTTGGTGGGGATCAATCTGATTGTCGGGATGGTGTTGGTGGCGATTGCGGCGGCGCGGCCGATGTTCTAACAGCTTCGCGGGCAAGCCTCGCTCCTACAGATGATCGTCCCACGCTCTGCGTGGGAATGCCTCAAGGGACGCTCCGCGTCCAGTGACGCAGAGCGTCACGGGCTGTATTCCCACGCAGAGCGTGGGAACAATCAGTAACGGCATTACAACCGCTGAACCGTCACCACCCCCGCCGCGCCGGCAGGCCCTGGCTGACCATCAACGCCTGGACGCCCGCTCTTGCCGCCATCGGCCTTGTACACCAGGCAACCCTTGGCCTTGCCGCCCGCGCCCGGTTTACCACCAGGGCCGGCCAAGCCACCAGCACCGCCGGCGACCTGGACCTTGATCTGCTCCACCGGGTAATCACGCGGCACTTCCAGGCGCACCAGCGCACCCGCCGCCCCTGGCTGACCGTCGCTGCCATTGCTGCCGTCAAACCCGCGACCAGCCTGGCCCCAAGTGCAGCCCGGCTCCTCGCCGTTGGCGCCATCCAGGCCAACGAACCCCGGCGCCCCTGCACCACCGCGCGCGTCCACGGTCAATGTCGGTGCGCTCAGCGCTTTGATCTGCAAGTTCAGGTTACGCCCGGAGCGCGCAGCCTTGAGGTAAGTTCCCGGTGCACCGCGCGCGGTGATCAGGCTGCCTTCGGACAACTCGGCGCGGCTGACTTTCAATTCCAGCGCCTGTTCGCCGGGCACGATGGCGATCCGCGCGTCACGCCCCAGGTGCAATTCGCCGACCGTCACTTCAGTAACGTTCGAGGGAATCAGCAGGGTGCCGTAATCGGCGACTTCAAGTTTTTCCAGCTGCAAGGAGCTGGCCGTGTTGGGCAAGCGCATCAGCGAGTTGGTTTCGACGCTCACCACTTGGGCACAGGCGAGTGGGCTGATGAATGTAGCGAGCAGACAGAGTTTACGCATGGGAAGCCCCTGGTACGGCCGGGGCCGGAATGGTTTGCAGGTGGAAAACGCCAAAGAACAGAATCTTCAAGCGATCACGCCATGGGTGGGCGCGGCCTCTGAGGCTGCGGTAGCACAGCAGAGCTTCCAGAAAATGGATGACCGCCAGCAGCGCCCCGGCCATGTTGACCAGCAGGTGCAGCGGATTGATAAACGGGATCAGCAGATTGACCAGCACCACCAACCAGAACAGCAGGGTCAACAGCTTCCCCAGCCCCCAAAACACCTTCATACGCTCCCCCGTTGAGAATTATTCTTTGAGCGCACAGTAACGGCTTCCGCAAGGGATGCGCCAGTGGGCAAGAGAAAATTCATCCAGACGGCCGCCGGATTCGCGACTTTGGTCACCCGGCGGCTCTAGATCGAGGCTCTACGTCATGCGTCAGCGGTTGATGTGCAATTCCACACGTCGGTTTTGCGCCCGCCCTTCTTCCGTTTCGTTATCGGCCACTGGCTGGCTTTCGCCCTTGCCCTCGCTGGTGAGTTTGTTGGGCGCCAGGCCCTGGCTCAACAGGTAGGCAGCCACGCTGCTGGCGCGACGTTCCGACAAAGCCTGGTTATAGGCATCCGAACCTTTGCTGTCGGTATGGCCCACCACCTTGATGCTGACCACGTCGGCGTTCTGCAACTTCGCCATCAGCGCATCCAGTTGGCTGCGGGCGGCTGGCGTCAGGTCGGATTTGTCGAAAGCGAACAGCACGTTGCCGGCGTCGCTCAGGGTGATGACTTCGGAGACCGGTGCCGGTTCTACGGGTTTGACGCTGACCGGGTATTGCGGCAACGGGCAACCGCGATGATCGACCGGGGTATTTTCCGGTGTATCCGGGCAACGATCGCGGCGGTCGAAGACCCCGTCGCTGTCTTCGTCGCCATCCTGGGCGTAGCAGATCAAGCCGCCGGTCAAGATACCGAGCGCCGCACCACCGGCCGCCCAACCGCCACTTTCGATAGCGCCCAGGCCACCGCCGACCAGGCCGCCAATGACGCTGCAGATCGGCCAGGTACGTTGATTCAGGGGGGCAGTGCCATCGCTGTGAGTGGCGCAACCGGTCAACAGGCTGCCAAGCAGCAGAACCGGCAAGACGGTCCTTGTGAGAACGCTCATTTGTGAATGCTCCTGTGTTACCGGCCCATACCGGTTACACAGGAGTAAAGACCCGCATCCGCGACTGCACAAGCCGCGGAGCGGATGGGGCTTTTAACGCTCGATTTTGATTTCGGTGCGACGGTTCAGCGCGCGACCGTCAGCGGTTTTGTTATCGGCCACTGGCTGGCTTTCGCCGGCACCGGTTACCGAGACGAAGCTGCTGCGTGGCACGCCATCGTGGATCAGGTATTCCACCACCGAATGCGCACGTTTATCCGACAGTTTCTGGTTGTAGGCATCGCTGCCCACGCTGTCGGTGTGGCCGGTCACGGTCAGGCGTGCGGTGGACGATTCCTGTTTCAGGCGGGTGGCGACTTTGTCGAGCACCTCTTTATCGGAAGGCGTGAGCGTGGCTTTGTCGAACTGGAAGTGCACATCGCGGATCACGATGGTTTCTTCCTTGACCACGACGACTTCCTCAACCACTGGCGCAGGGACGGGAGGTGGGCAGCCGTCAGCATCGACCTGCACGCCTTTAGGCGTACCCGGGCACTTGTCGCGGCTGTCTGGCACGCCATCGCCGTCTTCGTCGCCATCACCGTGTACCCAGCAATAGGCCGCCGCCATGCCGCCGACGAACAGCGCACCGCCGCCAGCCCAGGATGCACTTTCCGTCGCACCCAGCCCCGCACCGACGACACCACCGAGTGCCGCACAGGTCGGCCAGTCGGTTTTCTGCAAACCTGCGCAACCAGTCAACACACTGGTTAGCAGAACCAAGGGTAATGCTGTCCGAACTATGCTCATCTAGTTTTCTCCTGAGGGATCGGCTTAAAACCGATTCAGGGAGTAAAGACTGGAGTTTTAATCTCCGCCAGCAATAGGCCATTGGCGTTTCGCCCCGTATTCACGGCAGATCGGCACTTTTGCCGCACAGTGGCTCTAGGCCCGAACGGTGGGGCAGGCTAGTCTTGGCAGCTCTGATTGAGGATCTTCGATGATTGCAGGTATTTCTTCGCGCACGCCCCAGCAGGCGTTGGCCGCTTTGCTTGACCGCTACGCCCCCGCGCGCCTGTTGCTGATTGGCGCCAGCCAGTTCCCGGCGCTGGAGGCTTTCAAGCTCGCGCACCCGGACAGTTGCGTCGCCCATGCCGCGCCCGGGCCATTGCCGGCGGAGCTGGCGGCGCGGCGTTTTGACCTGGCGCTGGTGGTCGATTGCCTGGAGCACTTGCCCAAGCGCGATGGCCTGAATTTGCTGGGCGGCATCCGCAACCTCAACGCCAGCCGCATCGCGGTATTGGCCGACTTGCCGGCCAGCGGTTGGCAGGAAACCGACTTTTTCTCCCTGGCCCTGCAAGCCAGCGAACGCTTCCAGCGCGACGAACAGGTGCTGACCTTGTTCACCTATGATCTGCTTGACTATAAACAGGTGCCCGACTGGCTCAACGCGCGGTTCTGGGCCAATCCGGAAAACTTCGGGAAATATTGGTGGTAACGCAATGAGTACATCCATTTGCCCTTGCGGCAGCGGCACGCTGCTCGATGCCTGCTGCGGTCATTACCATGCCGGCCACCCGGCCCCTTGCGCCGAAGCGTTGATGCGTTCGCGCTACAGCGCCTACGTGCTGGGGTTGGTGGATTATCTGGTGGCGACCACCCTGCCCGCCCAGCAGGCCGGCCTGGATCGTCAGTCCATCAGCGACTGGAGCGCCCAAAGCACCTGGCTGGGCCTTGAGGTAGAAAGCTCCGAGGTGTTTGGCGGGCAACCGGAACACGCCTTCGTGACCTTCACCGCACGCTGGCACGATGGGGCCGGCGAACACAGCCACCGTGAGCGCTCCTCGTTCGTGCAGAACACCGGCCACTGGTACTTCATCGACCCGACCGTGCAGCTCAAGGCCGGACGCAACGACGCCTGCCCGTGCGCGAGCGGGCAGAAATACAAGAAGTGTTGTGCGGGGTATTTCGGCGCATGAGGCTCTTTGTAGAAGCAAGGCTTGCCCGCGAAGAACGATAACGCGGTCTTTCTGATAGTCCGCGTTATCGTTCATCGCGGGCAAGCCTTGCTCCTACAGGGGCTAGACTGGGATTCAAGGGAGAAATATCACCATGACCCGTCAGCCCCGCTTCTTACATCTGCTCACCTTGCTCGCGATCCTGAGCCTGGGCGGCTGTGCATCATGGTTCAGCGACGACGAACCGGAACCCCAAGTGCATCTGGCCAAGGTCGAGGTGGTACGGGCCAAACTGCTGGAACAGAAATTCATCCTGCACTTTCGCGTCGACAACCCCAACGACAGTGACCTGACCGTGCGCGGCCTGGAATACCGCATTCATCTGGGCGACATGTTGCTGACCGAGGGCGAGCACGAACACTGGTTCACCGTCGGCCCCAAGCGCAGCGCCTATTTCAAGGTACCGATCCGCACCAACCTGTGGCCCAAGGTACGGGACCTGGTGAAAATGCTGAAAAGTCCCAAGCAACCCATCCCCTATCGCCTCGAAGGTGAACTGGAAACCGGTCTATTCATCGCGCACTACGTGCACCTGGCGCGTAATGGCGTGATAATCCCCGCCGATTTAATTCCGGAGTAGCCCCGATGACCCAGCAACCTCATGTCCATGGCCCTGACTGCAACCACGATCACGACGATCATGCCCACGATCACCATGATCACGACCATGGCCATGTCCACGGCCCGAACTGCGGCCACGCCCATCAGGAACCGGTGCGCAACGCCCTGAAAGACGTCGGCCGCAACGACCCTTGCCCATGTGGCAACGGCAAAAAATTCAAGAAGTGCCACGGCGCGTAAAGCGTTGATGCCTGTAGGAGCGAGGCTTGCCCGCGAAGAACGATGACGCGGCTTGCCTGAAAGACCGAGGCGTCCCATTCGCGGGCAAGCCTCGCTCCTACAGGATCTCTGCGGTGCTGATGACGGTGGCGTACTCGCCGTGCAAATTCCCCAGCGACATGGCATGAACCTCCTCGGCTGAATGGGGGTTGCCGAAAAAATCAGCCTTGTCGAAGGTAAAGCACGCATCCTCCACCACCCACGCTTCAAACCCCAGGTTCCCGGCCGTTCGCGCCGTGGATTCCACCGAGTTGTTGGTCGCCACGCCAACGATGATCAATTGCTCGATCCCCGCCTCACGCAAGCTCGCCTCCAGCGCCGTCGCACAAAACGCATCCGGCACGTGTTTCTGAATCAGTCGTTCACCGGCCATTGGCTGGAACCGCTCCTGGAACTCCACCCCCGATTGCTGCGGCCAGAACACTGAATCCGCTGAACGGGACAGGTGCTGCACGTGAATCACCGGCCGCGCGGTGCGTCGCCAGTGCGCCAGCAACTCGACGATTCGCTCCTCGGCCTGAAGATTGTTACGACGCCCCAACCTGGGCTCCAAGATGCCTTTCTGTTGATCGATGATGATCAGCGCCGCGTTGGTCTTGAGCTCCATGCTGACTTTTCTCATGCCGGGTCATTGAATTTCAGGCAGTTCAGCATCACCTCTTCCTACAGGCAAGCTCTGCGGTGCAAACAGGACGACCTGATGTGAGCGGTTGCTGTCCGTACCCAACGACGTCTATTTTCTGGAGCACTCCATGATCGACCTGTATTACTGGACCACCCCCAACGGCCACAAAATCTCGATTTTCCTCGAGGAGGCCGGTCTCAAGTACGACGTGCACCCGATCAACATCAGCCAGAACGATCAGTTCAAGCCTGAATTCCTGAAGATTTCCCCGAACAACAAAATCCCGGCGATCGTCGATCACGAGCCGGCCGATGGCGGCGAGCCGCTGCCGTTGTTCGAGTCCGGGGCGATTTTGCTGTACCTCGCCGAGAAAACCGGCAAGTTCCTGCCCAAGGACCTGCGCGGGCGCCAGCAAGCGTTGCAATGGCTGTTCTGGCAGATGGGCGGTTTGGGACCGATGGCCGGGCAGAATCATCACTTCAGTCAGTTCGCCCCGGAAAAAATCCCTTACGCGATCAAACGCTACATCGACGAAACCGCCCGCCTCTACGGCGTGCTCGACAAGCAACTGGCGAACAATGAATTCGTCGCCGGCCACGAGTACAGCATTGCCGACATGGCGATCTACCCGTGGATCGTCTCCCACAAGTGGCAGAGCCAGAACCTCGAAGACTTCCCCAACGTGCTGCGCTGGTTCACCCACATCCAGAACCGTCCGGCGACGGTGAAGGCGTATGCCTTGGCGGCGAAGGTCAATCCACCGAAATCCTGAGACCGACGCGATGATCGTTCCCACGCTCTGCGTGGGAATGCCTCAACGGACGCTCTGCGTTCGGCTTTTGGATGGGACGCGGAGCGTCCCGGGCTGCATTCCCACGCAGAGCGTGGGAACGATCACCGAAGAAATAACCCCGCCGCCGCTTGCGCGGCCCCCTCCTGCTCACTAACGTAGCGCCTTTATTGCGTTACTACCCCCGCAGGAGCTTTGCCATGGCCTCGCCAGCCCTCACACATTTTCTTCCCCGGTTCGGCGTTGCCGCAGCAGTGGCCGGTGTTTTGAGCCTGACCGGTTGTCAGACCTGGAACACCCAGGACACCCTCCCGCCGACCTCCGGCGTGCAACCGCTCAAGGGCCTGGCGCAGAACGTGTCGGTGCGACGCAATGCCATGGGCATGCCGTTGATCGAAAGCAACAGCTTCCACGACGCGCTGTTCGCCCTCGGTTACGTCCACGCCAGCGACCGCCTCACGCAAATGGTGACCATGCGCCTGCTGGCCGAGGGCCGTCTGTCCGAAATGTCCGGCGCGGACCTGCTCGACGCCGACCGCTACATGCGCGCGGTCAACCTGAAGAAAAGAGCCGGCGAGCTGTACAAAGCTTCGTCGCCGCGACTCAAGCGCTTCTTCGAAGTGTATGCCCGGGGCGTCAACGCCTACCTGTTCCGCTACCGCGACAAACTGCCGGCGGATCTCGCGGCCAGCGGCTACAAGCCTGAATACTGGAAGCCGGAAGACTCCGCGCTGATTTTCTGCCTGTTGAATTTCAGCCAGTCGGCCAACCTGCCGGAAGAAATCTCCTCGCTGGTGCTGGCGCAAACCGTCACCACCGACAAGCTGCCGTGGCTGACGCCGTCCGCGCCCGACGAAAAACTGCCACTGGGCGAAGCCGACAAGCTCCAGGGCATCAAGCTTAACGGCGCGATCCCAGGGCTGACGGAAATCACCAAGGCCACCGGGCAACTGTCCGATCTGAATCTGCTCGGCGCCACCTCATCGAATAACTGGGCCATCGGCCCGCAACGCAGCCGCAGCGGCAAAAGCCTGCTGGCCAGTGACAGCCACGGGCCGCTGGGCGTGCCGTCGTTGTTCAGTTACGTGCAGATTCGTGCGCCGAAATACCAGGCGGCGGGCGTCAGCATCGCTGGCCTGCCGATGGTGCTCGGCGGCTTCAACGGCAAAGTCGCGTGGAGCATGACCACGGTCATGGGCGACAACCAGGACCTGTTCCTGGAAAAAATCAAACGCCAGGGCAACGGCCTTACCTACGAAGTCAGCGGCAAATGGCAACCGGTGGTGGTGCGTAACGAAACCTACTTCGTCAAAGGCCAGCGGCCGATTCGCGAAGCGGTGTACGAAACCCGCCACGGGCCGCTCCTCAACAGCGCCCAGGGCCTGAGCATGGCCAATGGTTTTGGCCTGGCGCTGCAAACCCCGAGCTTCACCGACGACAAGACCCTGGACGCGTTCTTCGACCTGTCCCGCGCGCAGACCGTCGAGAAAGCCTCGGACGCCAGCCGTGAAATCCGCGCCATCGCCCTGAATCTGGTCTTCGCCGACGCCAGCAACATTGGCTGGCAAGTCACCGGTCGCTACCCGAACCGTCGCGAAGGCGAAGGCCTGCTGCCGTCGCCTGGCTGGGAAGGTCGCTACGATTGGGACGGTTACGCCGACCCGATGCTGCACCCGTACGACCAGGACCCGGCCCAAGGCTGGCTCGGCACCGCCAACCAGCGGGTCATCCCCCATGGCTACGGCATGCAGCTGTCCAATTCCTGGTCTGCCCCGGAACGTGGCGAGCGCCTGGCCGAACTGGCCGGCGCGGGCAAGCACGACAGCCGCAGCCTGATCGCCATGCAGTACGACCAGACCACCACCTTCGCCGCCAAACTGAAGAAAATGTTTGCCGCGCCGGGAATGGCCCAGCCGCTGAAGCAGGCGATCGACACCTTGCCTGAAGTCGATCGCAGCAAAGCGCGCGAGGCGTTGACGCGGCTGATGGCGTTCGACGGCAAGCTCAGCCCAACGTCTGCCGATGCGGCGATCTACGAACTGTTCCTGCAAGAAAGCGCCAAACAGATTTTCCTCGACGAACTCGGCCCGGAAAGCAGCCCGGCGTGGAAAGCCTTTGTCGCCAACGGCAAGTTGTCCTACGCGGCCCAAGCCGATCATTTGCTCGGTCGCGAAGACAGCCCGTTCTGGGATGACGCCCGTACGTCGCAGAAAGAAGACAAGCCGGCGATCCTCGCCCGCAGCCTGGCGGCGGCGATCAGTGCCGGCGACAG
The DNA here is from genome assembly GCF_012935755.1 of Pseudomonas sp. ADAK2. Classification (GTDB taxonomy): domain Bacteria; phylum Pseudomonadota; class Gammaproteobacteria; order Pseudomonadales; family Pseudomonadaceae; genus Aquipseudomonas. Next base: position 3,004,425 of record NZ_CP052862.1, read on the forward strand.
TCAGTTGGGTGGCGACCGCAAGGCCTGGCAGTGGGGCAAACTGCACCGCTACGAGTGGAAGAACGCCAGTGGCCAGACCGTGCGCGGTCCGCTTGCGGCCGGCGGCGATCACACCACGCTGAACACGGCGGCATTTGCCTGGGGCCAGGACTTCAACACCACGCTGGCGCCGTCCATGCGCTTTATCGTCGACTTCGGCCAGGCCGAACCGTTGATGGGTCAGAACGGCAGCGGCCAGTCCGGCAACCCGGCCAGCCCGAACTACCTCGACAGCATCGATCCGTGGCTCAAGGGCCAGTACCTGAGCCTGCCGATGCAGCCGCAGAACTTTGACAAGGCGTATGGCAAGGCGCGGTTGACCCTGACTCCCGGCAAGTAACCCGTGATTGATCGTTCCCACGCTCTGCGTGGGAATGCAGCCCGGGACGCTCCGCGTCCCATTGGAACGCGGAGCGTCCCTAGAGGCATTCCCACGCAGAGCGTGGGAACGATCAGCGTGGGAACGATCAGCGTGGGAACGATCAGCTCGATAGAACTTCTCGCCACGCGCAAACCTCATAGCTAACAAATCCCTCCATTTTGGTAACAACATGGATCTTGTTATCGCGCGCCCCGAAGGTTTGTACTGCCCCGCCGGGGATTTCTATATCGACCCGTGGCGTCCGGTGGAACGCGCGGTGATTACCCACGCCCACGGCGATCATGCCCGCACCGGTAATCAACATTACTTGGCGGCCGCGCCCGGCGAAGGGATTCTGCGCGCGCGCCTGGGTCAGGACATCAACCTGCAAACCCTGCCCTACGGCGAACGCCTGCTGCATCACGGCGTCACCTTGAGTTTTCACCCGGCCGGCCACGTGCTTGGCTCGGCCCAAGTGCGCCTGGAATACGGCGGCGAAGTCTGGGTCGCGTCCGGGGATTACAAGATCGAGCCCGACGGCACCTGCGCGCCATTCGAACCGGTGCGTTGCCACACCTTCATCACCGAGTCGACCTTCGGTCTGCCGATTTACCGCTGGCAGCCCCAGGCGCAGGTGTTCGCCGAGATCAATCAGTGGTGGCGGGCCAATATCGCAGCGGAAAAAGCCAGCGTGCTGTTCTGCTATTCCTTCGGCAAGGCCCAGCGCATCCTGCACGGTATCGACGCCAGCATCGGCCCCATTCTGGTGCATGGCGCCGTGGAACCGCTCAACCGGGTGTATCGCGAAGCAGGAATTTATCTGCCGCCGACGATCTACGCTGGCGACGTGAAGAAGAGCGATCCAATGATGCGCCAGGCCCTGGTCCTCGCGCCGCCCTCGGCGGGAGGCAGCACTTGGATGCGTCGGTTCGGCGACTACAGCGACGGTTTCGCCAGCGGCTGGATGCGTTTGCGCGGCACACGGCGGCGGCGCGGGGTGGACCGGGGCTTCGTCCTCTCGGATCACGCCGACTGGCCCGGGCTGCTGTGGGTCATCGAACAGACTGGCGCCGAACGCGTGATGGTCACCCATGGCTCGGTCGGCGTGCTGGTGCGGCATCTGCGCGAACAAGGGCTGGACGCCCAGGGTTTCAGCACCGAGTACGGCGACGATGAGGAAGATCAGGCAGTCGCTACTCCGGAACCCGCTGAGGTGCTGCCATGAAAGCCTTCGCCGAGTTGTACGCCGAGCTCGACGCCACCACTTCGAGCAACGCCAAACTGGCGGCGATGCAGGCCTATTTCGCTCAGGCCGCGCCGGAAGATGCCGCCTGGGCGGTGTACTTTTTGTCCGGTGGCCGGCCTCGGCAGTTGGTGCCGGTGCGTGCGCTTCGGGAACTGGCGGTGGAGATCTCGGGGCTCTCGCCGTGGCTGTTCGAAGAGAGTTATCAGGCCGTCGGCGATCTCGCGGAGACCATCTCGCTGGTGCTACCCGAAGCACCCCACAGTTCTACCGACGGGCTGGCGACCTGGATCGAAGACAAACTATTACCCCTGCGCGGTGAAACCCCGGAGTTCCTCGACCGACGCCTGCCCGCTCTCTGGGCGCAACTGGACCGCCCGAGCCTGATGCTGTGCATCAAGTTGATCACCGGCAGTTTTCGCGTCGGCGTCTCCAAACTGCTGGTGACTCGGGCGCTGGCCGCCATGGCTGGGCTCGACAGCAAACGCGTGGCGCAACGGCTGGTGGGTTACACCGACCTGTCCAACCGCCCGAGCGCCGCCAGCTACCTGAAACTCATCGCCCCGCAGTCCGCCGACGAACACGCCCAGCGCGGTGGCCAGCCGTATCCGTTTTTCCTCGCCCACGCCCTGCAACAACCCGTCGAGCAGTTCGAAGCCCTGATCGGCCCGGCCAGCCAGTGGCAAGTGGAATGGAAGTGGGACGGCATCCGCGCCCAAGTGGTCAAGCGTGAGGGGCGGCTGTGGATCTGGTCCCGGGGCGAAGAATTGGTCAGCGAACGTTTTCCCGAACTGGAGGTGCTGACCAACGGTTTGCCGGACGGTACGGTGATCGACGGCGAAATCGTCGCCTGGAAATCGGCGCATCCCACCACGGAAGATGCCTTCGATCCGCAATCCACGGCGCCACCGGCGGTGCAACCCTTCGCCCTGTTGCAACAGCGAATCGGCCGCAAAACCCTGGGCAAGAAAATCCTCGACGAAGTGCCGGTGGTGTTACTCGCCTACGATTTGTTGGAATGGCAGGGCGAAGACTGGCGCAACCACACCCAGATTGAACGTCGCACGCAATTGGAGCAGGTCATCGCCACTTGCAACAGCCCGGTGCTGCTGGCCTCGCCCGTCCTGACCGGCGAAGACTGGTTCGACCTCGCCCGGCAACGGGAAGCGTCGCGCCGGCTGGGGGTCGAAGGCATGATGCTCAAGGCCCGGGATGCGCTGTATGGCGTGGGCCGGACCAAGGACATGGGCGTGTGGTGGAAATGGAAAGTCGACCCGTTCAGCGTCGACGCGGTTTTGATTTATGCACAACGGGGCCATGGCCGTCGAGCCAGTCTCTACAGCGACTACACATTCGCGGTGTGGGATGGCCCGCCCGAGGCGAGTGAACGCACGCTGGTGCCGTTCGCCAAGGCTTACTCAGGGCTGACCGATGAAGAAATGCGTAAGGTCGACGGCATCGTGCGCAAAACCACGGTGGAGAAGTTCGGGCCGGTGAGCAGCGTGAAACCGAGCCTGGTGTTTGAGCTGGGGTTTGAAGGCATCGCCCTGTCCCGGCGGCACAAGAGTGGGATTGCAGTGCGGTTTCCCCGGATGTTGCGCTGGCGCCAGGACAAGTCGGTGGAAGAAGCCGATAGCCTGGCCACACTGCAGGATTTGTTGAGCTGACACCCGATCGTTCCCACGCTCTGCGTGGGAATGCAGCCAGGGACGTTCCGCGTCCCAAGAGCGGACGCGGAGCGTCTATTGAGGCATTCCCACGCAGAGCGTGGGAAGGATCATTGAACCAAGTTGGTGCAGGAAATTTGTCCCGCCCATTTTCGTGCACAAATGCGTCACAACCTTCTCTTTAATCACCTTTTAAAACGCTTGTTCGGGACTCTGGTTCGGAAATTGCTACTTTCATTAGGTCTTACGCTTTCCAGTAACAATAATTCTGCGCCACAAGCGCTCATATTGGTTCTTAGGGATTGAATAATGAAAAAAGCATTGCTGACCCTTTCTGCACTGGCGTTGTGCATGGCTGCCGGCTCCGCGCTGGCCAAGGAATACAAAGAACTGCGTTTTGGCGTTGACCCTTCCTATGCACCGTTCGAGTCGAAAGCGGCGGATGGCAGCCTGGTGGGCTTCGACATCGATCTGGGCAACGCAATCTGTGCCGAGCTGAAGGTCAAGTGCAAATGGGTCGAAAGCGACTTCGACGGCATGATTCCGGGCCTCAAGGCCAATAAATTCGACGGTGTGATCTCTTCGATGACCGTCACCCCGGCCCGCGAAAAAGTCATCGACTTCTCCAGCGAGCTGTTCTCCGGCCCAACCGCGTATGTATTCAAAAAAGGTTCTGGCGTCACGGCAGACGTCGCTTCGCTCAAGGGCAAAACCGTCGGCTACGAACAAGGCACCATTCAGGAAGCCTATGCCAAGGCCGTTCTGGACAAGGCTGGCGTGAAAACCCAGGCCTATCAGAACCAGGATCAGGTGTATTCCGACCTGACTTCCGGTCGTCTCGACGCCGGGATCCAGGACATGTTGCAAGCCGAACTGGGCTTCCTGAAGTCGCCAAATGGCGCCGATTACGAAATCAGCAAGCCGGTCGACAGCGAATTGCTGCCAGCCAAAACAGCTATCGGTATCTCTAAAGGTAACAAAGACCTCAAGGCACTTTTGGATAAAGGTATCAAAGCGTTACACGACGATGGCACCTACGCCACCATTCAGAAGAAACACTTTGGCGATCTGAATCTGTACAGCGGCAAATAATGCCCGGCGCCCATCTCGCGATGGGCGCTTTTTTTACTCGATCAGGTTGCTGATTTATGTTCGAAAACCTCTTACAAAACCTGGGGCTCTCAGCCTTCAGCCTCAAGGGCTTCGGTCCTTTGCTGATGGAAGGCACCTGGATGACCATCAAATTATCGGTGTTGTCGCTCTTGGTTGCCGTGTTACTCGGCTTGCTGGGCGCCAGTGCCAAACTGTCCAAAGTCAAACTGGTGCGGGTGCCGGCCCAGGTCTACACCACGCTGATCCGCGGGGTGCCAGACCTGGTGCTGATGCTGCTGATCTTCTACAGCCTGCAAACCTGGCTGACGTCCTTTACCGATTTGATGGAATGGGAATACATCGAGATCAACCCGTTCAGCGCCGGGGTCATTACCCTGGGCTTCATTTATGGCGCGTACTTCACCGAAACTTTCCGTGGGGCGATCCTTGCCGTGCCACGGGGCCAGGTCGAAGCCGCCACTGCCTATGGCCTCAAACGCGGCCAGCGCTTCTGGATCGTGGTGTTCCCGCAAATGATGCGGTTCGCCCTGCCGGGCATCGGCAACAACTGGATGGTGATGCTCAAGGCCACCGCACTGGTGTCGATCATCGGCCTCGCCGATCTGGTCAAGGCTGCCCAGGACGCCGGTAAAAGCACCTATCAATTGTTCTATTTCCTGGTCCTGGCCGCGCTGATTTACCTGCTGATCACCAGCGCCTCCAACTTCGTCCTGCGCTGGCTTGAACGCCGCTACGCCGCCGGCTCCCGGGAGGCCGTACGATGATCGAACTCTTGCAGGAATACTGGAAACCCTTCCTCTATAGCGACGGTTACCACATCACCGGCCTGGCCATGACCATGTGGCTGCTCAGCGCCTCGATCTTCATCGGCTTCCTGGTGTCGATCCCGCTGTCCATCGCCCGGGTGTCGCCGCACTTCTACATTCGTCTGCCGGTGCAGTTCTACACCTACCTGTTCCGCGGTACGCCGCTCTATATCCAGCTGCTGATCTGCTACACCGGCATCTACAGCCTCGCGGCCATCCGTGCACAACCGGTACTGGACGCGTTCTTCCGCGATGCGATGAACTGCACCATCCTCGCCTTCGCCCTGAACACCTGTGCCTACACCACGGAGATTTTCGCCGGGGCGATCCGCAGCATGAACCACGGTGAAGTCGAAGCAGCCAAGGCCTATGGCCTGACCGGCTGGAAGCTGTATGCCTACGTGATCATGCCGTCGGCCCTGCGTCGCTCGTTGCCTTATTACAGCAACGAAGTGATCCTGATGCTGCACTCGACCACCGTGGCGTTCACCGCGACCATCCCCGACATCCTGAAAGTGGCGCGGGACGCCAACTCGGCGACCTTCCTGACCTTCCAGTCGTTCGGCATCGCCGCGCTGATCTACCTGACCGTGACCTTTGCGCTGGTCGGCCTGTTCCGTCTCGCCGAACGCCGATGGCTGGCCTTTCTCGGGCCGACTCACTAGGACCTAACGTAAATGCGCCACCAGAAACATGACCTGCTGGCCCCGCTGCCGGGGACCGCACGACAGATCCACAGCTTTCACTTCGGCCCGGCCAATGGTGCGGGCAAGATCTACATCCAGTCGTCCCTGCACGCCGATGAAATGCCCGGCATGCTGGTGGCCTGGCACCTCAAGCAGCGCCTGGCGGAGCTGGAAGCCGCCGGGCGTCTGCGCAGCGAGATCGTGTTGGTGCCCGTCGCCAACCCGGTCGGCCTGGAACAGGTGTTAATGGACGTGCCCCTGGGCCGTTACGAACTGGAGAGCGGGCAGAACTTCAACCGCTGGTTCGTCGATTTGAGCGAAGAAGTGGGCAACGAGATCGAAGGCCAGCTCGGCGACGATCCGCAGCACAACCTCGAACTGATCCGCAGCAGCCTGCGCAACGCCCTCGCCCGCCAGACCGCTTGCACCCAACTGCAATCCCAGCGCCTGACCCTGCAACGGCTGGCCTGTGACGCGGACATGGTGCTGGACCTGCATTGCGATTTCGAAGCCGTCGCGCACCTTTACACCACGCCGGAGGCCTGGCCGCAGGTCGAGCCGCTGGCGCGCTACATCGGTGCCGAGGCCAGCCTCTTGGCCACCTATTCCGGCGGCCAGTCGTTCGATGAATGCTTCACTTTGCTCTGGTGGCAGTTGAAGGAGCGCTTCGGCGAGCACTTCGATATCCCGCTGGGCAGTTTTTCGGTCACTGTCGAATTGCGCGGCCAGGGCGATGTATATCACCCGCTGGCCAGCGCCGATTGCCAGGCGCTGATCAATTACCTGATTCACTTTGGCGCCATCGCTGGCGAAGCGGCGCCACTGCCCGAGCTGCCCTATCCGGCCACGCCGCTGGCCGGGGTCGAACCGGTGGCCACGCCGGTTGGCGGGTTGCTGGTGTTCACCGCGGTGCCGGGGCAATACCTGGAAGCCGGCCAACTGATTGCCGAAGTCATCGACCCGATCCTCGACCGCGTCACCCCTATCCATTGCACCGCCGCCGGGTTGATGTACGCCCGTTCGCTGCGCCGCATGGCCACTGCCGGCATGGTGATCGCCCACGTCGCGGGCACCGAAGCCTATCGCAGCGGCTACCTACTTTCGCCTTGAGGATGCATGCCCCATGTATAAATTGACCATCGACGGCCTGCATAAAAGTTATGGCGACCATCATGTGCTCAAAGGTGTTTCGCTCAAGGCCAACACTGGCGACGTCATCAGCCTGATCGGCGCCAGCGGCTCGGGCAAAAGTACCTTCCTGCGCTGCATCAACTTTCTCGAACAACCGAATGACGGCGCCATGAGCCTGGATGGCAAGGACATCCGCATGGTCAAGGATCGCCACGGCATGCACGTGGCTGATCCCGATGAACTGCAACGGATCCGCACGCGCCTGGCCATGGTGTTTCAGCATTTCAACCTGTGGAGCCACATGACGGTGCTGGAAAACATCACCATGGCCCCGCGCCGGGTGTTGGGGTGCAGCAAGGAGGAAGCCGAAGACCGTGCCCGACGTTATCTCGACAAGGTGGGCCTGGCGGCGCGAGTAGCTGATCAGTACCCGGCGTTTCTGTCCGGCGGCCAGCAGCAACGGGTGGCGATTGCCCGCGCGTTGGCGATGGAACCGGAAGTCATGCTGTTCGACGAACCGACCTCCGCCCTCGACCCGGAGCTGGTGGGCGAAGTATTGCGCGTGATCCAGGGCCTGGCCGAGGAAGGCCGGACCATGATCATGGTCACCCACGAAATGAGCTTCGCCCGCAAAGTGTCGAGCCAGGTGTTGTTTCTGCACCAGGGGTTGGTGGAGGAGGAAGGGGCGCCGGAGGATGTGTTGGGGAATCCGAAGAGTGAGCGGTTGAAGCAGTTCCTCAGCGGCAACCTCAAGTAACACGCTGCCCTTGTAGGAGCCAGGCTTGCCGGCGAAGGCGGTCTTGAGATCGCCTTCGCCGGCAAGCCTGGCTCCTACAGGACCGCGCATCGTCTTTAAACCTTTCGCCTGCTGGCGCGGTCACTGAAAGAACACTTTCAGAGCGCGCACCGCCGGCATGGGCACCTCCCCCGACTACGCAAAGCAATGGTTCGCCGCCCGCGGCTGGAAGCCATTCGCCTTTCAGAAACAGGTATGGACGGCGGTCAAACGCGGTGAGTCCGGGTTGCTCCATGCGAGCACCGGTGCCGGTAAAACTTATGCGGTGTGGTTTGCCGCGCTCAATCGCTTCGCCTCGTCTGTCGCGCCTGTTGAAACGTCCCGCAAACGCAAACCGGTAGCCGAACCGCTGGCGGTGCTGTGGATTACGCCGATGCGTGCGCTGGCGGCCGACACGGCTAAAGCATTGGAATTGCCGCTGCACGACTTGCAGATTCGGTGGAGCGTCGGCCTGCGCACCGGCGACACCAGCAGCAGCGAACGCGCCCGCCAAAGCCGGCGCCTGCCGACCACGCTGATCACCACGCCTGAAAGCCTGACCCTGATGCTCGCCCGTGCCGATGCGCAAACTGCGTTGTCGACCTTGCGCATGGTGGTGGTCGATGAATGGCACGAGCTGCTCGGCAACAAGCGTGGCGTGCAACTGCAACTGGCCCTCGCCCGTTTGCGACGCTGGCATCCCGGATTGATCGTGTGGGGCGTTTCCGCGACGCTGGGTAATCAGGCCCACGCCGAACAGGTCTTAATCCCACAAGGCGGCGGTATCAGCGTTCAGGGCGAAAACGGCAAGGAGTTGCGGGTCGATACGCTGCTGCCGCCGTCTATCGAACGTTTCCCCTGGGCCGGGCACATCGGGCTGAAGATGTTGCCGCAGGTCATCGCCGAACTCGACTCCAGCCCCAGCACCTTGGTGTTCACCAACACCCGCGCGCAGTCGGAGATCTGGTATCAGGCGCTGCTGGAGGCGCGCCCGGATTGGGCCGGGTTGATCGCCTTGCATCACAGCTCACTCTCACGGGACACCCGCGACTGGGTCGAGCGCGCACTCAAGGATGGACACCTCAAAGCGGTGGTCTGCACCTCCAGCCTCGATCTGGGCGTGGATTTCCTGCCGGTGGAACGCGTGCTGCAAATCGGCTCGGCCAAAGGCGTGGCGCAGCTGATGCAGCGGGCCGGGCGTTCCGGTCATGCGCCCGGGCGCGTCTCGCGGGTGACCCTGGTGCCGACCCACAGCCTGGAACTGATCGAAGCAGCCGCCGCCCAGGACGCCGTGGCGCAACGGCGCATTGAACCTCGCGAGTCACCTTACAAGCCGCTGGATGTGCTGGTGCAGCATCTGGTCAGCATGGCGTTGGGTGGTGGTTTTCTTCCCGATGAGCTGTACGAAGAAGTCCGTGGTGCGTGGGCTTATCGGGATCTGACAATGGCGGATTGGGCCTGGGCGCTGGCTTTCGTACGCCACGGCGGACTTTCCCTGACGGCTTATCCGGATTATCGCCGGGTCGAACCGGATGAACAGGGCGTCTGGCGCGTACCGGATGCGAGACTGGCGCGCCGGCATCGCATGAGCATCGGCACCATCGTCAGTGATGCGAGTATTCAGTTGAAGTTCTGGAGCAAGGGCGGCGGTGGCAAGCAATTGGGCAGTGTCGAGGAAGGGTTTATCGCTCGCCTGAAACCGGGTGACGGGTTTCTGTTTGCGGGGCGTTTGCTGGAACTGGTGCGCGTGGAAAACATGACCGCGTACGTGCGGCGCAGCAACGTGAAAAAAGCCGCGGTGCCGCGCTGGAATGGCGGGCGTATGCCGCTGTCCAGCGAGTTGGCCCAGGCAGTGGTTACGCGGTTCAGTGCGGCGGCGTCGGGTCAGTTTGTCGGCCCGGAAATGATCGCGTTGCGTCCACTGCTGGAAGTGCAACAGCGCTGGTCCGGGCTGCCGACCGAGACCAGCCTGTTGGCCGAAGCCCTTAAATCCCGCGAGGGCTGGCACTTGTTCCTCTATCCCTTCGCCGGGCGCCAGGTGCATCTGGGACTGGCGAGCCTGTTGGCCTGGCGGGTCAGTCAACGGCAAACGGTGACCTTTTCGATTGCGGTCAATGATTACGGCCTGGAATTACTGAGCGCGACCTATGTCGATTGGTCTGTTCATCTGAATCCCGATTTGTTCAGCGCCGAACATCTGCTGGCTGATGTGCTCGCCAGCCTCAATGCCGGGGAACTGGCGCTGCGCCGGTTTCGGGAAATCGCAAGAATTGCCGGACTGGTGTTCGCCGGCTACCCCGGCGCGCCCAAGAGCGCGCGACAGGTTCAGGCATCGAGCGGTTTGTTCTTCGAAGTGTTCAAGCAATACGACGCCGACAACCTGTTGCTGGCCCAAGCCGGGGAAGAAGTCCTACGGGAAGAATTGGATATTCGACGACTGGAGCAGACCTTGGCCCGCATCAATCGCTTGAGATTCGACCTGCATCAGATCAAGCGTCCTACGCCGCTGGGCTTTCCGCTGCTGGTGGAACGGATGCGCGAGAGCATGAGTTCCGAGAAGCTGGCCGATCGCATCCGACGGATGGTCGGCGATCTGGAAAAAACCGTTGAAACCGGGAAAGCCTGATGAGCGCGCCTTACCCTGTACGCCTGGCCGGCGAAGGACTCTGGTTGTTGCCCGAGAAGGCAATGTACTGGCCGGCACAGCAAGCGCTGTTGATCGCCGATGTGCATTTCGGCAAGGCTGCGGCTTATCGCAGCCTCGGCCAGCCTGTGCCGCGGGGCACCACCGGGCAGAACATCGCGGTGCTGGATAGGTTGCTCGCCGCCCTGCCCTGTCGTCAGCTGATTTTCCTTGGCGACTTTCTCCATGGGCCCGGCTCACATGCAAAGGAGACGTTGAAGGCCTTGGCACAATGGCGAGAGCGCCACCAGGCGCTGCCAATGACGCTGATTCGCGGCAACCATGACAAACGCGCCGGGGATCCGCCGTCATCACTGGATATCCGGGTGGTGCCAGAACCGTTGCTACTGGGACCGTTTGCGCTGCAACACGAACCGGTTCCACACCCAAGCCGCCATGTGCTGGCGGGGCACGTTCATCCGGTCTACCGGCTCAATGGCAAAGGCCGGCAAAGCTTGCGCCTGCCGTGTTTCAGGCTTGGCACCGAGATTAGCCTGCTACCCGCGTTCGGCGCGTTTACCGGCGGTTATCAGGTCGCGCGGAATGACGGCTGCAGGATCTTTGTCATTGGCGACAACGAAATATGGCCAGTCAGCTGACGTCTTCACAGACATCAGCTGACTGGCCATTCGTTTTTCTTCAGACGTTTATCAGGCGACAGGCGCCGGAGGTGGCTCGTCTGGCAGGGTCGGTTCACCGGGTTCGGTCGGTTGCTCGTTGGGGGTATCGGGATCAGGCTGACCGGGGATGCCCCCTGCCATGCTGATTGGCGGATGCGCCAACAAGGACCAGGCCAAAACGCCAATCTGATTGGGCTCAAGCCTGGCCAGTTCGGCGCTGATTTGCGGATCGATCTTCATGGAGCACTCCTGAGCAGTGGCCCGGTTCGCTGTACGCAAACCGGGCAGTACACCCAATAGAGTGTCTACCTGCCGAAGAATTCCCGGGAACTGTCAGATGGACGGATCAGGTGCGTGGCAAGGTGACGCCGCGCTGGCCCTGATACTTGCCGCCACGGTCCTTATAGGACACTTCACACTCTTCGTCGGATTCGAAGAACAGCATCTGTGCAACGCCTTCGTTGGCGTAGATTTTTGCCGGCAAGGTCGTGGTGTTGGAGAATTCCAGGGTCACGTGGCCTTCCCACTCAGGCTCGAGCGGCGTCACGTTGACGATAATGCCGCAACGGGCGTAGGTGCTTTTACCCAGGCAGATGGTCAGCACGTTGCGCGGAATACGGAAGAATTCCACGGTGCGGGCCAGGGCGAACGAGTTCGGCGGGATGATGCAGACATCGCTGGTCACGTCGACGAAGCTCTTCTCGTCGAAGTTCTTCGGGTCGACGATGGCCGAGTTGATGTTGGTGAACACCTTGAATTCACCGGCGCAACGCACGTCATAACCGTAGCTCGACACACCATAGGAAATCAGGCGCTCGGCACCTTCGCCGCGCATCTGGCGCTCGACGAACGGTTCGATCATGCCGTGCTCTTGCGCCATGCGGCGAATCCACTTGTCCGATTTGATGCTCATGGCGGGGTGTCCTGAATAGCGAGGTGGAAAAATTCTGTCCGGCATCTTACTAGGCGCGCGCCCAGGGTTCAAAGTGCGAGGCGTAATTCTCGCCAATCCCCCCTGATTGCCGGGTCTTGCCGCCAAAACGATGCACCGTCAGTCACGAAAACAGAGAAACCTTCGCAGGAAGCATTGGCACGTTCCGGAAAAAGGGTTAAGGTGGCGCCACTGTGCTGCTTGTGTCACTGAGAATCTCTACACGATATGTTGAATTTCGATCCAACCATCTACAAGAATTTTTCCTGCTCTTTGCACTCAGTCTCGGCCAGGGTTCTTCCTGCGTCGCAGTTATCTTTGTTCAAGGAGTTACACCATGTCTAATCGCCAAACTGGTACCGTTAAGTGGTTCAACGATGAAAAAGGCTTCGGCTTCATCACTCCACAATCCGGTGACGACCTGTTCGTTCACTTCAAAGCTATCCAATCCGACGGCTTCAAAAGCCTGAAAGAAGGCCAACAGGTTTCTTTCATCGCTACCCGCGGTCAGAAAGGCATGCAAGCTGAAGAAGTTCAAGTTATCTAACTTGTACTTGCTTTAGTAAAAAGCCCCGCCCTTAAAAGCGGGGCTTTTTTGTGGGCGTCTGTTTTTGCCTTACGCCATCCACTCGTCCTTCTATATGATTCGCCACCTGGAAATCACATGGAAGCAGCAGGATGCCGTTCAACCAATGGAAAACCCTGAGCGCAGCGCTAGTCACACTCGCACTCCCCTTCTCGATTCACGCCAATCCCCGTCCCGACCACCCGACCATCATCGTCGGCATGGACACCCACGCGACCTATATTGCCAAGGGCCCAGCCATTCAAGGCGTCCCTCAGGCAGAACTGCGCGCGGCGGCTTTGCTGGAACTCTCTACGGCGCACGCCTGCGGCAGCAACGAGGTCTACCTCACGCCGGACTCGGTGGGCGTACCCAACGAATCGTTTGGTCAACTGCTCGCTGAAGTCCAGCAACTGATCGACGACGAAACCCCGCTGCTGATAACGCTCTCGGCGTGCGACGGCAAACGCGCGTTTTTTGAAAAGGTCCGCGCCTGCACGCCCGAAGAATGCGGCAAGCTGACCGCATCCCTGGTCGACGGAAAGCTGTATCTGGACGAGGACTATGCACCGACCAGCAAAGGCCAGGCGTCTTACTTCCTGAAAATGCCGATGGCCTACGACAGCAATCGCAAGGCCTGGAAAGCAAAAGTCTTCTACGTCGACGCCAAGACGCTGCGCCGTGACTATTTCGTCAACGCTAAGGATTTCGTCTCGGGCAGACCCGTCCTCGCCTCAAAAACCTACTACTCGAGCGGAAAGCTCGGACAAAGCTATCAGAACGATGCCAACGGCCAACGCCAGGGCGAGGCCATCACCTATTCCGAAAGCGGGGTTGTCATCAAACGCGCGAACTACTTGAACGATGAACTGGAAGGCTGGCAAACCACCTACCACGACAATGGCAAAGAAGCCGACGCCTACAACTGGCATCAGGGCAAGCGTGTCGACGGCGAATACCTGGAGCACGACGAAGACGGCGCACTGATTGGCCGCATCAGCTATCGCAACGATGTACCGGACGGCCCGGCCATGAGCTACTACCCCAGCGGCAAACTCAAGGACAGCAGCACCTTCGTGGCCGGCAAGGCGCAAGGTCCCAGCACGTCATACTTCGAAAACGGCGCGGTGCGTAGCACACGCAATAACGTGGATAGCAGCCCGGAGGGCTGGGTCATCAGCTATTACGCCGACGGCAAAGTCGAAGAAAAACAGTTTTTCGAGCAGCAAGTACAGCGCAGCTACGCCACCTGGAACGATCAGGGCATCCAGACCGTGCAATGGCAATGGGATGAACAACACCGCGAACAGGGTGATTTCAAGAAGTGGTACGAGAATGGCCAACTGCAAGATCACCGAATCTACAAGGACGGCAAACTGCAGGGCCCCGCCATCACCTGGTATGAAAACGGCCAGATGAATACGTCGGTCGATTACGTCGAGGGGCGCGAGCAAGGCGTGATGCGCTTGTGGAAACAGGATGGCAGCCCGAACGGCGAATGCCGATATGAGGCTGGAGTCCGTCAGGGTGAATGCACCCGACCCGAATCTCCAGCGCCTACAGCCAGCTAATCGCCCACCCAAGAAAAAGCCCCGCAACCTTAAGGTTGCGGGGCTTTTTTTGTGCAATACGACAGTTACCAGGCCACGCCAAACCCTGCGGTATAACGGGTCTTGTTCAAATCAGCATCATCGGTCCCGCTGATGACGTCGCGCTCGGCCTTGAGGTTAAGCGAAGCCCAGTCGGTGACTTTGTAGCGCAAGCCCACTTCGGCATCGAGCGCGTAATCGGCCACGCCGGACAGCGGCTTGCCTACTTCGCCATTGGTGAAGAACTCGACCTTCTTGCCCACCAGATAGCGGTTGTAGTCCCACTTCATGGCCACGGAATAGAAGTTGTCCTTGCCGCCATCGCGGTATTCGTAATCGGTACGGTTGAGCAACGAACCGAGCGAGAACGCGCCCAGCTCGTTATCCCAGAACTGATACCCCGGACCGGTACCGACCACGCGCTGACGGGACAGCTCTTCGACCTTGTCGCGCTTGTAGTTCACGCGACCATCCCAGTACCAGTGCTCGGTGAGGAATCGGTCAAGGGAGTACTCGGCACGCCAGTTGTCGGTGGTGACCACGTCGTCCTGGAATTCGCGGTTGTACTCGCCCTCGGCCGTGTGCCGCCAACGGCCATGACGGGCCGAGGTCTTGAAGCCGACATCGTAGTCGTCGGTGTCCTTCTCGGCGCGCTGATAATCCAGGGCCATGTCGACATTGCCCTTCCACACCAGGTCTTCAACCACCGGCTTGGGCTTGAGAATCTGCTGGATGCTCGCCAGCTCGACGGTTTTCGGCGCCTCGCCATTGGCCAGAGTCACCTTGCCATCTTCGGCAGCCTTCAAGGATTTGGCTTTCTCACCGGTGTAGGCATCCTGCTTGACTAGCAATTGCTGATCACTTTCCAGGGTCTTGACCTGCTTCCAGTCGATCGGAACCGCACCGGCGTATTCGGTCTGGATCAGCAGTTTGCCGCCATCGAACACGGTGATCTTGCCGCTCAATTTGTCACCGTTTTTCAACCATACGGTGTCGGCGAGCAAAGGCGTGGAAGCACTGAAGACAGCGAGGCACAACAAGGTTCTGGACAACATAAGCAGATCGAAGGCTCTGGATTGCGAAAAAAAGTCGGCATTATCCCAAGGAATAAGGCGCTAGCAAGGACTGACCCGACTATTTCTATTGAGTTCCTTTCTCAATTGACACTTCTGGACTTAATCTGATGGCAGCAAAGCGAATTTCTTCAGGAACTGCGGACGTGACAGACGAGACGACGGAAAACGAAAGCCCGGCGCAAATCCGACGCACGGCGCTGTACCTGACCCTGGCTCAAGTGCCCGAGGGCAAAGTCGTGAGTTACGGGCAATTGGCCGAACTCGCCGGGTTGGGGCGCGCTGCGCGCTGGGTCGGACGCACGCTGAGCCAGTTGCCCGGCGACACCAAGCTGCCCTGGCACCGCGTGCTCGGCGCCGGTGGTCGAATCAGCCTGCCGGTGGGCAGCCCTTCCGGGGATGAACAACGGGCGCGTCTACGCATGGAAGGCATTAGTGTCCTGAATAATCGTGTTGATATTCAGCGTCATGGCTGGCGCCCGGTAGAGCACAGCGGTTAGAGTGCGCGCTTTGTTTCCGTAATCTTGAGGCAGACTCCAGCCCATGCCCCGTAAAACCTGGCGCGCCGCGCTCGCCGCCTATGCCAGCCCATCAACGCTTGTGCTGTTGTTGCTTGGTTTCGCCGCCGGCCTGCCCTACATGCTGGTGTTTTCGACGCTGTCGGTCTGGTTGCGCGAGGCCGGTGTGGCCCGCGAAACCATTGGCTATGCAAGCCTGATAGGCCTGGCCTACGCCTTTAAATGGGTGTGGTCCCCGCTGCTCGACCAATGGCGCCTGCCATTCCTTGGCAAACTGGGTCGACGCCGCTCCTGGCTGGTGCTGTCCCAGTCACTGGTGATACTCGGCCTGATCGGCATGGGTTTCTGCGACCCGCAAAAGCATTTGTCCTGGCTGATCGCCATCGCGGTGGTCGTGGCCTTCGCCTCGGCGACCCAGGACATTGCTGTCGACGCCTATCGCCTGGAAATCGCCGACGACAGTCGCCAAGCTGCACTGGCCGCCAGCTACATGTCCGGCTATCGCATCGCTGCCCTGCTGGCCACCGCTGGCGCACTGTTCTTCGCCGAAGGCTTCGGTTCCACCGGTTTCAACTACCAACATTCGGCCTGGGCCGGCACGTATGTGCTGTTCGGCGCATTGATGATTCCTGCGCTACTGACCAGCCTGTTCATGCGCGAGCCGCCCGTGCCGCTGCGCACTCAACTACAGGCCGGGCGTTACAGCTTTGCGCATCAACTGGCGTCGGTGTTTGTCCTGATCGTGTTGCTGGTGTCGGTGCCGGCCATGTTCACCCAGCTCTACAACACTGACTTCGCCGCCGTGCTGTTCCAGGGTGAAAGCCTGCTCGACCTGCTGCTCGAAGATCGCGCATTCCTGCGGGCCATTCTCTACATCACGCTGACCGCGCTGTGCCTGTCAGCCATGGGCCGCCGCGGCCTGGCGCCAGTGCTGACACCGGTCAACGACTTCATTCTGCGGTACCGCTGGCAAGCGTTCCTGTTGCTCGGATTGATCGCCACCTACCGGATGTCCGATACGGTCATGGGCGTAATGGCCAACGTGTTCTACATCGACCAGGGCTTCACCAAGGATCAGATCGCCAGCGTCAGCAAGATTTTCGGCCTGATCATGACCTTGGTCGGCGCCGGCATGGGCGGCCTGCTGATCGTGCGCTTCGGCATTTTGCCGATCCTGCTGATTGGCGGTATCGCATCGGCCGGCACCAACCTGCTGTTCCTGATGCTCGCCGACATGGGCGCCAACCTGAACATGCTGATCCTGACCATTTCCCTGGACAACTTCAGCTCGGGCCTGGCGACGTCGGCGTTTGTCGCTTACCTGTCGAGCCTGACCAACCTCAAGTTTTCCGCCACCCAATACGCCCTGCTCAGCTCGATCATGCTCCTGCTGCCGCGCCTGATCGGCGGCTACTCCGGGGTCATGGTGGAGAAGTTCGGCTATCACAACTTCTTCCTTATCACGGCTCTGCTCGGCGTGCCGACCCTGCTGCTGATCGCGCTGCACTGGTTCCAGGAAAGCCGCCGCGCCGGCCCGACGCCGACACCTGAACCGTTACAGACGCCGGCCGTGGAAGAGTCGTAGGAAACGTCCCGAATGGCGGGAGGTTTCCCGCCATCGAGCCACACCGCCGGCCGCACTTCTGTACGTCAGCAGATCTCGCCCGTACAATGCTCCGTCATTTCTCGTCATCAGCAACCGACAACGGCCAACCATGCGCACCAGTCAATTTTTGCTCGCCACACAGAAAGAAACGCCTTCCGACGCGGTCGTGATCAGCCATCAGCTGATGCTGCGCGCCGGCATGATCCGCAAACTCGCCTCGGGCCTGTACACCTGGCTGCCGATGGGCTTGCGAGTAATGCGCAAGGTCGAAGCCGTCGTTCGTGAAGAAATGAACGCCGCCGGCTCGCTTGAAGTGTTGATGCCGAGCACTCAACCGGCTGAGCTGTGGCAGGAATCCGGGCGCTGGGAAGAGTACGGCCCCGAATTGCTGCGCTTCAAGGATCGTCACGGTCGCGACTTCTGCGCCGGCCCGACCCACGAAGAAGTGATCACCGACCTGATGCGCAACGAATTGAGCAGCTACAAACAGCTGCCAATCAACGTGTATCAGATCCAGACCAAATTCCGTGACGAAATCCGTCCACGCTTCGGTTTGATGCGCGGTCGCGAATTCATCATGAAGGACGCCTACTCCTTCCACGCAGACCAGCCGTCGCTGCAGATCACCTACGATCGCATGCACCAGGCGTACTGCAACGTGTTCACCCGTCTGGGCCTGAAATTCCGCCCTGTTGAAGCCGACAACGGCTCCATCGGCGGTGCCGGCTCCCACGAGTTCCACGTATTGGCCGAATCCGGCGAAGACGATATCGTGTTCAGCAACGGTTCCGACTACGCCGCGAACATCGAGAAAGCCGAAGCCGTGCCGCGCGAAACTTCCCGCGCCGCGCCGGCCGAAGAGCTGCGCCTGGTCGACACCCCGAACGCCAAGACCATCGCGCAACTGGTCGAAGGCTTCAATCTGCCGATCGAAAAAACCATCAAGACCCTCGTGGTTCACGCTGAAGAGAAAGGCAAGCTGATTGCCCTGATCATCCGTGGCGACCATGAGCTGAACGAAATCAAGGCCGCCCAACAGCCAGGCGTTGCCAGCCCGCTGGTCATGGCTTCGGAAAGCGAACTGCGTGACGCGATTGGCGCCGGTGCCGGTTCCCTCGGCCCGTTGAACCTGCCGCTGCCAATCATCATCGACCGCTCGGTCGAGCTGATGAGCGACTTCGGTATTGGCGCCAACATCGACGACAAGCACTACTTCGGCGTGAACTGGGAACGCGACCTGCCGGTTCCGACCGTGGCCGACCTGCGCAACGTCGTGGCCGGCGACCCAAGCCCGGATGGCAAGGGCACCCTGGAAATCAAGCGCGGCATCGAAGTCGGGCACATCTTCCAGCTGGGCAACAAGTACAGCAAAGCGATGAAGTGCGAAGTGCTGGGCGAGAACGGCAAGCCGGTGACCTTGGAAATGGGCTGCTATGGCATTGGCGTATCCCGCGTGGTGGCTGCGGCCATCGAGCAGGGCAACGATGCCAACGGGATTATCTGGAGCGACACTCTCGCGCCATTCCAGATCGCCCTGGTACCGCTGCGCTACGATAACGAGCAGGTTCGCGAAGCCACCGACAAGCTGTACGCAGAACTGACCGCGGCCGGTTTCGAAGTGCTGCTGGACGACCGCGACAAGAAAACCAGCCCGGGCATCAAGTTCGCGGACATGGAGCTGATCGGCATTCCACACCGGATCGTGGTCAGTGACCGCGGCCTCGCCGATGGCAATCTGGAATACAAGAGCCGCACCGAGGCCGAGGCGCAAGCCCTGCCGGTCGCTGACGTGCTGTCTTTCCTCCAGGCCCGTATCCGCCGCTGACACCAGATAGAGAAGTCATGTTCAAGCGAAACACCTTAGGCCTCGGTGGTGCCGCCCTGTGCGGCACCCTGCTGGTCAGCGGCTGTGCCAATCAGATGTCACAACGTAGCGAGCACGAGGAACGGGTCGAGCGCAAATTGCTCGATCACAGCCTGCAGATCGATGTCGGTGAGCCCAAGGTACTTGAGCTGCCGCAACGGCGGGTGAAAATCCACGAGCAAAAGACTTTCGAAGTCACCGAATTCGAAGTCACGCGTCACTACGACCGCTACACGCCCTACCAACCCTGGCGGGAGGTCTACGAAATCCCGCTGGGCATGTTGGCCGTGGTGGCCGGTGTCGGCGCAAACGTGGTCAACGTGTTTGCCCTCGGCAACTTGCCGGACAGCGTGACCAAGGATTGGCTGAGCTACGGTGTCGCCGGGATCAACCCGTTCATGAACGTGCAGTCTCACGGTCGCGCCCAGCAAAACCTGGCCGGCATCGATGAAGTCCAGCGCGACAAACGCACGGAATACTCGAGCCTGCCCTGGAGCGAGCGCCCGGTGCAGGTCAAGGCCGGCAAGGAAACCTTCGAGCTGACCACCGACAAGAATGGCGTATTGCGCCTGAACCTGTTGGACAGTCCGTTCGCCGAACATGACATCAACCATCTGAGCCGGCTGTTGATTACCGTCGCAGATGCCCAGGACGATGTGCACACCGACTCGTCCCTGGCGGTCAGCAGCGGCTTGCGTGGCAAGCTGCTCGAAGCCCATGGGCTGATTTACGACGACCTTGAAGACGACGAAGTGAGCCAGTGGGTACACCGGGTCAAACGCTTGTCGGAACTGGGCCTGGAAGAAGAAGCCAGCGAGCTGGAACAGAGCCTGATCGAACTGACGCGCAACGATCCTGAGTTGCAGACCGAATTCCTCAAGTCGTTGACCAGGGATGCCGGGCGATTGGTGGCGGATCCGAACCCGAATTGACAGCAAAAGCTTCGCGGGCAAGCCTCGCTCCTACAGGTATAGATCGTGCGCGATACCTGCAGGAGCGAGGCTTGCCCGCGAAGAGGCCCAGACATTCGCTACAAGACTATCGCTCAAACAACTCCATCTGCTCAAACCCGCCCCGCAAATCCTCCAGCCGCACCCCGACCCCCAACAACCGCACCGGTTTACCGCCGCGATTGAACGCCTGGGTCAACAACAACTGATAACTCCCCAGATCCCGCCCGGCCCCGGCCTGTTCCAGCGTGGTTTGAGTGAAGTCATGGAATTTCACTTTGACGAACGGCTTGCCCGGCCGATAGCTGCTGTCGATCCGCGCCATGCGCCCGGCGAGGGTTTCCAGTAATTCAGGCAGTTTATCCAGGCAACTCACCAGATCCGGCAGATCGACGTCGTAGGTATTTTCGACACTGATGGATTGCCGACGGTTGTCGTTGTGCACCAGCCGCTCATCGATCCCACGGGCCAGGCTCCAGAGTCGCTCACCGAAACTGCCGAATTCACGCACCAGCGCCAACTTGTTCCACTCGCGCAGTTGCGAACAATCAACGATGCCGAGCCTGCCGAGCTTGTCGGCGGTGACCTTGCCCACGCCGTGCAGCTTGCTCACCGGCAATCCGCTGACGAAGTCTTCCACCTGGTCCGGGGTGATGACGAACAAGCCGTTGGGCTTCTTCCAGTCACTGGCGATCTTGGCCAGAAACTTGTTCGGCGCCACACCCGCCGAGACCGTGATGTGCAACTGATTGGACACGCGACGGCGGATATCCTGGGCAATGCGCGTGGCGCTGCCGCCAAAATGCGCGCTGTCCGACACGTCCAGATAGGCCTCATCGAGGGAAAGTGGCTCGATCAGGTCGGTGTAATCGCTGAAAATCGTCTGAATTTCCTTCGACGCTTCCCTATAGGCGTCCATCCGCGGCTTGACGATGGTCAGGTCCGGACACAGCTTCAAGGCATGCCCGGAAGACATCGCCGAACGCACGCCGTAGGCCCGCGCTTCATAATTACAGGTGGCAATCACCCCACGCCGGTCCGCCGACCCACCCACTGCCAGTGGCTTGCCAGCCAGGCGCGGGTCATCACGCATCTCGATAGCCGCGTAGAAACAGTCGCAATCGACGTGGATGATTTTGCGTTGGGTCATATAGAAGCGGTGTTCATGGCAAGGAAATGACGTAATGACGAGCCGGACCGGCAGTATCTCACTGACACCTGTATATAGCACCAGTACTCTGAATGTTCTTTTCCCCCGTAGGAAAAGTACCAGCTGAATTTATTTTTTCAATCGTCAAGCCTCACCCGATAGAGCTTAAAGCCTTGCCATACCGACCTTGCAGCCAATCACCCAGCTCTAATTTCAAGCTAAGCGATTGAACGGGAAGAGGTTTTCTCTGAGTTGAAGGTTGACAGATCGCCGATCCTCTGTAGAATGCCGACACACAGACGCGGGATGGAGCAGTCTGGTAGCTCGTCGGGCTCATAACCCGAAGGTCGTCGGTTCAAATCCGGCTCCCGCAACCAAACATCAAAAAAGGCTACTCGAAAGAGTGGCCTTTTTTGTGCGCGTCGCTTTTGTAAATACTAGATAGGAAAGAGCGGGTAACGGCTGACGGTGCAGAAACGAGAAATCGTTCCGATTCCACAACTTAAGTCTCCCTCACGACCGTTCGCCGCTCAATTTACACTTATTTGACCCTATTCAGGATTAACGGTGGACACTCAGGCGTTCGCCTGTAGAATGCCGCCACACAGACGCGGGATGGAGCAGTCTGGTAGCTCGTCGGGCTCATAACCCGAAGGTCGTCGGTTCAAATCCGGCTCCCGCAACCAAACATCAAGAAAGGCTACTCGAAAGAGTGGCCTTTTTTGTGCGCGTCTCTTTTATAAATTTGAATAGAAGCGAGCAAGTAACGGCTGACGACGCAAAAACAAGAAATCGTTCCTATTCCGAAACTTAGGCCTCCCCCGTAACCGTTCGCCGCTCACTTACGCTTATTTGACCCTATTCAGGATTAACGGTTGACACTCTGTCGTTCGCCTGTAGAATGCCGCCACACAGACGCGGGATGGAGCAGTCTGGTAGCTCGTCGGGCTCATAACCCGAAGGTCGTCGGTTCAAATCCGGCTCCCGCAACCAAACATCAAAAAAGGCTGCTCGAAAGAGTGGCCTTTTTTGTATCTGTCGAAAAAGTCCTTTCGCAACAATGATCTGTCACTGTGCAGCGAACCGTTCAGGATCACCCAGACGCTGAGTTCAGACTATGCTCTGTGCCAGGCAGGCCCTGTACGACCGATGACGCGCCATCGCCTCGAACCGGCGAGAAGCGTTAATATTTGTGATTATTTTTTTCTACAGGGATTGGTAACTTGGCTCGATACCTCCATCCTGTCGCGCACAATCCAAGAGGTGATTGATGCGCGCCAACTCGTCTGATCCACAAGACACCGTAACAGCGACACAACCTATCAAGGCCGAGCGTTTGCGCCTGCTTGATCTGGTCAGCAAATACCGCCAACCCCTTGGTCTTGCGGTCACCTTGTTGTTGTTCGCTATCGCGCTGATTGCCTGTCGCCATCTATTAAGCGAACTCGATCTGTATGCGCTCCACGATTCGATCCTGGACGTGCCAAAACCGGCATTGATCGGCGCATTCGGTGCGACCGTCGTCGGTTTCATTATCTTGCTGGGCTACGAATGGTCCGCCAGCCGCTATGCCGGCGTGACCCTGGCGCCACGAACCCTGGCGCTGGGTGGCTTTACCGCCTTCGCCATCGGCAACGCTATCGGGCTGTCGATGCTGTCGGGCGGTTCGGTTCGCTATCGTTTATATGCACGTCATGGCCTGGGCGCTTCAGACGTTGCCCACATGACGCTGTTCGCCAGCCTTTCGCTCGGCTGCGCCCTGCCCCCGCTGGCGGCACTGGCGACCCTGAGCAACCTGCCCGCCGCCTCCGCCGCACTGGGCCTCTCCGAGACCTTGCTGGGCTTGATTGCCGCGGCAGTGCTGTTGCTCACCACGGTACTGGCCATCGGCATCTATCGCCGTCGCCTGCCGGAGCAGCCTTACCCGGACAACCTGCTGGTCAAGGCCGGACGCCGCACGCTGCGCCTGCCGGGCCGACGCCTGACGTTCCTGCAACTGGTCATCACCGCCCTGGACGTGGCCGCCGCCGCGACCGTGCTCTATCTGTTGCTGCCGGAAGCACCGCCCTTTGGCGCTTTCCTGCTGATTTATCTGTTGGCCCTGGCCGCCGGCGTGCTCAGCCATGTGCCCGGCGGGGTCGGGGTATTCGAAGCGATCCTGCTGGCCGCGTTCGCCGACACCCTCGGCGCCGCGCCACTGGCCGCGGCCCTGCTGCTGTATCGTCTGATTTATGTGGTGCTGCCATTATTGGTGGCCTGCGTGTTCCTGCTGATCAACGAAGGCCAGCGCCTGTTCCAGTCCCGTCAGTCACTGCGGGCGGCCTCAGGTCTGGCAGCGCCGATTCTGGCGCTGCTGGTGTTCCTGTCCGGCGTGGTGCTGCTGTTCTCCGGCGCGACGCCGGAAATTGATACGCGCCTGGAGCACATCGGCTTTCTGATTCCCCATCGCCTGGTTGACGCCTCGCACTTCGGCGCCAGCCTGATCGGCGTGCTGTGCCTGTTGCTGGCTCAGGGCCTGCGTCGTCGACTGTCGGCCGCGTGGATGCTGACCACCATTCTGTTGCTGGTCGGCGCCCTGCTCTCGCTGCTCAAGGGTTTCGACTGGGAAGAAGCCTGCCTGATGACCCTGACGGCGAGCCTGCTCGGGGTATTCCGCAGCTCGTTCTATCGCGCCAGTCGCCTGACCGAACTGCCGTTCTCGCCGCTGTATCTGGTCGCCAGCCTGTGCGTTCTCGCCGCGTCGATGTGGCTGCTGCTGTTTGCCTATCAGGACGTTCCGTACAGTCACCAACTGTGGTGGCAGTTCACCCTCGACGCCGATGCGCCGCGTGGCTTGCGTTCACTGCTGGGCGCTGCCGTATTGCTGGTGGTGGTTTCGCTGACCTGGCTGCTGCGCACCGCGCGCCCGATCATTCACCTGCCGACACCGGACGAACTGGATCGCGCGGTAAAGATCCTCATGGCTTCGGCCCAACCGGACGGTGGCCTCGCGCTGACCGGTGACAAGGCGTTGCTGTTTCACCCCAACGACGAGGCGTTCCTGATGTACGCCCGCCGTGGCCGCAGCCTGGTGGCGCTGTACGACCCGATCGGCCCGACCCAGCAACGGGCGGAGATGATCTGGCAGTTCCGCGACCTCTGCGACATCCACCACGCCCGCCCCGTGTTCTATCAAGTGCGCGCCGAGAACCTGCCGTATTACATGGACATCGGCCTGACCGCGATCAAGCTCGGCGAAGAAGCCCGGGTTGATCTGCATCGCTTTGATCTCGAAGCCAAGGGCAAAGAGATGAAAGACCTGCGCTACACCTGGAACCGCGGCACCCGTGACGGTCTATCGCTGGAGATCCACGAGCCGGGCCACGCGCCGATGGATGAGCTCAAGGTGATTTCCGATGCCTGGCTGACCGGCAAGAACGTGCGCGAGAAAGGCTTCTCCCTCGGCCGTTTCAGCGATGACTACCTCAAGCATTTCCGCGTCGCGGTGATTCGTTTTGAGGGACGCCCGGTGGCGTTCGCCAACTTGCTCGAGACCTATGGCCATGACCTGGCCAGCCTCGACCTGATGCGCGCGCACCCGGACGCCCCGAAGCTGACCATGGAGTTCATGATGGTCGGCCTGATTCAACATTATAAAAATCATGGATACGCCAAGTTCAGCCTGGGCATGGTGCCACTGTCGGGTCTACAACCCCGTCGCGGCGCGCCGCTGACCCAGCGCCTGGGCTCGATGGTCTTCCGCCGTGGTGAGCAGCTCTACAACTTCCAAGGCTTGCGCCGCTTCAAAGACAAATTCCAGCCTGACTGGGAACCCCGTTATATGGCCGTGCCCGCCGGACTCGATCCGCTGGTTGCCCTGGCCGATACTGCTGCCCTGATTGCGGGCGGCTTGACTGGATTGGTGAAACGCTGATGATTCAACGCTCCTTGCGGTACGTACTGGCCACACTGGTAGTGCTGGCCCTGATTGTCGGTGGCGGCTACTGGTACATGAAACGCCCGGCACCCGAACCGACTCTCGAACTGCTGACCCCGGCTGATGGCGCCGCCATGACCCGGGTGATTCCCGGCACGACGCCAAAGGCTCAGGTGCTGGTGGCGGTCACTGCCGAACAGAAACTCAATGACCAGCAACTGAAATCCCTGAGCCGCAGCGCTTCGGCGCAGATCGTCCAGGTGATCCTGCCCAAAGACTGCCTGTTGCAAAGCCGTGCCCTGCAATCGGGTCTGCGCGAGCTGAAAGGCCCGGCGACCCTGGTCAGCGGCATCGGCCCTGGCGCCGTGCTGGCCTGGCGCTGGTTGTCCGAGCAGAAGGACGACAAGGCTCAGGCCGTGTCGGTAGACCTGGCCCTGGAAAAACCCGGCTGCACTCACCTGCTGCCAAAAAGCGCCGCCCACGGCCACTGGCTGGTGGCCTGGAACGACAACCCGGACGACGCCAGCGCAGGCTTCGTGCGTGATCAACCGAACGCCGAAACCAGCATCAGCGACTACGACATCAACCTGCCGCAAGTGCTGAACAACGAACTGCGCAAGATCCTCGTCGGTGGCGACAAAGCCGCGGGCGGCCTGCAAATTCCAGTGGTTGAAGTCCCGGCCGGCCAAGCCAAGGACACCGTGACCCTATTCCTCTCCGGTGACGGCGGCTGGCGCGACCTCGACCGCGACGTGGCGGGCGAGATGGCGAAGATCGGCTACCCAGTGGTCGGCATCGACACCCTGCGCTACTACTGGCAGCACAAGAGCCCGGAGCAAAGCGCCCTGGACCTCGCCGAGCTGATGCAACACTACCGCCAGAAATGGGGCACCAAGCGCTTCATCCTGACCGGTTACTCGTTCGGCGCTGACGTATTGCCAGCGATCTACAACCGCTTGGCGGAATCGGAACAGCAACGGGTCGACGCCATCATCCTGCTGGCCTTCGCCCGCACCGGCAGCTTCGAAATCGAAGTCGAAGGCTGGCTCGGCAACGCCGGCAAAGAAGCCGCCACCGGCCCGGAAATGGCCAAGCTGCCGCCGGAAAAAGTGGTGTGCATCTACGGCGAAGAAGAAGTCGACGAGAGTGGTTGCACCGACAAGACCGCTGTCGGCGAAGCCATGAAACTGCCTGGCGGCCACCACTTCGACGAGAACTACCCGGCGCTGGCACAGCGCTTGGTGGACATCATCGTCAAGCGCCAGGCCAAGGAAGAGGCGACGGCGCAGGAGTGATCTGAGCCCCGCTGAACGAAAAAGCCCCCGCAGCCTGATGGTTGTGGGGGCTTTTTTATGAGCAAGATCAAAAGATCGCATCCTTCGATAGCTCCTACAAGGTGTACCACGATCCATCTTAGGAGCTGCCGAAGGCTGCGATCTTGGCGGGTGATGCCACGACCTCCATCTCAAGCCTCAATAGAAGGCCACAAAAAAGCCCCCGCCAGCCGCAAGGCTAACGGGGGCTTTTTGATTACGCCAGGTTACATCTCCACCTGCGTCCCCAACTCAATCACCCGGTTCAGCGGCAAATTGAAGAACCGCAAATTACCGTTGGCATTCTGCAACATGAACGCAAACAACGCCTCGCGCCAGCGGGCCATGCCTTCGAGTTTGGAGGCGATGACGGTTTCGCGGCTGAGGAAGTAGGTGGTGCGCATCGGGCTGAAGTCCAGGTCGTCGAGATGACACAGCTTCAGCGCTTGCGGCACGTCCGGTTCGTCGACGAAGCCGAAGTGCAGGATGACCCGGAAGAAGCCTTCGCCGTAGGAATCCACCTCGAAACGCCGGGATGCCGGAACCCGCGGGATGTCTTCGTACACCACGGTCAACAGCACCACTTGTTCGTGCAGCACCTGGTTATGCAATAGGTTGTGCAACAACGCGTGGGGCACGGCGTCCGGGCGCGCGGTGAGGAACACGGCGGTGCCCTGGACGCGATGCGGCGGTTGCACGCGAATACTGCTGATGAAGATCGGCAGCGGCAACCCGCCTTCGTCGAGGCGTTCGACCAGCAGTTGCTTGCCGCGTTTCCAGGTGGTCATCAGCACGAACAGCACGATGCCGGCGATCACCGGGAACGCCCCGCCCTGAATGATCTTCGGCACGTTGGCGGCGAAGTACAGACCGTCTACCAACAGGAAACCGAACAACAGCGGCACCGCAAGGATCGGCGGCCATTTCCACAGCAGCAGGATCACCGCCGACACCAGAATGGTGGTCATCAGCATGGTGCCCGTCACCGCGACACCGTAGGCCGAGGCCAGGGCGCCGGAGGATTCGAAGCCCAGCACCAGCAGAATCACACCGACCATCAGCGACCAGTTCACCGCGCCAATGTAGATCTGGCCCTGTTCGGCACTGGAGGTGTGCTGGATGTGCATCCGCGGAATATAGCCGAGCTGGATCGCCTGACGGGTCAGGGAGAACGCACCGGAAATCACCGCTTGCGAGGCAATCACCGTGGCCAGGGTCGACAAGCCGACCAGCGGGATCAACGCCCAGCTCGGCGCCAGCAGGTAGAACGGGTTACGCGCGGCTTCCGGGTCCCCCAGCAGCAAGGCACCCTGGCCGAAGTAATTCAGCACCAGCGCCGGCAGCACCAGGATGAACCAGGCACGGGCAATCGGCTTGCGGCCGAAGTGGCCCATGTCGGCGTACAGCGCTTCGGCGCCGGTCAACGCCAGCACCACCGCACCAAGGATCGCAACGCCCATGCCCGGGTGCACGATGAAGAAGCGCACGCCCCACACCGGGTTCATCGCTTGCAACACTTCCGGGTGCTGCAGGATGCCGTAGACGCCCAGGGCACCGAGCACGACAAACCAGGTCACCATGATTGGCCCGAACAGAATGCCGATGCGCGCGGTGCCGTGACGCTGAATCAGGAACAGCGCTACCAGCACCACCAGCGACAGCGGCACGACCCAATGGTCGATCCCCTCGAATGCCAGTCCCAGCCCCTCAATGGCCGAGAGTACGGAAATGGCCGGGGTAATCATGCTGTCGCCGTAGAACAGCGCCGCACCGATCAGCCCACAGACCACCAGAATGGTCCGCAACTTCGGATGCCCCGCCGCAGCCCGTCGAGCCAGCGCCGTCAGGGCCATGATCCCGCCTTCGCCCTGGTTGTCGGCGCGCAGCACGAACATCATGTATTTGATCGAGACAACCCAAATCAGCGACCAGAAGATCAGCGCCAGGATGCCCAACACGCCGTCATGGTTAACCGGTACGCCATAGGCACCGGAGAACACTTCCTTAAGGGTGTACAGCGGGCTCGTGCCGATATCGCCATAAACCACCCCGACCGCCGCGACCAGCATGCCGATCGGTTTTGCTGCCGAATGCTCGCCGCCCGCCGTCTGACTACTTGCCTGCCCCATCCAAAAACTCCTACTACTCAGACCCGGACTTCTTATAAGAAGCACTATGCTTTGCCGTGCAGCATGCGCTGTTTTACTTCAGGTTACAGACGATTTGTTGACTGTAAAAAATCGGTAAAGCGTACCGGCGCGAAGCATAGCGCAGCACTCGTCGCATTTCCCTCATAAAGCTGGTCAAGTGCGCGTCTCGTCGCTAGAATTGCGCACTTTTTGATCAGAGGCACACCAAGTGCCCGTCTGTCGCCTTGCCGACTTCGGCTGGAGGCGTCAACAAATACCGAGGTTAGACATGTCCACCACTCCCGCCACGGCCAATCCAAAGGTTGGCTTCGTATCCCTGGGTTGCCCCAAAGCCCTGGTCGACTCCGAGCGCATCCTTACCCAGCTGCGCATGGAAGGCTATGACGTTGTGTCCACTTACGAGGACGCCGATGTCGTGGTGGTCAACACCTGCGGTTTCATCGACTCGGCCAAGGCTGAATCTTTGGAAGTGATCGGCGAAGCCATCAAGGAAAACGGCAAGGTCATCGTCACCGGCTGCATGGGCGTCGAAGAAGGCAATATTCGCAAAGTGCACCCGAGCGTGCTGGCCGTGACCGGTCCGCAGCAGTACGAGCAAGTGGTCAACGCCGTGCACGATGCCGTGCCGCCGCGCCAGGATCACAACCCGCTGATCGACCTGGTGCCGCCGCAAGGCATCAAGCTGACTCCGCGCCACTACGCGTACCTGAAGATTTCCGAAGGCTGTAACCACAGCTGCAGCTTCTGCATCATCCCGTCGATGCGCGGCAAACTGGTCAGCCGTCCGGTCGGTGACGTGCTCGACGAAGCCCAGCGCCTGGTCAAGGCCGGCGTCAAAGAGCTGTTGGTGATCTCGCAAGACACCAGCGCCTACGGCGTCGACGTGAAATACCGCACCGGTTTCTGGAACGGCGCGCCGGTGAAAACCCGCATGACCGAACTCTGCGAAGCCCTGAGTTCCCTCGGTGTCTGGGTTCGCCTGCACTACGTTTACCCGTACCCGCACGTCGACGAGCTGATCCCGCTGATGGCCGCCGGCAAGATCCTGCCGTACCTGGACATCCCGTTCCAGCACGCCAGCCCGAAAGTCCTGAAAGCCATGAAACGCCCGGCTTTCGAAGACAAGACCCTGGCGCGGATCAAGAACTGGCGCGAAATCTGCCCGGACCTGATCATTCGTTCGACCTTCATCGTCGGCTTCCCAGGCGAAACCGAAGAAGACTTCCAGTACCTGCTGAACTGGCTGACCGAAGCGCAGCTCGATCGCGTCGGCTGCTTCCAGTACTCGCCGGTTGAAGGCGCACCGGCCAACCTGCTGGACGCGGCCATCGTGCCGGACGACGTCAAGCAAGACCGTTGGGACCGTTTCATGGCGCACCAGCAAGCCATCAGCTCGGCACGCCTGCAACTGCGCGTCGGCCGTGAAATCGAAGTGCTGGTCGATGAAGTCGACGAGCAAGGCGCCGTTGGCCGCTGCTTCTTCGATGCCCCGGAAATCGACGGCAACGTATTCATCGACAACGGCAGCAACTTGAAGCCAGGCGACAAAGTCTGGTGCAAAGTGACCGACGCCGACGAATACGACCTGTGGGCTGAACAGATCTAAACGCAAAAAATACGAAAAGCCCCGCTCTCTTGACGAGATGCGGGGCTTTTTTACGTCTATCGTTTTGTGGAGAACGGATTCGCATCATTCACCCCATGAGAGGCAGGCGGGCATGCGCCACCATTCAGTCATCCACACACCGAAACAGAGTGATTACGAAGAACTCACCCGGGTCTGGGAGGCTTCGGTGCGCGCCACCCATGACTTTCTGCCGGACAGCTACATCGACCTGCTAAAGAACCTGGTGCTGACCCGCTACCTCGACGCGGTGATGCTGATCTGCACCAAAGACCCGCGCCAGCGCATTACCGGATTTGCCGGCGTGGCGGCGGGCAAGATCGAAATGCTCTTTATCGACCCGGCCCATCGCGGCCAGGGCCTGGGCAAACAGTTGCTGCGCTATGCCCTGGAACACCTGCACGCCGATGAGCTGGACGTCAACGAACAGAACCCGCAGGCGCTGGGGTTTTACTTCAAACAGGGGTTCGAGGTGATCGGTCGTTCCGAGCATGACGGCATGGGTCAGCCTTATCCGCTGCTGCACATGCGCATGAAACAGGCGAATCAGCGCGCTCGACGCGGCTAAAAGCCACATGGCGTAAATGGACCCGCGATTAACCGGCGTCCAGCAGGTACAATGCCCACCCCTTTTTGTTACGGCCCTGTCATGACTGACCCGATTCGTCTCTCCAAACGCCTCATCGAACTCGTCGGCTGTTCCCGTCGGGAGGCTGAGCTGTTCATCGAGGGCGGCTGGGTCACCGTGGACGGCGAAGTCATCGACGAGCCGCAGTTCAAGGTCGAGAACCAGAAAGTCGAGCTCGACCCGGAGGCCAAGGCCACCGCGCCAGAGCCGGTGACCATTCTGTTCAACGTGCCCGTAGGCATGGACGCAGACACCGCGATGGCGAGCATCAGCGCCGAGACCCTGAGCGAAGAACACCGCTTCAGCAAACGCCCGCTCAAGGGCCACTTCCTGCGCCTGACCGCCAGCACCGACCTGCAGGCCAACGCCAGCGGTCTGCTGGTGTTCACCCAGGACTGGAAGATCCTGCGCAAGCTGACGGCCGACTCCGCCAAGATCGAGCAGGAGTATGTGGTCGAGGTTGAAGGCGACATGGTCGCTCACGGCCTCAACCGCCTGAACCATGGCCTGACTTACAAGGGTAAGGAACTGCCGGCGGTCAAAGCCAGCTGGCAGAACGAAAACCGTCTGCGCTTTGCGATGAAGAACCCACAACCGGGCGTGATCGCCCTGTTCTGCCAGGCCGTGGGCCTGAAGGTCGTCGCCATCCGCCGCATTCGCATCGGCGGCGTGTCCATCGGCAAAGTGCCGCTGGGGCAATGGCGCTACCTGTCCGGCAAAGAGAAGTTCTAAGACTTTTCACGCCGCCCTACATTTCGGCGCCGCTGCTTATGCGGCGCCCACTGCCGATATCAGGATTGCACACCATGATTCATAACGACGTACTGCGCAGCGTGCGCTACATGCTCGACATCAGCGACAAGAAAGTCATCGAGATCATCAAGACCGGCGGCATGGACGTGTCCATGGAAGACCTGCTGACCTACCTCGACAAGAAAGAGGAAGACGAAGAAGGCTTCGTGCGCTGCCCGGACGAAGTCATGGCGCACTTCCTCGATGGCCTGGTGATCTTCAAGCGCGGCAAGGACGAAAGCCGTCCGCCGCAGCCGATCGAAACCCCGGTGACCAACAACATCATCCTGAAGAAACTGCGCGTGGCCTTCGAACTGAAAGAAGACGACATGCACGCCATCCTCAAGGCTTCCGAGTTCCCGGTGTCCAAGCCTGAGCTGAGCGCGCTGTTCCGCAAGTTCGGCCACACCAACTACCGCACCTGTGGCGACCAGTTGCTGCGCAACTTCCTCAAGGGCCTGACCCTGCGCGTTCGTCCGCAGTAAGTCCATCGCCCCGTAGGAACAAAGCTAGCTCGCGATGGCGTTTTCGAAATCGCCATCGCGAGCAAGCTTTGCTCCTACAAATAGAGCTTCATTCCTCGCAAAAATAGTGGCTCCGCTCCCGGCGGCTGACGACTAGGGTGTATTGACCCTCAGCTCTCAGGATTCGCCATGCACCCGTACTTTTCCCTGCAAGGCCGCACCGCCCTGGTGACCGGTGGCACCCGTGGTATCGGCAAAATGATCGCCAAGGCTTATGTCGAGGCCGGCGCGACCGTGTACGTCTGCGCCCGGGATGCCGAGGCCTGCCTGCAAACCGCCGAAGAGCTGAGTGACATCGGGCGCTGCCACGGGATCGCGGCGAATCTGGCCACCGAAGAAGGCGTGCTGCAATTGGCGACGCGTCTGGCTGAACAGATCGATCACCTGGATATCCTGGTGAACAACGCCGGCACCACCTGGGGCGCGCCGCTGGAAAGCTATCCGGTCAAGGGTTGGGAGAAGGTCATGCAGTTGAACGTGACGTCGGTGTTCAACTGCATCCAGCAGTTTTTGCCGCTGTTGCGCAAAGCAGGTTCCGAAGCCAATCCCGCGCGAATCATCAACATCGGTTCGGTGGCGGGGATTTCGTCCTTTGGCGAGCAGGCGTATGCCTACGGCCCGAGCAAGGCGGCCCTGCATCAATTGTCGCGGATCCTCGCACGAGAACTGGTGAGCCAGCACATCAACGTCAACGTGATCGCGCCGGGGCGCTTCCCGAGCAAGATGACCCAGCACATTGGTAACGATGAGCAGGCGCTGGCGGAGGATACGGCGCTGATTCCGATGAAGCGCTGGGGCCGGGAGGAAGAGATGGCGGCGCTGGCGATCAGTCTGGCGAGTACGGCCGGGGCGTATATGACGGGAAACATCATTCCGCTGGATGGTGGGTTCAGCCTCTAGATCGCCTCCCCATGATCGTTCCCACGCTCCGCGTGGGAATGCAGCCCGGGACGCTCCGCGTCCCAAAAGCGGACGCAGAGCGTCATTTGAGGCATTCCCACGCAGAGCGTGGGAACGATCATGGGGTGGGTTATCATGCCCGCCCTGATCCCGCTTCGACCCCAATACCATGACCTACAGCGTTTCCCCCATCGGCTTCGTGCGCTCCTGCTTCAAGGAGAAATTCGCCATCCCGCGCCAACCGCAACTGGCCCCGGCCGCTCGCGGTGTGCTGGAGCTGGTGGCGCCGTTCGATCAGGGCGATGCGGTGCAGGGACTGGAGCAGATCAGCCACGTCTGGCTGCTGTTCCTGTTTCACCAGGCCCTGGAAGAAAAGCCACGCCTGAAAGTCCGCCCTCCTCGTCTGGGCGGTAACAAATCCATGGGCGTGTTCGCCACTCGTGCGACCCATCGGCCCAATGGCATCGGCCAATCCGTGGTGAAGCTAGACAAGGTTGAAGCCAATCGCCTGTGGATATCCGGCATCGACCTGCTGGACGGCACGCCGATTCTCGACATCAAACCCTACGTGCCTTACGCCGACATCATCGACAGCGCCTCCAACAGCATCGCTAGCGCCGCGCCGCAGTTGATTCCCGTGCAGTGGACGGACTCAGCGTTGCAACAGGCTCACGACCATGCTCAGCGCCTCGAAGAGCCGTTGGTGGAATTGATCGAGCAGTGCCTGGCACAAGACCCACGTCCGGCGTACCAGGTTCCTACACCTGAACGGGAATACGGTGCGCAGTTCTGGGACCTGGACGTGCGTTGGCACTATCCCGAGGCGGGTGTGATCCGAGTCCTTGAAGTCATCCCCGCGAACGTCTGAATACCAGAAACGAAAAAGCCCGCGCTGCCTTTACAGGCAACGCGGGCTGATCGTTCCCACGCTCTGCGTGGGAATGCATCCAGTGACGCTCTGCGTCACCCTGACAAACGCTTACTTCTCGACGAACGCACGCTCGATCAGGTAATCACCCGGCTCGCGCATCCGCGGCGAAACTTTCAGGCCGAAGCTGTTCAACACTTCGCTGGTCTCGTCGAGCATGCTCGGGCTGCCGCACAGCATGGCGCGGTCGTCTTGCGGGTTGATCGGTGGCAGGCCGATGTCGCTGAACAGCTTGCCGCTGCGCATCAGGTCGGTCAGGCGACCTTCGTTCTCGAACGGCTCGCGGGTCACGGTCGGGTAGTAGATCAACTTGTCACGCAGGGCCTCGCCGAAGAACTCGTTCTGCGGCAGGTGCTCGGTGATGAATTCGCGGTAGGCGACTTCGTTGACGTAACGCACGCCGTGGCACAGGATCACTTTTTCGAAACGCTCGTAGGTTTCCGGGTCCTGAATGACGCTCATGAAGGGCGCCAGACCGGTACCGGTGCTGAGCAGGTACAAATGTTTTCCAGGCTTCAAGTCATCCAGCACCAGCGTGCCGGTAGGCTTCTTGCTGATGATGATCTCGTCGCCTTCCTTCAGATGCTGCAACTGGGAAGTCAGCGGGCCATCAGGCACCTTGATGCTGAAGAACTCGAGATGCTCTTCCCAGTTCGGGCTGGCAATCGAGTAAGCGCGCATAAGCGGGCGGCCATTGGGCTGTTGCAGGCCGATCATCACGAACTGACCGTTCTCGAAGCGCAGGCCCGGATCACGGGTGCACTTGAAGCTGAACAGAGTGTCGTTCCAGTGGTGAACACTGAGGACACGCTCGTGGTTCATGTTGCTCATGTACGTGGGACTCCTGGAGATTGGTCTGCGCCGGCTGCGTGAAAAATGAACCGATGTGCGCAATTGCATCGCATTCTAATGGCAGCCACAATATCTGTTAACTGGATTATTAAGATAAGGGTTATCGGTTATATAGATATGCGATTTACTCTACGTCAACTTCAAGTCTTCGTCGCCGTCGCTCAGCAGGAAAGCGTATCCCGTGCTGCGGGTCTGCTCAACCTCTCGCAATCGGCGGCCAGCACCTCGATCACCGAGCTAGAGCGCCAGTCCAGCTGTCAGCTGTTCGACCGCGCCGGCAAACGGCTGAGCCTCAACGCCCTCGGCAAACAACTGTTGCCCCAGGCGGTGGCGCTGCTCGATCAGTCCAAGGAAATCGAGGACCTGCTCAATGGCAAGTCCGGTTTCGGCTCCCTGGCCGTCGGCGCGACCCTGACCATCGGCAATTACCTGGCGACGCTGCTGATCGGCAGCTTCATGCAGCGCCACCCGGAAAGCCAAGTGAAGCTGCACGTACAGAACACAGCCAACATCGTGCAACAAGTCGCTCACTATGAAATTGATCTGGGTCTGATCGAAGGCGACTGCAGCCACCCGGACATCGAAGTGCAGAGTTGGGTCGAGGATGAACTGGTGGTGTTCTGCGCGCCCCAGCATCCGCTGGCCAAACGTGGCATCGCGAGCATGGAAGAGCTGAGCCAAGAGGCGTGGATTTTGCGTGAACAGGGCTCTGGCACGCGGCTGACCTTCGACCAGGCCATGCGTCATCATCGCAGCGCGCTGAACATTCGCCTGGAGCTGGAACACACCGAAGCGATCAAACGCGCGGTAGAGTCAGGCTTGGGGATTGGCTGTATTTCACGGCTGGCACTGCGTGATGCGTTCCGCCGCGGCAGCCTGGTGGCGGTGGAGACACCGGATCTGGATCTGGCGCGGCAGTTCTATTTCATCTGGCACAAACAGAAATTTCAGACACCGGCGATGCGCGAATTCCTCGACCTGTGCCGCGCCTTCACCGCCGGGGTTCAGCGCAGCGACGAGATCGTGCTGCCCACCATCGCTTAAAGCAGAATCACCGCCCACACCAGCGCAATCATGGTCAACGCCACGAACTGTGCAGCGCTGCCCATGTCCTTGGCGTTCTTGGACAATGGGTGCAGCTCAAGGGAAATGCGGTCAATGGCCGCTTCTACCGCCGAATTAAGCAACTCGACGATCAAGGCCAGCAGGCAAACGGCAATCAGCAGCGCCTGCTCGACCCGGCTGACGTTCAGGAAGAACGAAATCGGAATCAGAATGACGTTGAGCAACACCAGTTGCCGAAACGCCGCTTCACCGGTAAAGGCTGCGCGCAGGCCATCCAGCGAGTAGCCGGAGGCGTTGAGGATGCGTTTTAGGCCGGTTTGGCCTTTAAAAGGTGACATAGGGTAGGCAACTGACCAAAAGGGAATGGGAAAGCTAGAGTAAATAAAGTCAAAAAAGCGTGAATACGTAACGCTTTAATGGCTGGAAATTGACTCAAGTTGTTGCAAGAGCAACGCCGCCTGGGTTCGAGTCCGCACGTTCAGCTTGCGGAAGATCGCCGTCACATGCGCCTTGATCGTCGCTTCGGACACGCTCAGCTCATAGGCGATCTGCTTGTTCAGCAACCCTTCACAGACCATAGTCAGCACCCGGAACTGCTGGGGCGTCAAGCTCGCAAGCCCCTCGCTGGCAGCCTTGGCTTCCGCGGACACGCTGACCGCTTCGAACGCCTGGGGCGGCCAGAAGACGTCACCATCAAGCACCGCACGCACGGCTTTTTGAATGACGCTCAGGTCGCTCGACTTGGGAATGAAACCGCTGGCGCCGAATTCACGGGACTTGACCATGATCGAGGCTTCTTCCTGGGCCGAGACCATCACCACCGGAATCTGTGGGTACTGACCGCGCAACAGCACCAGCCCGGAAAATCCGTAGGCCCCCGGCATGTTCAGGTCCAGCAGCACCAGGTCCCAGTCGGATTTTTCGTCGAGGCGGGTTTCCAGTTCGGCAATGCTCGCCACTTCCACCAGACGGACGTCCGGGCCCAGGCCCAAGGTCAACGCTTGGTGTAATGCACTTCGAAAGAGAGGGTGGTCATCGGCTATCAGGATTTCGTATGTGGCCATTTTTCAAATGATCCTGTTTTTCAAACAACTCAAGGCACAGCCACGGAGCTGCACCAACAGGGCACGTTCAACGCCAACTACATGATCAAACGGCGTTTCAAACTCTGGCCGCGCCCCAATCGGCGCCAAGCATGCCCAGCGAAGCCGGGGTGGTCAAGGTGCTTGGCCGGTACAGTTCTTTGCAGTATGGGCGACAATCAGCCGATGACCGGAACCGTGTTCTGCACGAAAGGCATCAACTCGGCGTGGGCCGGCGTTTCAACATTCATATCCAATTGATGTTTGGCGTCCAGGTAATGCTGGCTGAACACATCGAAGTAAGCGTCCAGTGCCGAGGCCGCGTCGGTATCACCCGCCAGGTCCAGGCACAGCGCTGCTACTTCAGCGGTACACAGGTGCTCGCTGCGGGTCGAGCGGCGCAAACGGTAGCGGGAGAGTTTCTCCGGGAGCAGGCTGAGGATTGGCAACCGGTCAAAATAAGGGCTTTTGCGGAAAATCTTCCGGGCTTCGGTCCACGTGGCGTCCAACAGAATGAACAGCGGCCGCTTGCTGCTCTCGATGTCGACGGTGTTGGTCACGCGCTCAGGCTCGACATACTCGCCCGGAAACACCAGGTACGGCTGCCATTGCGGGTCGGCCAGCAGGTCCAGCAGTTTTTGATCGGTTTCCGTGCGCGACCAGATAAACGCATGGTTATCGCGAACCACATCGGCGATCAGCCAACCGGTATTGCTCGGCTTGAACACTTCCTTGTTGGTCATGATCAGGCACACGCCGGAACGCGTCTCGACCTGCGGGCGCCAGGCACACAGGCAATGGCTCTCGATCACTCGGCAGGCACGGCAACGGGTTGCCCGCCAGCCACGGGCCTGGATCGGCTTGATGCCTTCCTCTTCGCGCTCGTCGCGCAAGCGGGCCACGGCGTTCGCCGCAAAGCGTGGGGTTTCAAGGTTCATCGCAGGCAACGCCGACAGATAGAGAAAATCGACACAAAAACCACTCGGCAAGGCAGAAAGTGCCGGCAGTTTATCAGAGCGGTCGGCGCAAGCCTGTACCGTCCGGGCCCGCTCCCCTATAATTCGCCGCCACTGAACGCACAGTCACGTGACGGGTCGAACCAACCAGTCACTGAACCAGGAGAGTTTCATGCTGCGCCTTATCGTTCCCACCGCTGCCGTTCTATTGGCGTCGTCCTTCAGCGCTCAGGCTGCTTCCTTGAGTGAGCAGAACCTCAACAGAGAGCTGCGCAACGTCGCCGTACAAAGCAGCGTCGGCACACCACGGGCGATCAACGAGGACATTCTTGATCAGGGCTACACCGTCGAAGGCAATACCCTGATCAACCACTTGAGCGTGCAAAGCAGCCACGCCGACAAGATGCGTGCCGATCCGAAAGCCGTGTATTTCCAGCTGGGTGCCTCGGTCTGCACCAACCCATCGTTCCGCAAGCTGATGGCCAAGGGCGCCGTCATGCGTTACGACTTCACTGAAGTGAAGACTAACCGCTCGGTCGGTTCCGCCAGTTATCAGGAATCGGACTGCCCGAAAGCGGCCCCGGCCAAGAAGAAGTAATCATCGGGAATTGGCGCGCCGCTGTTCATCCTCGGCGCGCAGTTCTGCCAGCAGGGCCTGCAAATAACGCGAACGGCGCTCGCCACCGCCCAGACGCCGGCAGCACTCCTCTTCAAGACTCAAATGATTGGTCTCGGCTGACGATTTCAATAATCGATACAGTTGCGCATCGATCTCCAGAATCAATCTGGCCATGATTTCCCGCCTCCCTGCCCACTCACATCCCTGAACCGCATGAACTTCGCGTACTGCCTTTGACGCAAAGTTGTCGTGTCACGCCTGTAACTTAGTAAATCAGAGCCACAGCCAGCGGGCCTGCGTTCAGACGAGCGGTGAAACCACCTTGCAAATCATTAATAAGCGGTTGCCAGGAAAGACTTTGCGGCGCAATGATCAAGCCAGCGCAATTGATCCAGAGGTACTAGATTTAGCGTATTCACATTGACTGTCA
Source organism: Pseudomonas sp. ADAK2 (assembly GCF_012935755.1). Classification (GTDB taxonomy): domain Bacteria; phylum Pseudomonadota; class Gammaproteobacteria; order Pseudomonadales; family Pseudomonadaceae; genus Aquipseudomonas. The sequence goes on from NZ_CP052862.1 coordinate 3,043,574, forward strand.
GGCCGAAAAGGAGCGGCCCGTTATGCGTTTGTTGTTGCGAAGGTTTTTTTCACTCGCTGGAAAAAACACAGCCTGCATGCAAGGAGAAGTTGAATGCCTTACCAACCGAATGACCTCCTCAGCCGTCATTTTGAAGAAAGCGGCCACGACCTCACCAGCAAGGTCGAAGAGCAACTCAACCTGGTTTCACCCAACAGCCCCAACATCCCGATTTACCGCGACATGATCCTGACCGTGCTGCGCATGGCCCAAGAAGATCACAACCGCTGGAACGCCAAGATCACCCTGCAGGCCCTGCGCGAACTGGAGCACGCGTTCCGTGTGCTGGAGCAGTTCAAGGGCCGGCGCAAAGTCACTGTGTTCGGCTCAGCCCGTACGCCGATCGAACATCCGCTGTATGGCATGGCCCGGGAACTCGGCGCCGCATTGGCGCGCTCGGACCTGATGGTCATTACCGGTGCCGGCGGCGGCATCATGGCCGCCGCCCACGAAGGCGCGGGCCTGGAACACAGCCTGGGGTTCAATATCACCCTGCCCTTCGAGCAGCATGCCAACCCTACCGTCCAGGGCACCAGCAACCTGCTGTCCTTCCACTTCTTCTTTACCCGCAAGCTGTTCTTCGTCAAGGAAGCCGACGCGCTGGTCCTCTGTCCGGGCGGTTTCGGTACGCTGGACGAAGCGCTGGAAGTGCTGACACTGATCCAGACCGGCAAAAGCCCATTGGTGCCGGTGGTGCTGCTGGATACGCCGGGCGGCACGTTCTGGCAGGGCGCGCTGGACTTCATCCACCATCAACTGGAGGAAAACCGTTACATCCTGCCCACCGACATGAAGCTGGTGAGCCTGGTCTACAGCGCCGAAGAGGCGGTGGCGCAGATCAACCAGTTCTACAGCAATTTCCACTCCAGCCGCTGGCTCAAGCATCAGTTTGTGATTCGCATGAATTACCCGCTCAGCGACGGCGCGCTCGAACACATGCAGACGGCTTTCGCCGACCTGTGCCTGAGCGACCACTTCCATCAGCATGTGTATAACGGCGAGGAGCATGATGAGCCGCAGTTCAGCCATCTGGCGCGACTGGCCTTCACCTTCAATGCCCGTGATCATGGGCGTTTGCGGGAGCTGGTGGACTTCATCAACCTGCCGGAAAACTGGGCACAGCCCAAACCCCAGGCGCAACAGCGCACGCGGGAACCGTCCAAGGTGACGTAAACAACAGGCAAAAAAAACGGCCCGCTATCGAAATAGCGGGCCGTTTTTATTTAATCATCCATCCCTCGACCGCTGAACAAGCGGTTGATCATCTCCATGGAAAACCCCCGATAAGCCAGGAAGCGCCCTTGTTTGGCACGTTCGCGCATGTCTATCGGTAGATGCCCGGCAAACTTGCGGCGCCAGGTGTCTTCCAGTTGTTCCTGCCAGTTGATACCACTCTCGCGTAAGGCGAGTTCGATGTCGGGACGTTGCAGGCCGCGCTGGCTCAACTCTTCGCGAATGCGCAAAGGGCCGTAACCGGAACGGGCACGGTAGGAAACGAAGCTTTCGAGGTAACGGGATTCGGACAGCAAGCCCTCTTCCGTCAATCGGTCGAGTGCAGTGTCAATCATTTCAGGGAGAGCGCCGCGCTGACGCAGTTTACGCGTCAGCTCGACTCGACCGTGCTCGCGTCGCGCGAGCAGGTCCATGGCGGTTCGCCGCACCGCGACGAGTGTATCGAGTACGGCGGTCATCGGATCAATCAGATATCCGCGTCAGCCAGATCATCAGCAGTCTCTTTGACTGGCGATGCTTTGACGTCCGGCGCCGGAGTCAGCAGCTTGTCACGCAGTTGCTTCTCGAGCTTCGCGGCGATTTCCGGATTGTCTGCCAGGAACTTGGCCGAGTTGGCCTTGCCCTGACCGATCTTGGTGCCTTCATAGGCATACCAGGCGCCGGACTTCTCGACGAAACCGTGCAGCACACCCAGGTCGATCATCTCGCCGTTGAGGTAGATGCCTTTGCCGTAAAGAATCTGGAACTCGGCCTGACGGAACGGCGAAGCGACCTTGTTCTTCACAACCTTGACGCGGGTTTCGCTACCGACAACCTCATCACCTTCTTTCACCGCGCCAGTACGACGGATGTCCAGACGAACCGAAGCGTAGAACTTCAGCGCGTTACCACCGGTGGTGGTTTCCGGGCTGCCGAACATCACGCCGATTTTCATACGGATCTGGTTGATGAAGATAACCAGGCAATTGGCGTTCTTGATGTTACCGGTGATTTTACGCAGCGCCTGGGACATCAGACGGGCTTGCAGGCCTACGTGCATGTCACCCATTTCGCCTTCGATCTCGGCCTTCGGCACCAGAGCGGCGACGGAGTCGACGATGATCACGTCAACCGCGTTGGAACGCACCAGCATGTCGGTGATTTCCAGGGCCTGCTCGCCGGTGTCCGGCTGGGAAACCAGCAGGTCGTCGACGTTGACGCCCAGTTTACCGGCGTATTCAGGGTCGAGGGCGTGTTCGGCGTCGACGAATGCGCAGGTCGCGCCAGCTTTTTGAGCCTGGGCGATCACGGACAATGTCAGCGTGGTTTTACCGGAGGATTCAGGACCGTAGATTTCAACGATACGGCCTTTTGGCAGGCCGCCAATGCCGAGCGCGATGTCCAGACCCAGAGAGCCAGTAGAGATAGCCGGGATCGCCTGACGGTCCTGATCGCCCATACGCATTACGGCACCCTTGCCGAATTGACGTTCGATCTGACCCAGGGCCGCAGCCAAGGCTTTCTTCTTGTTGTCGTCCATTAAAGTCCTCACGTAATCAATAAGGCCTGACGGCCAACACCTGTATAAGTAGCCAGTATTATTCCACAGCGATTAAGGATCGCCTACCCCTGATTTGAGATTTCTCCAGCGGCATGGCGCAGCAGCCCCTCTAGCGCGGCCTTGACCGTTTGTCGGCGGACCTCGTCGCGGTTGCCGGGGAAGTGCTGAACCTCACTGAACAAGGCCTCCCCGACGCCCCAGGCCAGCCAGACGGTGCCCACCGGTTTGCTCGCAGAACCGCCGTCCGGACCTGCCACTCCGCTGACCGCGACGGCAAACTGCGCGTGGCTTTTGTCCTGCGCGCCACGAACCATGGCCTCGACCACTTCGCGACTGACCGCCCCCACCGTCTCGAACAACCCCTCGGGCACATTCAGTTGCACGGTTTTCTGGCGGTTGGAGTACGTCACGTAACCGGCCTCGAACCACGCCGAACTCCCGGGAATGCGGGTGATCGCCTCGGCGATCCCGCCGCCGGTGCAGGACTCGGCGGTGGTGACGTGGGCATTGAGAACTTGCAAGCGCCTGCCAAGTTCAGCGGCCAGTTGGGTGATTTCTTTCACGGTCCTCTCCTGATCGGGCTGAATGGAACCACCGTACACGAGCACATCGCGCTTGCAAGATACAGAACCGATCAAAATGTTAGCGAACGATGGCCTTGATATAGGCCTGACAAGCCTGCAAGGCAATCAATCCGCGATCACCGGCGTCGGTGATGGCGATAATTCGTTGAGCATGCGCCGGGTCAAGTCGGGCTCTTGGGGCGCCATGATCCACGCCGCCGGTGCCGGCGGCGGCTGGCATTGCACAGGTGGCGGCAACGTCATGGGCATCGAGGAGGACTGACAGGCGCACATCAGCAGTGGCAAGACGATCGCGCAGGCGACCTTGATCACGTTGGGCATCGCTTAGCGCTCGATAATGGGTTTGTTCACTGGCCGACAACCGTTGCTCCAGGGCCAGGCGCTTGTCTTGCTCGGCCTGTTGTTGCGTGGCGGCGGTCAGGGTCAGCTGATTCTGCGTCTCGCCCTGCAACCGGGCCTGTTCCGCCAGTTGCCCGCCATAGCGCCAATCCTGAACCTGCCAGGCCAGCACTGCCGCAAACCCGGCCAGCACAACGACGCCCATCACCCGCCAGGGGATCAGGCCGAAGGCTGACATAGCACCGCCCTCGCCCGCGCCCAGAGTTGCAAACGATCCTCGAGGCCGTTCAAGCCGCCGTTGATCCGGCGAGTGATGGTGTTGAACTGGTCGCGGTCGGCCAATTCATTCAGACCGTTCAGCTCCCAGAACCACGCGGCCGATTCAGCAGCCCATTGCGGTTGTTCCAGCAGTTCGGGCAGAGACAACAGACGTTCATCGCCGAACAGACCGAGGCTGCATTGTTGGTAGTTGGTGTGACCGGTGATCTGAATCAAGCCCCGGCCTCGGTACTTCTGGCCGTCGCCATCGGCTTCTGGCGTGTTACCCAAACGCAGGGCCAGAGTGCCGGTGTCGTATTTGCTCAGGTATTGGTTGTTGCCCAGTTCGCGCACGTACTGCAATTGGCCCGATTCATGGCCAACTTGCGCGAGGAACGCGGCGATGCGTTTGGGGGTGTTGATGTTGCGGCGGGTCATGGCGGTGTTGAGGGGGGAAATGAAAACGCCCGCTTGGGAGCGGGCGTTGGGCATGATGCTTATTAGTTGGTCATTCGTGACAGACATTTCCATCTATCCACTCTTAGCGTTAAAGGAGGGTTAGTGACTTTTCAGAAGTGCATCTTCAAGCCATTGCGGTTCGACAGGGCGATAGTCCACTTCAGGGAAATTTTCTGCTGAAGGCCATTCCCGGAGACTTTGCCGATAAACCAGCAACTCTTTGAACTCCACAGAACTCAGTGTGGTGCCTTCGCCCATTTCCAACTCTTCACCATCGCGGACGACCAACCATTGAGTCAGCTCAAGCGTCTTGTTTCGCCAGACCCTTTCAATGGATTCATTGGTTTGTACGGCCATTACAAACCGTTCCGGACGTCCGTTGCTGTTTAAGGAAAGAACCGTTCCTTTGGGAGCATTTGACACCAGTGCGCAATATTCACCATCACTGATTCCAAAGGCATCCGAAGGGATATTGGCACCGTGCAATTCTGAATGATAAAAACCAGAAGTAGTCGGAGAAAAATAATACATATTCAGTACCCTATTCCGATAACACGGGCGGCAATGGAGCCGGAGGGCCAATCCGGGCAACGCACGTTAAGACCTGAAAGCCGACTCACTGACGCGTTGTTCCACGTCATAGACGTTCCTGACGCCGTGCCCTCATGAGTGACGACCGCAAGAAACAACGCATTGGGAAACGCCAATGGCCAATAGTTGATGTCGCCATAACCGCTATTGGCGGCCTGACTCGCGGTGCCGCTGATCCATTGAAGGATCAACCCGCCCATCCAGGAAGGAAAAACGATGTAGCCAGAAATTCCCAGCCTGACCATAAACCCAAGTCTGAGTTTTTTCGGTGTCACGATAGACGCATCACTAACACCCGCATTGACTTCGGCCTGAGAGGCAATTTTTGCAGTGCCTACAATGGACTCTGTCGCCTGTAGCACCTTCTTTGCAATCGCTTGAAACACCCGCAGTGGTGTCATCAACTTAGTTGCATTGACACCTGACTCGGCTTCTTCTTGAGTCGCCAGACTTTCATTTTGCTTTTTGGTAATCAGTGTATTGATCGCCGCGTTCAATTGACCGTTATCACTTTCATCCGCGGAAGAGCCCGCACTGTTGATAACCCCCAGAATCTCCTGAGTAACGCCGTTGCCCCAACTGGCCGGAATCAAAGATCCTGGCACACCGGTCAGTGGGTTTTCATCTGCGAACTTTCCATTGACCAAACCCGCGCTGGGTACGCTTTTGGGATAATCCATCGTCCATGTCCTTTCAGTTAATAGTTGGAATCCGCGTCAAAAGCGTCTGCCAAACAGTCTGGAGCCTGTGGCCGGGATACAGCTGTTGGATAATTTGCGCAGGCCGGCCAATCGCGCAGCGCTTGTCGGTACTCCAGCAGCTCCAGGTACTCTTTCGCAGTGAGACTCGTCACACGACCAAGTTCCTGCTCATCGCGATGCCGGTTCAGCAGCCATTGGCTGTTCGAAAGAATGGATTGGCGCCATTCACGTACCAAACCAACAGATTCGTCAGTGATGTCATTGAGTGTGTCGATAGCTGGCGCACTCTCCACTTTTGGTAGAGGCGCAGTTGTCTGACTGCCACTGCCAATCGGCGCCCCCAATTCAACGACAACACCGTCAGGCACACGAACCATTGACGTTATAAAAGACGGTGCAAAGAGTTGGGTGATCGCATAATCGCCGGTATCAATCAGTTCAACCGCAACGCCGTCTTCTACCCGAGCATAAATAGCCATTACTCGTACTCCCATATTTCACAAAAGGCATTACCGCCAGCCCCGCCGAGAATGGAAGCAGAAGTACTGCTGGAACAGGAACCGCCACCACCCGATCCTCGCACTCCTGGATACCCATTGCCGTTCACACCTGATGCGGGGCCTCCGCCATCGAATGGGCTAGCGGCACCCTCACCAGAGCGAGTGCCCCAGTTTGCATTACTCATCCCGTAGCGTCCGGCTATGCCACGAGCGCTGGAAAGGTTCCCTCCCGTGACAGCTTGCCCACCATTACCCCCCTGGATAAAAGCAGACGAAGTTGCTGTCACCGAAAATAACTGGACTTCTCCGCCCGAACCTCCCGCAACACTCATGTAAGACCCGAAGGAAGCACCGCCCCCCGCCAGGCCAGTCGTGTTGCGGGCACTGCCACCAGCACCCAGCGAAACAGGCACCCCAGCCAGTATTTCCGGCGTTACGTCATAGAGGCTCTCGGCATACGCGCCCGAACCACCGCCACTGCCCAAAGCCTGATAATTCGCCGCGACAGGCGCGCAACCACCTCCGGAACCACCAGCACCAACCAACCGCACGCGAATCCGTTTGGCCTTGGGATTGGGACGATAAAAAGTAATGCCTACCGTCTCGAACTGCTTTACCGCCAGTAGCCGCCCCGTTGCATCGGTGATCCCATACCCACTTAAAGTGGTCGGAGTGTTTTTCATTTTGGTGAAGTCGACCAAGGCGCCAATGGCCATCGCCAATTGGTCGGTCTTCGCCTCGTCGGGGGTTAGCCCGGCCGCCTTGATCACGCTCAAAATCTCTTGCGTAACGCTGTTGCCCCAGACCGCGGGAATCAGCGACCCCGGAGTACCGACGATAGGGTTTTCATCAACAAACCAGCCGTTGACCAGGCCAACACTGGGAATGCTTTTTGGATAATCCACTTTTGCTTCTCCGTACCAGGCGATACCGAATGTCTACTGTTTCGCGGAGGAACCAGGAACGACCGGCCAATTGATTTCGCTTGGAAAACCTACTTGTTGTTCCATGCGATTGAGTTCAACGCTGTAGAGCTTCCACTCCATCAATGCCAGTTGCTCATCATGCGCGGCGTCACCGATGTCTTCGGCGTATTGAAGTGGCGCAATACGCAGAACAGCTTCGCGCAGCAAAACATCGCGCTTGGCCAAGACTTTATTTTTGAGATCGGACAACCGAGCCGCCTCGTCAAGTTTCCAGGCGTTATCCGCCCAAACGTAGTAATCACCCGGCCATGGCTCAGCCGTAAAACTTTCCGGCAACTCTCCAAGCTCACTCCAGATCTGCTGCGCACCACCCTCTTTGCGATAAACCAGGCCGCGTCGGTCAATCACTTCCCGCGGAACATTGTTGACCAACGCCCATGTCCGACCCTGTTCCGGGGTCGGCAATTCATAGGAAAGTTCAACAGCGTTACTGGGCAGCTGAATACCGATTCCTGGCGTAACGAAAAACTCTACCGGCCCCAACAAGGCGCCCGCGCTATCAATCAAATAATTAAACATGGACACCTCAGATAAGTTTGATACGGCCGGGATAGGCGATGTTGCGAGGACGTGTAACGCCACCGTGGTTGATCAACTCGGACTCGGGCAGTTGCATAACAGGAGGTGGCGATGCGATGTATCTGACGCTTGCCCCCGAGTAGTCGGTATAAACAGCCCCATCAAGCCCCAACAACGTTCTTTGGGTATTGATATGCGATGCAAACAGAATATTGTCACCGGCACCGTTATCGCCTTGCACCAAGGAGCCCTTTTGCCACGATCCCGGCGTGCGCCCCGGATCGACATCACGTCCCTCGGCAAGTAAACGGAGAAACTCGCCTCGGGCTTCGGGCGTTCGGAAGGTCGTCGAACCATCTCCTGTTGTCCACGCGCCACCCCGGTCGGCTTCGGAGCGCAACATGTCTGATTGTTGAGCGTGATCCCAAAGCCACGGCCACTCGGTACGATTGAGCAGCGATCCATTGAGCGCACCATATCCACCCGGCATCACCGTCGTAGAGGTCTCAAAAACTGCCCGTCCCAGCGCCGTACCGTCATACCGCCCAACAGGCCACCAGTTACCCGAGGCATCACTGCGCAGGTGCCACCAATCGCCCGCACCCATCAACACCAAAAACGGATAGCCACCAGCACTCAGATGGGTGTGAAACTTGATGGAATCGGTTTCCGAACAGCGAACGACCAACCGATGACCCGTGTTATCCACCCGTCGCACGATCACATCACGAACCCCCAAACCGGTGTTGGCCGCTGGCAGGGTAACGATGGCGGCAGTGGGACTTGCATCAATCAACACCAAACCGAGCTCTTCTGGCGCCAGCATCTTCGATGCCGCCAGCCGGGTAATCACCGAACGCATCGGGCTGGTCACACCAATAATCGCCTGGATCGCCTTCAGCAACTGGCCGTTGTCTCCCTCCGATGGCGCCATTCCAGCGCCAGCAACCACACTCAAAATCTCTTGCGTAACCGAATTTCCCCACACCGCCGGAATCAACGATCCAGGCGTACCGGCCACTGGGTCTTCATCGACAAACCGCCCATTCACCAGTCCGATACTGGGGATGCTTTTTGGATAATCCATCGTTCTGCTCCCTGTAATAAAAGCCCTGCAAGACCATTGGCACAACGGCCACATAGCTCATGTTCGAATAAAAAAAATGCCCACGGGTGAGTGGGCGTTGGATATAGCGGGTACTTCAAATGAACTAGCTAACCAACTCGCCCACCACGTTACGGATCGCCGCAATGGCTTCTTCGCTAACTTGGTTAGCCAGATCTGTTTTGCCTTTGGCGATATGAGCTTTGATTTGCGCTTTAGCCTTCAATCGAAGGGTTCGAAGTGTCAGCAGGCTTTCGTTGAATTGAGCGGCCTTGGCGACAATCTGATCGGCAGCCTGTTTGGCGGTCCGGCCTTTTACAACCCACGCCGCTACCGACAGCGGTACTTCTTTTTTCGGATAGCCCTCTTCCATAAAAGCCCGGGCGTCAGCGGCGGCTTGGGCGTACTCCATCGCACGCAGCGGGTCGCCAGCGATCATCTGACGAGCATTGTCAGCCGCCTCGTCCACCCGAGCACAAAGCTGATCAACGTTCAGATCATTCAACGCCAGCGCATCGGCGAGATCCAATACCCACTGACTACCGTCCCAGCAATGCCTTGGGGAGGGCTGCGGTACTACGACGTTCGTCAGCTCGCCCTTGAAAACCAGGTGCGGTAACTCCTTCCTGACCCATTGCTCAGCGGTAATTTGCAAAACGGCCGCATCAGTCGCGGGCGCTGCATAGGCGAACAATTCGGTGTCTTGCCATTCAATGACCACACCTGAGTGACGGCAATAAAGCACTTGTTTTGTCATGTTTTCACCATTCGACGATCATAAGGCCGGGCGTTCCCTGACCACCTGGCTGGGCCAGGCCTGCACCCGAAATGTAGTAGCCTCCCGCACCACCGCCGCCAGCGCCGAAACCATACGCCGGTTTGCCGGCATACCCTGAACTCGTGCCGGAACGGGCAGAACTTCCGCCAGAGCCGAAAGGTCCACTTGCCCCAAATCCCCCGTACCCGGCGGCTACATTGGCGACGGTGTCTGTCGCATCACCGCCGGCAGGAAAGCCCTGCCCTCCAGTGGGGCCCGGAACAAACCCGGAGGCGTTGACACCTACAATGCCTGCACTGCCGCCGGACAACACAAGCAGAGCCCCTGATGCCCCCACGAGCGTATTGCCGCCCGCCGTTGCCGCCACTCCAGCGGTTGCTCCCATTCCCGCAGCGCCGATGACGATAGGGATCACCTGACCAGGCGTCACCGCTACCAATAGTTTGATGATCGGTTGACCGGCACCACCGCCGCCACCTCCTGAAGCAATGGCGCTGGTGCCGCCAGGACAAGCACCTCCACCGCCACCGCCGGCACAACCGCTGAGCCAAATCTTCGTAACACCTGCGGGGACAGTGAAACTGCCATTTGCAGTGAAGCGCTGGATGCCGAGCCCCGCAGACGAGCGACTGACACTACGAATTGCTCCCAAAAGCTGAGTCAGATTGGACTCACTCGGTGTCAGGCCGGCAGCGGTAATCACTTCAAGAATTTCACTCGTGACCCCATTGCCCCAGCTCGCCGGAATCAACGACCCCGGCGTGCCCATCAACGGGTTCTCATCCACAAACTTCCCATTGACCAACCCAGCGCTGGGCACACTTTTCGGATAATCCATCCCTCTACTCCCTAGTCATAATTGATATGCACCTTGGTGTGCGCCGGGGCGCTGCGATGGATCAGGCATTCCAGGGCCGAGCCCGGGTTCATGCCAAACCGCTCACCCCAATAACTCGCCCCAAAGCGCCGTCCCAGCAGCAAGCGGCCGCCGGTGTTCAGCGTCCACATGAACTGCGCCTGCCAGGTGCCGAAGTGCGCCGCGCCAAACCGTGAGCGGCCCATTCGCGGGGCTTCGAGTTCGGTGATGGTGGCGTTCGGATAACCTTGGGTGCGGGCGATTTCCACGTAGTAACTGATGGCCTGGCTGCCCACTGCCAACAGCCGGCGGCGCACGGCCAGACGTCGGTCGTCGAACAACGGCGTGGCGCCCAGGCATGGGTCGGGCAGGTTCATCACCCGCTCCCAATCCGGCACCAATTCGCTGACGCCGGCCGGGTCCATTTCGTTGAGCAGGTCGGCGGCGCGGGCGTCGAGGCGGGCCAGTTCCTGGGCGATGCCGTCCAGCACCTCTTCCAGTTCCGGTACTCGCTCGGGGTCCCAGGCCGGGCCGCTCGGTAGTAGGCTGCGCAGTTGCGCGTGGTATTGCGCGGCGGTTCTCAGCCCCCCCATATGCAGCCTCCGAACGTCAGCAGTTGGTTAATGTCGGCGTCGACATTGACGGTGGGCGCGGACAACGTGTGGTCACTTTCGCCCGTGGCGCTGCTGATCGCTTCGCGGATATGGCTGATCAGCAAGGTGTCGCCGAGACCGGCTTCGCGGTTATGCAAATCACGCAATTGCGCTTCGACCGCAGCGCGCACAGCGGTGGTGTCGGGGGTCAGGGTCAATTTGTAGGTGACCGGCACTTGAACGGGCGGCAGCACATGCATCTCAGCCGTGACTGGTCGCAACGGTTCGATGTAGGCCTGGACAGCGGCCAGTTGCGCAGCATTCGGCACCGGTTGCGGATCGTCGTCACGCATGATGTACACGTTAACGATGCCCAGCTTCTCGTAGGGGCTGCGACACCAGGCCCGGGTCACACCAGGGCATTCAAGCGCCCAGGTTTCATAGTCTTGCGTCGAGCCGCCGTGGGGGATGATGCGGTAGGAACTGATCACCCGGGAGCGCAGGGATTCCAGGCTTTCCCGGGCAACCCCGCCGATCAGCCCCGGCGCCAGCACCGTGAAGCTGTTGCCGACAATGCCCAGGATCGGTTGGACCGGGATCAGCGTCATGCCGGCATCGGCATTGCCCAGGCTGCCGGCGTCGAGCGCGGCGATGGTGGTGCTGTTGAGGCCATTGCTGGTGGTGCGCGACGCGGTCACTTTGTAGGTGCGACCGTCGCTCGATTGCAGCAGCGTATCGACATCCAGCACGGCACCCGCGCTGGCGGTAAAGCTGACGCTGCCGCTGGCGGCTTGCGCGGCTTTTCGCGGCTGGTTCAGACGCAGGGCGGCGATGCGTTCCAGGGTCGATTCGTCGGCCTTGTCCGGGAGGATCTGCTCGGCGATCCAGTCGAGGTAGCCATACAAACCATAGGCGGCGCCACCGAGGGTACGGGCCAGCACTTGCGCATCGGACTGGCGCAGCGAATCGCTGGCCAGGTCGCTTTGGGTGCGTTTGATCAGCACCGGCAGCGAAGGGGTTTCAAACGGCATAGATCACCTGCCAACTGTTATCAGGGTTGATGTCCAGGCGCTCGCCATCGGCCAGGGTCAGGACCGTGCGCAGGTTCAGGCGCTGGGCGTCGAGGCGTTCGCTGATGATGTCGATGGCGCTGCAATGGCCGTCGTCGATCAGCCATTGCAGGGCTTCGCGGGCATAGAACTCAGCGTCCATTTGCGTTTGCCGGGTCAGCTTGACCCGACGCAGCAGCCACAGCCGCGAGCCGATGCGGTCGTCGGCGACGGTGGGAAAGGTGTCGCCCCACCAGCCGAAGCGTTCCTCATCATCGAGGGCATCGTCATCGGCGGCACGGCGCCAGGTGAACAGGCTGATCAGCACCGAACGGGTCAGCGCGGCGTGGAGGTTCTGGCTGATGAGCATCACTGGCCTCCCGCCGGCACACCGGTCTGGCCACTGCCCGCCTGCACGCCGACGTGCACGTGTTTGATCTGGCTGATGCCGCCCGCGACCTGGTCGCCCTGGGAGACGATCTTGCCGGTCTGGGTCAGGGTCGGGGTGTCGATGTTCACGGCGCTGCTGGCGCGGATGTTCAGTGTCGCGGTCTGGATATCGATGATCCGACCGCGCTTGAAGTGGATCTTGTCGCCTTCGTCGGTGTAGATCGCCACTTCGCCCTGGGCCAACGCCTTAAGGCGATAGCGGCGGTCGGCGACCACCAGGACGATGGCGTGGGAGCGGTCACCGCCCAGAAATGTGGCGATACCTTCGGCGCCGGCCAGCGGATTGCTGGTGAAGCCGTAGGGTTCGAAGTGTTCCATGTCGTCGTTCACTTCACCGGCGGTGAGGCGCATTTGCAGCGATTGCAGCTTGGTGGCCGAGTTGGCGAGCACGACAGTGCCGCGCGCCAGGAGGCGTGTCAGTAGGCTCATTGGGTTTCCTTCAAAGATCGGGCGTGTGAGCGCGCCGCCTCAGGTCTTCTTGGGCGGCGTCGGATTGGCGTCGAAGGTATGCGGCGGCGCGACTTGCAAGGTGGTGACGGAGCCCTGCGCCGAAAGCGAGTAAGTGACTTTGGAAATCAGCATGTCGCCGTCCACTTCCAGCACCGGGTCCTTGACCTTGACCAGCGTGTTGTGGCGCCACAAATCGCCATTGGCCTGGCGCCAGCCTTGCACCTGGTAAGTGGTGGTCAAGGCTTTGCCGACGCGGGTGGCGGCTTCCCAGTTGGCCCTTTGCAGCGCCAGCTCGGAGGTAATCTGCGCGCCTTCATTGATCACCGTAACCCGCTTGCGCTTGAAGCCCAGATCGGCGGACACCGCCTCGACCTCGCTGACCGCCGCCCCGCTCTTCTGGTCATTGCCTTTCTGCTGGCCAATGACCCGGTATTCGGAGAACACCTGGCTGTAATCCATCGGCGCGTTGGCCGAGAGAATGTTCTTGCCCAGTTCCAGCACATCGCTGGCGCGCCCACCGCTGCCCGGTCGGGCCAGGACCACCCGGCCCTGGGCATCATCGGTGGAAAACACCCGGAATAACGTGAGCAAGCGGTCGATGGACTGGAACACCGTTTCCCCCGGCACGATGGTGTGACTGCCGAGCCGGGCGGTTTCCGCAATTTCACTGGCCACGTAGATCGAATACGACGACGCCAGCGCCTCAACGATGCTCAGCAATGATTGCTGATGCCATTGGTTAGGACGATTGGTCGCCGCACAATCCACCAGGTCCTGGGTTTTCGAACTGCCTTCGACGCTCAGGCTGATTTGTCGCCCGTCATAACTGATCGGCGCCTTGAACACATACCCGGTCAGCACCAGGTCGTTGCCGATCCGCACTTCGCATGGCGCGCCGGGTTGAATCCGTCGCACCAGAGTTTGCCCTGGCCATTGCCAGGTGATATCGAGTTTGAAGGTGCGGAACTGACGCTCCAGATCGGCCGTGATCTGCACGCTTTTCCAGCCACCATATTCGAGGCCGTCAACGGTCATGGTGACCTTGTTATCCAGTTCACTCATGGCTTACTCCCCCGAGAGTTTCAGGTCATTCGGCGGGGTGAAACCCGGATGGACCACGCCGTTGCGCTGGATCACTTCCTCCACCCGCGTCGCATCGCCCAACTGTTTGTAGGCGACGACCAAGGCCGGAAAACTCTCCTGGAACGACTTGCTGACCAGCCGGACACCCGACGATGCAACGGCCGTGAGATGCGCATTGAGCTTATGCCGCAGGTCGGTCATGGCCTGATAGTGCGCTGGATCCGCCTTGTTCGACGCTTGCTGGATCGCCTCATTGAGGGCTGCGCGCAACGCCAGCACATCATCGGCCACCGGCACGGCTTGACGCTGCACCGGTTGTTCGGCTTGTTGCTCCAGCGACGGCGTGGACCCGAGCTTGACCACCTTGGAGGCCACTGGCATCGCGGCGACCCATTGGGCGGCCTGCACCAGCAACGTGTCCTGCACCAGATTGGCCAGGGCCTGGGCCGCGGCGGTGGTGTCCTTGCCGGTGGTGATCTTCGGCGCGTCAGCCTTGCGGATGGCTTCGACCTGCTGGGAGACGTTGGCAATCACGCCACGATAACCGTCACGGGCAAAGTCCTTGAGCTCCTTGATGTCGCCGATCAAGCCCTTGAATTCAGCCGCCACTTCCTTGGGCAATTCCTTGACCGCTTTCACCAGCTCACTGATCTGCTTGTATTGATCAATCAGCGGCTGCAACTGTTGCTGGATGACGCCGTAGATGTCCTTGATGCTGTTGCGCAGGTCGGCAATGCCGATCCGCGCGGCCTTGATCAAGGTCATCGCGTCTTCGAAGCGTGCCACCGCCGAACCTAAAAAACTGTCCGCCGACACCAGCAACACTTTCTGCGTACTGACCGTCGCCGTCGGAAACGGCAGCGGTTCATCGGGGTAAAACTTCAGCGCAAAGGTCACCAGCCCGCCGTCCTGGCGGGTGTGGGTCATGTCGCATTCGCCGACCTTGACCTGCAAACGTCCCAGCCACGGATGGACCAGTTCACCACTGCCCTGCTCCAACGCCTTGAGCAGCTTGTCGCGCTGCTCCAGACAATCGGCACCGACGATAAACGCCGTCAGATCGTGAATCTTTGCCTGCTGGCCAAGGTTCTCGTAAAACGGCAAGTCGCGCTGCGGATACTCGTGCAACTGACCCTTTTTGCCGACCGGGGTTTTCGCCTGATCGACCCAGAAACCGACACCTCGAAAGGACGCCGGCAATAAACGGTCACGCCAGCTCATTGGAGCCTCCCAGGGAAAGTGAGCGGTAGCCGATGCGCGAGTTGAGCGCCAGCGCCGGTTGATTGGTTTGCGGCTGATCGGTGCGCAGTCCGGCCGGCGCATTTTCGAAGCGTACGGTCAGGCCGCCTTCGAGTTGCGTGCGGTTGTTGGCAGCGGTTTGCTGGATCAGCGCGCTGGAGTTTTGCGTCAGGGAGCCGGCTTGCATTGAAGGTTTTTGCGGCGAATTGTCGGGCACCGCCAATGCGTTTGCGGACGGCTCGGTGCTGGCCCCAAAGAACGCGGGCGCAAATTCACCTTTGCCTTCGGCGTTGGTCTTTTTCTGGTCATTAGCCAGGCCTTCGATCTTGCCGGTCACCTTAGTGATAAAGCCACCGAAGCTACCGCCAAACATCTCCCTGATCGGCGCCATAAGGGTCTGAATCTTGTCCGCCCATTCGCTGACGACGCTGGTCAATGGTGACCAGTTCTGCGTGAAAAGGTCCAGGGGCGAACCAGTAAACGGGATGCCGAAGACAGCCGCCAGCGCCACCATCTTCTCCCGAATGCTCTCCTCCATCCCGGCAAAGAACTCAGGAACACCGCCCCAGAGCTCCGCAATCTTATCCATCGGCAAGTAGTCGTTGAACAGAGTGCGAAGCGCATCTTTCACCGGCACGACCAGTGCGACCAGCAAGTCAAAAATGGCGGCAAACAGCCCTGTTATCGGCCCCCAGTTATTCAGAATCATGCCCTGCGGCGTCCAGTCGAAGCACGCCTTGATGAAGGT
This sequence comes from Pseudomonas sp. ADAK2, assembly GCF_012935755.1. GTDB lineage: Bacteria > Pseudomonadota > Gammaproteobacteria > Pseudomonadales > Pseudomonadaceae > Aquipseudomonas. Next base: position 3,059,674 of record NZ_CP052862.1, read on the forward strand.
AAACGCCGAGGTCACGTTGTCTTTCAGGCGCCCGAAAATCGCCCCAATGATCGAGCTGATTGGCCCCCAATTACTGAGGATCAGCCCTTGGGGTTGCCAGGCAAACCAGAGTTTATAAAGCTCGATCGCGGGCCCCGCTACAGCCTCGATGCCTTTCCACAGCGAGGAGAAGAACGCGGTAACGGGCCCCCAATTGCTGATCAACTGCCCGATGGGCGTGAAGCTGAACATCGTCTTGAAGAACTCGACCATCGGCATCACTACAGGCGCAATCTTTTGCCAGAGCCCGGCAAAAAACGTCGAGATCGGTTTCCAGTTGGCTACGATTAACCCGGCGGCCAAGGCAATGCCCGTGGCGATCAGCATGATGGGGTTGGCCTTCATCACCAGACTCATCACGTCAAACACCTGGGTTGCGCCCGTTACTGCGGTTTGAATCGCCGAGAACGCGATGGCACCGGCCGCCAGCCCTTCAACCAGTTTCGGGTTGTCATTGAGCAGTGTTCCCACGCTGTTAAGCATTGGTTCAAGGCCGACCACCAGGGTCGCGACCGCCGGCAACAACGCCGCATCAATCGCGGAGGAAACCGTGCTCATTGACTGACTGAACACGTTCATGGTTTGCGTCGCGGTTACCGGCGCGCTCGGCAAATCAACGCCTTTGGCAGCCTCACTGACCTCGGCCAATTTCCCCTTGAACGCATCGGACGCCTTGATCCCGTCCACGAACGGCGTGATCACGCTACCGCCCTTGAACAGGCCGCTGATATCCAGTTTGCCGAGGCCGGCCTGTTCAAGATTCTGTTTAAAGCTGTCGACCTTTGAAACAAGGGCTTTGAGCTTGGGGGACAGGTCGTCGATGCCGGTCAACAGCACCGATTTTTTTATCGTGTCTTCATCTGCCATCACTGCACCTGCTGCATCGCATTGATCCGTTGCGCGTGCTCCAGGGATTCGCGGAGCACATCCAGTGGCCTGGCCATCATCTGTTCGGGGTCAACCTTCCAGAACCAGGCCAGGTCATAGGCGACTGCGATCAGGTCGGTGATGGCTCCGACGCCGCACTCATGAAAAAACTCGCGACGGCCCAGCTCAGCGCGTTGAGGTCAGCCAGGTCCAACTGGTTGACCGACGACGGTGGAATGCCGGCGCACACCGCGATGTATTTGGCCGCGACGTCCATGTCCAGGCTCACTTCTTCGCTTTTGTCGATCTTGTACGGCAGCGCCTTGATCGCCCGCACTTCCTGCACCGTCGGACGGCGCAGGTTGAGTTCGGTCAGAGGCTCGCCGTGGGCTTCGATCGCAACCTGAAGCTTCACGGCGCCGCTCATTGCCAGGTCCCCTTCACACCGTTGAAGACCAGCGAGATCGAGGCGTCGTCCCCCTTGGACGCCGGCTCATCGACCAGGTAAGCGCCGGCCAGCACATAGACTTTGCCGTTGCTGAATTCGCAGGTGACGGTCATGTCCACGCCCGCCACCAGTTGCTTGAGCGGGAAGTCCGGGGTGTGCAGCGCCGTCACTTTGAACGACGGTGCGATGTCGGTTTCCTTGTAGAAACCCGGCACGACGGTTTCGCGTTTGGTGGACATCAGTGGTGCTTCGCAGCCGCCATTGATGGTCAGTTGAGCGCCGTCCACTTTGACGTAGCAGGTGCCCGCAATCAGTTGACCCATGGTGTTTCTCCCTTCAAATAAAAAGCCCACGCAAAGTGGGCTGAAATCACACGTTCCTTACATTCAAGGAGCAGGCTTTTAAGCGGCGTCGTCGTACTGCAGACGGAATTGGTTGAGCAGTGCGAACACACGCAGGCCGTTGATGTAATCCGGCGGGAACAGCACGTTGACTCGGCTCGGGTCCTGCACGTCGCGCTCGACGATCAGGTGCTCGGCGAACAGCTCGGCGTTTTCCACGTGGCCTTCCAGTTCGAGCTTGGCGTACTGGGCAATCAGCTCACCGCGAATGGTGCTCGGGGTGACGATCGGCTGGCCGGCGCCGAAACGGGTGCCGTCGGAGGCCAACTTGTGGCGACCGTACTTGCTGGTGATCACGCTTTGCAGGCGACGCACGATGAACGCCGACTGGTGCATGGTTTCGCTGTCCAGGTAGGAGTTGTCAGCCTGACCATAAGCGTTCTTTTGATAGGTGGTGATCGAACGCTGAATGCGCACGTAACCGCCTTCGTAGTACGCGGTGGCGATACCGTAGTTAAGCAGCGACTGACGCTCGGTCAGGGTGAAGCGTTCGCTGGCCGGCGCCGGGTCGAGACCAGGCAGGCTGCCGCTTTGGGTCGGGCGGCTGGCGTCAGCCGAGATGAACACCGAAGTGCGCGCGGCCAGTGCAGCGGCCTGGACCCAGAACGGTTGCGGCACACCCGGTTCCAGCGCCTGGATGGTCATGTGCTGATCGTTGCGCGCCTGGCCAGCGGCAACCAACGTGCCGATGGTGCCGCGCTTGGCGCTGTAGACGTGACCGAACAATTGCTTGGCCCACGACCAACGACCGGTGCTGTCATCCATGACGGCTTGCCAGGTGTTGAGGGTGCTCAGGTCCGAGAACGGCATGCAGATGAACTCGAACGGTTCATCACCCAATGCCGCAACGGCAGCCACTTGATCCGGTACACCGACGCCGCCAGTCATGGCGGTCACAGCCGAGGTCAGGCCGGCCGGGGTCTCTTCGCCGTTGCTCTTGCCCAGGCGATTGAATTGCAGGCTGATGTCGTTGCCGCTGTCGCCGGTCCATTTGGCGCTCAGGGTCACGACGCCTTCGGCCGCAACCGCGGACACCGGCAGATCGGCAGAAGCGTTGATTTTCAGCGCCAGTGCGCTGGCCGCTTGGGCCGCCGTGAAACCGCTGACGACGGACGCTTGAACACGAACACCGCCGACGTACAGGTTAAGCACGCCGCTCTGGGTCGCTGCGCCCGTCAGGGTCACCACACCTTTGGCGATGCTGCCAGTGGTGTTGTGCAGCGGCAGGCACCAGATCTCGCCGATCGGGTCGGTCTTGCGCCAGGTTTCGTACATCGAGGCGAGCATCGAGCCTTGGCCGCCGATGCTTTTGGCCAGCGCGACGCTGGACACCAGCACCAGTTTGCCGACGTCGGCCGGAGCGATGTTGTCGTTGACCTGAGCGACGATCAACCGGCGCATGGCCGACGACGCGCTATTGGCGGCCGAGTTGTCCATCTCGGCGTAGAACAGCGGAACACGAATGTCCGCGGGGATGTTACTGAATCCGATCGCCATTATTTGGCTCCCTGTGGTTTGGCCGCTTTCACGGCTTTGGTAGTGATATCGCCATCGGCCAGACGTCGACGCCACCAGGCGTTATCCGGCACTTCACGGCCCTCGAGGGGCAACAGATCGCCCGCTTCCGGGTCCGGCACGACACGGCCTGGGGCCGGCAGCACGGTGATGCGTTTGCTCATGGGGTTACATCTCCAGAGAAAGTCAGTTCCAGGCGCCCGTCGGGGCCTGGGCGTTTCAGATTGGGATCGGCCGGGTCGATGGCATCGACCCGCACCGTGACCCCGGTAAAGGACGACAGACCGTCCAGTTCACGCTCGTGCCAACTCTCTGCCGGTTGATTGGGCAGATTGCGGCCGAGCTGAAATTCGGCGAAAAAGCGCAGGCGATACAACGCGCGGCTGGCGTTGATGGAAAGCAATTCACCGCCGTCGTATTCGATGGCGTCGTAGTCCGTGCCGGGCTTGAAACCCACCAGCGCGCGCCACAGTTCGGCGCGCAGGTCGTGCAACAGATCCAGCGCTTTTGTAGCGTCTGTGGTGTCGAGCACCAGGGTCACTTCGAAGCGGTCGCGGATGGGTTGCAGCGCCAGGTTCTGCGCGAGGCTTTTGCTGGCGACATCGGCGAGGGGGACGATGTAGGCGCAAGGGGTTGTGAGTGGGGTGTTGGCTTGCAGGGTGGTGAGGTCGATGCCGGCCGCGATGCGATTGGCAAGGGTTGGGCATTGGGCACGCAGTTGCGTGAGGATCGGAGTGATCTTCATGAGGGCGCTCCAGGGTTTTATTGAAATTGCCAGGTAGATAACTGTGGGAGCAGGCTTGCTCGCGAAAGCGGTGGGTCAGGCGGCATTGTTGGTGAATGTGCTGGCGTCTTCGCGAGCAGGCTCGCTCCCACAGGGTTCTGTGAATTGGTGTGGGGTTTGATCAGACGATGGCTTCAGCTCCGGGATCGATGCACGTCGCGTCGATCATGCAGCGATAGCTGCTGGTGCGGTCGCCGCTGGCGGTGACTTTGTCGATCGACCAGCGCCCACGCATAAAGTCCGGCCAAGTGTCGTCCAGCAGGACCAGCCCTTCAGCCGAGAAGTCTGGATTGCCCGGACAGCTGATTTTCACCTTGAGCTTTTCACGGCCCATTTTGCGCACTTCACCTTCGCCAATCGCCTGCGCTTCTTCTGCGTTCTGGCAATTCAGGCGCAGGGTCTTGAACGGCGCGAGCCCGGTTTCAACCATCTGCAGCAAACCGGCTGCAGCGTCCCACCAACTGATCTGGCAGCCCTGGGTTTTGGCCTTGGCGGAATCATCAAGGGTCGCGGTGATGAACGCATGGTCGCCGGGGCGATTGTTGTGCGTAACCGACAGTCTTACGTCCGCCAATACCTTGCCCGACAACGATTTGAGCTGGCCCGGCCGCGCTAGCACATACAGCTCATTAAAGGGTTTGGCGATGGCGCCATACTTGGTCGCCAAGCGCGAGATGAAGCCCATGTCGGTTTCATTCGACTGGTCGATATGCGCGATCTTTATCAGCGACACTGACGGATCCACCCTCGGCGAAAAACCGTATTTGGCCGTCAGTTGGCGAAACAACGCACCGAGGGTCGTCGGGCCATGACTGGCCGAACGGCGCTGCTGAAATCCGCTCTCGTCCGCCGCACTGAACGGCGCGGCGGTCGCCACCAGCGACACGCGAAACGGAAACAGTGTCGGCGTACGCCGGGCCACCACAAACTGGCCTTTATCCACCAGCCCGGATTCCAGATAACCCACGCACAAACCGATTTTGCCACCCAGGCTCGGCAGCCCTTCAAGACCTTCCAGATCGAGCACCAACGTCAGTTGATCGGACTCAATACCGGCGGTATCGATGTGCTCCCAACTGATCAGACGCTGATTGATCAGGGTCGCGTTGGCCCCGTAGATTTTTATCGCTGGCGTAAACCCGATTGCCATGCAGCCTCCTTAATCCCAAGCCGTTGCCGGCGTTTTCGCTGCGGGCCTGGTTTCAAGCTCCGGCAGCACCACCCAGACGCCTGCTGGCAGTACAGGGCCTTGCTCGGCCAGTATCGGATTGAGGCGCCACAGCGCTTCTTCAGCCCCGTCGTCACAGCGCTCGGTTTCGCGGTAGAGCAACAGATTCACCGAGTCACCGGCGATGGTTCGTACCTTACGCATTGACGTATTCCCCCAAGGTAATCGACCAAGTGATCAACATCGCCGTGCCGTCATCAATCACGCAGCTTTGGGTTTCCAACACATCATCGATGCGCCACAAACCCCAGTTGCGCCCAATGCCATCGACCAACGGCAAAGGTATGCGCAGCGCCTGCAGGGCACGCAATTCGTCGAGCCGATCCATGGCCACCGCGTACATTGCCTTGCCAGTGATCGTCAGGGTTTGCAGGCCTTGACCGGTCTGGCTGGATTTGGGCTTGCTGGTCAAAATATCCACCTTCACCCAGCCACCGTCCGACTTGCGCACCAGACCGTCGTAGGCAAAGTTGCTCGACAAGCCAAAAATGAACGTACCGAGTGCCATTTGCTGCCTCATCAAGCCACCCCATCGGTCAGGGCCGTGTCACGTCGCACGGCGAGTTGATTGGTCGTTGTCATCATTGCGAACTGGTTGGAAAGGTGTTGCACGACCAGGTTGGCCAATTCGTTGGTATTGGGTGAATCGAGGCCGTTGATGTAGATGTTGGCGTTCACCGTGTTTTGCTGATTGTTGGTTTGGGCGTTAGTCAGGTCTTTGCTGACCTGGTCCGGTGACAGGAGGCGATCAGCCCCGGTGTAAATGGACTCACCCAGTGCTTCGCCGCCCTTGCCGCCGAAGTAGGAACCGACCAGGCCACCCACCACAGCGCCAAGCGCAGTGCCCAGGACCGGTACGAAGCTGCCGATCATCGCGCCGGTAGCCGCGCCGGCATAACCTCCGGCCGCTCCGCCAATACCCGAACCGACAGCGCCTGCAGCCCCTTTGTAATCGCCGGCCATCAGTGCCTTGACGCCGTTGTAACCCGCGTAGGCCAGTGCCAGCGGCCCGCCTAGCCGACCTGTGAAAGTCTTGGCCCTGGCATTGGAAGTAACCAGTCGGTTACGTAGCGTAGGACGCGGAGGTTTGGCGTCAGCGGCTCCCGGCTGTTTCGGGTTACCACCCTTCTCCTGCGTACCGTCGCTGACTTTTTTCTTGTCCTGGCCACCGCTTTCATCACGTCCCGGCGGCTGAATAGCAGCGTCCGGTTTGAAAAGTTCTGTGGCGGTGGTGGACACAGTCGACGCCAGTTTGTTCAGGATGGGGCCACGAAGCGGACTGGCGGCCGCAACACCGAGCAAGGTCACGGCGGCGGTGACTTCCGGCAACGTTTCAACCAACGAACTCACACCACTGACCGCCATGTCGGCGCTCAGCATCGCGAGGTCAGTCACTGGAGCAATTGCGTTACCAACCCCGGTAACAAGACGTGTCCAACTCGCATCCAACCCATTCCAGCGTGCTTGCGAGGTATTCCCTCGAGCTTCGGCGGTTTGCGCCATCGAGTCCTTGTCACCGTCACCCTTGTCGGACGCCACAGACAATGCGGTCTTCAGATCCTGAGGCGACTTCAGCAACTTGCCGATGCCCTCGTCGCCCTCAAACAGCGTCTTGATCAACAAGGTCTGTTGCTCGGCCGGCTTGCTCTTCAAAGCCGCCAGCACATCGCTGATCGCCCCCGGTGCATCCTTGCGCATTCTGCTGGCGAGGGCTGCGGGTTCGATATCAAGTTGCACCCAGGCAGCTCGCTGCTCTGGCGTGGCGTTGTCACCTTTACCGAGCGCAGTACCAAGGGTTTTCAACGAGGCGCCAGCTTCTTCTTTGCCCACGGAAGCGCTCAGCAGGGCCGCTGCGATCGCCGCCGTTTGCTCGGGCGCCATACCGGCGGCCAGACCTGTCTCGCCGCCGCGCAGTACGACCGAACCGATGTCTGCCGCCGTCGCTTTCAAATCGGGACTGGCGCCAAGGCGGTTGGCCGCGTTGCCTAACTCAAGACTTTTCTCTCGATCCAGGTGCAACGTAGTGCGCAAGCCGGTCATCAGCGCTCCGGCTTCCTTGATATCGATCTTGAACGCCGAGGCCATGATGGCGCTGTCGCGTGCAAGATCCCTCAGCGTCTGTCTCCTGTCCTGCGGTTCGACGTCTTTGAGAACCCGTGCATCAACCGCCGCCTGTTGGACCTGCAACAGCTGCACACCTGTTGCGCCGCTGGGGGCGGTACGTTTTTCACCCGCTATCTTCTGGGTGTCATTGCCCAGTTCCTGAAGCTCATCCGGGTCCAGATGCAATTTTTGATTCAGGTCGACCAAGGCGGATTGTGCCGCGATTGCAGGCCTCAAATCCTCTGGCGGTGCTCGCTGGTCAACCTCAGCCTTGAGCTTTGATTTTGCCTCACTGGCTGGCGCTGGCGCCGATGCATTCGCCTTGAGCAACGACTGCTGCGTCGACAGTGCACCGGTCAACGACGCCAGGGTTTCGCGAAGCTTTCCCTGCTCCGCCACCAACAGACGGATATCGAGGCTGGCCGTGGTCAGAGCCTGGTTCAGCCCCGACAGCGGGTCTTCGAAACCGACAAGCTCCGGCGTTTCAGATGCGCTGCCCAGTTGCGGCAGCTCGATGCGATTGATGTCCGCACCGTGCAGCGAATAATCACTCTCTGCCATCCCGCTCTACTCCTGTTTCACGCCAAGGCGAGTGATCGCGATGTCGTAGCGGCGCAATGCCTTGCCGGCGTCCCATTCCAGAATTTCCGCCTCACTTACCGGGTAAATGAGCGGCACCACATCGAGGATTACTTCGATGTCGCGCTCCGAAAGAAGTCCGCCGGTTTGTTTAAAAAATCGTCGATGCGTATCTGAAGCTGTGTCCAGTCGGGCACGGTCAGCAGGTCCAGATCGGGGATCATCAGCCCGGTGCAATGGGCGGTGATGAACTCGGCGCGTTCCTTGGCGGTTTTCAGTTTCTTCATCGCCTTGGTGGCGCGCAGCACCGGCATTTCCAGGGTCAGCGCAGTCATGCTGCGGCCCCCGGCGTTGAGCGGTTGCAGCAGTTGTACTTGATCGGGTTCTGCCGATGGATCGCCCTGCCCTTCCTGTTCCAGAAAGTAAGAAGCCGGGCGGGTCGACATTTCGTGCACGTACTGGGCGATGCTCACGTAGTCCGGGCGTTTGAGTTGGTCGAGTTCCTTGACCGACAGCCCGGTGGCCAATTTCGCCAGTTCGAAAAACTGATCGTCCTCATCATCACCGGCATGGGCCAGGGCCTCTTTTTGCGCGGCGTAGAACAAGGGTTTGAGCTGAATCTGCTCGATCTGCGCCTGAGTGTCGGCGGTGATCGGCGACAGCAAGACGTGAACAGGAGGCGTCCAGGACATGAAATGAATTCCTTGGTGGATCATGGGGAGGTGTTGCGTAAATGCCGATTGGTGAATGCAGATCAAAGGGATTGCAAAGCCCCTTGTGGGAGCGAGCTTGCTCGCGATGGCGGAGGGTCACGCAACACAGTGTTGGATCTGCCGGCCTCATCGCGAGCAAGCTCGCTCCCACAGGGATAGTGTTTACGGCATCAACACGGCGCGGCGGGCGTCACCGAGGATGTCGACGCCATTGAGCATGAACTTCTGGGTGCGCACGTCGATGTCGATCACCGGGATGCCGTTTTCGAGACGGTTGTAAGTACGGCAGGTGAATTCAAGCGTGGTAATCGGCTTATCAGCCATCTTGACCACCGACTCGCCCAAGGACTTCAGCTTGCCGCCAATGGTGTGGTAGGTGAACCAGGTATTGCCGTCCTGATCCTGACCGGCTTCGCGCACGTTCAGCAGGATGTCGTCACCCAGTTTTACACCCAGGGCCAGCATGACTTCCGGGCCCATGCCTTGCAGGGCCAGCTTGGCCGTCAGCACGGATGCGCTTTTGACCATGTCCTCGCCGATAAAGCGCCCACCCGTCATCGTTTCCATTGCGAAATCGATCTTCGGCGGCTCGAAACTCTCCACAGTCGCCGACAACGGCAGGCCTTGCAGGGTGGCCGCGATGGCCTGTCTTACGCGGTTGGTAAACATTAGAGAACATCCTCCAGGAACTGCTCGATGATTTCATCGCGGGCGTTGAGTTGGTAAACCATGTGTTCGTTCGGCGCGTAGCGGCCGTAGTCGATGACGATGAACCAGGTGCCGTTCTTGTATTTCTCGACGCTGTTCAATTCCGGGTGCAGGTACACGCTGCCGCCCGGGATGGTTTCGTCGGCGACCAGGGTTTGCAGCCAGTCGTTGATGCGCTTGACCTCCTGATCCATGAACGACTTGGTCAGGTTCTTGGCCATGGCTTTCTGGCCGGCTTTCACCAGCTTGCGGCTGATGGCGTCTTCGAGGCCGACGTAGCTGATGAACTTGCCGGTGACGGAGCGGTTACCCAGCAGCGAGAAGCCGCCGAGGACGGTGCGGGCGTAATAGCTGATGCCATAACGGTTGAGCAGATCGCCTTCGGTGGAGGTGTCGAGGATGTTGTATTCCACGACCCGCGAAACGTCTTCGGCATAGGTCACCTGGTTGCCCGGGCTTTCCCATTGCTTGACCTTGGCCAGTGCGGCGATGGCCAGGCTGGAAGGTGCGAGGAACACGTTTTTCTTCGCCGCTTTGGAGTAAACGGCCGGCATGTTGTGCACGACCAGGCAACGGTCGAAACCGAGGTCCGCACCGCCCAATTCCTGGCTGTAAGTCACTTGATCAGCGACCGCGGCATCCTTGCCGTCGAGCACTACGCGGGCCTTGATGCGCTTGCCGAACGAAGCGAATTCGCTGGCCACCGCTTTGGTACCTGTGAAACCTGGCGCACCAATGATGGTCAGGTCTTCCGGCACGCCGCTCAGTGCAGCCAGGCCGAGTTTGCGACCGGTCACCGGCTCAATGCCGCCGATCACGTTGTTGATGGTATCGGCCGGGGCGGTGCCCTCTTCGACGATGACCACGTAGACCGGCACCTTCACCACTTTGAGGATCTGGTACACCGCGTGGTACAGCGTGCCCGACTCGGCGCCGGTCGGATCGAGCAGTGCCTGAGTGGTGAAGCTGTTGATGCGGAACGGGGAGTTACGCGGAATCAGCGGATCGGCTTTCGGCGCGGTGCCGACCAGGCCAATGACGTTGTCGCCCAGGCCACCCATGGCCTCGGGGGATTCAGTGGCATTGACGGTAATGCCGTTGTGCTCGAAGTTCAAAACCTCAGCCATGTTATTCAGCCTTCTTGGCAGCGGCCGGTTGGGCCTGGGTGGATGTTTTCAGTTCCAGGCGACCGGCGCTGAGCAGTGCATTGGCTTCGACGTCGAGCAGGTCGAGTTCCTGGCCGGCGGTGGACCAGTGACCACGCCCGACGGGGAACGGGACGAGGACGGTGTAAGTTTGGCGTTCTGCCATTTGGGTTTCTCCAGAGACGAAAAAGCCCCTTGGTTTTAGGAAGGGGCTGTTGGGTGTTAATTAGCGGATAAGAAAACGCCCCGACGGTGCGGGGCGTTTATTGAAGCTGGGTGATGACCGAGGTCTTTTCGGGCGGCGATGAATCCGGCCAGCCTTCAGTCAACATGCTGTCACGATAAGTACCCGTCTCGACTGCGCGCAGTAATGTCAGTTCGCGGTCAAAACAAGTCTGTACGTGGGCACGAACAGCCGTCGCAATAGAGATAATCCTGGGCGCATCCAACTCAACAAAACCTTCAGCCGTTTTCCATGAGCATTTGTAAGATGAGTCAAGAATGGCCGAGACGGCTGCACCTGCAATCAACGCCTGTCCATCTCGCGATGTATCAATCGTCGAACCATCGACAACAACGCCTGACGCTTCTCGTTGATAGCGCTCAGCCGCTATCAACGCTGCAAAATCCACCTGAACATCAGGAAATGGAGTTTTGGTTAACGCTCCATCTATCAGACACCAGCGTCCTGTTATGTCCGTTGCAGACCTCGCCCATAGATCATCATCAATTTTCATCGCTCCTTCAGGAATGTCGCAAACACCCTGAATAAGACGTTCTTTTATATAACCGTGCTGATCAAACGTAACGTATTTATTAGTCATAACTTTCCCCTAGCAGCCCACGGCCAACCATCTTGTTGAAGTGCCCGCAGAAGACCGAACGGTGAAGCCTGTCCTGGTTACCCCTCCCATTGCAACAAATCCAACCGCCCCCGATCCAGGGGTGTAGTCACTCATTGCGATGGCAGACAACGCAGCCGTTGGAAACGTGAGCGGATAGTCAACCACCCGGTCAACCGTAGTGGAAACCACGCTATACACACCCCATTGGATAATGAATCCGCCAAGCCACGACGGGAATACGCAGTAGCCGATGCCGGACTTCAGTATCTGAAAGCCCCAAAGCAACTTTTTAGGCGTAACGATTGTTGAATCGTCCGTACCCAAATTGACCGCGGTCTGAGTTGCGACCTTGGCTGTCCCTTGCTTGATCTCCGTTGCCTGGGTGGCTAGAGCAGCAAGCGCGGCGATATCAATATTTCCCTGATTAACCGGAGCGTTCCAGGCTTTGATACACAACATCAACGCAATGTTACGCGGACGTGCAACACCTAAAGCACCAGCGTTCACCGGTGTCGTGCCGGCTGTAAAAACAGAGTTACTGACGGGATAGTCCAATGCGGTGTATGGATCTAGTCCATGAGCCTCCGCTATGCCTGCGTCCGATGATACGTTGTGCCAGAGGCCGGAAACGGCTTGGGCGATGTTAGACGGGTCGAAGGACTGCAAGCTGCCTTTCTGCCAACTGCCCAGCGCACGCCCAGCATCGACCCCACGCCCGTGATCCCAACCGCGCAAAAACTCGCCACGCGTTTCCGGCAACCGGAAGTTACCAACCCCTTCATCCCCCTTATTGAACTTGCCTGCCAGATAAGCGCTCAAGTCGGGATAAACCGCGCTGCTCTTGACGCTGTTATCCAGCTCAAGAAACCCCGGCGGTGGCGTATCAACCGGGAACGCGACAATCGCCCCCACCGGCAACGCCGAAGCCTTGGCAATCAGCGCCTCGATTTCAGGCTTGGTATAGGTGTCCTTGATACCAAATCCGGCCAGCGTTTCAGGATTCGCCCCACCGGTTGCCCGTCCATACTTATCAACGGTCAAACTCTTGTAGGTGCCAGGCTGAATCCCGGTCCGCCCCGCCAACATCTCAAACGTCAGCGCAGTCGCGTCCAACGTAATCGGACCGTTGGTGGTCAGGTGCCACAGCGAGTCACCATTCGCCGTTCCTTCTTCAACCATCACCGTCAGGCCCGGCGTTACCTTGGCGCTGGTGTTGGCGTCAGTCGTGCGGACCCAGGCGCCGTTGGCAACTACCCAAAGGCCGTTGTCCTTGGCCAACGTCTGCGTCGTCAGCAACACGCGATCGCCGGCAACAACCGCGACACCATCAATCTGTTGCGCACCGTTCAACACCAGGTTGCCAGTTGCGGCAACGCGAACCGATTGCTTGCCGTCGAGTTTGCCGAGTTCTTCGGCGAGGTAGCTCATGACCCAGGCACGGGTGGCCTTGACTACAGTGTCATCGATCAGAAGCGTCACTAACGACGCGTTACTGGTCTCGAAAATCGAGCGAATGTAAAACTCTTTCCCCGATCCCGACGTTGCCAATACCGGTTTAAACGACTCCGGATATTTAACGATGGCGTACAAAACCCCGGTATCGGTCCAGATCCCGGCCTCGCGCACATACCAGCCGCCCACGTCCGGCGGGATGGTGACTTCAGCGAGCAGCCAGCTCGGATTTTTCTCATCCTGGAACAGTGCATTGAGCGGCCCGCGCCAGACTTCGCGTTTCAGTGCGGTGGCCGTGGCGGCCGGGTTGTAGACGCTGCCACCACCGTCACCGACGGAAATCTGTGACAACTTGATCGGCAGGCCCGCCGCTTTGCAGGCAGTTTCGTAGGCGATCCCCGCGTTGGTAAGCAGGGTGTAGTAGTCGGCCATTTAGGACCCCTGAGGATAAATAGTGGAGGTTTCGACGGTGTAGAGCCCGGCGGCCAGAAAGAATTGGCCCGAGGCTTCGAGCCCTTCGATGACGATCGGATAAACCGTGGTCAGCTCGCCGCATAGGGTGACGGCGCCGATGACGTGATTGCCGAAGGCACTCAGGCCGACGGAGACCTTTAAGGTGTCGCGCTCACTTTTGGCGTCCGCCAGGCGTCGATCAAGACGCGCATCGATTTCTTCGCTGTAGGGCTGCTCGGAAAAAGCCCTGACGGAAAAGCTGTAAGGCGCGCCCGGTGGTGTTTGTTCGTACCAGGCCCGCACATCGGGTTGGAGCCGCAAACCTTTGGCGGCGTTTTCCAACGCCTTTCGAGTACCGGCCTGCCGTGCGGTGGGCCAAGCGAGTTCGACCGTCAGGCGCTTCTCAGCTTCTGGCGCTTCGGAACTCCACTCGCTGACACCCCGATCTGCACCGAGGTAAGGCAAGAACGCCAACGGTGTTTCGGCGGGGTTCATCAACTCCGGAAACGGCGGCGTAATGCGCTCAAGCAATTTGCCGAAACCGAGATCCAGTGCCCGTTCCAATGGCGAACTGTTGGCTGGCAACAGGCTTGGACGAGGTATGTCGTCACTCATAACGTGTCCACCTCAACCTCGACACCCGTGCAATACGGGGCCTGGAACGCCGTCGTCACAATCGGCGCCAACGGTTCAAGGATTTGCAGTTGAACCGCGCCGGCGCTGTGCAGCGTGTAGTCGATCCAGCTCGGGTCCACCCGCCCTTCCAGGCGATGACAGGAGTCGGCATAGGCCTGCAATTGCTGTTGCGCGGCGACCTTGGTCAGCCCCGAATCGGGACCGGCGTTGATCTTCGCCACGACGCGGATTTTGTAGGTCTTGATTTGCGCGCCCTGCACGGTGACCAGGTCGGTTTCGGGGCGTACATCAGGCCGGGCGAAATGCTGGCGAACGCCATCGAGCAGGTCTGCGGACGGCGTGCCATCGCCCTCCCGGGCCAGCACCGTGACCATCACCTCGCCGGGCGCAGTGCGGCGTCCGTTGCCGTCCTTGACCTGCGCGGCATAGCCGTCCGGATCGAAGGTGTAGGTGACGGTCACCACGCCCGCCGCAGCGGTTTCGACCTTCACCGCAGGCCGTTCGCCGAGGGTAAAAACCTCCCGGCGATACTGCATCCGCGAACCCGCTGCCGGGGCGTGGGGCGCCAGGTAATAACGCAACCGGGCGTCGTCGTCGCTTTCAAAAACCGGAGGGATCGGCGGGAATGCCGCCGGGTCGCCCGGGTCCAGCAGTTGACGCTCAAGGCCCATGTCCGCCAGGCGTGCATCGAGGTTGCTGCCGGTGGCCCACCACGCCAGCATCTGCTTGATGCGGGCGTTGTATTTGCGTTCGTGGGTTTGCAGTCGCACACAAAACGCTTCTAGGGCCAGGGTCAGCAATTCGCTTTCGTTTTCCAGGCTGACCACAACCTTTGTCGCGCTCTCGGGGGAACGAGCGCCGACGTATTCAACGACGAAAGTCTTGAACTCGGCGAGCAAGTCCTCAAAGGCTTCGACGGTGACGATGGCCGGCTCGGCCAACTGGTTCTGGCCGGGGATCAACATACTCATGTCACTACCTCGAAAGTCTGTTGACGGTTTTTCCAGGTGCCGGCGAAGCGCAGCAGCAACCCCGCGCCCTGTCGGCTGGCCACAATGACTTGCGGCTCAAAATCGTCGATGCCGTTCTGCTTGTTGTAAAACGCCTGCGCTGCATGGCTCTGGGCCAGGATCAGCACGTCGTCGCCGAGGTTCTGGCCCAGCAACTGCGGGAGTGTGCTGCCATACAGTGGTCGTTTCTGGCGTGTGCCCAACGGCGTGGTCAGTGCGCGGGTGGCGCGCTGCACAAACTGCAGCCAGTCGTCGACGGTGGCTCCGGTGTTTCTATCGATTCCGATCATGGGAAACCCTTTATTTGGGGCTGATGACACGCCCTTGGTGATCCACCACCGGGCCGCTCAGGTGCACGCCGGCAGCGTCGATCAGCAAACCGACCGCGCCCAGTTGCAAGGTAATTGCCTGGGGCGTCATCGCCAGTCGCGCCGGGCCGATGTTCAGCTCAAGGGATTCGCGAGAACCGCTGAAAGCCGCCGGGCCGTTGTTCCAGTGCAGGACATGGCTGGCATCGTCGTAGCCGCTTTCCGTGCCGTCCTGATAGAGGCGACGGGTCAGCGACGCCAGTGTCGAGGCCGGGGGAAACCGGTCACCGTTAAGCCCGAACAGCGCGACCGACTGCCCACCGCCCTCGCCGCCACCGTGATTCAGCAACAGGCATTGCTCGCCGACGGAGGGGATCCGCGACTCGCTCTGAGCCCCGGCACTCGGGTTGAAAAAACGGATGGCCGGGCTCAGCAATTCACCGTGGCGGACCTTGCAGGTATTGCTGGCCGCATCGACTTCCTGACACACGCCGATCCGACAAAAGCTGTCGGCGCGTCGATACAGGTCTTCAAGCTCAGTCTCCATCTGCGCCAAGCGCTCGATGATCGGGCCCAGTTGCATGCGTAACAGCGCGTCAAACATGGGCTAGTCCTCGAGTGCGGTGTATTGATCCGGGTCGTCGATGTTTGACACCTCCCAGGTGCGGGCGAATTTCGGGATGCCCGTCGGGTCTTCGAGCAGCAATGGCCCGAGGTACAACGTCTGGGTGAATAAAACGGTCCAGGCGTTGTATTCCCGTGTGCCGCTGAGGGATGTGGTCGGAAGGCCATCGATGTTCTGCGGCAAGTCGCATTGATCGGCCGGCAGTTTCCAGCGATTGTCGGTGACGAGGTTTTTCAACTCGCTGACCAGGTCGCACACTTCAGGCCCCGGCGTCGGCAACACAACTTGCAACGAAACCGTCAGGACATGGGCAATACGTCCGTTATTGGCGCGGTTGCCCGGCGCATCGTGGTCGATCGAGATCAGCACCCGGGTCGAATCGTCGGTGCTGTCGAAGTCTTGATGGCTGCCGACCTTCACGCCGGGAAGGGCGATGCGCAACGCCTCGGCAATGGCAGTAACAAACTGCGAAGGTTTTTCGATGACAACGGACATTAATGGCCTCCTGTTCACCTGCAACGCAAAGATCAGCGCCGTTGTTTTATTGTTGATCCGGACGTGGCGGGAGGTCGCAGACACCGATCCGCTTCGCCGCCCAGCGCTCATAAAGCCCGATGGCCACGTCCGCCCCCGCCATCGCCGTGAGGCAACCAAACGCACACGCGGTCCAGATCGACACGCCAGCGGCGTACAGCAACATGATCGCGGAGACTCCGCAGATCACGCAGGCCCCGGAGCGCAACGCCAGGCGCCGCAACAGCGCCCAGCCTCGAGCGCCTTCCTTGTCGGCGCGCCACATTTCGCCGGACACCCCGCCCACCAGGGCGAGGACGATGACAAGCCAGATCGGCATGTCCAGCAACGCTTGTTGCTCGTTTGTCATGTCACGCCTCCTGGGGTGATTGATGAGTGATGTGTGTATTTCAAACCTTGTCTCTTGAAGTGCCTGACGGTAGGTAGGCATTCCAAAAAGCCCGGCGATTAACCGGGCTTTTCAGTAATGCGGTCCTTCGCCTTCCTTTGATCCTGTTAGCAAAAAAGGAAGCTGACTTTTCGGCGCTACTGGCGCGGTACGAGTCCATTCAAATTGTTTTTCCGACCGCGGTCCCTGCCCGCCGGATAACTGCTTCTGGTGCTTTACGCTGCACACCCGGGTCAGTTGCCAACCCTCTGAACCGTTGAGGCCGGTTCATCGCTGCCTTTGTGGTGGAACTAAAGAGCTTCGTTTCGAGCCGCTTTGTTGAGCGGCTTGAGACAAAGAATATGCATGGATGCATATACAGTCAATGCGCAAATGCATTTATTTATGCATTTGTTTTGCGCTGACGCATGAAAGCCTCGCAGACAAAGGTGTTGGTGGTTTTGCGCAGGCGAAAAAAAACCCGCCGGGTGGCGGGTTTTATCGGGTAACGGTTAGGTTAGCGGGCGTACATGCCCCACCAGAAGACGTGACCGAGGATGACGATCTGCTCTTCCTGGATTTCCTGGAAGGTGTAGTCCTCGTCCGGGTGCTCATCGCGATTGAAGCTGCGCAGACGGATACCGGAGGGTAGACGATAAAGCTGTTTCACCCGCAGTTGGCCGTTATGGTTGATCGCGTACAGGTCGCCGTCGACGATGTCGCCAATCCCGCATTTACCGGCATTCACGCCGACGGTGGCACCATCGCGCAGGACCGGCAACATGCTGTTGCCGCGCACCGTCACGCACTTGGCCTGGTCGAACTGCACGCCGTTATGACGCAGACTGCGCTTGCCGAAGCGCAAGCTGGAGCGCTCGCTTTCTTCGATGACGAATCTTCCTGATCCAGCAGCCAATTCAACCTCGCGAAGAAAGGGGACCGACACCTCGTCGTCATCGACAGGGGTATCGTCGTCCCACAAGCTTATATCCTTGAGTTCGGAATGTAGGGGCTCGCGCCCGGCACCGGCGGCCGGCGCAACATCCGCGCGCCCGCGCAATTGATCGGTGCTCACGGCGAAGTACTCGGCGATCTTCGAGATGTGCTTATCCGAAGGATCGACGATCTTCCCGCTGAGGATGCGCGAGAGTGTGGATTGAGGCACGCCGGTGCGTCGGTGAAGCTCCGTGGGGGAGATCCCGTGCTGATCGAGCAGCGCTCTTAAGACTGAAGAAACATTGCGTTTTTGCATAACGCGAATAGTGCTTGATCTTTTTCCGGAAAACAAATGCAGAATTGCATAGAGAGCGCATAAAACGTAAATAAAAGCGCAATGGTCTCAGGCCTTTCATGCCTGCGTCCGGCAGACGGCTCATGTTAACCTTGCGCCCATCGCGGAAAAGCCGGGCCGATGCCCCTCCTTTGCCCTACACCTTTCAACGAGTTTTCCTGATTTCCGATGAATAAAGCTATCTCCGATCTGTCCTCGCACACGCCGATGATGCAGCAATACTGGCGCCTGAAGAACCAGCACCCTGACCAGCTGATGTTCTACCGCATGGGTGACTTCTACGAGATCTTCTATGAAGACGCGAAGAAGGCCGCCAAGTTGCTGGACATCACCTTGACCGCCCGTGGGCAGTCGGCGGGCCAGGCGATTCCGATGTGCGGGATTCCTTACCACGCCGCCGAAGGTTACCTGGCGAAACTGGTGAAGCTCGGCGAGTCGGTGGTGATCTGTGAGCAGGTTGGCGATCCGGCCACCAGCAAGGGGCCGGTGGATCGGCAGGTGGTGCGGATCATCACGCCGGGTACGGTCAGTGATGAGGCGTTGCTGGATGAGCGTCGGGACAACCTGATCGCGGCGGTGCTGGGTGACGAGCGTCTGTTCGGTTTGGCGGTGCTGGACATCACCAGCGGCAACTTCACCGTGCTGGAAATCAAAGGCTGGGAAAACCTGCTGGCGGAGCTGGAGCGGGTCAATCCGGTAGAGCTGATGATCCCGGACGATTGGCCGAAGGACCTGCCGGCGGAAAAACGCCGCGGGGTTCGTCGTCGGGCACCGTGGGATTTTGAACGCGATACGGCGCTGAAAAGTCTCTGCCAACAATTCTCGACCCAGGACCTTAAAGGCTTCGGCTGCGAGAACCTGACCCTGGCCATCGGTGCCGCCGGCTGCCTGCTCAGCTACGCCAAGGAAACCCAGCGCACCGCCCTGCCGCACTTGCGCAGCCTGCGTCATGAACGCCTGGACGACACCGTGGTGCTGGACGGCGCAAGCCGTCGCAACCTGGAGCTGGACACCAACCTGGCCGGTGGCCGCGAGAACACCCTGCAATCGGTGGTCGATCGCTGCCAGACCGCCATGGGCAGCCGCTTGCTGACCCGTTGGCTGAACCGTCCACTGCGGGACTTGACCGTGTTGCTGGCGCGTCAGACCTCAATCACTTGCCTGCTCGACGGCTACCGTTTCGAAAAGCTGCAACCACAACTCAAGGAAATCGGCGACATCGAGCGGATCCTGGCGCGGATCGGTTTGCGTAACGCTCGTCCTCGTGACTTGGCCCGCCTGCGTGATGCCCTCGGCGCATTGCCCGAGCTGCAAGTGGCGATGGCCGAACTCGAAGCCCCGCACATCATTCAACTGGCCGCGACCACCAGCACCTACCCGGAACTCGCGGCGTTGCTGGAAAAAGCCATTATCGACAACCCGCCGGCAGTCATCCGTGACGGCGGCGTGTTGAAAACCGGTTACGACGCCGAGCTGGACGACCTGCAATCGCTCAGCGAAAACGCCGGGCAGTTCCTGATCGACCTTGAAGCCCGCGAGAAGGCCCGCACCGGTCTGTCGCACCTGAAAGTCGGCTACAACCGCATTCACGGTTACTTCATCGAGTTGCCGAGCAAACAGGCCGAATCGGCGCCGGCGGACTACATCCGTCGCCAGACGCTCAAGGGTGCCGAGCGTTTCATCACGCCAGAACTGAAGGCGTTCGAAGACAAGGCGCTATCGGCCAAGAGCCGTGCCCTGGCGCGCGAGAAGATGCTCTACGAAGCGTTGCTCGAAGACTTGATTTCGCAATTGCCGCCGTTGCAGGACACTGCCGCCGCGCTGGCCGAACTGGACGTGTTGAGCAACCTCGCCGAACGTGCACTGAACCTTGACCTGAACTGCCCGCGCTTCGTCGACGAGCCGTGCATGCGCATCAGCCAGGGGCGTCACCCGGTGGTCGAGCAAGTGCTGAGCACGCCGTTCGTGGCCAACGACCTGAGCCTCGACGACAATACCCGCATGCTGGTGATCACCGGTCCGAACATGGGCGGTAAATCCACCTACATGCGCCAGACTGCGTTGATCGTGTTGCTGGCGCACATCGGCAGCTTCGTACCGGCAGCCAGTTGCGAATTGTCGCTGGTGGATCGCATCTTCACCCGGATCGGTTCCAGCGATGACTTGGCCGGTGGCCGTTCGACCTTCATGGTTGAAATGAGTGAAACGGCGAACATCCTGCACAACGCCACCGAGCGCAGCCTGGTGCTGATGGACGAAGTCGGACGCGGTACGAGCACCTTCGACGGTCTGTCCCTGGCCTGGGCTGCTGCCGAGCGCCTGGCGCACCTGCGTGCCTACACGCTGTTCGCTACCCACTACTTCGAACTGACCGTGTTGCCGGAGGCCCAGCCGCTGGTGGCCAACGTGCATCTGAATGCCACCGAGCACAACGAACGCATCGTGTTCCTGCACCATGTGTTGCCTGGGCCTGCCAGCCAAAGCTACGGCTTGGCGGTTGCGCAATTGGCCGGCGTGCCGAGCGAAGTGATCGTGCGTGCTCGCGAGCACCTGGGTCGCCTGGAAGCCACTGCCCTGCCCCACGAAGTGCCGAAAGCCGTCAAAGGCAAACCGGCCGCGCCGCAGCAGAGCGACATGTTCGCCAGCCTGCCGCATCCGGTGCTCGACGAACTGGCCAAACTGGACCTGGACGATATGAGTCCGCGTCGTGCGCTCGAAATGCTCTATACACTAAAGACACGGATCTAACGCACTTGCGTGCAAGCTGTTAGAATCTCGCGCGGTTTGGGATGCTGCTGGCTCATAGCCTGGCCAGCAGACTATCGCTCCCGAACCTGGCGACCCCAACGTGAAGGGGCTCCGCTGCCGCCGCCTGAGGAGAAAATTAGAAATGACCTTCGTCGTCACCGACAACTGCATCAAGTGCAAGTACACCGACTGCGTAGAAGTCTGTCCGGTGGACTGCTTTTACGAAGGCCCGAACTTCCTGGTGATTCACCCGGATGAGTGCATCGACTGCGCACTGTGCGAACCAGAATGCCCGGCCGTGGCCATCTTCTCCGAAGATGAAGTCCCGGAAGAGATGCAGGAATTCATTCAGCTGAACGTTGATCTGGCCGAAATCTGGCCGAACATCACCGAGAAGAAAGAATCGCTGCCCGATGCCGAAGAGTGGGATGGCGTGAAAGGCAAGATCAAAGACCTCGAACGCTGATTGACCCCGCGTTCTTGAAAAGGCCCCTTGTGGGCCTTTTTGCTTTTCTGCAGGCAAAAAAAGGGGCGGTTTGACCCGCCCACATTTTTTCCCTATTCCCTGTATTCCTTTTCATCGTCCTGATGAACCGCGTCCTGCGATGTCCTTTCCCCTCTTCCTTGAAGGGCGTGTCTATCCGTCGACACAACCCAGATACTAGAGAATTCCCCGGCATGAACAACCGCCCTTCGGGCAGGTAACGGCTTGTCATATGCGCGAAACAAAACAAAATAACCATATAAAACAGCTAGTTAAAATCATGCCGCAGTCAAAATAGACAACTGCCAACCTGTAAAAATAGCGAACACTTACGAAAGAGTAAGCAAAGTCTTACAACGCGAGTCTACGAACCCGAGATTTCTCCCAGGCAACAAAAAGCCCCGAACCAGTCGGGGCTTTTGGTTGCCATTGAGTGGACGCTTATTGAAACAGCGACTCACTCGACAGGCCGTTCTTCTCGAGAATCTCTCGAAGTCGCTTAAGGCCTTCCACCTGGATTTGCCTGACCCGCTCCCGGGTCAAACCGATCTCCAGGCCCACATCTTCCAGCGTGCTGCTCTCGTGACCGCGCAGGCCGAAGCGGCGTATGACCACCTCGCGTTGCTTGTCGGTCAGCTCCGAGAGCCACTGATCGATGCTCTGTGACAGGTCATCGTCCTGCAGCAGTTCGCATGGATCGGTTGGACGATCGTCGGTAAGGGTGTCCAGCAGGGTTTTATCCGAATCCGGACCCAGCGAGACGTCGACCGAAGAAACCCGCTCGTTCAGGCCCAGCATGCGCTTGACCTCGCCCACCGGTTTTTCCAGCAGGTTGGCGATTTCTTCGGGTGAGGGTTCGTGATCGAGCTTTTGCGTCAGTTCCCGTGCAGCCCGCAGGTACACGTTGAGCTCTTTGACCACATGGATCGGCAACCGGATGGTCCGGGTCTGATTCATGATCGCGCGCTCGATGGTCTGACGTATCCACCAGGTTGCGTAGGTCGAAAAGCGGAAGCCGCGCTCAGGGTCGAACTTTTCCACGGCCCGGATCAGCCCGAGGTTACCCTCTTCGATCAGGTCCAGCAGCGACAAGCCACGATTGACGTAACGCCGGGCGATTTTCACCACCAGCCGCAGGTTACTTTCGATCATGCGTTTGCGCCCGGCCGGATCGCCACTTTGCGACAAGCGCGCAAAATGAACTTCTTCTTCCGGAGAGAGCAGTGGGGAAAAGCCGATTTCGTTGAGGTACAGCTGCGTGGCATCGAGTGCCCGAGTGTAGTCGATGTACTTGTGTTGCTTTAGCGAAGCGGAGTGTTTGGATTTGGCGCGAACGGAAGGCGGTGCAGCCCCTTCATCATTCGACATCGAATCCGTGCCGATGCCGGTCTCCATAAGGAGAACCTCATCGTCGATGTCAAACTCCGGCACTTCTTTACTGAGAGCCATTGTTATAGTCCTTTGGTGAGTTCGACCTCAAGCTCAAGCGGCGCCTTTATCCTTGGCAACGCTGGAGCCTGTTCCCTCTACGTGACGGAACAGGCTGACAACAAATCAACGACGTGGCAGGAATTGCAGCGGATCTACAGGCTTACCTTGTCGGCGAATCTCAAAATGCAGTTTCACCCGGTCTGTACCCGTTGACCCCATTTCGGCAATTGTCTGTCCGACTTTGACCTGCTGCCCCTCCCGAACCAACAGCCTACGGTTATGTCCGTAAGCACTGACGTAGGTATCGCTGTGTTTGATGATGACTAATTCGCCGTAGCCCCTTAAGCCACTCCCGGCGTATACCACCGTCCCATCAGACGCAGCTAAAACAGGCTGTCCCAAATCCCCGGCGATATCAATTCCTTTATTCAAACTACCGTTTGAAGAGAATTTTCCAATTAATATGCCATTAGAAGGCCATCCCCAGCCGGTCGGGGCCGGACCTGCAGGAGGCAGTGGTGCGAGGGCTGGCTTGCTCGCGACGGACGGTGCAACCACCGCTGTACTGGTCGTTGCGCCATTCGGTTGGCGTCGGATTACTGTGGTTTTCAGCGACGATGAAGGCGTTGAATTTGACGAGCTTACGACTGTCGTCGGCGTTGAACCGGTACGACCATCGAAGCGAATCGTCTGACCCGGATGGATCGTGTATGGCGTAGGAATATTGTTCCGGGCAGCGAGGGCTTTGTAGTCCCAACCGTAGCGAAAAGCGATCGAGAACAGAGTGTCTTTAGGTCGAACGACATATTGACCCGTGGTGACGGCCGGACGCTGGGCTACGGTTTTGTTGCGATCC
Organism: Pseudomonas sp. ADAK2; assembly: GCF_012935755.1. Taxonomy (GTDB): domain Bacteria; phylum Pseudomonadota; class Gammaproteobacteria; order Pseudomonadales; family Pseudomonadaceae; genus Aquipseudomonas. The sequence goes on from NZ_CP052862.1 coordinate 3,083,244, forward strand.
ACCACGCCAACGGTGCTCGACTTGGTGCTGGAGCAACCGACCAGCAACGTGCTCAAGACAAGGCCAGTCACCAGGCGCTGAAAGCTTGCTGTACCCATACGCTGCGCAATGACTGTGAGACTCACCCGCCGCTCCCTTTGTGGTGGCTGAAAATGTGGATTGCCGTGTTCCGGCACGAAATGTCGCAAGTATAACGGGCCGTACAGGCTTTACCTTTAATGACGTGAAATCGCTTCGCGCACACGTTTGCTGCCTGACGATGAAATCCGTTTAAACAATCGATGCCGCTGTAAGACACGGCCGATCGAAGAGAATTCAGCGCGCGAAAACAAATGCTCAGGCCAGTGGCCCATTGAGCAATGGCACGAAGCGTACCGCTCCCAGAACACGCCTGGAAAAGCCCTGTTCTTCACGGATGATCAGCATCAATTGCTGGACCTCACCGGAGCCGACCGGAATCACCAGGCGTCCGCCCGGCGCCAACTGATCAAGCAGTGCCTGGGGCACATCGGTGGCAACAGCGGTGACGATAATGCCGTTATAAGGAGCCAGTGCCGGCCAGCCTTCCCAACCATCGCCCCAGCGGAAGACCACGTTGCGCAGGTTCAGCTCGACCAGGCGTTCCTTGGCCCGGTCTTGCAACACCTTGATGCGCTCCACGGAGAACACCCGCTCCACCAACTGCGACAGCACGGCGGTCTGGTAGCCCGAGCCGGTGCCGATCTCCATCACCTTGTCCAACGGACCGGCCTCCAGCAGCAGCTCGCTCATGCGCGCCACCATATAAGGCTGGGAGATCGTCTGGTTATTGCCGATCGGCAGCGCGGTGTCTTCGTAGGCGCGGTGAGCCAGCGCCTCGTCAACGAACAGGTGACGCGGTGTACGGCGGATGACTTCCAGCACCTTGGCGTTGGAAATCCCCTCTTCATACAGCCGCTGAATGAGGCGCTCGCGGGTCCGCTGGGAAGTCATGCCGATGCCGCGACGCAGCATATCGTCTTGTTCACGAGACATTAACGCAGCCCCTCCAGCCAGCCATCGAGACTTCTGAAGGCATCATTGAAGGTGCGATCCAGTTGTAGTGGAGTGATTGAGACATAGCCCTGCATCACCGCATGGAAATCGGTTCCCGGACCGCCGTCTTCGGCGTCCCCTGAGGCGGCAATCCAATAGCCGGACTTGCCCCGTGGATCGACGACTTTTATTGGCGCCGCGGCGCGGGCGCGATGCCCGAGGCGGGTCAACTGAATACCGCGGATATGGTCCAGCGGCAGGTTCGGAATATTCACGTTCAGCACCGTGCGCGGTGGCAGCTGGAGGTCAGCATGGGCTTCGACCAGTTTGCGCGCAAAGTAGGCGGCTGTGGGAAGGTTCTCTATTTGCCGTGAGACCAACGAAAAGGCAAACGAAGGACGCTCCAGGAAGCGACCTTCAAGGGCCGCCGCCACGGTGCCGGAATACAGCACGTCGTCCCCCAGGTTCGCACCCAGGTTAATACCGGAAACCACCATGTCCGGCTGGCGCTCCAGCAAGCCGTTAAGGCCCAGGTGCACGCAATCGGTGGGTGTGCCATTGAGGCTGATAAAGCCGTTGGCCAGGGTTTGCGGGTGCAACGGACGGTCGAGCGTCAGCGAACTGCTGGCGCCGCTTTTGTCCTGGTCCGGGGCGATAACCACGCACTCGGTGAAATCCGCCAGCGCAGCATAAAGCGCGGCGAGACCGGGTGCGGTTACCCCATCGTCGTTAGAAATCAGAATACGCATGGGCTGTCCGTCTGCCCCACCGGCACCAGATCGACGAGTTCGCGCACCAATACGGTGGCGAAGCATCCGGCCGGGAGGACGAATTCCAGTTGCAGAATGTCAGGCTCGGGATAATGCCACGTCAACCCACCAATGGGCAGCCGCAGGATGCGACGTTCGTGGCTCATTCCGGCGTTAATCAACCAATCGCGCAAGTCTGCTTCGCGGCTGGCGATTGCCTGCTCCAGTTCATGGACAGCGCCCGTGGTCGGCGAGTCACCTTCGCCCCACTGCGGACCGGTCGGATGCAGGTCAAGTATCGCCAGGCGTGGATCGTTGCACTCGGCTTCACCGGCCGGAAAGAAACTGCGGCTGTCGGTGAAAGCCAGCAGATCGCCGACCTGGGCGCGCTGCCAGCTGCCATCAGCGACACGCGCCGCCAACACCTGGTTGAACAGAAAACTGCGGGCGGTGGAGAGCAGGCGCGAACGCACGTTGCGCTGCTCCGGCAACGCTTTACGCGCAGCCCAGGCGCGGGCATCGACTACGTTGCCGCCATCAAAGCCGAAGCGCTGGGCACCGAAATAATTCGGAATACCTTGCTGGGTGATCAGTTGCAGGCGTTCTTCGATCGCCGCCTTGTCGCCGGCAAATTGGGTCAGGCGCAAAGTGAAGCCATTGGCCGAGTGGGCACCGCGTTGCAGCTTGCGCTTGTGCCGGCCGGTCTTGAGGATCTTCAGCGTGTCGTTTTCCGCCGCCGACAGATCGGGGTCGGCCTTGCCCGGCAGTTGCACACTGAACCACTGGCGGGTCAGTGCCTGACGATCCTTGAGGCCCGCATAACTGACGGTCCTCAACGGCACGCCGGCCGCTTTTGCAATCCGGCGTGCGGCTTCTTCGGTGTTCAGACCGCGCTTTTCCACCCAGATCCACAGGTGCTCGCCATCGCCACTGAGCGGGATGTTGAGCACTTCATCAACCTGGAAATCTTCCGCCGTGGCTTTCAGTACCGCGGTGCCAAGGGCTTCGCCATAGGCGCGCGGGCCAAGCAGTTGCAGTTCGTTCATGCGCGCAGCAACAAGGCAACGGAATGCACGGCAATGCCTTCTTCGCGACCGACGAAGCCAAGCTTTTCGGTAGTGGTAGCTTTCACGTTCACTTGATCCAACTCAACTTGAAGATCCGCGGCAATGAGCGCGCGCATCGATTCGATATGCGGAGCCATTTTCGGCGCCTGGGCGACGATGGTGTTATCGACGTTGCCGACTTTCCAGCCCTTGGCGTGGATCAGTGCGACGACGTGACGCAACAGCACGCGGCTGTCGGCGCCCTTGAAGGTTGGATCGGTGTCCGGGAAATGCTTGCCGATATCACCCAGCGCGGCGGCGCCGAGCAAGGCATCGCTCAAGGCGTGCAGCAGGACGTCACCGTCGGAGTGAGCGAGCAGCCCGAAGCCGTGTGCAATCCGCACACCGCCCAGAGTAATGAAATCGCCTTCAGCGAAACGGTGCACATCATAGCCGTGGCCAATACGCATAAAAAAACGCCCCGATTTTTGTCAGGGCGTGATTCTACCTGCATTAGGCGCCTAGGGCGCGCGCATGATGCTGCAAGTGGTCGTCGATGAAGCTGGCGATGAAGAAATAGCTATGGTCGTAGCCCGGTTGCAGACGCAACGTCAACGGATGACCGGCCAGTTTGGCCGCTTGCTGCAAGGCTTCAGGTTTGAGTTGGGTGGCAAGGAAATCGTCGCGATCGCCTTGATCGACCAGCAATGGCAACTGCTCATCGGCCTCGGCGATCAGGGCGCAAGCATCCCATTCGCGCCACTTCGAACGGTCCTCCCCAAGATAACGGGAAAAAGCTTTCTGCCCCCACGGGCAATCCATCGGGTTGTTGATCGGCGAAAACGCCGACACCGACTGATAACGCCCCGGATTACGCAGCGCGCAAACCAGTGCACCGTGGCCACCCATGGAATGCCCGCTGATGCCGCGCTTGTCCGACGCCGGGAAATGCGCTTCGACCAATGCCGGCAATTCCTGCACAACGTAGTCATGCATCCGATAGTGCCGGGACCACGGTTCCTGCGTGGCATTCAGATAGAAGCCGGCACCGAGCCCGAAGTCCCAGGCGCCATCCGGGTCACCCGGCACATCAGCACCGCGCGGGCTGGTGTCCGGCGCAACGATGATCAGCCCCAACTCGGCGGCCATGCGCAGGGCGCCGGCCTTGTGCATGAAGTTCTCATCGGTGCAGGTCAGGCCGGACAGCCAGTACAGCACCGGGAGCTTGCCGCCCTGCTCCGCTTGCGGCGGCAGGTACACCGCGAACACCATGTCGCAGCCGAGCACGTCGGAGCGGTGCCGATAGCGTTTGTGCCAGCCGCCGAAGCTTTTCTGGCAGGAAATATTTTCCAGGCTCATGACCGACCTCAGAAATGGATGACGGAACGGATGCTCTTGCCTTCATGCATCAGGTCGAACGCCTTGTTGATATCTTCCAGGCCCATGGTGTGGGTGATGAAGGTATCCAGCGGAATCTCGCCGGTTTCAGCCATTTCTACGTAGCTTGGCAATTCGGTGCGACCACGCACGCCGCCGAATGCCGAACCGCGCCAGACGCGACCGGTGACCAGTTGGAATGGACGGGTGGAAATCTCCTGGCCGGCACCGGCCACGCCGATGATCACCGACTCGCCCCAACCTTTGTGACAGCACTCAAGGGCCGCACGCATCAACTGCACGTTGCCGATGCACTCGAAGGAGAAGTCGACGCCGCCATCGGTCATGTCGACGATGACTTCCTGGATCGGGCGGTCGAAGTCTTTCGGGTTCACGCAATCGGTTGCACCCAGTTGCTTGGCGATCTCGAATTTGGCTGGGTTGATGTCGATGGCGATGATGCGTGCAGCCTTGGCTTTGACTGCGCCGATCACGGCCGACAGACCGATGCCACCGAGACCGAAAATGGCCACGGTGTCACCCGGTTTTACCTTGGCGGTATTGAGCACCGCGCCGATGCCGGTGGTGACGCCGCAGCCCAGCAGGCAGACTTTTTCCAGGGGCGCTTCTTTCGCGATCTTGGCCACGGAGATTTCCGGCAGCACCGTGTATTCGGAAAAGGTCGAGGTGCCCATGTAGTGGAAAATCGGCTGACCCTTGTAGGAAAAGCGCGAAGTGCCATCCGGCATCAGGCCTTTGCCTTGGGTGGCGCGAATCGCCTGGCAGAGGTTGGTTTTGCCCGACAGGCAGAATTTGCACTGACGGCATTCCGGGGTGTACAGCGGGATCACGTGATCGCCGACAGCAACCGAGGTTACGCCTTCGCCGATGGCTTCAACCACAGCGCCGCCTTCGTGACCGAGGATCGACGGGAAGATGCCTTCCGGGTCAGCGCCGGACAAGGTATAGGCATCGGTGTGGCAAACACCGGAAGCGACGATGCGCAACAGGACTTCACCGGCCTTCGGCATGGCGACATCGACTTCAACGATCTCGAGGGGTTTCTTGGCCTCGAAGGCAACGGCGGCGCGCGACTTGATCATGCTGACTCTCCAGTGAATAAAAACGAGACAAGGAGTGTAATACACCGCCGTACGATGAATAATCGGGACAAATGCAAAATATTATTGCTGTACAGGGATAATCCTAAATGTCGGAAAACCGCTGGGAAGGGATCGACGAGTTCGTCGCCGTCGCCGAGTGCAGCCAGTTCACCGCTGCCGCCGAACGTCTTGGGGTTTCGTCCTCCCATGTCAGTCGACAAATCGTACGCCTGGAAGAACGCCTTCAGACGCGGTTGCTGTATCGCAGCACCCGGCGGGTCACCCTGACCGAAGCCGGGCAAACCTTCCTGCAACATTGCCAGCGTTTGCAGGACGGACGCGAAGAAGCCTTGCGCGCGGTCGGCGACCTGACCAGCGAACCCAAGGGCATGCTGCGCATGACCTGCGCCGTGGCGTATGGCGAGCGCTTTATCGTGCCGCTGGTGACTCGCTTCATGGGCCTCTATCCGCAATTGCGCATCGACATCGAACTCAGCAATCGCCAACTCGATCTGGTGCATGAAGGCCTGGACCTGGCGATCCGCCTGGGTCGCCTGCAGGACTCGCGGCTGGTGGCGACACGCCTGGCACCGCGACGCATGTATTTGTGCGCCTCACCGTCCTACCTGGAACGATACGGTCGCCCACACAGTTTGTCGGAATTGAGCCGGCACAATTGCCTCATCGGCAGTTCAGACCTGTGGCAACTGGAACAGAACGGGCGGGAATTTTCGCAACGGGTGCAGGGAAACTGGCGTTGCAACAGTGGGCAAGCGGTGTTGGATGCGGCGCTGCAAGGGGTCGGATTGTGTCAATTGCCGGATTATTACGTGCTGGAGCATTTGCACAGCGGCGCGTTGATTTCGCTGTTGGAAGCGCATCAACCACCGAATACGGCGGTGTGGGCGCTTTATCCACAGCAGCGGCATCTGTCGCCGAAGGTGCGCAAGTTGGTGGATTATTTGAAGGAAGGGTTGGCGGAGCGGCCGGAGTATCGGGATTGAGGGATTGAAGATTAAAAGATCGCAGGCTGCGTTCTTTTAGCGGCGGTTAGCCCAACGCTGACGCAACCATTCGAGGTCTTCCGGGCGTGTAACTTTGATGTTATCGGAACGCCCTTCGATCAAGCGTGGCGCCAAACCCGACCATTCCATCGCCGACGCCTCATCAGTAATCACCACGTCCGCGACCAGGCTATCCGCCAACGCCCGATGCAAGGCCCCCAGGCGAAACATCTGCGGCGTATAGGCCTGCCAGATCACGCTGCGATCCACGGTTTCCAGCACTCGTCCGTTTTTGTCGACGCGCTTGAGGGTGTCCCGTGCAGGCACCGCCAACAAACCACCGACCGGATCGTCCGCCAGTTCACTCAGTAATTTATCGAGATCATCGCGGGCCAGGTTCGGCCGCGCAGCATCGTGCACCAGCACCCAATCCTCATCATCAGCACCCAACGCGTGCAGGTGCAGCAACGCATTGAGCACCGACCCGGAACGCTCCGCACCACCCTCGACCCGCTGAATGCGAGCATCGGAAGCACAAGCCAGGTTTGGCCAATAAGGGTCATCAATCGCAAGACTGACCACCAACCCCTTCAGGGATGGATGATCAAGGAAACAGCCGAGGCTGTGTTCGAGAATAGTGCGCCCGCCCAGTTGCAAGTATTGCTTGGGACGGTCCGCGGCCATACGGGCACCGACGCCCGCGGCAGGAACCACGGCCCAGAAGGCCGGTAACGACTGGATCATTGAGCCAACTGGTAAAGGGTTTCACCGTCCTTGACCATGCCCAACTCATGACGAGCCCGTTCTTCAACGGTCTCCATGCCTTTTTTCAACTCGCTGACTTCGGCGTCCATCACCCGATTGCGTTCCAGCAAGCCTTCATTCTCAGCGTGTTGATCCGCGATCTGCTGAGTCAGCTCGGCCACTTGCGCCAGACTGCCGTTTCCCACCCACAGGCGGTACTGCAGGCCAGCCAGCAACAGGAGCAAGACGAGGAACAACCAATTGGGACTGCGCATCGAATATCAGGTATCCAGTGAAAAAAGACAGCCATGCCAAAACTATGAAGCTACTGATAGCACGAAGCCTGGAGGACCCAGGCTTGTGCTCTTAAGGCATCAGATTAGTGGCAAATCCATCGCTGTAGCGATTTTTCCGACACAATCCGGTGTCTTTTTTACCATGTACGACTTAACCGCGGAACTCGCTGCGGCCGTTGTACTTGGCTTTGCCATTCAACTGCTCTTCGATACGCAGCAGTTGGTTGTACTTGGAAACGCGATCGGAACGGCACAGGGAGCCGGTCTTGATCTGGCCAGCCGCGGTGCCCACCGCCAGGTCGGCAATGGTCGAATCTTCGGTTTCGCCGGAGCGGTGCGAGATCACGGCGGTGTAACCGGCAGCCTTGGCCATCTGGATGGCTTCCAGGGTTTCAGTCAGGGTGCCGATCTGGTTGAACTTGATCAGGATCGAGTTGGCGATCTTTTTATCGATGCCTTCTTTCAGGATCTTGGTGTTGGTCACGAACAGATCGTCGCCCACCAGTTGGATTTTCTCGCCGATCTTGTCGGTGAGGACTTTCCAGCCAGCCCAGTCGGACTCGTCCAGGCCATCTTCGATGGAGATGATCGGGTAGCGCTCGGTCAGGCCTTTGAGGTAATCAGCGAAACCTTCGGAGGTGAAGACATGGCCTTCGCCGGACAGGTTGTATTTGCCGTCTTCGTAGAATTCGCTCGCCGCGCAGTCCAGGGCCAGGGTCACGTCGGTGCCCAGTTTGTAACCGGCGTTGGCCACGGCTTCGGAGATCACTTTCAACGCGTCTTCGTTGGAGGCCAGGTTCGGTGCGAAACCGCCTTCGTCGCCGACGGCAGTGCTCAGGCCACGGGCCTTCAGCACAGCTTTGAGGTGATGGAAAATCTCGGTGCCCATGCGCAGACCTTCCGAGAAAGACTTGGCGCCAACCGGCTGAACCATGAATTCCTGGATGTCGACGTTGTTATCGGCGTGCTCGCCACCGTTGATGATGTTCATCATCGGAACCGGCATCGAGTAGACACCCGGAGTGCCGTTCAGGTTGGCGATGTGAGCGTACAGCGGCAGGTCCTGGTCCTGTGCTGCTGCCTTGGCCGCGGCCAGGGAAACGGCGAGGATCGCGTTGGCGCCCAGGGAACCTTTGTTTTCAGTACCGTCGAGCTTGATCATCGCGTGATCGAGGGCTTTCTGGTCGCTTGGGTCTTTACCCAACAGCAGGTCGCGAATCGGACCGTTGATGTTGCCTACGGCTTTGAGTACGCCCTTGCCCAGGTAACGGCTCTTGTCGCCATCACGCAGCTCGAGTGCTTCACGCGAGCCAGTGGAAGCACCGGACGGCGCGCAAGCGCTACCGATGATGCCGTTATCGAGAAGCACGTCCGCTTCGACGGTGGGATTGCCACGGGAGTCGAGAACTTCACGACCTTTGATGTCGACGATTTTTGCCATTGTTGTAAACACTCCAAAGTTGACGAAAACGACGCAGCTAGAGGAAATCTTTTACCGTCGGCAAGTGATGTGCAGCGGGCAGTCTTGCGGACGATAAGGCTCAGGCCCGAGGGCCTGAACATTAAATCGTGCGGTACTTTACCGGAGAAAAGAGGTTTACGCGGTTTCTACCGTCGGAAAACTCTTAACCAGTTCGTCCAACGCTTTGAGCTGGGCCAGGAATGGCTCCAGTTTGTCCAGGCGCAAGGCACAAGGGCCGTCGCATTTGGCGTTGTCCGGATCCGGGTGGGCTTCGAGGAACAGACCCGCCAGCGACTGGCTGATGCCGGCCTTGGCCAGATCGGTGACCTGGGCACGGCGACCGCCAGCGGAATCGGAGCGACCGCCAGGCATTTGCAGCGAGTGGGTCACGTCGAAGAACACCGGGTATTCGAACTGCTTCATGATGCCGAAGCCGAGCATGTCGACGACCAGGTTGTTGTAGCCGAAGCTCGAACCGCGTTCGCAGAGGATCAACTGATCGTTACCCGCTTCCACGCACTTGCTCAAGATGTGTTTCATCTCGTGCGGTGCAAGGAACTGGGCTTTCTTGATGTTGATCACCGCGCCGGTCTTGGCCATCGCAACCACGAGGTCGGTCTGGCGCGACAGGAAGGCCGGCAACTGGATGATGTCGCAGACTTCAGCGACGACCGCAGCCTGCTCAGGCTCGTGGACGTCGGTGATGATCGGCACGCCGAAGGCTTGCTTGATGTCCTGGAAGATCCGCATGCCCTCTTCCAGGCCGGGGCCACGGTAAGAGGTCACGGAGGAACGGTTAGCCTTGTCGAAGCTGGCCTTGAACACGTAAGGGATACCGAGTTTCTCGGTAACCTTTACGTACTCTTCGCAGACCTGCATCGCCATGTCGCGGCTTTCCAGCACGTTCATGCCACCGAAAAGCACCATTGGCTTGTCGTTGGCAATCTCGATATCGCCTACACGGATGATCTTCTGCGCCATTGGAATTACGCCTTCTTCTGGTGTTGAGTCAACGCTGCTTTGACGAAGCCGGTGAACAGCGGGTGGCCGTCGCGCGGGGTCGAGGTGAACTCAGGGTGGAACTGGCAAGCGACGAACCATGGATGATCCGGGGCTTCAACCACTTCAACCAGCGCGCCATCACCGGAACGACCGGAGATTTTCAGGCCGGCTTCCATGATCTGCGGCAGCAGGTTGTTGTTCACTTCGTAGCGATGGCGGTGACGCTCGACGATCACGTCTTTTGCGTAGCAATCGTGAACCAGCGAACCCGGCTCCAGCAGGCAGTCCTGTGCGCCAAGGCGCATGGTGCCGCCCAGGTCGGACGCTTCGGTACGGGTTTCGACGGCGCCGGTGGCATCTTCCCACTCGGTGATCAGGCCCACTACCGGGTGACCGCTGGTGCGATCGAACTCGGTGGAGTTGGCGTCTTTCCAGCCCAGCACGTTACGAGCGAACTCGATCACGGCCACTTGCATGCCCAGGCAGATGCCCAGGTACGGAACCTTGTTTTCGCGAGCGAATTGAACGGCAGTGATCTTGCCTTCCACGCCACGCAGACCGAAGCCGCCCGGTACGAGGATCGCGTCGACACCTTCGAGCAGCGCGGTGCCCTGGTTTTCGATGTCTTCGGAATCGATGTAGCGCAGGTTGACCTTGGTGCGGTTGCTGATGCCGGCATGACTCATCGCTTCGATCAGCGACTTGTAGGCGTCCAGCAGTTCCATGTACTTGCCGACCATGGCGATGGTGACTTCGTGCTCAGGGTTGAGCTTGGCGTCGACCACGGCTTCCCACTCGGACAGATCGGCGCCGCCACATTGCAGGCCGAAACGCTCAACGACAAAATCATCCAGGCCCTGGGAATGCAGGATGCCCGGGATCTTGTAGATGGTGTCGGCGTCTTCCAGCGCGATCACCGCACGTTCTTCAACGTTGGTGAATTGCGCGATCTTGCGACGGGACGAGATGTCGATCGGGTGATCGGAGCGGCAGACCAGCACGTCAGGTTGCAGGCCGATGGAACGCAGTTCCTTGACCGAGTGCTGGGTTGGCTTGGTTTTGGTTTCGCCGGCGGTGGCGATGTACGGCACCAAAGTCAGGTGCATCAGCATCGCGCGCTTGGCGCCGACTTCGAAACGCAATTGGCGAATCGCTTCGAGGAACGGTTGCGACTCGATGTCACCCACGGTGCCACCGATCTCGACCATGGCCACGTCGGCATCGCCGGCGCCCTTGATGATCCGGCGCTTGATTTCGTCGGTGATGTGCGGGATCACCTGGATGGTGGCGCCCAGGTAATCACCACGGCGCTCTTTGCGCAGGACGTGTTCGTAGACACGACCGGTGGTGAAGTTGTTGTTCTGGGTCATGGTCGTGCGGATGAACCGCTCGTAGTGGCCCAGGTCCAGGTCGGTCTCGGCGCCGTCGTGGGTGACGAACACTTCACCGTGCTGGAACGGGCTCATGGTGCCCGGGTCAACGTTGATGTACGGGTCCAGCTTCAGCATGGTGACCTTAAGTCCCCGCGCCTCCAGGATGGCCGCCAATGAAGCCGAGGCAATGCCTTTCCCCAATGAAGAAACAACACCGCCCGTGACGAATATGTAGCGCGTCATGAAAAACCCTAGAAGTCTGCGTTAAAGCGGTCCGAGCCGCCGGGGAAAGCGAAGGAAGGCCGAAGCCCCCGATCACCTGCATTAATCACAGTGCATCTTTCAAAAAAACCGCCGCGTTGGGACAGACCGGGAGATGAAACACCGGTGCGTTGCTCGCTACACATTTTTTGGAATCGCCCAGCAAAGACTGCTTGGTAATCGGCAACTCCTGCAATTCAGGCGAATCCACAGAAGTTGTATCAAGAAGGGAGCGTAGTCTACCGGAAAGCCCCTTTCAGCTCAAACCTTGATCTTCGCTCGGCGGCTGCCAAAGTAAATTCCAGCCGTCCCGTGTGCTGCCATTCAACCCCTGCAACCCCGCCACAGCCAGCAATTGCTCACCGCGATAGAGCAGCGGCAATCTGCCACGGGCAAACAAAGGCACGCCACTTTCATTAAGCAAACGCTTCAGGTCACGGTGACCGCGCTCAGGCAAATTCATGATCTCGCCTCCTTCACGATAGCGGATCTGCAGCGGGTCAGCGGGGATTTGCCCGGTCAGCGTGAGCAGGCCGTTATCCGGCAACACCAGTGGCAACGTGGGATCGGCCCAGCGTCCGACCACCGGTGGCGTGCGCAGCCAGGCACCGGACAACCACCAGATACGCCCGCTCGCCCGGTGCAGTTCACCGTCTGCCAGCCGCCAGATTGGACGGGCATCGCCAGTGGCATCGCGCAGATCCTGCCAACCCGACCAATGGTCACTGTCCGGCAGCCGTGTCTGCGTCTTCAACCAGTAACTCAAGGCATTGCGTTGACGTGCAGCGGAGAGTTTTGCCAATGAAGCCAGTTCCAGGGACGGCAATCCCAGCCAATCGAAATCATTGCGACTGCTCGCCTCGGCCAGATCGATCACCGCCAGCTCATCCAGCAACCCTTGGGCTTCGCGCAGATGCGCCGCGCTGCGGGCCATGGTCGCCTGCGCTTGCGGCCAACGCTCGGTCAGCACCGGGAACACTTGATGACGCAGGTAATTGCGCGAGAACTGCCGATCCTCATTCGAGGGGTCTTCGATCCAGCTCAATTGATGTTCGGCGGCATAAGCCTCGAGTTCCGCGCGGGTGACGTCCAGTAGCGGACGAAGCAAATGGCCCTGACCCAAGCCACGTTCGCCCGGCATCCCCGACAACCCCCTCACCCCGGCCCCGCGCAACAGTCGAAACAACAGGGTTTCGGCCTGATCGTCGCGATGCTGGGCGGTCAGCAGCACGTCATTGGCGTGAGTCGCCGCGATGAAGGCGCCATAACGCGCATCTCGGGCGGCACGCTCAAGGCTGGCGCCGGGTTGAATCTGGACGCGAACAACCTCTAGCGGCACACCCAAGGCATCGCAGACCGACTGACAATGATCCGGCCACGCATCGGCCACAGCCTGAAGGCCGTGATGAACATGGATCGCGCTGAGCGTGGGCAGAGAGTCGGTTTTGGCGAGGTGGGCAAGAAGGTGCAACAGGACGGTGGAGTCGAGGCCGCCGGAGAAGGCGATGCGCCAAGTATTGGCATTGCGCCAAGGGGCAAGTTGCTTGAGCAGTTTCGCGTGAAGTGACATGGGGCACACCAAAACCTTGTAGGAGCAACGCTTGCTCGCGATGAACGATAACGCGGTCGGTCAGTTAAACCGCTGCGTCCCCATCGTGGGCAAGCCTTGCTCCTACAGGGTGATGCAGGAGCGATTGATCAGAGACCGTAGCTCATCAGACGCTCGTAACGACGGGCCAGGAGCGCCTCGTTGTCGAACTTCTTCAGCATCGCCAGTTGCGAGCTCAGCTCGGCGCGGATCGAGGCAGCGGCAGCAGCCGGGTCGCGGTGGGCGCCACCCAACGGTTCGCCGATCACTTTGTCCACGATGCCCAACCCTTTCAGGCGCTCGGCGGTGATGCCCATGGCTTCAGCGGCATCCGGGGCTTTCTCGGCAGTTTTCCACAGGATCGACGCGCAACCTTCCGGCGAAATCACCGCGTAGGTCGAGTACTGCAGCATGTTCAACTGATCGCAGACACCAATCGCCAACGCACCGCCGGAACCACCCTCACCGATCACGGTGGCGATGATCGGGGTTTTCAGGCGTGCCATGACGCGCAGGTTCCAGGCAATCGCTTCGCTCTGGTTGCGCTCTTCGGCGTCGATGCCTGGGTAAGCACCCGGGGTATCGATAAAGGTCAGGATCGGCATTTTGAAACGTTCGGCCATTTCCATCAGGCGGCAGGCCTTGCGGTAGCCTTCCGGACGCGGCATGCCGAAGTTGCGGCGCACCTTCTCGCGCACTTCACGGCCTTTCTGGTGACCGATGATCATCACCGGCTCATCGTCCAGACGGGCAATGCCGCCAACGATGGCAGCGTCGTCGGAGAAGTGACGGTCGCCGTGCAGCTCGTCGAACTCGGTGAAGATGTGTTCGATGTAGTCCAGGGTGTATGGACGTTTCGGGTGGCGCGCCAGACGCGCGATCTGCCAGCTGGTCAGCTTGCCGAAGATGTCTTCGGTCAAGGTGCTGCTTTTGTCCTGCAGGCGGGAGATCTCATCGCCGATATTCAGCGAATTGTCATTACCGACCAAGCGCAACTCTTCGATCTTGGCTTGCAGGTCGGCGATCGGCTGTTCGAAATCTAGAAAATTCGGGTTCATAGGCGTCCGTCTTGGGTCGACTTCCAAGGGAGCTTGGGCCGGCCGGTTGTCTATTCGCGCCCTACCTTAAGGGAGAGGCGCGTTCAGGTCGAGATTAAAAATTCAGGTCGAGATCAGGCCCTAACTACAGGACCTGACCGTCAACGGTATTGGAGGAAGACGTTGTCTCGCCCGAACTGGTCACGCAGGGCTTGAATCAAGGCATCCGCCGGGTCGATCCGCCAGGTCTCGCCGAACTGCAGCAAGGCCTTCGCATCGGGACTGGTGTACTCCATGGTGATCGGGCACGCACCGCGGTGACGCTTGAACAGCTCACCCAGCCAGCGTAGCTGATCGCCTTTCAAATCCTTCGTGTGCAGCTTCAGGCGCAGGCTTTCGGCCAGGTTGGTGCGCGCATCTTCCATGCTCATCACCCGTTTGACCCGCAGGCGCAAGCCACCGGAGAAATCGTCGTTGCTGACTTCGCCTTCGACCACCACCATCGCGTCGGTCTGCAACAGCGACTGCGCGGAATGGAACGCCTCGGCAAACAACGACGCTTCGATCCGCCCCGAGCGGTCGTCGAGGGTGATGAAACCCATCTTGTCGCCCTTTTTGTTCTTCATGACGCGCAGGGCGATGATCATGCCGGCGACGGTCTGGGTATCGCGCGCCGGTTTCAGATCGATGATGCGTTGACGGGCGAAGCGACGGATTTCGCCTTCGTACTCGTCAATCGGGTGACCGGTCAGGTACAGGCCGAGGGTGTCTTTCTCCCCTTTCAGGCGTTCCTTGAGGGTCAGTTCCTTGGCCTTGCGGTGGTTGGCGTAGACATCGGCGTCTTCTTCGACGAACAGGCCGCCAAACAGATCAACGTGACCGCTGTCTTTGGTGCGCGCAGTTTGTTCGGCGGCCTTGATCGCCCCTTCCATCGCGTTGAGCAACACCGCACGGTTACGGTCGATGTTGGCCTGATAGGCTTTCTGCTCGTCATGGAAGTAAGGCCCCAGGCGGTCCAGCGCACCGCTGCGGATCAGACCGTCGAGGGTGCGCTTGTTGATCCGCTTGAGATCGACCCGGGCGCAGAAGTCGAACAGGTCCTTGAACGGACCCGCCTGACGCGCCTCGGTGATCGCTTCCACCGGACCTTCGCCCACCCCTTTGATCGCGCCGAGACCGTAGATAATCCGGCCTTCGTCATTCACCGTGAACTTGAACTCCGACGTATTCACATCCGGCGCGTCGAGACGCAGCTTCATGGTGCGAATTTCTTCGATCAAGGTCACGACCTTGTCGGTGTTGTGCATGTCCGCCGACAGTACCGCAGCCATGAACGGCGCCGGATAGTGGGTTTTCAGCCACGCCGTCTGGTACGACACCAGGCCATAAGCAGCCGAGTGAGATTTGTTGAAGCCGTAACCGGCGAATTTTTCCACCAGGTCGAAAATGTTACCGGCCAGGTCCGGGTCGATATTGTTAGCGGTGCAGCCCTCAATGAAACCGCCGCGCTGCTTGGCCATTTCTTCGGGTTTTTTCTTACCCATGGCCCGACGCAGCATGTCCGCGCCGCCGAGGGTGTAGCCGGCCATGACCTGGGCAATCTGCATCACCTGTTCCTGATACAGGATGATGCCGTAAGTGGGTGCCAAGACCGGCTTGAGGCCTTCGTACTGATAGTCCGAGTGCGGGTATGCCAGTTCGGCGCGACCGTGCTTACGGTTGATAAAGTCGTCAACCATGCCGGACTGCAGCGGGCCCGGACGGAACAGCGCCACCAGTGCGATCAAGTCTTCCAGGCAGTCGGGCTTGAGCTTTTTGATCAGCTCTTTCATGCCGCGGGATTCAAGCTGGAATACCGCAGTGGTTTCCGCTTTTTGCAGCAGCGTGTAGGTCGGTTTGTCGTCCAGCGGGATGAACGCGATGTCCAGCGGCGGCTCATCAACCTTGGCGCGATCGCGGTTGATGGTTTTCAGCGCCCAGTCGATGACCGTCAGGGTCCGCAGACCCAGGAAGTCGAACTTCACCAGACCGGCGGCCTCAACGTCGTCCTTGTCGAACTGGGTTACCAGACCGTCACCGGCCTCGTCGCAATAGATCGGCGAGAAGTCAGTCAGCTTGGTCGGGGCAATAACCACACCACCGGCGTGCTTACCGACGTTACGTACAACACCTTCCAGCTTGCGCGCCATCTCCCAGATTTCCGCGGCTTCTTCATCGACCTTGATGAAATCACGGAGGATTTCTTCCTGCTCGTAGGCTTTTTCCAACGTCATGCCGACTTCGAACGGAATCATCTTCGACAGACGATCGGCCAGGCCGTAGGACTTGCCCTGCACCCGCGCCACGTCACGGACCACCGCTTTAGCGGCCATGGAACCGAAGGTGATGATCTGGCTTACCGCGTTGCGGCCGTATTTCTCGGCCACGTATTCAATAACCCGGTCACGTCCGTCCATGCAGAAGTCGACGTCGAAGTCGGGCATCGATACCCGTTCCGGGTTAAGGAAACGTTCGAACAGCAGGTCATATTCCAGCGGATCAAGGTCGGTGATCTTCTGTACATAGGCCACCAGCGACCCGGCACCCGACCCCCGGCCCGGACCTACCGGCACACCGTTGCTCTTGGCCCACTGGATAAAGTCCATCACGATCAGAAAGTAACCGGGGAAACCCATCTGGATGATGATATCCAGCTCGAAATTCAACCGGTCGACGTAGACCTGACGCTTGGCTTCGTAGTCTTCAGTGGTGTCCTTGGGCAGCAGGACGGTCAGGCGCTCTTCCAGACCGTCGAAGGACACCTTGCGGAAATACTCGTCGATGGTCATGCCATCGGGGATCGGGAAGTTGGGCAGGAAGTGCTTGCCCAGCTTCACTTCGATGTTGCAGCGCTTGGCGATCTCGACGGTGTTTTCCAGCGCTTCGGGAATGTCGCTGAATAGCTCAGCCATTTCCTCGGCGCTTTTGAGGTATTGCTGATCGCTGTAGTTTTTCGAACGCCGCGGATCGTCGAGGGCGCGGCCCTCACCGATGCAAACGCGGGTTTCGTGGGCTTCGAAGTCTTCCTGCTTGATAAAGCGCACGTCGTTGGTCGCGACCAATGGCGCGCCGATTTTCTCGGCCAGGGCCACGGCGCCGTGCAGTTGCTCTTCATCGTTGGGGCGGTTGGTGCGCTGGATTTCCAGATAGAAGCGATCCGGGAACACCGCCATCCATTCGCGCGCCAGGGCTTCGGCTTCGGCCGGATTGCCACCGAGCATGGCCAAGCCGATTTCGCCCTCTTTCGCCGCCGACAGCATGATCAAGCCTTCGCTGGCTTCGGCCACCCATTCGCGCTCGATGATGATCGAGCCGTTGCGCTGGCCGTCGATGAAGCCACGGGAGATCAGCTCGGTGAGGTTGCGATAGCCCACGGCGTTCATCGCCAGCAGGCTGATCCGGCTCAGAGCGTTGTCCGGATCCTTGTTCGACAGCCACAGGTCGGCGCCGCAGATCGGCTTGATCCCTGCGCCCATCGAGGCTTTATAGAATTTGACCAGGGAACACATGTTGTTCTGGTCAGTGACCGCCACGGCAGGCATGTTCATGCCGACCAGGGTCTTGACCAGCGGTTTGATCCGCACCAGACCGTCGACCAGGGAATATTCAGTGTGCAGGCGTAGGTGAACGAATGAAGCCGGCATAGTGATCCTGTCTAGTAACGTGAAGACAACAAGGCCCGGATTGTACCGGGCCTTGGTAAAAACATCAGCCTTGCGACTAACTCTCGATCAGGTTTTCCCGCGCCTCGTAGGCCAGGCGTACTGGGGCGAACGAGCGGCGGTGAATCGGGGTCGGCCCCAAACGGGCCAGGGCTTCCAGATGAACGGGCGTTGGGTAGCCTTTGTGGCCACCGATGCCGTAACCCGGGTAAATCAATTCGAACGCGGCCATTTCACGGTCGCGGCTGACCTTGGCCAGAATCGACGCGGCAGCGATGGCCGGCACCTTGCCGTCGCCCTGCACCACCGCTTCAGCGCGCATGGACAGCTTCGGGCAGCGGTTGCCGTCGATCATCGCCAGTTTCGGCTGGATATGCAGGCCTTCGATGGCGCGCTGCATGGCCAGCATGGTGGCATGCAGGATGTTCAGCTCGTCGATTTCCTCGACTTCGGCCCGGGCGATGTGCCAGCTCAGGGCCTTCTCGCAGATTTCGTCGTAGAGCTTTTCGCGGCGGGCTTCGGTGAGCTTCTTCGAGTCGTTCAAGCCGAGAATCGGCCGATTCGGATCGAGAATCACCGCAGCCGTGACCACGGCGCCGCAGAGCGGGCCGCGACCGACTTCGTCGACACCGGCAACCAAATCTTCCACTTCAGCGACCAAGGTGAAATCCAGCCCCATTTGCATGCTTGTTTTACTCATTGTACGTGGCCGATCAGATTCAGCACGGCATCCGCCGCCTGGTTGGAGGCATCCAGACGCAAGGTCCGGTGGATTTCATCGAAGCCGCGGGTCTGTTCTTCGCCACCGTCGATCAGTGGGGACAAGGTCTGAGCCAGCGCTTCGACCGTCGCATCGTCCTGCAGCAACTCGGGCACCAGCAGGCGCTGGGCCAGCAAGTTTGGCAACGATACGTAGGGACTTTTCACCATGCGCTTGAGGATCCAGAACGTCAGCGGTGCCAGGCGATAGGCAACCACCATCGGACGTTTGTACAACAACGCTTCGAGCGTCGCCGTGCCGGAGGCGATCAACACTGCGTCACAGGCCGCCAGGGCCAGATGGGAGTTGCCATCGAGCAGGGTCAGCGGCAGATCACGGCCGGCTAACAGCTCTTCGAGTTGGGCCCGGCGCTGTGGGCTGGCGCACGGCATGACGAAGCGCACGCCGGGGCGCAAGGCGCGCAGGCGCTGGGCGGTATCGAGGAACAACGCGCCGAGACGGCCGACTTCGCCGCCACGACTGCCGGGCATCAACGCCACCAGCGGACCGTCGGGCAAGCCCAGCTCAGCCCGCGCTGCTGCGCGATCAGCTTGCAGCGGAATCGCATCGGCCAGGGAATGCCCGACAAACCGCACCGGCACGCCCTTTTCTTCGTAGAACTTCGCTTCAAACGGGAACAGCGTGAGCATCAGGTCGCAGCCTTCGCGAATCTTCAGCACCCGCTTTTGCCGCCACGCCCAGACCGACGGGCTGACGTAATGCACGGTCTTGATCCCGGCCTGACGCAGCTTGAGTTCGATATTGAGGGTGAAATCCGGGGCATCGATACCGATGAACACGTCCGGCTTTTCGGCGATCAGGTCCGCAATCAGCTTCTTGCGTCGGGCCAGCAGTTCGCGCAAGCGGCCCAGCACTTCCACCAGGCCCATGACCGAAAGACGTTCCATCGGGAAGTACGAAGTCAGGCCTTCGGCCTGCATCAGCGGGCCACCGACACCAATGAACTCCACCGCCGGATGCCGGGCCCTGAGGGCGCGCATCAAACCGGCACCCAGAATGTCACCGGAAGCCTCACCCGCTACCAGCGCAATACGCAGATTAGCCATGATTAACGAGTGATGCCGCGGGTCGAAGACTGGATGGAATCACGGAACACCGCGACTTCCGGAAACTGTGCCGAAGGTTCGGCCAGTTCGCCGAGCGCCTGTTCGACCGTCAGGCCCTGGCGGTAAACCACTTTGTAGGCTCGACGTAGCGCATGGATCGCGTCTTCGCTGAAACCACGACGGCGCATGCCTTCGAAGTTCATGCTGCGGGCTTCGGCGGGGTTGCCGAATACTGTGACGTATGCGGGAACGTCCTTGCCGATGGCAGTGCCCATGCCCGAAAAGCTGTGGGCGCCGATGTGGCAATACTGGTGAACCAGGGTGAAGCCGGAGAGGATCGCCCAATCTTCAACGTGCACATGGCCGGCCAACGCGGTGTTGTTGACCAGGATGCAGTGGTTGCCGATTACGCTGTCATGACCGATATGGGCATACGCCATGATCAGGTTGTGATCACCCAGGGTGGTTTCCGACCGATCCTGAACGGTGCCACGGTGAATCGTCACGCCTTCGCGGATAACGTTGTGGTCACCGATGACCAGGCGGGTTTCTTCACCTTTGTATTTCAGATCGGGCGTGTCCTCACCTACCGAGGAAAACTGGTAGATGCGGTTGTGCTTACCGATACGGGTCGGGCCCTTGAGAATCACATGCGGCCCGATCACTGTCCCCTCGCCGATTTCCACACCTGCGCCGATGATCGACCATGGGCCGACCTCGACGTCGTCAGCCAGGATGGCTGTCGGATCGATGATTGCGCGAGGGTCAACCAAACTCATAGTTTGCGTTCCGCGCAGATGATTTCAGCGGAGCAGACAGGTTTGCCATCGACCGAAGCCTGGCATTCGAATTTCCAGATCTGGCGCTTGCAGCTGATGAAGCGGGCTTCGAGGATCAACTGATCGCCTGGGGTGACAGGCTGGCGAAAACGCAGCTTGTCGGAGCCGACGAAGTAGTAAAGCGTGCCGTCGGCAGGCTTCACGTCGAGCATTTTGAAACCAAGGATACCGGCAGCCTGAGCCATCGCTTCGATGATCAGTACGCCCGGCATGATTGGATGCGCAGGGAAGTGACCATTGAAGAACGGTTCGTTGATGCTGACATTCTTGTAGGCGCGAATGCGCTTGCCTTCCACATCCAGATCCACGACCCGGTCCACCAGCAGGAACGGGTAACGGTGAGGCAGGTATTCGCGAATCTCGTTGATGTCCATCATTTCGGGGGGAAGCCTATGTAAAGATTGGGAGAGCGCGACTGACGCGCACCCCTCTAGCAAATCAAGGAGGCAGTCTAGCGGCTGTGCACACTTGATATGGAAATGGTATCAGCCATCTGATGAAGCATTACCGCCAGGGGTCACTTCCCCTACTCGCTTTTCCAGCTGTCGCAGACGCCGCGCGATGTCATCGAGCTGACGGATGCGTGCCGCGCTTTTGCGCCACTCGGCAGCCGGTTGCATGGCTGTACCGGAAGAATAGGAACCCGGCTCGGTAATCGAGTGGGTCACCATGGTCATCCCGGTCAGGAAAACGTTGTCGCAAATCTCGATATGCCCCACCAGCCCGACACCGCCGGCGAGCATACAGTGCTTGCCGATCTTGGTGCTGCCGGAGATTCCCACGCACGCTGCCATGGCAGTGTGATCACCGACCTGGACGTTGTGGGCGATCTGGATCTGATTGTCGAGCTTCACACCGTTGCCAAGAACGGTATCGGCCAGGGCGCCACGGTCGATGGCGGTATTCACGCCAATCTCCACGTCGTCGCCGACCAGCACACCACCAATCTGGGCAATTTTCTGCCAGATGCCTTTCTCGTTGGCAAAACCGAAACCTTCGCCACCGAGTACGGCGCCCGACTGAATTACCACGCGTTTGCCAATGCGCACGTCGTGATACAGCGTGACCCGCGGAGCCAGCCAGCCACCTTCACCAATCTCGCAACGGGCGCCGATGAAGCAATGAGCCCCGACGGTCACACCTGCCGCAATACGCGCGGCGCTTTCGATTACCGCAAAGGCCCCGATGCTCGCCGCTGGATCGACCACCGCGTCCACCGCTACTACCGCTGTCGGATGAATACCGGCAGCCGCTTTCGGCTTGGGATCGAACAGATGGGAAACACGAGCGTAAGCCAAGTACGGATCAGGCACGACCAGCGCATTACCGGCAAAACCTTCAGCGTCAGCAGCCTTGAGCAACAGGGCTGCAGCTTTGCTGTCCGGCAGGTATTTACGGTATTGAGGGTTTGCCAGAAAGCTCAACTGAGCTGGGCCAGCCTCTTGCAAAGTGGCTAGCCCAGTAATTTCCTTCTCCGGGTCGCCACTGAGGGTGGCGCCGAGGAACTCGGCCAATTGGCCGAGCTTTATAGTCGCTGTCATGGATTACTTCAGCTGATTCATGCGCTCGATAACCTGGCGAGTGATGTCGTACTGAGGCTTGACATCAATCACTGCGCCACGCTCGAAGACCAGGTCAAAAGCACCTTTCTTGATGACTTCTTCCACAGCGCTATCCAGTTTCGGCTTGAGCTGCTTCAGCATTTCACGATCGGCAACGGCTTTGGCTTCGTTCAGTTCCTTGGACTGGAACTGGAAGTCACGGGCCTTTTGCTTGAATTCAAGCTCCAGACGCTCGCGTTCACCTTGCTGCATCTTGTCGCCACCGGCGACCAGACGGTCCTGGATACCTTTGGCACTGCTTTCCAGTGTCTTGAGTTTGCTCAGCTGCGGGCCGAACTTCTTCTCGGCATCCACGGCGTACTTCTTGGCCGCGTCGGATTCCAGCAGGGCCATCTGATAGTTCAGGACGGCGATTTTCATGTCGGCAAAAGCCGGACCTGCTACCAGTACGGTCGCCAGGAGAACCAATTGAGTCAACTTACGCACGATGCACTCCTACAAAATCCATTGTCGTTATCTTGGGTCAGACGCTTAGAACGTCTGGCCGAGGGAGAATTGGAACACTTGAGTCTCAGCGTCATCCGGTTTCTTGATCGGCATGGCCAACGCGAAGCTCAGAGGACCCAGTGCGGTGACCCAGGTCACGCCGACACCAACGGAACTGGCTACGTTGCTCAGGCTGATGTCGTTGCACTCTGTTTGAGAGGTCGAGCCGACATTGGCGTTAGTCGTCTTGTCGCACTTGGAGTCGAATACGTTACCCACGTCCCAGAATACCGAAGTACGCAGGGAACGCTGATCCTTGACGAATGGCAGCGGGAACAGCACCTCGACACCACCCTGGATCAGGACGTTACCACCGAACGGCAGCGGATCCTGGTCCGGGTCGGCGAGAGTACCGGCGTTACCCGTCTTGTCAAAGCCACGGCTTGGGGTACTGCGCGGGCCAAGGGTACTGTCCTTGAAGCCACGAACCGAGTTGAAACCACCAGCATAGTAGTTTTCATAGAACGGCAAGCCTTCGGTGGAACCGTAGCCATCGCCATAACCCAGCTCGGTGTGCAGGCGCAGGGTATAGTTTTCAGTGATTGGCTGGAACAGCTGACCGCGGTAATCAAGTTTGAAGAACGACAGGTCGCTACCCGGCGTGGTGGTTTCCAGAGTCAGGCTCTGGGAATGGCCACGGGTCGCCAGTACGCCTTTGTTCAACGTGGACTCGGACCAACCGGCCGAGGCCTTGAAGTTCAGGTAGCTGTCGCCTTCGCGATTAACGAAGTCGAAAATCTCGTCGACGGTGTATTGACCGGTCTTGATCTTGTCCTGCTGTGCAGTCAGGCCGAAGGTCAGACGCGACGTCTCGCTGATCGGGTAACCGACGCTGACGCCAGCACCCAGGCTGTCTACCGCATAGCTTGCAACATCGACATCGAGGTCTTTGTAGTCAGTGGTGCGATAGAACGCGTTGTAACCCAGGCTCACACCGTCAGCAGTCCAGTACGGGTCGACATAACCGAAGTTATAGCGGCTCTGGTATTCGCTTCGGGTCAGACCGATGCTGACCTTGTTACCCGTACCCAGGAAGTTGTTCTGGGTGATCGAACCACCGAGGATCAGACCGGCGCTCTGGGCGAAACCGACACTGGCGGTAATCGAACCGGAAGCCTGCTCTTCAACGCTGTAGTTCACGTCAACCTGGTCGTCCACGCCCGGTACGGCCGGGGTTTCGACGTTGACTTCCTTGAAGAAGCCCAGACGCTCAAGGCGGGTCTTGGATTGGTCGATCAGGTAGGTCGAAGCCCAGCCGCCTTCCATCTGACGCATTTCACGACGCAGCACTTCGTCTTCGGACTTGGTGTTGCCACGGAAGTTGATGCGGTTCACATAGGCACGCTTACCAGGATCGACGGCGAACGTGATGTCTACCGTGTGATCGTCATCATGCGGCTGAGGCACGCCGTTGACGTTGGCGAAGGTGTAACCCTCGTTACCGAGACGACGGGTGATCAGTTCGGAAGTCGTGGTCATCAGCTTGCGCGAGAACACCTGACCTTTCTGGACCAGCAGCAGGGACTTGACCTGGTCTTCAGGCACTTTCAGGTCACCGCTGAGCTTCACGTCACGAACGGTGTACTTCTCGCCTTCGTTGACGTTGACCGTGATGTAGACGTGTTTCTTGTCCGGGGTGATGGACACCTGGGTCGAAGCGATATCCATGTTGATATAGCCGCGGTCCAGGTAGTAGGAGCGCAGACGCTCCAGGTCACCGGAGAGTTTCTCACGAGCGTACTTGTCATCGTTCTTGAAGAACGACAGCCAGTTGGTGGTCTTGAGTTCGAACAGGTCGATCAGGTCGTCATCGGCGAAGACCGTGTTACCCACCACGTTGATGTGCTGGATAGCAGCCACGGTGCCTTCGTTGATGTTGACCTTCAACGCCACGCGGTTACGCGGCTGCGCCACCACTTCGGTGTCGACCGTTGCCGAGTAACGGCCCTGAGCGACATATTGACGCTGCAGTTCGTTACGCACACCTTCGAGGGTGGCACGCTGGAAGATCTCGCCCTCGGACAACCCGGATTGCTTGAGGCCCTTCATCAGGTCCTCAGTGGAGATGGCCTTGTTACCCTCGATCTCGATACTCGCGACCGACGGACGCTCGACTACCGTGATAACGAGGACATTGCCTTCGCGACCCAGCTGGATATCTTGAAAGAAACCGGTTTTGAACAACGCACGAGTGGATTCCACCAGGCGACGATCATCCGCCTGTTCACCGACGTTCAACGGCAAAGCACCAAAAACACTACCCGCGGAGACCCGCTGGAGGCCATTGACGCGAATATCAGAGATAGTGAAGGACTCGGCGTGAACTTCGGCGATCATCAATACGGTGAGAACCGCAGTTAGCAGCAGACGTTTCATGAAGTCCTTTCTTATTCCAACTGGCAATAAACAAACTGCCGCAAAATGCGGCAGATTCGCAATTCAGCGAAGCGTTACAGTCGACCCAGATCATTGACCAGAGCAAGCAACATCACCCCGACCACCAAACTGATACCGATCTGTATCCCCCAACCCTGCACCCGATCTGACAAGGGGCGACCACGCACCCACTCGATCAGATAAAACAACAAATGCCCCCCATCCAGTACTGGAATGGGCAACAAATTCAGAACCCCCAGGCTAATACTCAGATAAGCAAGGAAATTCAGGAAATCAGCGACACCCGACTGGGCAGAAGCGCCCGCCACTTTAGCAATGGTTATCGGTCCACTCAAGTTTTTTACCGAGAGCTCGCCGAACAACATTTTCTTGAGCGAATCGAGGGTCAGTACACTCATGGTCCAGGTGCGTCGGGCACCCTCCCCAATCGCTGCCACCGGACCGTAGCTGACCTCGCGAATCATCTCTGGTGGCCAATCGACTGCTTTGACCCCGGCGCCCAGGTAACCTGTGGGTGCTTTGCTCCCGCCGCGGGCCGCCAGCGTCACAGGGACGTCGATTTGAGCACCATCGCGCTCGACGCGCAGCATGATTTTGGTATCAGGATGAATACGGACGGTATCGACCACTTGCTGCCAGTCATCCAGTGACTTGCCATCAAGCGCCAACAACCGGTCACCGGTCTTCAGGCCCGCGGCTTGCGCCGGCCCTTTCGAATCAAGTTCCGCCAGGATCGGCGGCAATGCCGGACGCCATGGGCGAATACCCAGCGAGCGAATCGGGTCTGGCTCATCGGCGCCCTTGAGCCAATGATCCAGCGCCAGCTCTCGCGGCGAATCGGCAGTAGAGCCCTGTTCACGCACCAGCAATTGCAAGGTACCGCTCTCGCCGAGGCGACGGACCAGTTGCAGGTTGACGGCGGCCCACCCGGAAGTCGGCTCGCCATCGATGGCAACGATTTCCTGATTCGGGCCCAAACCGGCCTTGGCCGCGATGCTGCCCGACTCGACCGCGCCGATAATCGGGCGCACCTGCTCACTGCCGAGCATGGCCAACACCCAGAAAAACACCATCGCCAGCAAGAAGTTGGCGATCGGACCCGCAGCAACAATGGCAATGCGCTGGCGCACGGACTTGCGATTGAAGGATTGATCAAGCTGATCGACCGGCACTTCGCCTTCGCGCTCGTCGAGCATCTTCACGTAGCCGCCCAGCGGAATGGCGGCCAGCACGAACTCGGTGCCTTGCTTGTCGTGCCAGCGCAGCAACGGCATGCCAAAGCCCACGGA
Organism: Pseudomonas sp. ADAK2; assembly: GCF_012935755.1. Lineage (GTDB taxonomy): Bacteria > Pseudomonadota > Gammaproteobacteria > Pseudomonadales > Pseudomonadaceae > Aquipseudomonas. The sequence goes on from NZ_CP052862.1 coordinate 3,109,461, forward strand.
GAAGCGCAGCACTTTAACCCCACAGCGACGCGCGACCCAGAAGTGGCCGAATTCGTGGAAGGTGACCAGCACGCCCAAGGCTATCAGGGTGCCGACAATCATATAGAGCGCGCTCATCTACTTTCTCCGCAATCCTATTCAGTGCTGCATTGGGCCAACGTACTGCAGCACTTATCGCCCGTGACGACTCAACCACTGTCCGGCCAGCACACGCGCCTTGGCGTCTGCGGTGAACACCGCCTCGAGATCACTCACCACAACCACAGGTTCGAGATTCAAGACTTCCTCGATGATACTCGCGATTTCCGGGTAACGAACCCGTCCGTCGAGAAAGGCCGCGACCGCCACTTCATTTGCCGCATTGAGCATGGCCGGCGCGCTATTGCCCGCCTCTGCCGCTTGCCGCGCCAGGCGCAGGCACGGGAAACGTTCTTCATCGGGAGCCTGGAAATCCAGGCGCGCAATGGCAAACAGATCCAGCGGGGCGACACCCGAGTCGATCCGCTCCGGCCAGGCCAGGGCGTTGGCAATCGGCGTGCGCATGTCCGGGTTGCCCAGCTGGGCCAATACCGAACCATCGATATAGTCGACCAGCGAGTGGATAACGCTCTGGGGATGAATCACCACTTCGACCTGGGAAGGCTTGGCATCGAATAGCCAGCACGCTTCGATCAGCTCGAGGCCCTTGTTCATCATGCTTGCCGAGTCGACCGAGATCTTGCGACCCATCGACCAGTTCGGGTGGGCGCAGGCTTGATCAGGCGTAACATGCGCCAATTCCGCCATCGGCGTCTGCCGGAACGGACCGCCAGAGGCTGTCAGTAAAATCCGACGTACGCCGACCGCACCCAGACCGCGCGCAAAATCGCTGGGCATGCACTGGAAAATCGCGTTGTGCTCGCTGTCGATCGGCAGCAACACCGAACCGCTTTTGCGCACAGCCTGCATAAACAAGGCGCCGGACATCACCAGCGCTTCCTTGTTGGCCAGCAGGATCTTCTTCCCCGCCTCGACTGCCGCCAGGGTCGGGCGCAAGCCCGCCGCACCGACGATGGCCGCCATGACCGCATCGACTTCAGGGTCGGCGGCGACCTGACACAGGCCCTCCTCCCCCACCAGCACTTGAGTCGTCAGGCCGGCAGCGCGCAAGTCGTCCTGCAGAACACGGGCAACACCCGCTTCAGGTACGACCGCAAACCGCGGCGTATGCCGCACGCACAGGGCCAGCAGCTCACTCAGCCGAGTAAAGCCGCTCAACGCGAACACCTGATAGCGCTCGGGATGACGCGCAATGACATCCAGGGTGCTCAGGCCAATCGAGCCCGTCGCCCCCAGGACGGTAATCTGCTGTGGGCGGCTCACGGTGCCGCCATCCACAACAACACCGCGAAGACCGGGATCGCTGCGGTCAGGCTGTCGATACGATCGAGCACGCCGCCGTGACCCGGCAGCAGATTACTGCTGTCCTTGATCCCGGACTGACGCTTGAACATGCTTTCGGTGAGGTCGCCCACCACCGAAATGAACACGATCAATGCCGCGCCTACCAGGCCCTTAAGCAGTTCCGCCACTGTCCAGTCGCGAACCAGGCCGACCACCAGCGTGATCACAAGGCTCAGGGCCAGGCCGCCATACACGCCTTCCCAGCTCTTGCCGGGGCTGACTTGCGGCGCCAGCTTGCGCTTGCCGAACTTGCGGCCGGAAAAGTACGCACCGATGTCGGCGCCCCAGACCAGCACCATGACCGCCATGATCAGCCAGTTGCCCAACGGGTACTGCTTGATCTGCACCAGACCTTGCCAGGCCGGCAGCAAAATCAGCAAGCCGATCACCAGTTTGCAAGCGGCACTGGCCCAGTGTTCACTCGTGCGCGGGTAAGTCAGTACCAAATAAGTCGCCACAGCCCACCAGAGCACCGAAGCGCCCAAGACCCAAGGCGCGAGCCCGGGAAGGATATGCATGACAAACAGCATCAATGCGACCACAGCCGCATAAGCAACGCGAATTGGCTGGGCAGTGAAACCTGCCAGGCGAGCCCACTCCCATGCACCCAGGGTCACGACCAGCCCGATGAACAGCGCAAAACCGGAGCCTTCGAGCAGAAAAAACCCACATAAGGCAATCGGCAGCAGGATCAGCGCAGTAATGATTCGTTGTTTAAGCATTAAACCCGGGCTCCAGACTCGATCTGCTCGCTCGTTTTACCGAAGCGGCGCTGACGAGAAGCGAAATCGGCCAGCGCGGTGCGCATGGCTTCGTGTTTGAAGTCCGGCCAGAACAGGTCGGAGAAGTACAGCTCGGTGTAAGCCAGCTGCCACAGCAGGAAATTGCTGATGCGGTGCTCACCGCCGGTACGAATGCACAAATCCGGCAACGGCAGATCACCGGTTACCAGACAGGTTTGCAGCAGTTCCGGGGTAATGTCTTCCGGGCGCAGATGCCCGGCCTGGACTTCCCGTGCCAGACGCTGCGCAGCTTGCGCGATATCCCACTGACCGCCGTAGTTGGCGGCGATCTGCAGGATAAAACGATTGGCGCCGGCGGTAATCGCCTCGGCTTCGCGCATGGCGGCTTGAAGCTCGGGGTGAAAACGCGAACGGTCGCCAATGATGCGCAGGCTGATGTTGTTGTCGTTGAGGCGCTTGGCCTCGCGACGCAACGCCTTGAAGAACAGGTCCATCAAGGCGCTGACCTCATCGGCCGGCCGCTGCCAGTTTTCACTGGAGAAGGCGAACAGGGTCAGCACCTCGACCTTGGCCTCGGCGCACACCTCGATCACCGCACGAACCGCATCCACACCCGCTTTATGCCCGGCGACACCCGGCATAAAGCGTTTTTTCGCCCAGCGATTGTTACCATCCATGATGATCGCGACATGGCGCGGCACCGCGGACGGCGCAGTCTGCTTGGTCTTATCCATGAAAACGCGACCCTTATACGGCCATCAGGTCCGCTTCTTTTTGCTTGGTCGCTGCGTCGATATCGGCCTCAGCCTTGTCGGTCAGCTTCTGGATATCAGCTGCGGCACGACGCTCTTCGTCTTCGCTGATTTCCTTGTCCTTGACCAGTTTCTTCAGGTCGCCAAGTGCATCACGACGAATATTGCGCACAGCAACACGAGCATCTTCAGCTGCGCTACGCGCCTGCTTGGTGAAGCCCTTGCGGGTTTCTTCAGTCAGGGCAGGCATGGAGATCAGCAGCAACTCGCCCAGGTTGGTCGGGTTGAGGTTCAAACCGGCACTTTGGATCGCTTTGTCGACTGCCGCGAGCATATTGCGCTCAAACGCCACGACCTGAAGGGTCCGGGAATCTTTTACGGTGATGTTGGCCACTTGGGTGATGGAAGTGTCTGTGCCGTAGTACGGCACCATCACGCTGCCCAGAATGCTTGGGTGAGCCTTGCCGGTACGAATCTGACCAAATGCATGGTTCAGAGAGTCCAGGGATTTCTGCATGCGCTCTTGAGCGTCTTTCTTGATTTCGTTGATCATTGTTGGCCTTCCTCGATCAGGGTCCCTTCAGCGCCGCCATGTACGATGTTCAGCAGGGCGCCGGGCTTGTTCATGTTAAATACGCGCAATGGCATCTTGTGGTCGCGGCACAGGCAAATGGCCGTCAGATCCATCACACCCAGCTTGCGATCCAGCACTTCATCGTAGGTCAGATGATCGAACTTCTCGGCATGCGGGTCTTTGAATGGGTCAGCGGTGTAGACGCCATCGACCTTGGTCGCCTTGAGCACGACATCGGCATCGATTTCGATTGCACGCAGGCAAGCTGCCGAATCCGTAGTGAAGAACGGATTGCCCGTACCGGCCGCGAAAATCACGACTTCCTTGGCGTTCAGGTGGCGCATGGCCTTGCGGCGATCGTAGTGATCGGTCACGCCAACCATGGAAATGGCCGACATCACGATGGCCGAGATATTGGCACGTTCCAGCGCGTCGCGCATGGCCAGGGCGTTCATAACAGTGGCCAGCATGCCCATGTGGTCACCGGTGACCCGATCCATGCCAGCCGCGCTCAGCGCTGCCCCACGGAACAGGTTGCCGCCGCCGATCACCAGACCGACCTGCACACCGATACCGACCAGTTGGCCGACTTCCAGCGCCATGCGATCCAGAACTTTCGGATCGATCCCGAACTCTTCCGAGCCCATCAAGGCCTCGCCGCTAAGCTTGAGTAGAATGCGTTTATAGCGAGCCTGATAACCACTGCCCTGCTGAGCCATTGCGAATCTCTCCTGCGGCGTATTTTAAAAAATTCTTTGCGAGCTGTTTACAGCTGGCGTTCACTCTAGCTTGGCGCTGCTTCAGCGCCATCGGAACATGGCTTTGTAAGCCAGTTCCAAGGGGAAACCAATAAAAATTGGTAGCCCATCTGAAAAGAGGCTGCGCGCGTAAGCGGGCAGCCTCTTCAGGGCGACAGTTAAAAAACCGTCTTATTGCTTGGCGGCAGCCAGCTGGGCAGCAACTTCTTCAGCGAAGTTGTCGACCGGCTTCTCGATGCCGTCGCCTACTTTGAAGTAGGTGAAGGAAACGATTTCAGCACCGGCTTTCTTGGCCAGTTCGCCAACCTTGATTTCAGGGTTCTTCACGAACGCCTGCTCAACCAGGGAAGCCTCAGCCAGGAACTTGCTGATACGGCCTTTGACCATGTTTTCAACAATGTTTTCTGGCTTGCCAGCGATCTTGTCGGCATTGAGGGTCAGGAACACGCCCTTCTCACGCTCAACCGCTTCAGCGGAAACTTCCGATGGCAGCAGGAATTCAGGGTTGGTCGCCGCTACGTGCATGGCGATGTCTTTGGCCAGCTCAACAGTGCCGCCTTTCAGGACAACTGCAACACCGATCTTGTTGCCGTGCAGGTAACCACCGACAACGTCACCTTCAACGCGTGCCAGGCGACGGATGTTGACGTTTTCGCCAACCTTGCCGACCAGTACCAGGCGAGCAGCTTCTTGAGCTTCGATCAGCGGAGCCACATCAGTCAGCTTGTCAGCGAATGCTTTTTCAACGCTGGAAGCAACGAATGCCTTGAAGTCGTCCTGCAGAGCCAGGAAGTCGGTCTGCGAGTTCACTTCCAGCAGAACGGCGGTTTTACCGTCTTCTTTCAGAGCGATCGCGCCTTCAGCAGCCACGTTGCCAGCTTTCTTGGCAGCCTTGATGGCGCCCGAAGCACGCATGTCATCAATGGCTTTTTCGATGTCGCCGCCGGCCTTGGTCAAGGCCTTTTTGCAATCCATCATGCCTTCGCCAGTACGCTCACGCAGTTCTTTAACCAACGCTGCAGTAATCTCTGCCATTTCAAAAATCCTCTTGGATAGGTTATCAACCATTCCACCCGATCGAACGGGCGTTCAATTCTTCCCGAATCACCCTTGTAGGCCGCTGCACGTTACAGAAGCTGTAGCTGCGCTGCCGACAAATGGTTTTCGAGGTGGCAAAAAGGGGGCCAAGCCCCCTTTTTGCTTACTGAGTCAACGCCAAGGCGTCAATTACTCAGCTGCTGCTACCGGAGCTTCTTCAACGAACTGCTCGGTGCCGCCAGCAACGTGGTTGCGACCGCGGATTACTGCGTCAGCCATCGAACCCATGTACAGCTGGATAGCGCGGATTGCGTCATCGTTGCCTGGGATGATGTAGTCAACGCCTTCCGGGCTGCTGTTGGTATCGACTACGCCGATAACCGGGATGCCCAGCTTGTTGGCTTCGGTGATCGCGATGCGCTCGTGATCAACGTCGATAACGAACAGTGCGTCTGGCAGACCGCCCATGTCCTTGATACCACCCAGGGAACGATCGAGCTTCTCAAGATCGCGAGTGCGCATCAGCGCTTCTTTCTTGGTCAGCTTGGCGAAAGTACCGTCTTCTGCTTGCACTTCAAGGTCACGCAGACGCTTGATGGAAGCACGGATGGTTTTGAAGTTGGTCAGCATGCCGCCCAACCAGCGGTGATCGACGTACGGCGAACCGCAACGTGCTGCTTCTTCAGCAACGATCTTGCCAGCGGAACGCTTGGTGCCAACGAACAGAATCTTGTTTTTGCCCTGGGCCAGGCGTTCTACGAAAGTCAGAGCTTCGTTGAACATTGGCAGGGTTTTTTCAAGGTTGATGATGTGGATCTTGTTACGCGCGCCGAAAATGTATTTACCCATTTTCGGGTTCCAGTAACGGGTTTGGTGACCGAAGTGCACACCGGCCTTCAGCATATCGCGCATGTTGACTTGGGACATGATAGTTCCTTAATAAGTCGGGTTTGGCCTCCACGTATCCCAATGACCAACCAGCAGCATCAGCTGAAGGCACCCAGGTCATCGTGTCGACACGTGTGTGGATTTAAGCCTCTCGGGGTATCCCCGGAAAGCGGCGCATTTTATATCACAGGGCTGCAAAAAACGGAACCCGGATTCTCAATTCCTGGCGCGCGCCTTTATCAGCGCCCTTGGAATCGCTCAAGAATGCGCCTATCTATAGAGAGAAGCGATGCACAGAGGCTCAGATTTGCGCTGATCGTCTGTTAGAATTGCGTTTTTCAGGGCCGCGAAGATAGATCGCGCAATGCCCATCCCGAATTAGTAAGCGCCATTGAGCGCAGAGAGAGCCTGTATGACCGTCACCCTCAAAACCCCCGAGGACATCGCAAAAATGCGGATCGCCGGCAAACTGGCCGCCGATGTGCTGGAAATGATTGCCGAACATGTCAAACCGGGCATCACCACCGAAGAGCTGGACCGCATCTGCCACGACTACATCGTCAACGAGCAGCAAGCCATCCCTGCCCCGCTCAACTATAAAGGCTTCCCGAAGTCGATCTGCACCTCGATCAACCACGTGGTCTGCCACGGCATCCCCAACGAGAAGCCGCTGAAGAATGGCGACACCGTGAATATCGACGTGACCGTGATCAAAGATGGCTACCACGGCGACACCAGCCGCATGTTCCACGTCGGCACCGTGCCGGTCTGGGCCGAGCGCCTGTCCCAGGTCACCCAGGAATGCATGTACAAGGCCATCGAAATCGTCAAACCCGGCTGCCGCCTGGGCGATATCGGTGAAGTGATCCAGAAGCACGCTGAAAAGAACGGCTTCTCGGTGGTTCGCGAGTTTTGCGGCCACGGCATCGGCAAGGTGTTCCACGAAGAGCCGCAGATCCTGCATTACGGCCGCGCCGGCACCGGCATGGAGCTGAAAGCAGGCATGACCTTTACCATCGAGCCGATGATCAACCAGGGCAAGGCCGACACCAAGGTCCTGGGCGACGGCTGGACCGCGATCACCAAGGACCGCAAGCTGTCCGCCCAGTGGGAACACACCCTGTTGGTGACCGACACCGGCTACGAGATCTTCACCCTGCGCGCCGATGACACCATCCCCCGCGTTTCGGCCTGATCGACCCACGTAGCTCATAGCCTTATAGAAAGGAAAGCCAATCGATGCCGCAGGTGGATCCAGAACTCTTCGACCGTGGCCAGTTCCAGGCTGAACTGGCCCTGAAGGCCAGCCCGATCGCGGCCTTCAAGAAGGCGATTCGCCAGGCCCGCGAGGTGCTCGACGGGCGCTTTCGCAGCGGCCGCGACATTCGCCGGCTGATCGAGGATCGCGCCTGGTTCGTCGATAACATCCTGCAAAAGGCCTGGGAGCAGTTCAACTGGAGCGAAGACGCCGACATCGCGCTGGTCGCGGTCGGCGGCTACGGTCGCGGCGAACTGCATCCTTATTCCGACATCGATCTGCTGATCCTGCTGGACAGCGCCGACCACGAAGTTTTCCGCGATTCCATTGAGCGTTTTCTGACGCTGTTGTGGGACATCGGCCTGGAGGTCGGTCAGAGCGTGCGCTCGGTGGACGAATGCGCCGTCGAGGCCCGCGCCGACCTCACGGTGGTCACCAACCTGATGGAAAGCCGCACCATCTGCGGCCCCGAGCGTTTGCGCCAGCGCATGCTCGACGTCACCAGCACCGCGCACATGTGGCCAAGCAAGGACTTCTTCCTGGCCAAGCGCGCCGAGCAGAAGGCCCGTCACCACAAGTACAACGACACTGAATACAACCTGGAACCCAACGTCAAAGGCTCGCCCGGCGGCCTTCGGGATATCCAGACGATTCTGTGGGTGGCCCGTCGCGAATACGGCACCCTGAACCTGCGGGCCCTGGCCGGTGAAGGCTTTCTGGTCGAGAGCGAAAACGCGCTGCTGGCCTCGTCCCAGGAATTCCTGTGGAAGGTCCGTTACGCCCTGCACATGCTCGCCGGGCGTTCCGAGGACCGCTTGCTGTTCGACCACCAGCGCTCCATCGCCGGGTTGCTGGGCTTCGAAGGCGACGACGCCAAGCAAGCTATCGAAAACTTCATGCAGCAGTATTACCGGGTGGTGATGAGCATCGCTCAGCTCAGCGACCTGATCATCCAGCACTTCGAGGAAGTCATCCTCGCGCCGGAAGACGAAGCGCCGCCGCAGCCGATCAATTCGCGGTTCCAGCTGCACGATGGCTACATCGAGGCGCGTAACAACAACGTGTTCCGCCGTACGCCGTTCGCCATGCTCGAAATCTTCGTGCTGATGGCCCAGCAGCCGGAAATCAAAGGCGTTCGCGCCGATACCATTCGTCTGCTGCGCGAGCACCGTCATTTGATCGACGATGACTTTCGCAATGACATCCGCAACACCAGCCTGTTCATCGAGCTGTTCAAGTGCAAGATCGGCATCCATCGCAACCTGCGGCGGATGAACCGTTACGGCATCCTCGGGCGCTATTTGCCGGAGTTCGGCTTTATTGTCGGGCAGATGCAGCATGACCTGTTCCACATCTATACGGTCGACGCCCACACCCTGAACCTGATCAAGCATCTGCGTAAGTTGCAGTACACCCAGGTGTCGGAAAAATTCCCGCTGGCCAGCAAGCTCATGGCCAAGCTGCCCAAGCCTGAGCTGATTTACCTGGCCGGCCTGTACCACGACATCGGCAAGGGCCGGCACGGCGATCATTCGGACATCGGCGCCGTTGATGCCGAAGCCTTTTGCCAGCGCCATCAGTTGCCGACGTGGGACAGCCGCCTGATTGTCTGGCTGGTGCAAAACCACCTGGTAATGTCGACCACCGCCCAGCGCAAGGACTTGTCCGACCCGCAGGTGATCCACGATTTCGCGCAGATCGTCGGCGATGAAACCCATCTTGATTACCTGTACGTACTGACCGTCGCCGACATCAACGCCACCAACCCGACGCTGTGGAATTCCTGGCGCGCCAGCCTGTTGCGCCAGCTCTACACCGAGACCAAGCGTGCCTTGCGCCGCGGCCTGGAAAACCCGGTGGATCGCGAAGAGCAGATCCGCCAGACCCAGAGCGCCGCCCTGGACATCCTGGTGCGCGGTGGCACCGATCCGGACGACGTCGAGCAGTTGTGGGCGCAACTGGGCGATGACTATTTCCTGCGCCATACCGCCGGCGACGTCGCCTGGCACAGTGACGCAATCCTGCAGCAACCGGCCGATGGCGGGCCGCTGGTGCTGATCAAGGAAACCACCCAGCGCGAATTCGAGGGCGGCACGCAGATCTTCATCTATGCGCCAGACCAGCATGACTTCTTCGCCGTGACCGTGGCGGCGATGGATCAGCTCAACCTGAACATTCATGACGCCCGGGTCATCACCTCCAGCAGCCAGTTCACCCTCGATACCTATATCGTGCTCGACACCGACGGCGACTCGATCGGCGACAACCCGACGCGGGTCAAGCAGATCCGCGAGGGCCTGACCGAAGCCCTGCGCAACCCGGACGACTACCCGACGATCATCCAGCGCCGCGTGCCGCGCCAGCTCAAGCATTTCGCGTTTGCGCCACAGGTAACGATCCACAACGATGCCCAACGTCCGGTGACCGTACTGGAGCTCAGCGCACCTGATCGCCCGGGCCTGCTGGCGCGGATCGGTACGATATTCCTGGAGTTCGACCTGTCGCTGCAGAACGCCAAGATCGCTACGTTGGGCGAGCGCGTGGAAGACGTGTTCTTCATCACCGACGCCAACAACCAGCCGTTGTCCGACCCGTTGCTGTGCAGCCGCTTGCAGGATGCGATCGTTGAGCAGTTGAGCGTCAGCCACGAACCCGAGATCAAACTGTCGCGCATCAGCATCTAGCCGCGCGCCAGGATTCAGCCGCTTTGAACGAGACCCCGCACCGATGAACAACGCACTGAACCAGTTGCAGCCCTACCCGTTCGAGAAGCTCCGCGCCCTGCTCGGCAGCGTCACGCCAAACCCGGACAAGCGCCCTGTCGCGCTGTCCATCGGCGAGCCGAAGCACCGTTCGCCCAGTTTCGTTGCCGAAGCCCTGGCCAGCAATCTGGATCAGATGGCCGTGTACCCGACCACCCTCGGCATCCCGGCCCTGCGTGAAGCCATCGCTGCCTGGTGCGAACGTCGTTTCAACGTCCCGAGCGGCTGGCTCGACCCGGCGCGCAACGTGCTGCCGGTCAACGGCACCCGTGAAGCGCTGTTTGCCTTCACCCAAACCGTGGTCAACCGCGGCGAAGATGCGCTGGTGGTCAGCCCGAACCCGTTCTATCAGATCTACGAAGGTGCCGCGTTCCTCGCCGGAGCCAAGCCGCATTACCTGCCTTGCCTGGACGAAAACGGCTTCAATCCGGATTTCGACGCCGTGTCGCCAGACATCTGGAAACGCTGCCAGATCCTGTTCCTGTGCTCACCGGGCAACCCGACTGGCGCACTGATTCCGCTCGACACCCTGAAAAAACTGATCGCCCTGGCCGACGAGTACGATTTCGTGATTGCCGCCGACGAGTGCTACAGCGAACTCTACTTCGACGAACAAACCCCGCCGCCGGGCCTGCTCAGTGCCTGCGTGGAACTGGGTCGCCAGGACTTCAAGCGCTGCGTGGTGTTCCACAGCCTGTCCAAGCGCTCCAACTTGCCGGGCCTGCGTTCGGGTTTTGTCGCCGGTGATGCCGATATCCTCAAGGGCTTTTTGCTCTATCGCACTTACCACGGCTGCGCGATGCCGGTTCAGACGCAACTGGCCAGCGTTGCTGCATGGAACGATGAAGTGCACGTGCGCGCCAACCGTGCGCTGTATCGCGAGAAGTACGATGCGGTGCTGGAAATCCTCAGCCCGGTGATGGACGTGCAGCGTCCAGACGGTGGTTTCTACTTGTGGCCGAACGTTGAAGGCGATGATGAGGCGTTCTGCCGGGATTTATTTGTGCAGGAACACGTGACAGTAGTGCCGGGTTCTTATCTGTCCCGAGACGTCGATGGCTTCAATCCAGGTGCCGGCCGCGTGCGCCTGGCACTCGTCGCGCCATTGGCGGAATGCATAGAAGCCGCAGAGCGGATTCGCGCGTTTATTACGAACAAGTCATAAGTCGTCGTTAATAAAAAACCCACACGGTGCAATGTCGTGTGGGTTTATTCATCTCAAGTAACAGCACCACTCATATTTAAACTTAACAACTTGGCGCCTCTCGCTTAGCCTTCACTCCATGCTAAATGCCCGAAATGACTCAGGCATCAGTCTTCATGTACATGGAAGTCCACAATGAACAACGCACTGCCCTGCCAGATTAAAGTAGCCGACGACATCAACGCCTCTTATGAGGTCGCCATTGCTGAAAACCCGGCAAATCGCGGCCCCACATCCGGGTCCCGCCGCAATAAGCGCGCGGCTGTCAAACATACGCACTTCTGGGCACCGGGCCGCACATTGCGCATCGCCTTTCTGAACGGTGATCAAGCCTTCAAGGATGCAACCATAGCTGCCGCAAATAACTGGCTGCCTCATGTCAATCTGAAGTTCGATTTCGTCGACGGTGAAACAGGCGACATCCGCATCAGTTGCACGCCCGGCACGTACTGGTCGACGGTTGGCACCGATGCCTTGTTGCAGGAAGAAGGCGCCACCATGGGCCTGTCACCGGACATGCGCATGCCGGCATTTTTTGCCGCGAATGTGATGCACGAATTTGGCCATGTGCTGGGCGCCCAACATGAGCACCAGCACCCCGAGGTAAACATTCCCTGGAACAAGCCCGCGCTCTACGAGGCGCATGGCGGGAATGCAGACGATTACGAAGAAGACGGGGAAGACGACGATTATTACGATTACGTGCGTGACCTCATTAAGCAACGTTACCTCAATCGCCTCGATGCCAACGAAGTCCGCCACTCGTCCTATGATCCGAAGTCGATCATGCACTACGCGATCCGTCAGGAATGGACCCATGGCGACTTCAAGATTGACCTGAACCTGGTGCTCAGTGAAAAGGACAAGGCGTTCATGGCCGAGGCCTATCCTTACCCCGATGCTATTTGACCTGGCCCAGGTTGGCCTCGCTTAAATCCAGCTCCCCCAGTACTTCGCGCAATACGTCATCACCAATCTGGTGATGACGACTCAAGCTGTACAACTCCAGGCGCTGCGCCCGCAGCGCCTTCAAGCGCAGACGGCGTTCCAGCAGATCCATCTGGAACGCCAGGGCCTGGGCTTCGGCGGAGTCATTGAAGACCTCAAGCTGATGACGGTATTCGGACATGATCCGCGCCTTGAGTTCAGCCGCCAACGCTGCTTCAGCCGCATCCGCCGGCTTGGCCTCTTCGACTTCCAGCGCATGAATCGCCGCTTCGGCAGTTTTGCGCCAGGCGTCGCGCACTTCATTGCGGCGCTTGTCGTCGGGACTTTTCTCGATGCCGCGCAATAACAGCGGCAAGGCGATGCACGCGGCAATCAGCGACAGCAGAATCACTCCTGCGGCGATGAAGATCAGCAGGTCGCGCTCGGGAAACCCCTCATCGCCCATCAACAGCGGCACCGACAGTACGCCCGCCAGGGTCACCGCGCCGCGCACACCACCGACCGTCAGCAACCAGCAGGAGCGCGCCGTAGGCACCAGCGTCAACTCACCCTTGCCCCGCCAGCGCCGCAGCAGGCCCGACATCCGCCACGTGCTCTGCACCCAGACAAACCGCAGCACCAGCAGCACCAGGAAAATCGCCACCACGTCCAGGCAGCGGTAGAGCAGCGTTGGCCACAACGAGGTTTCGTGGCTGGCCACGGCCTTGATGATGTCTGGCAACTGCAAGCCCAGTAGCAGGAAGATCAAGCCGTTGAAGGCGAATTCCAGCAATGACCAGACACTGCGATTGAGCAAGCGGGTGCTGGTCTGGCGCGGCAGCAGGTCAAGCCAGCTTTGCATCATCCCCGCCGCCACCGCCGACAAAATGCCCGAAGCACCGAGACGTTCGGCCAGCACATACGCGGCGAACGGCAGCAGCAACATGAACACCACGTGAGTCGCCGGGTCATCCCAGCCACGGGCAATCATCCAGGCACGCAAGCGGCCGACCAGCCAACTCAGCGCCACACCAATCGCCAGGCCGCCGACCGCCACCAGCACGAAGGTCAGACTGGCGTTGGCCAGGGAGAACACCCCGGTCACCGCGGCGGCCAGGGCGAATTTGAAGGTCACCAGTCCCGACGCGTCGTTCATCAACGCCTCGCCCTGCAGCATGTGCATCAGCGGCGTCGGCAGGCGGTTCTGGGAAATCGCCGAAACCGCCACGGCGTCAGTCGGCGACAACACCGCCGCTAACGCGAACGCCACCGGCAGTGGAATGCCTGGGATCAACCAATGAATGAAATACCCGGCGCCGACCACAGTGAACAACACCAAACCGACCGCCAAGGTCAGGATCGGTCCGCGCAACCGCCACAATTCACGCTTGGGCATGCGCCAGCCATCGGAAAACAACAGCGGCGGCAGGAACAGAAAGAGGAACAGCTCCGGGTCCAGCGCCACGTGCAATCCCAGCGTCGGCCAGGCCAGTAATGCCCCTGCGCCGATTTGCACCAGCGGTAATGGCAGCGGGATCACCCGTCCGATCAGGCGTGAAACGCCGACCAGCATCAACAGGATCAGGACGGTGTAGGCGGTCTGCATAAAGCGTTTTCCCAGGCAATCGACAGCATTGAAGTGCCATATTAGCCGCTTAGACTGGCGGCTGGCCGTTGCACGAATGTCGCATCGCCCACAAACACCGCAAAACCGGAAGGCCATGGCATAATCCGTCACCATTTTTTTCCAGCACCTGTAAAGGGGGCAATTCCTTGACCGTTTCAAGTAAAACGTTGCACCTTTTCGGCATCAAAGCCTGCGACACCATGAAAAAGGCGCGCAACTGGCTCGATGAACACGCTGTCAGCTATGACTTCCATGACTACAAAGCGGTCGGAATCGACCGTGAACACCTGACCCAATGGTGCGACGAGCACGGCTGGCAAGTGGTGTTGAACCGTGCAGGCACGACCTTTCGCAAACTCGACGACGAACGCAAAGCCGATCTCGACCAAGCGAAAGCCATCGAATTGATGCTCGCACAACCCTCGATGATCAAGCGCCCGGTGCTTGATCTCGGTGACCGAACCCTGATTGGCTTCAAGCCAGATATCTACGCGGCCGCACTCAAGTAAGGCAGCCCGTTCCTTTTTGTTAGAGGTCTCAACATGTCCAATTCTCTGTTCAGCCTGGCCTTCGGTGTCGGCACTCAAAACCGTCAAGGCGCCTGGCTGGAAGTGTTTTACGCACAGCCGCTGCTCAACCCATCGGCCGAACTGGTCGCGGCCATTGCGCCAGTGCTGGGTTATACCGATGGCAACCAGGCCATCGCATTCACCACCGCTCAGGCCTCGCAATTGGCTGAAGCGCTGAAAAGCGTCGACGCTGCTCAAGCTGCGTTGCTGACCCGTCTGGCCGAGAGCCACAAGCCGCTGGTCGCGACCATTCTGGCTGAAGACGCCCAATTGACTTCCACGCCTGAGGCTTACCTCAAGCTGCACCTGCTGTCCCATCGCCTGGTCAAGCCGCACGGCCTGAACCTGGCTGGCGTGTTCCCGTTGCTGCCGAACGTCGCCTGGACCAGCCAGGGTGCGATCGACCTGGCCGAGTTGGCCGAGCATCAACTGGAAGCCCGCCTGCGCGGCGAGCTGCTGGAAGTGTTCTCGGTGGACAAGTTCCCGAAAATGACCGACTACGTGGTGCCGGCCGGCGTGCGTATCGCTGACGCGGCACGCATCCGCCTCGGAGCCTACGTGGGCGAAGGCACCACCGTAATGCACGAAGGTTTCGTCAACTTCAACGCCGGCACCGAAGGCCCGGGCATGATCGAAGGTCGCGTTTCGGCTGGCGTGTTCGTCGGCAAGGGCTCGGACCTGGGCGGCGGTTGCTCGACCATGGGCACCCTGTCGGGCGGCGGCAACATCGTGATCAAGGTCGGCGAAGGCTGCCTGATCGGCGCCAACGCCGGTATCGGTATCCCGTTGGGCGACCGCAACACCGTTGAATCGGGCCTGTACGTGACCGCTGGCACCAAGGTTGCGCTGCTGGACGAGCACAACAAACTGGTCAAAGTCGTGAAGGCCCGTGAACTGGCCGGTCAACCTGACCTGTTGTTCCGCCGCAATTCGGAAACCGGTGCCGTGGAATGCAAAACCCACAAATCGGCCATCGAACTGAACGAAGCGCTGCACGCTCACAACTAAGCAAAACGCACCTGTACTTTGTAGGAGCGAGGCTTGCCCGCGAAGCTTTTGGCGTCCTTAAGGGCCCTTTCGCGAGCAAGCTTCACTCCTACACGGTCAGGGGTACACCCCGCCCATGTTTAACAGGGCCCGATAGCATGATGATTGCCTCTCCCTGGCGCGCCGATTTTCCGGCCATCGCCGCTCTGCAACGGCAAGACCAGACCTATCTGGACAACGCCGCCACCACGCAAAAACCCCAAGCCCTGCTGGATGCCCTGGCGCATTACTACGCCAATGGCGCGGCCAACGTGCATCGGGCGCAACACTTGCCCGGCGCCCACGCCACCCAGGCGTTCGAGGACAGCCGCAGCAAAGTCGCGCAATGGCTCAACGCCGGCGACTGCGGACAAATCATCTTTACCCACGGCGCGACTTCGGCGCTGAACCTCCTGGCCTATGGCCTGGAACACGTATTCAATCCGGGCGATGAAATTGTCATCAGCGCCCTGGAGCACCACGCCAACCTGTTGCCCTGGCAGCAACTGGCCTTGCGTCGCGACCTGAAACTGCTGATCTTGCCGCTGGATGCCGACGGCGTGATCGATCTCGCAGCCGCCGCGCAGTTGATCGGCCCGCGCACCCGATTGCTGGCGGTCAGTCAGCTGTCCAACGTGCTCGGGGTCTGGCAACCGCTGCCCGAGTTGCTGGCGCTGGCCAAGACGCACAACGCCCTGACCGTGGTCGATGGCGCCCAAGGCGTGGTCCATGGCCGGCATGACGTACAGGCGCTGGGCTGCGACTTCTACGTGTTTTCCAGCCACAAGCTCTACGGCCCCGATGGCCTGGGCGTGCTGTTCGGCCGCAATGCGGCCCTTGAACAACTGCGACCATGGCAATTCGGCGGCGAAATGGTGCTGGACGCCAACTACCACGACGCGCGCTTCCGCCCTGCACCGCTGGGTTTCGAAGCTGGTACACCGCCGATTGCCAGTGTGATTGGTCTGGGGGCGACCCTGGATTACCTCGCCGGGCTGGATCAGGACGCGGTGTGCGCCCATGAAGCCGCGTTGCATGACTACTTGTTCAAAGGTCTTGAGGCGCGTAACGGCATTCGTTTATTGGGCAAACCGCAACTCGCATTGGCCAGTTTTGTCGTCGAGGGTGTGCATAACTCTGATTTGGCGCACTTGCTGACCGAACAAGGGATCGCCGTGCGCGCCGGTCATCATTGCGCCATGCCGTTGCTCAAAAGCTTCGAACTGGCCGGGGCGATTCGGGTGTCGCTGGCGCTGTACAACGACTCTGAGGATCTGGAGCGGTTCTTTGAAGCGCTGGATCAGGCGCTGGAGTTGCTGCGATGAGCTTGCCGGCCGATGCGGTGTTGGCGCTGGAAACCTTTCAGCAGGCCGGAAGCTGGGAACAGCGGGCGCGGTTGTTGATGCAGTGGGGCGAGCGTCTGCCGGCGTTGAGCGATGTGGAAAAGGTCGATGCCAACCGCGTGCATGGCTGTGAAAGCCAGGTGTGGTTGGTGGGGGCGTTGCAGGATGGCCACTGGCAATTCAGCGCCAGCAGCGATGCACGGTTGATTCGCGGGTTGGTGGCGTTGTTGCTGGCGCGAGTTAATGGGTTGTCGGCGGTTGAGTTGCGGCAGGTGGATTTGCCGGAGTGGTTCAGTCAGCTTGGGCTGAGCCGGCAGTTGTCACCGTCGCGCAGTAATGGCCTGAATGCCGTGTTACAGCGGATGAATGAGTTGGCTCAGTAACTGATGACCGATCGTTCCCACGCTCTGCGTGGGAATGCCTCAAGGGACGCTCCGCGTTCCAGCTCTCGAAAGGGACGCGGAGCGTCCCGGGCTGCATTCCCACGCAGAGCGTGGGAACGATCACGGTTCAAGCAGGTTTAACCCGATCCGAAGGGCGACGCACACCCGCCACAATCTTATCCACAGCCTTGGTCGCCGCGACCATGCCGAACGTCGCCGTCACCATCATCACCGCGCCAAACCCGCCGGCGCAGTCGAGCTTCACGCCATCGCCGACAAAACTCTTCTGCAAACAAATGCTGCCATCCGGTTTCGGGTAGCGCAGTTGCTCGGTCGAAAACACGCACGGCACGCTGTAATGGCGGGTCACGGTGCGGGAGAAGTTGTAATCGCGGCGCAATGTCGAGCGCACTTTTGAGGCCAACGGGTCATTGAACGTGCGGTTCAAGTCGCAGACCTGGATCAGCGTCGGATCAATCTGCCCGCCCGCGCCGCCGGTGGTAATGATCTGGATCTTGCGGCGTTTGCACCAGGCAATCAGCGCAGCCTTGGCGTTGACGCTGTCGATGCAGTCGATCACGCAATCGATGTTCGGCGTGATGTACTCGGCCATGGTCTCGCGGGTGACGAAATCCGCTACCGTGTGCACCGTGCAGTCCGGGTTGATCCCGCGCAGGCGCTCGGCCATCACTTCGACCTTGGGCTTGCCGACGGTGCTGTCCAGCGCATGCAACTGCCGGTTGGCGTTGCTGACGCAGACGTCGTCCAGATCGAACAGTGAAATCTCGCCCACGCCACACCGGGCCACGGCTTCCGCCGCCCAGGAACCGACGCCACCGACGCCGACAATCGCTACATGGGCCGCGCGCAAACGCTCCAGGCCTTCGATGCCATACAACCGAGCGATGCCGGCAAACCGCGGATCTTCTGTACTCATGACCATTACCCCAAAAACCGGCGCGCATTATAGGGCTTCGCAGCGACAAGTTTTAAGCTTCACGCTACAAGTGTAAGAACTTAAGACAAACTTCAGTGCCAAATGTGAGGCTTTTCCCTGCCTGCTGTACGGTAAGGGAAAGCACGGTGTAGGATGCGCGCCCCTTGGCAGCATGCCGACCGTTCCTTCGTTCCACAGCCTCTGGAACCCGAAAAAGCTATGTCATCGCGTAAATTTGGACTCAACCTGGTCGTGGTGCTCGCCATCGCAGCCTTGTTTACCGGCTTCTGGGCGCTAATCAACCGCCCGGTCACCGCCCCCAACTGGCCTGAACAGATCTCCGGTTTTTCCTACTCGCCCTTTCAACAAGGCCAGTACCCACAGAAAGACCAGTTCCCGACCGACGATGAAATGCGTCGCGACCTGGAGATCATGAGCAAGCTGACGGACAACATCCGTACCTACTCGGTCGACGGCACGCTGCAGGACATTCCCAAGCTGGCGGAAGAGTTCGGCCTGCGGGTGACCCTGGGGATCTGGATCAGCCCGGACCAGGAGCGCAACGAACGCGAGATCCTGCGCGCCATCGAACTGGCCAACACTTCCCGCAGCGTGGTTCGCGTGGTTGTAGGCAACGAGGCGATCTTCCGTAAGGAAATTACCGCCGCCGAACTCAGCGTCATCCTCGACCGCGTGCGCGCCGCCGTAAAAGTGCCGGTGACCACGTCCGAGCAGTGGCACGTCTGGGAAGAGCACCCGGAACTGGCCAAGCACGTTGACCTGATCGCCGCCCACGTTCTGCCGTACTGGGAATTCGTCCCGGTGGACAAGGCCGGGCAGTTCGTCCTCGACCGCGCCCGGGACCTGAAAAAGATGTTCCCGAAAAAACCGCTGCTGCTTTCGGAGGTTGGCTGGCCGAGCAACGGCCGCATGCGTGGCGGCACCGATTCGAGTCCGGCGGACCAGGCGATCTACCTGCGCACCCTGGTCAACAAGCTTAACCGCCAAGGCTTCAACTACTTCGTGATCGAAGCGTTTGACCAGCCGTGGAAAGCCACGGACGAAGGTTCGGTGGGCGCGTATTGGGGCGTGTTCAACGCCGCGCGCCAGCAGAAATTCAACTTCGAAGGCCCAGTCGTCGCGATCCCGCAATGGCGGGTGCTGGCGATCGGCTCGGCCGTATTGGCCCTGCTGTCGCTGACCTTGCTGATGATCGACGGCTCGGCCCTGCGCCAGCGTGGCCGCACCTTCCTGACCTTTATCGCGTTCTTGTGCGGTTCGGTTCTGGTGTGGATCGGTTATGACTACAGCCAGCAATACAGCACCTGGTTCAGCCTGACGGTGGGCTTCTTGCTCGCCCTCGGTGCGCTCGGGGTGTTCATCGTGTTGCTGACTGAAGCCCATGAACTGGCCGAAGCGGTCTGGACTCACAAGCGCCGGCGAGAATTCCTGCCGGTGGTGGGAGATTCGGACTACCGACCAAAAGTCTCGATTCACGTACCGTGCTACAACGAACCGCCGGAGATGGTCAAACAGACCCTCAACGCCCTGGCCAACCTCGACTATCCGGACTTCGAAGTCCTGATCATCGACAACAACACCAAGGACCCGGCGGTCTGGGAACCGGTGCGCGATTACTGCGAAACCCTCGGCCCGCGCTTCAAGTTCTTCCACGTCGCCCCATTGGCTGGTTTCAAGGGCGGCGCGCTGAACTACTTGATCCCGCACACCGCCAAGGATGCCGAAGTGATTGCGGTGATCGACTCGGACTACTGCGTCGACCCGAACTGGCTCAAGCACATGGTGCCGCACTTCGCCGATCCGAAAATCGCCGTGGTGCAGTCGCCACAGGATTATCGCGACCAGAACGAAAGCACCTTCAAGAAGCTCTGCTATGCGGAATACAAAGGCTTCTTCCACATTGGCATGGTCACCCGTAACGACCGTGACGCGATCATCCAGCACGGCACCATGACCATGACCCGCCGTTCGGTGCTCGAGGAACTGGGTTGGGCTGACTGGTGCATCTGTGAAGACGCCGAGTTGGGTCTGCGGGTGTTCGAAAAAGGCCTGTCGGCAGCGTATTACCACACCAGCTACGGCAAAGGCCTGATGCCGGATACCTTTATCGACTTCAAGAAACAGCGTTTCCGCTGGGCTTATGGCGCGATTCAGATCATCAAGCGTCACACCGCCAGTTTGCTGCGCGGCAAGGACACCGAACTGACCCGTGGCCAGCGTTACCACTTCCTCGCGGGCTGGTTGCCGTGGGTCGCGGATGGCATGAACATCTTCTTCACCGTCGGCGCGCTGTTGTGGTCGGCGGCGATGATCATCGTGCCGCAACGGGTCGACCCACCGCTGCTGATTTTCGCGATCCCGCCGTTGGCGCTGTTCGTGTTCAAGGTGGCCAAGATCATCTTCCTGTATCGCCGTGCGGTCGGGGTCAACCTCAAGGACGCGTTCTGCGCGGCGCTGGCCGGTTTGGCGTTGTCGCACACCATCGCCAAAGCGGTGCTGTACGGCTTCTTCACCAGCAGCATTCCGTTCTTCCGTACGCCGAAAAACGCCGACAACCACGGCTTCTGGGTGGCGATTTCGGAAGCGCGGGAAGAGGTGTTCATCATGCTGCTGTTGTGGGGCGCGGCGCTGGGGATCTTCCTGGTGCAGGGCTTGCCGAGCAACGACATCCGCTTCTGGGTGATCATGTTGTTGGTGCAGTCGCTGCCGTACCTGGCGGCGCTGATCATGGCGTTCCTGTCTTCGCTGCCGAAACCGGCTGCCGAGCCTGAGCCGCTACCAGCCGTCTAAATCCGTACAGATGCACTAAACGGCGGCCAATGGCCGCCGTTTTGCTTTAAGATAACCGCCATTTTGCGCGCCCCAGCCTAACCCCCGTAGGAGCGAGGCTTGCCCGCGAATGAAGCGACTCGGTGTAACAGATACACCGCATTATCGTTCTTCGCGGGCAAGCCTCGCTCCTACACAAGAGCTTCCGGAGTTTTCCATGACGGCCCACGCCGACCTTTCGCCGACCCTTCAACTCGCCATCGACCTGATCCGCCGTCCGTCCGTGACGCCGGTCGACGCCGATTGCCAGAAGCAGATGATGCAGCGCCTGGGCGATGCCGGTTTCATGCTTGAGCCAATGCGCATCGAAGATGTGGATAACTTCTGGGCCACCCACGGTAAACACGACGGTCCGGTGCTGTGCTTCGCCGGTCACACCGATGTGGTGCCGACCGGTCCCGTGACCGCCTGGCAGATCGACCCGTTCAACGCCGTGATTGATGAACACGGCATGCTGTGCGGGCGTGGCGCAGCGGACATGAAAGGCAGCCTCGCCTCGATGACCGTGGCCGCCGAGCGTTTTGTCGCCGACTACCCGGATCACAAAGGCAAAGTCGCCTTTCTGATCACCAGCGACGAAGAAGGCCCGGCGCACCACGGCACCAAAGCCGTGATCGAACGCCTCGCCGCGCGCAAGGAACGTCTGGACTGGTGCATCGTCGGCGAGCCGTCGAGCACCACTCTGGTCGGTGACGTGGTCAAGAATGGCCGTCGCGGCTCCCTCGGCGCCAAGCTGACCGTACGCGGTATTCAGGGCCACGTGGCCTATCCACACCTGGCGAAAAACCCGATCCACCTCGCTGCTCCGGCATTAGCCGAACTGGCCGCCGAGCATTGGGACCACGGGAATGATTTCTTCCCGCCGACCAGCTTCCAAATTTCCAACGTGAATTCCGGCACCGGCGCGACCAACGTGATTCCGGGTGATCTGGTGGCGGTGTTCAACTTCCGCTTCTCCACCGAATCCACCGTCGAAGGCCTGCAAAAACGCGTGGCCGACATCCTCGACAAGCATGGCCTGGACTGGCACATCGACTGGGCACTGTCCGGCCTGCCGTTCCTCACCGAACCGGGCGCCCTGCTGGATGCCGTGGCGTCGAGCATCAAGGACATCACCGGTCGCGAAACCAAAGCCTCCACCAGCGGCGGCACGTCCGACGGGCGCTTCATCGCGACCATGGGCACGCAAGTGGTTGAGCTGGGGCCGGTCAACGCGACAATTCACCAGGTCAACGAGCGGGTGCTGGCGGCTGATCTCGACGTGCTGACCGAAATCTACTACCAGACCCTGATCAAGTTGCTCGCCTGATGCTGGCCTGCCCGATCTGCAGCGAACCGCTGAGCGCGGTGGACAACGGCGTCGCTTGCCCCGCCGGGCATCGTTTCGACCGCGCGCGCCAGGGTTACCTGAACCTGTTGCCGGTGCAGCACAAGAACAGCCGCGATCCAGGGGATAACCTGGCGATGGTCGAGGCCCGCCGCGATTTCCTGAACGCCGGGCATTACGCGCCGGTGGCCAAGCGCCTGGCCGAGTTGGCAGCGCAGTACGCGCCGCAGCGCTGGCTCGACATCGGTTGTGGCGAGGGTTATTACACCGCGCAAATCGCCGAGGCCTTGCCCAATGCTGACGGCTACGCCCTCGACATCTCCAAGGAAGCGGTGAAACGCGCCTGCAAACGCAACCCCGAGCTGACCTGGTTGATCGCCAGCATGGCGCGGGTGCCGTTGGCGTCCGGCAGTTGCCAGTTTCTCGCCAGCGTGTTCAGCCCGTTGGACTGGGAAGAAGCCAAGCGGCTGCTCAGCCCCGGCGGTGGTTTGATGAAAGTCGGCCCGACCAGCGGCCACCTGATGGAATTGCGCGAAAGTCTGTACGACGAAGTCCGTGAGTACACCGACGACAAGCACCTGGCCCTGGTGCCGGAAGGCATGGCGCTGGCGCACAGTGAAACCCTGGAATTCAAATTGATACTGGAAAGTGGCCAGGACCGTGCCAACCTGTTGGCCATGACGCCCCACGGCTGGCGCGCCAGTGCCGAACGGCGCGCGGCGGTCATCGAGCAGGTCGAGCCGTTCGAGGTCACCGTGTCGATGCGTTACGATTACTTCGTACTTCAATAATTTTGGTCTCGAGCAACAGCTTGAGGCCGGCTAAATCCGCGAATGGATTTTTCAAGACCGCAGTGAGGACATCCATGCGCCAACCCGATATCGAGATTTACCTGAAAGACGCCGACGTCGACTACAAAGCCGTCGCCGATTGGCTCAGCGTAGCGTTGGGCCCGTGCAGTGAGTGGGTCAAGAAGGGCCAGACCTACAAGTGCAAGGCCGGCAACGTACCCGTGACCTGGCTGCCGAAAGCCGTGGGCAAGTGGAACAGCCTGTACCTTGAAAGCGACCAGACCCCATGGGAAGACGACATCGCCTGCGCCCGCGCCGCCTTCACCGCGCTGAACGTCGAAGTACGTTGCGCGCCGGGTACGTGGGTCGAGGAAGAAGGTGAAGAGACGGCGGATCGCTGGATGCGCATCAGCGCTGATGGTGAAGAAGAGATCACCTGGAAAACCGCTTGAAGTAGCAGGTCCTGACAACGCCAGGACCTGCGCTGCTCTCGGCCACTGTCAGCGCCAGTTGCCTACCACCTGATCAGCCTTGATGAATTCAAACCTGGCTGACTCGGTGGTCGTACTGGGCAGTGTCAGCTTGATCACTGGCACGGCCTTACTTGAGTACTTGTAAAAATCCTGCTGATTGAACCTGGCATTCGCCAAACCATTACGGGTGTAAAAGAATGCCTTGATCGGGAGGGTGGTGTGAATATTCTGCGGCCACGTGGCAAGGCGGATTTCATTCCAGGTATTGAACGACTCGGCGCCCAGTAACTTCATTGCCAAAATACCTTGATAAAACGCGTTTGCCGCCAGTTGCCCCTGGCTGGTTCTGACATTAAAACCGCATTGACGCTGGTACTTCTGCGCCCCCGCCCCCTGATTGTAATGAGTCAACCAACCCGCCGCCGTAGTGATCCCCTGCAACTCGCACGAGCGACTGACAGAGGGGTAATTACTCGACACGCCACAACCTTGATCCCCCCTGATATCACTGCCGCCATCCATTGGAAAGATACACAGGACCGGCACGTCGACCATTCCCTGGGGACGCGATTGCGGAGGGTAGAAGATGATTCCACTGGTATTCGGGTAAACCGCAGGAAAGGCTTTGAAAGCGGCATCCTTGCGAATGTAGAAAAACGAAACCCCACCGTTTTTTTGAGACAAGGGGCTGGGATTCCACGCGCGATACCCTGTGCCGTTTATCGTTGCCCGCAGAATGACACCAGAACACAGGACAGCAGGCAATGAGGCGCTACCGCAGTTTTGTCGGGTATCGGCGTATTGCTGATTCAGTTCATTCGCAACCCGCTGACCATCGCCTTCGGCCGCGGCACCGACGATTTTGATCGCCAGCGGCGACGACGTAATCAGACTGCCCGCGCCACCCACCTTGTAGGTGTAGGTGAGACTAACAGTGCGATTTAGATTTTTAGTGATCCACGCCTTGGGCAGGTAAAACGTCAGCACGCCGACCGTAGACACCGTCTGAATCGGTGCATCGCGCAACTCCACACCGCTCAGACGCACACCGACCGTATCGCGGGGCGCCAATGTCGGATAACTCACCTGCACGGTGGCATTGGCGCCCAGGGTTTCGGCATTCAACTCACCGGCCGTCGCCTCGACCACCTTGAATACAGACGGGCCCGCAACGACCGTAAACACACGGGTCAGCCCCCAGGCTGACGTTTTGCCATCAAGCAATTGTCGCCCAGCCATCGAAAAGGGCCCCGGCGCCAACTCCAACGCACTGCGACCTGTCCACTGCCCCTGAGCATCAACCGTGGCACTGACCAGGACGTTGTTGATTTGGCCACTTTGCATGACTTGCACAGTCGCCCCCGGAATGCCCGTACCGGAGAGTAAAGGGTAGCGGCCGTTCAGGCTGCCCTGCAGCGGGCTGGCAATTACCGGAGCAGTGGGCGCGTCAACGACAGTAAACACACGCGTCAGGCCCCAAGCCGATGTTTTGCCATCAAGCGTCTGTCGCCCAGCCATCGAAAAGGAACCCGGAGCCAACTCCAAAGCACTGCGACCTGTCCACTGACGATGAGCATCAACCGTGGTACTAACCAGTACTTTGTTGATTTGGCTACTCTGCATGACTTGCACGGTGGCTCCCGGAATGCCCGTGCCGGAAAGCAGCGGATACCGGCCGCTCTGGCTGCTCTGCAGCGGGTTTTCAATCACCGGAGCAACGGGCGCGTCAACGACGGTAAACACCCGCGTCAGGCCCCAGGCCGATGTTTGGCCGCCGAGGGTCTGCCGGCCAGCCATGGAAAAGGAGCCCGGCGCCAACTCCAACGCACTGCGGGCAGCCCAGCGCCCATTCGCGCCTACGACGGTGCTGACCACGACACGGTTGATCTGGCTGCTTTGCATCACTTGCACCGTTGCTCCCGGCGCCCCTGTACCGGAGAGCAATGGATAACGGCCGTTTAGACTGCTTTGCGTGGGGGTCTCGATGACTGGGGCGGCGGGTGCCGACGCTTGCGAAACTGACAAGGCACCGGCAAACCCACCATTAGCCTCAGCCGGCGGCACAATCGCCCGACCATCAGCGAGCTTGCCAGCGTCATCATGGGGAGCACTCGCACAACCGGCCAGTAAAATGAACAACAACAGAATCAGCCAACATTTCATCGTCATTTTCCTTCAGCGAGACGGGCTTCTTTAGTTGAAGCAAGTCCCTGAAGGAAAAATATAAGGCTATGGATTTTTCAACGTCTACTGTCAGATATGACAGGTGGCCAAGTATCCAGCATTGAGACATGGCATGGCAGTGAGCAGCCACTAAGGCATCCCGCAAGGGCGACGGTGAACAGATGATCTGCAAAATTTCTGATGGGAAACACAACAGCCCCGCATGAGCGCAGCTTGCTGCGAAGCTTTTAGCGCCAGTGATGACGCCTTCGCGGGCAAGCTTCGCTCGGGTGATGTGTGATTCGAAGAATCGGTTTACAGACCTAGGACATCCTCAGCCTGCAACCCCTTCTCCCCTGTCACCACGGCGTATTCAACCTGCTGGCCCTCAGCCAGCGAACGGTGGCCTTCGCCACGTATCGCGCGGTAGTGCACGAACACGTCCACCCCGTCCTCGCGTTGAATGAAGCCGTAGCCCTTGGCGTCGTTGAACCACTTCACATTGCCGGTTTCGCGCGTTGCCATGTATCAGTCCCTCTTCTTTTTATTTTGAGCGGTCGAGTATATGACAGCCGCAAAAACTCTCAACTCAAGATTACTTGGCCGCTTTTTTGCCGATTTTCGGCGAATCCGGCACACTGTCAGCCCCCCGAGCAACTGCTCGGTTTTATTCACTCACGCAGAAGCCGTATGACCCGCTCCCCGTTCCGTCGTCTTGTGTTTGGCACCCTGCGCCGACTGTTGTACCTCTGGGTTCGCTCGGAGACGATCAACCAGTCGTCCCTAACCCTCAACCTCGACCGCAGCCGTCCGGTGTTCTACGTCCTGCAAAACCCTTCGCTGACCGACCTGGCCGTGGTCGACGCCGAGTGCACCAAGGCCGGCCTGCCGCGGCCGGTGCTGCCGGTGTCGGTGGGTAACCTGCTGGAGCCTGCCGCGTTCTTCTATCTGACGCCGGAGCCCGACTGGCTCGGCCGCCAGGACAAACGCGGCGCGCCGCCGACCCTGACCCGCCTGGTCAGCGCCCTGAGCCAGAACGCCGCCGAAGATGCGCAGATCATTCCGGTCAGCGTGTTCTGGGGTCAGTCGCCGGACAGCGAGTCGAGCCCGTGGAAGCTGTTGTTTGCCGATAGCTGGGCGGTCACCGGGCGTTTGCGCCGCTTGCTCAGCATCATCGTGCTGGGGCGCAAGACCCGCGTGCAGTTCTCGGCGCCGATCCATTTGCGCGAGCTGATCGAGCACAACAAGGGCCACGAGCGCACCGTGCGCATGGCCCAGCGGATCCTGCGGGTACACTTCCGCAACCTCAAAGCCGCCGTCATCGGCCCGGACATTTCCCACCGTCGCAACCTGGTCAAAGGTCTGCTGAATCAGCCACTGGTCAAACAAGCGATCCTCGACGAAGCCGAGCGCGAGAACATCTCCCCGGAGAAAGCCAAGGCCCAGGCCCTGCGCTACGGCAACGAGATCGCCTCGGACTACACCTACACCGCCATCCGCTTTCTGGAAGTGGTGCTGAGCTGGTTCTGGAACAAGATTTACGATGGGGTGAAGGTCAACCACATCGAAGGCGTGCAGAAAGTCGCCCAGGGTCACGAAGTGATCTACGTGCCCTGCCACCGCAGCCACATCGATTACCTGCTGCTTTCGTATTTGCTGTTCCGCAACGGCCTGACCCCGCCGCACATTGCCGCCGGGATCAACCTGAACATGCCGGTGATCGGCAGCCTGCTGCGTCGCGGCGGCGCGTTTTTCATGCGCCGTACCTTCAAGGGCAACCCGCTCTATACCTCGGTGTTCAACGAATACCTGCACACCCTGTTCACCAAGGGCTTCCCGGTGGAGTACTTCGTCGAGGGTGGCCGTTCGCGCACCGGGCGCATGCTGCAACCGAAAACAGGGATGCTGGCGATCACCCTGCGCAGCTTCCTGCGTTCGTCGCGCATGCCCATCGTGTTCATCCCGGTTTACATCGGTTATGAGCGTGTTCTGGAAGGCCGGACCTACCTCGGTGAACTGCGCGGCGCGAGCAAGAAGAAAGAATCGATCTTCGATATTTTCAAAGTCATCGGCGCGCTCAAGCAGCGCTTCGGCCAGGTGGCGGTGAATTTCGGCGAACCGATCAAACTGGCGGAATTCCTCGACAGCGAGCAGCCGGACTGGCGCCAACAGGAACTCGGCCCACAGTTCAAACCGGCCTGGCTCAACGAAACCACTAACCGTCTCGGCGAAAAAGTCGCGCAGCATTTGAACGAAGCCGCCGCGATCAACCCGGTGAACCTGGTGGCGCTTGCGCTGCTGTCCACCACTCGTCTGGCGCTGGACGATCGCGCCATGGCGCGGGTGCTCGATTTGTATCTGGCGCTGTTGCGCAAGGTGCCGTACTCGCCGCACACCACGCTGCCGGAAGGTGACGGTCGGGCGCTGATCGAGCACGTGAAGGACATGGACTTGCTGTCCGAGCAGAGCGATGCCTTGGGCAAGATTCTGTATCTGGATGAGCAGAACGCCGTCCTCATGACCTACTACCGCAACAACGTGTTGCACATCTTCGCGCTGCCGGCGCTGCTGGCGAGCTTCTTCCAGAGTGCGTCGCGCATGAGCCGCGAACAGATCCTGCGCTACACCCGCGCGCTGTATCCGTACCTGCAATCGGAGCTGTTCATTCGCTGGTCCATGGATGAACTGGAGGCGGTGGTCGATCAATGGCTCGAAGCCTTTGTCGAGCAAGGCCTGCTGCGATTCGAGAACGACGTGTACCTGCGTCCCGCGCCGAGTTCGCGGCACTTCGTGTTGCTGACGCTGCTGTCGAAAAGCATCGCCCAGACCCTGCAACGTTTCTACATGACGGTTTCCCTGCTGCTCAACAGCGGCCAGAACAGCATCAGCGCCGAAGAGCTGGAAGACCTCTGCACCGTCATGGCCCAGCGCCTGTCGATCCTGCATGGTCTGAACGCCCCGGAATTTTTCGACAAGAGCCTGTTCCGTCACTTTATCCAGACCCTGCTTGATCTGGACGTACTCAAGCGCGATGAAGCGGGCAAGCTGAGCTATCACGAATTGCTCGGCGAGTTGGCGGAAGGCGCGGCCAAGCGTGTGTTGCCGGCGGAGATTCGCTTGTCGATCCGTCAGGTGGCGTTACATCGCAGTGAAGATGCGGCTGACGCTAACCCGTTGTAACTTCCAGACAACTAACAAAGAAACAAGGACGTTTCTTTGTTAGTTAATTAAAAGATAAATTGGGTTTTTCATTATCACGATAAGGACATCGCGATGAGCCATCATTCAAACGTCACTCTAACTTTCAAGTTTCCACCTGCTTACGTAGCGCCAACAGATGGCGACTGCGAAACTCGAATCAACATTCAGGTCATTAATACTTCCCGTCCCATCAACGTGGTGAACTGGGTTCATCCCGCAATAGCGGATGGCCAATGGAACTTCTCCTTCCAGCACACGTATGTGGATGTCAGCGTCAAATATCAGATCAATATTCAACTCAGCCACAATCAAAAACCGTTACTGCTGGACCTGGATTACTTTGTCATTGTCGACAAGGCGCCCCATCGGCAGACACTTCACTTAAGTCCAATTGGGCAACTTTATATCGAAGCGCAACAACCAAAGCCTATCGAGCGTGATCAGGCAGTCACGATCCACGCCCATGAACATAATGAGCCGGGCGCTGAACTTGTACGCATTCACTGCGATGAAGAAACGGCCACAGCCTTTTACTTGAATTACGATCCGGCTCAAGCCGTACCAGGAAAACGCTACGCGCTAAAAGGCATGGAAAACAGGTTTGGCCAGAATATATCCGTGTCCCCTGATCTCGCCGTATTAGTGCCCTTTGGGTTCAAAGGCTGACACTTCAACTATTGACCTGTTGAGAGCGCTTGCTCGCCTGCCTGGTTTTTGATTTTCGACGTCTACCGCAAAATCCGCTAAATTCCCCGGGCGCCAGGCTTCTTCTGGCGCCAATGTCTCAGAGGCCCTTGATGAAAAAACTGACGCTTGTTTGTCTGACCAGCCTGCTCGGTGCTTGCCAGACCCTGCACCCTGGCGCCAAAACCAGCCTCGATGGCGAAGTGTTCTACCTGCAACGCATCGCCCTGCCGCCAAGCGCCACGTTGAGCGTCAGCCTGCAGGACGTGTCCCTGGCCGACGCGCCCGCCGTGGTGCTCGATGAGCAGAAAGGCCCGGTCAAAGGCCAGGTGCCGCTGCCGTTTCACCTGAGCTACGACCCGGCGCAGGTCAAACCCGGTCATCGTTACTCGGTCAGCGCGCGCATTGAAGTCAATGGTGAGCTGATGTTCATCACCACCGAGAACCACGCCGTGCAACTCGATGGCAACGATCCGCAACCGCTGAAAATCCGCGTCGACGCCGTCCGTTAATATCCCTTATTCGTACAAGGAAGCCGCCATGCTCCGCCCTACCCTTCGCTTCGCCGGCCTGTGCGCAGGCTTGATGATTTCCGCCAGCGCCCTCGCGCTGTCCCTCAGTGACCTGTCGCAACAAGACGCCACCGGCGGCCTGAAAGACGCCCTGACCCAAGGCGCGCAATTGGCCGTGAAACAACTCGGCACGCCGGGCGGGTTCAGCAACAACCCGGACGTGAAAATCGAACTGCCAGGCAAGCTGGGCAAAGTCGCCAGCAAGATGAAAGCCTTCGGCATGGGCGCCCAGGTTGATCAACTGGAAACCAGCATGAACAAAGCGGCGGAAACCGCCGTCACCCAGGCCCAGCCAATCCTGGTCGATGCCGTGAAAAAAATGAGCGTGGCCGATGCCAAGGGCATTCTCAGCGGCGGCAAGGACTCGGCCACCCAATACCTGGATAAATCCAGCCGCGAACAGATCCGCGCCAAGTTCCTGCCGATCGTCAAGCAAGCCACCGACCAAGTAGGCTTGGCCAAGCAATACAACTCGTTCGCCGGCCAAGCAGCGACTTTGGGTGTAGTCGACGCGAAGAGCGCCAACATCGAAAGCTACGTGACAGAGCAGGCGTTGAACGGCTTGTTCGAGATGATCGGCAAGCAGGAAGAAACCATTCGCCAGAACCCGGCAGCTGCGGCTACCAGTTTGGCCAAGAAAGTCTTCGGTACGCTGTAAACCCGTTGTTGATCGTTCCCACCGCGTGGGAACGATCAAGCGTCAAGCAATCCGCAAGAAAAACACCCACTCCCGCCCCATCTTGCGCTTCTCGAACACCTCCAAATCGACCAACCCGTTCAGGGTGGCCGTCGCTGTTTTGTATGAGCAATCCAGATTGTCCATCACGTTGACCGCCGTAAACTCCTTAGCCATCCCGCTCTTGGCCACTTGGTAAACCGCCCGCTGTTTTTCGGTGAGCCGGTCGAAAAAACCGGATGCCAACAGCCATCGATCAAAGTCCTCCGCGTACGCCAGGCTTTTGCGATAGGTCTCAGTAAAACCAGTCACAGCCCGCAAGATCACCGAACACTGGAAGTCGATGAAGTAAGTCAGGTCCAGGTCGTCGGCTTCGGTGTAAAGATAGGAGCGCCCGTATTTCACCGGCGCGTTGCGCAGCAGAACGCTGATGGCAATGTAGCGGAAGGCCGAAAAGTCATGCTTGAACATGAACCAGTAGAACAGCGCCCGGGCGACACGACCGTTGCCGTCGCGAAACGGGTGCTCGTAGCCCAGGGCAAAATGCAGCGCGATGGCTTTGATCAGTGGATGAAGGCAGTCAACCCGATTAGGGTCGTCGTGGGATTGATTGATCCACTTCGACAGCGCCTGCAAGCGTGACACAAGCCCCGCCGCTGGAGGCGGTGTGTGGACGGTGTTGCCCTCGCCGTCCTGCACCACGACGTCGTCGTTGATCCTGAAGGTCCCCGGCGCATATTGCGCGTCATCGATGCCTTCGACACCCACCCGATGGATCGCCGCGATCAACTCGATGCTCAAGGGTTCGTAACGTTTTTCCCAGGCGAAATTCATCATCTTGTAATTGCCGATGACCATTCGCTCATCCGGCGTGCGTGGCAGGCGCTTGCGCTTGAGCATGTCCTTGGCCACGCGCGTGGTGGTCGCCGCACCTTCCAGTTGGCTGCTGCTGACGGCTTCGTCTTCAATCAAGTCATTGAGCAGATAGCTGAAATGCGCGCGTTCACCGATCTGGCTGGTCATATACTCCAGCGCGGCAATGGTGGCTTGCCGATCGACCGCCGAAATGGCTTTTTGCGCGACCGGTGTCAGCACGAAACTGCCCCACTGGATCGGTTCTCCCAATGGCAGCAGGCTGGCGTACTGGGCGGTTCGGGCCTTCTTGACCAACGCCCAACAGAGATGGCTATCCAGTCCCGGCGCCCAGCGGTAGCGCAGATCATCAAACGGCAAGTAGCGCCCCTGGTCATCCAGGGGTTTTAGCAACGCCAGGTAATCCGACAGGCGTTCCTTGTGAGGTGATTGCGCCAACAGGTCGAACACCGGGTCGGTCCGGCCCTTCAGCGCGGGGGGCTTTTTCATTGCGACTGTCTCAAGAACTCGTCAAACCGAGCCTGGAGTACAGCATTGAGCCCTCTGCGACTCAATATCAGAGACTTCTGAAATTCCTGTAGGAGCTACCGCAGGCTGCTCCTACGTGGGGATCAGGCCGATTCTTTCTTGATCCTGAACCACGCCGCATACAGTGCCGGCAGGAACAGCAACGTCAACGCCGTCGCGACAATCAACCCGCCCATGATCGCCACCGCCATTGGCCCGAAGAACACGCTACGCGACAGCGGAATCATCGCCAGTACCGCCGCGAGTGCTGTCAGCACAATCGGCCGAAAGCGGCGCACTGTGGCTTCGATGATCGCTTGCCAGGGTTTGAGCCCGGCGGCGATGTCCTGTTCGATCTGGTCCACCAGAATCACCGAGTTGCGCATGATCATCCCGGACAGGGCAATGGTCCCGAGCATGGCGACAAAGCCGAACGGTTGGCGGAACACCATCAGGAACAGGGTCACGCCGATTAATCCCAATGGCGCTGTCAGAAACACCATCACCGTGCGTGAGAAACTGCGCAGTTGCAGCATCAGCAACGTCAGCACGACGACGATGAACAGTGGCACGCCAGCCTTCACCGAGTTCTGCCCGCGGGCCGAGTCTTCCACCGTGCCGCCGACTTCCAGCAAGTAGCCGTCGGGCAGTTCGGCGCGAATCGGGTCGAGGGTCGGCAGGATCTGTTGCACCAGGGTCGCCGGCTGTTCCTTGCCATAGATGTCGGCGCGAATCGTCACGTTGGGCAGGCGGTTGCGGTGCCAGATGATGCCTTCTTCGAAGCCGTATTCCAGGGTCGCGATCTGCGACAGCGCGACGCTTTTGCCGTTGTCGGTGGGCACCGCCAGGCTCGGCAGCAGCGACAGCTCAGTGCGTTCATGCACGGTGCCGCGCAGGAGGATTTCGATCAACTCGTTGTCTTCGCGGTACTGGCTGACGCTGGAACCGGTCAGCGAGCTTTGCAAAAACTTCGACAGGTTGGCGGTGCTCACACCGAGGGCTCGGGCGCGGTCCTGATCGACGTTCAGATAGACAACTTTGCTCGGTTCTTCCCAGTCCAGATGGACGTTGACCACATGAGGATTCTCGCGCACCTTTTCCGCCACTTTGCGGGCCAGGGCGCGCACTTCTTCGATGTGCTCGCCGGTGATGCGGAACTGCACCGGGTAGCCAACCGGCGGACCGTTTTCCAGACGCGTGACCCGCGAGCGCAGGGCCGGGAATTGTTCGTTGAGGGTTTCGATCAGCCAGGTGCGCAGGATTTCGCGCTCTTCGATGGTTTTCGCCAGGACGACAAACTGGGCGAAGCTCGCCGCAGGCAATTGCTGATCCAGCGGTAGGTAAAATCGCGGCGAACCGGTACCGACGTAAGCCACGTAATTGTCGATACCGGCGTGATCCTTCAGCAGACGTTCGAGGCGTTTAACCTCATCGTTGGTGTTGCTCAGGGATGCGCCTTCGGCCAGTTTCAAATCGATCATCAGTTCAAGACGACCGGAGGCCGGGAAAAACTGCTGCGGCACGAAGCGGAACAACACGATGGAGGCGATGAACAACACCACGGTCAGCACGATCACGGTCTTGCGCCAGCGCACACACCACTCCACCAAGCGCCGAACCCGTTGATAGAACGGCGTGCCATAAGGGTCAGGCTGACCGTCAGCCGTGCCGTGTTTGGCGGCGTGAATCTTCGCCAGGTCCGGCAGGAGTTTTTCCCCCAGGTACGGCACAAACACCACGGCGGCAATCCACGAGGCCAGCAGCGCGATGGTCACCACCTGGAAGATCGAGCGGGTGTATTCACCCGTGCCCGACTGCGCGGTGGCAATCGGCAGGAACCCGGCTGCGGTGATCAGCGTACCGGTGAGCATCGGGAACGCGGTGCTGGTCCAGGCATAGCTGGCGGCCTTGATCCGGTCGAAGCCCTGCTCCATTTTGATCGCCATCATTTCCACGGCGATGATCGCGTCGTCCACCAGCAACCCCAGGGCCAGCACCAGCGCGCCGAGGGAGATCTTGTGCAGGCCGATGCCGAGGTAATACATGCAGGCGAAGGTCATCGCCAGCACCAGCGGAATGGCCAGCGCCACGACCATGCCGGTGCGTACGCCGAGGGAGAAAAAGCTCACCAGCAACACGATTGCCAGGGCTTCCACCAGCACCTGGACGAACTCGCCAACACCGGTTTTAACCGCGGCGGGTTGGTCCGAGACCTTGCGCAATTGCATACCCGCGGGGAGGTTTTTCTGGATGCGATCGAACTCGACTTCCAACGCCTTGCCCAGCACCAGAATGTCGCCGCCGTCCTTCATCGCCACGGCCAGGCCAATCGCATCTTCGGCCATGAAACGCATGCGCGGCGCCGGTGGGTCGTTGAAACCGCGACGCACGTCGGCGACATCGGCGATGCGGAACGTACGATCACCGACCCGGATCGGAAAGCTTTTTATCTGCTCGACCGTCTGAAAATTCCCGGTGACCCGTAGCTGCAATCGCTCGCTGCTGGTTTCGAAGAAGCCGGCGGTCGACACTGCGTTCTGTTCCTCAAGGGCCTGTTGGACTGCCGCCAATGGCAGCCCAAGGGTCGCCAGTTTGACGTTGGACAGTTCGATCCAGATCTTCTCGTCCTGCAAGCCAAGCAGATCGACCTTGCCCACATCCTTGACCCGTTGCAGCTGAATCTGGATGCGGTCGGCGTAGTCCTTGAGCACGGCGTAGTCAAAACCATCGCCGGTCAGGGCGTAGATATTGCCGAAGGTGGTGCCGAATTCATCATTGAAGAACGGGCCTTGAATGCCCGGAGGCAGGGTCTGGCGGATGTCGCTGATCTTCTTGCGGACCTGATACCACAGCTCCGGAATCTGCGCCGAGTGCATCGAATCTCGGGCAATGAAGGTCACCTGGGACTCACCCGGGCGGGAGAACGAGACGATGCGCTCGTACTCGCCGGTTTCCATCAGCTTCTTTTCAATGCGCTCGGTGACCTGGCGCGAGACTTCCTGGGCCGTGGCCCCCGGCCAGTTGGTGCGAATCACCATGGCCTTGAAGGTGAACGGCGGGTCTTCGCTTTGTCCCAGTTTGGTGTAGGAAAGTGCGCCGACAATCGCCAGTAAAAGCATCAGGAACAGTACGATCTGGCGGTTACGCAGCGCCCATTCGGAAAGATTGAAACCCATCGGGAATTACTCCTTGTCCGCCAGATTGACCACGCGGTTGGAGCGATCCACCGGGCGCACTTGCTGCCCGTCGTGAAGCACATGAACCCCGGCGGCCACCACCCAGTCGCTGGCGCTCAACCCTTCGAGCACCGGCACGGTTTTCTCACCGAAGGCACCCACCCGGACCGGGACTTTCCTCAACGTATTGTTGGCACCTACCACCCACACGTAGGTGGCACCGTTTTCTGCGGTGACTGCCGACAGCGGCACGGCCAGCGACACCACGGCGGCGGTCTGGATAAACACCCGGGCGCTCTGGCCGAGTTCCGCCGGGACTTTGCCGGAGGTGAAGGCAATGCGCGCGGCGAAGGTTCGGGATTTGGGATCGGCCGCAGGCGACAGCTCGCGGATGCGCCCGGTGAAACGTTGATCGGGTTGGGTCCAGAGTTCCACCGACACCGGTTGATCGACCTTAAAACGGCCGAAGCTTTGTTCCGGCAGGCTGATCAACACTTCGCGCTCGCCATCGGTGGCAAGGGTGAACACGGTTTGCCCGGCAGCGACCACTTGACCGACTTCAACGGCACGCTTGGCCACCACCCCATCCTGCGGCGCACGCAGCACCGCGTAGCTGGCCTGATTGGTCGAGACGTTGAACTCGGCTTTGATTTGCTTGAGGCGCGCTTCACCGGATCGGTAGAGGTTTTCGGAATTGTCGTACGCCGACTTGCTGACCATCTGACGGTCCATCAGCGTCTTGTAGCGATCCCGTTCGGCGCGGACCAGGTTCAGATTGGCTTCGGCGGCGGTGACCTGGGCGCGGGTGGCTTCCAGTTGCAGGCGCACGTCCTGGGGATCGAGCTCGGCCAGCGGCTGATCGGCCTTGACCCGCTGACCTTCCTCGACCAGTCGTCGGCTGACTTTGCCGCCAATGCGGAATGCCAAGTCCGGCTCATAACGGGCGCGAACTTCACCGGGATAGCTTTCCATCGCCTGGGCCGAAGGCTCGGGTTGTACCACCATGGCCGGTCGCACGCTGACTTGCGGCGCCTCGTCGT
Organism: Pseudomonas sp. ADAK2; assembly: GCF_012935755.1. Taxonomy (GTDB): domain Bacteria; phylum Pseudomonadota; class Gammaproteobacteria; order Pseudomonadales; family Pseudomonadaceae; genus Aquipseudomonas. Next base: position 3,146,026 of record NZ_CP052862.1, read on the forward strand.
GACCGCACGCCGACAATAAAAAAGCCAGTGTGACTGGCAACGCGAGGGGCAAGGCATAGCGGAACATGGTGAAGGACCTTTCGCTAATGGTGCTTGGAATAATTATACTGGCCGGTATGTTATTAATAGCAAACTCACCAGTCCAGTATTAAAAGCGAAGAATGTCGAACAATCTTTCAGCATCCAATGGTCCGGGCCGCCCCAAGGATCTGGCCAAGCGCCAGGCCATCCTCGACGCGGCGAAAATTCTGTTTCTGAGTAATGGTTATGCGAGCACCAGCATGGACGCCGTGGCCACCGAGGCGGGGGTGTCGAAGCTGACGGTCTACAGCCATTTCAATGACAAGGAGACACTGTTCTCCGCCGCCGTAGTCGCCAAGTGCGAAGAGCAACTGCCGCCGTTGTTTTTTGAATTGCCGGACGGCATTTCGGTGGAAACGGTGCTGTTGAACATCGCTCGTGGCTTTCATCAACTGATCAATAGCGATGAGTCGGTGAACCTGCATCGGTTAATGATCAGCCTGGGTAGCCAGGACCCGAAACTGTCGCTGATCTTTTTCGAGGCCGGGCCTGAGCGCATGTTGAGTGGCATGGAGCGCTTGCTGAGCCGGATCGATCAGGCCGGCGCACTGAGCATCGATAAACCGCGCAATGCCGCCGAACATTTCTTCTGCCTGCTCAAAGGCGCGGGGAATTTCCGCTTGTTGTATGGCTGCGGTGAGCCGTTGATCGGCGAGGCGGCGGAGAGCCACGTGCGGGAAGTGGTGGGGTTGTTTATGCGGGCGTATCGGTCAGCGTCAGCCTGATGATCGTTCCCACGCTCTGCGTGGTAACGCCTCAATGGACGCTCCGCGTCCGCTTCGGCAGGGACGCGGAGCGTCCCGGGCTGCATTCCCACGCAGGGCGTGGGAACGATCAGTGCTGAATCAGGGCTTGAGCGCCTTCTTCGGATAAATGTCATACCGACTGGATTTCCCATCCAGCGCATGACTCGGCTTCGGCCCGGCAATGCACGGCGCCTTGCGCGGGCGCTTGACCACCACCCGGTGGCTGGCCAGGGCCAACGCCGCTTCGAGCAAGGCCGGTGCATCCGGGTCATCGCCCACCAGCGGGCGGAACAGGCGCATTTCCTTCTTCACCAGAGCGGTTTTCTCGCGATGCGGGAACATCGGGTCGAGGTAGATCACCTGCGGCGGCTCGCCTTCCCAATTGCGCATGACTTCAATCGAATTGCCTTTGAGCAAGCGCATCCGCGCGACGATGGGCGCCACGTCGAAATCTTCCGCACCGCGAGCCAGGCCATCTTCCAGTAACGCACCGATCAGCGGTTGACGTTCGATCAGGCTCATCTCGCAACCCAGGCTCGCCAGCACAAACGCATCCTTGCCCAGCCCCGCCGTGGCATCCAGTACCCGTGGGCGCACGCCTTGGGCGATGCCGACCGCCTTGGCGATCATTTGTCCGGTACCGCCGCCGAACAACCGACGATGGGCCGCGCCGCCCTCGACGAAGTCCACCCGCACCGGCCCCGGCGCATCCGGCCCCAGCTGTTGCAGCTGCAAACCCTGTTCGCCCACCTGCAAGGCAAACTCGCCGTCATCCACCTGCATGGGCAGGCCCAGGCGCTCGGCCCATTGCTCGGCCTGTGGCTGAAACGCCGGGGCCGAGGCCTCGACATGGATGCGGCAGGCCGCGGGTTGTTCAATCATGGGAAAAGGTGCTCAAAAAATTAATGATCGGCCAAAAACGTCCGATAACAAAACTATCGAGCATTTTGCCAGAGCTGAGCGTCGACCGAGAAAAATGTCAGACATTCAAACCACATCCGTAGGCTATATATCGCGTCATGGCGATTATGGGCTGCGAAACTCCCAAGCACTGAGCGGCGTCAGTCACCTGTGGCAAGATTTTTTTGCCCAGGCCCTGGCCGAACAGTCGAGCGATGTGGTGCCGGCGTGCGGGACTTTTCCACCGGTGGATCTGGAAAGCCCGGTCGAACCGACCGTCGGCAGCGAGCTCTACGCGCACATCATTTCCCAGCGTGAATGCGATGTAACGGAAACCCAGGTCAAGCCGCCAGAGCCGCTGTTCCTGCCGATCGCCGAGTTCGAAATGGAGCTGGCTGACAAACCTTTCCCGCCGTTCCCGCCGGATGAAATCGTCGCCCAGCAGCAACAGCAGAACTTCGAAAGTGGCTGGGTGCGCCCAATCGTCCTCACTGCAGGCCAACCTGTGCCAGCCGCCGGCCCGGCGCCGCAGCCGCGTCCGTTGCATCTGCCAATCGCCGAATTCGAACTGCACCTGCTGGACAAACCGTTCCCACCGTTCTCACCCGAAGAACTGGTTGAACAACAGAAACAACTCGATTTCGACAACGGCTGGGCGCGCCCGATCGTGCTGCAGAACCTGCGCATCGCCGCTTAAGCCTTTAGCGACACACCCACCACGGCCCCACATCCACATGAAAGTGATTGCGATGGGCGGCGTTGTAGTCCGGGCTCAACACCACACTGAACATGTCGCAGGCGCTGTCGCGAACCAGGCGCAGGAACCGCGCGTCCCGATTATCCTTGGGCCAATCCTTGAGCACGCTGATGGTTCGGCCATCGGCCAAGCGAAAACCGGCGATATCCAGCGCATTGGCGCCGGCGTGCTGGCTGCGGGCGCCGTTCTCGCGGTTGTACATGTTGCGGCAAGCGAAGCTGCCGAGGTGATCGACCCGCGTCACAGCTTGGCCGTAGACCGTCTGAGACGCTGGCTGCAAGGCGTGGCGCTCGAACAGGGCGAACGCCACCGCCAACGGGCAACTGGCGAGGAAACTGCTGCTCAAGGCCACCTCGCCGCCTTGGACGCGCAGGGTGTTGGCCAACGGGCAAGCCGCGTCCGGGCTATCGGCCTGGCGTGCGACGCGCAAACCGGAGGTGCTGAGTGCCTGGTCGCACAATTGCGGATCATTGCGCAGGCGCATCAGTTTGTAGCGGGTCAGAAAATTCGGCGCCGCGCTCACGTCCAACGGCGCCCTGGGATTCCACTGCGCGGGCACGGAAATCCAGCCACGCCAGACGCTGACCCCCACCGCTCCAATCACCAACAACACCAGCAGCAATCCCTTGGCAAACCGCATCGTCAGTCCTTGAACAACTGATTGGCCTTCGCATACGGCATGGAACGCGATGTAAAGCTGAACGTGCCCGACGTCTTGATCTCTTCAGCCGCGCGGAAGAACTCGCCATACGCCGCCAGGGCCAGCGCCGAACCGACGCTGATGCGTTTGACGCCCATCTCGCTCAACTGCTCGACCGTCAACTTGAGCCCGCCGGACATCAACACATTGACCGGTTTCGGTGCCACGGCGCGGACCACCGCCAACACGTCTTCGGCGTTGCGCAGGCCCGGCGCATACAACACGTCGGCGCCGGCCTCGGCGAACGCCTGCAAGCGGCGAATGGTGTCGTCCAGATCTGGATTGCCATGCAAGAAATTCTCGGCGCGAGCCGTCAGCATGAAAGGAAACGGCAGGCTGCGAGCGGCTTTCACCGCTGCTTCGACACGGGCGACGGCATGTTCGAAACAGTAAATCGGCGCGTCTGCATTGCCGGTGGCATCTTCGATCGAACCGCCGACCGCGCCCGCCTCGACTGCGCGCAAAATGCTCTGGGCGCATTCGTCGGGATCATCGGCGAAACCGTTTTCCAGATCCACCGCCACCGGCAGATCAGTCGCCGCGACAATCGCCCGAACATTGGCCAGGGTGTCGTCCAGCGACAATCCGCCATCGGGGCGAGCATTGGAAAAGGCATAACCGGCGCTGGTGGTCGCCAGTGCCTCGAAGCCCAGGCTGGCGAGCATTTTCGCCGAGCCGGCGTCCCACGGGTTGGGAATGACAAAAGCCCCCGCGCGTTCATGCAGCGCTTTGAACGCCTGGGCTCGAAGGGTTTGCGCATCCATTGGCAGGCTCCTGAAAAGAGGAAGGAATCCGCCTCAGAGCAGGCCAAGTTGCTCGGCGGCGGGCTCTCTGTATAGCTCAGGCAGCGGCGGCAAGCCAGGCAAACGCAGCATCAGTTTTGCGTGAAAACGTTGCGCCAGTTTCGCCGCCAGCAGGTTGTCGGCGGTGTGCAGGAAGATATAAGGCGTGCGGCCCTCTTCAATCCACACGGCGATCTTCTCGATCCACGGCACGAGGAACGGATCGTTAGCCTCCAGGTGCGGATGACCGATGAATCGCACCTGCGGGAATTGGGTGAACGCTGCCGGGCGCGGAGGCACCCTGGGCTTTTTCGATTGGGCGTGGAGCACCGACGGATCAGTCGATATGCAACTGAACAGCGCTCGCGGATCAAGGCAGATGCGCTCGACGCCGCGATCCAGCAGCAGGCGATTGAGCATGCGCTCGGCATCGCCCTTAGCGAAGAATTCGTCGTGCCGCACTTCCACCGCCAGCGGCCGGTCCACGGCATCGATAAAACCGGCCAGCTCCGACAGTCGTTGCGGAGTGAAGCTTTTCGACAATTGCAGCCAAAGTGGCGAAACCCGCTCGCCCAGCGGGCTGAGCAATTGCAGGAAGGTTTCGGCAGCGGTCAGTTGCTCGCGCAGGTCGCCGCTGTGGCTGATGTCGCCGGGGAATTTCGCGGTGAAGCGAAAGTGTTCGGGCATGGTTTCGGCCCAGCGCTGCACGGTGCTGGCAGCCGGGCTCGCGTAGAAGGTCGTATTGCCTTCAACGGCGTTGAATACTTGAGAATAAAGATTGAGGAATTCGGCGGGTTTTGCGTCTTGCGGGTAGAGATAGTCGCGCCAGGCGTTTTCACTCCAGGACGGGCAACCGAGGTAGTAAGGCAGCAACATCAGATGTAGAGGTCGAGACCCAGCACATCAGCGTCCCAATCGACAAAACCGGCGGTGCTCAGGTAGCTGGCCAGGGCCATCGCCACGCTTTTGCTCATGGCGCGGTGGTAAATCATGTCTTGCTGACGGGCGGGGAGATTGCTCAAGCGTTGCGCGGAAGCTTTGGCGGCGCGGGCGGCCAATTGTTCTTCGGATGGGATTTCCAGCTCGCCGTCGATGTCATCAACGGATTCATCCAGCGCGATGTTGCCTTTGCGAGGCTTGCGCTTGATGGGGTAGGACTGAGAGGAAAAGCCGTCTATACGCATAAGTGCATGCTCGGTATCAGTGATGGCAGTTTAGTGGCGCACAAGCCACTTCGCAAACTGTCGAGTGATAACTAGAACACATAAAAGGAAAAAGGTTTAAAGCCTGGGGTTAGAAACTGACGATTGGCGTTGCTTGTTAGATCGCTTTCGCGGGCAAGCCTCGCTTCTACGGATCACATCGACCTGTGGGAGCGAGGCTTGCCCGCGAAGAAACCAACTCGGTCTGGAAGCATCAACGCGCTTTGGGCGTGGCAACCTTGTCCCGCAAATAAACCGGCTGCGCCTCATCCGCCACAATCGCCTCACCGCGTTCCCAGGCAAACCGCGCCAACGTCAGCAGGTCTTCGGCATGGGGCAACATCCCCGCGTCCTGCCCGCTCAGATTGACGCCGATGCGCTCGGCATAACCCCAACCGGTACCCGCGCCGAACCACTCGCCACTGGCATCCGCCGGCAACGCCGCCACTTCCGGCGGCAACACCGCTTCGTTGCCGACAAGCCGCATCTCCCCGGCCGTTTCGCGGTAGCAGCCCCAATACACTTCATCCATCCGCGCATCGATGGCCGCCGCGACCTGGCTGACGCCGTGTTCGCGAAAGGCGCGCTGGGCCAGCACGGCCAGGTTCGACACCGGCAACACCGGGCGCTCCAGCGCAAACGCCAGCCCCTGCACCACGCCGATGGCAATCCGTACGCCAGTAAACGCGCCCGGTCCACGACCAAAGGCGATGGCGTCCACCGCTTGCAGGGTGGTGCCGGCGTCGGCCAGCAGTTGCTGAATCATCGGCAACAATTTCTGCGCGTGAAGGCGCGGGATCACCTCGTAATGGCTCGTGACCTTGCCGTCATGCAGCAAGGCAACGGAGCAAGCTTCAGTCGCGGTGTCCAGGGCCAGCAAGGTGCTCATCGATGTTTCCGTAAGAGAGGTCAGAAAAAGTGCGCCAGTATAAACAACTACGGCCCGCAAGCGGGCCGTAGAAGATGAAGCGTTTCAGACTTTTCAGTTCAGCGCTTCAAGCACCTTGCCGGTGATCGCTTCCACCGAGCCAACACCTTCGATGTGGCTGTACTTCGGCTTACCTTGAGCGGTGGACAGCTCCTGATAGAACTTAACCAATGGCTCGGTCTGCGCGTGGTAGACCGACAGACGATGACGCACGGTTTCTTCGGTATCGTCCTTGCGCTGCACCAGCTCGTCACCGGTGATGTCGTCTTTACCGGCAATTTTCGGCGGGTTGTAGACGATGTGGTACACGCGGCCGGAAGCCTCGTGAACACGACGACCGGCGATACGCTGGACGATGTCTTCGTCTTTAACGTCGATTTCGACCACGTGATCCAGCTCGACGCCGGCTTTCACCAAGGCTTCAGCCTGGGGAATGGTGCGCGGGAAACCGTCGAACAGGAAACCGTTGGCGCAATCGGCCTGGCTGATACGTTCCTTGACCAGGTTGATGATCAGGTCATCGGAGACCAGACCACCGCTGTCCATGACGCTCTTGGCGATCAGGCCCAGCTCGGTGCCGGCCTTGACCGCTGCACGCAGCATGTCGCCAGTGGAGATTTGCGGAATGCCGAATTTTTCGGTGATGAACTTAGCCTGAGTACCTTTACCGGCCCCGGGAGCTCCCAGCAGAATGACGCGCATCGATGTGCTCCTCAATTTTTTATATAGATAACGTCAGATTCGCCTCGTGGGGCCAATCTCAAAAATAGGGTCGTGGCCGCCCAAACGGCCAAAGGCTGATCAAGATACACAGCAGGCCCTGACCACACAAGCCGCCGAAAGTCGGAGAAACCCGCGCCGGTCGCGACCTTTGGACGAGGTGCCCCTAGTCGCAACCCCGTCATTAACTGTCGCCTGCCAGACCTTTTCCGCCCCTCGCCCACAAGCACCTGGCGCGAGCGCCAAGTGCCAGGACCCAAGAGGAAAACCTTAGCCGGTATTTCGCAAACCGGCGGCAATCCCCGCCACAGACACCAGCAGCGCCTGTTCTACCGGGCTGCCCTGCGCCACTTCCTGTTGCCGCGAACGGGCCAGCAACTCGGCCTGCAATAGATGAAGCGGGTCGAGGTAGGTGTTGCGCAGGCGGATGAATTCCAGGGTGTCTGGGCTATGTGCCAGTAGCTGCGACTGCCCGGTCAGGCCAAGGACCACGGCGCAGGCCTGCGACAATAGGTCGCGTAAATGCGCCCCCAAAGGAAGCAGATCGGGCTCGACCAGCCGCTCATCGTAAGACTGGGCAATGTCCGCGTCGGCCTTGGCCAGCACCATTTCCAGCATATCGATGCGGGTGCGGAAGAACGGCCACTGCTCGCGCATCTGCCCCAGCAACTCGCCTTCTCCACGCTCCAGAGCCTTGCTCAGCGCCGCCTCCCAGCCGAGCCAGGCCGGCAGCATCAGGCGCGTCTGGGTCCAGCCGAAGATCCATGGGATCGCCCGCAGGCTTTCAATTCCACCGGCGCGGCGCTTGGCTGGACGACTGCCCAACGGCAAACGACCGAGTTCCTGTTCCGGGGTCGACTGGCGGAAGTACTCAACGAATTGCGGATTTTCCCGCACCACGGCGCGGTAAGCGCTGACGCCGTCAGCCGCCAATTCGTCCATCAAGTGGCGCCAGGCCGGCTCCGGCGGTGGTGGCGGCAGCAAGGTCGCTTCGAGCACCGCCGCCAGGTACAGATTGAGATTCTGCTCGGCGATGTCCGGCAAGCCGAATTTGAAACGAATCATTTCCCCTTGCTCGGTGGTGCGGAAACGCCCTGCCACCGAACCCGGTGGCTGCGACAGAATCGCCGCGTGCGCCGGGCCGCCGCCACGGCCCACAGTGCCGCCGCGACCGTGGAACAACAGCAGTTCCACTTGTTGCTCGCGACAGATATCGACCAAGCGTTCCTGAGCCCGATACTGCGCCCAGGCCGCCGCCGTGGTGCCGGCGTCCTTGGCCGAGTCGGAATAACCGATCATCACTTCCTGCGGCCCTTGCAGGCGCGCGCGATAGCCCGGCAGCAGCAACAGTTTTTCAATCACCGGGCCGGCGTTGTCGAGGTCGGCAAGGGTTTCGAACAGTGGCACCACGCGCATCGGCCGCAACACGCCGGCCTCTTTGAGCAGCAGTTGCACGGCCAGCACGTCGGAAGCGGCGCCCGCCATGGAAATCACATAGGAGCCGAGGGACGCACCCGGGGCGGCGGCGATTTCCCGGCAAGTCGCCAACACTTCGGCGGTGTCGGCGGACGGTTTGAAGTACGCCGGCAGCAACGGCCGGCGATTGTTTTGCTCGCGCATCAGGAAGGCGATGCGCTCTTCCTCATTCCAGTCTTCGTAGCGACCGAGGCCCAGGTAATCGGTGATTTCGGTCATGGCCGCGGTGTGCCGGGACGAGTCCTGCCGCACGTCGAGGCGCACAAGGAACAAGCCGAAGGTCACCGCCCGACGCAGGCAATCGAGCAGCGGACCGTCGGCGATCACGCCCATGCCGCACTCGTGCAGCGAGTTGAAGCACAGTTCCAGCGGATCGAGCAGGTCGCGGTTGTTTTGCAGCACATCGGCCGGGGCCGGCGTGGTCTTCGTCAACGAGGCATGCGCCCAGTTGCGCGTGGCCCGCAGGCGTTCACGCAATTGCTTGAGCACCGCGCGGTAAGGCTCGGCGCTGTCGCCGGCCTTGGCTTTCAGCGCTTCGCTGGCCTGCTGCATCGACAACTCGGCGGCCAGGTGATCAACATCGCGCAGGTACAAATCCGCCGCCATCCACCGTGCCAGCAACAGCACTTCGCGGGTGACCGCCGCCGTGACATTCGGGTTGCCATCGCGGTCGCCGCCCATCCACGAGGCGAAGCGAATCGGCGCCGCTTCCAGTGGCAAACGCAAGCCAGTCGCGGCGTGCAGCGCCAAGTCGGCCTTGCGCAGATAATTAGGGATCGCTTGCCACAGCGAATGCTCGATCACCGCAAAGCCCCATTTGGCTTCGTCGACCGGGGTCGGGCGGGTGCGGCGAATTTCTTCGGTGTGCCAGGCTTCGGCGATCAGGCGCTGCAATTTCGCCTGGATCTGCTCGCGCTCGGCGCTGGTCAGGTCACGGTGATCCTGGGCGGCCAGTTGCGCGGCGATGGCGTCGTATTTCTGGATCAGGGTGCGGCGGGCGACTTCGGTCGGGTGCGCGGTCAGCACCAGTTCGATTTCCAGCCGGCCGAGTTGTCGAGCGAGGGATTCGGCGCTATGGCCTTCGGCGCGCAGGCGGGCGAGCAATTCCGGCAACACTCGCGCTTCGAACGGCGCCGGTTGCGACTCTTCGCGACGGTGAATCAGTTGATATTGCTCGGCGATATTGGCCAGGTTGAGAAACTGGTTGAACGCCCGCGCCACCGGCAGCAACTCGTCTTCGCTCAACTGGTTGAGGCTGGCGCTCAGCTCGGCGTCCATCGAACCGCGACGGTCAGCCTTGGCGCCCTTGCGGATCTGCTCGATCTTGTCGAGAAAACCGTCCCCGTACTGTTCACGAATGGTGTTGCCCAACAGCTCACCCAACAGGTGAACATCCTCGCGCAAGCGTGCATCAATATCGGTCATCAGCAGTTCTCCAGCAAAAATCCGGGCGGCTTTCACACCATGCTTTGAAGTCCAAGAGTGCCGCCGTAAAGCGCTTCTTACAAGCAAACGACGAAGGGACTTTAAACCTTAGGCGTTAAAGCTAGTCTCAACAGTACGCCGTATAACGGCTGCCGCCGGCCACAGCCGGCACTCACCCTGCCTGCCACGAGCAGGTGCGCAATGAGGTCATTATGAAAATCCGTGAGCTGGCCCAGCATTGGGAAGAAAACGCCAAGGGTCGCCTGACCGACACTGGCTACACCATTCACCTGGACCTGGAAGCCGCCGCCCGGCTGGCAGCGATTACCGAAATGTACCCCAAACGGCACCCCGAAGAACTGCTGGGCGAATTGATCGGTGCCGCGCTGGAAGAGCTCGAAGCGAGCTTCCCATATGTGAAAGGCCAGACCGTGGTTGCCACCGATGAAGAAGGTGATCCACTGTATGAAGACGTGGGTCCGACCCCGCGTTTTCTCGCGTTGTCCCGGCGTCATTTGCACGATTTGTCGGCCGATGGCGACAAGCAAAAGCACTGACTTTCGCGCCTCTCCCCGCCTCCATAACTACGTATTCCCGAGCCTGTCCCAGGCCGGGAATACCGCTGCGCATCGCGAAAGTTCCCGTCCTAGAGCCTTGTCCGTTCGGTCAAAGTTTTTTTAGGCAATGGGCCATCTTCTCTGAACTTTTGAAAAACCCCTCGGGTCGTACCCAGTAACCACGCCTGGTACGGCCGTTTCAAATCACGCTTTGAAAACATGGTTACGGCCCCTTGGACCAGGATGGATTCAGATGTTTTTCAGGAGATACCCAATGGAGTTGAAGACCATGAAGACCAGCACTGCCAAATCCTCGTTCACCCACCTGCGCGGTCTGAAACTGGCTGCCCTGGCAATCGGCAGCACCTTCGTCCTCGCCGGTTGCGCTGGCAACCCGCCGACCGAGCAGTACGCCGTGACCCAATCCGCCGTGAACAGCGCCGTCAGCGCCGGTGGTACTGAATTCGCAGCCGTGGAAATGAAGTCCGCCCAGGACAAGCTGAAACAAGCCGAAATCGCCATGCACGACAAGAAGTATGACGAAGCCCGCACCCTCGCCGAACAGGCCGAGTGGGACGCTCGCGTCGCCGAACGCAAGGCCCAGGCGATGAAAGCCGAACAGGCTGTGAAGGATTCCCAGAAAGGTGTTCAGGAACTGCGTCAGGAAAGCCAGCGCACTGTGCAGTAAGCGCGCATCCGGACCACACGCCTGAAGCTCTTATCGATAGAAAGGACGAACCATTATGCGTAAACAATTGATGATCCCCGCTCTCCTGGCCGCAAGCGTCGCCCTGGCTGCCTGCTCCACTCCGCCGAACGCGAACCTGGAACAGGCCCGCGTGAACTACTCCGGCCTGCAAGCCAACCCGCAAGCGAGCAAAGTCGCGGCCCTCGAGACCAAAGACGCCAGTGATTACCTGGACAAGGCCGACAAGGCTTACCAGGACAAACAGGACCAGGCCAAGGTCGATCAACTGGCTTACCTGACCAACCAGCGCGTGGAAGTGGCCAAGCAGACCATCGCCCTGCGCACCGCTGAAAACAATCTGAAGAACGCAGCCGCCCAACGTGCCCAGGCGCGTCTGGATGCCCGCGATCAGCAGATCAAGCAACTGCAAGACAGCCTGAACGCCAAGCAGACCGATCGCGGCACCTTGGTGACCTTCGGTGACGTGCTGTTCGCCACCGACCGTGCTGACCTGAAGTCCAGCGGTCTGGTGAACATCAACAAACTGGCGCAATTCCTTCAGGAAAACCCTGATCGCAAAGTGATCGTCGAGGGTTACACCGACAGCACCGGTACCGCGAGCCATAACCAGTCGTTGTCCGAGCGTCGTGCCGGTTCCGTGCGCATGGCACTGGTGAAGATGGGTGTTGATCCAGCACGCATCGTTGCCCAGGGTTATGGCAAGGAATACCCGGTTGCCGAAAATGGCAGCGCGTCGGGCCGTGCGATGAACCGTCGGGTGGAAGTGACCATTTCCAACGACAACCAGCCAGTGGTGCCACGTTCGGCGGTTAGCTCGAACTAAGCGTCACGCTGTAACTGAAAAGCCCCGCCTGATCTGATCAGGCGGGGCTTTTTTATGCATTTCTGTAGGAGCGAGGCTTGCCCGCGAAGGCGTTGTGTCAGTCAACCCATTTGTTGAATGTTAAACCGCCTTCGCGGGCAAGCCTCGCTCCTACAGAATCATCATTGTTCGAGTTTCTGCGGGGTTTCCTGGCCCATGCAGCGCACGGCTTTTTTCTGGCCGTTGATCAACACGCCAGTCAGGCCTTTCTGTTCGGTGTCGAACAATACCAGCACGCCATCAATGCACTGGGCCACTTGCGGCGCTGGTTCCAGCGCGACTTTGTAGTCTTCGCCGGGCACGGTCTTGAGCATGGTGAATTCGTTGAGCAGCAACGCATCCTCGGGCTTGGCGAAATGCAGGTAGCCGTAGTACCACAGCACGCCGACGGTGCCGAGGATGGTGCAGATGCCGGTGATGATCATCGGGATGGCGTTACGTTCTTCACTCATTGCGGACTCTCGGTGGTTCATCTTTTGAATTCAGGGGCACCGGGTAATTCGGGATTTCGCCCAGGCGGCGCAGACCGTTGAAATGCTGCGGGTCTTCGAGGTAGCGCAGCATCACCTGGCGCCAGACCGGGTCGGCGAAGGTCTGCACATGACCGCCACGGGTCAGTTGCAGCACCCGCGGTGGCGGCGCAGCTTGATACAGACGAATGCCGTTGGAAAGGGGCACGAGTGCATCGTCAATGCTGTGGTAGATCAGTTTCGGCACGCCTTTGAGCTGCGCCATGGAGTTGATCGCGCTGTCGCCGTCCGGCACCAGCCACGACAGCGGCACCTGGAGTGGCCAGGTCAGCCACGAGGTGGTCAGGGCAAATCGACCGACATCGCGGTAGCTGGCGGGCGCGCCGTCGAGGACCAACGCCTTGAGCTGAGGCTGGCGTTCCGGGTGCTGAACCAGGTAATGCACGGCCATCGAGCCGCCGAGGCTCTGACCCAGAATAACCAGTGGCTTGCCTTTGACTTCGGGCGCCTGGTCGAGCCATTTGAACGCAGCGTCGATGTCCTGGTAGATCGCCGGAAGGCTCGGTTTGCCTTCGGACAGGCCATAACCGCGGTAGTCCACCAGCAACACCTGGTAACCCTCTTTCGGCAACCACCAGCTGCCACCCAAGTGGTACGACAGGTTGCCGCCATTACCGTGCAAGTGCAGCACCGTGCCTTTGACCTCGACGCCTTTGGCCACCGGCAGCCACCAACCGTGCAGCTTCAGGCCGTCGGCGGTGGTCAGGGTGACGTCGCGGAATTCGAGTTTGGCCTTGTCCGGGGTGAACGGCTGGCCGGGTTCAGGGTAGAACAGCAGCGAGCTGCAACCGCTCAAGGTCAGGAGAAGGCAGACGATGCCGAGGATTCTCATCCGGTGAAACCTCGCAGTGAGTGAAGAAATTCTTAAACCTTACACATCTTTGTGGCGAGGGAGCTTGCTCCCGTTGGACTGCGAAGCAGTCCCCTGCTTTTTTGGGGAAAGAGGGGCCGCTCCGCAGCCCAGCGGGAGCAAGCTCCCTCGCCACAGGTGTTGCGGTGCTTACAGGATGTTGGAGTAGTCGGCTTCGATCCGGTCCAGGCTCAGGTGATTGAGGAAGTTGGAGAAGCACATCCACGCCGACAGTGCGTTCAAGTCGCGGAACTGATCCGGCAAATACTTGGGCGCCACCACCAGGCCTTCATCCACCAACTGGCGCAAGGTCCGCATGTCTTCCAGCGTGGTCTTGCCGCAAAACAGCAGCGGTATCTGCTCCAGTTTGCCTTTACGCACGGCCAACTGAATGTAGTTGTAAACCATGATAAAGCCCTTGAGGTAGGACAAGTCTTTGGTAAATGGCAAGCCATTGGGCACCGAACCACGGAACACCCGACTGGCGTTGCCGTAACTTTCGGCCATTTCGAAGCCTTGCTCGCGGAAGAACTCGAACACCTGCAAGAAGTCCGCACCCTCCTCCACCATGTGAATGGCGCGGGTGCGGTTGGTCAGCTTGCGCAAGCGGCTCGGGTAGGAGGCGAAGGTGATGATTTCCATCAGGATCGCCAGGCCTTCCTGGGTCACGGTCGACGATGGCGGGCCTTTGGACAGGAAGGTGCAGATCGGCTGGTTCAAACCGTTCAGCGTGGTGCCGACATGCACCAGGCCTTCATGGACTTCGAGGGCGCGCACATCACGGTCGTTGAACATCGCATCGGCGCGGATCTTGATGTAGTCGGCGCCCGCCGCAGCGTCGGCGACAATCCCGTCGGACTCGAACACCCGGATGGTTTCCTCGGCTTCACCGAACACTTTGTTGAGTCGATGTTGCAGCAGGCTGACAGCGTCCTTGGCGGTGAGGATTTTCGGCTCATCCTTCAGGTCGCCACGGCCGTCGATGTTGTTCAGATAGTCGGACATCATCAGGCCGAGGTCGGCCAGGGTCGGGTCGCCAGCATGGAACGCGTCGGACGCGGCGCCGTACAGTTCCTGGGAAATCAGCCCGAAATCCTCGGTGCCGCGCGCTTCGAGCATGCGCACCACCATCCGGTATTCCTTGCACATGCGGCGCATGATCTGGCCGACCGGGTTGAACTGGCCGAGCTGGCGGGTGATGTCGCGCTCGATGTTCTGGAATTCCAGTTTCACCTTGCTCGAGTCGAAGGCCAGCGGCCGGTTCAGGTAATAGTCGCGGTCCACGGCGGGCATTTCCTTGCCCTTGGCCTTGAGGAAACCCTTGCGGATGTTGTCGTCCCACTTGACCGCATCGAGGACGCGAATCGGCGTCTGCGCCAGCACTATGCGATCGGACAAAATGCGTATCGTCTGCTGGTAATCGTCCACCCGAAACTCCTGTAGTAGAACCGTTAGGTGCTGACTTTATTTGACTGTTGCTTTGGCTTTGGCCAGGCGCTGGTAGCGCACGGCTTCGACGAACACATCGGAATTGGCCGGGTCGTCGAGGTAAGCGAAGACTTGGTTCATGTCGGTGTTAATCAACACGCCATCGCCGTCGTCGGTCTGGAAGCCTTCGCCACTGAGGACTTTTTGCCCCATGGCCTGGTTGATCTGCTCGAGGTCGAGGTTGTAGACCACCAGTTCGTGCTTTTCGTTGACTTCGAACCCGGCAATGGTGAAGTGGCCGCCGAATCTGGCCGGTACTGGCGCCGACAGGTACCAGCGACTGCCATGGCGCGACACGGTGAAGGGATACGCTTCGCGCTCGCGAGGCTTGGCCTTGAAGTAGCTGACGGCCTGATAGCGGTTGTCGCCGATGCGGGTCAGTTCCAGGTTCATCGGTTCGCCCCAGGCATTGGTGCTGGTCCATTTGCCGAGCAGCCCTTTGGGCGCGGGTTCGCTCGAAGGCAGCGGTTCCTTGAAGGTCACCAGGCAGCCACTGAGCAGCAGGAACGACAAGGCGATCACAACGACGCGCCAGGCTTTCATTCAACACTCCCTATCGATACAGCACGATGATCGTTCCTACGCTCTGCGTGGGAATGCATCCTGTGACGCTCTGCGTCACACCGGGCAAGGGACGCGGAGCGTCCCGGGCGGCATTCCCACGCAGAGCGTGGGAACGATCAAGAGTCAGACCGACGCCAAGACCAGATGCATGTAGCGCGTGAGGATGCCGAGCATTTCGGCTTCGCACGCAGGCTCGGCGTCGTTGAGCAGGCCCTGATATTCCATCCGTCCGATAATCGCCGTCAACACTTTGGCATCCTGTTGTGGCTCACGGGAGCCCAATACCTCGAAAAGCTGGCAGGTGCCCTGCAACAGAATCTGCTGATGCGAACGCACCAACACCGCCAGGCGCGGGTTCAACAAGGCTTCCTGACGGAACGCCTGCTCGGCCATCAAATGCTCGCGACGATTAATCAATTGCCGATGAACATAGTCCGCCATCAACCGCGCGATATCGTCCGCCAACTGCGAGCGCGACTCCGGAGTGCCATCGCCGCTGACCACCATCTCGCGCAACAGCCCTTCGTTGCTGACCCACAGCTTGCCCATGTAAGCCGCGCTGCGTTCCACGTATTGGGCGAAGGTATCGGTGAGCAGGTCATCGATATCCTTGAAATAGTAAGTGGTGGCCGACAATGGCACACCGGCCTCTGCCGCCACCGCACGGTGCCGTACCGCGCGCACGCCGTCGCGCACGACAATGCGCATGGCCGCATCGAGAATGTCCTGTCGACGCTGTTCGCTGCCCTGTCGGCTGGCCTTGCGGCCCTGGTACTGAACACTTTCAGCGACCGCAGTGGCGATACCCGCTGCACCTTCTTGAGCCATTGCACGATTCACGACAGGTCTTCCTCTCTTACGTCAAAAGTAACCAATTGATACGTTTGTACCAGACAGGCAATAAAAAGCCGCCTGTTTTAGGCGGCTTTTTAACTGAAACGTTTACGCTTGCGGCCGCATGTGCGGGAACAGGATCACGTCGCGGATCGACGGTGAGTTGGTCAGCAACATCACCAACCGGTCGATGCCGATCCCTTCACCGGCCGTTGGCGGCATGCCGTACTCCAGCGCACGAACGAAGTCGGCGTCGTAGTGCATGGCTTCGTCGTCGCCGGCGTCCTTGTCGGCCACCTGGGCCATGAAGCGCTCGGCCTGGTCTTCCGCGTCGTTCAACTCGGAGTAGGCGTTGGCGATTTCGCGGCCGCCGATGAACAGCTCGAACCGGTCGGTGACGTTCGGGTTGTCATCGTTGCGACGGGCCAGCGGCGACACTTCGAACGGGTACTGGGTGATGAAGTGCGGCTGTTCCAGCTTGTGCTCGACCAGCTCTTCGAAAATCATCACCTGCAACTTGCCCAGACCTTCGAAGCCCAGCACCTTGGCGCCGGCCTTCTTGGCGATGGCGCGGGCCTTGTCGATGTCGGTCAGGTCGTCAGCGGTCAGCTCAGGGTTGTACTTGAGGATCGAGTCGAACACCGACAGACGCACGAACGGTTCGCCGAAGTGGAACACCTTGTCGCCGTACGGGACATCAGTGCTGCCCAGGACCAGCTGCGCCAGTTCGCGGAACAGTTCTTCGGTCAGGTCCATGTTGTCTTCGTAGTCGGCGTAAGCCTGGTAGAACTCCAACATGGTGAATTCAGGGTTGTGACGGGTCGAGACGCCTTCGTTACGGAAGTTGCGGTTGATCTCGAACACTTTCTCGAAACCGCCGACTACCAGGCGCTTCAGATACAGCTCCGGCGCGATGCGCAGGTACATGCCCATGTCCAGCGCGTTGTGGTGCGTTTCGAACGGCTTGGCCGCCGCGCCACCCGGGATGGTTTGCAGCATCGGCGTTTCGACTTCGAGGAAGTCACGCTGCATCAGGAAGGCACGGGTGTGCGCGATCACTTGCGAACGCACGCGGAAGGTATTGCGTACTTCTTCGTTGACGATCAGGTCAACGTAACGCTGGCGATAGCGCTGTTCGGTGTCGGTCAGGCCATGGTGCTTGTCCGGCAGCGGACGCAGCGATTTGGTCAGCAGGCGCACTTCGGTCATTTCGACGTACAGGTCGCCCTTGCCGGAACGTGCCAGGGTGCCAACGGCAGCAATGATGTCGCCCATGTCCCAGGTTTTCACCGAGGCCAGGGTGTCTTCGGACAGGGTTTTACGGTTGACGTAAACCTGGATGCGACCGGTCATGTCCTGGATCACCATGAACGAGCCACGGTTGAGCATGATGCGACCGGCAACCTTGACCGGGATTGCAGCCTCTGCCAGCTCTTCCTTGGTCTTGTCCGCGTATTTCTTCTGCAGTTCTTCGCAGTAGTTTTCGCGGCGGAAGTCGTTCGGGAAGGCATTGCCCTTGGCGCGCTCGGCAGCCAGCTTTTCCTTGCGCAGGGCGATCAGGGAGTTTTCTTCCTGTTGCAGGGCTTGCGGGTCGAGTTCTAGGTCGCTCATGTCTTTAAAAATTCCATCACAGGTTCGTTGCCCCCGGCTGTGAGCCGGGGTTCGCGGGCAAGCCTCGCTCCTGCAGGTTGAATCTGCAGGGCGTGCCTTAGAGCCCTTGTTTCAAGCTTGCTACCAGGTATTCGTCGATATCGCCGTCCAGCACCTTGTCGCAGTCACTGCGTTCGATGTTAGTGCGCAAATCCTTGATCCGCGACGCATCGAGCACATAAGAACGAATCTGGTGACCCCAGCCGATGTCCGACTTGGTGTCTTCCAGGGCCTGGGAGGCGGCGTTGCGTTTCTGCACTTCCTGCTCGTACAAGCGCGCCCGCAACATTTTCATCGCGGTGTCTTTGTTGGCGTGCTGGGAGCGTTCGTTCTGGCAGCTGACCACGGTGTTGGACGGTACGTGGGTGATCCGTACGGCCGAGTCGGTGGTGTTTACGTGCTGGCCACCGGCACCGGAGGAGCGGTAGGTGTCGATGCGCAGGTCCGACGGGTTGATGTCGATTTCGATGTTGTCATCGATTTCCGGCGACACGAACACGGCCGAGAACGAGGTGTGGCGACGGTTGCCGGAGTCGTACGGGCTCTTGCGCACCAGACGGTGCACGCCGATCTCGGTACGTAACCAGCCAAAGGCGTATTCGCCCTTGATGTGCACCGTGGCGCCCTTGATCCCGGCGACTTCACCGGCCGACAGCTCCATGATGGTCGCGTCGAAACCGCGTTTGTCAGCCCAGCGCAGGTACATGCGCAGCAGGATGTTGGCCCAGTCCTGGGCTTCGGTACCGCCAGAGCCGGCCTGGATATCCAGGTAGGCGTTGTTGGCGTCCATCTCACCGCTGAACATGCGACGGAATTCGAGTTTTTCCAGGGCTTCGCGCAGACGCTCGACTTCGGTCGCGACGTCATCGACGGCGGCCTGGTCTTCTTCTTCGGCGGACATCAGCAGCAGTTCTTTGGCATCGGCCAGGCCGGTGTGCATTTCGTCGAGGGTTTCGACGATCTGCGCCAGCAGCGAACGCTCGCGCCCCAGTTCCTGGGCGTACGACGGGTTGTTCCAGACTGCCGGATCTTCAAGCTCGCGATTGACTTCAGTCAGACGCTCATGCTTTTGATCGTAGTCAAAGATACCCCCGAATAGTTTCGGAGCGCTCGGACAGGTCCTTGATACTGTTAAGGATCGGGTTGATTTCCATGGCGGGCAGCACTCGTTGGCGAACTTTTGAAAGCCGGCGAGTATAACGTAATCAAGCTGTCACGGCAGCCCGCCTGGCGGCTTTAGGGGTGAATGATTTGGGCTGTAGCTATGAGGAAGCTGACGCTTGTAGCAGCTGCCGAGCCCGCGAGGCTGCGTTCGAGGACGAAGTCCTCGCCACCGCGTCATACCTGAAAGAACGAGTCGTCTGGTTTTACGACGGCTTCGCCGCCGAACGCAGCCTCGCGGGCTCGGCAGCTGCTACCAAGGATTTGTGGCGGATTATTCAATCCCCACCTGATTGCGCCCATTGTTCTTCGCCAGATACAGCCCCTTGTCCGCCGCCGAGATCAACTGCCGGCAATCGCTGCCCGCCTGCGGGGTGATGGTCGACAGGCCAATGCTGATCGTCAGATTCGCCCCCTCCGCCGGGAATACATGGGGAATCTTCAACGCCGCCACCGTCTGGCGCAGTTTCTCCGCCACCAGCCGCGCGCCGCCCGGCGACGTATTGGGCAGTACCAAGGCAAACTCTTCACCACCATAACGCGCCGGCAGGTCCGACGGTCGGGCGCTGGCGTCGCGAATTGCGGTGGCGACTTTGCGCAGCGCCTCGTCACCTTCCAGGTGGCCGAAGCTGTCGTTGTAGGACTTGAAGTAGTCCACATCGATCATCAGCAGCGACAGCTGAGTCTGATCACGCAGCGAGCGGCGCCACTCCAGTTCCAGGTACTCGTCGAAGTGCCGGCGGTTCGACAGGCCGGTCAGGCCGTCTGAGTTCATCAGGCGTTGCAAGACGAGGTTGGTGTCGAGCAACTGCTGCTGGCTGACTCGCAGCGCGCGATAGGCCGCGTCGCGCTGCAGCAAGGTCATGTAGGAGCGCGAGTGATAGCGGATGCGCGCCACCAGTTCGATGTTGTCCGGCAGTTTCACCAGGTAATCGTTGGCGCCGGCCGCGAACGCCGCGCTTTTGATCAGCGGGTCTTCCTTGGTCGACAGGACGATGATCGGAATGTCCTTGGTCGCCGGGTGATTGCGGTATTCACGCACCAGAGTCAAACCGTCGAGACCGGGCATGACTAGGTCTTGCAGGATAACGGTCGGCTTGATCCGAATCGCCTGGGCAATGGCCTGGTGCGGGTCGGCGCAGAAGTGGAAGTCGATGTTCTCTTGATTCGCCAGACCGCGCCGAACCGCCTCGCCGATCATCGCCTGATCGTCCACCAACAACACCATGGCGGCGTTTTCGTCGGTCTTGAAGTCGTCGAGCTGTAAGTCATTCATGTGCGGTCACCTGAGTACTACTTGGGCCAGGATTGCTGAGAAAAGCCTTCATTTGGGGAATATCTCCAGCAATCGTGGCGCTATCTTGTCCAGTGGGCGAATTTCAACGGCAGCGTCGATGGCCGCAGCCGCTTTCGGCATGCCGTACACCGCACTGCTGTTCTGGTCCTGCGCGATGGTCAGGTAGCCCTGTTGGCGCATGAGTTTAAGCCCCTGCGCCCCGTCGCGGCCCATACCGGTCAGCAAAACGCCCACGGCGTCGCCGTTCCAGTAACTGGCCACGCTCTCGAAAAACACATCGATCGAGGGCCGGTAAATCTCGTTGACCGGTTCGGCGGTGTAGGCCAGCGTCCCGTTCTTCAACAAGCGAATATGGTGGTTGGTGCCGGCCAGCAACACCGTGCCGGCCTGGGGCGGTTCGCCTTCCTGGGCCAGGCGCACATTGAGGCCGCTGGCGCTGCTGAGCCATTCGGCCATGCCGGCGGCGAACACCTGGTCCACGTGCTGCACCAGCACGATGGCCGCGGAAAAATCCCGCGGCAGGCCCTTGAGCAACAATTCCAGCGCCGCCGGCCCGCCCGCGGACGAGCCGATGGCCACCAGTTTTTGCCGCGAGCCCGAGCTGCGCAGCGGGCTCGGCGCCGCTCGCACCCGGTTGCCCTTGTCGCCGATCAGCCAACCGATGTTCATGATCTTGCGCAGCAACGGCGCCGCCGCCTCTGCCGCATTGCCGGCGCCGATGGCGGGCGTATCCACCACATCCAGCGCACCGTGGCCCATGGCTTCGAACACTCGATGCACGTTCTGCTGGCGGTCCACCGTGACAATCACAATGGCGCAGGGCGTATCGGCCATGATCCGCCGGGTCGCCTCCACGCCGTCCATCACCGGCATGATCAAGTCCATCAGGATCAGGTCCGGCGTCTGTTCGGCGCAACGTTGTACGGCCTCGGCGCCGTTGCTGGCGACCCAGATCACCTGGTGCGCCGGTTCGAATGCCAAGGCGCGGCGCAGGGCCTCTACCGCCATGGGCATGTCGTTGACGATTGCGATTTTCATGCACGCGCTCCCCCGATGAGCTCAACCACTGCATCGAGCAGGGCGTCGTCATGAAAACTGGCTTTGGCTAGATAATAGTCGGCTCCGGCGTCCAGTCCACGACGACGGTCCTCTTCGCGATCTTTATAGGACACCACCATAACCGGCAGCGATTGCAGGCGGTTGTCCCGGCGCAATAAAGACACCAGTTCGATGCCGTCCATGCGCGGCATATCGATGTCGGTAATCAGCAGGTCAAAATCCTCCGAACGCAGGGCGTTCCAGCCATCCATACCGTCCACCGCCACGGCCACGTCGTAGCCGCGATTGAGCAGCAACTTGCGCTGCAACTCGCGCACGGTCAGGGAATCGTCCACCACCAGAATCCGCTTGCGCGCTGCTTCCGGGGCCTGATTGCTGTGACGGGCAATGCGCTCCAGACGCCCGGTATTGAGCAGTTTGTCCACCGAACGCAGCATGTCTTCGACGTCGACGATCAACACCACCGATCCATCGTCGAGCAAAGCCCCGGCGGAAATGTCTTGAATCTTGCCCAGCCGCTCATCCAGCGGCAATACGACCAAGGTCCGCTCGCCAATAAAGCGCTCGACGGCCACGCCGTAGATCGCATCGCGCTCGCGAATCACCACGACCTTGAGGGTTTGCTGGCTGTTCTGGCTCGCCGGGCGCTGCAACAGCTGACTGGCTGCAACCAACCCGACATGCCGGCCTTCGTACCAGAAGTGCTGGCGGCCTTCGAGCTGGACGATGTCTTCCGGCTCCAGGTCGCACATGCGCTCGATGTGCGCCAGCGGAAAGGCGTAGGCCTCGTCGCCGACCTCCACCACCAGGCTGCGCACCACCGACAGGGTCAGCGGCACTTCCAGATGGAAACGACTGCCCTCGCCCGCCGTCTGTTCCAGCACTACCGCGCCGCGCAATTGCCGGACCATGTGCTGAACCGCATCGAGGCCGACGCCGCGCCCCGAGACTTCGGTGACCTTGTCCCGCAGGCTGAACCCCGGAAGGAACAGGAACGTCAGCAGTTCTTCTTCGCTCAGCTGCGCGGCGGTTTCTGCTGGAGACAATTGCCGCTCAATGATGCTGCGGCGGACCTTTTCCAGATCGACGCCATTGCCGTCATCGCTCAGTTCCAGCACCAACAAACCGGCCTGGTGGGACGCACGCAAACGGATCAGGCCTTCCGGCTGTTTACCGGCCAATAGCCGTTGTTCCGGACTTTCGATGCCATGGTCCACGGCGTTGCGCAGCAGGTGCGTCAGCGGCGCTTCGAGTTTTTCCAGCACGTCGCGGTCGACCTGGGTCTTTTCGCCTTCGATCTCCAGCCGCACTTGTTTGCCCAGATCGCGACCGAGGTCGCGGACCATGCGCACTTGCCCGGTCAGCACGTCGGCAAACGGCCGCATGCGACAGGCCAGGGCCGTGTCGTACAACACCTGCGCGCGCTGACTGGCGTGCCAGGCGAATTCATCCAGTTCGGCGTTCTTTTCCACCAGCAATTGCTGGGACTCGGCCAACAACCGGCGGGCATCGTCCAGCGCTTCCTGGGCTTCCAGGCTCAGGTTCTGGTCCTTGAGGTGGACGTTGAGGTTTTCCAGGGCGCGCAGGCCATTGCTCTGCGTGCGTTTGAGGCGCTGCATGGTGGCCAGGTGCGGTTTGAGCCGCAGGGTTTCCACCAGGGATTTGCTCGACAGGTCGAGCAGGCTGTTCAGGCGTTCGGCGGTGACCCGCAACACCCGCTCACCGTTTTCGGTGGTGCGTTTGGTCTTGCGCGGCGGCTCGGCGGGGGCAATCGGCAGCGATTCGACGACCGGAATCGGCACTTCGACCACCGGTGGCTGTAATTGCTGTTCGTCCATGAAGGGCGCAATCGGCGTGCTGATCGGCGGCGCCAGGGCCATCGGATCGAGCAAGCGTCCCATCAGCGCCACATAGGCATCGATTTCTATCGCCGAAGGGGCATTGGTTGGCGTCGCGATGCGCATCAACAGGTCGGTGCCCTGCAGCAACGCATCGATGTGCTCGGGGCGCAGATACAGCCGGCCTTCCTGCGCACTGACCAGGCAATCCTCCATGACATGGGCGACGCTGACCCCGGCATCCACGCCGACAATCCGCGCCGCGCCCTTGAGCGAGTGCGCCGCGCGCATGCACGATTCCAGGTGATCGGCTTGGGTCGGATCGCGTTCGAGGGCCAACAGACCAGCGCTCAGCACCTGGGTCTGGGCCTCGGCTTCCAGGCTGAACAGTTCCAGCAAAGAGGCGTCACGCATTTGCTCGGGGGTCATGTGAGGCTCCGGGTCACGGCGGACAATAACTGTTCTTCATCCAACCAACGCAGGCTGCGACCTTTGAATTGCAACACGCCACGGGTGTACTTCGCACTGGCCTGGGCACCCGACTGCGACGCGGCATCGAGAATGCGTTCGTCGATGGCATGAATGCCGTCCACTTCGTCCACCGGCACCACCACCGGGCCACCGCGAGCGGCGATGATCAACATGCGCGGCATGACCCGCGCGCCCGACGCCACCGGGTTGCTGGTGTCGAGACCGAGCAGCTCCACCAGCGACAGGCACGCCACCAGGGCGCCGCGCACGTTCGCCACGCCGAGCAAGGCCCGGGAGCGCTGGTGCGGCAACGAGTGAATGGTTTGCAGCGGCGCCACTTCCACCAGGCTGCGGGTGGCCAGGCCCAACCATTCTTCGCCGAGGCGGAACATCAGCAGTGAGCGGGTCTTGACGTCGGTTTCGACGGCCATCGCCACTTGCTCGTGATCTTCCTGCTGCAAGGCGTAGCGATCGAGCAAACGCGTGGCGGCGGCGGAATACACCGCGCAATTGCGGCAGTGAATGTGTTCGACCAGCAGCGGGCACGACTTGTCGCCGTGGATGCCGATACGGTTCCAGCAGTCGTCGATGGCCTGGGCATCTTCATGGGTGACGCTCAAGGTGTCAGAGACGCTCATCGTTTACGCTCACTGTCGGCGGCGCGCTCGCTGCGGGCGGCGCGGTCCTGCAATCGTCTGGCGCCCGCCGTGTCGCCCTGGGATTGCAGCAAGGCTGCCAGGTGCATCAACGCGTCGGGGTGCTGCGGTTCGAGGTACAACGCCTTGCGATAAAACCCTTGGGCTTCCAGTGCGCGGCCGGCCACATCGCTGAGCAGTCCCAGCCAATAAAATACCTGAGCCACCGGTTCGTGGCTGCGCAGATAACTGTCGCAGGCGGCACGGGCTTCGGCACTTTTGCCTTCGTTGGCCAGCGCCGCAATGTTCGCCAGCAGCGCGGCGGCGTCCGGGTTGGCGGTTTTCACGGTAGCGGGCAACGGCACGACGCTGGCGAACGGGCGGCTGCGCACTGGCGGCGGAGTCACGCTGCGCACCGGTTGCCGCACCGGCAGCGGGGTTGGAACGAAAGCCGGCAAAGGTTCGGGCTCCGGCGCACTTTGGCGGCTGAAGGCAAACGACTGCGCAATGCCGATCGAACGCATGCCCAGACGCCCGAGCAAACTGCCCTCGGCCGGGCCGATAAACAGCACACCGTCGACGTGGGTCAGGCGCTTGAGCACTTCGAATACTTGTTGCTGGGTCGGCTGGTCGAAATAGATCAGCAGGTTGCGACAGAACACAAAGTCATAGGGCGGTTCGCTGGCCAGCAGGGCCGGATCCAGCAGATTGCCGACCTGCAAACGCACCTGTTCCAGCACCCGCTCGCTGAGACGAAAACCGTCCTCTTCGGCGCTGAAATGCCGCTCGCGAAAGGCGATGTCCTGCCCGCGAAAGGAGTTCTTGGTGTACAGCGCACGCTTGGCTTTCTCTACCGAAAGCGGGCTGACGTCCATGCCTTCGACCTTGAACTGATGCGGCTTGAGCCCGGCATCGAGCAAGGCCATGGCGATGGAGTACGGCTCTTCGCCGGTGGAACACGGCAGGCTGAGGATCCGCAGGGCGCGCATGTTATTGATGTCGGCCAGGCGTTTGCTCGCCAGTTTCGCCAGCGTGGCGAAGGATTCCGGGTAACGGAAAAACCAGGTTTCCGGGACGATCACCGCTTCGATCAGCGCCTGTTGCTCATCTCGCGAGCCTTGCAGGGTGTGCCAATACTCGTCGGCGGTCAGCGCCTGGGAGGCGGTGGTGCGCTGGCGCACCGCGCGTTCGATGATCGCCGGGCCCACCGACGCGACGTCGAGGCCGATGCGGTCCTTGAGAAAATCGAAAAAGCGCTGGTCGCTGCTCATGGCTGTTCCTCAACCTGTGTCAGGTCCAGGGGCGGCGATGGAAACAGCAGCGCGCGCACCTGCTCATCCAGCAGATCGGCGACGCGCACCCATTGCAGCAAACCCTGGGCATCCTTGCGCACCGGACCGAGGTACGGCGCCTGGCGATTGTCCAGGCCATAGGGCTGAAAATCCGCCGGGTTGCAACGCACGGTATCGGTGGCCTGTTCCAGTATCAGCCCGAGCAGTTGCGCCGGCGTCGCTTCGTCCGGCCGATAGTGCACCAGCACCAGGCGCGTGCTGGTGCGGGCCTGGGCCGGTTGGCCGAAGGTCAGCGCACTGAGGTCGATCACCGGCACCACCGCGCCGCGATAGGCAAACACCCCGGCCACCCACTCGGGTGCCCGGGCAATCGGCTTCAATGGCACGCGCGGCAGCACTTCCGCCACCTCGATGGCTTGCAGGGCATAACGCTCGTTACCGACGCGAAACACCAGGAACAGCGCCTGCTTCGCCGACACCACGGCAGTGCGTTTGGCCGCGAGTTCGCTCATCAGACTTTAAATCGCGAGACGCCGCTGCGCAGCCCGACCGCCACCTGGCTCAGTTCGTCGATGGCGAAACTGGCCTGGCGCAAGGACTCGACGGTCTGGCTGCTGGCATCGCCCAACTGCACCAGCGCGTGGTTGATCTGTTCGGCACCGGTGGCCTGGGCCTGCATGCCTTCGTTGACCATCAACACCCGCGGCGCCAACGCCTGGACCTGATGAATGATCTGCGACAGCTGCTCGCCGACCTGCTGCACTTCGGACATGCCGCGGCGCACTTCTTCGGAGAACTTGTCCATGCCCATGACCCCGGCCGAGACCGCCGACTGGATCTCACGGACCATTTGCTCGATGTCGTAAGTGGCCACGGCAGTCTGGTCCGCCAGACGCCGCACTTCGGTGGCGACCACGGCGAAACCGCGACCGTATTCACCGGCCTTCTCGGCTTCGATGGCGGCGTTGAGCGACAACAGGTTGGTCTGGTCGGCGACCTTGACGATGGTCACCACCACCTGATTGATGTTGCCGGCCTTCTCGTTGAGGATCGCCAGTTTGGCGTTGACCAGGTCGGCCGCGCCCATCACCGAGTGCATGGTGTCTTCCATGCGTGCCAGGCCCTGTTGCCCGGAACCGGCCAGCACCGAGGCCTGATCGGCGGCGGTGGAAACTTCGGTCATGGTGCGCACCAGGTCGCGGGAGGTGGCGGCGATTTCACGGGAGGTCGCGCCGATTTCGGTGGTGGTGGCGGCAGTTTCAGTGGCGGTGGCTTGTTGTTGCTTGGAGGTGGCAGCGATTTCGGTGACCGAGGTGGTGACCTGCACCGACGAACGCTGGGCCTGGGACACCAGCGAGGTCAGCTCGGTCATCATGTCGTTGAAGCCGGTTTCCACGGCGTTGAATTCGTCCTTGCGCTCCAGGTTCAGGCGGCTGCTGAGGTCGCCGGTGCGCATGATTTCGAGGATCTGCACGATGCGATTCATCGGCGCCATGATCGCCCGCATCAGCAGCAGGCCACAGAGGCCGGCGGCCAGCACCGCGATCAGCAGGGAAACCCCCATGATGGTTTTCGCGGTGAGCACGGCGTCATCGATGATCACCATGTCCTGGTCGGCTACCGCTTTGTTTTCGCGCAGGATGTCATTGAGTTTCATGCGCCCTGCGGTCCACGCCGGGGTCAGTTGCTCGTTGAACAACTTAATGGCCTCGGCTTCCTGATTGCGTTTATGCAAGTCGAGGACAGCGGCGAGGACCTTGCCGTAATCCTCATGAAGTTTTTCGAAGGCGGCGAATTCAACCCGATCTTCATCCGTGGTGACCGTTTTGCGATAGCTCTCCATCGCATCGATCACGCGCGCCTCGAAGCTTTTGAAGTCGGCGGCGTCTTCGGCACTGATGCCCTGCCCTTCCTTCAAGCCGAGCATTTCCTGGGTCTGCAGGAAACTGTCGACCCAGGCGCCACGAATGGTCGAGCTGTAATAAACCCCGGGTAACGCGTCGTCGCGGACGCTGGCTTCGCTGACTTCAATCTTCAGCAGCCGGGAATACGAGACGACCACCATCAACAGCATGATGGCGATAATGACCGCAAAGCTCGCCAAGATGCGTTGGCGCAACGTCCAGTTCTTCACAGTATGTCCTCGGGGCCATTTTCAAATGCTGCGGAGTATAGCTGAGGGTGTCTCATTTATAAGACGCCAGACCTGCCACTTCTCATTCTGGTGCCGCTACTTTCCAGCGCTGCTGTCGCTTGCCGGTGTGTTCAGCGGCGACACACGGTGTGTGGCGCCGGTCTGTAGCCTTTTATTGAGGGTTCTTGCGAGGCTGACGCAGGGCTTTTCCAACAAGGCGTAGCTGATGCTCGAGAGCGCGAGCGTCGCCAGGATGTACAACAGAAAAACACCCACGTTGAACGCTGCCGGCAGGTTTGTTACGTAGGCCGCCCACTCCAGGAAGAAGGGATGCACGAGATAAACCGAATAACTGATGGTGCCCAGATAAGTCAGGCTTTTTACTGGCCGGCGCAAAAACAGGGTCATGGCGATAGCAAATGCCATCCCTGCCAGGTAACTGACCCAGTACGAGTAAGGGTTTTCGTTATGCCCATAATTGGCGTTATAGGCGAGAAAACAAATGAACGGCAGGAAAACGAAGAACAGTGCGAGCCACGCATACACGTACTTGCGATCCAACTGCCTGGTGGAACCCAAACTGACGTCTCGCCAGAAACTGCCAAAGAACATGATCGACAGGCATAAAGGCAATCCCACGGGGATTTTTTTCGCCAGATAAAATCGGGCTATTGAAAAAACCAGCGCCACGAGCAACAACCCGACCGCCGCGCCAAAGCGTACGGAGACACGTCCCAGCAAGCCGACGCTAAATAACGCGGCGCAGGACATGTAAAAAAACATCTCCATGATCAGTGTCCAATAGACGCCAAATAAATCAGGCGCCCCCAAGAGCGCCTGAAACATCGTCATGTTGATCAGTACGTTATTAACCGGGACCGGCGTCGATAAAAACCAGTACGAACTGATGACAGCCAGCGCAATGGAAAACCAGTAGGCCGGGTACAGCCTGAAGAATCTGGAAACGCCAAAGGCAACCAGCGCATGCTTCCCCTCTTTCAGGCTATAGGGAATAACCATCCCGCTAAGCAGGAAAAAGATGACGACACCCATTTGCCCAAGGTTCACATAGGTGAAAAAGAAGGTGTCCTTGAGCGGCGTCCGTTCGATGAAGTGAGCCACCACGACCATCATCGCAGCGATGCCTCTCAGGGCATCCAGGTGTGTCAGGCGATTCTGCGAGGTCATGCGTCGCGTCCTTTGCGATACCTGCGCTTTGGCGCCGGCAATATCAGGTTTCCGTGCCGTTGCAGACAGCGGTGTAGAGCGGGGACTTTCCGCTATCTCGGGGAAGGAGTACCAGTGGCGTATCGGCAAAAATGGGCGGTGGAATGGTCATTGGGAGATGTGTTGGGTTGAGGACGCCTTCGCGGTGCGACGATTCGACTTGCCCGCGAAGGCGATTTCGAGATTTACAGGGAAGCCTGCCGCACCTGCTTCTCCAGCTCTGCCTTCAAACCCGGCTCAAGTTTCAACTGCCGCGCCAGTTCATCGAGGTAGGACTTCTCCATGAAGTTCTCCTCATCCACCAGCATCACACTGGCGATGTACATCTCGGCGGCCATTTCCGGGGTGCTGGCGGCGCGGGCGACGTCGGTCGGGTCCAGGGGTTTGTTGAGTTCGGCGTGCAGCCAGTGTTGCAGTTCCTGGTCGTTATCGAGTTTGGTGAATTCACCTTCGATCAATGCGCGTTCGCGCTCATCGACGTGGCCATCAGCTTTGGCCGCTGCCACCAGGGCCTTGAGAATCGCCTGGCTGTGCAACTCGACCTGCGCGGGCGGCAAGCGGTCGACGGTTTGCGGTTCAGTCTTCGGTGCCGTGCCCTGCTGGGCCTGCCAGTTGCCGTAGGCCTTGTAGGCAATCACGCCCAGCGCCGCGAGACCGCCGTAGATGGCGACCTTGCCGCCCACCTTGCGCACCTTCTTGTTCCCCATCAGCAGCCCCATCGCGCCAGCCGCCAACGCACCGCCCCCCGCCCCCGAGAGCAAGCCACCGAGGCCGCCCGAGCCACCGCTGCCGCCGAGCAAACCGCCCAAGCCACTGCCGGAAGACTTGTTCTGATGACCGCCAGATTTCTTCTGCAACATGTCCTGGCCGGACTTGAGTAGCTGATCGAGTAATCCACGGGTGTTCATTTGCTGCCTCCACGAATTCGGGGTAACCGGATCATTAAGGCCACCAGCCTAGATCGAAAGTGCCCGGTGCCTGCTTGCGAGAGTGCTTCGAGATGTTGCCCGCCTTCGGCAGCCCTTCAGAAAAAAAGATATACACTCGAATAAATCTATAAAAACCGCCCACCGGGTACGTTCCCCATGATGACCTTGCGTCAAATCCGTCATTTCATCGCCGTGGCCGAGACCGGCTCGATCTCCGCCGCCGCGCAAACCGCGTTTATTTCTCAGTCCACCCTGACCCTGGCGATCCAGCAACTGGAACAGGAAATCGGCGTCAGCCTGTTCAACCGTCACGCTAAAGGCATGACGCTTACGCACCAAGGGCATCAATTCCTACGCCAGGCGCACTTGATTCTGGCCACCGTCGATAATGCCAAACGCAGCCTCCAGCAAAGCACCGATCAGGTGGCCGGCCAGTTGATCGTCGGCGTGACCAGCCTCGTTGCCGGTTACTACCTCGCCGATTTGCTTACCCGCTTTCAACGCGCCTACCCCAACGTCGAAATCCGCGTGATGGAAGACGAGCGTCCTTACATCGAGCATTTGCTGGTCAGCGGCGAGATTGATGTCGGCGTGCTGATCCTTTCCAACCTCGAAGACCGCCACGCCTTGCAGACCGAAGTGCTGACCCATTCCCCCCACCGCTTGTGGCTACCGGCGCAGCACCCATTGCTGGAACACGACAGCATCAACCTCGCCGACGTGACGCGCGAACCGCTGATTCAGCTCAACGTCGATGAAATGGACCGCAACGCCCAGCGCATGTGGTCAGCGGCGTCGCTGCAACCGCGCATCACCCTGCGGACCGCTTCAACGGAAGCCGTGCGAAGCCTGGTCGCCGCGGGTTTAGGTGTGTCTATCCAGCCCGACATGACCTATCGCCCATGGTCCCTGGAGGGCGACATCATCGAAGCCCGGCCCATCGCCGACCTCAGCCAAACCCTCGACGTCGGCTTGGCCTGGCGCCGTGGCACTGCACGTCCGGCGCTGGTCGATCCGTTCCTGACCGTCGCCCGTGAGCAGCCCCACGGCGGGCGCAAGCCATCTATTTAATCGAACGCCTCCTTCAGTATTTAGAATTTGTCGACCGCAGGTCCGCGCACTAGTCTTGTTACATCTTTATAAGACGGCCGGGCCCCAGTCACTGGGAGCACCATGGCCACACAAGAAAAGAGAACCCGAAAAATGGCTGGCGCGCAGACCCCGTTGTTCACCGCGTTGTTGATCGACGGCGAATTGGTCGCGGGCCAGGGCTTTGTCGAGCCGATCCTCAACCCCGCCACTGGTGAAGTGCTGACGCACATCGCCGAAGCCAGCACCGAGCAGGTGGAAGCCGCGATCCTCGCCGCCCACCGCGCCTTTGCCAGTTGGTCGCGGACCACGCCGCAGCAACGTTCGAACCTGTTGCTGGACATCGCCAACGCCATCGAAAAAAACGCCGACCTCCTCGCCCGTCTCGAATCCCTGAACTGTGGCAAGCCGTTGCACCTGGCCCGTCAGGACGATTTGAGCGCGACGGTGGATGTGTTCCGCTTCTTCGCCGGGGCCGTGCGCTGCCAGACCGGCCAGCTCAGCGGCGAATACCTGCCGGGCTACACCAGCATGGTGCGGCGCGATCCGATTGGCGTCGTCGCGTCCATCGCGCCGTGGAACTACCCGATCATGATGGCCGCCTGGAAAATCGCCCCGGCCCTGGCCGCCGGCAACACCTTGGTGTTCAAGCCATCCGAACATACGCCGCTGTCGATCCTGGCCTTGGCGCCAGCGCTGGCGGAAATCCTGCCGCGCGGGGTGATCAACATCATCTGCGGCGGCGGTGAAGGCGTCGGCAGTCATTTAGTCAGTCACCCGAAAGTGCGCATGGTCTCGCTGACCGGCGATATCGTCACCGGGCAAAAAATCCTCCAGGCCGCAGCGAAAACCCTCAAGCGCACGCACCTCGAACTCGGCGGCAAAGCCCCGGTGATCGTCTGCAATGACGCGGACATTCAAGCGGTGGTCGAAGGCGTGCGCACCTACGGTTATTACAACGCCGGCCAGGACTGCACGGCGGCGTGCCGAATTTATGCCCAGGCCGGCATTCACGACCGCTTGGTCGCGGAATTGGGCGCGGCGGTCAGCAGCCTGCGCTTCGCCGGTAAACGCGATGCCGACAACGAAATCGGCCCGCTGATCAGCACCCGTCAGCGTGATCGCGTGGCCAGTTTTGTCGAACGCGCCCTCGGCCAGCCGCACATCGAACGGGTCACCGGCGCGGCGGTGCATTCCGGCGTCGGCTTCTATTACCAGCCGACCTTGCTCGCCGGTTGCAAACAGAGCGATGAAATCGTCCAGCGCGAAGTGTTCGGACCGGTGGTCACCGTCACCCGTTTCGATGAACTGGCGCAAGCGGTGGACTGGGCCAACGACTCTGAATACGGCCTCGCCTCTTCGATCTGGACCCAGAACCTCGACAAAGCCATGCAAGTCGCGGCGCGCTTGCAGTACGGCTGCACCTGGATCAACAGCCATTTCATGCTGGTCAGCG
Source organism: Pseudomonas sp. ADAK2 (assembly GCF_012935755.1). GTDB lineage: Bacteria > Pseudomonadota > Gammaproteobacteria > Pseudomonadales > Pseudomonadaceae > Aquipseudomonas. The sequence continues at coordinate 3,178,375 of NZ_CP052862.1, forward strand.
AAATGCCCCACGGCGGCCTGAAGCGTTCGGGCTACGGCAAAGACTTATCCAGCGATTCGCTGCAGGACTACAGCGTGGTGCGGCACATCATGGCCCGCCACGGCCAGCATCTCTGACTACGCTAATAACAAGCCGCCAACGGCATGCTTCACCACGTTCACAACTGCCCCGACCATAATTAAAGAAGAGGGAAACCCCATGTTCGTGCACAAGACCGCACTGCTCAGTGCAATCACCACTGCATTGCTTGCCAGTGCCAGTATCCAGGCCGCCGAACCGCTGAAAGCCGTCGGCGCCGGCGAAGGTCAACTGGATATCGTGGCCTGGCCGGGCTACATCGAACGTGGCGAGAGCGACAAGGCCTACGACTGGGTGACCGGTTTCGAGAAGGAAACCGGCTGCAAGGTCAATGTGAAAACCGCCGCCACCTCCGATGAAATGGTCAGCCTGATGGCCAAGGGCGGTTACGACCTGGTCACCGCGTCGGGCGATGCCTCGTTGCGCTTGATCGTCGGCAAGCGGGTGCAGCCGATCAACACCGCGTTGATCCCGAACTGGAAAGGCCTCGACCCACGCCTCAAGGATGCGCCGTGGTACGTGGTCAACCAGCAGACTTACGGCACCCCGTACCAGTGGGGCCCGAACGTGCTGATGTACAACACCAACGTGTTCAAGACCGCGCCGACCAGTTGGGGCGTGGTGTTCGACGCGCAAAACCTGCCGGACGGCAAGGCCAACAAGGGCCGCGTGCAGGCGTATGACGGCCCGATCTACATCGCCGACGCGGCGCTGTACCTCAAGAGCACCAAGCCTGAACTGGGGATCAAAGATCCCTATCAACTGACCGAAGCGCAGTACAAAGCCGTGCTCGATCTGTTGCGTGCCCAGCAGCCGCTGATTCACCGCTACTGGCACGACACCACCGTGCAAATGAGTGACTTCAAGAATGAAGGCGTGGTCGCGTCCAGCGCCTGGCCGTATCAGGTCAACGGCCTGATCAACGAGAAGCAGCCAATTGCTTCGACCATCCCGAAAGAAGGCGCTACCGGTTGGGCTGACACCACCATGCTGCATGCCGAAGCCAAGCACCCGAACTGCGCCTACAAGTGGATGGACTGGTCGCTGCAACCGAAAGTCCAGGGTGATGTGGCGGCGTGGTTCGGCTCATTGCCAGCGGTGCCGGCAGCGTGCACCGGCAGCGAATTGCTCGGCGCCGAGGGTTGCAAAACCAACGGTTTCGACCAGTTCGAGAAGATCGCCTTCTGGAAAACCCCGCAGGCGGAAGGCGGCAAGTTCGTGCCGTACAGCCGCTGGACCCAGGATTACATCGCGATCATGGGCGGTCGTTAAAGCCCCTCGTAGCAGTTGCCGAGGCACGAGGCTGCGTTGCGTGTCCGCAGGACCGCCCCCGGGGGCCGCTGCGCAGCCCAACGCAGCCTCGTGCCTCGGCAGCTGCGACGGCTCTTCACCATGATTCAGATTTTTCAGAAGTCCAGGCAGGGCCGCTGCGACGGCCCTCGCCTTTTTGGAGCACCGCACCATGACGCTTGCAGTCCAGTTCACCAACGTTTCCCGGCAGTTCGGCGAAGTGAAGGCCGTTGACCGGGTTTCCATCGATATCCAGGACGGCGAGTTCTTTTCCATGCTCGGCCCTTCCGGCTCGGGCAAAACCACGTGCCTGCGCCTGATCGCCGGGTTCGAACAACCGAGCACCGGCTCGATCCGCATTCACGGCGAGGAAGCCGCCGGGCTGCCGCCGTATCAGCGTGACGTGAACACCGTGTTCCAGGATTACGCGCTGTTCCCGCACATGAACGTTCGCGACAACGTTGCCTACGGTTTGAAAGTCAAAGGTGTCGGCAAGGCCGAACGCCTGAAACGCGCCGAAGAAGCCCTCGACATGGTCGCCCTCGGTGGCTACGGCGAACGCAAACCGGTGCAACTGTCCGGCGGTCAGCGCCAGCGTGTGGCTTTGGCGCGCGCCTTGGTCAATCGTCCTCGCGTCCTGTTACTTGATGAGCCGCTGGGCGCTCTCGATCTCAAGCTGCGGGAACAAATGCAGGGCGAATTGAAGAAACTGCAACGCCAGCTCGGCATTACCTTCATCTTCGTCACCCACGACCAGACCGAAGCGCTGTCGATGTCCGACCGCGTGGCCGTGTTCAACAAGGGTCGCATCGAACAGGTCGACACCCCGCGCAATCTCTACATGAAACCGGCTACAACGTTCGTCGCGGAATTCGTCGGCACTTCCAACGTGATTCGCGGCGATCTAGCCAAGCAGTTGAGCGGCAATCCGCAGCCGTTTTCGATCCGCCCGGAACACGTGCGCTTCGCCGAAGGCCCGCTGGCCAGCCATGAAATCGAAGTCAGCGGCCTGCTCCACGACATCCAATATCAGGGCAGTGCCACGCGCTATGAAGTGAAACTGGAGAACGGCCAGACCCTGAACATCAGCCAGGCCAATGTGCAGTGGCTGGACACCAGCGCCCAGCACCAGACCGGGCAACGCATCAGCGCGCGCTGGGCTCGGGAAGCGATGATTCCGCTGCACGACAACGCTGTCGGCGGGGTGTGAGATGAACACCTTGGCCATCTCGCAAACCCCGGCCAGCGGTTCGCCGTTGCGCCGTTTTTCCAACCTGCTGTATCGGCGGCCGAACTTTTACCTGGCGCTGCTGCTGGTGCCGCCTCTGCTGTGGTTCGGCGCGATTTACCTTGGCTCGCTGCTGGTGTTGTTGTGGCAAGGTTTCTACACCTTCGACGACTTCACCATGGCGGTCACCCCTGACTTGACCTTGGCGAACTTCGCCGCGCTGTTCCAGCCGTCGAACTTCGACATCATCCTACGCACGCTGAGCATGGCGATTGTCGTGTCGATCGCCAGCGCCGTCGTCGCGTTCCCGATTGCCTACTACATGGCGCGCTACACCACCGGCAAGACCAAGGCGTTTTTCTACATCGCGGTGATGCTGCCGATGTGGGCCAGTTACATCGTCAAGGCCTACGCCTGGACGTTGCTGCTGGCCAAGGGCGGCGTGGCACAGTGGTTCGTTCAGCACCTGGGGCTGGAGCCGGTTTTGCAATTCATCCTCGGCATTCCGGGCGTGGGTGGCAGCACCTTATCGACCTCGCACCTGGGGCGGTTCATGGTGTTCGTCTACATCTGGCTGCCGTTCATGATCCTGCCGATCCAGGCCTCGCTGGAACGCCTGCCGCCATCGCTGCTGCAAGCGTCGGCCGACCTGGGGGCGAAACCGCGCCAGACCTTTATGCAGGTGATTTTGCCGTTGTCGATTCCGGGCATTGCGGCGGGTTCGATCTTCACGTTTTCGCTGACTTTGGGTGACTTCATCGTGCCGCAACTGGTGGGCCCACCGGGGTACTTCGTCGGCAGCATGGTTTATGCGCAGCAGGGTGCGATTGGCAATATGCCGATGGCCGCCGCGTTCACCCTGGTGCCGATTGTGTTGATCGCCATTTACCTGACCATCGTCAAACGACTGGGGGCCTTCGATGCACTCTGAGAAAGCTTCGTTGGGTCTGAAAATCGCAGCCTGGGGCGGGTTGATGTTCTTGCACTTTCCGATCCTGATCATCTTCCTGTACGCCTTCAACACCGAAGAAGCGGCGTTCAGCTTTCCACCCAAGGGCTTCACCCTGAAGTGGTTCAGCGTCGCGTTCTCGCGACCCGACGTGCTGGAAGCGATCAAGCTCTCGGCGGAAATCGCCGCCATCGCCACGTTGATCGCCATGGTGCTCGGCACCCTCGCCTCGGCGGCGTTGTACCGCCGGGACTTCTTCGGCAAGCAAGGCATCTCGCTGATGCTGATCCTGCCGATTGCGCTGCCGGGGATCATCACCGGGATCGCGCTGCTGGCGACCTTCAAAACGTTGGGGATCGAGCCGGGGATGTTCACCATCATCGTCGGCCACGCGACCTTCTGCGTGGTGATCGTCTACAACAACGTCATCGCCCGTTTGCGCCGCACCTCGCACAGTTTGATCGAAGCCTCGATGGACCTCGGCGCCGATGGCTGGCAAACGTTTCGCTACATCGTCCTGCCGAACCTCGGCTCGGCATTGCTGGCCGGCGGCATGCTTGCGTTTGCGCTGTCGTTCGACGAAATCATCGTCACCACCTTCACCGCCGGCCATGAACGCACTTTGCCGCTGTGGCTGCTCAACCAACTCAGCCGCCCTCGGGACGTGCCGGTGACCAACGTCGTCGCGATGCTGGTGATGATGGTGACCATGCTGCCGATTCTGGGGGCGTATTACCTGACACGGGGTGGTGAGAGTGTGGCGGGTAGTGGCGGGAAATAACCCAATGTGCAAACCGAATCCCGTAGGAGCGAGGCTTGCCCGCGAAGCTTTTAGCGCACTTGAGGACGCCTTCGCGGGCAAGCCTCGCGCCTACAAGGGATCCGGTTCCGGCAGAAAAATAATAGTTTCGATGAGGACAGAACCATGCAAACAAAACTCTTGATCAACGGCCAACTGATCGTCGGCGAAGGCCCCGCCCAACCGGTGTTCAACCCAGCCCTCGGCCGGGTGCTCGTAGAAATCAACGAAGCCAGCGAAGCCCAGGTCGATGCCGCCGTGCGTGCCGCCGACAACGCGTTCGAAGCCTGGTCGCAAACCACACCGAAAGAACGCTCGCTGCTGTTGCTTAAACTCGCCGACGCCATCGAAGCCCATGGCGAGGAGCTGGCCAAACTGGAATCGGACAACTGCGGCAAACCCTACAGCGCCGCGCTGAACGACGAGATCCCGGCGATTGCCGACGTGTTCCGCTTCTTTGCCGGCGCCAGCCGCTGCATGAGCGGTTCGGCCGGGGGCGAATACCTGGCCGGCCACACCTCGATGATCCGCCGCGACCCGGTGGGCGTGATCGCCTCCATCGCGCCGTGGAACTACCCGCTGATGATGGTCGCCTGGAAAATCGCCCCGGCCCTCGCCGCCGGTAATACCGTGGTGCTCAAGCCGTCGGAACAAACCCCGCTGACCGCGCTGCGCCTGGTGGAATTGGCGTCGGAAATATTCCCGGCAGGCGTGCTCAATCTGGTATTCGGCCGTGGTCCTACGGTTGGCAGTCCATTGGTCACGCACCCGAAAGTACGCATGGTCTCGCTGACCGGTTCCATCGCCACTGGCGCGAATATCATTTCCAGCACCGCCGACAGCGTCAAACGCATGCACATGGAACTGGGCGGCAAGGCGCCGGTGATCATCTTCGACGACGCCGACATCGATGCTGCCGTAGAAGGCATTCGCACCTTCGGTTTCTACAACGCCGGGCAAGATTGCACCGCTGCTTGCCGCATCTATGCGCAAAAAGGCATCTACGACAAATTCGTCGAGAAGCTCGGCGCGGCGGTCAGCAGCATCAAGTACGGGTTGCAGGATGATCCGGCGACCGAGTTGGGGCCACTGATCACCGCTCAGCACCGCGACCGCGTGGCCGGGTTTGTCGAGCGTGCCGTGGCGCAATCGCACATCCGTTTGATCACGGGTGGCAAGGCTGTGGAAGGCAACGGTTTCTTCTTTGAACCGACTGTTTTGGCCGATGCGCAACAGGACGACGAGATCGTTCGTCGCGAAGTGTTCGGGCCGGTGGTGTCGGTGACCAAGTTCAACGATGAAGCGCAGGTGCTGGGCTGGGCCAACGATTCGGATTATGGCCTGGCGTCGTCGGTCTGGACCGCGGACGTCGGCCGCGCCCATCGCCTGGCTGCACGTTTGCAGTACGGCTGCACGTGGGTGAATACCCACTTCATGCTCGTCAGTGAGATGCCCCATGGCGGTCAGAAATTGTCCGGTTACGGGAAGGACATGTCCATGTATGGGCTGGAGGACTACACCGTCGTTCGGCATGTGATGTTCAAGCATTAACAAAAGCATCGCGAGCAAGCTTTGCTCCTACAGGGTTGATGTCGTTCACATGTTTGGCGCACGACACGAAACCTGTCGGAGCAAGGCTTGCCCGCGAAGGCGTCACCACGATCTCAAGGAAGATACCGGCACTTAGCACCACCCAGGTTCCACCCAGACAAACCAAAACAATAACCACCGACCCGGGCAGCGCCTTCACGGCCCCGCCACGGTTTCGGACATCCGAAATCTGCCGATTTTCCGGAGCTGACAGACCATGAGTGCATCACCCGACCTCTCCACCGCCGTTGCCGACAGCGATGCCGAACAACTGCGCAAGCTGGGCTACACCTCAAATTTCAATCGCAGCATGAGCCTGTGGGAAAACTTCGCCCTGGGCTTCACTTACCTCTCGCCGGTCGTCGGGGTTTATACCCTGTTCGGCCTGTGCCTCGCCGCGGGCGGGCGGGCCACCGATGTTCTGGGCCTATCTGCTGGTCGGTTGCGGCCAGTTGCTGGTGTGCCTGATCTTCGGTGAAGTGGTGTCGCAGTTCCCGATTTCCGGCGGCGTCTACCCGTGGGCCCGCCGCCTGGTGGGCAAAAAATGGGCGTGGATGGTCGGCTGGATCTACTCCATCGCCCTGTGCGTGACCATCGCCGCCGTTGCCGTCGGCGCCGGTCCATATCTCGCTGCAATGATGGGTTTTGAACCGAGCAACAACACCAACATCGTCATCGCGCTGTTCCTGACGCTGTTCGCCACCCTGGTCAACCTCAGCGGCACCAAAGTGCTGGCGCGGATCGCCATGTTCGGCTTCCTGTGCGAGTTGATCGGCGCAGTGGTCGTTGGTGTGTATCTCCTGGTGTTTGAACGGCACCAACCGATCAGCGTGTTGTTCAACACCTTCGACATTCGCATCGACGGCTCCTACCTGCCAGCCTTCCTCACCGCTTCGCTGGCCGGGATGTTCCTGTACTACGGCTTCGAAGCCTGCGGCGACGTCGCCGAAGAAACCCCGAACCCGAGCAAACAAATCCCGATTGCGATGCGCATGACCATCTACATCGGCGGCATCTCGGCGATGTTCGCCTGCCTGGCCCTGATCCTCGCCGTGCCCGACATGCAAGCCGTGATCAACGGCACCGACAAAGACCCGGTCACCACCATCCTCAACAACGCCTTCGGCACGGTCGGTTCGAAAGTAGTGATGGGCGTAGTGATGATTTCCTTCATCTCCTGCGTCATCAGCCTACAAGCCGCGGCGAGTCGTCTGCTGTATTCCTACGCTCGGGATGAAATGGTCATCGGCAGCAAATTGCTGAAGAAGATTTCTCCTACGACTCAAGTGCCGGTGGCGGCGTTATTTGTGTCGGGTGTCCTGCCGGCGTTGATCATCGTGCTCGGATTCTTCCTGCAAGACGCGGTGGCGACCATCGTCAGCTTCGCGGCGATCGGGATTTACCTGGCGTTCCAGATGATCGTGTTGGCCGCGCTATACGCACGGATAAAAGGCTGGAAACCGAGCGGCAAATTCACCCTCGGCGCGTGGGGGTTGCCGGTCAACATTGGCGCGCTGGTTTATGGCGTCGGCGCGATCATCAACATGGCGTGGCCACGTACGCCGGATGCGGCTTGGTATATCAACTACGCGATGGTGTTGAGTACGGCCATTGTTATCGGGTTGGGGTTGATCTACATGTGGATTGCCAAGCCGTATGACCACGGGACTGCGCCTGCGGGGGATGCTTGGAAAGTTAGTCGGTAAATGATGTTGCTCAGCCCGCAGGGATGCGGGCTGGGTTGTTAGATGGGTTGAGGTTTGGAGAGGGTTTCAAACTCGTCCATCAGTAGATGAATTTCGGTGCTGGGGTTGGGCTCCCCGCTTTTTACGACATCCTCTAGGATCCTAGGCGCCAGAGATCTAGCCCTTTCGAAAGGCTCCCCCAAAAGTAGAGCAAAATAGCTGGTGCCTTTGCCCTTCTCGTACTTATCCATATTTGGCTTTTCTCTTAGACTTTTCGCAACAAGATCCCCAGGAGAATGTTTACCTACGGCAGTAAAGGGCTTTCTGTTATAACCAAAGTGCAAAAGCAACCAGAACTCGAAACAGGGGAAAGATGCGATTATTTTTATTTTAGGGTGCGGTTTTGCAAGATCAATTGCCCGATCAAAGCACAGATGTGTATCGCGATCCAACGCACAAAATACCTTATCAAAATTCTTCTGACTAGCAATTGCTCTTTCGACAATCCCACTTGGATGCGTTACGCCGCAATGGGCGATTTCCACCTGTGCATTGGCACGAAAATGAAACGCTGCATCCTCCAAATATCGTTTTCCCGACTTGCTATCCTCGCAAAGAATCAACACCTTAGGGCGATACTTTAAGCGCGCCTCCCCTCTGTTAAATGAACTAATAGAGCGCCCCATAACTACCTCCGCCGGATCAAAGGCAAACCAAAGTAGCGACCTTCGAAATAGCGCTTTTCTACATCCTCCCCTTCACGCCCTTCAAAATCATGAATAGAAAACAAATTGGTAGCACCATTCGCATCACGATCCGTAATCCAAAACTGGTCTCTACGCAAAGTTTTAGTATTCATCAAGTGCGTATCATGAGTTGTAAAAATTAACTGCGCGTCCAACCCACTATCTAAATGCTTGACAATTAGATCTGCGACCAGCTCTGGATGCAGGCTACTATCCAACTCATCCACAGCTAAGACCCCTTCGCCCCCTGCCAATCGCAACATAAACCAAGGCAACCAGAATCCTATTAGATTTTTTGTACCACCGGACTCTTCTGAAAAATCAAATTCGGCGCTGCCCAACCCACTGATATGAGTCAGAATAATCTTGTCTTTTTTTGCGGCTGCAAAAAATTCCTGGATAGTAAGACTTCGCCCTTTCTCCTCATGGTCGTCACCATTATCATCTAACCGAATCGACGATATAGGGATATCTATTTCCTTCAAAAAATCTTTCAGCTCCTCCGTGTAATCCGAAGCCATTTTTAGAAACCTAATTGATGCTTTTGACCAAGTACCTAGATCGTCATGACCAATGATAGACAAACCGGTTTGAAACCACCCGAAAGGCTCTTTCAACTGCGACAACTCTTCGCTGCTATTATTAACCGCCTGAGCAATAAACAATGCTTTGGGGCTGGTTAAGCGCCTCCAAGCACTATGAACTTCTTTACCTCCCTCAAAACCAACTCCAAAAACATATTGCTCACCACCAGAAGTAAACTTGCGGTCGTAAAGCAGGCTTTCTTTTCCTTTCGGATAAGAAGTCAATTTCTCCTCAATAATTCGCTCCGACGTCAACCCAAGAACAAAATTATATCTAACCCCCTTTCTAATAAAATTATATTCAAAATAGCTGGGTTTATCTTTCAGCTCCGGATCGAAACGAAAAGGAGAAACAGGTAGTGACTGGTCATTCGTAAGTGGAGTCGTTGCGATTAACCGTCCCATAATCCCCATTGCGTGTATAAGCGATGACTTTCCGGAGGCATTAGGACCATAAATTGCCGCGACTTTAAGTAGATTTGGAAATTTCTCCCCGTCTACCGCTGGCTTGAATACGTTTCTCTTTTTACTCAGACGAGGAGTAGCAACCATAGAAAATGTCTGCCTCTCGCGAAACGAACGATAATTTGAAACTGAAAATTCAATCAACATGTAAAAAGCCTACACTTCGCACGAGAAATTTAACTGAATATAGCCAATATACCACCGAAGTACATTTTTTTTGCAGCTCGCTAAAAAACAGAATATTCCTACAGATCGAACTTTCTTGTAAAAGAGCCAATTCCTACAATACGCGGCGCCAGAGTAGACTTGGCACCGCGAGCGCCTGGACGATAGGCTTTACCTCGTCGCTGCCAAATCAGCGACCCGGGGTCGAAGCCGGAAAAAGTCAAAACGGTGCTTGCGTGCCCTCCATAGAACTACGGCTGTTTCGTGCCTATAGTTCTGCTTTATGGCGGGCCGTGTGGCGCGGGCCTTCCGGCTTTGCCGTTTTGACAGGAAGTATCCCGACTTCGAACGCCACTCGGTCCGCCACCCAACCTGTCGAAGGGTTGGTGGCGACTTTCCTGATCAAAACGGAAGTTACCTTCATGCCTAAGCACGCTCAAAATTCGCCTTACTTCATCCCCACAGTCTTCACCCGCCACAACCGCTTCCTCCACACCCTTATGCAAGACAACCAAGCCTGGTTCTGCGTCCACGATCTCGGTCGCCTGATGGGCCGCCCAATGGACGAACGCCTCACCCTGAAACTCGATCCCGATCAGCGTCGAAACGTCCGACTGCTGAAAAGCGGCAACACCGTCGAATCACTGATGGTCAGCGAATCCGGGATGTACGCCCTTCTGGTCCACCATTTCATCCCGGAAAACCGAAACCTGCGCCAATGGCTGAGCAACGAAGTCATCCCGATGCTGCGCGAGTCGGACGCGGCATCTGTGGATAACATTCCGAGCCTGAGTTCGTTGCAATGGGCCGGCATCTCGGTGCCGCTGCTGCACTGGCAGCACCAGGCCTGGATCAAATGGCGGGACATGCCTGATCTGATGCAGGTACAGCGTCCCTTCAAGATCATGGGCACTTGCAGTTGAAGGCAGGGTAAAAATGAAAAGGGGCCGACCTTACGGCCCACCCCTTTGGGTTAGTCGAAACACCCTCCTTGTAGCAGCTGGCGAAGCCTGCGTCCGGCTGCGCAGCAGTCGTAAACCCTGAACGCACGGTCTTCCTGAAGCACCGCGCAGTCTGATTTCACGACTGCTTCGCAGCCGGACGCAGGCTTCGCCAGCTGCTACATGATCGCCTTTCGGCCGCAACACCCTGTCACGGCCAGAATCCCCTCCTCAAAACCTCGAAACACTCCTCATCGCATCCACCAGATACCGCATCGCTATCCGATCACTCTCGGACAACTCCCGATACCGCTCCACCAGTTTCATTTCCTCCGAATTGAGCCGACGCCTGCGCCGACCGGTGGTCAGGCAGGGAAAGATTCCCAACAGTTCGGTGATGCCTTGTACTTTCGACATGGACGATGTCCTTTTAATACGTCAAAGAAAACTTCAGAAAACCGCATCGCCCTACTACTTTCAGCAGTCGCTTGGTGCGCGCTGAACCCACCGGCCTGAAGGGCCGCGAAACCGGTCATGTCCATAGAATAGGAATTTAATCGGCGCTGAAAAGTGGTTTTTAGAGTAATTAGTCGAAAAAGGCACAAATGCCTTATAAAACAGAAAGTACTGTGGGAAACGTTACCGGACATGTCTTGTTTCATTGCCGCAACATCGTTGTGCTATCAATCATTTTTTCTTCCCGACCGAACGGTTTAAGCTATTTGGCATCTGTTTAGAGTCCGTTGCGTTTGGCCGAAGGCATGTCCGAACCTCTATTTTTGATCCCAGCAGTGCCAGGAACGGCGCGGGATTGTTCACGACAGGTTGTACTTATGCACCGCAGGAATTTGCTTAAAGCGTCCATGGCTATCGCTGCCTACACCGGTCTGTCCGCCACCGGCCTATTGGCCGCCCGTGCCTGGGCCGGCAATGGCGCCGCTGATGGCGACGCCCAGGCCTTCGACTTCGAAGCGCTGAAGATCCAGGCCAAGCAGCTCGCCACCAGTCGCTATCAGGACACCAAGCAGGTGCTGCCGCCGACCCTGGCGACCATGGCGCCACAACAATTCAACGCGATCCAGTACGACGGCAAGCACTCGCTGTGGAATGACTTGAACGGTCAGTTGGACGTGCGGTTTTTCCACGTCGGCATGGGCTTCAAGCAACCTGTGCGCATGTACAGCGTCGATCCGAAGACGCGTCAGGCGCGGGAAGTGCACTTCCGTCCGTCGCTGTTCAACTATGAAAAAACCACGGTCGACACCAAGCAGCTTACGGGCGACCTGGGCTTTTCCGGGTTCAAGTTGTTCAAGGCCCCGGAGCTGGACAAGCACGACATCCTGTCTTTCCTCGGCGCCAGCTACTTCCGCGCAGTCGATGCATCTGGCCAATATGGCCTCTCGGCCCGCGGCCTGGCGATCGACACTTACGCCAAGAAGCGTGAGGAATTCCCGGACTTCACCAAGTTCTGGTTCGAGACGCCGGACAAGGACAGCACCCGTTTCGTGGTCTATGCCTTGCTCGACTCGCCGAGTGCCACCGGCGCCTACCGTTTTGATATCGATTGCCAGGCCAGCCAGGTGGTGATGGCCATCGACGCCCACATCAACGCGCGCACGGCCATCGAACAACTGGGCATTTCGCCGATGACCAGCATGTTCAGCTGCGGTACCCACGAGCGGCGCATGTGCGACACCATTCACCCGCAAATTCACGACTCCGATCGCCTGGCCATGTGGCGCGGTAACGGCGAGTGGATCTGCCGCCCGCTGAACAACCCGGCGACCCTGCAGTTCAATGCCTTCGCCGACACCAATCCGAAAGGTTTCGGCCTGGTGCAGACCGATCACGAGTTCGCCAGCTATCAAGATACTGTCGACTGGTACAGCAAGCGCCCAAGCCTGTGGGTAGAACCTACGACCGAGTGGGGCGAAGGCTCTATCGATCTGTTGGAAATTCCTACGACCGGCGAGACCCTGGATAACATCGTCACGTTCTGGACGCCGAAGAAGCCGGTCGCGGCCGGTGACTCGCTGAACTTCGGCTACAAGCTGTACTGGAGCGCATTGCCGCCGGTCAGCACGCCGCTGGCGCGGGTCAACGCGACGCGTTCGGGCATGGGTGGCTTTATCGAAGGCTGGGCACCGGGTGAGCATTATCCTGAAGTCTGGGCGCGACGCTTTGCCGTGGACTTCACCGGTGGCGGCCTGGACCGTTTGCCGGAAGGTGCAGCGATCGAGCCGGTGGTCACCTGCTCGAATGGCGAGGTGAAGGACTTCAACGTGCTGGTGCTCGATGACATCAAGGGTTACCGGATTACCTTTGACTGGTTCCCGACCAATGACAGCGTGGCACCGGTGGAGCTGCGGTTGTTTATTCGCACCAATGACCGGACGCTGAGTGAAACCTGGTTGTACCAGTATTTCCCGCCGGCGCCGGAAAAGCGTAAGTACACCTGAGGGTAAAGGGTCGCCTGGGCGGGCCTCTTCGCGGGCAAGCCTCGCTCCTACGGGTTTTGTGTCGTCCGCATCATTGGCACACACCACAAACCCTGTAGGAGCGAGGCTTGCCCACGAAGAGGACGGTACAGGCAACAAAAATCCCGACTCAGAAACGCAAAAGCCCCGATCAATGTGACCGGGGCTTTTTGTTTTTACAGCGCTAATCAGTCGCGCAAATCAGACTCATGAACCGGCTGATCCCGATGGGTCGCCCGCTGATACTGCGCCGGCCACACCGCTTTGCGCCCACCCAGATCATCATCGGCATGCAGCGGCCAGTACGGATCGCGCAACAGCTCCCGAGCCAGGAAGATGATGTCGGCCTGACAGGTCCGCAGGATGTGCTCAGCCTGCGCAGGTTCGGTAATCATGCCCACGGTGCCCGTGGCGATGCCTGACTCCTTACGCACGCGCTCAGCGAAGCGGGTCTGATAACCCGGCCCTGTAGGAATTTCCGCATTGGCCGCGGTGCCACCTGAAGAGACGTCGATCAAATCCACGCCCAGATCCTTGAGGCGTCGCGCCAGTTCCACGGTTTCATCCGGGTTCCAGCCGTCTTCCACCCAGTCGGTGGCCGACACTCGCACAAACAGCGGCAACTCCTCAGGCCAGACCGCGCGCACCGCTTCGGTGACTTGCAGCACCAGGCGAATGCGGTTTTCGAACGAGCCGCCGTATTGATCGCGTCGCTGATTGCTCAATGGCGAAAGGAACTGGTGCAACAGATAACCGTGGGCGGCATGGATCTCGACCACTTTGAAACCGGCAGTCAGTGCGCGTTTGGCCGAATCGACAAACGCCTGGATGACTTCAGCGATTTGCGCTTCGTCGAGTTGCTTGGGCGGGGTGTGCTGTGGATCGAAAGCAATCGGCGAAGGCCCGACCGGGGTCCAGCCGCCGTCTTCGGGTTTGAGGCTGCCGTGCTTGCCGATCCACGGGCGATGGGTGCTGGCCTTGCGCCCGGCGTGGGCCAGTTGAATGCCGGCGACCGCGCCTTGGGCGGCGATAAAACGGGTGATGCGTTGCAGCGGTTCGATCTGTTCGTCATTCCACAGGCCGAGGTCTTCGGCGGTGATACGGCCATCGGCAGTGACCGCCGTGGCTTCGGTAAAAATCAGACCGGCCCCGCCGACCGCGCGACTGCCGAGGTGAACCAGGTGCCAGTCATTGGCCAGGCCATCGACGCTGGAGTACTGGCACATTGGCGACACGGCAATGCGGTTGAGCAGGGTCAATTGGCGAAGGGTATAGGGTTCAAGCAGCAGACTCATGGGGCACCTCTCGAATCAGTGGGCAGGCTCCAGGGTTCTGTTTGAAAAGTCGACGAGTGACAAGAAAAAGGTGCAACACCCGCCCCCGCGGGTAAAAAATTCGACAAGACGTCACAAGGCCAATCAAGCAGTGCTTAGAGCCTAGTCGACAACGGGGGATGAGGGAGGGTTCAGAGGGATTCGGTGTCAGAAAAATCGCTTTCGCGGGCAAGCCTCGCTCCTGCGGGTTTGGCGTCCGAATGATTGGCGCACGCCACAAATCCTGTAGGAGCAAGGCTTGCCCGCGAAGGGCTTAACGCGGTTCGATATGGGCAATCATCAACTGCACCGTCTCATTCCCGCGAAACTCGTTGAGATCGAGTTTGTAGGCCAATTCCACCCATTTGATGGTCGGATTCGGCCAGATATCGCGGTCAATGCCAAAGGCAATGCCATCGAGCTTCACCGAACCACATTCACTTCTGAGCACCACTTTCAGGTGCCGCTCGCCGACCACCCGCTGCTCGACCAACTGGAACACCCCGTGGAACAACGGCTCCGGGAAGTGCTGCCCCCAAGGCCCGGCATGGCGCAGGGCGCGGGCCAGTTCCAGGTGGAATTCCTCGACCGCCAACGTGCCGTCCGACAGCAGGCGCCCGGTCAGGTCTTCTTCGCGCAATTGCCGACGCACTTCAGCGTCAAAGGCTTCGGCGAACAGCGGGAAATTCGCTTCCGGCAAGGTCAGACCAGCCGCCATCGCGTGACCGCCGTATTTGCTGATCAGGTTCGGATGCTGCGCCGCCACCACGCTCAAGGCGTCGCGAATATGAAAGCCCTGCACCGAACGTCCCGAGCCCTTGAGCAAACCATCGCCGGCATCGGCAAAGGCAATGGTCGGGCGGAAATAACGCTCTTTCATCCGTGACGCGAGGATGCCGATGACGCCCTGGTGCCATTCCGGATCGAACAGGCACAAGCCGAACGGCATCGACTCCACCGGCAAATCCTTGAGCTGGGCCAGCGCTTCACGCTGCATGCCCTGCTCAATGGATTTGCGGTCCTGGTTCATGCCGTCGAGTTGGCCGGCCATTTCCCGGGCGAGGCCGGCGTCTTCCGTGAGCAGGCATTCGATGCCCAGGCTCATGTCATCCAGGCGCCCGGCTGCGTTCAAGCGAGGACCGACGATGAAACCCAAATCGGTAGAGGTGATGCGCGCAGGTTCACGCTTGGCTACTTCGAGGATCGCCTTGATCCCCGGCCGCGCGCGCCCGGCGCGAATTCGTTCCAGGCCCTGATGCACGAGGATCCGATTGTTGGCATCCAGCGGCACCACGTCGGCGACGCTGCCCAGCGCCACCAGATCGAGCAATTCGCCGATGTTCGGCTGCGGCTTGCTTTCATACCAGCCGAGGCTGCGCAAACGCGCGCGCAGGGCCATCAGCACATAAAAGATCACGCCGACGCCGGCCAGCGCCTTGCTCGGGAACTCGCACCCAGGCTGGTTCGGGTTGACGATGGCATCGGCCAGCGGCAGTTCATCGCCGGGCAAGTGGTGATCGGTGACCAGCACCTTGAGCCCGGCCTTCTTCGCCGCCGCCACGCCTTCGACGCTGGAGATGCCGTTGTCCACGGTGATCAGCAATTGCGGGGTGCGGGTCAGCGCCACTTCGACGATTTCCGGGGTCAGACCGTAGCCATATTCGAAACGGTTCGGCACCAGGTAATCGACGTGCGCCGCGCCCAGCAAGCGCAAACCGAGCACACCGACGGTGCTGGCGGTCGCGCCATCAGCATCGAAGTCGCCGACGATCAGAATGCGCTGACGCTGTTCCAGCGCCGTCACCAGCAGGCCCACCGCCGCATCGATGCCCTTGAGCTGCTGGAAGGGGATCAGCCGTGCCAGGCTCTTATCCAGTTCAGCCTCGGTCTGCACGCCCCGCGCCGCATACAGGCGGGTCAACAGCGGCGGCAGATCACCGAGGAATGGCAGGGTGTCGGGCAACAGGCGAGGTTCGATGCGCATGGGGTGACAGGTGCTTCTCTTGAATACGTAGGATAAAACCGGGTGAAACGGGAAAGCGGCGAAAAATCAGCCGCGTTCGCCGCTCAGCCACTGCAACTGCACTTCGTGCTGACCACGGTCGTCGGTGACGAAAATCGTCCCTTCGCTGATCATCACGTCCCACTTGATAACGCGGGGCATGTCTTTGGCGAGGGTTTCCAGGATGTCCTGAGGCACGGCGGCGATGTGCACGTTTTTCAAGTTCTTGATCGCCGGGATCACTTTGGTTTCCCAGACCCGCAGGCTGCCGTAGGCCAGCAGGCTGGTGCGCTCGGTGCGGCGCGAGCACCAGGTCAGGCGATCAGCGTCCGGCTGGCCGACTTCGATCCAGTGCAGGACACGGTCATCCAGGCTCTTTTCCCACAGGGCTGGTTCATCCACGTCTGACAGACCACGCCCGAACGACAGTTGCTCGTTGTACCAGAAGGCGTAGGCCAGCAGCCGCACGGTCATGCGCTCTTCGGTTTCCGAAGGGTGACGGGCGATGGTCTGCTTCACGCTCTCGTACACACTGCGGTCGAGGTCGGTAAGGTTCAGTTCAAACTTGTAGGTCGTGGACGGCTGGGCCATGAACGGGCTTCTTGATACGAGGAAAGGCGGCAAGTCTAACCGATGCAACAGGCAATCAGAGCATTGACGACCATCAACTTTGGGCGACTGACACGCGGCTATGTTAAAACGCACTATTCACACGTCTTTGTCCTACAGGATCGCGCATGCCATTCACCGGAAAACCGCTCTCAGGTCTGAAAGTCATCGAATTGGGTACGTTGATCGCCGGGCCGTTTGCCTCGCGCATTTGCGGCGAGTTCGGCGCTGAAGTGATCAAGATCGAATCCCCGGACGGCGGCGACCCGTTGCGCAAATGGCGCAAGTTATATGAAGGCACCTCGCTGTGGTGGTTCGTCCAGGCGCGCAACAAAAAGTCCCTGACGTTGAACCTCAAGCACCCCGACGGCCTGGCGATCCTGAAACAACTGCTCAGCGAAGCCGACATCCTGATCGAGAATTTTCGCCCTGGTGTGTTGGAAAAGCTCGGCCTGGGGTGGGAAGTTTTACATGCCCTGAACCCGAAACTGGTGATGGTGCGTCTGTCGGGTTTCGGCCAGACCGGGCCGATGAAAGATCAACCGGGGTTTGGCGCGGTCGGTGAATCCATGGGCGGCTTGCGCTACATCACCGGCTTCGAAGACCGACCGCCGGTGCGCACCGGGATTTCCATCGGCGACTCGATTGCGGCGCTGTGGGGCGTGATCGGCGCGCTGATGGCCTTGCGTCATCGCGAAGTCAACGGCGGTCTGGGCCAAGTGGTGGACGTGGCGCTGTATGAGGCGATTTTCGCCATGATGGAAAGCATGGTGCCGGAGTTCGATGTGTTCGGTTTTATCCGCGAGCGCACCGGCAACATCATGCCGGGCATCACACCCTCCTCCATCCACACCAGCGCCGACGGCAAGCACGTGCAGATCGGCGCCAATGGCGATGCGATTTTCAAGCGCTTCATGCTGATCATCGGTCGCGAAGACCTGGCCAACGATCCGGTACTGGCGAGCAACGATGGCCGTGACAGCCGGCGCGATGAGATCTACGGGGTGATCGATCGCTGGGTCAACTCGCTGCCGCTCGACAGCGTGATCGCGCAATTGAACCAGGCCGACGTGCCGGCCAGCCGGATCTTCAGTGCTGAAGACATGTTCAGCGATCCGCAGTACCTGGCCCGGGAGATGTTCCTGCACGCCAAGCTGCCGGATGGCAAGGACTTCAAGATGCCGGGGATCGTGCCGAAACTCTCTGAGACACCCGGCACCTCCGAATGGGTCGGACCGCAGTTGGGTGAACACAATGCGCAGGTGCTCAACGATCTTGGCTATGACAAGGAACAGATCGCAAAGCTGCGTGAAGACGGGGCCATTTAAGCTGAAGCGCCTGCTTTCAGTCTTCATCAAACGTGTCAGCTGCGGGTATGCGCTGGCGTTATTGTTGCTCGGATTAAGCTCAACCGTTTGGGCTCAACCAAAAGAGACGCTGATCTGGTTGCTGCGCGATTTGCCGCCACTGACCATTTTCGAAGGCCCGGAAAAAGGCCAAGGGGTGGTCGATCAGTTGATGCCGCTGTTGATCGCCGGGATGCCGCAATACGCTCACACACGGATGCGGGTCAATCGCGCCCGTGGCATGCAGATGCTTCGCGAAGAGTCCTTCACCTGCGATCCCTCGCTGATCTGGAGCAAGGAACGGGAACAGTGGATTGCGTTTTCGATTCCGGTGTTTCGCGCCGTCAGCAATGGCCTGGCTGTGCGGCAGGAAGATCGACCGGAACTGAAACCTTTTTTGGTGAATGGTGAAGTCGATCTGGCGGCATTGCTGGCCAATGGCAGCAAGAAGCTCGGTGCGGTGGCCGAGCGCAGTTATGGGCAGTTTGTCGATGCCGAATTGAAACAGGCGCCCGCCAATACGCTGACTCTTCATTATGGCAACGACGCACTCGGCAGCCTGTTACAGATGCAGCGCCTGGGGCGGTTGCTGGGAGTCTTGGGTTACTGGCCGGAGATTCGCTACCTGGCCCAACAGGAACAGATTGCCGACAACGAGCTGGTGTTCTATCCGGTCAGGGGCGCGGCCAAGTACATTTCCACCTACATCGGCTGCTCCAATACGGCCCAGGGTCGGCAAGCCATCAGCGAGATCAATCAGCTGTTGCGCACCCTGCCCCACGAGCGCCTGGCCCAGGCTTATGCGAAATGGCTCGATCCACAGCGGCGCGGCGATTACCTGGAGCAAGCCAAGGCCTTTTTCGAACAACAGACCGGACAATGATAAATTTTTGGCAAAAAGAAACCCCGAGAAGTGGGGAGACGACTCGGGGTTAAACGTGGCCTACATAAAGACCAGTGGCAGCAAGCTACAAGCACCGGAGCACAATGCTTGATCCTGCTGTTACATGGTCTGACGACCTTGGCGCAGGAAGGTTCCCACGAAAAGGCAATTCAATTGCGATTGGCCAGGATCTTGTCCTGGGCCGCATTGCGCAACGCCGCGATCACACAGGGCTCCAGGCGTCCTTCAGCGATCAGCACATCGCGGTGCAATCCGTCGACGACATCCGTCAGCTGCCACTTGTCGCGCAACTGCGCCTGGTTGAACGCACGCTCAACGACAATGGCGCCAGCCGCATTCTTCAAGGTCACCAGGCATTCGCCATGGGCACCCGACGGGGTCAACGAAACTTGATACGGGCTCAGAGCCTCGCCGAGCAATAGGCTGATACTTTCCATCTCGCGATCACCACTCAATAGTCCGAAAACAAAGTGCCTGGGAGGGCGTGTCTACAGTTAATGACCCCTGGCCCGAGAAGAAAGTTCTGAATACCGCAAGGCAGCGGTACCGGCGTCTCGGGGGAAATTGAGCATGCACCGCAAAGATGACAAGGAAAAAACAGCCGGTTTCACGCCCGGGCTTGCAGCATCGATTCCAGCAGATAGACATCCAGCAGCCTGCGCATCAACACCGCGGAGACGGGTGTATGCAAGTGCCCTAGGAGTTTCACGTCGTTGTCCGCCAGCATGGCCGTCACGTCCGACATGACGCTCGACGCCACGTTGCCAAGCAGGATCAACGCCCGCGCCTCGCGGTGTTCCGCCAGATGCCGCACCAGTGCCAAACCATCGCCGCCCTTGAGTTGTGGGTCGCAGAAAGCGATGTCGACCGTGCCCCGGCGTCCCAGGGAACGCAGTGCCGCCGACATCGACGGCGCCGTCAGCACGTCGTAGACACCGATGGCGTTGAGCATTTGGTGCAACGCCATCATCTGGAAAGGATTGTGTTCAAGAATCAGGATTTTGAGCGTGCGCATAGGCGACCTCTGGAACGACACTCGCGGACTTTCACCGCAGTTGTCGAACACTCTAGGACAGCCTCCTTCAGCCTCCCATCGGAAAAGGAGCCGCACCCCATAGGACAATTCCTAAACTCGCGCAGCCCCCCGGCAGTTACACGCCCCTCTGCGCTGATCGATATCGGTCCACCCGCCAAGCAGCCCCCGCAACTGCCCGTCGGCGCTGTAAAACGGGACGGTCCACTGATAGATGTCCCTGACGCCGCCGTTGAATCGTAACTGACGCTGACTGAACCGGGTTTTACGCGTACTCAACTGGACCATGAACTCGGCATGCAACATCTGCGCGGTCTCCCGGGGCAAGACGTCGACTTCGATCAGTTGGCGCCCCTGAACCTGGTCGAAGCGGGTCGATAAACCCTCCTCATAACTTTTGTTGCACATGATCAGCCGTCCCTGCAGATCACGAACGAACACCGGGTCGGGCATCGCATCAATCAACGCATGCTGAAAGGCGAGTTGGTCACTGAGGTCTTTTTCGGCGTCCAGGCGTTGCTTGACCAACGCGGCGAGTCGTCGGTTCCAGAGCAAGGACAGCAGGCCGAACAGGCTGACGAAAAACATGCCCCAGCAGCCCCACTGAGTCACGCGTTGCCAGAAGGTAAGCGCTGGCTTGGGGGCCACACCGTCGAGCCACTTCAGGCGAATGGCCCGCAACTCGGCCGGTGGAAAGGCTTCAAGCGCCTTGTTGAGAATACTCAGCAACTGTGGCTGCCCTTTGCGCACGGCCAAGTGGTCAGCCTCCCACGACCCCTCCACGGTATGTCCTACCTTCAACTGCCCGATCGGATAGAGCTGCGCCCCGGTTTCATTCTCGATGGTGGCGTATGCCTCGCCGCTTTCAACCAGTGCCCGAGCCTCGGCATAGGTCTTGACCGAGCGCAGCTCGATGGCCGGATAGTCCCGGCGAATGGTTTCCTCCATGGCATGCCTGGCCGGCAATACCAGCACCCGTTTCGACAGCTGTTCCAGGGATTGCAACAGCGGCGCCCCGGCCCGCCCGACCAGAACCCAGGCAGAACCGCCAAACGCATGGCTGAAATCCAGGAACTGCTTGCGCTCGTCATTGAACGCCAGCGTTGTGCTCATGTCCGCCGTACCGCTTTCCAGGCGCCCGAGCAATTGATCGGTGGAGAACGATTCCTCATGGACGAAATGCAACCCCGTCATTGCGCTGATGCGGTTGAGCACATCATTGTTCAGGCCGCTCCAATGACCGTGCTCGTCCTTGAACAGGTACAGCGGGTACTGCGTCGACGCGACGATGACCTTCGGGTGCGCGCGTAGCCATTGTCGCTCTTCGGCATCCAACTCAATGACATCGACATTCACGGACTCGGTGGACTCATGAGCCACTAATTGTGCGGCCAGCGTGCACTGGCCAAGACCCAGAACGCTCAACAAAAAAAGCCAGCACACGGCTGGTTTCAACCCTCTTGAAAACAACATTGCCATTTCCTTCGTGATCAACTCGCCCGTCCTTCAAGGGCGAAAACACGACAAGTGTGCACGCAGAAACAAAAAAGCCCGTCAGGAGACGGGCTTCAAAATGTGACAGTTTTTCGGGCTTAAAGCGGCTTGCCGCGGTTGCCATGCTGACTGACAAAGGCCTGCACGGCTTTCAGGTCGTTCGGCAACACGGTGCAGCGCTCTTCTCTCTCAAACAAATCAGAAAGATGTGCAGGTAGTTCGAGAGCTTTTCCTACACCGGCTTTTTCCACCGCGTCAGGGAATTTGACCGGATGGGCCGTGCCCAGGATCACCATCGGGATATCCAGGCTACGACGGCACTCGCGTGCAGCCTTGACGCCGATGGCGGTGTGCGGGTCCAGCACCTCGCCCGTCTGTTCGAAGACTTCGGCGATGGTTTCGCAGGTTTGTGCGTCATCCACGGCCAGGGAGTCGAACAGCTTGCGGGCTTCAGTCCAGCGCTCTTGCTCGACGCTGAAACCGCCGCCCTGCTTGAAGTTGTCCATCAAGCCGGCAATCGCGGCACCGCTGCGACCGTGCAGGTCGAACAGCAGGCGTTCGAAGTTCGACGAGACCATGATGTCCATCGACGGCGACAGCGTGGCGTGCAGGGTTTCCTTGACGTACTGATTGCCGCTCATGAAGCGATGCAAGATGTCGTTGCGGTTGGTGGCGACGATCAACTGGTTGATCGGCAGGCCCATGTTGCGCGCCAGGTAACCGGCGAAGATGTCGCCGAAGTTACCGGTCGGCACCGAGAACGACACCGAACGCGCCGGGCCACCCAATTGCAGGGCGGCGTGGAAGTAGTAAACGATCTGGGCCATGATCCGCGCCCAGTTGATCGAGTTCACCGCCACCAGGCGCGTGCCTTTGAGGAAGCTCTGGTCGGCGAAGCTGTTCTTGACCATTTCCTGGCAGTCATCGAAGTTGCCTTCGATGGCGATGTTGTGGATGTTCTCGCCGAAGATGGTGGTCATCTGGCGACGCTGCACGTCGGACACACGGTTGTGCGGGTGCAGGATGAAGATGTCGACGTTTTCGCAGTGCTTGCAACCTTCGATGGCGGCCGAACCGGTATCGCCGGACGTTGCACCAACGATCACCACGCGCTCGCCGCGTTTTTCCAGCGTGTAGTCGAGCAGGCGACCGAGCAGTTGCAGGGCGAAGTCCTTGAACGCCAGGGTCGGACCGTGGAACAGTTCCAGAACCCATTCGTTGCCATTGAGCTGACGCAACGGCGCCACGGCGTTGTGGGAAAACACGCCGTAGGTTTCTTCAAGAATCTTTTTGAAATCGGCATCGGGAATGCTGCCGGCCACGAAGGGGCGCATCACCCGGAAGGCCAGCTCGTGATACGGCAGGCCGGCCCAGGAAGCGATTTCTTCCTGAGTAAAACGTGGCAGGCATTCCGGCACATACAGGCCGCCGTCCGTGGCCAGACCGGCCAGCAGGACGTCTTCGAAATTCAGGGCCGGTGCCTGGCCGCGGGTACTGATATAACGCATGACTGGCTCCAATAGACAGTGTTCGCAAACCCGGGCCCGCACGCGAGCCCGGTGAACGATAACGGCTTAGTTCAGGTGCTCGACACGGATCCGCACAACCGGACCGACAACACCCGCCAACGCTTCCAGGGCGGTGATCGCGTCGTTCATGTGCTGCTCCAGCACACGATGGGTCAGCAGGATCATCGGCACCAGGCCGTCGTGTTCTTCGACTTCCTTCTGCATGATCGATTCGATGTTGATGCCGCGCTCCGACAGGATGCTCGCCACTTGGGCCAGCACGCCAGGATGATCCTTGGCCTGGATCCGCAGGTAGTAGGCACTTTCGCAGGCTTCGATCGGCAGGATCGGGT
Organism: Pseudomonas sp. ADAK2; assembly: GCF_012935755.1. Classification (GTDB taxonomy): domain Bacteria; phylum Pseudomonadota; class Gammaproteobacteria; order Pseudomonadales; family Pseudomonadaceae; genus Aquipseudomonas. The sequence continues at coordinate 3,201,934 of NZ_CP052862.1, forward strand.
GCGCCGACAGCGAATCCGGCTGGAAGGCCAGGTGCGGTACGCGGTTTTCCGGGTCGGAGGTCATGGCGCGAACCACGTCCACCAGGTCGGCGATCACCGACGAAGCGGTCGGCTCCATGCCGGCGCCGGCGCCGTAGAACAGAGTCGAACCGGCGGCGTCGCCGTTGACCATCACTGCGTTCATCACGCCGTTGACGTTGGCGATCAAGCGATCGGCCGGGATCAATGTCGGGTGTACGCGCAACTCAATACCGGCGGCGGTGCTGCGCGCTACGCCCAGGTGCTTGATGCGGTAGCCCAATGCTTCGGCGTAGTTGACGTCAGCGGTGGTCAGCTGGGTGATGCCTTCGGTGTAGGCCTTGTCGAATTGCAGCGGAATGCCGAACGCGATGGACGCCAGGATCGTCAGTTTGTGGGCGGCGTCGATGCCTTCGACGTCGAAGGTCGGATCGGCTTCGGCGTAACCCAGGGCTTGCGCCTCGGCGAGTACGTCTTCGAAGGTGCGACCCTTCTCACGCATCTCGGTCAGGATGAAGTTGCCGGTGCCGTTGATGATGCCGGCGACCCAGTTGATACGGTTGGCGGACAGGCCTTCACGGATCGCCTTGATCACCGGAATGCCACCGGCCACGGCCGCTTCGAACGCAACGATCACGCCCTTCGCGCGAGCCTTGGCGAAAATTTCATTACCGTGAACGGCGATCAGTGCCTTGTTCGCGGTGACCACATGCTTGCCATTCTCGATGGCCTTGAGTACCAGCTCGCGGGCAACGGTGTAGCCGCCCACCAACTCTATGACGATGTCGATCTCAGGGTTCGTGGCCACTTCGAACACATCGTTGGTAATCGCAATACCGGTCGTCTGGAACTGAGGCTTTGGCGTGCGCGTGGCAATTTGTGCCACTTCGATTCCACGCCCGGCACGACGAGCAATTTCCTCGGCGTTACGCTGAAGTACGTTGAAGGTACCGCCACCGACGGTCCCTAACCCACAGATGCCTACTTTGACCGGTTTCACTGTGAACTCCCCATAAAACGGCCGACGCAAGGTCGGCCGTGAAAACAACCGCATACTCGCGGTTCTCTATTAATGGTCAGGCGAGTTGCCGCCAGACCATGATCGTCAAAGGCTGACCGTGACGATGCGAATTATTTCGCGCCCAGCGCCAGTTTGGCGACTTGTGGCGCAGGCTGGTAGCCCGGAATGACCTGGCCGTCGGCCAAAACGATGGCCGGCGTGCCGTTCACGCCAATCGACTGACCGAGGGCGAATTGCTTGGACACCGGGTTATCGCACTTGGCGGCCTTGATTTCCTTGCCATCGACCATCTTGTCCATCGCGGCTTTCTTGTCTTTCGAGCACCAGACCGCTTGCAGCTGTTCGTCACCCGGCGAGCCCAGGCCCTGGCGCGGGAACGCAACATAACGCACTTCGATGCCGCGCTTGTTCAGCTCAGGCACTTCGGCGTGCAGTTTGTGGCAGTACGGGCAGGTGGTGTCGGTGAACACGGTGATGTGCGATTTGGTTTCGCCGATCGCCGGGTAGACCACGGTTTCCGCGACCGGGATGTCGTTGATCAACTTGGAAACGCCCAGACGCTCGGTCTTCTCGGTCAGGTTGACCGGTTTGCCGTCCTTGAGCTGGAACATGTAGCCCTGCATCACGTACTGGCCATCGGCGCTGGCGTAGAGCACGCGGCTGCCCTTGAGCTTGACTTCGTACAGGCCGGCCAGCGGGCTGGCGCTGATGCTGTCGATCGGGGTTTCAAGCTGAAGGCTTTCCAGGCTTTTACGAATGGCTTTGTCGGCCGCGTCATCGGCGACGGCAAAGGTGCTGACCAACGCAATGGCTGCGGCGGCGAAAATAGGGGTCAGACGCATGAGAACTCCTGAAGGCGGACAAATGGGACGATCAGAACGCCCGTGCCGAAACACCGGGTCATAATCACCCATCGTGCAAACCGGCAAAGCCTACCACATAAGGCTGGTGGGGCCGAATGCGGGTGATGCACGACATCTCGCTCACGGCGCACGACGACTTTATGTAGCAGCTGGCGAAGCCTGCGTTCGGCTGCGTAGCAGTCGTGAAATCAGACACTGCAGTGTTTCAGTTAAACCGCGAGCTCAGGATTTACGACTGCTACGCAGCCGAACGCAGGCTTCGCCAGCTGCTACAAATGTTGTGTTCAGCCGCGCGGATGGTGTTTGGCGTGCAGGTCCTGCAAGCGCGCGCGGGCGACGTGGGTGTAGATCTGCGTGGTCGACAGGTCGCTGTGGCCGAGCAGCATTTGTACCACCCGCAGGTCGGCGCCGTGGTTGAGCAGGTGCGTGGCGAAGGCGTGGCGCAGGGTGTGCGGCGACAGCGACTTGCCGATTCCGGCGACCTTGGCCTGGTGCTTGATGCGGTGCCAGAAGGTCTGGCGGGTCATCTGCTCGCCGCGCTGGCTCGGGAACATCACATCGCTGGGCCGCCCGCCGAGCAGCTCGCCACGGCCGTCACGCAGGTAGCGCTCGACCCAGACAATCGCTTCCTCGCCCATAGGTACCAGCCGCTCCTTGCTGCCCTTGCCCATCACGCGCAACACGCCCTGACGCAGGTTGACCTGTTCCAGGGTCAGGCTGATCAGCTCGGTCACCCGCAAACCACAGGCGTACAGCACTTCCAGCATGGCGCGGTCGCGCTGGCCGATGGCTTCGCTCAGGTCCGGTGCTTTTAACAACGCCTCGACGTCGGCTTCCGACAGGGATTTGGGCAGCGGCCTACCGAGTTGCGGCATATCAACGCGCAAGGTCGGATCGACTGCGATCAGCTTTTCCCGCAGCAGATAGCGATAAAAGCCACGTACACCGGAGAGAAATCTGGCGGTGGAACGGGGTTTGTAGTTTTGCTCGAGGCGCCAGGCCAAGTGGTCGAGGATCAACTCGCGCCCGGCGTTGATCAGTTCCAGGTTCTTTTCCTGGAGCCAGCCGTTGAACAGGGCCAGGTCGCTGCGGTAGGCATCGCGGGTGTTATCGGAGAGGCCTTTTTCCAGCCACAGGGCGTCGAGGAATTGGTCTATCAGGGGATGGTCGATGGCGGGCATAGAGGCTCAGGTAGCGGGGAACTGAGGGTAAGTCTTTCATAGCCTGCCGGGGCTTTATAGAGCCTGATGCAATTGCGGTGACGGGTAGATCGGTTCGCGGGCAAGCCTCGCTCCTACAGGATTGAATCGTTCTTCGATTCTGTAGGAGCGAGGCTTGCCCGCGAATGCCGCAACACGGTCCCGGACCAGGCACGCATACCCCGGCAGCATCGATAAATCGCAGGCAACAAAAAAGCAGCCCGCAGGCTGCTTTTTTTGCATCGGAAGCTGGACTTAAGCCAGTTTTTCCTTGATGCGAGCTGCTTTACCGGACAGGTCACGCAGGTAGTACAGCTTGGCTTTACGTACGTCACCGCGACGTTTAACGGCCATGCTGTCGATTTGCGGGCTGTAGGTCTGGAAAGTACGCTCTACGCCAACACCGTTGGAGATTTTGCGAACGGTGAATGCACTGTTTACGCCGCGGTTACGCTTGGCGATAACAACACCTTCGAACGCTTGCAGACGCGAACGGTCGCCTTCCTTCACTTTCACCTGAACGACAACAGTGTCGCCCGGGGCAAAGGTAGGGATCTCTTTGGTCATCTGCTCTGCTTCGAGTGCAAGAATGATTTTGTTAGTCATGCTGTGCTCCTAAGGTAAATCGTCGGATTTACCATCGATACGTTGTTAACTATCGTCCCGCTCGCGGATGTATTCCTCGAGCAGCTTCTTCTCTTCTCCAGAAAGCGAGCGGCTTTCCAGAAGATCGGCGCGTCGTTCAAAGGTCCTACCAAGGGACTGCTGTAAACGCCAACGCCGGATATGCGCGTGATTGCCACTAAGCAACACGTCGGGAACACGCTGATCCGCATACACCTCCGGTCGGGTGTAGTGCGGGCAATCCAGCAGACCATCCGTAAAGGAATCTTCCTCGGCGGAGTCCGCATGCCCTAAAGCTCCAGGCAGCAGTCGTGTAACCGCATCGATCAGGACCATCGCCGGCAGCTCGCCGCCAGACAGTACATAGTCGCCAATCGACCACTCTTCATCGACATGAGCTTCAATAAAACGCTCGTCAATGCCTTCATAGCGGCCGGCAATCAGGATCAATGCATCCAGATTCGCCAACTCGCGTACCGCCGACTGAGTCAGTTGACGGCCTTGGGGGGACAGGTAAATTACCTTCGCCGCCTCCCCGGCTGCTGCCTTGGCCTGAACCAGAGCATCTTCCAGGGGCTTGATCTTCATCACCATGCCCGGGCCACCGCCAAATGGGCGATCGTCCACAGTGTGATGTCGATCCGTCGTGTAGTCTCGCGGATTCCAACAGGTGAGCTGCAACAGCCCCTGTTTCACCGCACGACTGGTGATGCCGTACTCGCTGATGGCGGAGAACATCTCGGGAAACAAACTGATCACTTCTACGCGCAAATTAGCCACGCTTAGAAGTCCGCATCCCATTCCACCTTCATCTCGCCTGCGGCAAGGTCGACTGCCAACACGCATTGCTCCGTATAGGGCAACAGGCGTTCGCGATCGTCCAGGCTGCCAGCGCAAGGCTTGACCACCATGACATCATTGGCGCCGGTTTCCAGAAGATGATCGATCTTCCCGAGCAATTGCCCGAGTTGGTCAATAACCTTCAGACCTTCCAGCTGGTACCAGTAGTACTCGCCGTCGGTCAATTCAGGGAACAGGTTGCGCGGCACGCAGATCTCATAACCGGCCAGAAGACGAGCTTCTTCACGATCATCAAGACCCTTGAGCTTTGCGACCAGGAACTTGTCGTTCCCGCGTCCGCTGACCAGCTCAACCTGCTTTACGCTGCCTTCGCGCTTGAGCGTCCAGGTTTTGTATTGCAAGAGGTTTTCTGTTGGATCAGTAAAGGAATACACCTTCACTTCGCCGCGAACGCCATGAACAGAATAAATTTTGCCGATAACGATCAAATCATCAGCAACAGCAGGCGTCGCGTTCATATTGCTCAGGCCGCAGCCTTAGCAGCGTCCTTCAACAACTGAGCAACACGCTCAGAAGGTTGTGCACCAACGCTCAGCCAGTAGGCTACGCGCTCTTGGTTCACGGACAGACGGACTTCTTGACCACGAGCAACAGGGTTGAAGAAACCAACCTGTTCCTTGTGCGAACCGTCGCGCGGGTTGCGGCTGTCGGTTACGGTCAAGTGGTAAAACGGGCGCTTTTTGGAGCCGCCAAGGGCAAGACGGATTGTTAGCATGTGAACATCGTTCCTGTAGTCGGTGCTGCAAATCTAAAGGCACAGCGGGCATAGGTGCCCGAAAGGCCGCATATTCTAAGGAATATCCGGACTTTTGCAAATGTCTTTTTCCGGCGGCCTTCCGGTCGCCATCAAGATTTGCTATAGAGCCGTCGTTGAAAACGGCCAGTCAGCTCCCGCCAAGTGCGGGTTTGCTGGAGATCCCACATTGCTGTGGTACTGCGCCGACATCACTGGCGGCGCGGATTCTTTACATCTTGGGCATGCCGCCGCCGGGCAACATACCGCCCATGCCGCGCATCATTTTGGCCATTCCGCCTTTTGCGGAGAATTTCTTCATCATCTTCTGCATCTGCTTGTGTTGCTTGATCAAGCGACCGATGTCCTGCACCTGGGTGCCGGAACCCATGGCGATCCGGCGTTTGCGCGAACCGCTGATCAGCTCAGGGTCGCGGCGCTCGGCCGGGGTCATGGAGTTGATGATGGCTTCCATCTGCTTGAATTGCTTCTCTGCCGCGCCCTGGGCATTGCCCATTTGCGCCAGGTTCACACCGCCGATGTTCGGCAGTTTGTCCATGAGGCCGCCGAGGCCGCCCATGTTCTTCATCTGTTGCAGCTGATCGCGGAAGTCTTCGAGGTCGAAGCCCTTGCCCTTCTTCAGCTTCTTGGCCAGTTTGTCGGCCTTGTCCTTGTCGAGGGTCTGTTCGGCCTGTTCGATCAGGCTGAGCACGTCGCCCATGCCGAGGATGCGCGAAGCAATACGCTCAGGGTGGAACGGTTCGAGCGCTTCGCTCTTCTCGCCCATACCGATGAACTTGATCGGCTTGCCGGTGATGGCACGAACCGACAGGGCGGCACCGCCACGGGCGTCGCCGTCGACCTTGGTCAGGATCACGCCGGTCAGCGGCAATGCGTCGCCGAAAGCCTTGGCCGTGTTGGCGGCGTCCTGGCCGGTCATGGCATCGACCACGAACAGGGTTTCGACCGGGTTGATCGCGGCATGCAGCGCCTTGATCTCGCCCATCATCTCTTCGTCGATGTGCAGACGACCGGCGGTATCGACGATGACCACGTCGATGAATTTCAGCCGCGCTTCTTTAATAGCCGCTTGTGCGATGTCGACCGGCTTCTGACTCAGGTCGGACGGGAAGAAGGTCACGCCCACTTCACCAGCGAGCATTTCCAGCTGCTTGATCGCCGCCGGACGGTAAACGTCCGCAGACACGACCATGACGGTCTTCTTCTTACGCTCTTTAAGGAAGCGCGCAAGTTTACCGGCGGTGGTGGTTTTACCGGCGCCCTGCAAACCGGCCATCAGCACGACGGCTGGTGGAACGGCGCTCAGGTTCAAGTCTTCGTTGGCCGCGCCCATCAGGCTTTCGAGTTCGGCCTGGACGATCTTCACGAAGGCCTGGCCCGGCGTCAGGCTGCGCGACACCTCGGTGCCGACGGCGCGTTCCTTGACCGAATTGACGAAGTCCTTGACCACCGGCAGGGCGACGTCGGCTTCGAGCAACGCCATGCGCACTTCGCGCAGGGTGTCTTTGATGTTGTCCTCGGTCAGCTTGGCCTTGCCGGTGACATGGCGCAGCGTCTGCGAGAGACGGTCGGTTAAGTTTTCAAACATTGCGCGATCCTTTCAGGCCCTGTGTAGACCGGGATAATGGCGGCCCAGACCGGAATAAACATGTGCTCGGCGAGCCTGCGGCGTGGGCAGGTCGCGGATTATAGCGAAGACTGCGTCTGGCGGACACCTCGCACTTTCGTGTGATGTGGGTTCTATGCCAAACTCAGCGCCTTTCGGGCTTGCCTAACAGGATTTATGCTCCCCTTGTCACCCAGTTTGCTTACCACTCTCGCCGCCGCCTGCTTATATGCCGCTGCGACTATCTATCAAGGCACTCGCCTGGCCTCCGGTGCCAAGGCGAACAAGCGCCTGCTGGTCACGCTCGGCGTACTGGCCGTGCTGGCTCACAGCGCCAGCCTGTTTACCCACTTGCTGACGCCAATCGGCCTGGGCCTGGACTTCTTCAGTGCCGCCAGCCTGATTGCCGCGGCGGTCATCGCCCTGACCCTGATCGCCTGCTCGCGGATTCCGGTGGAGAACCTGCTGATCCTGCTGTTCCCGCTGGGGCTGGCAACGGTGCTGCTGGCGCAGTTCGCTCCCGCCGGCACCGTGCAGATCATCGATGAAGAGCCGGGCATCCTCGCCCACATTCTCTTGTCGATCCTGGCCTACGGCATGTTCACCATCGCGGTGTTCCAGGCCTTGCTGCTGCTGGTGCAGGATCACCAGCTCAAGCACAAGCATCCGTCCGGGCTGATCAAGAACTTCCCGCCGCTGCAAACCATGGAAAGCCTGCTGTTCGGTTTCCTGTGGGCCGGCTGGACCCTGCTGTCGCTGTCGCTGATTTCCGGCTGGCTGTTCGTCGAGAACCTGTTTGCCCAGCACCTGGTGCACAAGACCCTGCTGGCCTGCCTGGCCTGGATCGTGTTCAGCGTGTTGCTGTGGGGCCGTAATCGCCTCGGCTGGCGCGGACACAAGGCCATTCGCTGGACCCTCGCCGGTTTCTGCCTGCTGATGCTGGCCTATTTCGGCAGCAAGCTGGTTCGTGAATACATTCTGCACATCTGACGGGCGGCAATAATGGACGACTTGCCCATAGGGCCGATGCTTGCAGTGATCGCCCTGCTGATTTTGTGGTCGGGGCTGTTTACCGCCATCGAAGTCGCGCAACAACACTTGCTGGCCCAACGCACCGCGTCGCGCTCAAGCGACAAGCCGGTGGCGAAGCTGAGCTTCCCGCTCAACAGCCTGATCCTCTGCAACACCCTGTGCCGTGCGCTGGCGATGGTCATCAGCACCTTGCTGGCGATTTTCACCTGGGCAGAGAACGGTCCCTGGGTCGCTTGCATCGGCGCTGGCGTGATCCTGCTGGTGTTCGCCGACTACCTGCCGCGTACCCTCGCCGTGCGCTATCCGGACGCGATCCTGAGCCTGGGCAACACCTTGCTCGGCGCGCCACTGAAAATCATCTACCCCGCCGCCTGGTTGCTCAACGGCTTCAGCCAATTGCTGACGCGACCGTTCGCCCGCAAAGTCAAAGTGGTGCGACAGAGCGAAGACGAGGCGCCGGTGGATCGGCACGAAGATAACGAACACGCGCCCTGCCGCCCCCACGCGCTGTCGGGCATCCACGCGCTGGATAACATCACGGTCAACGACATCCTGGTGCCACGCAGTGACGTCGACGGGATCAACCTCGACGACTCCCTCGAAGAAATCATTGAACAGTTGCGCAACAACCGGCGCACACGCCTGCCGATATTCCACAGCGACATCAATCAGGTCGAGGCGGTGCTCAATACCCGGCAGATCCGTCATTTGCTGCCGGATGGCACCTTGACCCTGGAGGCGTTGCTGGCGGCCTGCCACGAACCCTACTTCGTGCCCGAAAGCACCCCGTTGCAGTTGCAGTTGCTGAACTTCCACAAGCAACAGCGGCGCCTGGGCATGGTGGTGGACGAGTACGGCGAAGTGCTCGGCATCGTCACCCTGGAGGACATCCTCGAAGAAATCGTCGGCGAGTTCGAAAGCGAGCACAGCCTGGACAACCCGCACGTCCATCCACAGGCCGATGGCCGACTGGTGATTGAAGGCGCGGCGTCGATTCGCGAACTGAACAAGAGCCTGGGCTGGCACCTGCCCAGCGATGGTCCGAAAACCCTTAACGGCTTGGTCACCGAGGCGCTGGAGACCATTCCGGAGAGCTCGGTGTGCCTGAAGATCGGGCGTTATCGGCTAGAGATTCTTGAGACCGAAGATAACCGCGTTACGCGGGTGTTGGTCTGGCATACCAGTTCGGTGCCGGTGCTGTCCAAAACCTGACACGGCCTCTTTGGCGAAGGGCTTACCTGTGGCGAGGGAGCTTGCTCCCGCTGGACTGCGAAGCAGTCCCAATCACACACCGCAATTATCCTGAAAAAGCTCATTCAGCCAATTTGCGGCCGCTGCGCGCCCGAGCGGGAGCAAGCTCCCTCGCCACAAAAGCCACCACCACCCCTTGCCCCCTTGTTTGATCGTTAGCCGCCTTCCTATAATCGAGCCGCTTACCCAAGCGCCGCCCTACCCCAGTGCTACCCGCACGCTGCGTTAAACCCACATCCCTGGGTGTTCGACCATAATAATTCGCTCCACTGGAGCATGACTGTCAGGGATCACCGCATGACGACCAGCACCGCTTACAGCGATACCACGCCTGCCCAACCGACGAACTCTGCCACCCGCGTGGCCACCGCGAGTTTCATCGGCACCGCCATCGAGTTCTACGACTTCTACGTCTACGCCACCGCCGCCGCGCTGGTGATCGGGCCGGTGTTCTTTCCGCAGACCTCCGGCACGGCCCAGATGCTTTCGGCGTTTCTCACCTTTGGTATCGCCTTCCTGGCGCGGCCGCTGGGTTCGGCGCTGTTCGGGCATTTCGGTGACCGCATCGGGCGTAAATCGACGCTGGTTGCATCCTTGCTGTTGATGGGCGTCTGTACCACATTGATCGGCGTGCTGCCGGGTTATGACAGCATCGGCGCCTGGGCACCAATCCTGCTTTGTGTGCTGCGGTTCGGCCAGGGCCTGGGGTTGGGCGGCGAATGGGGCGGCGCCGCGTTGCTGGCGACGGAGAATGCGCCCAAGGGTAAACGCGCGTGGTTTGGCATGTTCCCGCAGTTGGGTCCTTCGATTGGCTTCCTCGCGGCCAACGGTCTTTTCCTGACACTGGCCATGACCCTGAGCGACGATCAGTTCCGCTCGTGGGGCTGGCGGATTCCGTTCCTGCTGAGCGCCGTGCTGGTGATGGTTGGCCTGTATGTGCGCCTCAAACTCCACGAAACCCCGGTATTCGCCAATGCGATGGCGCGCCAGGAACGGGTGAAGATCCCGCTGGTCGAGCTGTTCAGCCAGTACTGGGCGCCGATGTTGCTGGGGGCCGGGTCGATGGTGGTCTGCTATGCGCTGTTCTACATCTCGACGGTGTTTTCCCTGAGCTACGGCGTTTCGACCCTCGGCTACACCCGCGAAACCTTCCTCGCGCTGCTGTGCTTTGCCGTGCTGTTCATGGCCGCCGCGACGCCTTTGTCGGCTTGGGCCAGTGACCGTTACGGGCGCAAACCGGTGCTGATTATCGGTGGTGTACTGGCGATTCTGTCCGGTTTCCTGATGGAACCGCTGCTGACCCACGGCACGACCTGGGGCGTGGCGCTGTTCCTGTGCATCGAACTGTTTCTGATGGGCGTGACGTTTGCGCCGATGGGGGCGTTGTTGCCGGAGTTGTTTCCGACCCACGTGCGGTATACCGGCGCGTCGGCAGCCTACAATTTGGGCGGCATCGTCGGGGCCTCGGCGGCGCCGTTCTTCGCGCAGAAACTGGTGGCGATGGGCGGTTTGAGTTATGTCGGCGGGTATGTGTCGGGGGCGGCGGTGCTGAGTTTGATTGCCGTGTTGTGCCTGAAGGAGACACGGCATAACGATTTGAATAGCGTGGCCTGACAAGGATCGTTCCCACGCAGAGCGTGGGAACGATCTGCGTAGTCTTACAGCTCTACCTTTACAGCCTGGGAAGCACGGGTCGCTTTAGCGCGAGCCGCTTCAATCGACTCATCCCGCGCCAACGCCACACCCATCCGGCGCTGGCCGTTGACTTCAGGCTTGCCGAACAGACGCAATGCCGTATCCGGCTCGCTCAGTGCAGCACCCAGGTTGGCAAACGCCGTCTGAGTCGACTGCCCTTCCACCAGAATCACCGCCGACGCCGAAGGGCCGAACTGACGAATCAATGGAATCGGCAGGCCCAGGATCGCCCGGGCGTGCAGCGCAAATTGCGACAAGTCCTGGGAAATCAGGGTCACCAAACCGGTGTCATGCGGGCGCGGCGAGACTTCGCTGAACCACACCTGATCGCCTTTGATGAACAGCTCGACGCCAAACAGACCACGGCCACCCAAGGCCTCGGTCACGGCTTTGGCAACGCGCTCGGATTCGGCCAGGGCAATCGGGCTCATGGCTTGTGGCTGCCAGGATTCCTGGTAGTCGCCCTTCTCCTGACGGTGACCGACCGGCGCGCAGAATGTGGTGCCGCCGATGTGGCGTACGGTCAGCAGGGTGATTTCGTAGTCGAAATCGATAAAGCCCTCGACGATCACCCGACCTTTACCGGCACGGCCGCCTTCTTGCGCGTAATCCCACGCGGTTTTCACGTCATCGACGCTGCGCAACAGGCTCTGGCCTTTACCCGACGAGCTCATGACCGGTTTGACCACACAAGGGAAACCCAGGTCTTCAACAGCTTTGCTGTAGTCCTCGAAGGTGTCGGCGAAGTGGTACGGCGAGGTCGGCAGGTCCAGCTCTTCGGCGGCCAGACGACGGATGCCTTCGCGGTTCATGGTCAGCTGCGTGGCGCGGGCAGTCGGGATCACGGTGAAGCCTTCGGCTTCCAGTTCGACCAGGGTTGCGGTGGCGATGGCCTCGATTTCCGGCACGATGAAGTGCGGCTTCTCGGCTTCGATCACCGCACGCAGGGCGGCGCCATCGAGCATGTTGATCACATGGCTGCGGTGGGCGACTTGCATGGCTGGCGCGTTGGCGTAGCGATCCACGGCGATCACTTCAACACCCAGGCGTTGCAGCTCGATCACCACTTCCTTGCCCAACTCGCCACAGCCACACAGCAATACGCGGGTCGCGGTTGGCGACAATGGAGTTCCGATACGGGTCATCTCAGGTCCTCAAAGAAGCGGATCATCGAGGGATGCAACGCTTGGCGCGCTTCCCATGGGGAGAAAGCGCGGCATTTTACATGAACTGCGGGGTTTGGCTTCAGCTGGCGACGGCCTGTTTGCGCAGGCGCCAGGCCATGATCAACCACACTACCGTCACACCGGCGAACTTCGAGCCCATGGCGGTGAGGATCACGGCCGGGGTGAAGGCGTCGATCATGCCGAAGAAGATGAAGGTATCGAGGGGAATGCTCAGGGCGGAACTTATCCACAGGCGATCGTGCAACGGGCGCTTGGTGATGCTGAACACCAGCCAGTCGATACACTCGGACACCGCGAACGCCGTGGCGCTGGCCAGGGCGATGGACGGATCGGACGTGACGTAGGACAGCACCAGCGCCGCCAGCATCGCGGCGATGGCGCCGTGGCCGAAGCGGGTTTGCACCATATCGCGCAGCACAAACACCAAGCCACCCCAGGCCGACCAGATGATGTCCAGGTGCGGGGCGGTGGAAAAGGCGTAGTTGATCAGCACGACGCTGCTGATGTAGGAAATCAGGAAGAGCATGGTGTGTGGGAGTACCTGTCAATTTGGTGCACAGATTACCGTAGGAGCTGTCGAGTGCAACGAGGCTGCGATCTTTTGATGTTGTTTTTGAAGGGCAAGATCAAAAGATCGCAGCCTCGTTGCACTCGACAGCTCCTACACGTCGGGGGTTTTGCCTAGCATCCAAAGCAACCCACTCGACTTGGCCCGTTCATGACACAGCCCCAACACCTTGCGGCGCTCATCGTTGTCCATCCGACTCCAGCGGGTAATCTCCTCCACCGTGCGCTGGCACCCGGTGCAAATATCGTCGTCATCCAGTGCGCAGATGTTCACACACGGCGATAACACCGGCCGTTCAGTGGCGTTCATTGTTCCTGCTCGACCAGGTCGCGGGCATAGCGCTGCGAGTTGTGCACATAGTGGGCGGCGCTGGCTTCGAGCATTTTCTTCTGCGGTTCGGTGAGTTCGCGCACGACTTTGCCCGGCGAACCCATGACCAGCGAGCCGTCGGGAATCTCCTTGCCTTCGCCGATCAGCGAGTTGGCGCCGATGATGCAGTTCTTGCCGATTTTCGCACCGTTGAGGATCACCGCGTTGATACCGATCAGGCTGTAGTCGCCCACGGTGCAGCCGTGGAGCATGGCGTTGTGGCCGATGGTCACGCCGGTGCCGATGGTCAGCGGGTAGCCCATGTCGGTGTGCATCACGGTGCCATCCTGGACGTTGCTGTTCTTGCCGATCAGGATCAATTCGTTGTCGCCGCGCAACACGGCGTTGAACCAGACGTTGGCGCCCTCTTCCAGTTTGACCTTGCCCACCAGAACGGCATTGGGGGCGACCCAGCTCTGTGGATGGGTTTCGACGCGGGCGTCGCCCAGGCGATATTTCATCTTGTTGTCCTCAAGGCTCAGGCAGCCGCGGGTTCACATTCAGGTATTGATAAAGCTTTTCGGGGGACGGTGCAGGCTGATGTCGGCGTCATACAGCAGATTGATCAATTCGACGATCATGATCGCCGTCAAACCCCAGATCTTGTATTCGCCATAACGATAGCTCGGTACATACCAGCTACGGCCCTGATAATCGATGCGGTGGGTGTGTTCCCGCGGGTCCTTGCGGAAGAACTCCAGGGGTACGCTGAACACCGCCGCGATCTCGGCATCGTTGGCCAGGTATTCGACGTAATCGGGAATCACGCCGACATAAGGCGTGACCTTGATCCCGTGCAAGGAAATCAGTGGACTGAGCGGGCCGATCACTTCCACCAGGCCCGGCGGCAGGCCGATTTCTTCTTCGGCCTCGCGCAGGGCGGTGAAGATCAGGTCGGGGTCTTCGGGGTCGCGTCGCCCGCCGGGGAAGGCGACTTCGCCGCCATGGGTCGAGAGCCCGCTGGCGCGCAGGGTCAGAACCAGTTCCGGTTCGTCGCTGCGGGTGATCGGCACCAAAACAGCAGCCTCGGGGAAACGCTTGTCGGTTTCAAGGGTGCGTGGCGTGTGGTTGCTTACCCGATGCAGTAGCTCGTCCAGCATGAGTGTTCTCGATCTGTTCGCTACCTTGCATCATGCACCAATAGAACCGACCGCCCAACCCCCGAACTGGCCCATGTCGCGAAACGACAACTTGCCGACTGACACCGCCGCACGCCAAGATAGGCGCAGCCTCCAGGAACCCAAGCATGAAATTTTGCAGTCAGTGCGGTAACCCGGTCACCCAGCGCATTCCCGAAGGCGATTCGCGCCTGCGTTTTGTCTGTGACAGCTGTCAGACCATTCACTACCAGAACCCCAATATCGTCGCCGGTTGCGTCGCGACCTGGGGCTCGAAGGTGTTGCTGTGCCGTCGCGCCATCGAGCCGCGCCTCGGTTACTGGACCCTGCCTGCCGGCTTCATGGAAAACGGCGAGACCATCGAGCAGGCCGCCGTGCGCGAGACCGCCGAAGAGGCATGCGCCCGGGTGCGTAACCTGAGCATCTATACGCTGATCGATGTGCCGCACATCAGTCAGGTGCATGTGTTCTTCCGCGCCGAGCTGGTGGACCTGGATTTTGCTGCCGGCCCCGAGAGCCTGGAAGTCATGCTGTTCGATGAAGCCGACATCCCTTGGTCAGAGCTGGCTTTCCGCACGGTGGGCCGTACCTTAGAATGCTTCTTTGCTGACCGGAGGACGGAGGTCTATCCGGTGCGCTCCGAATCGATTCCACCACTCGCTCAGCCTGCCATCATCTAAGCTCTTATCCATAAAACAACTTATATATAGTCGCGACACCTCTAGGGATATCGTTTCAATGCGCTGGTTGCTTGCCTTGTTTTGCCTGTCGTTCGTTATGGTGTCCCAGGCCTCCACCGTGGTCACCCTGGACGGCAAACCCATCGAAAAAGTGCTGGTGCTCAAATCCGCCCATCAACTGCAATTGATCGCCGACGGCAAGCCGCTGCGAACCTACCGCATCTCCCTGGGCAAAAACCCCCGGGGCACGAAGCTGATGGAAGGCGACAAGCGCACGCCAGAGGGCTTTTACTGGGTGGACTGGCGCAAGGTCAGTGATCGCTTCAACCTGGCGATGCACATCTCTTATCCAAACGTTACCGACTCCGCCCGCTCCCGACGCGAAGGGGTCAGCCCCGGCGGCATGATCATGATCCACGGCACCCCCGACACCTATGACTACCCGGAAAACCTGTTCCACACCCTGGACTGGACCGACGGCTGCATCGCCATGCGCAACATGGACATGCGCGAGGTCTGGGGGTTGGTGCCGGATGGGACGATGATTGAGATTCGGCCGTAACACTCCCCGCATGATCGTTCCCACGCTCCGCGTGGGAATGCAGCCCGGGACGCTCCGCGTTCCCCTTTAGAGCTGGAACGCAGAGCGTCCCTTGAGGCATTCCCACGCGGAGCGTGGGAACGATCAACTCAACGATAGTGTTCCGACCGCTACCTTCCGTCGCCCTTCGAAAAAATAAATCAAAAGATCGCAGCCTTCGGCAGCGCCTACAGGGTTGATACCACTCCCACCCGTAGGCGCTGCCGAAGGCTGCGATCTTTGCTTCCGAAATCCCTACCTGTAATACCACTTCAAGCCAACCCCCACTAAACCCGCCCAACAGGCCCGGTTTTCCTGCGCCTAAAGCAAAGTGGCCTCATTGACATGGTATCTAAGTGGTATTAGTTTTCGCCCTACAACCGGGCGACAACAATCCTATATCCGCATCGGAAACAGCCTACATGAACGACATCCAGGCCCTACGTCCTGACGACACCCAGCCGACGCCGCTGTACCTGCAACTGGCGCGCAACCTGGAAGCCGCGATCCACGCCGGCCAATGGAAAGCCGAACAGGCCATGCCGTCGGAGCGCAGCCTCAGCGAAATGCTGGGCATCTCCCGCGTCACCGCCCGCAAAGCACTGGAAGTGTTGTTCGAACAAGGTCTGATCCGGCGCAACCAGGGTTCAGGCACCTTCATCACGCCACGGCTGGAACAACCGCTGTCGCGCCTCTCCGGTTTCAGCGAAATGCTCCGCCTGAAAGGCTTCGTCCCCGGTTCGCAATGGCTGGAGCGGGAAATCACCCCGCCGACCCACGAAGAACTGATCCGCCTCGGCCTCTCGCCCAACGATAAGGTCGCGCGGCTCAAACGCCTGCGTAAAGCCGATGACACGGTGATGGCGATCGAAATGAGCACCCTGCCCGCCTCGATCATCCCCAAGCCGCAAGCCGTGGGCGATTCCCTCTACGAGTTCCTCGACGGCATCGGCAAACCGATTGTCCGCGCCTTGCAACACATCCAGGCGATCAACGCCTCGGACGAATTCGCCGCGCTGGTCGGCATCGCACCGGGCACCGCCATGCTGCTGATGACCCGGGTCGGCTACCTGGAAGACAACACGCCCATCGAAGTCACCGACACCTATTGCCGCAACGACTACTACGACTTTGTTGCAGAGCTTCGTCGCTAAACAAGCTACCGAGAACCGATCATGTCCGAAGACAACATCCTCACCGCCCACGGCTGGGTTCGCGGCCGGCTGATTCACCAACACGGCAAAGTCGTGTCCATCGAAGGCGTGCCCTGCGATCCGGTCGACAACGACTTGCCTTACCTGCTGCCGGGTTTCATCGACCTGCACGTTCACGGCGGCGGCGGCAAAGACATCATGGAAGGCGCGAGCGCTTTCGAAACCATCACCAAAACCCACGTGCGTTTCGGCACGACGTCGCTGCTGGCCACCACCATGACTGCGCCGAGCGAAGAGATTTCCAGCGTGCTCAAAGCCGTCGGCGAGTTCTGCGAGCAGCGGCCGAAAGGTAGCGCCCGGGTGCTCGGCGTGCACCTCGAAGGCCCGTACATCAACCCCGGCAAACTCGGCGCGCAACCGAATTTCGCCCACACCGCGTTGATGGCCGAAGTCGAAGAGTACTTGGCCCTGGCGCCGATCCGCGTGATCACCATCGCTCCGGAAATCGCCGGCCACGACGGTTTGATCCGCGCCCTCAGCGCTCGCGGCGTACGCATGCAAATCGGCCACACCCTCGGCAGTTACGAGGAAGGCGTGGCTGCGCTGGATGCCGGCGCCAGCAGTTTCACCCACCTCTATAACGCCATGAGCCCGCTGCACCACCGCGAGCCCGGCATCGTCGGCGCGGCCCTGGCCCACGCCAAGTACGCCGAACTGATTCCGGATTTGCTGCACGTACACCCCGGCGCCATGCGCGTGGCCCTGCGCTCGATCCCGTGCCTGTATTGCGTCACCGATTCCACCGCTGCCGCAGGCATGCCGGACGGTGAATACAAACTCGGCAGCCACACCGTGACCAAATGCCTGGGCGGTGTGCGCCTGGCCGACGGCACTTTGGCCGGCAGCACCCTGACCATGGATCAGGCGTTGCGCAACCTGGTGAAGATCGGATTGCCGATCGCCGAAGCCTCGCAACGCCTCTCGCAATTCCCCGCCGACTACCTCGGCATCCCCGAACGCGGACGCCTGCAACCCGGCGCCTGGGCCGACTGCGTGCGGCTGGATCGCTCACTCACACTGACCGCCGTCATGGTCGAAGGAGAAGACATTGACTTCAAAAATGCTTGAAGAGGCGCTGTCCTCGTTCGAGGCCGTGCAAGCCCAATTGCAGCAACTCGACCCGCACATGATCGAGATCGCCGGGCGCCTGCGCCGTCAGCCGCCGCAAGTGGCGATGACCGTCGCCCGTGGCAGCTCCGACCATGCGGCGAGTTACTTCGCCTACCTGACCATGCAGCAACTGGGCATCCCGGTGGCGTCGTTGCCGATGTCGGTGGTGACCATGCAGCAAGCGCCGTTGAAGGTCAGCGGCCAGGTGGCGTTCGCCTTCTCGCAATCGGGGCAAAGTCCGGACCTGGTGAACAGCCTGCGTCTGCTGCGTAAGCGCGGCGCCCTGAGCATTTCCATGGTCAATGCCGAAGGCTCGCCACTGGAAGCCGCCTGTGAATTCAGCCTGCCACTGTTGGCCGGCACCGAAAGCAGCGTCGCCGCGACCAAAAGCTTTATCGCCACCCTCAGCGCCAGCGCCCGGTTGATCGCGCATTGGAAAGAAGACGTGGAATTGCTGGAGGCCGGCAACGCACTGCCGGAAGGCCTGCGCGAGGCGGCGCAACAGGACTGGAGCCTGGCCATCGACGCCTTGCGCGATTGTGAACGCCTGATGGTGATCGGCCGTGGCGCCGGTTTTGCCATTGCCCAGGAAGCCGCGCTGAAGTTCAAGGAAACCTCGGCGATCCAGGCTGAAGCCTTCAGCAGTGCCGAAGTGCGCCACGGCCCGATGGCGTTGATCGGCGACCAATACCCATTGCTGGTGTTCGCTCCGCGCGGTGCCGAGCAGGCCGGTTTGCTGAGCCTGGCCGCCGACATGCGCCAACGCGGCGCCCGCGTCTTGCTGGCGGCGCCGGACGATGTCACTGAACGCGACCTGACCCTGACCCGCGCCGAGCACCCGGCCCTCGACCCGATTCTGGCGATCCAGAGTTTCTATGTAATGGCCGCCGGTTTGGCCGTCGCCCGAGGCATGGACCCGGACCAGCCACGGCATTTGAGCAAAGTGACGCGCACGCACTAAGTCGAACGGCGTGCAAATCCCTGTAGGGGCTGACGAGTGAAACGAGGCTGCGATCTTTTGACTTTGATTTTCAAAAGCAAGATCAAAAGATCGCAGCCTCGTTTCACTCGTCAGCTCCTACAAGGGTTGAGTGATCCGAACCGTATTGTTTACTGATGAGTACCGAGCCATGCACAACAATAATAAAGAGCTGACCTTAAGCGCCCCGCTCAGCGGCCCGGTGCTCACGCTCGCCAGAGTCCCCGACCCGGTGTTCGCCAGTGGCGCCATGGGGGACGGGATTGCTATCGATCCATTGAACGACACCCTTCACGCCCCTTGCGCCGGCGTCGTGGTGCACGTCGCCCGCACCGGCCACGCCGTGACCTTGCGCGCCGACAACGGTGCCGAATTGCTCCTGCACCTGGGCCTGGACACGGTTGAGTTGCAGGGCGAAGGTTTTTCGATGCTGGTCAAGGAAGGTGCGCGGGTTGCCAACGGCCAACCGCTGTTGCGCTATGACCTGGACAAGGTCGCGCAGCAGTGCAAAAGCCTGGTCAGCCTGATGATCCTGACCAACAGCCAGGACTTTCAGGCGCGGCCGATCACGTTGAAATCGGTGAAGGTCGGCGATCCGCTGCTGCATATCGTGCGGCGGTTGGCCACTGGCGTGCCGGCCGAAATCGACCTGTCCGGCATCGAAGTTCACGGCCATATTCGCGTCGCCCATCGTGGTGGTTTGCACGCCCGGCCAGCAGCGCTGATTCGCCAGACCGCGCAAGGTTTCAAGAGCAAATCGCAGCTGCATTTCGCTGGTAAGTCGGCGTCCTGCGACAGCTTGATCGGCCTGATGAGCCTGGCCGTCGGCGAACAGGAAGAAGTACAGGTCAGCAGTCAGGGCCCGGATGCGGAAGCAGCGTTGCAAGCGTTGTTGACCGCGTTATCCACAGCGCTGGCCGAAGACAGTCACGCCGCCGCGCCAGCGCCGATTGCCCAGCGCAATCGCCCTGCCGAAGCCGGTGTGTTGCATGGCGTTTGCGCCGCGCCTGGTCTGGTCGCCGGGCCGCTGTTTCGCTTGAACGCGATCAGTCTGCCGGTGGACGCCGGCAACCACGATCCCGAGCAACAACTGCAAGCCCTCGATGCCGCGCTGGCCGTGGCGCGCAGCGAAATCGATCACACGCTGACCCAGGCCAGAAAGCACAAGCACACCGATGAAGAAGCGATCTTCGCCGCACACCTTGCGCTGCTCGAAGACCCGGCATTGCTCGACGCCGCGGCGCAATCCATCGACAAGGGCATGGCCGCGACTCACGCCTGGAGTGAATCCATCGACGTGCAGTGCGACGTCCTCCAGCAACTCGGCAGTCCGTTACTGGCCGAGCGCGCCAACGATCTGCGCGACCTCAAGCAACGGGTGCTGCGCGCCCTGCTTGGGGAAACCTGGCACTACGACATTCCCGTTGGCGCCATCGTGGCGGCCCATGAACTGACCCCGTCCGACTTGCTGCAACTCAGCCAGCACGGTGTCGCCGGGTTGTGCATGGCGGCGGGTGGCGCGACTTCTCACGTCGCCATTCTCGCTCGGGGCAAAGGCCTGCCATGCCTGGTGGCACTCGGTTCAGCGCTGCTGGATCAGGCGCAAGGCCAAGCGGTGGTGCTGGATGCCGACGGCGGTCGCCTCGAACTGACGCCGACCGCCGGACGCCTGGCCGAGGTGCAGCAGGCGCAACTCGATCACCAACAACGTCGCGCCCAACAACAGGCGCAAGCGCACACCCCGGCGTTGACCCTCGATGGCTTGCACGTTGAAGTCGCAGCCAATGTCGCGTCCAGTGCCGAAGCGGCGGATGCGTTGGCCAATGGCGCCGATGGTGTCGGCCTGCTACGTACCGAGTTTCTCTTCGTCGACCGCAACACCGCGCCGGACGAACAGGAACAGCGTCTCGCCTACCAAGCCGTGCTCGATGCCATGGGCGACAAATCGGTGATTATCCGCACCATCGACGTCGGCGGCGACAAGCAACTCGACTACCTGCCACTGCCTGCCGAAGCCAATCCGGTGCTCGGTTTGCGCGGCATTCGCCTGGCTCAGGTGCGCCCGGAACTGCTCGATCAGCAACTGCGCGCGCTGCTGCACGTCAGCCCGTTGTCGCGCTGCCGGATCCTGTTGCCGATGGTCACCGAAGTCGATGAGTTGCTGCACATCCGCCAACGCCTCGATGCCTTGTGCACTGAGTTGGAACTGACCCAGCGCCCGGAGCTGGGGGTGATGATCGAAGTTCCGGCCGCCGCGCTGCTGGCCGAGCAATTGGCCGAACACGCGGACTTCCTGTCCATCGGCACCAACGATTTGTCCCAGTACACCCTGGCCATGGACCGCGACCACGCGGGATTGGCCTCGCGGATCGATGCGCTGCACCCGGCGCTGCTGCGATTGATCGCGCAAACCTGTGCTGGCGCGGCGGTGCATAACCGTTGGGTCGGGGTGTGCGGTGCGCTCGCCTCCGATCCGTTGGCCACGCCAGTACTGATCGGGCTGGGTGTCAGTGAGTTGTCGGTAAGCCCGGTGCAGGTCGGTGAAATCAAGGACCGCGTCCGGCATCTGGACGCGAGCGAATGCCGACGCATCAGCCAGGGCTTGCTCAAATTGAGCAGCGCCAGCGCGGTGCGTCATGCCTGTCACCAACATTGGCCTCTGAGCTGAAACAACTACAAAAAGAATCCAGGGAGATACGCCATGTACCAATACTTTATCGAAGGCCTGCAGCGCCTCGGCCGCGCGCTGATGCTGCCGATCGCGATCCTGCCGATTGCCGGCCTGTTGCTGCGCCTGGGCGACACCGACCTGCTGAACATCGCGATCATCCACGACGCCGGTCAGGTGATCTTCGCCAACCTGGCGATGATCTTCGCCATCGGCATCGCGGTCGGGTTCGCCAAGGACAACAACGGCACGGCGGGTCTGGCCGGGGTCATTGGTTACCTGGTGATGGTCTCCACCCTCAAGGTGCTCGATGCCAGCATCAACATGGGTATGCTCGCCGGGATCGTCAGCGGCTTGATGGCCGGCGCGCTGTACAACCGCTTCAAGGACATCAAGTTGCCGGAGTACCTCGCCTTCTTCGGTGGCCGACGCTTTGTGCCGATTGTCACCGGGTTTGCCGCCGTTGGCCTCGGCCTGATCTTTGGCCTGGTCTGGCCGCCGATCCAGCAAGGCATCAACAGCTTCGGCGCGCTGATGATGGAAAGCGGCAGCTTCGGCGCGTTTGTCTTCGGCGTGTTCAACCGGCTGCTGATCGTCACCGGCCTGCACCACATCCTCAACAACATGGCGTGGTTCGTGTTTGGCAACTTCACCGACCCGACCACGGGCGCCCTCGTCACCGGCGACCTGTCGCGCTACTTCGCTGGCGATCCGAAGGGTGGCCAGTTCATGACCGGCATGTTCCCGATGATGATCTTCGGCCTACCTGCCGCGTGCCTGGCGATGTACCGCAACGCCCTGCCGGAACGGCGCAAAGTCATGGGCGGGATCTTCCTGTCGATGGCCCTCACCTCGTTCCTGACCGGCGTGACCGAGCCGATCGAGTTTGCGTTCATGTTCCTCGCGCCGATGCTGTATCTGGTGCACGCCGTGCTGACCGGCCTATCGATGGCCATCACCAATATGCTGAACATTCACCTCGGGTTTACCTTCTCTGGCGGTTTCATCGACATGGTCCTCGGCTGGGGTAAATCCACCAATGGCTGGCTGGTGATCCCGGTTGGCTTGGCCTACGCGGTGATCTACTACGTGGTGTTCGACTTCTGTATTCGCCGCTTCAACCTCAAGACGCCGGGGCGCGAAGATGTGGCTTCCGCCGAGAAGGTCGTGTTTGCTGAGAACGAGCGCGCCGGCGCCTACATCAAGGCGTTGGGCGGCGCGGACAACTTGATCACCGTCGGTGCCTGCACTACGCGTTTGCGACTGGACATGGTGGATCGCAACAAAGCCAATGATGCCGAGTTGAAAGCGCTGGGCGCGATGGCCGTGGTGCGTCCGGGCAAGGGCGGGAGTTTGCAGGTAGTGGTCGGGCCGATGGCGGACAGCATTGCTGATGAAATTCGGCTGGCGATGCCGGCGTTGGGTCGCGCGGTTATTACCAGCCCCGCCGTTGTGGTCGAAGTGGCGAAACCTGTTGCGCTGCCTGAAGCCCAGCAATGGCTGAATGCCTTGGGCGGTGGCGACAATGTGCTGCAAATGGACTGCATCGCCATGACCCGGATTCGCCTGCAACTGGCGGACGGCAAGGCGTTGTCGGAGTGTCAGTTGAAGGAATTGGGGTGTCAGGGTGTCAGTCAGCTTGAGGGTGGGGTTTGGCACTTGTTGATAGGCGACAAGGCGCCCAGTTTGAGCGGGGCGTTGGAGGCATTGGTTAATCGTAGTGAGGTGAGTGCGAAGGTTTAGATCGTCAGCGCCTGACAACTCGTTATCGCGAGCTTGCTCGCGATAACACGAGAAAAGGACTTCTCAGATAGCGGCCTCTCACCGAAAGCGCCGTCCTATTGTTTCACTGGTGGTTTAAGGTTAATCAACCTTGGCTCGGATGCCTGTTTTTCTTGGTCGCTTAGATCAACAAAAAAACGCCACACATTAGAGCGTGTTCCATCAGCTTGAGTTTCAACCTGAAGTGCATGAGGCCCCGGAGTCATCTGAGTCAGCATAGTTTGCCAAGTATTTGACCCGAACATTTCCATTGGCCCTATCAGTGCACCGTTGTCGTATAAATTAAGGTCTTTAAACTCATACGTCGTTCCCTCAAATATCACCATATGATCTTTAACAATCCCTTTATCAGGAACTGGATTAAAAAAATAATCATAGACCGCAGTAATAGAAGGTTCCATTTTAATACTCCATTTGAACAGACCGGATTGGAGACCTATAAAACC
The DNA here is from genome assembly GCF_012935755.1 of Pseudomonas sp. ADAK2. GTDB lineage: Bacteria > Pseudomonadota > Gammaproteobacteria > Pseudomonadales > Pseudomonadaceae > Aquipseudomonas. The sequence continues at coordinate 3,225,559 of NZ_CP052862.1, forward strand.
TCTTCCTGGGCCCGCTGCCTACTGTCAGACCTGACAGGTATTTGAAGATTTTCGGCAAGCGGTAAGAGTGTTCCAACGAACAATTGGCTTGGGAAGCAGCGGGAAGCAACAACTCCCAAACAACAAAAAACCCGCTGATCTGCATCAGCGGGTTTCTCATTTCAGCGGTCTGGAAGATCAGAAATCCTCCAACCGCCACACTTCATAAGCCGGCGTCTCGTAGGGATGGCTGAGTTTCAACGCGGCCACCGCGGCCACGATCAACTCATCCGCCACCACCAGCTCGACCTTCCATTCCTCGACCTGCTCGACCTGCCCTGCTTCGCCAATAAACGGCTGACTGCCGTCCAAAGGGCGAAACTGGCCCAGGCCCAACACCTGCCAGGCGCAGTGATCATAAGCACCGATCCGCCCACCACCGGCGGCGAATACGGCACTCTTGACCTGTTCCACATGACTGGCCGGCACAAAAAAGCAGAGCTTGTACACAGGCCTTAGTTCACCCAGACGCGTGCGTTACGGAACATACGCATCCAAGGTGCGTCTTCGTTCCAGTCTTCCGAGCGCCACGAGTTCTGCACGGCGCGGAACACACGTTCCGGGTGCGGCATCATGATCGTTACGCGACCGTCGCGGCTGGTCAAACCGGTGATCCCGCGCGGCGAGCCGTTCGGGTTGGCCGGGTATTTCTCGGTGACCTTGCCGTGGTTGTCGACGAAACGCATGGCCACGCAACCGGACAGATCGGCTTCCAGCAACGCTTCTTCGCTGGCGAACTCGGCATGACCTTCACCGTGAGCGATGGCGATCGGCATGCGCGAACCGGCCATGCCTTGCAGGAAGATCGAGTTCGACTCCTGGACCTGGACCATCGCCACGCGGGCTTCGAACTGCTCGGAACGGTTGCGCACGAAGTGCGGCCAGAACTCGCTGCCCGGGATCAGCTCGTGCAGGTTGGACATCATCTGGCAACCGTTGCACACGCCGAGGGTGAAGCTGTCGTTACGTTCGAAGAAGCCCTGGAACGCATCGCGAGCGCGGCTGTTGAACAGCGCGGATTTGGCCCAGCCTTCACCAGCACCCAATACGTCGCCGTAGGAGAAACCGCCGCAAGCGACCAGACCTTTGAACTCGTTCAGGTCGACACGGCCGGCCAGAATGTCGCTCATGTGCACGTCGATCGCGTTGAAACCGGCGCGGTCGAAGGCTGCGGCCATTTCCACCTGACCGTTGACGCCCTGCTCACGCAGTACGGCAACCTGTGGGCGGATGTTTTTCTTGATGTAAGGCGCAGCGACGTCCTGGTTGACGTCGTAGCTCAGCTTGACGCTCAGGCCCGGGTTGTCTTCTTCCAGCAGCACGTCGAACTCTTGCTCGGCGCAGTCGGCGTTGTCACGCAGACGCTGAATCTGGTAGCTGGTTTCAGCCCAGGTCCGTTGCAGCAGACGACGCTGGCCTTCGAACACGGTTTCGCCGTTGAAGGTGATGTTGATCTGGCCGTTGTTCATCGGCTGACCGATCACCGACACGCAGTCGCCCAGACCGGCCGCGCTGAATTGCGCGAGGATGTCTGGAGTAGCGTCCTGGCGAACCTGGATTACCGCGCCGAGTTCTTCGTTGAACAGGATCGCGGCGATGTCGGCGGACGTTTCCGCCAGACCGTCGAGGTTCAGGCTCAAGCCGCAGTGACCGGCGAAGGCCATTTCGACAACGCTGGTCAGCAGACCACCGTCGGAACGGTCGTGGTAAGCCAGCAGGTGACCGTCGGCGTTGAGGCCCTGGATCACGGCGAAGAAGGCTTTCAGGTCTTCGGCATCATCGACGTCCGGCGCTTGCGAGCCGAGCTTGCCGTGAACCTGGGCCAGGATCGAGGCGCCCATGCGGTTCTGGCCACGGCCCAGGTCGATCAGGATCAGGTCGGTGGTGCCTTTATCCATGCGCAGTTCCGGGGTCAGGGTCTGACGGATGTCAGCCACTGGCGCGAAACCGGTCACGATCAGGGACATTGGCGACGTCACGGTCTTGTCGACGCCTTCGTCGTTCCAGCGCGTGGCCATGGACATCGAGTCCTTGCCCACCGGAATGGTAATGCCCAGGTCCGGGCACAGTTCCATACCGACCGCTTTCACGGTGTCGTACAGACGCGCATCTTCACCCGGGTGACCGGCAGCGGACATCCAGTTCGCCGACAACTTGATGTCGGAGATCTTGTTGATGCGCGACGCGGCGATGTTGGTCAGGGTTTCGCCGATGGCCATGCGGCCCGACGCCGGAGCGTCCAGCAGTGCCAGCGGAGTACGCTCGCCCATGGCCATGGCTTCACCGGTGTAGACGTCGAAGCTGGTGGCGGTGACGGCAACGTCGGCCACCGGAACCTGCCACGGGCCGACCATTTGGTCACGGGCCACGAGGCCGGTGATGGTGCGGTCGCCGATGGTGATCAGGAAGCTTTTGCTCGCGACAGCCGGGTGATGCAGAACGCGTTCAACGCAGTCGGCAATCTCCAGCGTCGACGGATCGAAGTCGTCGCCCAGTTCGTTTTCACGAACGGCCGAACGGTGCATACGCGGGGCTTTGCCCAGCAGCACTTCGAGTGGCATGTCCACCGGGCTGTTGCCGAAGTGGCTGTCGGTGACCGTCAGTTGCGGCTCGGCAGTGGCTTCACCGACGACGGCAAACGGGCAACGCTCACGTTCGCAGATCGCCTGGAAGCGATCGAAGTCCGCCGGGCCGACGGCCAGAACGTAGCGTTCCTGGGATTCGTTGCTCCAGATTTCGTGCGGGGCCATGCCCGGCTCGTCGTTTGGAATGTTGCGCAGTTCGAAGCGGCCACCCCGGTCGCCGTCGTTGACCAGTTCCGGGAAGGCGTTGGACAGACCGCCCGCGCCCACGTCGTGGATGAAGCTGATCGGGTTTTTGTCGCCCAACTGCCAGCAACGGTCGATGACTTCCTGGCAGCGACGTTCCATCTCAGGGTTTTCGCGCTGTACGGATGCGAAGTCCAGGTCCGCCGAGCTGGTGCCGGTGGCCATGGAGGAAGCCGCGCCGCCGCCCAGGCCGATCAGCATTGCCGGGCCGCCGAGGACGATCAGCTTGGAGCCGACGGTGATTTCGGCTTTCTGGACGTGTTCGGCACGGATGTTACCCATGCCGCCGGCCAGCATGATCGGCTTGTGGTAACCGCGAACTTCGTCGCCACGCGGGGTGGTGATCGACTGTTCGAAGGTACGGAAGTAACCAGTCAGGGCTGGACGGCCGAATTCGTTGTTGAACGCGGCGCCACCCAGTGGGCCTTCGATCATGATGTCCAGCGCAGTCACGATGCGCTCAGGCTTGCCGTATGGCACTTCCCACGGCTGTTCGAAGCCTGGGATCTGCAAGTTCGATACGGTGAAACCGGTCAGGCCAGCCTTTGGCTTGGCGCCACGACCGGTCGCGCCTTCGTCGCGAATCTCGCCGCCACTACCGGTGGCTGCACCTGGGAACGGGGCAATCGCAGTCGGGTGGTTGTGGGTCTCGACTTTCATCAGGATGTGCACCGGCTCCTGCACCGCGCCGTACTGGCGGGTTTCAGGGTCCGGGAAGAAACGACCGGCGACGTTGCCGACGATCACCGAAGCGTTGTCCTTATAAGCCGACAGAACGCCTTCGCTGTGCATCACGTAGGTGTTCTTGATCATGCCGAACAGGCTTTTTTCCTGGCTCTGGCCGTCGATGTCCCAACTGGCGTTGAAGATCTTGTGACGGCAATGCTCGGAGTTCGCCTGGGCGAACATCATCAATTCGATGTCGTGCGGGTTGCGCTTCAAGCCGATGAAGGCGTTGACCAGGTAATCGATCTCGTCGTCGGCCAGGGCCAGGCCCAGCTCGGTGTTGGCTTTTTCCAGCGCGGCGCGGCCGCCACCCAACACGTCGATCGCAGTCAAGGGCTTCGGTTCGGCATGGCTGAACAGGCCGGCGGCCTGTTCGAGGTTGCCCAACACGATTTGCGTCATGCGGTCGTGCAGACCATCGGCAATCAGCTGCGCTTCGGCTTCGCTGAACTGGCCGGCGACGTAGAACGCGATGCCGCGTTCCAGACGCTGGATTTTGCTCAGGCCGCAGTTGCGAGCGATGTCGCTGGCTTTACTGGACCACGGCGAGATGGTGCCGAAACGCGGCAACACCAGGAACAGACGACCGGTCGGTTCTTGCACCGGGACACTTGGGCCGTACTTCAGAAGGCGCGCGAGCACCTGCTGTTCGTCGCCGGTCAGGACGCCGGTGACTTCGGCGAAGTGAGCGAATTCAGCATACAAGCCGCTGACAGCCGGGACCTTCTGGCTCAGTTGCTCAAGGAGTTTGCTGTGGCGAAAGGCAGAAAGGGCAGGAGCGCCGCGCAGGATCAACATCTTCGGGACAGCCTCGGGAAGGGGTGTGCTTTGAGGCCGTGCATTCTAGCCTAAACCGCCCGCGACATCACCCGAAACGGTACGCACGGCCGTACCCGAACGTCGGGCCGGGTATCCGGGCCGCGAACAGGTGCGTTTCACGGGTTATTTTTTCTGTCACAAAATGCTGTTCGGGCCCATTCCTGCGGGCTCCCGGGCAGTTTTCCATTGCCTAGCAGACAAGCCCTTCGCTGTCGAGATATGGCGCTCGTGGTCCTTTGCGTATACTGCGCAGATGTTTTCCCCAACGGCTTTGCGTCCGCGGTACGCCAAATGGCTGATCGCAACCGGACTCTTCCTGGTGCTCAGTGGCTGTGTTGATAAACCCAACACGCTGGAGCGCGTAAAGGAGGATGGCGTGCTGCGGGTCATTACCCGGAACAGCCCCGCCACCTACTTTCAGGATCGTAACGGCGAAACCGGCTTCGAATACGAGCTGGTGAAGCGCTTTGCCGAAGATCTGGGGGTCGAGCTCAAAATCGAAACCGCTGACAACCTCGACGACCTGTTCAATCAGGTGGGCAAGCCTAACGGCCCGGTGCTGGCTGCTGCCGGTCTGGTCAGCAGCGAGCAACGCAAGAAGCAGGTACGGTTTTCCCACTCCTACCTGGAAGTCACCCCACAGATCATCTACCGCAACGGCCAGTCACGGCCGACGGACGCTGGCGATCTGGTCGGCAAAAAGATCATGGTGCTCAAGGGCAGCACCCACGCCGAGCAACTGGCGGAGCTGAAAAAGAAATATCCCGGTATTGAATACGAAGAGTCCGACGCGGTTGAAGTCGTCGACCTGCTGCGCATGGTGGATGAGGGCCAGATCGACCTGACACTGGTCGATTCCAATGAAGTGGCGATGAACCAGGTCTACTTCCCCAAAATCCAGGTCGCCTTCGATCTCGGCGATGCCAGCAACCAGAGCTGGGCGGTGGCCGCCGGCGAAGACAACAGCCTGCTCAACGAGATCAACGCCTACCTCGACAAGGTGAAGAAAAACGGCACCTTGCAACGCCTGAAAGACCGGTATTACGGCCACGTCGATGTGCTCGGCTACATGGGTGCGACCACCTTCGCCCAGCATCTGCAACAACGGCTGCCGAAATACGAACAGCACTTCAAGAACTACGCCAAGAAAGAGAAAGTCGACTGGCGCCTGCTGGCGGCGGTGGGTTATCAGGAATCGCTGTGGCAACCGGCGGTCACGTCCAAGACCGGCGTGCGCGGCCTGATGATGTTGACCCAGAACACCGCGCAGGCCATGGGCGTGTCCAACCGCCTCGACCCCAAGCAGAGCATCATGGGCGGCGCCAAGTACCTGGCCTACATGAAGGATCAGCTGGACGAGTCGATCCAGGAACCGGATCGCACCTGGTTTGCGCTGGCAGCCTACAACGTCGGCAGCGGTCACCTGGATGACGCGCGCAAACTGGCAGCCAGGGAAGGGTTGAACCCGGACAAATGGCTGGATGTGAAGAAGATCCTGCCGCGGCTTTCAGAGAAGAAGTGGTTCAGCAAAACCCGTTACGGCTACGCCCGGGGCGGCGAGCCAGTGCATTTCGTGGCGAACATCCGTCGCTACTACGACATCCTGACCTGGGTCACGCAGCCGCAGCTTGAAGGCGATCAAGTGGCCGAGGGCAACCTGCACGTGCCGGGGATCGACAAGTCCAAGCCGAATCAGGAAACACCGCCGCTTTAGATCTTTGATCGTTCCCACGCTCCGCGTCAGCGGGTGAAGTGGAACGCGGAGCGTCCCCGGCGGCATTCCCACGCGGAGCGTAGGAACGATCAATCCCGTAGGAGCGAGGCTTGCCCGCGAAGGTAGCGCCGCCTACCTCAACCCTTGAGCGCCGCCGCCAGAATCAGCGCCTTCATCTCCGAAACCGCCGACTTGAACCCGACAAACAACGCATGGGCCACCAGCGCATGGCCGATGTTCAGTTCGTTGATGCCCTTGATCGCCGCCACCGCTTCGACGTTGTGATAGTGCAGGCCATGGCCTGCGTTGACGATCAAGCCCTGGGTCAGACCAAACGCCACGCCATCGGCCACACGCTTGAGTTCTTCTGCCACTTCGGCCGGCGTCTCGGCATCGGCATAACGGCCGGTGTGCAGCTCGATAGCGGGGGCACCAACGCGCTTGGACGCCGCGATCTGCCGCTCGTCAGCATCGATAAACAACGACACTTCACAACCGATCTTCGACAGGCGATCCACCGCAGCCTTGATCCGCGCTTCCTGCCCCGCCACGTCCAGGCCACCTTCGGTGGTCAGTTCCTGACGGGTTTCCGGGACCAGGCAAATGTGCGCCGGGCGGATGCGTTCGGCGAACGCCATCATTTCTTCGGTGACGCCCATTTCGAAGTTCATGCGGGTTTGCAGCACGTCCTTGAGCAGCAGCACGTCGCGCTCCTGGATGTGCCGGCGGTCTTCGCGCAGGTGCACGGTGATGCCATTGGCACCCGCCTCTTCGGCATCCAGTGCTGCCTTGACCGGATCCGGGTAGCGAGTGCCCCGGGCCTGACGCAGGGTGGCAACGTGGTCGATGTTCACGCCAAGAAGAATGCGATTGCTGGTGGTCACGGAAGCGCTCCTGAAGAGAGGTAAGTTCGGTGCACAGCATACGGGGTGATCAGGGCTTGCGAAACAACTCGCGACTGACGAGCGGACGACCACCCAGGTGAACAGCCAGTGCCTGACGCATCAGACGCTTGGCGGCGGACAGTGCGCCTGGGGCAGACCAGTCAGCTTCGGACATAGCCAACAACTCAGTGCCATTGAACAGACCGGGTTGCAGCAAGTAAACCCGCTCCAGCCCCGCGTCCACCTGCAGACGATAGAGACCATCTGCCGCGATAGGATCGCCGTGGATGTCGGCGTTCAGCGCAAAACCGTAGCCAAGATCGTCCAGCAAGCGCCATTCGAACGAGCGCAGCAACGGCTCCAGCGGGCGGCCTTCAGCCAGAGCAAGCAACGTCGCAGCGTAGTGATCGAACACACCGGGATGCGGATCTTCGGCCGGCAGCAGGCGAATCAGCAGTTCATTAAGGTAGAGGCCACTGAACAGCGCCTCGCCAACGAGCCATGTCGAAGTCCCCGCACTCTCCATGCGCCCGACATTCTTAAGCTCACCCCGACCACGAAACTCGACCTCCAGCGGCACGAATGGCCGTGCCAGGGTCCCGGCCTTACCTCGCGCACTGCGCAACACCGCCCTCAGCCGACCTTGCGGCGTGAGGAAGTCCACCAGCGCACTGCTTTCGCGGTAGGCGCGGCTGTGGAGCACGTAGGCAAGTTGGCCGATGGGCGCGGTGGTCGACATGGTGGTCTTGTGTCCCGGTCAGGGATTGCAAAAAAAGATCGCAGACTTCGGCAGCTCCTACAAGGAGTTGCCGAAGGCTGCGATCTTTTGATCGTTGAAGCGTGTTACAGGTCGCCGTAACCCAGCGAACGCAGGGCGCGTTCGTCGTCGGACCAGCCACCTTTCACTTTCACCCAGAGGTTGAGCATGATCTTGGAGTCGAACAGCAGCTCCATGTCCTTGCGCGCCTCGGTGCCGATGCGTTTGATGCGCTCGCCCTTGTCACCAATGATGATCTTTTTCTGGCCATCACGTTCGACGAGGATCAAGGCATGGATGTGCAGGGTTTTGCCCTGCTGCTTGAACTCTTCGATTTCAACGGTGATCTGGTACGGCAGCTCTGCACCCATCTGGCGCATGATTTTTTCGCGCACCAGTTCAGCGGCGAGGAAGCGGCTGCTGCGGTCGGTGATCTGGTCTTCCGGGAAGAAGTGCTCGTTTTCCGGCAGGTAGCCGGCGATCACGCGCTCCAGCGCTTCGAGGTTGTGCCCGTGCTGGGCCGAGATCGGCATGATCTGCGCGTTCGGCAGCTGCTCCTGCAACCAGCTCAGGTGCGGCATCAGTTCGGCTTTGTCTTCGATGCGGTCGGTCTTGTTCAGCGCCACGATCAACGGGCCAGTCACGTACTGCACGCGCTCGAGGACCATCTGGTCTTCGTCGGTCCACTTGGTGCGGTCAACCACGAAGATCACCACGTCGACGTCTTTCAACGCCGCCGAAGCGGTTTTGTTCATGTAGCGGTTCAGCGCTTTTTCGCCACCCTTGTGCATGCCCGGGGTGTCGACGTAGACAGCCTGGATGGCGCCTTCAGTCTTGATGCCCAGCATGTTGTGGCGGGTGGTTTGCGGCTTGCGCGAGGTGATCGCCAGCTTCTGACCCAGGATGTGGTTCAGCAGCGTGGACTTGCCCACGTTGGGACGGCCGACGATGGCAACATAGCCACAGCGTGTTGCGGTTGTATCAGTCATTGCCATTCTCCACACCCAGGGCAATCAGTGCTGCGGCGGCCGCTACCTGTTCGGCAATACGACGACTCACACCCTGACCTCGGCTTTTTTCATTCAGTAAGGTGATTTCGCATTCGACGAAGAAGACTCGGCAATGCGGCTCACCCTGGATATCCACCACTTCGTAACGTGGCAGCTCACAGCCCCGGGATTGCAGGAATTCCTGCAGGCGGGTTTTCGGATCCTTGTTGGTGTCGACCAGGGTCAGGCCCTCGAACTCACCGGTTAGCCAGGCCAGCACGCGTTCGCGCGCCATGTCCATGCCGGCGTCCAGGTAGATCGCACCTATCAACGCTTCCAGGGCATCAGCCAGAATCGACTCGCGACGGAAACCGCCACTTTTCAATTCACCGGAACCCAGGCGCAGGTAGTCGCCCAGATCGAAACCACGGGCCAGTACGGCCAGGGTCTCACCTTTCACCAGGCGTGCGCGCAAACGCGACAACTGGCCTTCGCGGGCCAGCGGGAAGCGATCGAACAGCGCCTCGCCGGCGACGAAGTTGAGGATGGCATCACCGAGGAATTCCAGGCGCTCGTTGTTACGCCCGGCAAAACTGCGGTGAGTCAGGGCCAGGACCATCAGTTCCTGGTCTTTGAAGGTGTAGCCGAGCTGACGCTCTAGACGGCTTAAGGAGGCGCTCACGGTTTACCCACGCTGAGTTCGTGGTTGGATTCCACCGCCATCGCCATGATGCGGCGCAGGCTTGGGACACTTAACGCTGTGTTCAAAAATTACGTCCTGAATATCATTGTTTTCATGCTTCTGGGCCGATTGTGGCGGTTCCAGAAATGCATTCGGCGCTGTGTTCAACAGCGCCGTGTGTGATTACTTGATCAGGCCAACCCGCGAGAAATTCGGCAGGTGACTGAGTTTGGGTTCCGGCCAGCTCATCCAGACCGCGAAGGCCTTGCCGACGATATTCTTGTCGGGAACCATGCCCAGCAGATCCTTGGGAATGTTCGGATCATCCCAGTAGCGACTGTCGTTGGAGTTGTCGCGGTTGTCGCCCATCATGAAGTAGTGCCCGGCAGGCACGGTCCAGGTATGGTCCGGCGTTGCGCGGTAGCGGCTCATTTCCTTGCGGATCAAGTGCTCGGCTTCGCCGAGTTTTTCCTTGTAGAGCTCGGCACTGCCCAGCGTGCCCGGCTCGGAACCGACCAGCTGCTCGGCGATCGACTCACCGTTGACGAACAGACGCTTGTCCGCGGTGTAACGAATCTGGTCACCCGGCAGCCCGACTACACGCTTGATGTAGTTGACGTTCGGATCGCTCGGATAGCGGAACACCATCACATCGCCACGCTGTGGATCACCGACATCGATGACTTTCTGGTCGAGCACCGGCAGGCGGATCCCGTAGGAAAACTTGCTCACCAGGATGAAGTCGCCCACGTCCAGGGTCGGTTTCATCGAGCCGGAAGGAATCTGGAACGGTTCCACCAGGAACGAACGCAGCACCAGCACGATGAACAACACCGGGAAGAACGACTTGCCGTATTCAACCAGCAGCGGCTCTTTGTTCAGCTTCTCGACCACCACCCCATCAGGCTGGCTGACGCTGCCTTGATAGGAGGTGATGGCGGCACGCCGACGCGGCGCCAGGAAAACCAGATCGAGCAACGCCAACAGGCCGCAGACGAACACGGCGATGACCAGCAACAGCGGGAAATTTAGTGACATAGGACCTAACTATCCAACCTGAGCACTGCAAGGAAGGCTTCTTGTGGAATTTCCACGTTGCCCACTTGCTTCATGCGTTTCTTACCGGCCTTTTGCTTTTCAAGCAGTTTTTTCTTACGGCTAACGTCACCGCCGTAGCATTTGGCCAATACGTTCTTTCTGAGTGCCTTGACGGAGGTCCGTGCAATGATCTGCCCGCCAATGGCGGCCTGGATCGCGACGTCGAACATCTGGCGCGGAATCAGTTCTTTCATCTTCTCGGTCAACTGGCGACCTTTGTAGTGCGCGTTATCCTTGTGCACGATCAGCGCCAGGGCGTCGACCTTGTCACCGTTGATCAGCACATCCAGTTTCACCAGATTAGCTGATTGATAACGATCGAAATGGTAATCCAGCGAAGCATAGCCGCGACTGGTGGATTTCAGACGGTCGAAGAAGTCCAGGACCACTTCGTTCATCGGCAAATCGTAGGTCACCTGGACCTGGGTACCGAGGAACAGCATGTCGTGCTGGACGCCACGTTTTTCGATACACAGGGTAATGACGTTGCCCAGGTGCTCTTGCGGCACAAGAATATTGGCCCGCACGATCGGCTCACGCATGTCTTCGATCGAGGACAGGTCTGGGAGCTTGGACGGGTTGTCGACGTAAATCGTTTCACCGGTTTTCAGCAACAGCTCGAAAATCACCGTCGGCGCCGTGGTGATCAGGTCCAGGTCGTACTCGCGCTCGAGGCGCTCCTGGATGATTTCCATGTGCAGCATGCCGAGGAACCCGCAACGGAAGCCGAAGCCCAGGGCGTCGGAGCTTTCCGGGGTGTACTGCAGGGACGAGTCGTTGAGCGTGAGCTTTTGCAGGGCTTCACGGAAATCTTCGAAGTCGTCGGAGCTGACCGGAAACAGGCCGGCGTAAACCTGCGGCTGAATGCGCTTGAAGCCGGGCAGCACGTCAACGTCGGGGGTGGAGCTCAAGGTCAGGGTGTCACCGACCGGTGCACCGTGAATGTCCTTGATACCGGCGATGATGAAGCCCACTTCGCCGGCTTTCAGGTCGACGGTGGCAGTGTGTTTCGGGTTGAACACACCGACGCTGTCCACCAGGTGCATCTTGCCGGTGGACTTGACCAGGATCTTGTCGCCCTTCTTCACACGGCCGTGGCGCACGCGTACCAGGGAAACAACGCCCAGGTAGTTGTCGAACCAGGAATCGATGATCAACGCTTGCAGCGGATCTTCGTAGTTGCCGGTCGGCGCAGGAATGGTGTGAACCAGGCGTTCGAGTACTTCGTCGACACCCAGGCCAGTCTTGGCACTGCACTCGACTGCATCGGTAGCATCGATGCCGATGATTTTCTCGATTTCTTCTTTGACGCGGTCCGGATCGGCCTGTGGCAGGTCGATCTTGTTCAGGACCGGCATCACTTCCAGGCCCTGCTCGATCGCCGTATAGCAGTTGGCAACCGATTGCGCTTCAACGCCCTGACCCGCATCGACCACCAGCAACGCACCTTCACAGGCCGCCAGCGACCGGCTGACTTCATAGGTGAAGTCGACGTGGCCGGGGGTATCAATGAAGTTCAACTGGTACTTGATGCCATCGCGGGCAGTGTAATAAAGGGTGACGCTATGGGCCTTGATGGTGATCCCGCGTTCACGTTCCAGGTCCATGGAGTCCAGGACCTGGGCTTCCATTTCGCGCTCGGCAAGGCCGCCGCACATCTGGATGAAGCGGTCGGCCAGCGTCGACTTGCCATGGTCAATGTGGGCGATGATGGAGAAATTGCGGATATGACTCAAATCACTCACGGATCAACACTCAAAAAGGCTGCAGGCATAGCCCGCCGAAAAATAGCCGGGAATTGTACCTGATCCACGGCGCAAGCGTCACGTTCGCAGGTCAGACGGCGAATACAAAAACGCCCCGGTCTTGCGACAAGGGCGTTTTCAATGAACGACACGGTCAGGAAAGCCCCGGAATCAACCGGCCCGACGTAACAGCCAGACCCCGGCCAGGGCACACACGCTGGCCGGCACCAACACCGCAAACAGCGGCGAGAAGCCGAACACCAGGCTCGACGGCCCGAGCAAATCCTGGACGATACGGAAGGTGAAGCCCACCAGTACACCGGTAAAGACCCGCTGACCGAGGGTCACCGAACGCAGCGGACCGAAGATGAAGGAAATCGCCATCAATACCAGCGCGGCGGTCACCAGCGGCTGCAACACCTTGACCCAAAATGCCAGCCAGTAACGGCCGTTGGCCAGGCCCTGGTCAGCCAGGTAGTGGATGTAACCCCACAAACCGCTGATCGACAGTGACTCGGGTGACATCACCACAGTGCTGAGCAATTGCGGGCTCAGGGCAACTTCCCAGCGCTCGACCGGCGTGTTGACCACTTCAGTGTTCTTTTCGTGGAACAGCGTGGTCGTCACTTCGCTCAGTTGCCAGTGATCCTTATCGAACTCCGCACGCTTGGCGAAACTCGCCGACACCATATGGCGCTCTTTGTCGAAGTGATAACGGGTCACGCCATACAACAAACCGTTCGGCTGCACCGAGTTGACGTGAATGAACTCGTCACCCTGGCGGTGCCACAGGCCGTGCTTGGCGCTTTGCGCATCGCCACTGCCCTGGGCCAGCGAGCGGTTGGCCTGGGCGGTGACTTCGGTGGCTGGCGCCACATACTCGCCAATCAACACGCCCACCACCATCAGCACCAGCATCGGCTTCATGACCGCCCAGACGATCCGCCCGATCGACACGCCGGCGGCGCGCATGATGGTCAGTTCGCTGTTGCTGGCCAGGCTGCCGAGGCCGATCAGGCAACCGATCAGCGCCGCCATCGGCAACATGTCGTAAAGACGTCGTGGCGCGGTCAGCAGCACGTAGCTCAGGACATCCAACAAAGTGTAGGTATCAGTGGCGTCGCCCATTTCATCGATGAAGGCGAACAGCGTCGCCAGGCCGAGAATAATCCCCAGCACCGCCAGGATCGCCACGAAAACGCTGCTACCAATGTAGCGATCGAGCTTAACCACGAGCCACCTCCAGCGCATCGCGGCGACTCGCCAGTTTCAGGCGCATCGGTTCCCAGTAGAGCAAGACCAGGCCAATGGCCAGGAAGATCCCGTGCACCCACCACAAGCCCAGCGCCGGCGGAATCTTGCCCTTTTCGAGGGCGCCGCGAGCGGCAATCAGGATGGTCAGGTAAGCCATATAAAGAAGAATCGCCGGCAGCAGCTTGAGGAAACGGCCCTGGCGCGGGTTGACGCGCGACAGCGGCACCGCCATCAGGGTCACGATGAAGACCAGCAACGGCAGGGACAGGCGCCATTGAAGTTCGGTGCGCGAGCGAATGTCATCGCTGCCCAGCAAGGAGTTGGTGGTCATGGCGTCACGGTCGGTCACTTCGTCGCTGACGTCCGGCTTGGGCAGCAAAACACCGTATTCGTCGTACTTGATCTTCCGGTAGTCGGCCTGCCCCGGATTACCGTCGTAGCGGTAGCCATTGTCGAGAATCAGGTAGCGGTTGCCGTCAGGGCGGATCTCCTGACGGCCCTTTTCGGCCACCAGTACGGAAATCCCGCGATCTTTCTTATCTGAAGAGATGTTCTTCTGAGAAATGAATACGCCTCCCAGGTGGATACGATCGTCCGTCAGCGTTTCGGTGTAGGTCACCCGCGTACCGTCACGCAGTGCCTGGAAGCGACCCGGTTCCAGCGTATCGAACTCGGTCAGCGCGTCCTGCTTGTTCAGCAGCAGCTGGAACTGGTTGGCCCCTTGCGGCGCCAGGCTCAGGCTCAGCCATGCGACTACCAGCGCCACCAGAGTGGCTGGAAACAGGGTGATACGAAACAGCCGTTGCTGACTCATGCCGGTGGCCGACAGCACGGTCATTTCGCTTTCCAGGTACAGCCGGCCGTACGACAACAGAATCCCGAGGAACAGTCCCAATGGCAGGATCAGCTGCAGGAAGCCCGGCAGACGAAAGCCCATGATCAGGAACAGCGAACCCGGGTCCAGTTGGCCCGAAGCCGCCTGTGCGAGGTACTTGATGAAGCGACCGCTCATGATGATGACCAGCAGCACGGCGCTGACGGCGCTCAAGGTCAACAGGACTTCGCGGGATAGATAACGGAAGACGATCAAACCAGACACTCCAGGGTTGTCAGGCTAAGGCGGCCAAACAAGCAAACGTATCAGACGGCCCGCAGGGCAGAGCCGCCGAAAAAAGATGGCGCATTATCCTGTGATTGGGTGCGCCTGTCACTGCGCATACTCAAGCACGTGCGCAAAGCACTGAAGATCGTACAACCGAGGGTTGTCAGGCGCCGGTAGCGAGGTTCAAACTGCGGCCTTTGTCGCGGGCCGTGACCTGCGTCTTTCTATCTATATAAGCAGGCGTTTGCACACACTGCCGAACGCCGCGTGTTGACCATTAATTCAGGGACCCGGACATGGAACTGGTTGTAAAAAGCGTTAGCCCAGAAACGTTGAAAACCGCCACTCTGGTGGTCGCCGTCGGCGAAAGCCGCAAACTCGGCGCTGTCGCCAAACAGCTCGACGAACTGAGCGGTGGCGCCATCAGCGCCGTACTCAAGCGCGGCGACCTGGCCGGCAAAGTCGGCCAGAGCCTGTTGCTGCACAGCCTGCCGAACCTCAAGGCCGAGCGTGTTTTGCTGGTGGGCGTGGGCAAGGACGAAGAACTGGGTGACCGCCCGTTCCGCAAAACCATCGCCGGCATCCTCAACACCCTCAAAGGCCTGGGCGGCAGCGATGCCGTGCTGGCGCTGGACGAAATCGTGGTCAAGGGCCGCGACAGCTACGGCAAGACCCGCCTGCTGGCGGAAACCCTGGTGGACGGCGAATACACCTTCGACCAGTTCAAGAGCCAGAAAGCCGAACCCCGCGCCCTGAAAAAAATCACCCTGGTGACCATCAAGGCCGCCCAGGCTGAAGTCGAGCGCGCCGTGGCCCACGCTACCGCGATCGCCAACGGCATGGCCTTCACCCGCAACCTGGGTAACCTGCCGCCGAACATCTGCCACCCGACGTTCCTCGGCGAACAAGCCAAGAACCTGGGCAAAGAATTCAAGTCCCTGAAAGTCGAAGTCCTCGATGAGAAGAAGATCAAGGACCTGGGCATGGGTTCGTTCTACGCCGTCGGCCAGGGCAGCGCCCAGCCACCGCGCCTGATCGTCATGCAATACAACGGCGGCAAGAAATCCGAGAAGCCGTACGCGCTGGTTGGTAAAGGCATCACGTTCGACACCGGCGGCATCAGCCTGAAGCCGGGCGCCGGCATGGATGAAATGAAATACGACATGGGCGGCGCTGCCAGCGTCTTCGGTACCCTGCGTGCCGTGCTCGAACTGAAACTGCCAATCAACCTGGTGTGCATCCTGGCCTGCGCCGAGAACATGCCTAGCGGTAATGCTTCGCGCCCTGGCGACATCGTCACCACCATGAGCGGCCAGACCGTGGAAATCCTCAACACGGACGCCGAAGGCCGTCTGGTGCTGTGCGATGCCCTGACCTACTCCGAACGCTTCAAGCCACAGGCCGTGATCGACATCGCGACCCTGACCGGCGCGTGCGTGGTTGCACTGGGCGCCCACACCTCGGGCCTGCTGGGCAACAACGACGAGTTGATCGGCCAATTGCTGAGCGCCGGCAAGACTGCTGACGATCGCGCCTGGCAACTGCCGTTGTTCGATGAGTATCAAGAGCAGCTGGACAGCCCGTTCGCCGACATCGCCAACATTGGTGGCCCGAAAGCCGGCACCATCACCGCCGCCTGCTTCCTGTCGCGCTTCACCAAGAACCTGAACTGGGCGCACCTGGACATCGCGGGCACCGCATGGACCAGCGGCGGCAAGGACAAGGGCGCCACTGGCCGTCCGGTTCCGTTGCTGACCCAATACCTGCTGGACCGCGCCAAAGCCTGAAACCAATGACCCTGGGCGGCGTCACTGTTGAGTGACGCCGCTAATGGCTCAGGAACCGCAATGACCAAAGTCGACTTCTATATCCTGCCCAGCGCCGATCCGTCGGCGCGGCTGGACTTTGCCTGCAAGCTCACCGAAAAAGCCTGGCGCATGGGTCATCGCATCTACCTGCATTGCAGCGATGCCGCCCAGCGTGAAGACCTCGATGCGCGTCTGTGGGCGTTCAAAGGTGAAGCGTTCGTGCCCCACGGCCCCGCCGAAAACGAACCGGATAGCTTGATTGTCCTGGGTCTTGGCGATGACTGCGGTGCGCATCAGGATTTGCTGGTCAACCTCGACCTGAAAGTCCCGGCCTTCGCCAACAAGTTCGCCCGGGTGGCGGAAGTGGTGGTGGAAGATCCGACGATTCGCGCGGCTGCGCGGGAGAGTTTCCGTTTCTACCGCGAACAGGGCTATCCTCTGCAAGATCACCGTTTACAGCGACTCTGAGCATTCCGATGGACACTCCAAAACCGCAGCAAAAGTCCGCGCACCTGTTGGATGACCTTGAGTCGATCCGCCAACTGCTCGGCGATGACAACCTGCAACCGCCCTTGCTGACCGACACGGTCAATGACGACGAGCAGGAACAGATCCCAATGCTGTTCGACTCGGTAGGTGCTATGCCTGAAGCCGTCGAACCGCCCCCCGCCGCCCAACCGGCAGCGGCCGCCAGCAAAGGCCCCGACGCCCTGCTGCACCTGGACAGCGAACTGCGCGCCGCCGCGCAATTGATCATGCAAGACGTGATC
Source organism: Pseudomonas sp. ADAK2 (assembly GCF_012935755.1). GTDB lineage: Bacteria > Pseudomonadota > Gammaproteobacteria > Pseudomonadales > Pseudomonadaceae > Aquipseudomonas. The sequence continues at coordinate 3,242,774 of NZ_CP052862.1, forward strand.
GACGACTTCGCCCCGCATATCGAAACCGAGATCAAGCGTCGGCTGGATGCGCGTATGGAACGGTTGCTGAGCCAGTACGAGTAATAAACCCGCCGCAGCCTTCCCTGTAGGAGCGAGGCTTGCCCGCGAAAGCGGTGTGTCAGGCATGTCCATGCTGGTAGACACGACGCCTTCGCGGGCAAGCCTCGCCCCTACAGGGATCGCGCCATTTACCGATGCAAGCTATCCGCCCCCGCTCGCCCTACGACCCACGCCCCGCTATACTCGTCGGCTTTTCCTGAATTGATGCCAATAGGGTCCCGCCGCGCATGGATAAGACCTACCAGCCGCACGCCATTGAAACTTCCTGGTACAACACCTGGGAGTCCGAGAATTACTTCGCCCCGCAAGGCGCGGGCGAGTCCTACACCATCATGATCCCGCCGCCGAACGTCACCGGCAGCCTGCACATGGGTCACGGCTTCAACAACGCGATCATGGACGCCCTGATCCGTTTCCGCCGCATGCAGGGTCGCAACACCCTGTGGCAACCGGGCACCGACCACGCCGGTATCGCCACGCAAATGCTGGTGGAACGCCAACTCGAAGCCCAGGGCCAGAGCCGTCACGACCTCGGTCGCGAGAAATTCCTCGAGAAAATCTGGGAATGGAAGGATCAGTCCGGCGGCAACATCAGCCGTCAGATTCGCCGCCTCGGCTCGTCCGTGGACTGGAGCCGCGAGCGCTTCACCATGGACGACGGCCTGTCGGAATCGGTGAAAGAAGCCTTCGTGCGCCTGCATGAAGACGGCCTGATCTACCGCGGCAAGCGCCTGGTCAACTGGGACACCAAGTTGCACACGGCGATCTCCGACCTCGAAGTGGAAAACCACGACGAGAAGGGTTTCCTGTGGAACCTGAAGTACCCACTGGCTGACGGCGCCAAGACCGCTGAAGGCAACGATTACCTGATCGTCGCGACCACTCGCCCGGAAACCATGCTCGGCGACGCCGCCGTCGCGGTTAACCCGAACGATGAACGCTACAAAGCCCTGATCGGCAAGTTTGTCGAGCTGCCGCTGGTCGGCCGCCGCATTCCGATCATTGCCGACGATTACTGCGATCCTGAATTCGGCACCGGCTGCGTGAAAATCACCCCCGCCCACGATTTCAACGACTACGAAGTCGGCAAGCGCCACAACCTGCCGCTGCTGAACATCTTCGACAAGAACGCCGCCGTCCTGCCGGCCTGTCAGGTGTTCAACCTCGACGGCACGCTGAACGAAAGCATCGACGGCAAGATCCCGACCGAATACGCCGGCCTCGACCGTTTCGAAGCACGCAAGCAGATCGTCGCTGCATTCGACGCCGCCGGCCTGCTGGTCAGCGTTGACGATCACGGCCTGAAAGTGCCGAAAGGCGACCGCTCCGGCACCATCATCGAGCCGTGGCTGACCGACCAGTGGTACGTGTCGACCAAGCCACTGGCCGAGCCCGCGATTGCTGCCGTGGAAGACGGCCGTATCCAGTTCGTACCTAAGCAATACGAAAACATGTACTTCTCGTGGATGCGCGACATCCAGGATTGGTGCATCAGCCGTCAGCTGTGGTGGGGCCACCGGATTCCGGCCTGGTACGACGAGTCGGGCAAGGTCTACGTCGGTCGCGACGAAGCCGAAGTGCGTGCCAAGCACAACCTCGGCCCGGACGTTGCGCTGCAACAGGACAACGATGTTCTGGATACCTGGTTCAGTTCGGGCTTGTGGACCTTCTCCACCCTGGGCTGGCCTGAGCAGACCGAATTCCTGAAGAAATTCCACTCCACCGACGTGCTGGTGACTGGCTTCGACATCATTTTCTTCTGGGTTGCCCGGATGATCATGCTCACCATGCATTTGGTGAAGAACGAAGACGGCACGCCGCAGGTACCGTTCAAGACTGTTTATGTTCACGGCCTGGTGCGTGATGGCCAGGGCCAGAAGATGTCCAAGTCCAAGGGCAACGTCCTGGACCCGCTGGACATCATCGACGGTATCGAGCTGGAAGAGCTGGTGCAGAAACGCACCTCCGGCATGATGCAGCCGAAACTGGCGAAGAAGATCGAGAAGCAGACCCGCGACGAGTTCGCCGACGGCATCGCCAGTTACGGCACCGATGCCCTGCGCTTCACCTTCTGCTCGCTGGCGTCTACCGGTCGCGACATCAAGTTCGACATGGGCCGCGTCGAAGGCTATCGCAACTTCTGCAACAAGATCTGGAACGCCGCGCGTTATGTTCTGGACAAGGGCGAAGACTGCGGCCAGAACGGCGAAGCCTACGAGCTGTCCCTGGCGGATCGCTGGATCATCTCGCAGCTGCAACGCACCGAAGCCGAAGTGACCCGTCAACTCGACCAGTTCCGCTTCGACCTGGCGGCGCAAGCCTTGTACGAGTTCATCTGGAACCAGTATTGCGACTGGTACCTGGAACTGTCCAAGCCTGTGCTGTGGGACGAAAACGCTCCGGTTGAACGCCAGCGCGGCACCCGCCGTACTCTGGTTCGGGTACTGGAAGTCGCGTTGCGTCTGGCGCACCCGTTCATGCCGTTCATCACCGAAGAAATCTGGCAGCGCATCGCGCCGCTGGCCGGTATCGAAGGCAAGACGATCATGCTGCAACCTTGGCCAGTGGCCAACGAAGCACGCATCGATCAGGGCGCCGAAGACGATATCGAATGGTTGAAGACGCTGATGCTCGGCACGCGCAACATTCGCGCCGAGATGAACATTGGTCCGGGCAAGCCGCTGAACCTGTACCTGAAAAACGTCAGCGCCGAAGACCAGCGTCGTCTCACCGAGAACGAAGCCTTGCTGAAGAAGCTGGCCCGCCTCGAATCGATCACTGTGTTGGCTGCCGGCGAAGAAGCACCGCTGTCTGCCACCGCGCTGGTGGGCGAGATGGAAGTGCTGGTGCCGATGGCTGGCCTGATCGACAAGGACGCCGAGCTGGCGCGCCTGGATAAAGAAATCCTGCGTTTGCAGGGCGAAGTCCAGCGCGTGGGCGGCAAGCTGTCCAACGCCGGTTTCGTCGACAAGGCCCCGGCCGAAGTCATCGACAAGGAACGCGCCAAACTGGCCGAAGCCGAACAGGCTTTGGGCAAGTTGGCTGAGCAGCATGCGCGGATTGCCAGTTTGTAACGGCAACTCGCAATGAAAAAGGGAGGCCCGTAACGGCCTCCCTTTTTCTTGCCCGCCACTTTTTGCTCTCCGTAGGAGCGAGGCTTGCTCGCGAAGAACGATAACGCGGTGTACCTGATTAACCGTGTCGCGGCCTTCGCGGGCAAGCCTTGCTCCTACAGGATCCCCGCGCGAGCATCGTCTGTGGGACAATGCCCCCCACTTTCAGCCATACCCGAATCGACCACACCCATGAACGCCCCCCGCACACCCCGCCCTGCGCGCAAGAAGCCTGACTCCGCCACCCCGGCCAACGCCGTGGAACCACGGCCGAAGGCCAGCCTGCATCCGCGCAATCGCCACCAGGGTCGTTACGACTTCCCGGAGCTGATCAAGAGCACGCCGGAACTGGCGAAGTTCGTGATCCTCAACCCGTACGGCAAGGAAAGCATCGACTTCGCCAGCCCTGACGCGGTGCGGGTGTTCAACCGGGCGTTGCTCAAGTCGTTCTACGGCGTGGCCCACTGGGACATCCCGGCCGACTACCTGTGCCCGCCAGTTCCGGGACGTGCCGACTATGTGCACTTCCTGGCCGACCTGCTCGCTAGCGTCAACGACGGTGAAATCCCCCGTGGTGCACCGGTCAAAGTGCTCGATATCGGCATGGGCGCCAACTGCGTCTATCCGCTGATCGGTTACAGCGACTACCGCTGGCACTTCCTCGGTTCGGAAATCGACCCGACAGCCGTGGCCGCCGCCAAAGCCATCGTGCAGTCCAACGGCCTGAACAAAGCCATTCAGCTGCGTCTGCAAAGCAATCCCAAGCACATCCTGCTTGGCTTGCTGGAGCCGGGCGAACGCTTTGACCTGACCATGTGCAACCCGCCGTTCCACGCCTCGATGGACGAAGCGACCAAGGGCAGCGAGCGTAAATGGCGCGCCCTGGGTCGTGCCGACCCGAAACGCAAACTGCCGGTGCTGAACTTTGGCGGGCAATCGGCCGAACTGTGGTGTGAAGGCGGCGAAGCACGTTTTGTGACGCAACTGATCGCCGAGAGCGCCAGCTTCCAGCACAAAGTGCTGTGGTTCAGCACTCTGGTGTCGAAAGCGTCGAACCTGCCGGCGATCCAGACCGCGCTGAAAAAAGCCGGCGTGTTGGAAAGCCAGGTGGTGGAAATGTCCCAGGGCCAGAAGCAGAGCCGCTTTGTGGCCTGGACCTTCCAGACCAAGTCCGAGCAGCAGGTCTGGCGCGAGCGCTGGGCCCGCAAGTAACACCTGGAACAGCGATTGGTCTTGGGCCAATCGCTGAATCGCAGGCACAAAAAAGCCGTGCCCGGATCACTCCGGAGCACGGCTTTTTTTACTGCGTCTTACTTGTTAACAGCGTCGGTCAGGCCTTTGGCCACAACCAGCTTGATAACTTTCTTGGCAGCGATTTCGATGGCAGCGCCAGTCGAAGGGTTACGGCCAGTACGGGCAGGACGCTCGGTCACTTTCAGTTTGCCGATACCTGGCAGAGTGATTTCGCCGCCGTTTTCCAGCTGATCGGCAACGATTTGGCCCAGTTGGTCCAGAGCGTTACGCGCGGTGGTTTTTGGCGCGTCGATAGCTTCAGCGATGTCGGCGATCAGTTGGTCTTTAGTAAGAGCCATGTAGTGTTCCTTCCCTATCAAATTCATATGGATTGCAGAGTGCAGTGTCAGCCATCGAGCCCGATCTTCTGGATCTGGCACCCTCGGCCATAACCACGACGAGTCGGGGTTATAGATACCGAAATCAGGGTTTGGTTCGACCTGACAAATGCTGAATGCACGCTTAACGCAGTGACTTCGCGTAAGACCGGGCAAAACTAGCACAGAGACGGGGAAATATCCGCCTCTTGCTACCCATTTGGTCAGCTTTATTGCTCTAAAACGGGAAAAAACTGCATAAGGGCCGCCGCGCACCGGCGAATTGCCCTTCGAGACGCGCCAAAACCAGTGGTTGCGGTACACTTGGCACTTTTTGGGGGAGCACGCCCTCCTCTCTTCAATCAGCCGAGAAGCCCATGCCGATCCGCCATTGCATCGTCCACCTGATCGACAAAAAACCCGACGGCACACCCGCAGTTCTTCACGCTCGTGACTCCGAACTGGCAGAGTCCAGCGCCATCGAGAACATGCTCGCCGACCTCAACGAGAGTTACAACGCCAAACAAGGCAAGGCCTGGGGTTTCTTTCATGCCGAGTCCGGGGCGCATCCGTTCAGCGGCTGGCTGAAGGAATACCTCGATGGCGGCAAGGATTTCACGGCGTTCAGCCGGGTGGCGGTGGAACATCTGCAAAAGCTGATGGAAGAGTCGAACCTGTCGGTGGGCGGCCACGTGCTGTTCGCGCATTACCAGCAAGGCATGACCGATTACCTGGCCATCGCCCTGTTGCACCACAGCGAAGGCGTGGCGGTGACCGAAGAACTGGACGTGACGGCCTCCCGTCACCTGGACCTCGGCCAGCTGCACCTGGCAGCGCGGATCAACATCTCCGAGTGGCAGAACAACAAGCAATCCAAGCAGTACATTTCGTTCATCAAAGGCAAGAACGGGAAAAAGGTTTCGGAGTATTTCCGCGACTTCATCGGCTGCCAGGAAGGCGTCGACGGCCCGGGCGAAACCCGCACCTTGCTCAAAGCCTTCAGTGACTTCGTCGAAAGCGAAGACCTGCCGGAAGAATCCGCCCGGGAGAAGACCAAGACGTTGGTGGATTACGCCAGCAGCCAGGCCAAGCTCGGCGAGCCGATGGGCCTGGAAGAACTCTCGGAGCTGATCGACGAAGAACGCCCGAAGGCGTTCTACGATCACATCCGCAACAAGGATTACGGCCTGTCCCCGGAGATTCCGGCGGATAAGCGCACCCTGAACCAGTTCCGTCGCTTCACCGGCCGTGCTGAGGGGCTGTCCATCAGCTTCGAAGCGCACCTGCTGGGCTCGAAGATTGAATACGACGAAGAAGCCGGCACGCTGATCATCAAGGGCTTGCCGACCCAGCTGACTGATCAGCTGAAGCGACGCAACTGATGCTCAACGGCATCCTGAAGAAATTCCTGCTGATCCTGCTGGTGGTCGTGGTTTACCAGAATTGGGGCAAGATCGAGCGGGTGTTCAACCCTTCACAGGTGGTTTCAGAACAGACCCAGGCCAAGGCCAACGTCGTGCTCTACGCCACTGACTGGTGCGGCTACTGCAAGCTGACCCGGCGCTTTCTCGATCAGAAGGGCATTCCGTACAAGGAATTCGATATCGAGAAGGACGCTGAGGCGCGCAAGGCTTATGAAGCGTTGGGCGGGCGCGGGATACCGTTGATTGATGTGAACGGGACGTTGATTCGCGGGTATGACCCGGATGAAATCCTCGCCGCCCTGAAGTAACCGATTGCCTCACATCAAACCTGTAGGAGCGAGGCTTGCCCGCGAAGCTTTTAGCGCCCGTGATGACGCCTTCGCGGGCAAGCCTCGCTCCTACAGGGTTCAGCGTTTTTCGATACGAAACCCAAACCGCGGAAAGTGCACATGCACCACCCCGGCCCGCTCGTCTTCCCGACGCACAATCAATTCCTCACGCCCCGCAAACACCAACTCACCGGCCACCGGATCAACGCCGTAGTCGGTGGCCGCAATCACGACCTGCTGGCCCGCCTCAAAGCCGTTAGGCTCCTCAAACTGCTCATCCGGCAACGCAGCGGGCGTGGCATTGCGCGACACCTCCAGCGCCTCCTCGGCCGTCATCTCACTAAACGCGCCATGACCAAAACCCATCACCCGACCAAACCACGCCGACACCGCCGGATAAGCCTCCACCAACGGTGAAGTGACCGGCGTCGCCTTGAGAAACCACAAGCAATGGGCCAGGGCGAAATCGGCAATCGAAGGCTCACCAAACAGAAAGTCGCCCTCCTCGCGCTGCAGCTGCAATTCGAGACGCCCCATAATGGTCGGCCACTGATGCCGCGCCTGCTCCGCCGATAACTTCGTCGCGCTGCCGCCGCTGAATAACCCGGCGCGATCAGCCAGGAATGCCTTGATCGCTTCCGGCGGCAATTTGCCAAAGCGCACTGCCACCGATTCCGGCTGGAACACCAGGCTCACTGCGTGCTGGAACACCACCGAATCCACCCAGGCCGCGAAGGACGCGACGATCATTTCCTGACCTTCGGGGAAAAACGCCGGCAGGGTTTTTTCCTGCTCCAGGCGACGGGCGATCAGCGCGGTGTCGCAATAAATATCGGCGCCGATCTGCAACACCGGGGTCTTGCGGTAGCCGCCGGTGAGTGCAGTCAATTCAGGTTTTGGCATCACCGGCGAGATCTTTACCGAGCGCCACGACAGCCCCTTGAAACCCAGCAGCAGCCGGGCCTTTTCGGCGAAGGGGGACGTCGGGTAATTGTGGAGAATCAACTCTGACATGCTCGGCTCCGCCGCTCGGATAAGGAGCTGGCAGCTTAGCGCGCAATCGGGTAACAACCCACAGATCTGCCTGATGGGCACTTATCAGTCAGTTTGATAATTCAACACCAGGCATTCCTTGGCGCTTTTCTTGAGCTTTTTGATCAACCGTTCCTGACGCAAAGCTTCGCTTTTGTTGCGGCAGACTTCGGTGTAGACCAGCGCCATGGCTGGGCTGGACAGGAAAAACCGTGCGCCCTTGCCACTCTGGTGCTTGGCAAAGCGGCGCACCGGATCGTCGCTGATCCCGCAGTACAACGAACCATTGGCCGCGCGAACGAGGTAGACGAACCAGGGCTTGCTGGCAGGCACCGGTTCGACGGCAATGACGGAGGATTCGCTGAGGGTGTTCACGTGACGATCAGGGCTTGAAAGGAAACAAGCCGCGATCTTATCAGCGACTGGCCTGGAATGCCTTCAGCCCCTTCAACGCCTGGGCGCGAACGGCGTTGCGCACCAACGGTGTCCAGCCCAGCAACAGGCCCTTGGTGCCCAGTGCCTGACGGGACCAGCGCCACAGATCGAAGCTGTCGTGATGCTCACAGATCTTGCCGTCGCGAAACACGAAACGCGCCTGGATGTCGTTGATCACAATGTTGCCGGTCTGGCTGAACAGGTAGGTCGCGACCCAATGAGCACCGCCGGTGCGGTCGTCGCTGCGCACGTTGTCGAAGGTCAGGGAGAAGTCCTTGGCCCGGGTCGTGAGCATGCGCCACATGTCGCCGGCATCACGGCCGCGCAACTCGCCGAACGCCGGATCACTGAACACCACGTCGTCGGTGTAGCAGGCGCTCATGGCCTCGGCATCCAGGCGTTGGAAGGCCTCGTAGAACCGGGTGATCAAGGCGTTATGGGCGTCACTCATGGGCAAGCTCCGAACAGTCGAAAGATTGCCTGCACGATAGTCTGCAAATACACGCAAGACCACTGGCATTCGTGGGCCGAATGCCAGCAGTACGAGGATTCAGATTTTTTCGCTTTGCACCTGCACGTACAGCGAACGCCCGGCACCGAGGCCGGCGATGATCGCGCCGAGACCGATGATGCCGAAGATCCAGCCCAGCGCGTTCCAGCCGCCAGTCCAGTCGTGGACGATGCCGACCGCAAACGGCCCCATGGACGCCAGGGTGTAACCGATGCCCTGGGCCATGCTCGACAGGTTGGCGGCCACGTGGGAATCACGCGAGCGAAGGACGATCAAGGTCAGCGCCAGGCTGAACGTACCGCCCTGCCCCAGCCCCAGCAGAATCGCCCAGCCCCACAGGCCTTCTATCGGCGCATAGAGACAGCCGAACAAGCCGCCGAGGGTCAGTAGCATGACGATGACGATCGCCAGGCGCTGGTCCTTACCGCGCGTCGCCAACCAGGGTGCGGCCAGGGAACTGGCCAACTGGACAATCACCGAACCCGACAGTACGAGCCCGGCCTGGGTCGGCGTCAGTCCACGGCCGATCAGGATCGACGGCAACCAACCGAACACGATGTAAGCCAGGGACGATTGCAATCCCATGTACAGCGTCACTTGCCAGGCCAATGGATCGCGCAGCAGACCGCGAACCCGGTAAGCCACGTTATGCGAGCCGTGCTTCTGCCCCACTTGCGGCAACCAGAAAATCGCAGCCACCACGGCCGGAACCACCCAGAAGCCCAGACCCAACGCCCAGCGCTTGTCGAAATGCTCGCTCAACGGCACGGTCGCCCCCGCCGCCATGGCCGCGCCCAGGCATAGCGCCATGGTATAGACACCGGTCATGGTGCCGGCCTGCTTCGGGAAATCACGCTTGACGATCCCCGGCAGCAATACGCCGATCACGCCGATACTGGCGCCGGCCAACACGCTGCCGGCGAACAGACCGATTTCACCGAAGGAACTGCGCAGAATGATCCCGCCGGCCAGCACCAACAAAATCCCCAGCACCACCCGCTCGGCACCGAAACGCCGGGCCAGGATCGGCGCCAGCGGTGCGAACAGGCCGAGGCAGAGCACCGGCAACGTGGTAAGCAGGCCGGCCTCGGCCGCGGACAAGCCGAGGGTCTTCGACACCTCGCTGAGCATCGGCGCCATGCTCGACAGCGCCGGACGCAGGTTCAGCGCCACCAGGATCAGCCCCAGCAACAACAGCCACGGTCGTCGCAGGATCGGATGACTGCGCTGGACCTGCTCGTCATCGGCCTCGGCGTCGATCAACAGCTCTTCGAGCTCCGCCGTGCGCTTGGGTTGCGGGATGTTGCTGGGATTGGCAGACATGGGGTTCTCGGTTTCAAGGTTCATTGATCAACTGCCTCGACAGGGCCTTGGCCCGTTCCGGGTCGCGCTGCTCGACGGCCTCCAGCAGTTCGATATGCAGATCGAACACCTCTTGGCGTCGCGGGGAAATGTTCAGGGTTTTGCGCAACTGAGCGCCGACGATGCTGGAAAAGTAGCGATACAACTCGCTGAGGGTCGGGTTGTGCGCGGCGTCCACCAGACGGCGGTGGAACACCAGGTCGCAAGCGATGTAGCTGTCGAGATCGCCGTGATAGTGACTGCCGCTGACCCCAAGGGCTTCGCGCAGTGCCACCAGATCTTCATCGGTACGACGCAATGCCGCCAGGCCGATGGCCTCGACTTCCAGGATGTGCCGGGTTTCCCGCGCCTGTTCGTGGGTGCATTGCGACAGCGCCTTCATGGTGTCCATCGGATCGATCACCGCCCGCAGGTAACTGCCGTCGCCCTGGCGGATCTCGATCAACCCGGAAAACGCCAACACGCGCATCGCTTCGCGCACGGTGTTACGGCTGATGCCCAATTCGGCGGACAGCTCGGGCTCGGTGGGGAGGCGCTGGCCGACGGCCCAGACGCCTTGGGTGATGCGCAGACGCAACTGGTCCAGAGCCTGATCAACCAGAGATCGCTTAATGAGTGGAGAAATGTCTGACATAGGATTCGCCCTTTCATCCAATCATAGGATGAATTTTCCGACATGTTAGTCAGCTTCATGTAGGACGGCAACCGCCTACGGTCAGAGGGAGGGAAATGGAGCGGGATTTTCGATTAGTCAAAATTACCCTTTAAGGGTAATTTCAGGGATAGGGCTTACGGTTTCTTATGGAGAAGAACAGGACGTCTACCACACAACATTTCAAGACATGGAGCTCTACATCAAAGTGACCTACTGCCACAACGGTGGGCCCCCTGTGATCTCTTTCAAGGAGAAGAACGTATGAACACGCGGCAATGCATGAGTTGTGGCGCTCAAGACTCAATGCAACATTTCGAAGGTCGCTGTCTCAGTGTCGACTACAAGAACGTTTCACGATGGGTGCACGATATTGCCGGCTGGGAGTGCAAAGTTTGCGGTGAAATCATTTTTGACAATGATACCGACAGCGCCAAGCGCTACTCCGACGCTGGCGACAAATTGCTCGAAGATTGCTTTCAGATCATGGGCACCGAGATGAAACGCATCCGCCGCAAACTGCACCTCACGCAGAAGGAAGCGGTGAAACTGCTTTCCGGCGCTGGCCACAACGCGTTTTCACGATATGAGCGCGGCGAACTGCAACCGCCTCAAGCGTTGTTTACGCTGATGCGCTTGCTGGATCGTCATCCTCACTTGCTGGCTGAAATACAAGCAATGAACGGAGGTGCTGACTTGAAACGGCTATTGGCTGCACGCTTTCCGGAACAGGAAACGGTGCTGGCGTCCTGATCCCGAACATCAGACAAAACAAACCCGGAACACGTCCGGGTTTATTTCACTGCCTGACGTTGATCAATGCAAAATCTGGCTCAAGAACAACTTGGTCCGATCATTCTGCGGATTATCGAAGAAGTCATTCGGCGCCGCCTGTTCAACGATCTCGCCCTTGTCCATGAAGATCACGCGGTTGGCCACGGTGCGGGCGAAGCCCATTTCGTGGGTCACGCAGAGCATGGTCATGCCGTCTTCGGCGAGGCCGATCATGGTGTCCAGAACCTCTTTCACCATCTCGGGGTCGAGTGCCGAAGTCGGTTCGTCGAACAGCATGATTTTCGGTTTCATGCACAGGGCACGGGCAATCGCCACACGCTGTTGCTGACCGCCGGACAGTTGCCCCGGGTATTTATGCGCCTGCTCCGGAATGCGTACGCGTTCCAGGTAGTGCATGGCGATTTCTTCGGCCTTGCGTTTCGGCATCTTGCGCACCCACATCGGGGCCAGGGTGCAGTTCTGCAGAATGGTCAGGTGCGGGAACAGGTTGAAGTGCTGGAACACCATGCCGACTTCGCGGCGGATCGCTTCGATCTGCTTGAGGTCGTTGGTCAGTTCCACGCCATCGACCACGATGCGGCCCTGCTGGTGTTCTTCCAGGCGGTTGAGGCAACGGATGGTGGTGGATTTGCCGGAACCCGACGGGCCGCACAGGACGATACGCTCGCCCTGCTTGACGTTGAGGTTGATGTCTTTCAACACGTGGAACTGGCCATACCACTTGTTCACGCCCTGCATCTGAATAATGCCTTCAGGGCTCACAGGCTGTTTGATCGCTTCGCTCATCACTTAACTCCTAACGCTTGTGGCCAGTGTCCAGCTTACGTTCCAAATGCATGGAGTAGCGGGACATACCAAAACAGAAAATCCAGAACACCAGGGCCGCGAACACGTAGCCTTCAGTCGCCATACCCAACCATTTCGGGTCGGCGGCGGCTTGCTTGACGCTGTTGAGCAAGTCGAACAGGCCGATGATGATCACCAGGCTTGTGTCCTTGAACAGCGCAATGAAGGTGTTGACGATGCCAGGGATTACCAGCTTCAGGGCTTGCGGCAGAATCACCAGGCCCATGCTGCGCCAATAACCGAGCCCCATCGCCGCAGCCGCTTCGTATTGACCTTTGGGGATCGCTTGCAGACCGCCGCGCACCACTTCCGCCACATAGGCTGACTGGAACAGGATCACGCCGATCAGCGCCCGCAGCAGTTTGTCGAAGTTCATGCCTTCAGGCAGGAACAGCGGCAGCATCACCGAGGACATGAACAGCACCGTGATCAACGGTACGCCGCGCCAGAACTCGATGAAGGTCACGCAGACCACCCGAATCGCCGGCATGTTCGAGCGACGCCCCAGCGCCAGGATGATCCCCAGCGGCAACGCACCGGCGATACCGACGGTAGCAATCACCAGGGTCAGCATCAGGCCGCCCCATTGGCTGGTCGCCACGTTGGTCATGCCGAACAGGCCGCCATGCAACAGGAAGTAGGCAATGATCGGGTACGCCACCAGGAAGCTCAGCCCGTACACCGCTTTACGGTGAAAGCGCGAGATGAACAACGGTGCCACGCCGATGACCGCCAGCCACACGGTCAGGTCCACGCGCCAGCGCAGGTCCACCGGGTAGTAGCCGTACATGAACTGGCCGAAACGCTGCTGGATGAACACCCAGCAGGCGCCTTCCTTGGTGCAGTCGGCACGGGTGGTGCCGACCCAGTTGGCATCGAGGATGGCCCAGTGCAGGATCGGCGGGACGATCAGGTAGATCAGGTAGAACGCGAACAGGGTCAGCAGGGTGTTGATCCAGCTGGAGAACATGTTGGCGCGCATCCACGCCACCACACCGATGCTGCTGCTCGGTGGAGGCATGTCAGGCTTGAAAGTATGAGTACTCATGCGCTTTTCCTTACCGCTCGATCAGCGCAATGCGCTTGTTGTACCAGTTCATCAGCAGGGAAATGCTGATACTGATCGCCAGGTACACGCTCATGGTGATGGCAATCACCTCGATCGCCTGTCCGGTCTGGTTCAGCACCGTACCGGCAAACAACGACACCATCTCCGGATAACCGATACCGGCCGCCAGCGAGGAGTTCTTCGCCAGGTTCAGGTATTGGCTGGTCAGCGGCGGGATGATCACGCGCAGGGCTTGCGGGATGATCACCTTGCGCAGGGTCGGACCGTTGCGCAGCCCGAGCGAACGCGCCGCTTCGGTCTGGCCGTGGCTGACCGACTTGATGCCCGAACGCACGATCTCGGCGATAAACGCCGCGGTGTACACGGTCAGGGCCAGGGTCAGGGCCAGCAGTTCCGGGATCAATACCCAGCCACCGACGAAGTTGAAGCCTTGCAGCTTCGGCAGTTCCCAGTGCAGCGGGGCGCCGAAGATCAGCGCGCACAATGCCGGGATCACCAGGAACAAAGCCAGGCCGACCCAGAACTTGTGGAACGGTACGCCGGTGGCTTCAAAGCGCTTGTTGGCCCAGCGGCACATCAGCACGATGGCGACGATGGCAATAACGACGCTGACGAAGAACGCCCAGAACCCGTCCGCCATTTGCGCGGCCGGCATGTTCAGGCCACGGCTGCTGACGAAGAAGGTGTCGCCGAAGTTATGGCTGGCGCGCGGCCCCGGCATGGTCAGGAACACCGCGAAGTACCAGAACAGGATTTGCAGCAGCGGCGGAATGTTACGGAAGACTTCCACGTAAACCGTCGCCAGCTTGCTGATGATCCAGTTCGGCGACAGCCGCGCCACGCCGACGATGAAACCGAGCAGGGTCGCCAGGACCACGCCGATGACCGTCACCAGCAAGGTGTTGAGCAGACCGATGACAAACACCCGGGCATACGTGTCCGATTCGGTGTAGTCGATCAGGTGTTGAGCGATGCCGAACCCGGCACTGCGATCCAGAAAACTGAAGCCGGAAGTGATGCCCCGGTGTTGCAGGTTGGTTTGCGTATTGTCGAACAGATACCAGCCCATCGCGACGACCGCGACGATGGTGATGATCTGAAATAGCCACGCACGCACTTTTGGATCGCTGAGGCTGAGCCTCTGCTTTGGTGCGCCGATTGATTTTTGCATGGAGTGCCCCGGAAATAATGGAACAGAACATCACCCGGTGGTTGGCCCACCGGGTGACAGAACCATCAGCGCACTGGTGGTGCGTATTGAATGCCGCCGTTGGTCCACAGGGCGTTCAGGCCACGGTCGATTTCCAGCGGGGTGGTCTTGCCGAGGTTTTTCTCGAAGATTTCGCCGTAGTTACCGACTTGGGAAACGATCTTGACGACCCAGTCCTTCGGCAGCTTCAGGTCTTTGCCGTATTCGCCGTCAGCACCCAACATACGGGCAACGTCCGGGTTCTTGGTGGACTTGGCTTGTTCCAGTACGTTTTTCGACGTGACACCGGCTTCTTCGGTGTTCAACAGCGCGTAGCCAACCCAGCGAACGATCGCCAGCCACTCGTCGTCGCCGTTACGTACGACTGGACCCAGTGGTTCTTTGGAGATGGTTTCCGGCAGTACCACGTAGTCTTTTGGCGAAGCCAGTTTGCTGCGCTGTGCGTACAGCTGCGACTTGTCGGAAGTCAGCACGTCGCAACGACCGGATTCCAGCGACTTGGCGCTTTCATCGGAGGTGTCGAAAGTGATCGGGGTGTACTTCAGGTTGTTGGCACGGAAGTAGTCGGAAACGTTCAGCTCGGTGGTGGTACCGGCCTGGATGCAGATGGTTGCACCGTCCAGCTCCTTGGCACTTTTCACGCCCAGCTTGCTGTTGGCCAGGAAGCCTACGCCGTCGTAATAAGTGATGAAGCCTGGGAATTTCAGGCCCATGCCCGCGTCACGGGAACTGGTCATGGTGGTGTTACGGGAGAGAATGTCGATTTCGCCGGACTGCAACGCGGTGAAGCGCTCCTTGGCGTTCAACTGGCTGAACTTGACCTTGTTGGCGTCGCCGAATACGGCAGCGGCCACAGCACGGCAAACGTCAGCGTCGATCCCGAGGATCTTGCCGGTGGAGTCCGGAACCGAGAAACCCGGCAGGCCGTCACTCACGCCGCACTGTACGAAACCTTTCTTCTGCACTGCATCCAGGGTTGCACCCGCCTGAGCGAACCCGCTGACACCGAGCACTGCGGCTGCAGTCACGATAGCCAGGGTGGATTTCAACATTTTCATTCAAACCTCCAGTTTTGCTCTTGTTGTGTCGGAGCGTGAGTCCAGTCGCACCCTTTTGAGGCGTTGTTGACCCGTGTTGGCTTTTTTTGGGGTCAACCGACGTACGAACTTCAGCTATGAGTCTATTAGGAGAAAATCCACATCATGGATCACTCACTTCTCACCAATCGGCCGAACGGGCTGTAGCCCTTTCACGTTCGCTAAGCCCGTAACGGCCGCAGGCGAACATCCATCACCGGATTCTTTGCTATCCCGTCCTCGGCAGTACACTGATAGTGTTACCGCCAGGCGCGAGATTGGTTGCACAGGTTTCCCCATAGCAAAGCCCGTACCACACCGCTCGCTCAAGCGATTCAGCGACAGGTCAATAGCAAAACTTGTAGCCTTGCGACATCTTCTTAACTGATCAACCAGACGCGCACTCACATCTCGCACTCAATGAGAGCGCACGCACAAATTTGGAGCAGACATGACCCAGCCCTTGATTCTTCAGCCCGGCAAGCCAGTAGACGCCTGCGTTATCTGGCTGCACGGCCTGGGCGCCGATCGCTACGACTTTCTCCCGGTGGCCGAAGCCCTGCAGGAAAGCCTGCTGACCACCCGCTTCGTCCTGCCCCAGGCGCCGACACGCGCTGTCACCATTAATGGTGGCTACGAGATGCCGAGCTGGTACGACATATTGGCCATGAACCCGGCACGCGCGATCAGCCGCGAGCAGTTGGATGAGTCGGCACAAAGGGTCATTGATTTGATCGAAGAGCAGAAGGCCAGCGGAATAGACGCGTCGCGGATTTTCCTCGCCGGTTTTTCCCAGGGCGGCGCGGTGGTGTTGCACAGCGCTTTCCTGAAATGGCAGGGACCGCTCGGTGGCGTACTTGCCCTGTCGACTTATGCGCCGACCTTCGGCGATGAACTGGAACTGTCCGCCAGCCAGCAACGCATTCCTGTGCTATGCCTGCACGGCCAGTACGATGACGTTGTGCAAAACGCCATGGGCCGTAGCGCTTATGAGCATTTAAAGCAGCGTGGTGTCACCGTGACATGGCAGGAATACCCAATGGGCCACGAAGTGTTACCCGAAGAAATTCGCGACATTGGTACCTGGCTCGCCGAGCGCTTGGGTTAACTCTTTATATGAACAGAACGTCCTTTAGCTTCCTTTGATCATCCCGCTACGCCGCGCCCGATTCTTGCATTACACTGGCCGGCGTACATTCCTTAACCAATTGATGAGATGACCGTGCTCAAAGCACTCAAAAAAATGTTCGGTAAAAGCGAGACTGAGCAGCTCGCGCCAGTCGCCAGCGCTCCGTCTCACACCCCCAGCCACCGCACCGACGGTCGTCAGCCTGGCCGGACCGCAGCCGCAGCGGCACCGAAACAAGAGCCTGTGACCACACCGGCCGCCCCACCTGTCGAGGCAATCGTTGCCGAGCAACCGCTCGCCGAAGCCCCGAAACCTGCAAAACCGCGTCGCGAACCCAAGCCAAAAGCCCCGGTCATTCCCTGGAAACTCGAAGACTTCGCCGTCGAGCCCATGGAAGGCAAAACCCGTTTCCACGATTTCAAGCTCGCCCCTGAACTGATGCACGCCATCCAGGACCTCGGCTTCCCGTATTGCACGCCGATCCAGGCGCAAGTCCTGGGCTTCACCCTGGCGGGCAAAGATGCCATCGGTCGCGCCCAGACCGGCACCGGCAAAACCGCCGCGTTCCTGATTTCGATCATCACCCAGTTGCTGGAAACCCCGCCGCCCAAGGAACGCTACATGGGTGAACCGCGGGCGCTGATCATCGCGCCGACCCGAGAATTGGTGGTGCAGATTGCCAAGGACGCGGCCGACCTGACCAAGTACACCGGCCTCAACGTCATGACGTTCGTCGGCGGCATGGACTTCGATAAGCAGCTCAAGCACCTCGAAGCCCGTCACTGCGACATCCTCGTGGCCACCCCGGGCCGTCTGCTGGACTTCAACCAGCGCGGCGACGTGCACCTGGACATGGTCGAAGTCATGGTCCTGGACGAAGCCGACCGCATGCTCGACATGGGTTTTATCCCGCAAGTGCGCCAGATCATTCGCCAGACCCCGCCGAAGAACGAACGCCAGACGCTGCTGTTCTCCGCGACCTTCACCGAAGACGTGATGAACCTGGCCAAGCAATGGACCACCGAGCCATCGATCGTCGAGATCGAAGCGCAGAACGTGGCCAGCGAAAACGTCGAGCAACACATCTACGCCGTGGCCGGCGCCGATAAGTACAAGCTGCTCTACAACCTGGTGACTGATAACGGTTGGGAGCGGGTGATGGTCTTCGCCAACCGCAAAGATGAAGTGCGGCGCATCGAAGAACGCCTGGTGCGCGATGGCGTCAACGCCGCGCAGCTGTCCGGCGATGTGCCGCAGCACAAGCGGATCAAGACCCTGGAAGGTTTCCGCGAAGGCAAGATCCGCGTGCTGGTGGCCACCGATGTTGCCGGTCGCGGCATCCACATCGACGGCATCAGCCATGTGATCAACTTCACCCTGCCGGAAGTCCCGGACGACTACGTGCATCGCATCGGTCGCACCGGCCGTGCGGGCGCCGATGGTGTGTCCATCAGCTTCGCTGGGGAAGATGACTCCTACCAGCTACCGTCCATCGAGGCGCTGCTGGGCAAGAAAATCAGCTGTGAAACGCCACCGACGCATCTGTTGCGAGCTGTTGAGCGCAAGCGCCCGTAACCCGGGACGCACTAAAAGAGGCGCAGCCGGCAACGGACTGCGCTTTTTTTTCGCCCGGCTTTCAACAGCCGCTTGCTCGAAACAACTAAAAGTCCATAATAGACAAATTAGTTTAATTTCAGCACCCGGAGCCGAGCATGTCCAGTACGCCCTACGTGATCAACCAACTTCAGGCTCGCGAGCTGCTGGCTCAGATCGACGTGCCGAAAATTCTGCGCAAGCTGTTCCGCGACCTGGCTGTCGGACAAGCCGTGCAACCGGCGCAGCAACTGGTGGAATTCCCCCAAGGCGCTGGCGACTTCATCAACTACCTGGGCGTGCTGGCGGAAGATGGGGTCTACGGGGTCAAGACGTCGCCCTATATCGTGCGCGAACAGGGTCCGCTGGTCACGGCGTGGACGCTGTTAATGTCGATGCAAACCGGACAGCCGCTGTTGCTCTGCGATGCTGGTGAACTGACCACCGCTCGCACCGCCGCGACTACGGCCGTGGCGGTCGACGCCCTCGCTCCGCTGCAAGCCCGGCGCCTGGCGATTATCGGCAGTGGCAAAATCGCCCAAGCGCACCTGCATTACGTCAAGAACCTGCGGGATTGGCAGAGCATCAACCTGTTCTCGCCAGGTTTGAGCGAACTGAATGCCGAGGCACGGGCGAATCTGCAAAACCTCGACCCGCGACTGACCCTCGTCGACAGTCGCGAAGCGGCGATTCACGACGCCGACGTGATCATGCTCTGCACCTCGTCAGCAGGGCCGGTGATCGATCCGTCCAGCCTCAGCAAACCGGCGCTGATCACCTCGATCAGCACCAACGCACCCCGCGCCCACGAAGTGCCGCCCCAAAGCCTCAACGACATGCAGGTGTTCTGCGACTATCGTCAGACCACCCCGGGCTCGGCGGGTGAAATGCTGATTGCCGGTGAGCAGCATGGTTGGGACAAGCGCGTGATCGTCGGTGACCTGCCCGATCTGCTCAGCGAAAAAGTCCAGCGCCCCAGTTACGAGCGCCATGTGTTCTTCCGCTCCATCGGCCTGGGCCTGGAAGACATTGCCCTGGCCAATGCTCTCTACCAACTCCAGCACTGACCACGCCCCGCACACACATTATTTGCGCCTTTTCAGGAGACGTTCATGAGCCAGGCAGACTTCATCATCATCGGCGGCGGGATTGCCGGCGCTTCCACCGGTTACTGGCTGTCGCAGCACGCACGCGTCATCGTGCTGGAGCGTGAAACCCATCCGGCCTATCACTCCACCGGACGTTCGGCGGCGCTGTACACCGCCGCGTATGGCACGCCGCAAGTGCGTGCGTTGACCCAGGCCAGCCGCGACTTCTTCGACGCCCCGCCCGCCGGTTTCTGCGATCACCCGTTGCTGACCCCACGCGGTGAAATGACCGTGGATTTCACCGGCGACCCGGCCGAGCTGAACAATCAATACCTGAGCGCCAAAGCCACGGTGCCGCAGATGCAACTGCTCAGCGCCGATGAAGCCTGCGCGCGCCTGCCGATCCTGCGCCGGGAAAAAGTCCATGGCGCGATCTACGACCCGACCGCCAGTGACATCGACACCGATGCCTTGCACCAGGGGTATCTGCGTGGGATCAAGCGCAATAAAGGTGAAGTCCATACCGACAGCGAAGCGCTGGGCCTGGCCCGTGACGCTGACGGCCAGTGGCACGTGCAAACCAGCGGGCAAACGTTCACCGCGCCAGTCATCATCAACGCCGCTGGCGCCTGGGCCGACAAAGTCGGTGCACTGGCCGGCGCCGCATCACTGGGCCTGCAACCAAAGCGTCGGGCGGCCTTCATTTTCGCCGGGCCCGAGGGCGTGGACATCCACCATTGGCCGATGCTGGTGGCGCTCGACGAATCCTTCTACATGAAGCCGGACGCCGGCATGTTCCTTGGTTCGCCCGCCAACGCCGACCCGGTGGAACCCCACGACGTACAGCCCGAAGAACTGGACATCGCCATGGGTATTTACCAGATCGAAGAAGCCACCACCTTGTCCATCCGCCGCCCGACCCGCACCTGGGCCGGCCTGCGCAGCTTTGTGGCCGACGGTGATTTGCTGTCCGGCTTCGACACGCAGGTGCCGGGGCTGTTCTGGGTCGCCGCGCAAGGTGGCTACGGCATCCAGACTTCACCGGCCATGGGCCAGGCCAGTGCGGCGCTGGTGCGCGGTGAAGCCTTGCCGGAGCAACTGCGCCAATTTGGCCTGGATGCCGCGATGCTCTCCCCGGCTCGCCTGGGTTGAGCTGCGGACTTGAGTGACGCGTCGACCCGATTGCGGCAAACTTCCAGCGCCCTGTTTGATGGGGCGCTGACGTTGCCTGGAGCTCCCTGTATGAATGCACCTGAACAAGACCCGGCCCTGGACAACTTCCGGGCGATCGCCGACGCCATCGCCACGCTGTTCTTTCCTCATGCCGAGGTGGTGCTGCACGATTTGCGCACGCAAAAAGTCGATTACATCGCTAACAACCTGTCGAAACGGGAAATCGGTGATGACTCGTCACTGGAGGACATGCTCAGCGAGGAGGTCAGCGAACGAAACATCGGGCCGTACGAAAAGCTTAATTGGGACGGTCAGAAGATTCGCAGCCTCAGCAGTGTGCTGCGCGACAGCGACGGCCATCCGCTGGCGGTGCTGTGCATCAACCTGAATATCTCGCTGTTTGAAAATGCCAAGGCGGCGCTGGATTTGTTCCTGTCGCCGACCAAGCTGATCCCGCAACCGGACTCATTGTTTCGCGATGACTGGCAGGAGCGGATCAACACCTTCCTGCATGCCTGGCTGCGCGAGCGTCAGTTGAGCCTGAATGTGCTGACCCGCGATCACAAGCGCGAGCTGGTGCTGGCGTTGCACGCCGAAGGCGCGTTCAAGGGCAAAAGCGCCTCCAACTATGTGGCCAATGTGCTGAACATGGGGCGGGCGACTGTTTACAAGCATTTGAAGGAATTGAAGGGTTAGGCATTTGGATGTGTGGTGTTTGAGCGGGCCTCTTCGCGGGCAAGCCTCGCTCCTACAGGTTCAATGTTGTTCGTGGACGACACAAAACCTGTAGGAGCGAGGCTTGCCCGCGAAGGCGGTCGATCAATCGCCGTAGATGTCAGACTTGAAATACTTATCCGAAATCTTCTGGTATTCGCCATTCGCGCGAATGCCGTCGATGGCCGCGTTCAGTTCGCTGACCAACTCGGTATTGCCCTTGCGCACCGCAATCCCGGCGCCCTCGCCCACGTATTTAGGGTCTTTCAGCTCTGGCCCGACAAACGCATAACCTTTGCCACGCGGCATCGACAGGAAGTCATTGAGCGGAATGGTGTCGGCAAAAATCGCATCGAGACGGCCGGCGGCCAGGTCCATGTAGATCTCTTCGTTGTTGCTGTAGCGCTTGACGTTGACGCCCTTGGGCTCGAAGACCTCGGTGGCGTAACGGTCGGTGGTGGTCGCCCGTTGCACACCGACGTTCTTGCCCTTGAGGCTGGCGTACTGGTCATCCACCACCGCGCCATCCTTCATCACCAGGCGCGACGAAGTGAAGTAGTACTTGTGGGTGAAATCCACCGACTTCTTGCGATCTTCGTTGATGGTCATGGACGACAGCGCCATGTCGATTTTCTTCACTTTCAGGGAAGGAATCAGACCGTCGAACTCACCTTCAACCCACGTGCACTTGACCTTCATCTGCGCGCACAGGGCATTGCCGATGTCGTAGTCGAACCCGACGATTTCGCCTTTGTCGGTTTTGGATGCGAACGGCGGATACGCCGCTTCGATGCCGATACGCAGGGTTTTCTCGGCGGCGAACAACGTGCTGCACGCCAACAGGCTCAAGGCCAGACCGGTGATGAGGGGGAATTTCTTCATGTTCGTTCTCTCGCGGGTTGTTGTTGGTTTGGCAAGACAGAAGAAAGAGCTGGAACGGGGAATGCTGTTTTTGTACTTTGAATTCCATACTGGACTTTTATGTATAAATCGTCAATCGCGTGCGCACGCCGCTGCCGTATCTCTGGTCGGGAAATGAATCAGGGGAGATTGATCGTTCCCACGCTCTGCGTCACAACAGAAGCAGGGACGCGGAGCATCCCGGGCGGCATTACCACGCAGAGCGTGGGAACGATCACGATCAGGCTGACGAATTATTTCTTCCAGCGATCCGCCGCCGCATGATCGCTGTCCCGCCCTTCCACCCAGCGCGGTCCATCGCTGGTGTTTTCTTTCTTCCAGAACGGCGCGCGGGTTTTCAGGTAGTCCATGACAAAGGCGCAGGCATCGAATGCGGCCTGGCGGTGGGCGCTGGCGGCGCCGACGAAGACGATCGGCTCACCCGGTTCCAGGGCGCCGATGCGGTGCAGCACTTCCAGCTTGAGCAGCGGCCAGCGCTGCTCGGCCTCCGTGGCAATCTTGCCCAGGGCCTTTTCGGTCATGCCCGGATAATGCTCGAGAAACATCCCCGCGACATCCAGTCCATCATTGAAGTCGCGCACATAGCCGACAAAACTCACCACCGCGCCGACGCCGACATTGGCAGCGTGCATGGCATTGACTTCAGCGCCCGGATCGAACGCCGTGGACTGCACGCGAATCGCCATGATCAGCCCCCGGTCACGGTGGGAAAGAACGCCACTTCATCGCCGTCGATCACTGGCTCATCGAGTTGGCAAAGGTCTTCGTTACGAGCGCACATCAGGTTCTGCTCGCTCAATACTTCGGCACCGTCGCGCCGGGCCAGCAGCGCCCGCACGTCATCCACCGTGGCGAAATCGCCTTCAACCTGGACCGAATCCATGCCTAACGCTTCACGGTAACGGGCGAAAAACTTCACCGTGACCTTCATGACGGATCCGCCTGGAAATGCCCGCTCTTGCCGCCAAGCTTCTCCAGCAGTCGCACGCTTTCGATGGTCATGCCACGATCCACGGCCTTGCACATGTCGTAGATGGTCAATGCGGCAACGCTGGCGGCGGTCAGGGCTTCCATCTCGACGCCGGTCTGCCCGGACAACTTGCAACGGGCGACGATGCGCACGGTATCGGCGCCTTCGGCACTGAGTTCAACTTTGACGCCGGTGAGCATCAGCGGATGGCACAGGGGAATCAGGTCGCTGGTTTTCTTCGCGGCTTGAATGCCGGCGATACGCGCCACGGCAAAAACATCACCCTTGGGATGACCGCCGCTGACAATCATTTGCAGGGTTTCGGGCTGCATGCGCACCAGCGCCTGGGCGGTCGCTTCACGGAACGTCACGGCTTTTTCAGTGACGTCGACCATGTTGGCGCGACCTTGGGAATCGAGATGAGTCAGCACAGGGTTACTCCTGATCAGGAGCGTCGATTGTAAACCTGCGGGTCAATTTTCCGCACGTTTGATTATTTGATGAATGGCACCGCTCGCTCCTACAAGGGTTTTGGGTAGAGCATAAAAAACCGGGCGGCTGTTGGGCCGCCCGGTTCGGGAGAAGCGGTTACAAATGGGTTTCGGCGTATTCGGCCAGGATCGAACGTGGCACCCCTTGCAGGGTGATATGCACACCGTTAGGGAAATCCTTGAAGCGTTCAGTCAGGTAGGTCAGCCCGGAGCTGGTCGCGGACAGGTAAGGGGTGTCGATCTGCGCCAGGTTGCCCAGGCACACCACTTTGGAACCGGCGCCGGCACGGGTGATGATGGTTTTCATCTGGTGCGGCGTGAGGTTCTGGCATTCATCGATCAGGATCAGGCTCTGCTGGAAGCTGCGACCCCGGATGTAGTTGAGGGATTTGAACTGCAACGGCACTTTGCTGAGGATGTAGTCGACGCTGCCATGGGTGTTTTCGTCATCCATGTGCAAGGCTTCGAGGTTGTCGGTGATGGCGCCCAGCCAAGGCTCCATTTTTTCCGCTTCGGTGCCGGGCAGGAAGCCGATTTCCTGGTCCAGGCCCTGCACGCTGCGGGTGGCGATGATGCGGCGATAGCGTTTGCTGACCATGGTCTGCTCGATGGCAGCGGCCAGGGCCAGGATGGTTTTACCGGAACCGGCCGCGCCGGACAGGTTGACCAGGTGGATGTCCGGATCAAGCAGCGCGTACAGCGCCAGGCTCTGATAGATGTCACGCGGTTTCAGGCCCCAGGCTTCCTGGTGCAACAGGGGTTCCTGATGCAGGTCGAGAATCAGCAGGCGGTCTTCCTCGATCTCCTTGATCCAGCCGACAAACCCTTGTTCGTCGATGATGAATTCATTGATATGCACGGCTGGCAGGTTGTCGATCAGCTTCACCTGGTGCCAGGTGCGGCCATGATCCTGACGGGTTTCGACCTTGCTCACGAGGTCCCAGAAGGAGCCGGTCATGTTGTGGTAGCCGTTAGGCAGCAACGATACGTCGTCGACCAGTTGGTCGGTGCTGTAGTCCTCGGCCGCAATCCCGCACGCCCGGGCCTTGAGGCGCATGTTGATGTCTTTGGTCACCAGCACCACAGGCAATTTGGGTTCGCGCGCGTGCAGGTCGATCAACTGGTTGATGATGATGTTGTCGTTCAGGTGCTCGGGCAAGATGATGTTCGGCTCGGCGCGCTTGCTCATCAGAATTGACAGCAAACCCTTGGGCCCACTCTTGCCGCGCTGGATCGGCACACCGAGTTCGACGTCTTCAGGGCTGGCATCGCCCAGGGTCTTGTCGATCAGGCGGATCGCCTGACGGCATTCGGCCGCAACGCTGTGATGCCCGCTCTTGAGCTTATCCAGCTCCTCAAGCACGGTCATCGGGATCGCAACGTGGTGTTCTTCGAAGTTAAGCAGGGCGTTTGGATCGTGAATCAATACGTTGGTATCGAGTACATAAAGGATTGGCTGGTTGGAAGAAGAACTACGTCCGTGATCATCCATACTCGGTCACCTTTGTGGGAGCCATTCGACGCAATACCTTGGCAGTGCTGCGCCTCGAAGTGGCCACCGAATTCACCTGCGAGAATTCAAGTGAACTGCGAACAAGTTGGGTCTTGGAAGACGCCACCTGTGTTGCAGGTTTCGGCGGTCTGTCTTCGTAATACTCCAAAACCCATGACAGAAAAAAGCACTTTGACGTTTTTTTGAAGTTTATTTTTCAGAGTGACGAATAGCCCTTGGCGTGCAGGCATTGTGCCGTTAAAGTCGGAAGTCCGCCTGCATCGAAATTCCTCCCGAAATCACCCCACACTGCCCTCAGCCCCAACGTTTCCGGGCTTTTCACGATTTCAGCGAAACGCGTCCTGACAGTCTTCCCAACCGATCCCGCTTTGCGTCGTTTGCGTAATGAGCCAGGGCATCGACGTTTTCAGCGCATCCTGCTTCACATTGAAATTGATCACGCCGTGGCGCCATAACAGCATCAGGGTCAGCACCCGTTGCGCGCTTTGAGCGCCCTTGAGCTTGCCGGCGCCGTCCTGGGGATCGATGTCCCACAAGGCCACCTGCAAACCCTGGGACTCGAAGAAGCCCTGGGCATCGGAACGCCGCTGACCATCGGGCGGACGAAACAGCGGCACGTAGTTCTCCGGCAGCTTGCTCTTGACCAGATCGGCACTGCGCCGCACCGAGTCCTGCCAATCCTGCCAATGGCTGTGGGAGCGGAACTCCCAGCCCTGCACGCCGAGGCATTGCTGCGAATACATGGCTTGCAGGCTCGCCACCGAACGATCGGCCAACCGCGCCTGGATATCCTTGCCAAGCACGAAGAAGGTGCCATTCATGTTCGACTTGCGCAGGTACTCGGTCACCCACCCGGTGTTGTCCGGCCCGGCATTGGCGGCACTGTCGAACGTCAGCAGAAACAGCCGGTCATGCATCTCGTCGCCGTTGCGCTCATAGTCGCCAAAACGATCGACTTCACTGCTGGTTTGCGGAAACAGCGCGGCCTTGCGCAACTGCTCGTCGAGGTATTGGGCGTGAAACAGGCGGCTCGGCTCGGACCACTTGATATAGAAGCTGTCGTCACTGACCACGAACTTGGCCGCTTGCTCGCGCAGGGTCGGCAGGTCTTCGACCAGGAAACAGAACGACGCATCCTGATCGCAGCTCTGCTGGGCGAAGTTGTAGTTGGTCAACAAGCGCTGCCACATGCGCGCGCGCAGGCTGTTGATCGAGTCCAGATTGATCGTGCGCAGGCCCAGGCGCTGGGCCAGGCCCGCTTCATCCAGGGATTCGCTGGCCAGCAGCACCCGGGCGAACATGAGGATTTCGGCGCGGGACGCGACGTCGAACAGGGTCGGGCTGGTGAGCTGTTCCGGCCAGGTGCTGCGGTCCAACGTTGCCACATCACCGGGCGCCGCCAGGGCACCGAAGCTCAAGAGCCAGGCCGAGAATAAAAGAACGATACGCAATGGGATGTCTCCATAACAAAACCCGCGCGGCACTATAGCTGATCCCGCCGACATGATCGTTCCCACGCTCTGCGTGGTAACGCCTCCCCGGACGCTCCGCGTCCGCTTTGGCGGTGACGCGGAGCGTCACTGGCTGCATTCCCACGCAAGGCGTGGGAACGATCATCTGTGTAAACCACCGATCACCTATGGACTTGATAGCTGGAGTCAACACGGACAACCCCCTAGAATCGCCCCCACGATTAAAGGAGACGACTTCATGCTGATGGTGATTTCCCCCGCCAAGACCCTCGATTACGAAACACCGCCGGCGACCCAGCGCTTCACTCAGCCGCAATACCTGGACCATTCCCAGGAGCTGATCATGCAACTGCGCGACCTTACGCCGGCGCAGATCAGCGAGTTGATGCACGTCTCCGACAAGATCGGTGGACTCAACGCCGCGCGTTTCGGCAGCTGGACGCCTGCGTTCACCCCGGAAAACGCCAAGCAGGCGCTGTTGGCCTTCAAGGGCGACGTCTATACCGGCCTGAACGCGCAAACCTTCAGCGAAGCCGATTTCGATTACGCCCAGCAGCATTTGCGCATGCTGTCCGGCCTCTACGGCCTGCTGCGCCCGCTGGACCTGATGCAGCCGTATCGGTTGGAGATGGGCACCAAGCTGGCCAATGCCCGTGGCAAGGACCTGTACGCCTTCTGGGGCACGCGGATCAGCGAATGGCTGAATGAAGCGCTGGCCGATCAAGGTGACGACGTGCTGCTGAACCTGGCCTCCAACGAGTACTTCTCGGCGGTCAAACGCAACGCCCTGAACGCGCGCATCATCAATACCGATTTCAAGGACCTGAAAAACGGCCAGTACAAAATCATCAGCTTCTATGCGAAGAAGGCTCGCGGGATGATGAGCCGTTTCGTCATCGAAGAGCGCATCAACGACCCGGCCGACCTCAAGCAATTCGATGTCCAGGGTTACCGCTACAGCGCCGAACAGTCCAAGCCGGACAATCTGGTGTTCTTGCGCGATCACGCTCCCGAGTAATGCACACTTTCGGCGCACGACCGCCGGTCGTGCGCGCTGTTTGATCGTCCAACAATTCCCCGCCTGTTTCGCCAGTTCATTGGCGCCAAAAATACATCACTGCGATTTCTAACTTTTGTTTCACTCGACAATCGTGATTTTTTTCAGTAGTGGCACTGACATTTTTTAACAATAGTGGCACTTACCCATCCAATTCGATAATCACCCTATATATAAAGGGCCAAACGGCAAGTGCTATCAGTTTGAAAGCAGTGCCATCTTTCTCAATATTTCAAGAAATTTCAGAATTCGCGATGGGCGGACAGGAACTATGTCCAAATGCGTCGCTCATACCACCGGTAACGATTCTTCTTGAATGTGTAGGAGATAACTTACGCAGAGACGAGAACCATGTAGCCAAGTTGTCACACTAACTTCTGCTTAATGGCCTCTTATTTGGGCAAGACATATAGGACAGGAGATACGCACCATTACTATCCCCTATACGGCCAAGGCAGCGCCCCTATAAACGTGCTCTCCCGAGCACCCAACCGCTTGATTTACGGGCCTCACGCCTGGCATTGAGCGCGCAAGACCTTTGCACCAACGCCCCCTGAACAGGGGACAGGATGCATAACAGGGCACATCACAATAATAAGGCCTAGTTGCGCACATCTTGAGTGCACTTATTTAGTCACTCGGAACTTAGTATGCCTGCACGCTGCATTGTGGCGCCTGTAAGGCTGCACTTGCGAGTGCACTACGACCGCTGAACACCATTAACTCCGGCCATCTAATGGCTTGATAATTACAGAGGTAAATGCGATGCGCATCAGCATATTTGGTTTGGGTTACGTCGGTGCAGTATGTGCCGGTTGCCTGTCTGCACGTGGCCATGACGTCATTGGCGTCGATGTGGCCAAAGACAAGATCGATATGATCAACGCCGGCAAATCGCCGATCGTTGAACCGGGTCTGGGCGAGCTTCTGCAGAAGGGTATCGAGACGGGCAAACTGCGCGGCACGACCAACTTCGCCGAAGCGATTCGCGACACCGACCTGTCGATGATCTGCGTCGGTACGCCGAGCAAGAAGAACGGCGACCTGGAACTGAACTACATCGAGGCCGTGTGCCGCGAGATCGGTTTTGTCCTGCGCGACAAGACCACCCGCCACACCATCGTGGTTCGCAGCACCGTATTGCCGGGCACGGTCGCAAACGTTGTCATCCCGATTCTCGAAGACTGCTCCGGCAAGAAAGCCGGCGTCGACTTCGGTGTGGCGGTCAACCCTGAGTTCCTGCGTGAAAGCACCGCGATCGCCGACTACGACCTGCCACCGATGACCGTCATCGGCGAATTCGACAAGGCCAGCGGCGACGTGCTGCAAGCCCTGTACGAAGAGCTCGACGCACCGATCATCCGCAAGGACATCGCCGTCGCCGAGATGATCAAGTACACCTGCAACGTGTGGCACGCCACCAAGGTGACCTTCGCCAACGAGATCGGCAACATCGCCAAGGCAGTCGGCGTCGATGGTCGTGAAGTGATGGAAGTCGTCTGCCAGGACAAAACCCTGAACCTGTCGCAGTACTACATGCGTCCAGGCTTCGCGTTCGGCGGCTCTTGCCTGCCGAAAGACGTGCGTGCCCTGACCTTCCGTGCCGGTTCCCTGGACGTCGATGCGCCGCTGCTCAACTCGCTGATGCGCAGCAACGTGTCGCAAGTGCAGAACGCGTTCGACATCGTCTCCAGCCACGACAAACGCAAAGTCGCCCTGCTGGGCCTGAGCTTCAAGGCCGGCACCGATGACCTGCGCGAAAGCCCACTGGTAGACCTGGCGGAAATGCTGATCGGCAAGGGCTACGACCTGAGCATCTACGACAGCAACGTCGAGTACGCCCGTGTCCACGGCGCGAACAAGGATTACATCGAGTCGAAGATCCCGCACGTCTCGTCCTTGCTCAACTCCGACTTCGACGACGTGATCAACAACTCCGACGTGATCATCCTCGGCAACCGTGACGAGAAATTCCGCGCCCTGGCGGAACAGGCTCCACACGGCAAGCAAGTGATCGACCTGGTCGGCTTCATGTCCAAAGCCACCAGCGTCACCGGTCGCACCGAAGGCATCTGCTGGTAAGTCAATTTTCCGGCCGGGGGATTTCAACCCCCGGCCGGACTTTCGCCTGCCTTAACCCCATCGGGCCACCCAACAGGCTCGCCCGAGATAGAGACGGATGCAGATTATGCACAGGCTAAAGCACGGCCTACTTCAGGCCGCCGGTTGGCTGTTTTACCTAAGTTTATTGATGGGCATCGCCATGGCGTTGCCTTCGTCCACGTTCGACTCCGAGTCGAAGGACTTCATTTTCCTGATCGGTTTCATCGGGATCTGGCGTTACTCGATGGGTGCCACGCACTTTTTTCGCGGCATGCTGTTCCTGTACGTGGTCTACCCGCACCTGCGGCGCAAAGTGCGCAAGCTGGGTAAAGCGGCAGACCCGTCCCATGTGTTCCTGATGGTCACCAGCTTCCGCATCGACGCCCTGACCACCGCCCAGGTCTACGCCTCGGTGATTCGCGAAGCGATCGACTGCGGCCTGCCGACCACCATGGTCTGCTCCATCGTGGAAATGTCCGATGAGAAGCTGGTCAAGAGCCTCTGGTCCCGGATGAATCCGCCGGATCGGGTCAAGCTCGACTTCGTGCGTATTCCCGGCACCGGCAAGCGCGATGGCCTGGCCTACGGTTTCCGCGCCATCTCCCGCCACCTGCCGGATGACCGCGCAGTGGTTGCAGTGATCGATGGCGACACCGTGCTCGCTCCCGGCGTCGTGCTCAAGACCGTGCCGTGGTTCCAGCTGTTCGGCAATGTCGGCGGCCTGACCACCAACGAGTTCTGCGAAGTGCGCGGCGGCTACGTCATGGCCGAATGGCACAAACTGCGCTTCGCCCAACGCCACATCAACATGTGCTCGATGGCCCTGTCCAAGCGCGTGCTGACCATGACCGGACGGATGTCGGTATTCCGCGCCACCGTGGTGACTGACCCGGACTTCATCGCCGACGTGGAAAGCGACTCGCTGCAACACTGGCGCCTGGGCCGCTTCAAGTTCCTCACCGGTGACGACAAGTCGAGCTGGTTCAGCCTGATGCGCCTGGGCTACGACACCTTCTACGTCCCCGACGCGGCGATCCACACCGTGGAACACCCGCCGGAAAAAAGCTTCATCAAGGCCAGCCGCAAACTGATGTTCCGCTGGTACGGCAACAACCTGCGCCAGAACTCCCGCGCTCTGGGCCTGGGGATGAAACGCCTAGGCCTGTTCACCTCGGTAGTGCTGTTCGATCAGCGTGTGTCGATGTGGACGTCCTTGCTCGGCCTGACGGTGGCGATCATCGCCAGCTTCAAGTACGGCGCCGCGTTCATCCTCGCGTACCTGCTGTGGATCGGCCTCACCCGCCTGATCCTGACCTTGCTGCTGTCGTGCTCCGGTCACCGGATCGGCCCGGCCTACCCGATGATTCTCTATTACAACCAGATCGTCGGCGCGCTGGTGAAGATCTACGTGTTCTTCCGCCTCGACCAACAATCCTGGACTCGCCAGGACACCAAATTGACCCGTGATCTCGCCAGCTTTCAACGTTGGTTCAACACCTGGTCGTCTCGGACCATGACCTTCTCCGCCGGCAGCGTTTTCGTCGCCGTGTTGCTGATGATGGTCTGACCGCCCCCTTATTGAATTAACCAGGACATTGCCCCTATGAATACCGCCGTCAACGCCAACGTAGTGCACGAATCCGAAGCCCAGCGCCAACATGCCCGAGTGAAAATCCCGGCCAAGCTGCGGTTCTTCGGCCCTGACCGGACTCCGGTAGATGCCCGGGTCATCGACCTGTCCGCTGGCGGCCTGGCGTTCAACGCCGGTCAGTTGCCACTGAAAATCGGTGAGGTGTACAAGGCTCGCCTGCAATTCGTCATCGATAACCTTGGCCTGGCCATGGACGTGGAATTGCAAGTCCGCTCCTTCGATCGCCCGACCGGTCGCGTCGGTTGCCAGTTCCAGAACCTGGAATCGCAAGACATCTCGACCCTGCGTCACTTGATCACCTCTCACCTGGCCGGCGACATCGTCAGCATGGGTGAAGTGCTGGCGACCCTGCAGCGCGACAACTTCACCAAGGCGCGCAAGGTCAAGGATGGCGGCCACGGCATGACCCCGTTCGGTCGTCTGCGTGCGGTGACCTTCAGCTTCGCGATTTTCCTCGTTGGCCTCGCGGCGTTCGGTTTCATCTTCAAGTCGGTGTACGGCATGTACTTCGTCAGCCATGCACAGGCCGGCATCGTCAGCGTCCCGGGCATGAACATCACCATGCCCCGCGACGGCACCGTGCAGAGCCTGATCAAAGACGACGGCATCGCCGCCAAAGGCGCCCCGCTGGCGACCTTCAGCACCAGCATGCTCGATGTCCTCAAGGGCCATCTGGACGAAGACCAGTTGCAACCGGCCAAGGTTGAAGAACTGTTCGGCAAGCAAATGACCGGCACCCTGACCTCGCCGTGCGATTGCACCGTGGCCCAGCAACTGGTTGCCAACGGTCAGTACGCCAGCAAGGGCGACGTGATCTTCACCCTGGTGCCGCGTAACAGCGAAGCCAACATCGACGCACGCTTCACTTATCGCCAGTTCGCCGACGTGCGTCCAGGCGCACCGGTGACCTTCGAAATCGCCGGCGAAGACAAGACTCGCACCGGCAAGATCGTCAGCAGCACCAGCCTGAAAAGTGCCGACCTGTCTTCCGACATCCGCGTCCAGATCAAGCCTGACGAGCCGCTGAACAGCACCTTCGCCGGTCGCCCGGTGGAAGTGAACAGCAATCGTGGCCCGAACCTGAACTGGCTGATCGACAAAGCCATGGCCGCCGGTATTTAAGCAGAGGACATGCCTGTGACGAGCCCACTCAGAATCCTGCCGGTCCCGCTGACGCTGGCCATGGCAATTGCCCTGGCCGGTTGCGCCGGCCTGCCCGACCAACGCCTGGCGAACGAAGCGCTCAAGCGCGGCGACACCGCGCTGGCTCAGCAGAACTACCAGCAACTGGCAGACCTGGGCTACAGCGAAGCACAGGTTGGCCTCGCCGATATCCAGGTCGACAGCCGTGACCCGGCGCAGATGAAACAGGCCGAGGCGACTTACCGCGCCGCGGTCGATGTCTCGCCGCGAGCCCAGGCTCGCCTCGGTCGCCTGCTGGTGGCCAAGCCCGGTTCCACCGAAGCCGAACAGCACGAAGCCGAAGGCCTGTTGAAAAAAGCCGGCGCCAATGGCGAAGGCAACACGCTGATTCCGCTGGCGATGCTGTACCTGCAATACCCGCACAGTTTCCCGAACGTCAACGCCCAGCAGCAAATCAGTAAGTGGCGCGCCGAAGGCAAGCCGGAAGCGGGCCTGGCCCAAGTGCTGCTCTATCGCACCCAAGGCACTTACGACCAGCACCTGGACGAAGTGGAAACCATCTGCAAAGCCGCGTTGAACACCACCGACATCTGCTACGTCGAGCTGGCCACGGTTTATCAGAAACAAGCCAAGCCAGAGCAAACCGCCGAGCTGATCAAGCAGATGCAAGCCGCTCACACTCGCGGCACCGTTAGCGCTCAACGCGTCGACAGCGTCGCTCGCGTCCTGGGTGATGCGACCCTGGGCAAGACCGACGAGAAAACCGCGCAGTCCCTGCTCGAAGACATCGCCCCTGGCTACCCCGCTTCCTGGGTCAGCCTGGCGCAACTGCTCTACGACTTCCCGGAACTGGGTGACGTCGACAAAATGATGAAGTACCTGGACAACGGTCGCGCCGCGGATCAACCCCGCGCCGAACTGTTGCTGGGCAAGCTCTACTACGAAGGCAAATGGGTGCCGGCCGACGCCAAGGTCGCCGAAGAACACTTCCAGAAAGCCGTGGGCCGGGAAGTGGCCGCCGATTACTACCTCGGCCAGATTTACCGTCGTGGCTACCTGGGCAAGGTCTATTCCCAGAAGGCTCTGGATCACCTGCTGACCGCTGCGCGCAACGGCCAGAACAGCGCCGACTTCGCCATCGCCCAGCTGTTTTCCCAAGGCAAGGGCACCAAGCCCAACCCGGTCAACGCTTACGTCTTCAGCCAGCTGGCCAAGGCTCAGGACACCCCGCAAGCCAATGAGCTTGCGACAACACTCGAAGCCCAACTGCCGCCTGCCCAGCTCGCCGAGGCCCAACGCCTGTTGAAACAAGAACAGGCCGTTCGTGGTTCCTCGAGCCAGAACAAGCTGGATTTGCATGCCCTGCAAGAAGAAGACGGCGAGGAAACACTATGAAGCTCAATCCATTCGTGAAGGCCGGTATTGGCCTGACATTCGCCCTGCTGTGGTCGTGTCCGACCCTGGCAGCGATGACCGAAGCCAAGAACTACGGTCTTGAAGTGAAAGTCACCGGCCAGTCTGAAGACGACGCCGACCTCGGTACAGCCAAGGGCGGCGACGTCAATGGCCTGGGCCTCGACCTGCGTCCGTGGGTCTACGGTGAAAGCGGCGCGTGGAGCGCTTATGCGATGGGTCAGGCGGTGACGTCTACCGACATCATCGAAACCGACACCTTGCAACAGGCCGACGACACCACTCAGGCCACCGATAACGGTGATCGCAAGTCGAAGAAAAACTACCTGGCCATGCGCGAGTTCTGGGTCGGCTACAGCGGCCTCACGCCATACCCTGGCGAGATGCTCAAGCTCGGTCGTCAACGCCTGCGCAATGAAGACGGGCAGTTCCGCGACGCCAACATCGAAGCCCTGAACTGGACCTTCGACACCACCCTGTTGCGCGCCAACGCCGGTGTTGCCGAACGCTTCAGCGAATACCGCACCGACTTGAAAGAACTGGCGCCCAAAGACAAGGATCGCCTGCACGCCTACGCCGATGCGGCGTATCAGTGGACCCCGGGCAATTGGGTCGGCATCCGTGGTCATCACACCCACGATGACGGCAAGCTCGACTACCCGGAACCGGGTGTAGCCGGCGACTCGCTGGACAAGAAACAGAATGGCGACATCAGCTGGCTCGGCCTCACCGCCGACAGCGACGCCTACAACTGGCGCAACACCAACACCGTCAACTACTGGGGCAGCATCACCGGTATGAGCGGCGACACCGACACGGTCAACGCGCTCAACGCCGATGGCACCCGCCCGACCGAAGCCAAGACCGGTGAAGACCTCAACGGCTGGGCCACCGATGTCGGCCTGCGCCTGCGCCTCGATCCGCAATGGCAAGTCGGTGCAGCCTATGCCCGCGCCAGCGCCGATTACCAACAGAACGGCCTGGAAAGCAACCGCTCGAACTACACCGGTACTCGCTCGCGGGTTCACCGTTTCGGCGAAGCCTTCCGCGGCGAAATGAACAACATGCAAACCGCGACCCTGTTCGGTTCGTGGATGCTCAACGACGAATACGACGCCAGCCTCGTGTACCACAAGTTCTGGCGTGTGGACGGCAGCAAGCCGGTGGGCAGCAACGGTATCAACGCCGTCGAGAACAACACCGACGACGCCACCGGCGCGATCCTCTCCAGCACCTCCCTGCCGCTGCAAGATGGCAACAAGGACCTCGGTCAGGAAATGGACCTGGTGGTCACCAAGTACTTCAAGCAAGGGCTGTTGCCTGCCGCTTTGAGCCAGTCGATCGATGAGCCTTCGGCCCTGGTGCGTTTCCGTGGCGGTGTGTTCAAGCCCGGCGATGCCTACGGCAAAGAAGTCGATTCGTACATGCACCGCGCGTTCATCGACGTGATCTGGCGCTTCTGATGCGAGCCGCCAAAGGAGTGCCCGACATGACCTATCCGAAGAGAGGTTCGATCTCGTTGCTGGCCGGCGCGATGCTGCTGGCCAGCTCGGTCGCCTTCGCCAGTGCGGAGCCGGTGGTGCCTGTGCAAAAAGGCCAACCGAGCACCCTGGCCAAGGGGCTGCAACAAGCCAAGACCTACACCGTCAGCAGCGCACCGACCGAGCCGCTGAACCTGGCCAAGCCGACGCTGCCGGACACGTCCGGCTACACCGCCGAAGCCATCGCGGCAAAAGTGGTGCGCACCAAACCGGGCAAGGCCAGCGTGCGCCGGATGATGCAGGAAGACGCCTTGAAGGACTTCATCGGCGGCGACAACAAGATGGCCGAGTGGGTAGTGCGTCAGCACGGCATCCCGCAGGCGATCTTCGTCGACGACGGCTACATGAACCTCAAGGACCTGGCCAAGAAAGAACCGAAGTACATCAGCGAGCCTTCGCCAGGCGTGTACCTGGCGAAGTTGCCGATCGTGGTTGGCCGCAAGGGCATCCTCGAAATCGACCAGCAAACCCAGGAATTGCGTCTGTCCCAAGAGGCCGGTGCGTTCATGGTCAACGACGGCCAGTTGTTCGTGCGTGATACCAAAATCACTGGGTGGAGCGAGAAGAACAACGGCCCGGCGCTGTTCAAGACGCCGAAGGAATTCCGTCCGTTCCTGCTGTCCTGGGGCGGCACCGAGACCTACATCGCCAACAGCAAGATCGCCAGTTTCGGCTACGCCAACAGTAAGTCCTACGGCGTGAGTATTTCCCAGTACACGCCGAACATGGCCAAGGTGCTCAAGCGCCCTGAACCGACCGGCTGGATCGTCGGCTCCGAGTTCTCGGACATGTGGTACGGCTTCTACTGCTACGAAACCCGCGACTTCGTGGTCAAGGGCAACACCTACAAAGACAACATCGTCTACGGCATTGACCCGCATGACCGTTCCCACGGCCTGATCATCGCGGACAACACCGTACACGGGACCAAGAAGAAGCACGGGATCATCATTTCCCGTGAGGTCAACGACAGCTTCATCTTCAACAACCGCAGCTACGACAACAAGTTGTCGGGCCTGGTGATCGACCGTAACAGCGTGAACAACCTGATCGCCTACAACGAGATCTACAAGAACCACACCGACGGCATCACCCTCTACGAGAGTGCCGACAATCTGCTGTGGGGCAACAAGGTGATGGGCAACAAGCGCCACGGCATCCGGATTCGTAACAGCGTGAACATTCGCCTCTACGAAAACCTCGCCATGGCCAACGGCCTAACCGGTGTCTTCGGCCACATCAAGGACCTGAGCGACACCGACCGGGACATCAAGCTCGACCCGTTCGACGCCCAGGTGTCGCTGATCGTGGTCGGCGGTGAACTGGCCGGCAATGGCAGCGGACCGCTGGCCATCGACTCGCCGCTGAGCGTCGAGTTGTACCGCGTGTCCATGCTCGCGCCGACCAAATCCAGTGGCATCAGCTTCAACGGGATTCTTGGCGAGCGCCAGGATGAAATTCTCGACCTGCTGGTACGCCAGCAGAAAGCCGTGCTGATCGACCCTGTCGAACGCCAGACCGAAATGCAGGACTGAGGATAATTTTATGCACCCACACTTGATCAAATTACTCAGCCTGTCGGCCCTGACCGCCGGGATTCTCGCGGCCAGCGCCGGGGCCCGTGCCGACGATGCCGATGCCGTCAAAGCACCGAGTTTCAGCGCCGACCCGTGCTGCAACCTGTGCCCGGAAGCCCACGACGCGAAGAACTACACCACCCGTTATCAGCAGAACTTCACCACGCTGGTACAGGCCCAGGGCGACTGGTTGTTCCGTACGCAAGAAGACTTGCGCACCGAGTTCGACACCTCCCCTGCCGGCTACAAGCGCATGAAAGAACTGCACGATGCGTTCAAGAGCAAAGGCGTGGAACTGGTGGTCGTCTACCAGCCGACCCGTGGCCTGGTGAACCGCAACAAGCTCAACCCGGAAGACAAGGCCAAGTACGATTTCGACAAGGCCCTGCGCAATTACAAAACCATGCTCGGCCGTTTCGCCGCCATGGGCTACACCGTGCCGGACCTGTCGCCGCTGACCAACGAATCGCTGCCCGACACCCTGCCGGCCCACGATTTCTACTTCCGCGGTGACCAACACTGGACGCCGTATGGCGCCCAGCGCACGGCGAAAATCGTCGGTGAGCAAATCAAGCAGATGCCGGCCTTCGCCGACGTGCCGAAACGCGAATTCGAGAGCCATAAGTCGGGCCGTATGGGCAAGACCGGAACATTACACAACATGGCCGGTCAACTCTGTGGCACGAGCTACGCGATCCAGTACATGGATCAGTTCACCACGGAGCCCAAAGGCGAAGCGGACGATGGCGATCTGTTCAGTGACTCCGGCAATCCGGAGATCACCCTGGTCGGCACCAGCCACAGTGGCAAGAACTACAACTTCGCCGGTTTCCTCGAAGAGGCCATCGGCGCCGACATCCTCAACGTGGCATTCCCTGGCGGTGGCCTGGAAGGTTCGATGCTGCAGTACCTGGGCAGCGAAGAGTTCCAGAAGAAGCCGCCGAAAATCCTCATCTGGGAATTCTCGCCGCTCTATCGCCTCGACCAGGAAACCATCTACCGCCAGATGATGGCGCTGTTGGACAACGGTTGCGAAGGCAAGGAAACACAGATGACCGGTAGCGCCACATTGAAACCGGGCAAAAACGAATTAATGGTCAACAGCAAGAACCTGAACCTGCAAAACAGCAGTCACCAGGTCGACATCCAGTTCGCCGATGCGTCGGTGAAAGTCCTGCAAGCCACCCTCTGGTACATGAACGGTCGCCACGAGGACATCAAGATCGAAAAACCGGAAACCTCCGACACCGACGGGCGTTTCGCCTTTGAGTTGCGCACGGACGAAGACTGGGCCTCGCAGAATCTGCTGGCCGTCGAAGTCCAGGGCCCTGAAGCAGGCGCCGCGCCACAAAAAGTCGAAGCGAAAATCTGCAAACGCAACGTGTTCCCTGGCAATGAGCAGCGCACCGCTCAAGCCGGACAATGAGGCCCATATGCAAACCCGAACTTTGAAAAGATTACTCGCGCCCTCCCTGCTGACGCTGGCAATGTTCGCCGGCGCCACCCAGGCCGCCGCGCCATTGCGCCCGCCCCAGGGCTACTTCGCGCCGATTGAAAAAGTCAAAACCGGCGACAAGAGCGAAGGCTGTGACGCGATGCCAACGCCGTACACCGGCCCGCTGCAATTTCGCAGCAAATACGAAGGTTCCGACAAGGCCCGTTCGACCCTGAACGTGCAGTCGGAAAAAGCTTTCCGCGACACCACCGCCGACATCACCAAACTGGAACGCGGCACCAGCAAGCGCGTGATGCAGTACATGCGTGACGGTCGCCCGGAACAACTCGAATGCACGCTGAATTGGCTGACCACGTGGGCCAAGGCTGACGCGTTGATGTCCAAGGACTTCAACCACACCGGCAAGTCGATGCGCAAATGGGCCTTGGGCAGCATGGCGTCAGCGTACATTCGCCTGAAGTTCTCCGACTCGCATCCGTTGGCCAACCACCAGCAAGAGTCGCAGTTGATCGAAGCCTGGTTTAGCAAAATGGCCGACCAGGTGGTCAGCGATTGGGACAACCTGCCGCTCGATAAAACCAACAATCACTCGTACTGGTCCGCCTGGTCGGTAATGGCAACGTCCATCGCCACCAACCGCCGCGACCTGTTCGACTGGTCGGTGAAGGA
Organism: Pseudomonas sp. ADAK2; assembly: GCF_012935755.1. GTDB lineage: Bacteria > Pseudomonadota > Gammaproteobacteria > Pseudomonadales > Pseudomonadaceae > Aquipseudomonas. Next base: position 3,281,993 of record NZ_CP052862.1, read on the forward strand.
ATACAAAGTCGGCGCCAACCAGATTGACGCCGAGGGCTTCCTGCCGAATGAACTCAAGCGCCAGCAACGCGCCCTGTCCTATCACAACTACGCCCTGCCGCCGCTGTCGATGATCGCCAGTTTCGCCCTGGTCAACGGTGTGGATTTGCGTCAGGAAAACAACGGCGCGCTGAAACGCCTGGGTGATCGCGTGCTGTCCGGGGTGAAAGATCCGGAAGAGTTCGAGAAGAAGAATGGCAAGGAACAGGACATGAAAGACCTCAAGGTCGATTCGAAATTCGCCTGGCTCGAACCGTTCTGCTCGCTCTACACCTGCTCGCCGGATGTGCTTGAGAAAAAGCACGAGATGCAGCCGTTCAAGACCTTCCGCCTCGGTGGTGACTTGACCAAGGTCTACGACCCGGCGAATGAAAAAGGCAACAAAGGCAGTTGAGTCATTGATCGTTCCCACGCTCCGCGTGGGAATGCATCCCGTGACGCTCCGCGTCACATGCCGAAGCGGACGCTGAGCGTCCAGTGAGGCGTTCCCCCGCAGAGCGTGGGAACGATCGTAGCTCTCCAGATTTTTGTGGGGGGTTTGGGGGGGCCGTTGGCCCTTGACTGTTGGTTAAACATGGAGAGATCGGGATGGTATTTTCGTCCAATGTGTTCCTGTTTTTGTTCTTGCCGATCTTTCTCGGCATGTACTACTTGAGCGGGATTCGCTATCGCAACCTGCTGCTGCTGCTCGCCAGCTATGTGTTCTATGCCTGGTGGCGCGTGGACTTCCTTGCGCTGTTCGCCGCTGTCACGCTGTGGAACTACTGGATCGGCCTCAAAGTCGGTGCGGCAGGCGTTCGGACCAAACAGGCCCAACGCTGGTTGCTCCTGGGCGTGGCTGTCGACCTGTGCATTCTGGGCTACTTCAAGTACGCCAACTTCGGCGTCGACAGCATCAACGCGATGATGACGTCGGTCGGTCTGTCGCCGTTCATCCTGACCCACGTGCTGTTGCCGATCGGGATCTCGTTCTACATCTTCGAGTCCATCAGCTACATCATCGACGTCTACCGTGGTGACACCCCGGCGACCCGCAACCTGATCGACTTCGCTGCATTCGTCGCGATCTTCCCGCACTTGATTGCCGGCCCGGTGTTGCGTTTCCGCGACCTCGCCGACCAGTTCAACAACCGCACCCACACCCTCGACAAGTTCTCCGAAGGTGCCACGCGGTTCATGCAGGGCTTCATCAAGAAGGTCTTCATCGCCGACACCCTCGCGGTGGTGGCCGACCATTGCTTCGCCCTGCAAGCCCCGACCACGGGCGATGCCTGGCTCGGCGCCCTGGCCTACACCGCGCAACTGTATTTCGACTTCTCCGGCTACAGCGACATGGCCATCGGCCTGGGCTTGATGATGGGTTTCCGCTTCATGGAAAACTTCAAGCAGCCGTACATCAGCCAGTCGATCACCGAGTTCTGGCGGCGCTGGCACATCAGCCTGTCCACCTGGCTGCGTGACTACCTGTACATCACGCTGGGCGGTAACCGTAAAGGCACGCTGATGACCTATCGCAACCTGTTCCTGACCATGCTGCTCGGTGGTCTGTGGCACGGCGCGAACATCACCTACATCGTCTGGGGTGCGTGGCACGGCATGTGGCTGGCGATCGAGAAGGCCCTGGGCCTGAACACCTCGCCACGCAGTATCAACCCGATCCGCTGGGCACTGACTTTCCTGCTGGTGGTGATGGGCTGGGTGATCTTCCGCTCGGAAAACCTGCACGTCGCCGGCCGCATGTACCACGCGATGTTCAGCTTCGGCGAATGGTCGCTGTCAGAACTCAACCAGGCCAGCCTCACCGGCCTGCAAGTCGCGACCCTGGTCGTGGCTTACATGACCCTGGCGTTCTTCGGCATCCGTGATTTCTACACCAACCTGCCGCCAGAAAAGACCAAGCCAGTCGTGAATGTCGAGGCCGATGGCCCGGCGACCGCGACCCCTGGAATGATCAAAGCCGTACCGGGCGATAACCCGGGCAGCATCCATGAACCGGGCTACACCGTTGGCGTTGAAGCCACCGTGCAACCGGCCTACTGGACCGCTGACTGGTCGCGTTACGTGATGCGCACGCTGGTGCTGGTGTTGTTCATCGCCTCGATTTTCAAACTCTCGGCGCAAAGCTTCTCGCCGTTCCTTTACTTCCAGTTCTGAGGGATCTGACCATGACCCGCTCATTACGCATTCTCTACATCGCCCTGTTCCTGGTGACGCTGTTGGTCCTGGGCCTGTGGTCCACGCGCAGCTTCTTCGGTTTCAGCACCAGTGCCGAAACCACGGTGCTCAACGGCCGCTGGACCAAAGCCGTGGAGACGCACTACGACGCCGAGTTCCCGATCAAGCGCCTGGGCACCAACCTCTGGGCTGCGCTGGATTTCAAACTGTTCAACGAAGGTCGTCCGGGCGTGGTGCTCGGTCGCGACCAGTGGTTGTACAGCGATGAAGAGTTCAACCCGATCGTCAACGAAGAGCTGAACCTGCAAGGCAACTACGCGCTGGTCGAAGGCGTGCGCCAACAGTTGAAAGCCAAAGGCGTGAAACTGGTGATGGCGATCGTGCCGGCCAAGGTTCGCCTGTACCCGGAACACCTGGGTGAAGTAAAACCGGCGAGCATCCACGCCAATCTCTACCAGGACTTCCACGCTCGTGTGGCGGCCGACAAGATCCTCGCTCCCGACCTGCTCGGCCCGTTCAATCAGGCCAAGTTGAAGGGTGAGCAGGTGTTCCTGCGCACCGACACGCACTGGACCCCGGAAGGCGCGCAAGTCGCCGCCGAAACCCTGGCCAAGACCATTGCCGCGAAAACCCCGCTCAGCGGCGAACCACAAAAGTTCGTCACGACACCGGCGGAAAAAGTCACCCACAAGGGCGATCTGCGACTGTTCCTGCCGCTGGATCCGCTGTTCGAAAACCTGATGCCGGCCACCGAGCCGCTGCAGAAGCGCAACACCGTGGCGGCTGACGACCAGCCTGCCGCTGACGACGCCCTGTTCGCCAACAACGAAGTACCGGTGGCCCTGATTGGCACCAGCTACAGCGCCAACCCGAACTGGAACTTCGTCGGAGCGCTGAAGCAAGCGCTGAAGAGCGACGTGGTCAATTACGCCGAAGACGGCCATGGCCCGATTCTGCCGATGCTCAGCTACCTGAAAAGTGATGCTTTCAAGAACAGCCCGCCACAGGTGCTGATCTGGGAGTTTCCTGAACGTTATCTGCCTGTGAACAACGAAATCGGTGACGCCGACCCGCAGTGGGTCGCAGAGCTCAAAGAAGCTGGCGCTCGCCAACAAAACGTAGCCGCAAACACTAAATCCGAGACGCCCGACCGGGCGCAAAACTGAAAGAGAGAGGTACTACCATGACTTTCACTACTACTCCTCGCCGTCTCGCGAAGACTTTTGCTCTTGTTGCTGGCATGAGCGTCCTGTCGATGTCCGCCTTCGCTGGCGACGCCGCACTCTATGGCCCGACCGCACCGAAAGGCTCGTCCTTCGTCCGGGTCTACAACGCCGGTAATGCTGAAGTCAGCGCCACCGTCGGCACCACCAACCTGAGCGATGTTGCGCCACTGGCCAGCACCGACTTCAGCTTCATGCCGGGCGGCGACTACAGCGCCAAGGTCGGCAGCCAGACCCTGCCGGTCAAACTTGCCGGTGACCACTATTACACCCTGGTCAACAACGCCAGCGGCGCGCCACAACTGATCGAAGAGCCGCCGTTCAAGAACAAGCAGAAATCCCTGGTTCGCGTGCAGAACCTGAGCGACAAGGCCCTGACCCTGAAAACCGCTGACGGCAAGACCGAAGTGGTTCCGTCGGTCGCGGCCAAAGGCCGTGGCGAGCGCGAAATCAACCCGGTGAAAGTCAGCCTGGCCCTGTATGACGGCGCCACCAAAGTCGGCGAAGTGAAGCCGGTTGCCCTGGAACGCGGTGAAGCGGCCGTGCTGTACGTCACCGGCAAAGGCTCCAGCCTGTCGCCAGTCTGGGTAAAACGCCCGGTTTCGACGCGCTAATACATTTGTCAGAACGGTGATCCCTTTGTAGCAGCTGGCGAAGCCTGCGTCCGGCGGCAAAGCCGTCGCAAAACCGATGAATGCGGTCTTTCAGAGAGACCGCGTTGTCTGGATTGACGACGGCTCCGCCGCCGAACGCAGCCTCGCAGGCTCGGCAGCTGCTACAGGATCCGGTCTGACTACGGAATAAGAACAAGAGTGAAACGACAGAACGCAGTAGCTCTAACCAATCGATTTTAAGGAGTAACAACATGATTCCGGTAATCTTGTCAGGTGGTAGCGGCTCACGTCTTTGGCCGCTTTCGCGTAAACAGTTCCCTAAACAGTTCCTGGCCTTGACCGGCGAGCACACCCTGTTCCAGCAAACCCTGGAACGCCTGGTGTTCGAAGGCATGGACTCCCCGATCGTGGTCTGCAACAAGGACCACCGCTTCATCGTCAACGAGCAGTTGAACAACCGTAAGCTGGAAGTACAGCGCATCCTGATGGAACCGTTCGGTCGCAACACCGCACCGGCCGTGGCCCTGACCGCGATGATGCTGGTCAATGAAGGCCGCGACGAGTTGATGCTGGTGCTGCCGGCCGACCACGTGCTGGAAGATCAGAAAGCCCTGCAACGCGCCCTGGCCCTGGCCACTGTCGCTGCCGAAAACGGCGAAATGGTGCTGTTCGGCGTCCCGGCCACCAAACCGGAAACCGGTTACGGCTACATCAAGTCGACCAATGATTCGCTGCTGCCCGAAGGCGTCAGCCGCGTCTCGCATTTTGTCGAAAAACCAGACGTCAAACGCGCCACCGAATACGTTGAATCCGGCGGTTATTTCTGGAACAGCGGCATGTTCCTGTTCCGCGCCAGCCGCTTCCTCGAAGAGCTGAAAAAGCACGACCCGGACATCTACGACACCTGCCTGCTGACCCTTGAGCGCAGCGAGCAAGATGCCGACACCATCACCTTTGACGAAGCCACCTTCGCCTGCTGCCCGGACAACTCCATCGACTACGCGGTGATGGAAAAAACCCAGCGCGCCTGCGTCGTACCACTGACCGCTGGCTGGAGCGATGTCGGTTGCTGGGCGTCGCTGTGGGAAGTGAATGAAAAAGACGCCAATGGCAACGTGTCCAAGGGCGACGTGGTCATCCAGGACAGCAAGAACTGCATGATCCACGGCAACGGCAAACTGGTGTCGGTGATCGGCCTGGAAAACATCGTGGTCGTCGAAACCAAGGACGCCATGATGATCGCCCACAAGGACTCGGTCCAAGGCGTGAAACAAATGGTCAACACCCTCAACGAACAGGGCCGCAGCGAAACCCAGAACCACTGCGAAGTCTATCGTCCGTGGGGTTCCTACGACTCGGTGGACATGGGCGGCCGCTTCCAGGTCAAGCACATCTCGGTCAAGCCGGGCGCATGCCTGTCGTTGCAAATGCACCACCACCGCGCCGAACACTGGATCGTGGTCAGCGGCACCGCCGAAGTGACCTGCGACGAAAACGTGTTCCTGCTCTGCGAGAACCAGTCGACCTACATTCCAATCGCTTCGGTCCACCGTCTGCGCAACCCGGGCAAGATTCCACTCGAGATCATCGAAGTGCAATCGGGCAGCTACCTGGGTGAAGACGATATCGAGCGGTTTGAAGATATCTACGGTCGCTCCACCCCGATCGAGCGCGGCGTGTCGGTGAAAACCATCGCGCAGTAAGCGTTCAGCCCAATAAAAAGCCCTCGTCGAGCCCACTGCGTTTTCCCTATCCGCAGTGGGTTGGTCGGGGGCTTTTTTTTGCCAGGAGGGTTGATCGTTCCCACGCTCTGCGTGGGAATGCCTCAAGGGACGCTCCGCGTTCCAATGGGACGCGGAGCGTCCCGGGCTGCATTCCTTTGCTGCGCGTGGGAACGATCATGCCCATCGCCAACCTCCCCTACGCTTAGGTAGGATGACCTTTTATTTCCCCGAGGTTGTGCGACATGTTCATCGGCGTCCTGCTGGTCATCACCTGGCTGATCCTGTTGCTGCGCTACCCCGCCAAAGCCTTGCCGGTGTCCATCGCCGCGGCCGTTGGCCTGGGCCTGGTCGCCACCTGGGTGATCTGGATGGATAACCGCGAGGTCAAGCAACTGGCGCGCCTTGAGTTGCGCATTACCTACGCCCCGGAACACTGTCCCGCGGATCGCCCGTTGCAGCTGACCATGAACAACGGCAACGACGTGCCGCTGACCGAACTGCGCTGGCGCATTGCGGCCTACGCTCCGGGGGACACGGTGAACCTGGCCGACAATCAATACGCCGCCCCGCGCTATCGCGGCCCCGGTGAATTGCAGGCTGGCGCCAATTGGGAAGACTGTTTGCCATTGCCACCGCTGCGCCCCGGTTACCGCCCGCAAACCCTGGAGTTTCGCGCCGAGCGATTGCAAGGTAGTTTCTCCGACTGATCCCCCCACTTCTTTTGCACAAGGACCGCGCCATGCCCGTTGCGTTGATTACCGGTTGTTCCAGCGGCATCGGCCGCGCCCTGGCCGACGCCTTTAAAGCGGCCGGTTACCAAGTCTGGGCCAGCGCCCGCAAGGCTGAAGACGTCGCGGTTCTGGCTGCGGCCGGTTTCACGGCGGTGCAACTGGACGTCAACGATGGCGCGGCACTCGAACTGTTGAGCGAGCGAATCAACCAGCAACATGGCGGCCTCGATGTGCTGATCAACAATGCCGGTTACGGCGCCATGGGGCCGTTGCTCGACGGTGGCGTGCCGGCGATGCAGCGCCAGTTTGAAACCAATGTGTTTGCGGTGATCGGCGTCACCCGAGCGCTATTCCCGGTGTTGCGCCGGGCCAAGGGTCTGGTGGTGAATATCGGCAGTGTGTCCGGTGTTCTGGTCACGCCGTTCGCCGGCGCCTACTGCGCCTCGAAAGCCGCCGTGCATGCCCTGAGCGACGCGCTGCGCATGGAACTGGCGCCGTTCGGCATCCGCGTGATGGAAGTCCAGCCCGGCGCCATCGCCTCCAGCTTCGCCAAGAATGCCGGCCATGAAGCCGAGCAATTGATCACCGAACAATCGCCCTGGTGGCCGCTGCGCGAAGGCATCCGTGCACGGGCCAAGGCGTCGCAGGACAAACCCACGCCAACCCGTGAGTTTGCCGCTGAGTTGCTCAAAGCAGTGCAACAGAGCAAACCGCCACGGCTGATCCGCATCGGCAATGGCAGCCGGGCATTGCCGTTGCTGGCAACGTTGCTGCCCAAGGGCTTGCTGGAGTCGACCTTGATGAGGCGCTTCGGTTTGAATCGCCAACTCTGAGCGCGGCAAACCAGTCTGATCGCGCCAGACCGTCACGCTCATCATCAGACTGAGCAGCGCCATGGTGTTGTCCATGGCGCAACAACAACTCGATCACACCGCCGGTGCTGCCTCGATACAGGTTTGTATGCCCGGGTGCTTTGAGTAGAATGCGCGCACTTGAGACAAATCGACGCATTTACGCCGACTCAAACAGCATGGAATCGCTGGCATAAAACTGAAGCACGGATTGCTTTGCCTTCCCGCTCTTCCCCTGCCCGTTCCATGCGACCTCTATTCAATCGCAGATCAGGGAATATCCATTGAACGTTTTCAACGTGCTGCCACTGGCCTTTGTTGCCTTGTTGGCCGGCTGCAGCGCCAGCTCCGAACACACCACCAGCCAAGCGTCATCCCTCAACGACACGCTGCCCAAGTTGACCTTGCAAAGTGTGCTGCCGTCACCGTCCAGCAATAAACAGTGCAATGCGCAAATGGACAGCGACATTCTGTTCGGCCTCGGTTTTCAACTGTACGGCGATCAGGAATGGGACACCGCCAAAAGCTGCCTGGAACTGGCCGCGCCGAAACACCCTCGCGCCTTCTGCTATCTGTCGATGATCGCCGGCCAGGACGAAAGCAAAACCCCGGATCAACGCAACAGCGACGCTTTCAATTACATGGCCTATTCGGCGACGCAGAATGACTGGTGCGCAGAATACGGTCTGTATCAGGCCTACCAATACGGCAGCAGCGGAGCCAAGCAAGATCCTGCGCTGGCCAGCCGTTGGCTTGAGCGTTCTTCGGTGCATGGTTACCCCGAGGCTCAGAAGGAACTGATCGAGCAGTACGAAGAGCAAGGCAACCTGGTCGCCGCCTACGCCTGGACAAAGATCATGGCCAAGGCCGATGACACGACCGCTACCGATGCCCTGAAAACCAAGATGACCGCCGCGCAAATCGCCGACGGTGAGAAGCGTTACACCGAGCTCGCCGGCCAGGTCACCAGCAAAAAAGCCATGTTCGCCGAAGCGCGGGAAGAAGACGTCGGCCGTTACTCCGCCGAAATCTATCAAGACTATCCGGACACCTTCAAAGGCCTGTCGTCTGCCGAGCGCTACGACTACGTGAAGCAGTCGATGTACAAAGCCATTGACCTGCCGTTCACCAAAAGCCGTGGTCACGTGCTGAGCTATATCGTGATCAATCGCGCCGCTCAGCTGAAAAAACCTGACACGGATATCGCGAATGACCAGAGGATCGTCGCCCTCATGGAAGATGACGAGTTGTCGGTCGCTGAAACCATCGAGCATGGCCTGCTGGTGGTCAACAAGTTCTACAGGTAAACCGACACAGCGGTGGCGAGGGAGCTTGCTCTCTCGCTCCATGCTCGCTGTTACCTCATTGCGATCAGGGAATTTTCATTGAAATTGCTAAACGTACTGCCATGGATCATGACCAGCCTTTTGGTCGGCTGCGGAGCTTCACCGGATGAGACGCTGAACGCCACCCTGCCCAATCTCAGCCTCAAGGAGCTGTTGCCGCAAGCCGTCGCCAACGAGTATTGCAACCTCGACATGGACAGCGATCTGCTCTACGGCATCGGCTACCAGTTGTACAACGACAAAAAGCCCGAGCAAGCTCGCAGTTGCCTGATCATGGCCGCGCCCACCCACGAGCGAGCCTTGTGTTATCTGGCCAGCATCGCGGAACAGGACACGAGCAAGGACAGCCCCCAGCGCGACCGGGAAGCCTTCGGCTATATGGCGTATTCCGCAGTCAGAAATGACTCGTGCGCCGAGTTCGGCATGTTCCAGAGCTTTGCCTATGGCATGTACGGACAGACGCCGGACCTCGACCTCGGTATACGTTGGCTGGAACGCTCGGCACGCCATGGCGATCCGGATTCCCAGCAAACCCTGATTCGTATGCATACCAACAAAGCCAATCTGCCCGTGGCTTACAGTTGGGCCAGAGTTCTCGACGACACGGCAAAGATCGACTCGCTGAAACAACGAATGAACCCGCAGCAACTCAGCGAAGGCGAAAAAGGTTACGAGCAACTGAGCAAGAACGTGACCAGCAAGGACGAGGTGGGCAAGCAAGCGCGAGAGGAAAACATCGCGGTGTACTCGGCGAACATCCATCTGCAGTTCCCCGACACCTTCAAGGGATTGTCGCCGAAAGATCGCCATGCCTTTATGGGGAACGCACTGGCCGTGGCGAGTGCTCGTCCCGAGTTCAGCACCCGTGATCAGTTTTACGCGTATGTGATCATTTCACGACAGGCTCAGTTGCACAGCGCAAATGCCGACGTCCTGCAGAATCCGCAGGTCATGGCGCTGCTCAGTGACAAAGAACTGGACGTGGCTGATGCAGTGAAGAAGGCCGAAGTCATCCTCAGCCAGGCGCAACGGTAAGACGCCTTACCAACGAAGAGGCCCGGGGTCCAAACCCCAGCCCTTCATAAAATCAATAAACGCCCGCACCTTCAGCGGCAAATGCCGGGTGTCCGGGTACAACGCGTACACCCCTTGTGGCGCAAACCGGTGATCCGCCAACAAACGCCGTAACGTCCCTGCGTCCAGATCCTCCTGAATCAGCCATTGCGGCAATATCGCCACGCCTTGCCCGGTCAGCGCAAACGCCCGCAGCGTCGCCGAATTGTCGGCGACAATCGCGGTTCTACCCGGTTTGGGTTGGTACAGATGCTCGGTCCCGGCCGGGTCGGTCACCGTCAATTCCGGCACTCGCCCATGCCCCAGGGTCGGCAACGATTCCACGGCCGCCAGCGTATCGGCGGCTTCGAAACGCTCGATCAACCCCGGCGCCGCCACGGCAAAAATCTCGAACGTCGACAACTGCACTGCTCGCAGATTGGAGTCGTGCATGCGCCCCAGCCGGATCGCCACGTCGAAACGCTCGGAGATCAGGTCGGCGTGGGTCGAGGACGTGGACAGGTGAATGTTCAACTGCGGTTGTTGCTCGCGAAACACCTCCAGCGCTGGCACCACCTGGGCCAGGGCAAACTCCACGGTGGTGGTGATGCGCAAGGTGCCCTTGAGTTGCGAGTGCTCCGAACGGGCCTCTTCGATCGCCAGTCGCGCTTCGTCCAGGGTGCGCAGGCAGCGCCGATAAAACCGTTCGCCGGCGTCGGTCAGGGCCAATTGACGGGTGCTGCGGGTCAGCAACGTGACGCCCAGTTCCTCTTCCAGCCGCTTGAGATTGAAGCTCACCACGGCGCGGGTCTGGCCCAGGGTCTCGGCGGCAGCCGTCAACGACCCGGCCTCGACCACGGCTTTGAAGGTGTCGAAACGGTCCAGGCTAACCATGTGCGCGCCACTCCTTTGTCAAAATAATTTTGACAAACTAGCAGTCAAACCAGCGTTTTCCTAACCCCGCCAGCGCCCTACCCTGCACGTCTATTACAAGGAAGCTGCCATGGCCTATCGCTCGAAAGTCGCGCTGGTGTATTTGCTGGGGTTCGCCCTTGACCTGCTGAACATGTTCGTCGCCACCATCGCCTACCCCGACATCGCCCGGGAACTGCACGCCTCCGTCACCGAACTGGCGTGGATCGGCAACGCCTACATGCTCGGGCTGACGCTGATCATTCCGATGAGTGTGTGGCTGGCGGCGCGGGTCGGTGAGCGGCGGCTGATCCTCGCATCCTTGCTGTTGTTCGGCATCGCCTCGGGGTTGGTGGCCCAAGCCGGGTCGATTGAAAGCCTGATCGGCTGGCGATTGCTGCAAGGGCTCGGTGGCGGGTTGTTGCTCCCGGTCGGCCAGGCGTTGGCCTATCGACAGTTTCCCCCGGCCCAGCGTGCGCATTTCACCGGCGTGGTGTTGCTGGTGGCGTTGATGGTGCCGGCACTGTCGCCGGCGGCCGGTGGGTTGATCGTTCAGGCGTTGTCCTGGCGCTGGATTTTCTACCTGAATTTGCCGGTGGCGTTGCTCGCCTTCGGGCTCGGCCTGCTCTGGTTGAAACCCGAAAAAGCCTCTACCGAACGCCCGACACTGGACGTTCGTGGCCTGCTGCTCGCCGTCGCGGCCCTGAGTCTGTTGTTGATTGCCGTGAGCCTGTTGAGCGAGCCCGACACGCGCATTTTCGGCCTGCTCGGGCTGATCCTCAGCGCCGCTATGGCGGCGTTGTACCTGCGCGACGGCTGGCGCAAACCCGCGGCAATCCTCGACCTGCAACTGATCAAAAATCCATCACTGCGCCTGGCGATGCTGATCTACCTGTGTGTCCCCGGCATATTCACCGGTACTAACCTGATTGCCGTGTTGTACCTGCACGAGCTCGGTTTCGGCGCGGCGCAAATCGGTGCGCTGATGTTGCCGTGGGCGGCAGGCTCGGGGGTGGCGATCATGATGGGCAAACGCAGTTTCAATCGCATCGGCCCCAAGCCGTTGCTGATCAGCGGCATGCTGTTGCAATGCCTTGGCATTGTGCTGCTGATGCGCATCGAACAACCCGCCGGCCCACTGCTGATCGTTGCCTACGCCATGATGGGCCTGGGTGGCAGCCTGTGCAGCGTCACTGCGCAGACCTTGGCCTTTGTCGGCATAACGCCGGAAAAAATGGGCCACGCCAGTGCCCTGTGGAACATCAATCGCCAACTCGGTTTCTGCCTCGGCGCGGCGCTCTTGAGTTCATTGCTCGGCGCATTAGGCTCCCAAGGTTTCAACTATTGCTTCCTCGCCGCCGCACTGCTGACCGTAGTGCCGATGGCCGCCGTGCTGCGCTTCGACTCGACGAACGTGCTGACCCTGCTAACCTCACCTCCCCTTCAGGAAAAATCCGCATGACTGACTACACCGACTATTTTGACGAAGTGATCCAGGCCCACGTGGCGATTGAACAGTGGTTTGCCGTGGAGGAAAACGACGCCGCGCTAGCCCGATTGCTGGGGCGGTTTTCGCCACAGTTTTCCATGGTCTCACCGTTGGGTCGGGTGCTGGACCTGGAGGCGTTGAGTGCGCTGTTTCGGATGGCGGGCGGGAAGAAGAGCGGGTTCAGGATTGAGCTCAGCGAGCTGCGTGGGATTGCGCTACACGAACATGGCGCGACGGTGAGCTATCGCGAGCAGCAGACCGATGCGACGGGGTTGCATTCGGATCGGCGGTCTACGGTGGTGTTTGAAAAAGGACCATCGGGGCGGATAGTTTGGCGGCATTTGCAGGAGACGTTTTGTAGCGCGTGAGCCCCGATCTCTCCCACGCTCCGCGTGGTAGCGCGATGCCCGGGACGCTCTGCGTCCCAATCTGTGACGCGGAGCGTCACTGGATGCATTCCCACGCAGAGCGTGGGAATGATCTTCATTGATTCACTACTACCGTGCAGGTAATCCCCGCCGCCAACAGCACCCCCTCTGGCACTTCATCAATGTGAATCCGCACCGGCACCCGCTGCGCCAATCGCACCCAGTTGAACGTCGGGTTCACGTCCGCAATCAGCTCGCGACTCTCCGGGTTATCCCGGTCATAAATCCCGCGGGAAATACTCTCCACATGCCCCTTGAGCACTTCGCCGCTCATCAGTTGCATGTCGGCCTTATCGCCCACCCGCACGTGGGGCAATTTGGTTTCTTCGAAGAAGCCGTAGACCCAGAACGAGTTCATATCGACCACGGCCATTTTCGCTTCGCCGATGCGCGCGTAGTCGCCGCGATGGACGTTGAGGTTGGTGACGTAGCCGTCCACTGCCGCGCGCACGGCGGTGCGCTTGAGGTTCAGTTCGGCGGCTTCCAGTTGCGCCTGGGCGTGTTGGTAATCGGCCAGGGCCGAGTCGGCGATGTTGCTCGCGTCGTCGCGGTTTTCCTTGGAGATTACCAGCGCGTCCATGTCGGCGCGGCGGTGGGCGTTGACCTTGCGCATCTCCCAGGTGGCCTTGCGTGACGCCACCAATGACTGCGCCTGTTTTACCGCGATGCGGTAGTGCTCGGGGTCGATCTGCATCAGCAGGTCGCCCTTTTTCACCAGTTGGTTGTCGCGCACCGGCACGTCCACCACTTCGCCGGTGACGTCGGCGGCGACGTTGATGATGTCGGCGCGCACCCGGCCGTCGCGGGTCCATGGGGTGTCCATGTAATGCACCCACAGGGTCCGGCCGATCCATATGGCGAGGGCCAGCACCAACAGGGTGGCGAGCAGGCTGAACAGCTTTTTCATCAATGCGTACTCAACGGTAGACAGTCAGCGCCAGGGCGCCGAACAGACAGGTAAACAAACTCAGGCGCAGCAACGCCGGGTGCCAGAAGAAGCGGTACAAATCGAACCCGGACAGGAACCGGTCCAGCGCCCAGGCCAGTGCCGCGGCGATGAAAAACATCAGCGTCATGGTCGGCATGTACACGCCGTGGAAGGCGATTTCACGCGGCATGTTGAAGTCCTTTGGCATAAGCAGTGAGCGGTGATTGCGGGTCCAGCAATGACGTGCGGATAAAGTGCAGGTAGCTCTTCACCCGACGCAGCGCCGAGGTGTCGAAGTGCGGGGCGAACGGTTCGTCGGTGGCTTGCACACGACTGATCGCATGGTCCACGGCGATCAACCCGCGTTCGAGGTTGCTCTGGCTCGGTTGCAGGAACAGCCGCACCAGCGAACGCCCCATCACCCGGATCGCCTGGCGCCACGGCTGGGATTCGGCATAGGCCGGATGCACCGGCAGAATCGCCTGTTCCTTGCGCAACTCGATGATCGCGTGACCGACTTCCAGCACCACGAACATCCAGCGCAGCAAGTCCCGTTGCACTTGCGGTGAACCGACCGCCAAGCCGTAAGCCTGGTGCAGCAGATCCCGGGTGCGGCTTTCAAAACTCGAACCCAAGCCCTTGAGCTTGCCGCTGATCGCATACACCACTTGCTCGCGCAAATCCTGCTCCAGTCGCCGCCACAACCAGCGGCTGTTCGGCGGCAGGATGATCGCCCCGGCAGCGGCGCACACCAACATGCCGAGGACCATGGCGATGTAGTCGTTGATGAAGGTGTAGGGGTTGTAGACCGTGAGGTTGTCCGGCACCGAACCGGTGCTGAAGAAGATCAGCAACCCGAGTCCGACCCCGGCGTATTGCGGGCGTGAAGTGAGGAACGAGCCGAGCACGATCACCGGCGCGAGCATCACGCACAGCAACGGAAAACCGTCGATCCAGGGGAAGATAAAAAACATCTCGACGAAGCCGATCAATGCGCCGAGCAAGGTGCCGCAAGCCATCTGGAACGCCATGCGTTTCGGGTTCGGCGTCGCCGCCGAAAGGCCCACGGTGGCGGCCGCAATCAACGTCATCGTCGCCCCGCTCGGCCACGCGGTCGCGACCCAATAGCTGCCGAGCACCACCAGGATAAACGCCGCGCGAATGCCCGACGCTGCCGACGCCAACCAGTTGGTTTGCGGGGTGAACGGTTCATCCCACTGCTCGCGGGCGTGGCTGTGATCGGCCAGGGACGCGTGGGTCTGTGCATAACTGTGCAAATCGTCGACGAAGCGATAGAGCAATTCATACGCGGTGTGGAAATCCAGTTGCTCGGCGTCGCTCGGCTCGCTCTCCTGGAAGATCGCCCGCAGGCTGCGCACCCGCGCCGGCAAGCCTTCCTTGTACGCGGTCAACGCCGTGACCAGGCGTGCGGCATCGGCATTGGTCAGCGCTCGGCCACTGAAGCCGTCGAGCAATTCGGCGAGGTCCTGCAAACCGGGTTTGATTGCCGCCACCACGTGATCCGCCTCGCTGCTGCGCAAGCGTTCGAGCAATTGGTGCAAGGCGTTGAAGCGGGTGGTGATGCTCATGAACTCGCTGTTCAAGCGGCTGAGCCGACCATTGCGCCGACGCATGTGCGGGTCTTCGAACACCGTGACGCTGCGCAAGCCTTCCAGGCCCACGGCTTCGGCGATGAAGCGCACGTTGCTGGCTTCAAAAGCCTCGCGTTTGCTGCGACCGCGCAAGCCGTCGGTGACGAACAAGGCGAACACGCCGAAGCGCTGATACAAGGCGTTGCGCATCGCGGCGCTGGCGGTTTGCGGCAGGATCGCGGCGCTGATCACGGTCGAGCAGATTATTCCCAGGGAGATTTCCAGCACCCGCCAGACTGCCGCCATGAACGCGCCATCGGGGTGAGCCAATGCCGGCAAGCCGACCATCGCTGCGGTGTAGCCGGCGAGGACAAAACCGTAGGCGCGGAAGTTGCGATAGCGCGCGGCGCCAGCGGTGCACAGGCCGACCCAGATCGCCAGCGAGCCGAGGAACAGTTCGGTGTTTTGCGCGAACAAGGCGATCAGCAACACCATCACCGCCGACCCGGCGAGCGTGCCGAGGAAGCGATAGAAACTCTTCGCCAGCACATGACCGCTTTGCGGCTGCATGACGATGAACACGGTGATCATCGCCGTGCGCGGTTGCGGCAGCTCCAGGCGCATGGCCAGCCACAGGGTCAGGAACGCGGCGAGCAGCACTTTGAAAATGTAGACCCAGGTCACGCCGTCACTGCGTGCCCAGTCGTAGAAACCCCGGCGCCATTCGAGGGAGTAGAGCCAGCGCAGAGGTGCGGGCAAGGGAGTCATCAGATCCTGCTCAATGAAATTCGGTCGAGGCTCGAAACCTGCCTGTAGGAGCATGGCTTGCCCGCGACGGCGATTTCATGGGCGCCATCGCGAGCAAGCTTTGCTCCTACAGGTGTGGTTTTCACTTAAGAAGCGCCGGGGTTTTCGGTGCGGCCGTCTGGCTGTCTGTCGGCACATCGCTACCGGCACCGAGCCCACCACCCAGCGCCGTTACCAACTCCGCATGCGCACTCAACCGCGCCGCCTGAACCTGCTGCTGCACTTGCTGCTGCTTGAACAACAAGGTCTGGGCATTCAGCACATTGAGGTAATCCGTGAGCCCGCGCTGGTAGGCGATCATCGCGATGTCGTAGGTCTTCTGCGCCGTGGCCACCGACTCGGCGGCGAACACTTGCTGCTTATCCATGGACTCGCGGCGGATCAGTTGATCGGAGATATTTTTCAGCGCATTCACCAGCGTCTGGTTGTACTTGGCCACGGCGATGTCGTACCCGGCAGACGCTTCACCCAATTCCGAGCGCAAGCGGCCGCCATCGAAAATCGGCAGCGAGATCGCCGGGCCGACGCTGTAGTTGAGTTTCTTGCCGGTCAGGAACTCCAGCGCCCCGCCGCCCGTGGCCATGTAGCCGAGGCTGCCGACCAGGTCGACGTTGGGGTAGAAACCAGCATGGGCAACATCAATGCCGCGGGCCTGGGCTGCGACTTGCCAACGGGCGGCGACCACGTCCGGGCGCTGACCGAGCAATTGCGCGGGCAGCGACGATGGCAGTTTCAGTGCGGCACCCAGCGACAGAGTCGGTCGCTGCAACTGCGCGCCCTCCCCTGGACCTTTGCCTGCCAAAGCGGCGAGTTGGTTGCGGCTCAGGGCGATTTCTTCGTCGAGCGCATCGATCTGTCGATGGGTTTCCGGCAATGGGGTTTCGGCCTGGCTGACTTCGAAATGGGTGCCGATGCCGCCGTTCAGACGTTTTTGTGCGAGGTCGAGAATCTGCTGTTGCTGCTTCAGCGTCGCGGCGACGATGTCCCGTTGCGCGTAATGCAGCGAGAGTTCGATATAGGCGCGCACGATGTTGTTCTGCAATTCGAGTTGGGCCAGCCGTGCTTCCGCCGCCGTCATGTGCGCCATGTCCACAGCGCGCTCGGTGGCGTTGCTTTCGCGGCCCCAAAGGTCGAGGGCGTAGCTGAAGCCCAGCGCGGCATTGTTGTCCCAAGTGGTGGTGTTGGACAGTTCGCCGGGGCCGTAGAACTGATCGGTCGGCCAGTTGTGGCGCTTGAGGGTCGATTCGCCATTGATCTGCAACGACTCGGCAGCCTCGGCGATGCCGGCCATGGACCGGGCCTGACGCACCCGCGCGGCGGCCATGGCCATGGTCGGGCTGCCTTGTACGGCGAGGTCGATCCAGCGGTCCAGTTGCGGGTCGCGATAGGCCTGCCACCATTGCGCGGTGGGCCAGTGAGCGTCCTGTGCAGCGTTCTGGATGGCGTCGTCGGTGGCCAGGGAATCGGCCTCCAGCGCTTTGCCTTGCGGGGCAATGCCTGCGGTACCGATGCAGCCGCTGATTGCCAGGGTTAAAGCCAAAACACTGAGCGTCTTGAGCGCTCTGTTGATGCGACGCGGCACTGCTGAAAATTCCTGAGGTGGGGAGTTATTCCTGCGAGGAGCAATTCTAGGGGTGGGCCTTGTTGGCGATAAGCTGGGATTCCTGTGAATCTTTGTTACCGTTACTGCGATAATCCCTTGGTCGGGGTCTCAGACCCTGAAACTTCGTGTCACAATTTGCCATCGAACCCGAGAGCACCCCATGGACACTTTGCAAAACATGCGCGCCTTCAGTTACGTGGCCGAGGCCGGCAGCTTCACCGCCGCCGCCGTGCAACTGGACACCACCACGGCTAACGTCTCGCGCGCGGTCTCCAACCTGGAAGCCCACCTGCAAACCCGTCTGCTCAACCGCACCACCCGCCGCATCGCCCTGACCGAGGCCGGCAAGCGCTATCTATTACGCTGCGAGCAGATCCTGGCCTACGTCGAAGAAGCCGAAGCCGAAGCCAGCGACGCCCACGCCCGTCCGGCCGGGCAGCTGAAAGTGCACACCATGACCGGCATCGGCCAGCACTTCGTCATTGATGCGATCGCCCGCTACCGCAAGACCCACCCGGACGTGACCTTCGACCTGACCATGGCCAACCGCGTGCCGGACTTGCTGGACGAGGGCTACGACGTGTCCATCGTGCTCGCCAGCGAACTGCCGGACTCGGGCTTCGTTTCCCAGCGCCTGGGCATCACCTACAGCATCGTTTGCGCCTCCCCCGCATACGTGAAAGCCAACGGCTGCGCACACAAGCCCAGCGACTTGCTCAACCACGCGTGCCTGCGCCTGGTGAGCCCGGTGATCCCGCTGGAGAAATGGACCTTCGACGGCCCGGATGGCCAGGAAATGGTCACCATTAGTAGCTCGCCGTTTCTGGTCAACTCCGCCGACGCGATGAAAACCGCCATCATCAGCGGCATGGGCCTGGGCGTGCTGCCGGTGTATGCGGCGATTGAAGGCTTGCGCAATGGCTCGCTGGTGCGGGTGATGCCGAACTACCGCTCGCAGGAGTTAAATCTGTACGCAATCTACCCGTCGCGGCAGTACCTGGATGCGAAGATCAAGACCTGGGTCGAGTACCTGCGCGGGTCGCTGCCGGAGATATTGGCCGCGCATCAGGCGGAGTTGGCGGCGTATGAATTAAGCGGGAGTCTGGGTGGGGCGCGGTTGGCGAATTGAATGTCTATTACGTTGTTAGCTGATCGTTCCCACGCTCCGCGTTCGGCTCCGGAAGGGACGCGGAACGTCCCGGGCTGCATTCCCACGCAGAGCGTGGGAACGATCGTCAATGCCTGATCCCCTTGTAGGAGCCTACAGACAGTCTTACAAATTTCGAATATTTGAGGATGTTTCCGACGTGTTTTGACGGTTGGTGTGTGGGAAGGGAGATGGGTAGGCTTTGGGGGTCGCTGACGCATCAGTGACCGGGTCTGGAAAACCCGAATCGGCTCTCAACCTCTGCACATGGCATACTGCGGCGCTTTTTTCTGCACGCAATGTTATGGCGGCTGTGCGCGGGAGACCTTCGGGTCTGCCGGGTTTGGTTGGGATTGACCGGTTTTTCCAGTCCGCGCACGGCTGCCACCCCTCGTCTGGAAAACGGAAGTGGCAGCTCCATTGATCCCAACATGGAGTAACGAACTTATGTTCAAGCCCACACCGAATCCCCCTCACACCCCCAGCCACCTGTTCCAGGTCGCCCCCAACGCCACCACCGAAACCCTGATGGTCTACGCCAGCGAATCCCTCGCCTCGGCCAGCGTCATGACCAGTGACTTTGCCGGATTCCTCGAAGGCACCCACCGCAACACCATGCTCGGCATCCAGCAAGTCATCATGCTGGCCGAACTGTCGGTGAACCGAGCGCTGGACAACCTCGATCCGCAGGACTGACCTGAACTGATCGCACTGATCGGATCGTTCCCACGCTCTGCGTGGGAATGCAGCCCGGGACGCTCCGCGTCCCATACAGAGCCACTCAGAGCATGGGAACGATCTTCGGGACCTCGCCTAACGCCCAAAAAGAATGTTAGCGTGCTTGGCATTCACCACCGCCCGCCGAGCCGCTTCCCATGAAAAAAACCGTCCTCGCCTTCAGCCGTGTCACCCCCGAAATGATCGAGCGTTTGAAACAGGATTTCGACGTGATCGTGCCGAACCCGAAAAACGGCGACATCAACGCCCAGTTCAACGAAGCCCTGCCCCACGCCCATGGCTTGATTGGTGTCGGTCGCAAACTCGGTCGCGCGCAACTGGAAAACGCGGCCAAACTGGAAGTGGTGTCCAGCGTCTCGGTGGGTTACGACAACTATGACGTCGCCTATTTCAACGAACGCGGGATCATGCTGACCAACACCCCGGACGTGCTCACCGAAAGCACTGCCGATCTGGCGTTCGCTTTGCTCATGAGCAGCGCCCGGCGCGTCGCTGAACTGGATGCCTGGACCAAGGCCGGCCAGTGGCAAGCGACCGTCGGCGCACCGCTGTTCGGCTGCGATGTGCATGGCAAGACGTTGGGCATTGTCGGCATGGGCAATATCGGCGCGGCCATTGCCCGCCGTGGCCGGTTGGGTTTCAACATGCCGATTATCTACAGCGGCAACAGCCGCAAGACCGAGCTGGAGCAGGAACTCGGTGCGCAGTTCCGCAGCCTCGATCAGTTGCTGGCGGAAGCGGATTTCGTCTGCCTGGTGGTGCCGCTCAGCGAGAAGACCAAACACCTGATCAGCCACCGCGAATTGGCCCTGATGAAGCCGAGCGCAATACTGGTGAACATCGCTCGCGGCCCGGTGGTGGATGAACCGGCGCTGATCGAGGCGCTGCAAACCAAGCGGATTCGCGGCGCGGGCCTGGATGTCTACGAGAAAGAACCGCTGGCCGAATCGCCATTGTTTCAGCTTAAAAACGCCGTGACCTTGCCGCACATCGGCTCCGCCACCGACGAAACCCGAGAAGCCATGGCCAATCGTGCCCTGGCCAACTTGCGCAGCGCCTTGCTCGGTGAGCGGCCGCAAGACCTGGTGAACCCGCAGGTCTGGAAAGGCTGAAAAAAACGGGCAGGTGTATTCAGCACCTGCCCGCTTTTTATTAACGTTCAATTGTCGCGGTGGACAACTAAAGGTTGATACACACCTTGACATTCAGTCCGCCGCCAAAATATCAATCCACCCTATAGACTCCGCACTATTGACTCGACTAACACGAGTTCTGGCTACGGAGAGCCCCCATTGAACCAACTAACCACTGACCAACTTACCCGCTACAGCAAATTCATTCTCATGGCATTCTTCAGCTTTTTCGGACTGCTGGTGATGTATAGCAACTTCACCGACTACAGCAGCAACTACGAATATGTCGGACACATCCTGAGCATGGACACTACCCGGGAAAATACCAACATCACCGACCGCGCCATTACCTCGCCGATGCTTCATCACCGAATCTACTGGATCATCATCACGCTGGAGGTTATGTATACCGTCTGCTGCCTGATCGGCACTTATCAATTACTTAAAAACATCAACGCTTCAGCGGACGCTTTCCATGAAGCCAAGAAGTTATCCATCGTCGGACTGCTGATTGCGATTTTCATCTATTACGTCTGTTTGCAAGTTGTCGGTGTTGAATGGTTCAACATGGACGAATCACAAACCTGGAATGCCAAGGATTGGGCTCGGCACATCGTCGATTTTATTCTTCCCTTGTTGATTTTCGTGGTGCTGAAGATCGAGCGCTGAAGATGTTTGCGCCCGATCTTCATATTGCTTCAGGCCAGTTTGCCGTTGCCCTGCACTAGTGTTGCCTTGGGCTTGCGAAACACCAGCACGTTACCCAACATCACCAACACCAGGCCCGCCAGTGCCGGCGCGGTCCATTGGTAACCTTCGGCAAATGCCGAGACATTCAGCGCCACCACCGGGAACAACACCGTGCAGTACGCCGCGCGTTCCGGGCCCATGCGCCCGACCAGCGTCAGGTAAGCAGTGAAGCCGATCACCGAGCCGGGGATCACCAGGTACAGCAGCGATCCGAGGTAGCGCGCATTCCATTCGATGTCGAACGGGATGCCTTTGACCAGGCACCACACGGTCAGCATCGCCGCACCGTAGGCCATGCCCCAGGCGTTGGTGGTCAGGGGTTTGAGCCCGGCCTTCTGTTGCAGGCTCGACAGCATGTTGCCGGCCGAGAAACACAAGGTGCCGCACAGGGCCAGGCCCAGGCCGAGCAAGGTTTCCGGGCTGGCGGTATGCCCGGCCAGTTCCGGCCAGAACAGCAGGCCAAGGCCCAACAGGCCCAGCGCGCCGCCCATCAATACGTTGCGGGCGATTTTCTGACCGAAGAACACCCGCGCGTTCAGGGCGTTCCACAGGGTGGCGGTGGAAAACACCACGGCGACCAAGCCGCTGGGGATCCACTGGCTGGCCGTCAGGAAGCACATGAAGTTGACGCAGAACAGGCACAAGCCCTGGGCCAGGCAGATCAGGTGCCCGCGACGGTTCATCACTTGCAGGCGCCGACTGAGCAGCAGCATCACAAACAGCACCAACGCCGCGAGGCCGAAGCGATAGACGATCGACACCGGTATGGCCACCACGCCCAGTTGCCATTTCAAGGCAATCCAGGTGGTGCCCCAGATCAACACGGTCAACAGGTATAACGACAGGTTCATGGCAAAGGCTCCTCGATAGGTGCCCAGTGTCCTGCGCCAGTGATGGGTGCACTTGCATAAACTTGCGCTTTTGTCGGCCGACGGGCTGGCAGGCCAAGGTCTACGGAGTAGGATGCGAAGCGTTGGAGAGAAAACGATCATGCCCGCACTGGAAACCCTGCAAGTCTTTCAAGCCCTCAACCGCTCGCCCAATGCTCGCCTCGAGCACAGCGCCGAGCTCGGTGACGGCATGGCTGCAGCCTTGTGGAGCAATCATCACGACGCCCAGGACTACGAAGCGCCGACTCATCACACCCTGTCCTGTTACATCGCCGGCGGCACCGGCACTTTTCGCCGCGACCAACCCGGTACCAAGGGCGGCCCGGACAAACTGTGCATCCTGCCCGCCGAGCACCAGTCAGGCTGGGTGATCAACGGCGACATTCGCCTGGCCCACCTGTATTTCAGCCCAGAACAATTCGCCCTCGGCTGCGTCACGCTGCTGGACCGTGAACCGCGGGAACTGCAATTGCGTGAAGGCACTTTTATCGACGACCCCCAACAAGCCCAGCGCTTTCGGCAGATGCTCACGCTGAATTGGGAAGAGCCGGGCGAACGCGTGCTCACCAGCAGCCTGGCCCATGAAATGCTCAGCCATGCCTTATTGAGTCAGGTCGGCCTGCGCCAGGGGTTAAGGCTCAAGGGTGGCCTGGCCGCACATCAGCGCCGGCAGTTGGTGGAGTTCATCGACAGTCAGTTGGCCGAAGCCATTAGCCTGGGGCAATTAGCCGGATTGTGCGCGCTGTCGGAATACCACTTCGCGCGCATGTTCCGCGAGAGTTTCGGCTTGCCGCCCCATCAATATGTGCTGGCGCGGCGCATGAGTCGGGCGCGGGAGTTGTTGCGTTCGACGGCGCAGCCGTTGGGGGAGATTGCACTGGCGTGCGGGTTTGCCAGTGCGAGTCATTTCACCAATCGGTTTCGGCAGGTGTTGGGGGGGACGCCTGGGGAGTATCGGCAGGCGTTTTTGCGTTAGGCCTGAGATGTTTTGTGTTTGGCAGATCGCCTTCGTGGGCAAGCCTCGCTCCTAAAGGGAATGTGTGTTTATCGCGAAAATGCGATTCGACAATGAACCCGTGTAGGAGCGAGGCTTGCCCGCGAAGAACGATGACGCGCTCTGTGCTCAGAATTCCAATGTGCTGGAAAGCGACACTTGCCGTGAATCCCCCATCGACACAAAGAAGCGGCTCGCCGCCGAGGTGTAGTAGGTGCGGTCGAACAGGTTCTTCACGTTGAGCTGGAACTTGACCTTCTGCCCTTCGACTTTGGTGTCGTAAGTAGCGAAGGCGTCAGCCACGGTATAACCCGGCAGGTCGAAATCATTCGGCGCATCCCCCGCCCGCTCGCCGACATAGCGCGCACCGGCGCCGACCCGCAACTGATCCCCACCAACAATGGTGCCGAAGTCGTAGACCGCCGACAGCGAGCCCGTATTCTTGGCGACGTTTTGAAGTTTCTTGCCTTTGTAGTCCGGGTCTTCGGTGACTTCGGCGTCGGTGTAGGCATAGCTGCCGATCATGCTCCAGCGGTCAGTGAGCTGGCCAGTCAGATCGATTTCCAGCCCCCGGGAACGCACTTCCCCAGCAGCGCTGTAAATGGTCGTCGGGCCTTCGGCGTTGGCGATCAGCACGTTGCGTTTCTTGATATCGAACAGGGCGATGTCGCCCGTGATGCGACCCGGCATGTCGAGCTTGGCGCCGATTTCCCAGGACTTGGCTTCTTCCGGCGCGATGCTGCCGTCGAGCACCACGGTGCTGCCGCTCAACGGCGCGATGGTCGAGTTGGGTTTGAACGATTCGGTGTAGCTGCCGTAGAACGACAACTCATCGGTGTAGCGATAGACCAGCCCGGCGCGGGGCACGAATTTCTGGCCGTTGTTGTCGGTATTCGCCTTGAACGGCACGCCTTTGCCGGCGTACTGGTCGTACTCCTGGAAACGCCCGCCGGCCACCAGAATCCACTGGTCGGTGAGGTGAATCGAGTCCTGGGCGAAGATCGAATCGCTGCGCAGTTGATCGGTCTGGGCACTGTCGGGTGCGCTGACGGTAGTGCCGGCAACTTCGCGGCCGTAGACCGGATTGACGTAGCTGAAGGTGCTCAGGCTTTTCTGGCGGATCAGGTCTTCGCGGTAGATCTTGCGGTACTCGTCATCGACGCCGAACACCAGGTCGTGCTGCATGCCCAGCACATTGACTTTGCCTTCGAGGCTGGCGGTGGTGAAGCGGTCGGTACTGATCGCATTCTGCGTGCCGTCCATGCTCCGGGTCAGGGTGCCATTCCTGGTGTTGATCGCGGTGACGCGGACCTGGCTGGCGTCGTAGGTTTCGCGGTTCCAGCTGTAGCCGAAATGGGCGTTCCAGTTGTCGTTGAGCTCGTGATCGGCCTCGAAGTGATACAGGTCCGAACGCCCTTCCATGTTGTTGAACGGCTCGTCGAGGCGTTCGTTGCGCGAGATGTCCAGCGGGTGGTTGGTGCGCGGATCAATGATCGTGCCCCGGTCGAACGGGGTGAGGAATTCCCGGTGTTCGTAGGAGAACAGCAGCTTGGTGCTCTCGCCGAACCAGGCCAGGGACGGCGCCACCAAGGTCTCGCGGTGGGTGCCGAAGTTGCGCCAGTAATCTTCGTCTTCGTGGTCCAGGACCATGCGATAGGCCAACCCGGAATCGCCCAGTGCACCGGTGCTGTCGAGGCCGCCGCCGCTGCCGTTCTTGCCGTCGCCGTAGGTCGAGCCGCGCAGGGTCAGGGCGTTGTATTGGGTCAGTTCGGGTTTCTTGCTGACCATGTTGACCACGCCACCCGGGTCCTGGATGCCGTAGAGCAAGGACGCCGGGCCCTTGAGCACTTCGACGCGATCGACCGTGGCGTTCATGCCACGGCCCTGCACGATCGGCATGCCGTCGCGCATGATCGAGCCGTTGCGGTTGTCGCCGAAACCGCGGGTCATCACCGAATCCTGGGTGCTGGCCAGGGTGTTGCCCTGGGTGATGCCGCTGACGTTGGCCAGGGCGTCATCGAGATTGCGCGGCGCCTGGTCGCGAATGACCTGGGCCGGGATCACGTTGATGGTCTGCGGGGTTTCCTGGAGCAACGCCGAGCTGCGCATCACATTGCTGGTCGGCGGTGGCTGGTAGCTCTGGGTTTGATCAAGCACCGAAGTGATGGTGGTCGCGCCGAGGTTCAGGGTGCCTTCGGTGGGGACAGGCTCCAGCGCCAGGGTGTGGGCGTCGGTGCGGCGGAAGGTGAAGCCGGAGCCACTGAGCAAACGCTGGATCGCCTGTTCCGCGCTCATCTGCCCGTTGAGTGCCGGGGCGTTGAGGCCGTAGGGCGCTTCGTCGGTGTAGACCACGCTGGTGCCAGTGATGCGGCTGAAGTCGCTCAGGGCCTGGGGCAGCGGTTTGGCGGCCAAGGCGAAATTGAATTGCGTGCGCTGTTGCGTGCTGGCGGTTTCAGCGCCGATGGCCACGCTCAGCGGCAGCAATGCCAATGCCGAAAAACTCAACGCAGAGGCACCGAACCATTGTTTGACCGAACCCGAATTTGCCCTGGACTTCATTACTCATGACCTGTGTAGAACCGCAGCGGGATGCGAATGACTCGCAGTTTCAGTCACTACACGGATGGGGATTGGGTTTACCTCATCATTATTTTGAAAATATTTTTATCTGGCGCTGTGCGGTGTTTGCTCGCGATGGGGCCAGTCGCCTCAGCGCAAAATAATCATCTGCCCCAAAAGGTGATGCTGCTCAAACCCCAACACCCCCTGCAACGAACTCAACACCGCCTGCGGATCCTTGCTCGGAAAACTCCCGCTGACCCGCCGCGCCGCCAGTTCATCGTTGAGCAGCAAGATCCGCCCCGGGTAATAGCGGCGCAGGTCCTGCACCACATCCGCCAGGCTCGCCTTGTAGTAATTGAGCCAACCCTGACGCCACGCCAACTGCGCCTCACTGTCCACGGCCTGCAGTTTTTCCGCCGAGCCCTCGCCATACGCGACCTGCTGGCCAGCGGTGAGGATTTGCTGCTCGGCGTTGCGATCTGCCGTGACACCGACGCGCCCGGACAACACCGTCACCCGTGCACCATGAGGTTGCAGGCGCACTTCAAACTGAGTACCGAGCACCCGCGCCTGGCCCTTTTCGGCATCAACCACGAACGGCTCGCCGGTGTGGGTGACGCTGAAAAAACCGGCGCCGCGACGTAGCTCAACATGGCGCTCGCCGTGGCTGAAATCCACGGCAATCGCGCTGTCGGCATCGAGGGTGACTTGCGATTGATCCGCCAGGATCACCGTGCGAATTTCCCCCGGTGCCGAGACATAATCCGCGCCCAGATCATCGGCCCAACGCAGCGGCTGCCACCCCGCACCGAGGCCGACCATCAGCACCAGACACGCGGCCATCGCCAACGCCCCGGACCAGCGCCGCACACTGGAGCGCTTCGAACGGTCCATCGCATTGAGATAACCCTGCAGGGCCAATGCGTCTTCATCGGCCAAGGTGCGCGCCGGCACTTCGCTCAACTCCCACACCACTTGCGCCTGAGCGTAGGCCTCGGCGTGCGCAGGATCGGCCTGCAGCCAGTGACTGAACGTGAGCTGATCGCCACTGCTCGGCTGATCGTGCAACAGGCTCAGCCAAGCGAAAGCAGCCTGTTCCTGGGCGGGCGTCGGGGTGACGCGTTCGGCGTGTTTCACGGTGCTTTCCTTGGCGTGCGCGGTTCGGGTTCCCGCAGGCTGGCCTTGCAGGCGTCGAGGGCGCGCATCATATGTTTTTCCACGGCGCTTTGGGACAAACCCATGGCCTTGGCGATCTCGGCGTACTTGCGGCCGTGAATGCGGTTGAGCAGGAAAATCTGCCGCGTACGCTCGGGCAACGCACGCAACGCGGCTTCGACGTGGCGCAAATCGTTGCCTGCCTCCAACGCGGCTTGCGGTTCGCTGCCCTGGCTGTCCGGCGCATCCGGCATCCAGCCTTCGTTGACCCGCACCCGCGTGCCTTCGCTGCGCAAATGGTCGATGGCGATGTTGCCGGCGCAGCGCAAAAGATAAGTGCTCAATTCTTCAACCTGCACCAGCGGTCGGCGCCAGAAGCGCAGGAACAAATCCTGCACCAGATCCGCCGCCGTCGCCCGGCAACCGACGCGCCGACTCACCAGCGCTTCCATCTGCGAACGCTGGGACAGGAACACCTGGAGAAAATGCGCACGGGCGCCACGGTGCTCATCGTCGTGGGATTCCGGAGGGCTGGCGATCATCAGCTCAGCACTGCGCAAACGGGGCTGGCAATCAGGCCCAGCACCGCCAATGACATGGCCAGGCGCGGGCGATACGGCAGCAGCAACACCAGCAGCAACGCGCTGAACATCAACACCGAGAACCACTCCACCAGGCCCAGGCCCCAACCGGTCGCGGACACTGCCGCCCACAACGACAAGGCCAGCAACAGCCAGCCGCCAAGTTTCATATGCCGTCGGCGCTTGGCCGATGGCTTGCGCCCGAGAAGGTCGGCGTGATGCCGGTCCATCGACAGACAGAGCGCGGTAAATCCGCCGTAGCAGAGCAACAAGGCCAGCAACATTCAGGTCGCCTCAGGCTCAAGGGTGACGGGGCGGGCGCGTTGGCGAGTGACGGTTGCAGCTTTCCCGACGCGCTGCATTTTCCACGCAGCCCACGCCAGGAACAGGCCACTGCCCAGGCACGTCAGATCAAAACCAGCCATGGCCCAATCGCCTTGGCGCAGCGACACGCCCAAGTGATACGGCGTGGTCAGCCCATTGAGCAGCGGCACCGCGCAGAACAGCACCGCGGCCAACGCCAGTTGCTCGACCCATGCCGCGCGGCCACGACGAACC
The DNA here is from genome assembly GCF_012935755.1 of Pseudomonas sp. ADAK2. Classification (GTDB taxonomy): domain Bacteria; phylum Pseudomonadota; class Gammaproteobacteria; order Pseudomonadales; family Pseudomonadaceae; genus Aquipseudomonas. Next base: position 3,310,016 of record NZ_CP052862.1, read on the forward strand.
ATCGCATGCAGCACGCTCAAGCCCCAGGCGATAAAGAAGCTGTTCACTTCCCAATCCGCCCGTTGCGCCAGCGCCACCGGCAACAAGCGGTTGGCCCAGAAGAACACCGCCACGGCGATCACCAGTCCCGACATGCTGGCGATGTTCAGCACTTCCACCAGCTTCAATTCGAACGGCATCACACCGCTCTTGGCATGTTTGAGCTGACGCTTGCCGAGCCAGATCACCAGCCCGGTGCCAATCATCGCCGTGCCGGCCATACCGCAAATGAAGTACAGCCAACGTAATACCGGACCGGCGAAATGGCCCATGTGCAACCCATAGAAACCACCGGCGATCGCCATCGGAATCGGACGCTCCGCCGTGGTGCCGAGCAGTTGGCCGGTCACGCCATCAAAGGTCAGCGCCCGGCCATAGTCGTAGACCACGCCGTCGGCGCTATCGCGTTCCAGGACCACCGAGGCATTCGCATCGCCTGGATTGTTCACGGCCAGGTTCCCGGCTTGCCCTTCTAACCACTGTTCGCGGGCCCGTTCCAGCAACGGCGCCAACGGGGCCAATGGGCTCGGTTTACCCGCAACTGCCGGCGTATTGGACTCCGGGAACACCTCGTCGAAAAATGCCCCGGCATCACCCTTGTACGCAGCAAGAATGCCCGCGGGCATCACCATCGCCATGAAAATTACCAGGCTGCTGTAGGTGATCATCAGGTGAAACGGCAACACCAGCACGCCCACCGCGTTGTGCCCGTCGAGCCAGGAACGCTGGCCTTTGCGCGGGCGGAAGGTGAAGAATTCCTTGAAGATTTTCTTGTGGGTGATGATGCCGGTGATCAGCGCGATGAACATCAGCATGGCCGCGGCGGTCGACAACCAACGGCCCCACGGATAAGGCATTTGCAGTTGAAAGTGGAAACGGTAGAAGAACTCGCCGCCCATGGTTTCCCGGCCCTGCACTTCGGCACCGGTGAGCGGGTCGAGAGTCTTTTTGCTGAACTGGCCGCGTTTGCCGGGTTCCGCCGGGGCTTGCTGCCAGCGTACGGTCAGGCCGGGCTCGCGGGCCGTCGGCAGGTCGATGAGCCAGCGCGATGCGTTGGGCGCGTGCTGCTGAAGATAATTTTGCGCCAGGGTCAGGCTGGCTTCGGAAGACACCGAGCGCGCGGGAATTTCCGGCTGCATCCAGTGGCTGGTCTCGGCTTTGAAATACGCGAGGGTGCCGGTCAGGAAAATCGCGAACAGCAACCAGCCAAAGATCAAACCGACCCAAGTGTGCAACCAGGCCATGGCCTGACGAAAACCCTCTTTCATGGCTGGCCCGCCCAATACGCCAGCCCGGAAACCGTGCCCAGCACCAGGCTCGGCACGAGCATGCCGAACCACGCCTGCCAGGCGCTGCGGCAGGCAAAGCACCAGAGCGCCGCCATCAGGTAGGCGAGAAACGAGGTCATCATCCCGGTGATCACCGCTTCGGCGCGGGCCATGGGCAGCAGCAGGCTCAGGCTGACACTGGCCAGCGCGGCGACGACATAACCGCCCAGCACGGCAGCCAATACCCGCGAAGTGACCGCCAGTCTGTAGGAAACGGGGAGCGTGCTGCTTTTGCCTTTCATGTTTCGACCTTGAAACCGGGTGAGGCCCCGTGAACGTCGCGAGACCAACAAGCGCGCAATATTAATGATAAATATTCTCATACGCAAAAGAGATCCGATTGCCGGATGCGGGTAGGCCCACTTACAATGCGAACAATTCTTGTTCTCTAACGTATCCGTTTGTGTCGGAGTGCTTCTGTTGCAGCCCGCCAATCCTGTCGAAGTGCTTTATCACGACCATCACAACTGGCTCACCGGTTGGTTGCGGCGCAAGCTCGGCTGCCCGGACAGCGCCGCTGACCTGGCCCAGGACACGTTCATGCGGGTGCTGACCGCTCGGGAAACACCGCAGATCATCGAGCCGCGGGCGTTCCTCACCACCATCGCCAAGCGCGTGCTGTTCAACCATTACCGCCGTCAGGATCTGGAGCGCGCCTACCTCGACGCCTTGGCGCAGATGCCGGAATGTGTGGCGCCGTCGGAGGAAGAGCGGGCGATCATCCTGCAAACCCTGATGGAATTGGACCAGTTGCTCGACGGTTTGCCGCGTTTGGTCAAACGCGCGTTTTTGCTGGCGCAGGTCGATGGCCTGACTTATCCACAGATCGCTGCCGAACTGGGGATTTCCATCGCCACGGTCAAACGGCACCTGAATAAAGCAGCGATGCGCTGCTACTTCGCCCTATGAACCCGCCGCCGGATTTTTCCTCCCACGTCGCCGAGCAAGCGGTGCATTGGCTGCTGGAGATGCAGCAAGGGCCGTTGAATCCGCGTCAACAACTTGCCTGGCAGCAATGGCACGACGGGCACAGTGAACATCAGCGAGCGTGGGAGCATATCCAAAGGGTCAATCAACGCCTGCGCGGGATGTCTTCGCCCTTGGCCCACGCTGCACTGAATGCGCCGAAATCCGGCGGCCGTCGCCAGGCGTTGAAGTTGTTGTTGCTGCTGGGTGCCAGTTCGGCGGTGACGTGGGGCATGCGCGAAAGCAATGTGCTAACGCCGTTGCTCGCCGACTATCGCAGCCCGGTGGGTCAGCGGCGCAAGGTGGCGTTGGGCGATGGCAGTCAGGTGCAGCTCAACACCGCGACTGCGGTGGATGTGCGGGCTGACGGTCTGATCCGATTGCTCGAAGGCGAAATCTTGCTGACCGCCGCCCAGGCCTTTGAGGTGCGAACGGCTCAAGGTCTGTTGAAAACCCAAGGCGCACGAATGAATGTGCGGCAGTTTGCAGATCGGACTCAGGTTGCGGTGTTCGAAGGTCGCGTCGAACTGACGCCAGATGGCGGCTCGCCGTTGCTGCTGCAAAGTGCGCGGCAGTTGAGTTTTGGCCCACGCGGTATCAGCACTCCCCTGCCCCTGGACGCCAATAGCGGCGCCTGGGCCGACGGCATGTTGGTGGCGGCGCAGATGCGGCTTGGGGATTTTCTTGATGAATTGGGTCGTTATCGTCGCGGGCAGCTTCATTGCGATGCGAAGGTGGCCGATTTATTGATTTCCGGGACGTATCCGCTGGATGACAGTGAGCGGATTTTGCAGATGCTGGAAATCAGTTTGCCGGTGAAGGTGAAGCGGTTTACGCGGTATTGGGTGACCGTGGAGGCCCGTGCGTAATGATCGTTCCCACGCTCTGCGTGGGCATGCAGCCCGGGACGCTCCGAGTCCCACCCGAAGCCGAACGCGGAGCATCCGTTGAGGCATTCCCATGCAGAGCGTGGGAACGATCTTTCGTACTACTTGAGCCGTTTTTCAGATCTGGCGTGACAGAGAAGGAAAGCCCCCTTGATTCCACCTTCTCAGGACCGTCCTCCATGCAACCCACCCGCCTCACCCCGCTGCGCCAACTTCTTCTGGGCATCAGCCTGAGCTTCGCGGCTGCCTCCATCACCCAAGCCGCCGACGCCAAGCCGTACCACATCGCCCCGTCCTCACTGGAAAACGCCCTCAACCAGTTTGGCCGTGAAGCCGGGGTGCTGATTTCCTTTGGTTCGCAAGTCACCAGCGGCGTAAAAAGCCGTGGCCTGGAAGGCAACTACACCCCCGAGCAGGGTTTGAATGCCTTGCTCGAAGGCACCGGCCTGCAAGCCCGGGCCGAGGGCGAAAACGCCTTTAGCCTGCAACCGGTGGGCGATGCTGCCCTGGAATTGGGCACTTCGACGGTGGTCGGCGATTGGCTGGGTGATGCGGCGCAGATGAATGTGTTCGAACACCCCGGCGCGCGGGACGTGATCCGCCGCGAAGAATTCGAACGCCAGGGCGCGACTCAGGTCAAGGACGTGCTCAACCGCATCCCCGGCGTCAATGCCCCGGACAACAACGGCACCGGCAGCCATGACATGGCGCTGAACTTCGGCATTCGCGGCCTCAACCCGCGTCTGGCCTCACGCTCCACGGTGCTGATGGACGGCATTCCGGTACCCTTCGCGCCTTATGGCCAGCCGCAGTTGTCATTCGCACCGATCAGCATGGGCAACATGGACGCGGTGGACGTGGTGCGCGGCGGCGGTGCCGTACGTTACGGGCCGCAGAACGTCGGCGGCGTGGTCAACTTCGTGACTCGGGCGATTCCTGACGCGCCAACGGTCAAGGGTGGTTTCCAGACCGAAACCAGCCCGTCCTCCAGCCACGACGGCTTCAAGACCACCGGCAATCTGCTGGCCGGCGGCACGGCTGACAACGGTCTCGGCGGCGCTTTACTGTATTCCGGCACCCGCGGTGGCGACTGGCGTGAACACAGCGATACCGAAATCGACGACCTGATCCTCAAGGGCAAATACCAGCTCGACGAAGCCAACAGCTTCAACGCCATGGCCCAGTATTACGAAGGCAAGGCCGATATGCCCGGCGGCCTGAACGTCGCCGACTACGACGCCGACCCGTACCAGTCCACACGCCCGAAAGACCAGTTCTGGGGCCGTCGCACGATGTTCAACTTCGGCTATCGCTATCAGGAAGATCGCCGCGAATTCACCGCTAACACCTTCTTCACCAAAACCTTGCGCAGCGGCTATCTGGACCAGGGCACCTTCCTCTCGCTATCTCCGCGCGAATATTGGGTGCGCGGTCTGGAAACCCGCTTCGCCCAAGGTTTCGATGTCGGCCCGACCAGCCATGAAGTCGGCATCGGCTATCGCTACATCAACGAAGCCGGCCACGAACTGCGTTATCGCGAGCCAATCGCCAACAACACCTACCCGACCAGCAACAGCCGCAACGACCGCGACACCCGGGGCGGCACCGAAGCCAATGCGTTCTTCGTCGATGACCGGATCGACATCGGCCAGTGGACCCTGACGCCGGGCATTCGCTACGAAATGATCGAGTCGCAACAGACCAACAACCTGACGAACGTGAAGTACAAGGGCGACTACAACACCGCCCTGCCGGCGCTGAACGTGCTCTATCACGTCACTGACCATTGGAACCTGTACGCCAACACCGAAGGTTCGTTCGGCAGCGTGCAATACAGCCAGATGCCAAACCGGGTGAGCAGCGGTGAAGTCAAACCGGAGAAGGCGCGGACCTGGGAACTGGGCACTCGCTACGACAACGGCGCGCTGCGGGCGGAAATCGGCGCGTTCCTGATCAACTTCGACAACCAGTATGAAAGCAACCAGACCAACGATTCGGTGATCGCTCGCGGCGAGACCCGTCATCAGGGTATCGAGTCGAGCATCAACTACGCCCTCGACGACCTGAACCCGGCATTGGCTGGTTTCGATGTCTACGCCACCTACGCCTATGTTGACGCGACTATCCGCGAAGACGGGCCGAACAAGGGCAATCGTGTACCGTTCTCCTCGAAACACAAAGGCACGATTGGCGTCGGTTATACCGAAGGCGCGTGGAAGCTGAATCTGGACAGCAGCTACCAAAGCAACCAGTTCGCCGACAACGCCAATACCTCGAAAGAAAGCGCCGACGGCAGCACGGGCAAGATCCCGGGCTACATGCTGTTCAGCAGCCGCGCGGCGTATGACTTCGGGCCGCAGTTGTCGGACCTGAATGTGGCGGTGGGGGTGAAAAACATCTTCAACCACCAGTACTTCACTCGCTCGTTTGATGACAACAACAAGGGTAAGTACGTGGGGGAACCGCGGACGGTTTATGTGCAGACGTCGGTGGCGTTCTAACGCGACATTGATCGTTCCCACGCTCCGCGTGGGAATGCCTCAACGGACGCTCCGCGTTCGGCTTTGGATGGGACGCGGAGCGTCCCGGGCTGCATTCCCACGCAGAGCGTGGGAACAATCAACAAAAACGGGCCTGCATAAGCAGACCCGTTTGTCAGTGGAAAGGTAAAAAGTGAATCAGGCCTCAGCCGTTTTGCGCAGCCTGTTCGTTCTCGAGAAATTCTTCTTCCAGCAGCACGTCAGCATGTGCGCCCCGTTCAAATGGGACTACAGCGGCACGTGGTTTGCCCCGCAGTTTGCCGAACAGATGGTCCAGTGCATGTTCCAGTTTGGTGGCCGCCCCGTCGATCGCTTGTTCAAGGGTATCGGCTTTATGGGTCACAGAAATTGGTTGATGGCCTTTAGGCCGCGCTTCCAGCTGGCAGCGCATGTCATGCGGTCCGGGCTTGTCGCCGTTTTCGTCCCGCAGGTGAACCTCGACGCGGGTCAGGTCCTCTTCGTAACGTTCGAGCGTGCTCTCAATGGTAGTACGTACCCACTCCTCCAGTCGGATGCTGCTTTGAATATGATTGTCGCTGTTGACTTGGATTTGCATAGTTCATCCCTTATTTCAGCTAGCTCGCGAGAGGCCGTTCGGCTGGCCCTTGGGCGTCATCACCGTGACCTCTTACTTACACAATCGGTCTGTGCGGTGAACAATTCAACCCCTAAAAAAAGATAATTTTTCAGACGCAAAAAAAGCCGGACAAGGAGCAAAAGCGCTGTTAAGGTCGGGAGTTGGGTCGCCTCGCTTCTTTGTCACAATTGCTCACATCTGCTGCTCCGCCAGCGGATGCAAACTCCTGAATACCCCCGCCTCTTCCACCAGCCAGTCATGCACCGCACGCACGCCCGGATGGCTCAGCGCCCCCGGCGCATACAGCAGCACGTAGCGTTTGTGGTTCGGCACCGCCAGCCCGAACGGCACAATCAACGTCCCGCGCTCCAGCTCATCGTTAAGCAACGTTCGCCGCGCGATCGCCACGCCCATGCCGGCTATCGCCGCTTCGATGGTCAGGTGATTGCGATTGAAGGTGTGCCCGCGCCGTACGTCGGCGCCTTCGAAGCCGATAGCATTGAGGTAGAACTCCCATTCCGCGTACTCGTAACTGCCGCGCCAGGCGGTGATGTCGTGCAGCAGCGGAAAATGCATCAGGTCCGCCGGGCCGTGCAACGGTGGGCGGCCGCGCAGCAGGCTCGGGGCACACACCGGGAAAATCTGCTCGTCGAGCAAGGCTGTGGATAACAATCCAGGATAACTGCCGTCGTTGAGGTCGATGGCCAGGTCGAAGTCGCCCTCGTGCAGCGGCACGCTGCTGTCTTCGGCCACCAGACGCAGCTGAATGTCCGGGAAACGTTGCTGCAAGCGCGGCAGGCGTGGGGTTAGCCATTTGCTGAGGAAGGACGGAATCGAGCGCAAACGCAAAATCCCGCTGATCATCCCGGCGTCCAGTCGACGCAATTCGGCGTCGATGCTGCCGTAGGCTTCGTTGACGGTGATGGCCAGTCGCTGGCCTTCAGCGCTCAACTCCACGCCACGTGCGCGCCGATGAAACAGGCGAAAACCCAGGCGCTCTTCCAGCTGTCGGATTTGTTGGCTGACCGCACCCGGCGTAATGTGCAGTTCTTCGGCGCAACGAGTGAACGACAAGTGCCGCGCGGCACAGGAAAACACGTGCAGCCAGACGTAGGTCTGGGCGTGCAATTGACGACTCATCGTTTAGTCCTGCTAAAGGCTGTCTTAGGAAGTTTCGTTGGTCACGTTGGACCGAGGTGGGCAGTATCGCCGACATTGCGCTTGTCCTACAAAAATGGCAGCGATTTCTCTTCCATTGCTTGTATAGGCTTTAGCATGGCTATCAGTGTTTTCGATCTCTTCAAAGTCGGCATCGGTCCGTCCAGTTCCCACACCGTCGGCCCGATGCGCGCCGCCGCGACCTTCGCCCAGGCCCTGATTGACCAACAATTGCTGGGCGACGTACGGCGGGTAGAAATTCGTCTGTACGGCTCCCTTTCCGCGACCGGCGTCGGTCACGCCACCGATCGTGCCTGCGTCATGGGCCTGATGGGCGAATGGCCGGATAGCATTGACCCGACGTCTATCGATGCACGCATTCAACATCTGCGCGAAACCGGCGAGCTGTCCCTCGCCGGCCAATCGACCATCGCCTTCAACTGGCACCGCGATCTCCTGCTGCTGGAAGAAAGCCTGCCCTACCACCCCAATGCGATGTCTCTGACAGCCTTCGGCGAAACCGGTGAGCTGTACGAGCAAACGTACTACTCGGTCGGCGGCGGTTTCATCATCGAAGCGGCGGAAGCCGAGTCCGGCATCGCGCCGACCAGCGACGTGGTGCTGCCGTACGATTTCTCCAGCGCCGCCGAATTGCTCAGGCTCTGCAACCAGCATGGCCTGCGGGTTTCCGAGCTAATGATGGCCAATGAACTGGCGTGGCGCAGCGAAGCCGAGATCCGCCAGGGTTTGCTGCACATCTGGTCGGTGATGCGCGAGTGCGTCGAGCAGGGCCTGCTGCACGAAGGCATCCTGCCCGGCGGTCTGAATGTTCCGCGTCGCGCAGCGAAATTGCACCGCAGCCTGTTGGAAATCGGCAAACCGAATGTCATCACGTCGACGCTGTCGGCCATGGAATGGGTCAACCTGTTCGCCCTCGCCGTGAACGAAGAAAACGCTGCCGGCGGCCGGATGGTCACTGCACCTACCAACGGCGCGGCGGGGATTATTCCGGCGGTACTGCACTACTACATGAAATTCAATCCGGACGCGTCGGACGATGACGTCGTCGCGTTCTTCCTCGGCGCAGCGGCGGTCGGCATTCTGTGCAAGAAAAACGCCTCGATCTCCGGCGCCGAAGTCGGCTGCCAGGGCGAAGTCGGATCGGCCTGCGCCATGGCCGCCGCCGGCCTGGCGGACGTGCTCGGCGCCACCCCGGAGCAACTGGAAAACGCCGCCGAAATCGGCCTGGAACACAACCTCGGCCTGACCTGCGACCCGGTCGGCGGCCTGGTGCAAGTGCCGTGCATCGAGCGCAACGCCATTGCCGCAGTGAAGGCGATCAACGCCACGCAAATGGCCCTGCGCGGCGACGGCAAACACTTCATTTCCCTGGACCGGGTGATCCGCACCATGCGCGATACCGGCGCCGACATGCAGGACAAATACAAAGAGACTTCACGGGGCGGCCTGGCGGTGAGCTGGGTGGAGTGCTGAGGAGCGCTCCCTGACCGTCCGTAACACGTGAGCCCGAGCAAGAATAATAACGAGGCCAAAAACGATGACCGATGTACGTACACCTGCTGCCGATAATCCCGCTGTAGACCTGACACGCAACACCGAAACTGCCCACAAAGGCTGGAGTAAATTCGACACCACCTGGATGCTCGGCCTCTACGGCACGGCGATTGGCGCCGGCACGTTGTTCCTGCCGATCAACGCCGGCGTCGGTGGTTTCTGGCCGCTGCTGGTGCTGGCGCTGCTGGCGTTCCCGATGACCTTCTTCGCCCACCGTGGCCTGACGCGTTTTGTGCTGTCCGGACGTTCGGGCGACATTACGGAAGTAGTGGAAGAACATTTCGGCATCGGCGCCGGCAAGCTGATCACGCTGCTGTATTTCTTCGCGATCTTCCCGATCTTGCTGGTGTACAGCGTGGCGCTGACCAACACCCTGAGCAGTTTCATGGAACACCAGTTGCACATCGCGCCGCCACCCCGGGCGATTCTGTCGCTGGTGCTGATCCTCGGCTTGATGGCGATCGTGCGTTGCGGTCAGGGCGTCATCGTCAAATGCATGAGCGTGCTGGTTTACCCGTTCGTCGCGGCATTGCTGCTGCTCGGTTTGAGCCTGATCCCGAACTGGAACGGCGCATTCTTCGCCACCGCCAGCGAAGGCATGCCGCTGCCGCTGTTCTTCAAGACGTTATGGCTGGCGATTCCGGTGATGGTGTTCTCGTTCAACCACTCGCCGATCATCTCGGCTTTCGCCGTCGACCAGAAGCAGCGCTACGGCGCACAGGCCGAGCGTAAAAGCAGCGGCATCCTCGCCATCGCCCACGGGATGATGGTGGTGACGGTGATGTTCTTCTGCTTCAGTTGTGTGCTAGCCCTGTCCCCGGCGGATTTGGCGGCCGCAAAGGCGCAGAACATCTCGATCCTGTCGTACCTGGCCAACCACTTCCAGACGCCAGTCATTGCTTACGCCGCGCCGCTGATTGCGTTGGTGGCGATCACCAAATCCTTCCTCGGCCACTACATCGGCGCCAGCGAAGGTTTTCAGGGCCTGATCGTGAAAAGCCTGCGCGGCCGTGGCCGGGTGATGTCATCGAGCTGGCTGAACCGCGTGACCGCGCTGTTCATGATCCTAAGCTGCTGGGCCGTGGCGACGTTCAACCCGAGCATCCTGCGCATGATCGAAACCCTCGGCGGGCCGATCATCGCGTGCCTGCTGTTCCTGATGCCGATGTACGCCATCCGCCGGGTGCCGGCCTTGCGCCAGTACTCCGGACAGGCTTCGAATGTGTTCGTGGTGCTGATCGGCCTGATTGCACTGTCTGCGATCATCTATTCATTCCTGCCCTGAATCGGGCAGATAAAAAGAAGGCGGGCCAGGGTGCCCGCTTCTTTTTGGCCGTGATCATTGCTCGACAGTTTTCGCGGCATGGCCCTTGCTACGTTCCTGCCTGAGGCAAAAGGACTTTTGAAACCTCAGCGAGCGACCTGCCGGTGGTCTGGTATTGCGAACTAATCCTGATCATGGCCGGTCAACAACTGCACGTTCAATCAGGCGGTGACGCATTATGGACAACCCTTTTCAGCTCATTACCGATGCCTTTGCACCGGATTATCAGATCAACCTGAGCATTCAGGGTCTGGACGGCAGCATCATGCTGACCCTCTCGAACAGTGGTCGAGTGGTCGCCAAACGGATGATCAGCGCCGAACAACGCAATGACCCCAAGCGCCTCAAGCGCCTGGTGCAAAGCATTCAGTTCGGCATCGCCATCGAACAGGGCCACAGCGCCGTGGCCATTCTCGAAGCCATGACCGACGGCGACAATCGCAACCTGCCGCCGCCACCCGTCAAAGGCCACAGCCGGCCAGCCATGCGCCTTTAAATCTCGCCCTTCTCGACCTCGGGATGCTCACCGGAGCCCGTGCCAATCTTGCGCTGCGGGTGTTCGATCTTCACCGAGGGAAATTGCGACGACGCGTAACGCACCACCAGTATCGAAAACGCCAGCAGCAGAATCCCGCCGCACAGGTAGATGATGCCGATGTCCGGCGGGTTGTGGTGCGAGACGTTGGAGATCAGCAGTCGCGTCAGCGCCGTGATCGCCACGTAGATCAGGAAACGCACCGGCATGTGGTTGGTCTTGAAGTAAATCCCGACCATCGCCCCCAGCTCCAGGTAGATGAACAGCAGCAGGATGTCATCGATCTTGATGTGCCCCGCCTCGATCATCTGCAGGAATTCCATCACCGCCGCCCACGCGGTGACCGCACCGATGGCGAACAACGCCAGGTAGTGGAAGGTCTCGACGAACAGGTTGCCCAGGGACTCGGCCAGTTGATGCACGTTCTGCCGCAGTTTCTCGGCCCAGTTGATTTTCACGATGATTCTTCCTTAGCTCGGTTCGAGCGGATGATGCGGGTTGGACGTGACGGTTGTTCTGCATGCAGAAAAAAGGCCAGGCTCTGGGAGTTGAGATGATGGCCGCGTGATATGAGACACGTCTGTGGTGTCTTGCCCGCGAATGGCACGACACGGATTACCTGACAAACGCCAATTTCGGTCTACATTGAAAAGCCACTACCCAAAGCGCAGGGATTCGCTTATCCTTTTCGCTGTATATAGATACAGTAGTCGCAAAGACAACTTAATGTGAAGGCATGTGAGGTGGTGAATGGCCGTCGAAGTGGTATACCGCAGCAGCCGAGATCTGGAGCGCTTGTTCATGGATAAAGCCGAAGCTGACCGTCATGACAAAATGCTCGAACTGGCCGAACTGCTGGCCGAAGTGTTGCAAAAAGCCGTTCCGTCCCTGAGCGAGCAGCAAGTGGAAGAAGCCGGGATCTACATGGCGAAGAATCGCGATGTGTTCGCCAAGGCGTTCAAGAGCCAGCCGGATGCACTGTCCGAGTTGCTGAGCGCGCCCGCTGAAGTGGCTGAACCTGTTGAGGTGGCTGAAGCCGCCGAGCCGGTCAAGCCTGCGAAAGCAGTCAAAGCCGTCAAGTAAGCAACGCCCGAATTGAATAGGCCCTGAGTCGAATGGCTCAGGGCCTTTTTAATGTCCGAAAATCAAAAGATCTTCAGCGATACAAAACCTTCTCCGCCAACTCATCCGCCACCCGCGCCGGCGAACGCTTCTCCGCCTGCGCGTGAGCAAAAACCTCCGTCAGCCGCGAACTGATCTTCGACAGATGCGCGGTGATCGTCGCCAACTCCTCACCACGATGCTTGAGCGACACATAGATCAACCCACCCGAATTGATCACGTAGTCCGGCGCATACAGAATCCCCCGCCGTTCCAACTGATCGGCAACATCCAGGTGCGTCAGCTGATTATTCGCCGAACCGGCCACCGCCGAGCAGCGCAGTTGCGTCACGCTATGGCTGTTGAGCACACCGCCCAGGCCACACGGCGCAAGGATGTCGCATGGGGTGCTGAGCAAGGCATCGTTGGCAATCGGATGGGCGCCCAGTTGTTCCATGGCCAGTTGCACCTTGCCGTGGTCGATATCACTGACCAGCAGCTCGGCGCCAGCCGCGTGCAGTTGCTCGGCCAGGGCGTAACCGACATTGCCCAGGCCTTGGATCGCCACGCGCAAACCTTCGAGGTTGTCACTGCCCAACCGCGCCATGGCGGTGCTGCGGATACCGGCGAACACGCCCATCGCCGCGTGGGGCGCAGGGTCGCCGGCGGACGTGGTGCTGGTGACGTGCTGGGTTTGTTGGGCGATGCAATCCATGTCCGCCACCGAGGTGCCGCTGTCGATGGCGGTGATGTAGCGGCCGTCGAGCTGATTGATGCAACGCCCGAAGGCCTCGAACAGCGCTCCACGGTTTTCCACGTGGACCGGGCGAATGATCACTGCGACGCCGCCGCCCTGTGCCAGGCCGGCCAGTGCCGCCTTGTAGCTCATGCCTTGGGCGAGGCGCACCGCGTCCTCGACCGCGGATTCGTCGCTGGGGTAGGCAAGGTAACGACAACCGCCCAGGGCAGGCCCCAGGCGGCTGTTATGAATGGCAATCACCGCCTTCAACCCGGTGACCGGGTCTACGCTAAGGTGTAGCGATTCAAGGCGAGTGCTTTGCATGAGAGCGAACATCGTCGGGCTCCCGAATCACTTCTGGTAGTCGCCAGTATAGGCTTGCGCCTGAAAATTGCTGAAGCGCACCGGAATAAGCCGCGGGTCTTTAAGGGCTTTGCGACATAACCTGAAGTCGCCTGTGTGCAGGACTGGACGAAAGCCGGTGGCGGGGCTAAAACGAGGCATTCCATGGAGATTTAGATGACCCCGCGCCAACGCTTCTTCGACTGCCTGCAACGTTCACCGCCCGCCCTGTTCGAGGCGGCGCTGTGGATTGCGGCCGAACACGATGCCGAAATGAACTTCGAAGCAGTGCTGACGGACTTCATGGAACTGCAACAACGGGTCAGTTCAGGCCTGCCGATGCTGCCGGTGAGCGAGTTGGCCCAGCCGTTGTTGCGGCGCATGAATGACCTGGGGTTTGCCCAGGACGACTTCACCCCGTTGCGTCCGCAAGTGGCGCTGGCCCACAAGGTCCTGGAACGACGCCGTGGCCAGCCGCTGGCCCTGGGGTTGATTGCGCTGGAGTTGGCCAGAAGGCTGGAGATTCCCTTGGTCGGAGTGAATTTCCCCGGGCATTTCCTGCTGCGGGTGCAGGGCGCCGATCACTTGCTCGACCCCTGTGGCGGGCGGCGGTTGTACCCCAATGATTGCCGTGATCTGCTGCAACGTCAGTACGGTCCCAACATCAAACTCAGCGCTGAACATTTGCTGACCGCCGACCCGGTGCACATGCTCCAGCGGCTGTCGCGCAACCTGCGCCAGTTGCACCTCACCAACGATGATTTTATCGGCGCCCTGGTGGACGCCGAGCGTGTGCTCGAACTGGGCAACGGCAACGCCGCCGATTACCTGGCCCGGGCCAGCCTCTACCAACGGCTCGACTGCCCGAACGCCGAGCGCTTCGACCTGGAACATGCGCTGTTGCTCAGTGACGATCCGATCCAAAGAATTCGCCTGACAGAGCGGCTGGGGCACCTGCCCCCGAATTCCGTCGTTCACTGACCCCGGCTTGCCCGCGAAGAAGGCGCCTCGGTCCATCAGGGATACCGCGTTATCGTTCTTCGCGGGCAAGCCTCGCTCCTACAGGGGGCCGTGGTGCTTCCTGGGGCGAACGCACCTGAATGATGAACAACGCCGCAATCACCGCCGGAATCGCGCAGAAGAAGAAAATCTGCTGCACCGGAATGTGCATCGCCAGCAGCATGCTGCCAAACAACGGCCCGAGGATCGAACCGAAACGTCCTACGCCCAGCGCCCAACCGGTGCCAGTGGCGCGCACGTGCGCCGGGTAGAAGTTACTGGCGAAGGCATTGAGGGTCAGTTGCCCGCCGATGATGCAGAACCCGGCGGCAATGACGCTGGCCACCAGATAACGCGGGTTGTCGTGATTCAGCCCCAGCAGAATCGTACACAGCGCCGCCGCCGTCAGCACACCCGCCAGCAGTCGCACCTTGCTTTTGAGGCGGTCGGCAAACCAGGCCATGCAGATCGCGCCAATGGTGCCGGCGAACAGGAACATCGAGGTCACCAGGTTGGCTTGATTGAGTTTCAAGCCGCTTTCCAGCAACAGCGTCGGCAACCAGCTGATCATGAAATACAGCAGGATCAGGCTGACGAAAAAGGTCGCCCAGATCAGCAGCGTCGGGCGCGCATAACCGTTGCGAAACAATTCCAGCACCGTCAGTTTGCTGCCCTGCTCCTGCTCGTTTTGCGCCATCGAGGCGGCGGGTGGTTGCCAATCCGGAAGCATCCGCGCGGTGACTTTGCGCAAGCGTACATAAGGTGGCGCATCGCGCAGCAGACGCGGCAGGGATTCAGGAAGAAACCAGGCCAGAAACGGGAACAGCAGCAAGGGCGTGACGCCGCCAGCGAGGAACACCGCTTGCCAGCCGAAGCTGTCGATAAAACCCGCCGCGACAAACCCGCCCGCCGCCCCGCCGAACGAGAACCCGCAAGCCGCCAACGTCACCATCAAGGTGCGCAGGCGTGGCGGCGAATATTCCGACATCAGCGCCATTGCACTGGGCATCGCTCCGCCCATGCCGATCCCGCAAATGAACCGCGCGGCCATCAGGGTATTCAGGGAATCGGCGAACACCATCAACACGGTGAGGGTGGCGTAGATCAGCACGCAACCGAGCAGAATCCGCCGCACGCCGAAGCGATCCGCCAGCGGTGTGACGGCCAGTGAACCGAGGGTCAGGCCCAACAGGTTAGCGCTGAACACGGGGCCGAACGCGGCTTTTTCCAGACCCCAATCCTGGGCCAGGGCCGGTACGACGTAGCCGAGGACTTGCGCGTCGTAGCCGTCGGTCACCAGCAGCAATGCCAGGAGCAAAAGGAGCAACCACTGATAACGGGACACAGGACGGGCGTCGAGTGCCGCCCGGAAGCTGGCAATCTGGTTGTGCATCGCGAGGTACCTGATTTGTTTTTATGTTTTGTAGACCGATCGTTCCCACGCTCCGCTTGGGAATGTCGCCATGGACGCTCCGCGTCCTCTGTGACGCGGAGCGTCACGGGATGCATTCCCACGCAGAGCGTGGAAACGATCAGCTTACTGCGGGGTGTCGGGCTGGTTCGCCGGGTGTGCCTTGATGAACGCCGGATGGGTCGCCGCCAACACTGCAACCCGGCGAATCCGCGGATACGCCTCCAGCGAAATATTGAAACGCTCCGCCGCATACAACTGCGGAATCAGGTACACATCCGCCAACCCCGGCTGCTCACCAAAGCAGTAACCGGCATCACCAATCAACTGCTCCACCGTCGCCAACCCCTGGCTGATCCAGTGCCCGATCCACTCCACCACCTGCACTTCATCGTGGCCCAACTGGCGCAGCTTGTTGAGCACGCTGACGTTGTGCAGCGGATGCACATCGCAGCCAATCACCGCCGCCACGCCGCGCTCGCGGGCACGGGCGGCGAGGTCCTTGGACAGCAGCGGCACCTGTGGATAACGTTCCTCCAGGTACTCGATGATTGCCGGTGACTGGATCAGCAGATCACCTTCATCCGTACGCAAGGCCGGCACCCGACCTTGCGGATTGATCGCCAGGTACGGCGGCTGCCGGTGCTCGCCACCGGGCGGCGCGATCAGGTTGATCGGCAGCGCCTGGTAATCCAGGCCCTTCAGCGCCAGCGCGATGCGCACGCGGTAAGACGAGGTCGAACGGTAGTAGGTATAGAGTTCCATGACCCGATCCTCTTAACGCGCCGGCACGACTTTGCCACGGCATTCGCCGAAACCGATGGAGGCGAAACCGTCGCGGCTGCAACGGGCGCGCAGGATGATTTCGTCGCCGTCCTCAAGGAATTTGCGCACCTCGCCCGAAGCCAGTTCGATCGGCTTTTTACCGCCCTCGGTAATTTCCAGCAGGCTGCCGAACTGACCGTTTTCCGGGCCGGACAAAGTGCCCGAGCCGAACAGGTCACCGGCCTGCAACTGGCAGCCGTTGACGCTGTGGTGCGCAACCATTTGCGCCACGGTCCAGTACATATGTTTGGTGTTACTGAGGGTCAGGCGATGGGCCGGCAGGTTTTGTTCGCGCATGGTTTCGGTGAGCAGCAGCACTTCCAGTTCGATGTCGAAGGCGCCGCCCTCCTGATCGCGTTTGTCAGTGAGGTATGGCAGCGGCAGCGGATCACCTTCAGGGCGTGCCGGTTGCGCGCGGCGGAACGGTTCCAGTGCTTCGGCGGTAACAACCCACGGCGAGATGCTGGTGATAAAGCTCTTGGACAGGAACGGCCCCAGCGGCTGGTATTCCCAGGCCTGGATGTCCCGCGCCGACCAGTCGTTGAGCAGGCAGAAACCGGCGATGTGATCCGCCGCATCGCCGATGGCAATCGAGTCGCCCATGTCGTTGCCTTGGCCGATCCAGATGCCCAGTTCCAGTTCGTAATCCAGGCGTGCACATGGACCAAACGTCGGCTCGGTCTGACCGGCCGGCAGGGTCTGGCCTTTCGGACGACGCACGTCGGTGCCGGACGGGCGAATGGTCGAGGCGCGGCCGTGGTAGCCGATCGGCACGTATTTGTAGTTCGGCAGCAACGGGTTGTCAGGGCGGAACAGTTTACCGACGTTTTGTGCGTGCTCTATGCCGACGTAGAAGTCGGTGTAGTCGCTGATTTTTGCCGGCAGGTGCATCACGCAATCGGCGGCCAGTGGCAGCAGTTTTTTGCCCTGGGCTTCGATCTTGCCGTGCAGGGTGCTGCCTTCGGTGAACAGCTCCAGCAGGCGTTCGCGCAAGGCAATGCGTGCTTCGCGGCCCAGTTCGAAGAAGGCATTGAGCTGACCGCCACGGGTCGCTTCGACCGCGGTGCGCGCGGCGCCCTCGAACAAGCCGGCGTCCAGCGCCGCTTCCAGATCGAAAATATGTTCGCCAATGGCCACACCGCTGCGCGGTGCCGAACCGTTCACGCTGAACACACCCAGGGGCAGGTTTTGCAGCGGGAAATCGGTGTGGCCGTTGGCGGAGGCAACCCAGCTACGAAGGGTGGAAGTCTGAGTCATGGGTTATCTCCGGGTCGGATCGAAAGTGACGGGCAGCGTGGCCCAGCAGGCATCGTAGTTGGATTGCAGTTGCGGGCATTCGAGGGCGAACTGGCTCGGACGCAGCACTTGGCTGGTTTCGAACATGAAGGCCATGGTGTTGTCGATTTTCGCCGGGGCGAGCTCGGCGTTGATCGCCTTGGTGCAGCTTTCGCCATCCGGGCCGTGGGCGCTCATGCAGCTGTGCAAGGACGCGCCGCCGGGCACGAAGCCTTCGGCCTTGGCGTCGTATTCGCCCTTGATCAGGCCCATGAATTCGTTCATCAGGTTGCGATGGAACCACGGTGGACGGAAGGTTTTTTCCGCCACCATCCAGCGCGGCGGGAAGATCACGAAGTCCAGATTCGCCAGGCCGTGGACACTGGTCGGCGAGGTCAGGACGGTGAAAATCGACGGATCCGGGTGATCGAAACTCACCGTGCCGATGGTGTTGAAACGGCGCAGGTCGTATTTGTACGGCACGTTATTACCGTGCCAGGCCACCACGTTCAGCGGCGAATGATTGAGTTCACAACCCCACAACTGGCCGAGAAATTTCTGCACCAGTGTGGTCGGTTGCTTGAGGTCTTCGTAATGGGCCACCGGGGTCAGGAAGTCCCGCGGGTTGGCCAGGCCGTTGCTGCCGATCGGACCCAGGTCCGGCAGGCGCAGGGGCGCGCCGTGGTTTTCGGCGATGTAGCCGCGGGCTTGTGGGTCGAGCAGTTCGACGCGGAATTTCAGACCGCGGGGCAGCACGGCGATTTCCAGGGGTTCCAATTCCAGCACGCCCAGTTCAGTGACGATGCGCAAACGGCCCTGCTCCGGCACCAACAGCAGTTCACCGTCGGCGTTGAAGAACACGCGCTCCATGGAACGGTTGGCGCGGTAGCTGTAGATGCTGATCCCGGCCGGTTTTTCCGCGCCTGAGTTGGCGGCCATGCTCACCAGCCCATCGATGAAATCGGTCGGCTCGCTCGGGATGTCCAGCGGATTCCAGCGCAGGCGGTTAGGGGTCACTTCACCCAAGGGACCGCCGGCCAGTTGCCGCTCCAGTTTGACGAATGCCGGGTGATTGGCTGATGGCTGGATGCGGTACATCCAGGTCCGGCGTGCTTCGCTGCGGACCATGGTGAACGCGGTGCCGGAGAACAGCTCCGTGTAGAGGCCGTACGGGACTTTTTGTGGGGAGTTCTGGCCGACGGGGAGTGCGCCGGGCAACGCTTCGCTGCTGAATTCGTTGCCGAAGCCTGACTGGTAAGCCAGCGCTGGCGCCGTTGAATCGAGGTTCATGGAGCCTCCTGAACAGGGAGTAGGCAATGGCCTGTCGCTCTGTTGCAGAGGTCTCGGCACGCCAGGGTTATTTTTATCGTAATCGGATTACGCTTAACGTAATTTGATTGGTATTGACCGTCAAGCTATAAAGACGCCCATTCGTCCCGGGATCACACCGCCTCCATGGAAAAGCCGCGCAACAACGATAAACAGAAAGTCCGCTCGGCCGAGGTCGGCACCGACATCCTCAAGGCCCTGGCCGAACTGTCGCCCTCGACCTCATTGTCGCGCCTGGCCGAACACGTGCAGATGCCGGCGAGCAAGGTTCACCGCTATTTGCAGGCGCTGATCGCCAGCGGTTTCGCCGAGCAGAACACCGCGACCAACCACTATGGTCTCGGTCGTGAAGCCCTGCGCGTAGGCCTCGCCGCCCTCAACAGTATGGACGTGCTGAAAGTCGCCGCCCTGCCCCTGGCCGAGTTGCGCGATGACTTGAACGAAACCTGCTTTTTGGCGGTGTGGGGCAATCAGGGCGCAACCGTGGTGCACATCGAACCGGCCGTGCGCGCGGTGACGGTGGTGACGCAATTGGGGTCGGTGTTGCCGTTGCTCAGTTCTTCGACGGGGCTGGTGTTCGGCGCCTTTTTGCCAGATCGGGAAACGATGGATTTACGCGAACTGGAAATCCAGGCCAGCGAAGCCCATGCCTTGGCCGATGATCAGGTCTACGCCGCATTGCGCGGACAGATCCGCGAACGTGGCTTGCACCATGTTCACGGACTGTTGATGCCTGGCGTGGATGCGTTGTCGGCGCCGGTGTTCAATGCGATCGGCCACGTCGCCGCCGTACTGACCATCGTCGGCCCGACATCGTTGTTCCACGCCGATGAAGACGGCCCGGCGGCGCAGCGTTTGCTAGCGGCGACCCGGGCCGTGAGTTGGCGGATGGGGTACTTGCCTGAACAGTAACGTTCAGGCAAAACCGTCCTGAAGAATAAGCCATTCAAATAGCTATTCTTTAGCAACAGCGAAACTTTAACTCATCCGACGACTCAAGCTGGCAAAGCAAACAAAACGAAAACGGGTCATTCGACAACATAAGTAATGTAGCCGACACCTACCGGAACTTTCGTGATCGTTGATACGATACTTGCTATATCTTCAATACGCGAAAGAACATTGAATCCTACTGCCTCGATTCCGACTGGCGCTATAACGCCCAAGTAAATCTTGATAGCCTGACCCCATGCCGAAGCGAAATAAGCGTTAGCGGCCTTATCGTCACCATTACTATACGCAATGATACCGTTAATCACCCCAACGATAACGCGCACAACACCCACCACCACACCTGCGGGAGGGAAAAACAGAGAAACGATATCGGCAATCAAATTAACGGCAATAAAAACATTATTGACAATCGACTCGGAGAGACTAAGCGTCGCACTGTCGACATCTGAAATTATTCGATTTACCCCCCTATCAAACTCGCCCCTGTAAAAGTTGACTGCCTGATTTTGTTGCTCTGTAAAGACATCCCACGACAAACCAGAAAAGTTCTTCCTCTCAAAGTAATTGAATACCGCGTCATAATCTTTAGTAGCGACACCGCTCAGAATCATATCTTGTGTGTCGTGGGTGTGAATATCGCTCATGAATGACAAATACGAACGAAACCGTTGCGCGCTCGGAGCGCCAGGAAGATAAAGAAAATGTTCTATCTTACCCTTTCCAACATTGCTGAATATATAAGCCCCCTCAACACGCCTGCCCGCGATGTGAAACGCGCGAATTCCAGTATTACCTATTTGTGGAGACCATGCCCAAGGGGTGGTACCCGGATCCAAATCCAAATCATCGATGATGTCTTTCAACCAACTGAATTGCGATTCGCTCAGAAACCCTTGCATTTTTTGTTCAAGCGCACCAATCAGCATTTCATTCTGTTTCAGTCGAGCGTGGTACACGCGCCGATGGTTCAGTAGCGAAATGTCGGAGGTATTAGTAAAGCGCTTCAGATACTCGATATACTGGTCTGCCGGCCGCAAACCAATAAATTTGTTAATTATAGCGTAATTCAATCCCTCCACGGCACCTCCATTAACGAACCTTAGATCCATAGCATTAGGAAAGCGGGAATCAGGAAGATCTGACTTCGGCCAAGTGAGATCATCAACACGATCCCACAATTGCCAATTTATAAACAGCTGAGTGAGCGTCATATGTTCCTGACCTCTCAACTTGACGTTCACCTGATCAGGATCTATCTCCACGTACACACCTCGCCGACGCAACTCCCCGTTAATTTCTTTATGCACCAAGTTCCTCGAAAACGAACTCAGCGATTCGAGACCTAACCATTTCTTTCCGCGTTCAAGGATGATTTTTTTATCGGAACCAAGTCGCGTATGAAAATGACGATCAGTGTCTTTGGCTTTTCTATACCATGCAGGGGTAGCGGCCTCTTCTTCAGCTGCGGCCCAGGCAATGAGGTTTTTGACGCCGGCTAATAAAGCGTCCTTTGGATTGTCTGGACGGACGACCAGTACATATTTCAGATAATCACCCCAACTCATATAATCAGACAAACTTATCTCTAATTTACTCATGGGCTCACGATATTCAGCATGAGTTTGGCTATTCAGGTATTCTCTACCCCGCACAGAGAGATGTAGTCTGAGAAGCGTTTTCTGCAAATCGTGCAAGTTATCAAACTCAAACCACTCGCTACCAAGCGGACCACCTGGCATATACAACACATGCATTTTAGGTCCTGGCGCTGTGCCCCTTACGGCATACACCACCACGTCCCTCAGAGGTTTTCTATTCCCATCGGCTACGCCGAAGCTGGTATTGGCCGGGTTGCCCAAGTGATAAGACTCAACCAGGTTATAAGCTTTAGCACTCAGCTGCTTTTGCAGACCAGCCCTGAACAAGCTCAACGCGGTGACACAACTCAGGTTCGTCCGCATGGCGTCCTGCACCGCTCGCAAGGCATAAAGGCTTTGCCGCTGTGCGGCGTATTTAACTCGTAGGTCCAGAAGTTTAATTGCACCTTGCAGGAACGATGGCGTCAAGGAGGGGAAGGCTTTGGCATCTTCAAGTTCCAAATCATAAAGGTGCGTCTCATCATGTACACCCCACATGAAAACCTCCGTCAGCGACTGACGTTGCCCTACCGCTTCTCGAGTATTATTACCCACCCTAATTTCATATTTCTTCAAAACAAAAATATAATCAGGGTCAACTTCCAAGCCTCGAGCCGACAACAGGAATTCTTTCACTGAAATACGCGAAAAAGCCTTGAACGAGGAGGCTGTTTTGGTCTCCTCATAAAGTGCCATGTCGCTTAAAAGATGGGCACGTTCCAATGCGATATGACGGTCCTGATCAATTGCGGAGGCGGCTTGCAACCATTGTGGCCAGTTACTCCTGGTGGCCTGTTCCATATACCGTGCCGCACGCTCGCCAGCATTGGACACCCCATTACCCAGGCATTGTGCGCCCAGTATTTGCCCGATGACCGCTGGAAAGGCGTCATCAGTTTTCTGTACTTTTTTCCAGTAGTGGGCAATATCAAGCATTTGCTTTTCAATCTGCCCGGCAACACAAAATGTAAAAAGATCATCTTTGATACTGAAAAAACGGACTTTAAGCGCGCCCTGCATGGAATGACCGACTTCAACAGGTAGCTCATCAAGCAGCGTCTTGCGACTGTTTTCAGCGCTCAATAGAGCGGTCACGTACTGATGAAGGCTCAGGGAGTCTTTGAATTTCCTGAGCCCTTCAGTCGGCAGATAGAGTGCACAGCTGTAACGGTCATTTTCCGGAACAAGTTCAGGTTTATTGATGCCATTAATTTGTATGACAAATGCCGATGGCAAGACCTGCGGCTCGCCATTAAGCCCTGTAATGGCCACCTTGAAAAACGATTGGGGCCAAACACTGGAAGCCGAATACATCTTATTGATCCAGCCTTGGTCATCGGCGGTGAACATGCCCGCGTGTACGGCCATCTCCAACTCAGACCGGAACGCGCTGGCATAAAGCTGTTCGAACCGGTCCTTAGGTGCCAGCAAAGGCCGTCCTTGAGCGTCTTTATTCGCGGGCGTCACCCAATAGTTGTTCAGCTGAAAGTTGTAACCCGGCACCAGATTTACGAGGATACCCTCAATCAGTTTTTCAATATCATAGATACTGATACCTTTGACTTGTGACGTTTGCGAAGTCGAGTTCGGCTGATCGAAAACGCCATACACACCAATCGTATATTGAGGTTTGAGGTTTTTCTCGAGGCATTCATGGATCACCTGGTACAACGAACCCACCGGGTTATAGCTACCTCGTGAAAGCGTGGACACTTGATTAATGTAAATATCATCTACATTCAGGCGTGGATCCAGACTACCCAGCGCGTCCATTATCAGCGTGCGCATTACCTGTCCGACGTCCGGAATAGAGTTGCATTCGGCGGCGATCGCCGAGTTCACTTTATTGAGCTCAATCAGCTTTTCCTGGACCATCGACAGTTTCTTTTCTTGACTACTCACCAGCACATTCCTTTGTTGATTCGAAGTGACACCAAGCCACTTCTAGAATGCGCCGACCTTATAAAGACCACACAAAGAAAAGAAGTCTAAATTCTTTTCAAAGAATATGTAATAAATAATAAGAATGCCTGCAGCCGCATAAAAACCAAGGCACACGCACGCACCAATCAACTACTCGACCAGCGACAACAGAGCATGACTTATTATTTCTATGTGACGATACCGAGATATTTTGCTTTTGCCACTGCCTGCGTCCTGCGTTCCACACCCAACTTTCCGTGAATTCTTCGAGCATGGGTCTTAACTGTATGGAGCGAGATATACAATTGCTCGGCAATTTGTTGATTTGAGTTACCCATTGCAATCAACTCAAGCACCTCCAACTCCCGCAAGCTCAGAGGATTTATATTGTTTACAGGTAACGATAATTCTGTCTTCGAATTGGACAGTCTATGAACAAACTCGGGCTGACGCAGAGTCACATCACTCAACGCCTGCTGCAGGTGCCATCGGGAAATCAACTCCTGTGCTTTTTGCCAAGCCTCACACGCGGTCATTTCATCACCGCCCAGCCAGGCGATTTCTGATTGAGCCAGGCACAATTCTGTTTCCAGGTTCGCCATACCGCGCTGCCTGGCTTGACGAAGCAGATCATCGAGCTTTACGTGAGGCGTATGACCCAAGCGGACTTGCGCCAGCACCAACAAATACTCAATCCGCGGAATCAACTCCAACGTCGCCGGTGGAGCCTGCCGCGCATTCGGCCCTTGGTAATGGCGCAACACCCGCGTCAACGCCTCAAGGGCCAATTCCGGCCGCCCCTGCTGCAACCAGAACTGGCTGCTGACCTGCAACAGCACGCCGCGATAAACCGTGTCGGGAATCTGCCGCTGCTGCATCAAGCGCTCGGCGTCGCGCAAGCGGATAAAGGCTTGGGCATAGTCGCCCTGATTGGCGGCCAATTGCGCCTGGCCGAGGAAACCATAGAGCACGCGTTTGTCCTGGCTGCGCAGGCAATCGTGCAGGCCCGAATCAAAGAACCCGGCCGCTCGCTCATCCTGGCCCTGGCTCAGGGCCAGACGGCCACGGCGCAAGGCGATACGCCCCAACAGAGGCGTCGCCGGTTCGGGTTGCTGACTCAACAATTCGTGAATGCTGGCCAACAAGCTTTCGGCGCGCCCGGCGGCGCCACGCTGCTCCAGCAATTGCGCGTGATCAAGTTCCAGCAAGCCTTCGAACAGCAGCGAATTCTGTGCCCGCGCCAGGCACAGCGCTTCACGGTTGAGCGCCTGGGCGGCATCAAGATCGGCGTTCAGCAGGGCCTGCTGAGTCAGCCCGGACAGGCACAGCAAACGCGCAGCCCAGGCTTCGGGCCCCAGCTCAGTCAGCGCCTCGATAAAATGCGCACGGGCCGTTTCCATCCGCCCCTGTAAATGCAGCAGCCAACCCATTTGCGCCTGCCAGCGCGCCAATAATTGTCGCTGCCGTGGCGCGGTCGGTTGCGGTGCAAAACGCGCCAATTGTGCAATGCAGCTCGCCGCCTGATCAAAACGTCCGGCGAACAGCAACGCCGCCGTGACCAGCCCGACCAAGTGCGGCGAGCCGAGCATCAGTTCATCACCCTGCTGCTCATGCAGGCGTAGCAGCAACACCACATTCTGGCCGAGAAACAGATGCTCAAGACTGAAATGCTGCAACAGGCTGACCGCTACCTCGAATTCTTCGGCCATCAGCGCTTGTTCGAATGCCGCTTGCCAGTCCTCCTGGGCGCAAAACCACTGGCAGGCCCGTCGATGCCAGGAACGCCCGGCCGGCCACGGCTCATCACGCATCAATTGGCTTAGCGGGGCGAACACCTGCAACCAGTCCGGCGAATCGTGCCAGGCTTCGATAAAACAGCCACGCACTTGTAACTCGAGCATCCAGCGAGCGCCCTCCCCGGCGCCGAACAGGTGTTCGCACAAGCTGGCATTGAACCGTGGCAGATGGGCCAGCACCTGCCAGGCCTCCGCCAGTTCTGCGGGCAAGCAGCTGAACAATTCGTGCTGCAAATAATCGAGCAAGGTGGAGCGGACCGGAGAATGTTGATCCCGCGCCCATTGGCAACTATCGAGCAAGGTAATGCGCACGGCGGCGCACCAACCACCGCTGCGCTGGAAAATGCGCCGGGCGGCTTTCGCCGCCACCGGTGCCTCGACGTGACGCAGCAACTGCTCGATCTCGGCTTGGGTGAACGCCAGCGTTCGCCCTTCGGACTCATGCAACTCGTCGTCCAGCAACAGGCGCGGCCAGTTGCAGTGCGGCCGCCGCCGCCCGCTCAGCCACCAGGTAATGAGCGGGTTGCTGACGGCCAGAAGCTGATCAAGCAAGCCATCGAGTTCCGGCGCAGGAACGCGGCAATAATCGTCGATAAACAACCAGACAGGGGTTTGTACCCGGGCGAAGTACGCCAACACGGCGGACTCGTGGACCGAGGGCAATTCCAGGACTTCAGCCAACCGTTGACAGAACTCCGCCCGACTCAACACCACACCGGACAACGCCAGCCACACCACCCGACACGACGCTGGTGCCTGCAACAAACATTCGGCCAGCAGCGCGCTCTTGCCACTGCCCGCCGGCGCACAAATCAGTTTTACCCGCGCCGGCGACGCCAACAGCGGTTCGCTCAACCGAGCCCTCGGCAAGTGGTGGGACGACAGGCGAGGAAGAAATCCTGGACGATCCAGACACGGGGTCATGGCGGTCATTGCGGCGTGCCTTTTTATAGTTGTGCCGCAACCCTAGCCCTGTGCAACGCGCTTGTTGAGAAGTATTCAGAACGATGATTGCCCCTCATAAAGCACGCGACCCACCAGTCACGCACAAACCCGCAGGAGCAAAGCTTGCTCGCGAAGACGTCGGTACATCCAACGATGATGTTGTTGGACCGAACGCCGCCCCTGTAGGAGCGAGGCTTGCCCGCGAAGGCGTCGTGTCAGCCAACATCATCGTTGGATGGGCAGCCGCTTTCGCGAGCAAGCTTCGCTCCTACAAGGAATGAGGTGTTGCTTAGCGGACGCCCTCCGCGCGCAACGCCGATGGCGTGTAATCCGCCGCCTTGGCTTCGAAGCCGAATTCAAAGCTGTGCTTCTCTTCGTTTTTCATCCCCAGGGCAATGTAGCGACCGGCGATGATGTCGTAGAGCGCTTCAAGGGTGTAGGCCTGGGCCTGGTGATCGTAGTAGTACTGGGCGTGACCTTCCGCGACGCGCCACAATTGGCCGCGACCGTCGTAGTGGTCCACCAGCGCCACTTGCCAGCTGTCTTCGTCGATGTACATGTGACGCTTGGCGTAGATGTGCCGCTCGCTCGGCTTGACCGTGCCGACCACTTCCCAGACCCGATGCAGTTCATAGCGGGTCAGGTCCTGGTTGATGTGCCCGGCCTTGATGATGTCGTCGTACTTGAGGCTCGGCGAGTCGAGTTTGTAGCTGTTGTACGGGATGTACATTTCCTTTTTGCCGATCAGTTTCCAGTCGTAGCGATCCGGCGCACCGGAGAACATGTCGAAGTTGTCGGAAGTGCGCAGGCCATCGGCGGCGGTGCCCGGCCCGTCATACGCCACTTGCGGCGCGCGGCGCACACGACGCTGGCCGGCGTTGTAGATCCACGCCAGGCGCGGTTCCTTGACCTGGTCGAGCGTCTCGTGGACCAGCAACACGTTACCGGCCAAACGTGCCGGCGCGGTCACCGACTGTTTGAAGAAGGTCAGTACGTTGGCGGCTTTTTCCGGGTCCAGGTCTTTCATCAATTGTGGGACGGCGATCTCTTCTTCGAAGCGGATCGGCGTGTAGCTGCCGTTAGTCTGTGGGGTCACCTGGGTGATGATGCGCCGGAGGTTACCGCCGTGATAACGGGTGATGTGGTTCCACAACACCTCCACGCCGTTCTTCGGAATCGGAAACGCGTAATAGCGATTGCCGGTGAAATTGGCCAGGCCGTTGCCGTCGTTGATGCTGGTCACGTTCAACGCGCTGCGCTTGGCCGACTCGTAGATTTCCGGCGGCACGGCGACGGTGCGGTGGGTCGGGTAAACCGGGATCTTGTAGGTTTGCGGGTAGCGCTTGAACATCGCCACCTGGCCTTCCGAGAGTTTGTCCTTGTACTTATCGACGGTTGCCGCCGTGATGACGAACAATGGTTTTTCACTGGCGAACGGGTCGGCGAGAAAGCCTTTGCTGTCCACCGCCCCGGCGTTTTTCGGGATGCCGCCGGTCCAGGCCGGGATCGAGCCGTCGGCGTTGCCGGCCTTCTCCGCGCCCAGCGGCGTGAGGCTGGTGCCGAGCTTGTTGGCTTCTTCGGGCGACACTGCCGCCAACACGTTGGCGGCTAGCAGGCTCAAGGCCAGGGCGCCGCATTGCAGAATTATTTTGCGCATCTAAATCATCCTTCTCAGCCAGATCAGAAGTTCACGCCGAAGCTCAGCGCCAGAAAGTCGCGGTCTTCCAGAACGTTGTAGTCACCGCCAAAAAAGTCGGTGT
This sequence comes from Pseudomonas sp. ADAK2, assembly GCF_012935755.1. Lineage (GTDB taxonomy): Bacteria > Pseudomonadota > Gammaproteobacteria > Pseudomonadales > Pseudomonadaceae > Aquipseudomonas. The sequence goes on from NZ_CP052862.1 coordinate 3,337,981, forward strand.
AACTCAGGCTCGCGGTATAGGTGTTGCGGTAGTCGGCATCGACGCCGACGCTGATGGCCTTGGCGCCTTCGTTGAACAGACCGTTGGGGCCATAGCCGCTGACGTCATGGGACCAGGACAGGTTGGGCTTGAGGTTGATTCCGCCGATCACGTTGGCGTAATCGAGAATCGCCCGGGCGCGGTAGCCCCAGGAGGTCGAGGTGACGAAGCCATCGGTGTCACCGCCGAAACCGTACTGGCCGTAGACCGAGTCACGGCCATAACGCAGCTTTGTCCGCGACTCCAGGCCACCGACCCGCACCACTGCCGCTTCACCGACCAGGGTCAAGCGCTCGGCGCCCCACACCTGGTCGACGAAGTGCGTCAGGGTACTCTGGATCTGGGTCACTTCTTTGCGTCGGTAGCCTTTGTTGTCGGCGCCCGGTGTGGTGGCAATCGGCGAGGCGGCGCCGCCAGCGATCGGATTGATCAAAGCCAGGGTCAGGTCATTGGTATTGACCTGCACCGGGGCGTTGGGCCGGTAGCTGATCTCGCCGGTCCACGCAGTGCCGGTGGGTAAGGTGGTGGAGAAACTCGCGCCGTACAGGCGGATATCTTCCGGGTATTCGAGGTAATACTGGCCGCGACCCAGCATCACGCTCTGGGCCAGACCCGAACCGCTGCCAGGCGCCAGTTGGTTGGCAATGCCGACCATGCCCGGCAGGCTGGCCAGGGTCGATGCGCCGGCGGTCGTGGTGCCGACGGTTGGCGTGCGGCTGTGGTAGTTCATGAAATACAGGCCGTACTCGGTATCGTCACCGAGCCAGCGCAACGCCGTGCCCCACTGCCCTGAATCCCGCGCATCGCGGTCGCCGCCACGGGGCACGATCACCCCTTCACGGGTGACCTGGATCGGCTGGCCAAACGCCGATGCCAGTGGCGCCAACGGGGCAATCGCCGGGCTGCCGACGCTGTAGTTGTTGTTGCAACCGTCCGCCGCCACGTCGACACCGAAGTAGGTGCCGCAGTTGTCGAGAACGGTCTGGTCCCATTCCAGTTGATAGAACCCTTCCACGGTCAGTTGATCGGTCAGGCCCTGGGAGCCGAACAGCATGTTCACCGGGATCAGGCCTTCCTTGATCTCCGCGCCGGGACGCCGAAACGCGGAAACGTCGATCGGGTTGATGCTGTTGATCGAGTTGCCGATGAAGGTACTTTCACCCCAGCTCACGACCTGCTTACCCGCACGCACAGTGCCCGGTAAATCGGCGATGGAATAGTTGTGATAGACGAAGGCGTCGAGGATCTGCGCTCCGGAAGATTTGGCGCCTTCCTTACGACCGCTGTCGCTGATCTGCTTGAACTCGCGGTCCTCGTCCTTGAGCTCGAAGTCGTACCAATACTTGCCGCGCACGAACACCCCGGTGTCGCCGTATTTCAGCTCAAGGTCGTGGATGCCCTTGACGATCTTGGAGAAGGTTTCGCCCTTCTTGAAGTTCAGTCGCCCGTCGTCACCGGTCGATGACTGGCCGGTCCCGCCGTTGACCGTGCCCACCAACGATTTGTCCGCATCGCGCATGCCCCAGCTCGCGCCGACGGAGAGTGACGAATCGAAGGTCCCTTCGATTTCCCCGATATTGAATGCAACGGCGTGCGCCTGGGCGCAGCAACCCAAGGCCACCGCAGCGGCCAGCGCCTGCGGCGTGAAGATGGCGCGCATTGTTGTTTTTGTCATGCGTCTTCCCCGGTGAGTGACAGAAGGCCTCACCCTACTGCCGCGCGTCGAGAGCGATAAGCGCACCAAGGAGGTATTCGCGTTGTACCTCCAAAGGATGAATGCCCGCACGGGACGGGGCTTTGCGCGGGGTATGGATGGGCTGGATGGCGGGTTATCAACTGAACGCATGACGCCGGGTTGGCGCCCGCTCTGTAGCAACTGCCGAAGCCTGCGTCCGGTGTAGCAGCTGCCGAGGTACGAGGCTGCGTTCGGCTGCGAAGCAGTCGTGAAATCAGGCGGCGCGGTGTTTCTGGAAGACCGCGTGCTCAAGTTTTACGACTGCTTCGCAGCCGAACGCAGCCTCGTACCTCGGCAGCTGCTACAAAAGCGGGCGATCCGTGGTTATCCGGGACTGTTACACGCCCCGTAACAGTGCATGTCACGAATCGCTGTTTTTCCTTGGGCTTCAAACCCTTATTCTTGCCGGGCTTTCACGGGAAACCGGCGCAAAGCAAGACGCGAAAGCTTGTGTTGAACCCCAGGCCTTTCGCGCAAGATTTCAGATGAGTTGAAGCTTCTTCGAGTCATCGCCCTGTGTTCACTGACGTTGATTTATTGCTCCTTGATCTACGTCTTACTTCGGCCGCTGCGTTTGCAGCGGCCTTTTTTATGGGCGATGGTTTTTGAACGAGGGGTGTAGCGACGGGATTGGCAGGACTCAGGCAAGCCCTGCCGGATGAAGCTTGATCAGAGGGTATATTTCTGCAAGTTCGCCATCATTTCCTTCAGCGCTTCAATGTTGTCCTTCGGATGCGCCGCGCCTTCGAAATCACAGATCTGCTCCCAGTGCGCCGCCACATCCTCCGGCGAGAAGCCCACCCGCGGATCAAACCCGGCACCGAGACTGCGCTCCCAGCGCACCTTGCCCATCCAGCCGCCGCCGACTTCAAACAGCCCCGATGTTTCCTGGCAATTTTCGCTGGCCAGGTACACCACCAACGGGCTGACCAGTTCCGGCTTGAGCTGTTCGAACACTTGCGGCGGGATCAGGCCTTCGGTCATACGCGTGCCGCCGGTAGGCGCGATGGCGTTGACCAGGATGTTGTTCTTGCGGCCTTCGATGGCCAGGGTGCGAGTCAGGCCGTAGAGGCCGAGCTTGGCCATGCCGTAGTTGGACTGGCCGAAGTTGCCGTAGATACCCGAGGTCGAAGCCGTGAAAATGACGCGGCCATAGTTTTGCTCGCGCAGGTGCGGCCAGGCGGCGCGGGTGACTTTGTAGGCGCCTTCGACGTGAACACGGTAAACCAGGTCCCAATCGGCGTCGTCCATTTTGTGGAAGGTCTTGTCCCGCAGGATGCCCGCGTTGTTGACCACGACATCGACACGGCCAAACACGTCCAAGGCGTTTTGCACCAGTTTGTCGCCGTCGGTGACGGAGTCGTGGTTGGCCTCGGCGGTGCCGCCGGCCTCGCGGATTTCGGCGACCACACGGTCGGCTGCCGACGCGTTGGCACCTTCGCCCTGAGCCGTACCGCCGAGATCATTGACCAGCACCTTGGCGCCTTGTCTGGCGAACAGCAACGCATGCGCCCGGCCGAGACCGCCACCGGCGCCAGTGATGATCACGACTTTATCTTCGAAGCGCACAGACTCATTCATGGGGGACTCCAGCAGGCCAAGGGACGATGACCTCGAGTGTCAGGCACGGGGCGGCGGGTCACAATCAAGACGAGGAGGCTGAATGGTGTGCGATAAGGCTGGGGGATGATGACCGCGATGATGTGGGAGCTGTAGGAGCAGCTTGCTCGCGATGGCGGAATATCAGGCGACGTCGATGTTGACTGTCAGTCCGCTATCGCGAGCAAGCTTTGCTCCTACGGGATTGGGGCATGCAGGTATTGAAGGTCACGAACACGCCACCTTGCGCGGCGCCGAAACCTGCCGATCCCGAAACTCCAGGTAATGCTTGAGCACCTGCCCCGGCGCCTCGGTCTGCGGGTAGTGACCAATGCCCGGCAGCAGCACCGTATCGGGGTTGGGGATCAGCTCCCGATAACGCTCGACCATGTGCGCACCGGAAATCGGATCGACTTCGCCATCGATCACCCGCAACGGCACTTCGTTGCGCTGCATGGCGCCGATCCAGCGCTCGCGCTGGACCCGCCGTTCAGGAATGTAGCCGATCAATTTATGCATGATCCGCGGCCCGCGATTGCTGTCGACCAGGCTCCAGAAATCATCCATCTCGCTTTCGGTCGGTCGGGTCTGGGGGCCGAAGATCTGGCGGAAACTTTTCACCAGCGCATCACGGGTGAAGGCGCGGCCGATCATCCAGCCCAGTGGGCTGAGCAAAAGTTTTTGCGTCAGCAACGGGCGATGGGTTTCGGGAAACAGACCGCCATTGAGGAACACGCAACTGGCGATATTCACTTGAGCTTCGTGATGCCGGGCCAGCAGCTCCTGGGCCACGCTGTCGCCGTAATCGTGGGCCAGCAGGTGCACCGGCTGCTCGATGTTCAGATGCGCCAGCAAGGCCTGCTGCAAATCGGCTTGCTCCAGCAGGCTGTATTCGTGGTTCACCGGTTTGGCCGAATCGCCAAAGCCGAGCATGTCGCAGGCGATCACTCGATAGCGCTGGGCGAGCGGCTGCCAAAGGTAATGCCAGTCCCAACTGGCGGTTGGAAAACCGTGGATCAGCAGGAGCGGCTCACCCTGCCCGGCCGTCCAATAGCGGATGGCCTGGCCACGGAATACGAACGTCTGGCCGTGTTTGCGCCAGACACACAGCGGGATCTCGGCGAGAGGCATCAGAGTTTATAACCCGGGTCTTGTTTATCGAGTTTGCGCAGCAGCGCCGGCCAAGCCAGCGCGCCACCCATCCCTTGAGCACTTTTGGTAACGCCGGCGATCATCGCCTTGGCGCCCGCCAGAATCTGCGGGTCGATGGCGATCAGTTCGGCACCACCGTTTTGCGCGAGCACCTGGATATCGCAGGCGCGCTGGAAGGTGAACATCATCAAAAAAGTATCGGCGATGGTAGCGCCACAGGTCAGCAGACCGTGGTTGTGCAGCATCAGGAAATTGTTTTCACCGAGGTCGGCTTGCAGCCGTGCCTTCTCTTCGTGGTTCAGCGCCACCCCTTCGTAGGCGTGATACGCCAGGCTCGAGAGCACGAACAACGACTGCTGGCTGATCGGCAGGATGCCCTGCTTCTGCGCCGACACAGCAACACCGGCAGCGGTGTGGGTATGCAGCACGCAGACCACGTCGTGACGCACTTCATGCACGGCGCTGTGGATGGTGTAGCCCGCCGGATTGATCTCGTAGGGGCTGTCCATCAGCTTGTTGCCGGCCTGATCGACTTTGACCAGGCTCGACGCGGTGATCTCGTGGAACATCAGCCCGAACGGGTTGATCAGGAAGTCTTCGGTGCCCGGCACCTTGGCCGAAATATGGGTAAAGATCAGATCATCCCAGCCATGTGAGGCGACCAGGCGATAACAGGCGGCGAGGTCGACGCGGGTCTGCCACTCGGCGGCACTGACCTGGTCTTTGACACTGTTGGACGATTGGACGGGGGTGACACTCACGGCAAGGACCTCTCTTTTCTTATAGTTTTACTCACGTGTCAGCAGTCTAGTCAGCCCTCGGAGTTCGTGTAGTTGCATTCGCAGCCAGCTTGATGGCCGAGCGAGTCACAGACGCCATGACCTTGGATCCATGTCAAAGCACCGACGCCAACAAGGGCGCCGCGAACAGGTTCAGCAGCCCTGTCAGAACCATGACCAGCCCCGCCACCGAGCCTTCTTCGCCGCCGACTTCATGGGCCCGACTGACTCCGGCGCCGTGAGCCCCGACACCAAACAATGCACCGCGCGCCAGGGCGCTGCGCAGGGGCAGCCACTTGAGCAGAACGCCGCCGAGCATCGCCCCGATGACCCCGGTAAACATCACGAACACTGCAGTCAGTTCCGGCACGCCGCCAAGATCGTGGGCCAGCGGCATGGCGAAAGGCGTGGTGATCGAACGAGGCACCAGCGACATCGTCACCGAGCTGTCCAGCGCCAGCGCCTTGGCCAGGCCGAACGAACTGCCGATAGACGCCGCGCTGCCCGCCAGCATCCCGAGCAGCAACGCCGACCAGTGCCGCGCCAGCATCTGCCGCTGCTGCCAGATCGGTACTGCGAAGGCCACGGTGACCGGGCCCAGGACCAGCATCAGCCAATGGGTGTTGCTCGAATACTCGGCATAGGCCGTGTGCAGCGGCACGGCGAGCGCCAGCAACAGCGCCGGGACCAGAATCAGCGGCGACAATAGATAGCGGCCGGTGCGCCGATAGATCCAGCGGCTGAACAAATAGGCCAGCAGCGTGAACGCCAGCCAGAACATCGGCATCAGCTCAAGCTTCATGGGGCCTCCTCAAACGGACGACCAACTCCACGGTAAACGCGGTCACCAACATCACCATCAACGTGCTGACACCGATCACCAGCAGAATCCGCCAGCCGTCGTCGCGCAGCAGGCCGCCGTAATCGAGCAGGCTCATCAAAGCAGGAATAAAGAACAGCAGCATCTCGGCCATCAACAACCCGGCGCCCATCTGCAACGCCGCGGGCTTGACCCAACCGCAGGCGAACGCCAGCAGCAACAACGCCATGCCGATCACGCCACCCGGAATCGGCCAGGAAAACCAGGCGGCCAATTGGCAGCCGAGCAGGTAGATCGCCAGCAGCACGGCCAGCTCGGCGATCAGTCGGGAAAGGTATTTGACGGTGGATGTTTTCATGATTTCGGTCCTCACAGGCGCTCATTTTACGGAGTGGGCTGCTATCCCCGAAGCGAATTGTTAGACTCGAAGCCATTCCAAAATGGAATCACGGTAATGGAATTCAAACAGCTGCGCAGCTTCGTCGAAGTGATGCATCAGGGTGGTTTCACCCAAGCGGCCAAGACCTTGCACATCAGCCAATCGGCGGTGAGCAAGCAAGTCGCCCAGCTTGAGCAAAGCCTCGGAACCCCTTTGCTCGAACGTCTCGGCTCGCAGTTACGCCTGACCGCCGCCGGCAGCGTGGTGCTGCAACGGGCCGAAGGCATGCTGAGATTGCGCAATGAGTTGCTCAGCGAGCTGGATGACTTGAGCCAACTGGCCCGCGGCGAGTTGCGTCTGGGTTTGCCGCTGCTGGGCAGTGACGCATTGTTCGCCGGGCTGTTCGCCGAATACCGGCGACGCTACCCGAACATCAGCATTCATTTGCTGGAAGGCGGCAGCCGGAACATCGAGCAAGCGGTGTTGAGCGGCGAACTGGAACTGGGTGGCAGTCTGCTGCCCAAGGATCCGCAATTCGCGTTTCAGCCGTTCTGCGATGAACCGCTGGACGCCCTGCTGCCGGCCGATCATCCGCTGGCAACGAAGACCGTGATTGGGTTGGAGGAGTTGGCTGACACGCCGTTCCTGCTGTACCAGCGCAGCTTTGTGCTCAATGACCGCTTGCTGCAAGCCTGCCAACAGATGGGCTTCACGCCCAAGGAAGGCGGTCGCAGCGGCCAGGCGGATTTTCTCGCCGCGCTGGTGGCGGCCGGGCAAGGCGTGGTGCTGTTGCCCAGTGTTGTGGCGCGAGGGCTGGTGCGGCCAGGCGTGGTGCGCCTGACCTTGAATGCGCCGGCCTATCTGCGTTGGGACATTGCCTTTATCTGGCGCGACGGCGCGTACCTGTCAAAGGCCGCCCAAGCCTGGCTCGCGCTGTTGCGCGAGTGCCCGGTCAGCCCCGCAGAGCCGTGACCAGCTCCGCCAGCCAAGGCTCGGCGTCGGTTTCCGGCGTGACGCTTTCGCTGGCATCCAGGCGCAACATCGGCAGCACTTCGCGCAGGCCCAGTTCGCCGAACAGTTCGCGCATCTGCTCGCCACCGCCGCAAAAGGTATCGCCATAACTCGCATCGCCCAGACCGATCACCGCGCCGGGCAAACCACGCCATGCTGCAGGCAGTTGGTCACGAATTACCGAATACAACGGTTGCAGGTTGTCCGGCAGTTCGCCCATGCCCGTGGTCGACGTCACCGCCAGGAAGGCGTCGGGGCCGAATGCCTGGACGTCAGCCAGGCTGGCGCGAGGGTTGTGCCAGGTCTCGAAACCGGCGTCTTTCAAAATATTCGCAGCGTGCCGGGCGACTTCTTCAGCCGTGCCGTACACCGAGCCGGAAAGGATGGCGACTTTCATCAATCTGTTCCTGAAGCTGTAAAAGACCGGCGATATTAACAGCACCGGCCAAAAACCTGCGATTGCCTCTCAATTAGCGCGGATGGCCAGTGGACAGCTCATTGGGTTCTTCTAGAATGCTGCGCTCAATCAACTTGGAAAGGATTCTCTGATGATCAACGCTCAACTGCTGCAAATGGTGATCAACGCCTCCAACGACGGCATCGTGATTGCCGAAAAGGAAGGCGAGCAAGACGACATTCTGATTTACGTCAACCCGGCCTTCGAACGCATGACCGGTTACACCAGCGAAGAAATCCTTTACCAGGACTGCCGCTTCCTGCAATCCGGCGATCGGGATCAAGCAGCGCTGGCGTTGATTCGCGAAACGCTGGACAGCGGCGGTTCATGCCGGGAAATCCTGCGTAACTACCGCAAGGACGGCACACCGTTCTGGAATGAACTGTCCCTTTCGACAGTTAAAAACGAAAGTGACGGACAAACCTATTTTGTCGGTGTACAAAAAGATGTGACCATTCAAGTCAAAGCACAGCAGCGGGTGGCGCAATTGGAAGCACAGGTGGCTGAACTGCAGGCCGAGCTGGCTGCGCTCAAAGCGACGGACGGCGAAAACAAAACAGCGAATTAATTGTCATTAACTACAATCACCGATGACTTTGTAACTTTTATTTACGAGCAAGCCATGCAACGCGACGCACTCCTGACCCAGGATGAGCTGGATTTTATCCAGACCATGCAGCACAACCCGCAGCTCAATGTGCGGGATGCAACGTCGAGCCTGCTCGTCAACGGTGGATCGCAGATCCGGGATCTGCTCACGCGCCTCGCGGCCCATGAGCAGGTCACCATCCAGGCCAACTTCGAAAATCAGCAAATGACCTTCCCGCTGCACCTGGTGGAGGACGAGTTCCATGCGCTGCATTTGCGCCTGGGCGTGCCGAGTATTTTTGAAGACGGGCCAATGGTCCGGCCCTGGCGCCTGACACTCGAGGAGCCGGTTGCACTGGAGAATGCCAAGGGCCAGCCCGGCGCGATGTGGGTTCACGAAGTGTCGTTCAAAGGGGTACTGTTGGAAGTTCGCAACAAGACCAAGCCGCCGAAGCATTTTGCGTTGTGGTTCAGCCCGTCAGGTTATGAGCGGATCGCCTTGCGCGGCACGTTCGAACGGGAAACCGAGCACGGCTTCTTCGCCTATCAGTTGAGCCAGAGCGACAAGGACGAAACCGAACGCCTGCGTCAGTTCATTCTCCAGCAACATCGCCTGACCCATCCCGCCCTGCACGTCTGAGCCTCACGTATCCAGGTTGCCCGCCAGGAACTGCTTCAGACGCTGTCGCATCAACAAACCCTCGTTACCCAGACAACCGATCGATGATCCGGCCAGGCTATCCTGCGCCAGGTCGGACGCATCACCGGCGAGCATCAGCCGGCAATCCAGACTCAAGGCCAGGCGATTCAAACGTCGTGGCAACTCGGCGGAAGGTACGTGATTGGAGAACAGTACCAGCGCCAGGGGCTGGATTCTTTCACAGACCAGGGTCAACTCATCGAACGGTTGGCCAATCGTGAGCACCCGCACGCCCGAATCCATCCCGCTCAAAAACAACGCGGCGACCAGCAGTTCGAGTTCATGGCACTGTCCGGCCAAGGCGCTGACCACGATCCGGCGCGGCGAGGCATCACGTATCAGCAGCAGGCGCTGTGCCACGCGTGATCGCAGGAACGCATCGAAGAACAACCATTCGCTGGTCTGGCCGAAGCCTTCCTGGCGCTGCACCAGTTGCTTCCACAGCGGCATCAGAATGTCCTGGAACACCACGGGCAGCGAGTAACTGGAAAAGATCTGCCCGTACACCCGCTCCAGTTGAACGTCGTCAAACGCGCTGACAGCGGCCCGGACCTGCTGCTGCCATTGGGCGTAGTCGGCCAGTACGAGTTCATTGGGGATGATGTGCGAGAGCGTTTTGAGCGGTTCGGTCTTCGCCAGAATCTTGCCGACCTTGCTCACCGCCACACCGCGATCAATCCAGCCGAGGATGCTGCGAACCGTCTCGATATCGGCCATTGAGTACAGCCGATGCCCGCTTTCGGTGCGCGTGGGCTGGATCAGGCCATAACGACGTTCCCATGCCCGCAATGTGACCGGGTTGATACCCGTCAGGCGTGCCACCTCTCGAATCGGAAACAGCTCTTCCCGTTCCAGGGAAGCAGTTGGCAGCAAGCCAGGAACATTGTCAGTCAGGACAGGCATTGGGGGGGCGATCGTTCATTAGTAAAATTGGATCCCATTTAACGCCTATCCCCCGCAATCATTCAAGTTATTGATGGGTGACGAATGTCTCTGGTGTAATTTTCATATTAGGGAATAATCCTTGCTTGTCCAAAGACGCAGCCCACTACCCCGGCGCTGCGCCTGGCGAAACTCCTACCCGGAGCGACGCGTTTGTCATACGGAGATACAAAATGTCTACCTCACCCGTCACGCTGATGGTGGCGCGCCGCGTTGCCGATGGACGTTATCAGGACCTGATCGCCTGGTTGCGTGAAGGCGAACAACTGGCCACCGACTTTCCCGGTTATCTCGGTTCTGGCGTGCTCGCTCCGCCGCCCGACGATGACGAATTCCAGATCATTTTCCGCTTCGCAGACGAGCAGACCCTGCACGCCTGGGAGCATTCCGCCTCGCGCACCGCCTGGCTGGCACGCGGCAGCGACTTGTTCGCCCACCCGACCGAACATCGGGTCAGCGGCATCGAAGGCTGGTTCGGTGCTGCCGGGAATCGCCCGCCGCGCTGGAAACAGGCGGTGGCGATCTGGCTGGCGTTCTTTCCGGTTTCCCTGCTGTTCAATTTTGTCCTGGGGCCGTTGCTCGGCGAAATGAGCCTGCTGCCTCGGGTACTGGTCAGCACCCTGTGCCTGACGCCATTGATGGTCTATTTCTTTATTCCGCTGTCGACCCGTTTGCTGGCCAACTGGCTGCACAGCACGCCGACGCGGCCAATTCCCGTCGCGCCCACCACCCAAAATCCGTAACCCCTGTAGGAGCGAGGCTTGCCCGCGAAGAACGATGACACGGTTTGACAGATAGACCGGCGGCGTCTTCTTCGCGGGCAAGCCTCGCTCTTACAAAAGCCACCACACGCTTTGTCGCTGGTATAGTTTTGCTCTAACCGCGACGCGAGCCGTTCATGACCTCTTCCGCAGCTCCCATCCTCATCACCGGTGCCGGCCAACGAGTCGGCCTGCATTGTGCGCAGCGTTTGCTCGAAGACGGTCACCGGGTGATCTTCAGCTACCGCCGCGAACGCCCCGGCGTGCAGGTGTTGCGCGATCTCGGCGCAATAGCGGTGTTCGCGGACTTCGCCAGCGAAGCCGGGATCCTCGCGTTCATCGGCGAACTCAAGACCCACACCGACAGCCTGCGGGCGATTGTGCATAACGCGTCGGAATGGCTGACCGAAACCCCGGACACCGATGCCCAGGCCTTTACCCGAATGTTCAGCGTGCACATGCTCGCGCCCTACCTGATCAACCTGCACTGCGCTGACTTGCTCGAACGCTCGAGCCCGGCCGACATCGTGCACATCAGTGACGACGTAACCCGCAAGGGCAGCAGCCAACATATCGGTTATTGCGCCAGCAAAGCCGGGCTCGACAGCCTGACCCTGTCCTTCGCCGCGAAATATGCGCCGGCGATCAAGGTCAACGGCATCGCCCCAGCCCTGCTATTGTTCAATCCCGACGACGACGCGGCGTACCGTGCCAAGGCCCTGGCCAAGTCCGCGCTGGGCATCGAGCCCGGCAGCGAAGTGATCTACCAGAGCCTGCGCTATCTGCTCGACAACCCTTATGTCACCGGCACGACCCTGACCGTCAACGGCGGACGGCACGTCAAATAAGCCGCCCCGCGAGGATATTTCATGACGTTATCCCTGCCTCAGAACGCCTTATCCCAGAGCTACCGCGACATCCTCATCGGCCTCGGTGAAAACCCCGACCGCGAAGGCCTGCAAGACACCCCGATGCGCGCGGCCAAGGCCATGCAATACCTGTGTCATGGCTATGAGCAAACTGTCGAGGAAATCGTCAACGGTGCGCTGTTTTCGTCCGATACCGACGAGATGATCATCGTCGCCGACATCGAGCTCTATTCGCTGTGCGAACACCACATGCTGCCCTTCATCGGCAAGGCGCATGTGGCTTATATTCCGACGGGCAAAGTGTTGGGCCTGTCGAAGATTGCACGGCTGGTGGACATGTTCGCCCGTCGCCTGCAGATTCAGGAAAACCTCACCCGGCAGATCGCCGACGCGGTGCAGCACGTCACGGACGCCGCCGGGGTCGCCGTGGTGATCGAGGCCAAACACATGTGCATGATGATGCGCGGTGTCGAGAAACAGAATTCGACCATGAACACCTCGGTGATGCTCGGCGCCTTCCGCGAGTCGAGCAACACCCGCCAGGAGTTCCTGCAATTGATTGGACGGAGCAAGTAGCAATGCCACAACTTCAACCAGGAATGGCGCGCATCCGGGTCAAGGACCTGTGCCTGCGCACCTTCATCGGCATCAACGAGGACGAAATCCTCAACAAGCAGGATGTGTTGATCAACCTGACCATCCTCTACGCGGCGCAAGACGCGGTGCGCGACAACGACATCGATCACGCGCTGAACTACCGCACCATCACCAAGGCGATCATCGCCCACGTGGAAGGCAATCGCTTTGCCCTGCTCGAACGCCTGACCCAGGAAATCCTCGATCTGGTCATGGTCAACGAGTCGGTGTTGTACGCCGAAGTGGAAGTCGACAAACCCCACGCTTTGCGATTTGCCGAGTCGGTGTCGATCACCCTCGCGGCGAGCCGCTAAGCGCGTCTGGCGCATTAGGCGTCAGGCTTTTATCATCCGCGCCACGATTTGATTGCACAGAGCCCGCCATGAACGATCAACAACGCCTGGAACTTGAAGCCGCCGCCTTCCGCCGGCTGGTCGCGCACCTGGACAGCCGCAAGGATGTGCAGAACATCGACCTGATGAACCTCTCGGGTTTCTGCCGCAACTGCCTGTCCAAGTGGTACAAGGCCGCCGCCGACGAACGCCAGATCGAGGTCAGCCTCGACGACGCCCGCGAAGTGGTTTACGGCATGCCTTACGCCGAGTGGAAAGCCCAATACCAGCAAGAAGCCAGCGCCGAACAACAAGCGGCGTTCGCCAAAGGAAAACCCAATGAGTGATTTGAACACCCTGCGCGCCAGCCTCAACAGCGGCGAACATGCTTTCGCCGATACCCTGGCATTCATCGCCGCCGGCTACGATTACCAGCCGCAAGCCTTCAACAACGGTGGCGTGGAAAACGCTGCCGGGCAGAATGAAGGTTCGTGCAAGACCCTCGGTCTGGCGTTGCTGGAAGGCTTGAGCGATGAAGAAGCGCTGTTGGCATTTGGCGAGCATTACCGTTCGGTTGTCGCCACGCCGGAAGGCAGCGATCACGGCAATATCCGCGCGTTGATTGCCCATGGATTGGCCGGTGTGAAATTCACCCAACAGCCCCTGACTCGCCGCTAAACGCTTTTTCCTGTAGGAGCGAGGCTTGCCCGCGATGGCGATCTCAAGAACGCCATCGCCGGCAAGCCGTGCTCCTACAAGGGGCGCAACACATCCCGACTTTTAAGATTGACCCGGCGACTTTATTTCGTTTGCCGGCCCCCTCTGCTCGCGGCTTAGATAAAAAGAAGCAACCCTTCTTCCGAGTCAGGTATCCATGAGCAGCGAAACCATCAGCCAGTCGATCAACGTCGTTCATCCCGTCACGCTCAGCCACGGCAAAAACGCCGAGGTCTGGGATACCGAGGGCAAACGCTACATCGACTTCGTCGGCGGCATCGGCGTGCTGAACCTCGGCCATTGCCATCCGCGCATCGTCGAAGCCATTCGCGAACAAGCCACCCGGCTGACCCACTACGCGTTCAACGCCGCCCCGCATGGGCCTTACCTCGAACTGATGGATCGCCTCTGCACCTTTATCCCGGTGGATTACCCGGTCAGCGGCATGCTCACCAACAGCGGCGCGGAAGCGGCGGAAAACGCCCTGAAAATCGTTCGCGGTGCCACTGGCCGTACAGCCGTGATTGCCTTTGATGGCGCCTTTCACGGTCGCACTCTTGCGACCCTCAACCTCAACGGCAAGGTCGCGCCCTACAAACAGAAAGTCGGCGTGCTGCCGGGTCCGGTCTATCACCTGCCCTTCCCGAGCAAGGACAACGGCGTGACCTGCGCCGAGGCGTTGAAGGCGATGGAGCGGCTGTTCAGCGTCGAGATCGACGTGAATGACGTGGCGTGTTTTATCGTCGAACCCGTGCAGGGCGAAGCAGGCTTCCTGGCAATGGACGTGGAGTTTGCCCAGGCGTTGCGGCGCTTCTGTGATGAGAAAAACATCCTGCTGATCGCCGATGAAATCCAGTCCGGTTTCGGTCGTACCGGTGAGCGGTTTGCCTTCTCGCGCCTGGGCATTGAACCGGATCTGATCCTGCTCGCCAAAAGCATCGCCGGCGGTATGCCGCTCGGCGCGGTAGCCGGGCGCAAGGCACTGCTCGACACCTTGCCCAAGGGCGGACTCGGTGGCACCTATTCCGGCAACCCGATCGCCTGCGCTGCGGCCCTGGCAACCCTGGACGAGATGACGGATGCGAACCTGCACGCCTGGGGCTCGCAACAGGAAGAAGCCATCGTCAGCCGTTACGAAGCCTGGCGTGCCAGCAAGCTTTTCCCGTTTCTTGGCCGCCTGACCGGTGTCGGGGCGATGCGCGGTATCGAACTGCTCAACGTCGACGGCACACCGGCCTCAGCGCAATTGACCCAGTTGCTGGCCCTGGCGCGCGATGCGGGTTTGCTGCTGATGCCCAGCGGCAAGTCGCGCAACATCATTCGGCTGCTGGCACCGCTGACCACTGAAGCGGCGGTGCTGGAGGAAGGCCTGGACATCTTCGAGGCCTGCCTGGCCAAGCTTTCCTGACAACGCAAACTGCGATCCGGGACTGACATAGCGAATTATGTTCGCTTGTGGTCCTGGATTTAGCGTCGCAATACTGCCCGACTACCCCTTTTATCTAGCGAGACCGTAACCACCTACAAGCCGAGGCATTCATGTATCACGACAATATAATTTATAAAAAAAAGTCCAATGATCCTCAATTCCTGCTTGGCGTCGCCGTGGTGTTGTTCCTCGGCGCGTACCTGATGAACCTGGGCAACAGCGCCCTGAGTCACTTTCTGCAACCGCTGCTGGGCGATGCCCCCGACAGCCTGACCGCGCGCAATATCGCCATTGGATTGCTGATCGCCGTGCTCGGCACGCTGAACTTCCACGTCCTTGGGCGCTTGAAGTTCAAGGTGCAAACCACCGTCGTGTGGATCGAACTGCTGATTCTGTTCCTCGCCTTCTTCGACACCTTCAACCTCTCCTACAGCTTTATTCTCGACAAGATCGGCTTCCTGATCATCCAGGGCGCGGCCACCACGCTGTACATCTCCGCCGTCGCCATCGTGATTGCCTTTGTGCTGGCGCTGATCGGCGCAGTGGCCAAGCTGTCGAACAATGGCTTGGCGAATGCCATCGCCTCGTTCTACACCTCGTTCTTTCGCGGCGTGCCGCTGCTGATCCAGATCTACCTGATTTACCTCGGGCTGCCGCAACTCGGTTATGTGGTCGATGCGGTGCCGGCTGGCATCCTTGCGTTGTCGCTGTGCTACGGCGCCTACATGACCGAGATTTTCCGCGCGGGGATCCAGAGCATTCCGGTGGGCCAATGGGAAGCCTCGCGGGCGCTGGGCATCAGTCCGTTCAAAACCCTGAGCCGGGTGATCATGCCGCAAGCCTTGCGGGTGATCATCCCGCCCACCGGCAACCAGTTCATCGCCATGCTCAAGGACAGTTCGCTGGTGTCGGTGATCGGCGTCTGGGAACTGATGTACCTGGCCAAGACCCAGGGCCGCGCGGACTTCCGCCACCTGGAAATGCTAATCACTGCCGCAATGATTTACTGGGCGCTGTCGTTCATCCTCGAACGGGTGCAGGCGCGAATCGAAAAACGGGTCAACCGATCCACTGCGAGAGGTTGATCCAAGATGACTACCGCCGAGCGACTCGACCTGGCCCCTGCCGCGCAGACCAGCCCTTCCATGATTTCGATCACCGGCCTGAACAAGTGGTACGGCAATTTTCACGCCTTGCGTGACGTCGACCTGAACGTGGCCGCCGGGGAAATCCTCGTGGTGTGCGGGCCGTCGGGTTCGGGCAAATCGACGATGATCCGCTGCATCAATCACCTGGAAAACTTCCAGAAAGGCCACATCCAGGTCAACGGCATCACCCTCACCAGCGAGGCGGAAAGTGTCAGCGCGGTGCGCCGGGAAATCGGCATGGTGTTCCAGAGCTTCAACCTGTTCCCGCACCTAAGCGTGATGGACAACCTGACCCTGGCGCCGCAATTGGTGCAAGGCGTGTCGTCCGCCGAGGCTAAAAAACGCGCGCTGGTTTACCTCGAGCGCGTGCGGATTGCCGAGCACGCCCACAAATATCCGTCGCAATTGTCCGGCGGCCAGCAACAGCGCGTAGCGATTGCCCGGGCGCTGTGCATGAACCCAAAAGTGATGCTGTTCGATGAGCCGACCTCGGCGCTGGACCCGGAAATGGTCCACGAAGTGCTCGACGTCATGGGCGAACTGGCCACCGACGGCATGACCATGATTTGCGTGACCCACGAAATGGGTTTTGCCAGCAAAGTCGCCGACCGCGTGCTGTTCATGGACCAGGGCCAGGTCATCGAACAAGCCACCCCGGCCGATTTTTTCAACAACCCCCAGACCGAACGCGCGCAGAAATTCCTCTCGCAAATCATCGGTCACTGAGAACGGCTTTACCCCGCATAACAAAAACGAAAAGTGGAGATAAACATGCTCAGTAGAAAACATGCACTGACCCTCGCTGCCACCCTGTCGCTGTTGTTCGTCGGCGCCGCCAATGCCGGCGCGGTCCTGGACAAGATCGAGAGCAGCAAGACCCTGACCGTCGCGACCTCGGCGACCTGGCCACCCCAGGGTTTCATCAACGACAAGAATGAAATCGACGGTTTCGATATCGACGTCTCCAAAGAGATCGCCAAGCGCCTCGGGGTCGCAGTCAAGTTCATCACGCCGGACTGGGACGTGATCACCGCCGGTAAGTGGAACGGACGCTGGGACGTGTCCGTGGGCTCGATGACCGCCACCAAGAGTCGCTCGCGCATCCTCGATTTCCCCGGCACCTATTACTACGTGCCCTACGTCTTTGCCGTGCACGACAAATCCAAAGTCACCGACCACAAAGCGCTGAACGGCAAAACCATCGGCG
Organism: Pseudomonas sp. ADAK2; assembly: GCF_012935755.1. Classification (GTDB taxonomy): domain Bacteria; phylum Pseudomonadota; class Gammaproteobacteria; order Pseudomonadales; family Pseudomonadaceae; genus Aquipseudomonas. Next base: position 3,355,281 of record NZ_CP052862.1, read on the forward strand.
TCGAAGGCGGCACCACGTCCGAGGACTATTTGAGCCAGGCGCTGGCCATTGAAACCACAGACGTGCCGCCGGTGGTGTATGACGTCAAAACCGAAAAAATGAAGACCTACTCCGGCTCCGTCGGCCCGCTGGACGATCTACGCCTGGGCGACGGCACGCGGCTGGATGCGATCCTCACCCAACGCAGCACCCTGGACGCGGCCGTCAAGAAAGGCTACCCGCTGCGCGCCGCCGACAACGCCGTGGCGTTCTACGAACCACTGGCCATTGCCACCGACAAGGGTGACCCGGAGCTGAGCGCCAAACTCAGTGAAATCGTGGGCGCGATGCACAAGGACGGCACGCTGACCAAGCTCTCTGACAAGTGGTACGGCGTCGATTATTCGACCATCAAGTAATCGCCTGAACCCTGCGGGAGCGAGCAGGCTCGCTCCCGCAAAAAACAATTCTTCAAGGATTGAACATGTCCTTTCCAACCACCTGGTACTCCCAAACCTCGCTGCCGCGCGCAGCCAGGCCAGCATTGAACAGTGATGAAACCTGCGACGTCTGCATCATCGGCGCCGGTATCGCCGGCCTCACGGCCGCCCTGGAACTGACCCGGCGCGGCAAACGGGTGATCATCCTCGAAGCCAACCAAGTGGCCTGGGGCGCGTCCGGGCGCAATGGCGGCGTGGTCTCGCCGGGCTGGGCGGAAGGCTCCGGCGCGATCCGCAAAAAACTCGGGTTGGAACAGACCAAGGCGTTGTTCTGGATGTCGGCCGAAGGCGTGGAGATCGTCCGCGACAACATCACCGAACTGGCTCTAGCCGGGTGCGCGCCGTCCGCCGGTACCATTCGGGTCAAGCGTTACGACGACGGCGCCGAAGTGAAAAACCACATCGAGACCATGCGCCGGGACTTCGGCTATGAACTCAATTTTCTCGACACCGCCCAGGTGCGCGAACGGGCGCACACCCTGCGTTACTTCCAGGGTGTCGAAGACCCCAACGCCCTGCATTTCCACCCCTTGAATTATTGCCTGGGCCTGGCCCTCGCCATCGAAGCGGCGGGGGGACGGATTTTCGAACACTCGAAAATGCTCGCCTGGCAGCACCAGGGCGCCGACAAAATCGTCCGAACCGCTCACGGCACCGTATGCTGCCAGGACCTGGTGTTCTGCGCCGGCGGCTACGGCGGCCCGGAATTGCAGAAGCTCAGCCGCGCCTACCTGCCCATCGCCACGTACGTGGTGCTGACCGAACACCTGGGCGACGGGATCAAGAACGTCCTCGACTCCGGCGCCGCGTTCTCCGATGACCGCCGCGCTTCGGACTATTACCGCGTGGTCGAAGGCGATCGCCTGCTCTGGGGCGGGCGCATCACCACCCGCAACGAACAGGATGAAAAAGCCCTGGCGGCGATGCTCAAGGCCGACATGGTCTCGGTCTATCCACAATTGGCTGCGGTCAAGATTGACCTGGCCTGGTCCGGCCTGATGGGCTACTCCACCAATAAAATGCCTAACCTGGGACTGCTGGAGCCGGGTGTATGGGCCTGCACTTCATTTGGTGGACACGGCTTGAACACCGGCTCCATTGGCGGCCGGGTGATCGCTGAAGCGGTGTGCGGAGAAAGTGCGCGGTATGAGCTGTTCAAGCCGTATCTGCTGGACTGGAACGGTGGCCCGTTCGGGAAGATTGCTGCCAATGCGATCTATCAGTCGTTGAAGGTCATGGATTTTGTTCAGGAGCGGTTGCGCGGCTGACCACATTTTCTGTGGGCACAAAAAAACCGGCCGAGGCCGGTTTTTTCATTTCAACGTTCTCAGAACTTGGCGTTCTGCAGGTCGTCGAGGTAGCGCTCGGCATCCAGTGCCGCCATGCAACCAGCGCCGGCCGAGGTGATGGCCTGGCGGTAAACGTGGTCCGCCACGTCGCCGGCGGCGAAGATACCTTCCAGGTTGGTGGCAGTGGCGTTGCCTTCACGGCCGCCATGCACCACCAGGTAGCCGTCTTTCAACGTCAGTTGGCCTTCGAACAGCGACGTGTTCGGGGTGTGGCCGATGGCGATGAACACGCCGTCCACGGTCAGTTCGTCAAAGCTGCCGTCGTTGTTCTTCAGGCGAGCACCGGTCACGCCCATGTTGTCGCCCAGGACTTCGTCCAGGTTCGAGTTCAACTTGAGGATGATCTTGCCTTCGGCAACCCGGGCGTTGAGCTTGTCGATCAGGATCTTCTCGGCGCGGAACGTTTCGCGACGGTGGATCAGGGTCACGGTGCTGGCGATGTTGGCCAGGTACAGCGCTTCTTCAACGGCAGTGTTACCGCCACCAACCACAGCCACTGGCTTGTTGCGATAGAAGAAACCATCGCAGGTCGCGCAGGCCGAAACGCCTTTGCCCATGAACGCTTCTTCCGACGGCAGGCCCAGGTAACGAGCGCTGGCGCCGGTGGCGATGATCAGGGCGTCGCAGGTGTAGGTCGCGCTGTCGCCGGTCAGGGTGTACGGCTTGGCGGCGAAGTCCACGGCATTGATGTGATCGAAGACGATCTCGGTTTCAAAGCGTTCGGCGTGCTCTTTCATCCGCTCCATCAGCGCCGGGCCGGTCAGGCCGTGGACGTCGCCCGGCCAGTTGTCGACTTCGGTGGTGGTGGTCAGTTGACCGCCAGCCTGCATGCCAGTGATCAGCAGTGGCTTGAGGTTGGCACGGGCGGCATAGACTGCGGCGCTGTAACCGGCAGGGCCGGAACCAAGAATAATCACTCGCGAATGACGGACTTCAGACATGACCTGCTCCTGTTGACCGGCCCGGATTACCTGGCGCGGAACGCCGGGTTGCCGGCGGGAATAAAAAAGGACTGTTGAAAGCACTTGGGGAAGGCTTGAGCTCGACAGTCCTGTAAAAAGAATGGGTGCAGCGTATCGAGGGGGCGAAGATTAAGGAAATACGGTTTAACAATCCAGCTCATAGGCGGTCTCTATCCCGATGCGGTGATTTTATAGACGCCTTTGTTACAGTGAATGTCGATGCTGCGACCGCGCTTTCGCCTGTGAGGCAAAGCCGGTAAGGTCGGCGCGTTTACCCCTTGCTCGGAGCACGCTATGCCCGCCCCTGTTCTGTCCGGCCCGCAATACCTGCGCGAAGGCCTCAAGCTGGTCCTGAGTCCGGGCCTGCGTTTGTTCGTCCTGTTGCCGCTGGCAATCAACCTGGTGCTGTTCGTCGGATTGATTTATCTCGCTGGGCATCAGTTCAGCATGTGGGTCGATACGCTGATGCCATCCCTGCCCGACTGGCTGAGTTTCCTCAGCTACATCCTCTGGCCGATTTTCGTGGTGCTGGTGGGATTCATGGTGTTCTTCACCTTCACCATGCTCGCCAACGTCATCGCCGCGCCGTTCAACGGCTTTCTCGCGGAAAAGGTCGAAGTGGTGGTGCGTGGCACCGACGATTTCCCGGCCTTCAGTTGGGGCGAGCTGATCGAAATGATCCCCCGGACCCTGGCCCGGGAAATGCGCAAACTCGGCTACTTCCTGCCGCGGGCGCTCGGCCTGTTCATTCTCTCGTTCATCCCGGTGGTCAACATCATCGCGGCGCCGTTGTGGCTGCTGTTCGGCGTATGGATGATGGCGATCCAGTACATCGACTACCCGGCGGACAACCACAAACTCGGCTGGAACGAGATGCTCGCCTGGCTGCGCCAGAAGCGCTGGCAGAGCATGAGTTTTGGCGGGATCGTCTATCTGGTGCTGCTGATTCCCGTGGTCAACATCCTGATGATGCCGGCCGCCGTGGCGGGTGCGACGCTGTTCTGGGTGCGTGAACGTGGCGCGGAAAACCTGGTGCCCCAGCGCGCGGCGTCATAAATCCATCATCGCACTGACACAATGACGACATGGCCTCAGCCGACACTGAGGTCATGACGACAGCTCTGCATATCACCCTGATCACCGAAACCTTCCCTCCTGAAATCAATGGCGTGGCCCATACCCTTGGCCGCTTGTGCGATGGATTGCGCGCGCGCGGGCATCAGGTCGAGCTGGTTCGACCGCGCCAGGGCAGTGATCGGCAGTTGGGCAGTGACGACGCATTGCTGCTGTGCCGCGGCTGGCCGCTGCCGGGTTATCCGGGGTTGCAGTGGGGTCAGTCGTCGATGCACAAGTTGCTGCGGCGCTGGAAACGCCATCGCCCCGACGTGCTGTACATCGCCACTGAAGGGCCGTTGGGGTTGTCGGCCTTGCGTGCCGCGCGGCGCCTGGGGATTTCGGTGGTCAGCGGCTTTCACACCAACTTCCAGCAGTACTCGAGCCAGTACGGGCTCGGCCTGCTGACGCGGCTGTTGACCCACTACCTGCGCTGGTTTCACAACCGCTCGACCCTCACCCTGGTGCCCAGCATCAGTCAGCGTCTGGAGCTGGAACGTCGGCAGTTCGAGCGCCTGGCGCTGTTGTCCCGGGGTGTCGACAGCCAACTGTTTCACCCGGCCAAACGCCTCGACGCACTGCGTGAGCAGTGGGGTCTGGCTGACGATGACATTGCCGTGATCCATGTCGGACGCCTGGCACCGGAGAAAAACCTGGGCTTGCTCAAGCGCAGCTTCGACGCACTGAAAAACACTTATCCACAGCGAAACCTGAAGCTGATCGTGGTCGGCGACGGGCCGCTGCGGGTGGCGTTGGAGAAGACCTTGCCCGAGGCGATCTTCTGCGGTTCACAGCGCGGCGAAGCCTTGGCCAGTCACTATGCATCAGGGGATGTCTTTCTGTTTCCGAGCCTGACCGAGACCTTCGGCAATGTGGTGCTTGAGGCGCTGGCCTCGGGGCTGGGCGTGGTGGCCTACGATATGGCGGCTGCGGGTCAGCACATTCGCCATGGCTACAACGGCGTATTGGCGATGCCGGGGGATGAGGAGGCGTTCTGCGAGGCGGCGCGGTGGTTGCTGGAGGAACGGGAAACCTTGCGTTGCGTGCGGCTGAATGCGCGCCAGCATGCGAGTCGTCAGGGGTGGGCGGCGATTATCGAGCAGTTTGAGGGGCAGTTGCGCGGGGCTTGTGTGCAAGAGCAACCATTGCCTGGTGCACCTTTATTGCCGTGAAAAGCATCGCGGGCAAGCCTTGCTCCTACCGGGTTGAGTTGTGTCGATAGGTTGTGATCGACATCAATCCTGTAGGAGCGAGGCTTGCCCGCGAAGAGGCCCTTCCAGTCGCGGCTTAAACCAGCGTCATCAACGCCTCACGGCTGAACGGCAGGATGTCTTCCTCCCGACCATCGCGCACTTTCTGCGCCCAGTCCGGGTCCACCAGCAGCGCACGACCTACGGCCACCAGGTCGAACTCATCGTTATTCAAACGCTCCAGCAGTTTTTCCAGACTGGCCGGTTGAGCGACCTTGTCGGTGTTGACCATGAACTGCAGGAACTCGCCATCCAGGCCAACGCTGCCCACGGTGATGGTCGGCTTGCCGGTGAGCTTGCGGGTCCAGCCAGCCAGGTTGAGTTCGGAACCGTCGAACTCCGGCTCCCAGAAACGCCGCGTCGAGCAGTGGAAAATGTCCACGCCGGCGTCGGACAACGGCTTGAGAAATTCGCCCAACGCTTCCGGGGTTTGTACCAGACGCGCGGTGTAGTCCTGCTGCTTCCACTGGGAGAAACGGAAGATGATCGGGAAGCCTTCGCCCACCGCCGCACGCACGGCCTGGATCAATTCGATGGCGAAACGCGAACGGTTAGCCAGGCTGCCGCCATATTCGTCGGTGCGCTGGTTGGTGCCTTCCCAGAAGAACTGGTCCACCAGATAGCCGTGGGCGCCGTGGATTTCCACGCCGTCCATGCCGATGCTTTGCGCGTCTTTGGCAGACTGCGCGAACGCAGCGATCACGTCCTGGATATCCTGTTTGGTCATGCCGTGAACCACGACCTGACCGTCCTTCAATTTTTCCGATGGGCCGTAACCCGGAACGCTGGCATCCGGCTCAGTGCCGATGCGACGCACACTGCCCACGTGCCACAGCTGCGGAACGATCTTGCCGCCTTCGGCGTGTACGGCGTCGACGACTTTCTTCCAGCCGGCCAGCGCGGCTTCACCGTAGAAATGCGGCACGTTCGGGTAGCCGTTGGAGGCCTTGTGGCCGACGGTGGTGCCTTCGGTGATGATCAGGCCCACGCCACCAGCGGCGCGGCGGCGGTAGTACTCGATCACTTTGGAGTTCGGTACGCCGCCCGGGGAGAAAGAACGAGTCATCGGCGCCATGACGACGCGGGTCGGCAGTTCGAGGCTGCCGAGGTGGAACGGTTTGAACAGGGCTTTGACAGGCATGGGACGCTCCACGGGGACATGACTTTATGACGGCGATAATATGGAGAGTCGCAAGGCTTGAACAGCACTATTGATTTGGGTGATTAAGAGTCAAAAGCAAAAGATCGCAGCCTTCGGCAGCTCCTACGCGGGAATGTGAACACCCATAGGAGCTGCCGAAGGCTGCGATCTTTTGATCTTGCGGAATCAGCTCAGCGCTTTTTCAATCGCATGAACAATCGTCGGATCATCCGGTGCGGTGCGCGGCGAAAAACGCGCCAGTACGCGGCCGTCCTTACCGAGCAGGAATTTCTCGAAGTTCCAGGTGATGTCCCCCGGAAACTCCGCGCCCTCGCCTGCCAGCAAACGGTACAGCTGATGACGCTCATGACCGTTGACTTCCAACTTGCTGGACAACGGAAAGCTCACGCCATAGTTGAGGCTGCAGAATTCCTGGATCTCTTGCTCGGTGCCCGGTTCCTGTCCGGCAAACTGGTTGCACGGCAAGCCCAGCACGCTGAAACCTTTATCCTTGAATTGCTGATAGAGGTTTTCAAGTGCCGCGTACTGTGGGGTCAATCCACATTTGGAGGCAACGTTGACCACCAGCACGACTTGCCCCTTGAAGGGCGCCAGAGGTAGCTCCTGACCATCCAGGGCTGTCAATTTAAGGTCGTGGAAAGCACTCATGACGAACTCCAAATTCCCGTGTTCTTCTCGAAACAGCCACTTGGCGGCGTCGCCTGGGACAGCCGCGGACTAAAAAAGGCGCCCTCGGGCGCCTCTCCAGTTCTCTGAGCTTAGCGCAGAAAATCAGTGGTGATGGCCACCTTCGCCATGGACGTGACCATGAGCGATTTCTTCCTGGCTGGCGTCACGGATGTCGATGATCTTGACCTGGAAATTCAGGCGCTGACCGGCCAACGGGTGGTTGCCGTCGACGGTGACGTCGTCGCCGTCCAGGTCGCGGATGGTGACAATTTGCATCTGGCCGTCCGGCGCGGAAGCGTGGAACTGCATGCCCACTTCCAGTTCGTCGACGCCTTCGAACATGCTGCGGCTCAGGGTGCTGACCAGTTCGGCAGCGTATTCGCCGTAGGCATCTTCAGGTTCAACGGCGACGGTCAGTTCGTCACCGACGGTTTTGCCTTCCAGAGCTTTTTCCAGGCCCGGGATGATGTTACCTGCGCCTTGCAGGTAAACCAGCGGCGCGCCGCCGGCGGAGCTGTCGATGACCTCACCAGCGTCGTTGGTCAGGGTATAGTCGATGGAGACAGCCTTATTGGCGGCGATCAGCATGGGGCGAGACCTTTTGCAGAAGAATATAGAAAGACCCAGTTTAGCGAAGCAATCGCCCGAAAGCGAACACAACCCGGACAGACGGATTGCCATGAAACCCTCAACGGTCACAGGCTTCCATCAGGACGAGGACGGCCATTGGGTCGCCGAGCTTTCCTGTGGCCACACCCAAAACCTGCGCCATCAGCCGCCATGGCAATCCCGGGCCTGGGTCCAGGACCCGGTGCAGCGTATTGAAAAAATAGGCCAGCCCTTTGATTGCGGTTGGTGCGCACAAGGCTCGGTTAGCGATAACCTTGGCGACTGAATTTCGGTAGATCGTCAGTTATAGATGATCACCACTGCCATGCACCTCCAGAGAATTCGCATGCAAACTTTTTTTATCGCGCCCACCGATTTTGGTGTGGGTCTGACCTCCATCAGCCTCGGGCTGGTGCGCACCCTTGAGCGAGCCGGCCTCAAAGTCGGCTTTTTCAAACCGATTGCCCAGCCGCATCCGGGCGACACCGGCCCTGAGCGCTCCACTGAACTGGTGGCGCGCACTCACGGCCTCAAGCCGCCGCAACCCCTGGGCCTGGCCCACGTGGAGCGCATGCTTGGCGACGGACAGCTGGACGAATTGCTCGAAGAAATCATCACCCTCTATCAGCAAGCGGCCGTCGGCAAAGACGTGCTGGTGGTCGAAGGCATGGTCCCGACCCGCAGTGCCAGCTACGCCGCACGGGTCAATCTGCACTTGGCCAAAAGCCTCGATGCCGACGTGATCCTGGTCTCGGCACCGGAAAGCGAAGCCCTGACCGAACTGTCCGGCCGGGTGGAATTGCAGGCGCAATTGTTCGGCGGGCCAAAAGACCCGAAAGTCCTCGGCGTGATCCTCAACAAGGTCAAGACCGACGAAAGCATGGAGGCCTTCGCCTCGCGCCTGAAGGAGCATTCGCCGTTGCTGCGTACCGGCGATTTCCGCCTGCTCGGCTGCATCCCATTCCAGCCGGAACTGAATGCACCGCGCACCCGCGACGTGGCGGACCTGATGGGCGCGCAGATTCTCAATGCCGGCGACTACGAAACCCGGCGCATGACCAAAATCATCATCTGCGCCCGCACCATGCGCAACACCGTGGAACTGCTCAAGCCCGGCGTGCTGGTGGTGACTCCCGGCGACCGTGACGACATCATCCTCGCCGTCAGCCTCGCCGCCATGAACGGCGTGCCCCTGGCCGGCCTGTTGCTGACCAGCGACACCCTGCCCGACCCACGGATCATGGACCTCTGTCGCGGCGCCTTGCAGGCCGGCCTGCCGGTGTTGTCGGTGAGCACCGGCTCCTACGACACCGCCAACCAGTTGAATGGCCTGAACAAGGAAATCCCGATCGATGATCGCGAGCGAGCGGAGATCATCACCGACTTCGTCGCCAGCCACCTCGACGCCAAATGGCTGCACCAGCGTTGCGGCACGCCACGGGAAATGCGCCTGTCACCGGCGGTTTTCCGCTATCAATTGATCCAGCGCGCCCAGGCCGCCAACAAACGCATCGTCTTGCCCGAAGGCAGCGAGCCGCTGACCGTGCAAGCCGCGGCGATCTGTCAGGCGCGCGGCATCGCCCGATGCGTGTTGCTGGCCAAACCGGCCGACGTCGAAGCCGTCGCCCGCGCCCAAGGCATCGAGTTGCCGCCGGGCCTGGAGATTCTCGACCCGGACCTGATTCGCGGTAACTACATCGAACCAATGGTGGCCCTGCGCAAGAGCAAAAGCCTCAACGCGCCGATGGCCGAGCAGCAACTGGAAGACACCGTGGTGATCGGCACCATGATGCTGGCGCTGGATGAAGTCGATGGCCTGGTGTCCGGGGTCATTCACTCCACCGCCAACACCATCCGCCCGGCCCTGCAGCTGATTAAAACGGCGCCGGGCTGCACCCTGGTGTCGTCGGTGTTCTTCATGCTCTTCCCCGAGGAAGTGCTGGTCTACGGCGACTGCGTGATGAACCCGCACCCGAGCGCCAGCGAACTGGCCGAGATTGCGCTGCAAAGCGCCGACTCGGCCGCCGCGTTCGGCATCACTCCACGCGTAGCGATGATCAGTTACTCCAGCGGTGAATCTGCCAGCGGCGAAGAAGTCGAGAAAGTCCGTGAAGCGACGTTGCTCGCCCACGAACAACAGAACTCGCTGCTGATCGACGGCCCGTTGCAGTACGACGCCGCCGCCAACGAAACCGTGGCCCGGCAACTGGCGCCGAACAGTCAGGTGGCCGGTCGCGCCACGGTGTTTGTGTTCCCCGACCTGAACACCGGCAACACCACTCACAAAGCCGTGCAGCGCAGCGCCGATTGCGTCAGCCTCGGCCCGATGCTGCAAGGCTTGCGCAAACCGGTGAACGACCTGCCGCGCGGCGCGCAAGTCGATGACATCGTCTACACCATCGCGTTGACCGCGATTCAAGCTGCCAACCGACCTATGGATCTTTAAATGCTGGCTTTCCTCCCTGCCCCCGTACGCGGCGTCATCGCCTCGCTGCTGTTGGCCCTGAACACGATTTTGCTGTGCTCGTTCCTGTTCATCGTGGCGCTGTTCAAAGTGCTGCCCTTCGCCCTGACCCAGCGTTTCACCCGCTGGCTGATGAGCCACACCCATGAAGCCTGGATCAGCAACAACAAGGCCTGGATGAACCTGGTTTGCCGCACTCGCTGGCATCTCAGCGGCCTTGAAGGGCTGGACTATCAGCACTCGTACCTGATCACCAGCAACCACCAGAGCTGGGTCGACATCATGGTCCTGCAATACGTGCTCAACCGCCGTATCCAGCCGCTGAAATTCTTTCTCAAGCAAGAGCTGATCTGGGTCCCGGTGATTGGCCTGGCCTGGTGGGCGCTCGGTTTTCCGTTCATGAAGCGTTACTCCAAGGCCTATCTGGAAAAGCACCCGGAGAAGAAAGGCAAAGACCTGGAAACCACCCGCAAGACTTGCGACAAGTTCCGCAATAGCTCAGTGGGGATTTTCAACTTCGTCGAAGGCACGCGGTTTACCGAGGGTAAGCATGCGCAGCAGAAATCGCCGTTCAAGCATCTGCTCAAGCCCAAGGCCGGCGGCATTGCGTTTGTTCTGGATGCGATGGGGGAACAGCTTGAGTCCATCGTCAACGTGACCATTCACTACCCCGCTGGCCGCCCAGGTTATTGGGATCTGCTCTGTGGGAACGTGAAGGACGTGGTGGTGCATTTCCAGGAGCTGAAGATTCCGCCTCAGTTTATTGGCAAGAACTACGATCAGGACGGCGAGTACCGCTTGCAGTTTCAGGGCTGGATCAATCAGCTGTGGGAAGACAAGGATGCGTTGCTGGCGCAGATGCATCGGGAGTATCCGGCGAAGTAATCCGGCGCCTGTTAACTGATCGTTCCCACGCGGAGCGTGGGAATGCCGCCCGGGACGCTCCGCGTCCCTTCGCAGGCGTGACGCAGAGCGTCACAGGATGCGTTCCCACGCGGAGCGTGGGAACGATCATCACCAGACACAAAAAAACCCGCCGATGATCACTCATCGGCGGGTTTTTTATGAACGGCTAACGCTTAGATCGCGCCGCGGCTACGCAGCAGATCCAGCACTTGCTTGACGCTTTCTTCCAGCGACAGCGACTGGGTATCGACCACAAGGTCGGCGTCCAGCGGCACGTCGTACGGGAAGGAGTCGCCCGGGATGTTGTCGCCAGCGGCGGCGTACAGCCCTTGCGGATCACGCTCGGCGCAGACCGTCGGCGAGGCCTGGACGTAGACCGTCAGCAGACGCTCCTTGCCGATCAGGTCCTTGGCCTGTTCACGCCCTTCAGCACTCGGCGCAACGAATGCCGCCAGCGTCAGCAGGCCCGCTTCATTGAACTGACGCGCCACATGCGCCGCACGACGCCAGTTCTCGGTACGCCCGGCACGATCCTGCGGCAGACCTTTGTTCAGGTCATGACGCAGGTTCTGGCCATCCAGTACGAACACCGCACGACCCAAGTCGAACAGCTTGCGTTCAACCGCATAAGCCAAGGTGCTTTTGCCCGCGCCGGACAAACCGCTGAACAACACGGTGGCCGGTTGCTGGCCAAAGCGCTGGGCGCGTTCTTCAGTAGCGACGTGCGCCAATTTGCCGTGGTGCGTGCTGCCGCCATGAGCCGATGGCTGAGCGATGATCATGCCGGCCGCGACGGTGCCGTTGGTCAAGCGATCGATGACGATGAACGAACCGGTGGTGCGGTTGCTCGCGTAACCGTCCAGCGCGATGGCGGCGTCGAGGCTGACCTTGACCCGGCCGATCTCGTTCAGGTTCAGCGAACTGGCCGGACCTTCTTCCAGGGTGTTCACGTCAACGCGGTTGACGATGCTGGTAATCGAACCCGGCACGTAGGACGTGGCGCGCTTGATGTCGTATTTCTTGCCCGGCAGCATCGGTTCTTCAGCCATCCACACCAGCATGGCGTCGAAGGCATCCGTCACTTGCGGCAGGTTGTCGGCGTGCACCAGCAAGTCGCCGCGGGAGATGTCGATCTCGTCTTCCATGGTCAGCGTCACCGCTTGGCCAGGACCGGCATGCTCCAGTTCACCTTCAAAGGTGACGATGGATTTCACCCGGCTGCTCTTGCCCGAAGGCAGGACCACGACTTCGTCGCCCTTGTGCACGATGCCGCTGGCCAGGGTGCCGGCGAAACCACGGAAGTTCAGGTTCGGACGGTTGACGTACTGCACCGGGAAACGCAGGTCGGTGTAGTTACGGTCGTTGGCGATCTCGACGGTCTCGAGAATTTCCATCAGCGACTGGCCGGTGTACCACGGCGAACGCTCGGACTTGTTCACCACGTTGTCGCCTTTCAGGGCAGACATCGGCACGAAGGCCATGGTGGTCGGCTTGAACGCGATGCCTTCAGCGAACTTCAGGTAATCGGCCTTGATCGACTCGAACACGCTTTCGTCGAAGCCGTTGAGGTCCATCTTATTGATGGCGACCACGATGTGCTTGATGCCGAGCAACGAGGCAATGAAGCTGTGGCGACGGGTCTGGGTCTGCACGCCGTAGCGGGCGTCGACCAGAATGATCGCCAGGTCACAAGTGGATGCACCGGTGGCCATGTTGCGGGTGTACTGCTCATGGCCAGGGGTATCGGCGATGATGAATTTGCGCTTGGCGGTGGAGAAATAGCGGTAGGCGACATCAATGGTGATGCCCTGCTCCCGCTCGGCCTGCAAGCCGTCGACCAGCAATGCCAGGTCGATGTCTTCACCGGTGGTGCCGACTTTTTTCGAGTCGCGGGTAATGGCTTCCAGGTGATCTTCGTAGATCATCTTGGAGTCGTGCAGCAGGCGCCCGATCAGGGTGCTCTTGCCGTCATCGACGTTGCCACAGGTCAGGAAGCGCAGCATTTCCTTGCGTTCGTGCTGGCCCAGGTAGGCGAGGATGTCCTCGCTGATCAAATCAGATACGTGCGACATGACAACCCCTTAGAAATAACCCTGACGTTTCTTTTCTTCCATCGAGCCTGCGCCATCGTGGTCGATGACCCGGCCCTGGCGTTCGGAAGTTCGCGTCAGGAGCATTTCCTGAATGATGTCGGTCAGGCTGGTCGCCTCGGACTCGACCGCACCGGTCAACGGGTAGTCGCCGAGCGTGCGGAAGCGCACCTTTTTCTTGACGATGCGCGCCTTGTCTTCGTCGCTCAGGTGATTGAGCAGGCGTTCGTCGTCGATCATGATCCAGGTGCCGTTCATCTCGATAACGTCGCGCTCGGCGGCGAAATACAGCGGCACAATCGGGATGCCTTCGAGGTAGATGTACTGCCAGATGTCCAGTTCGGTCCAGTTCGACAACGGGAACACACGAATGGATTCGCCCTTGTTGACGTTGCCGTTGTACACGTTCCACAACTCTGGACGCTGGTTTTTCGGGTCCCAGCGGTGCTTGGTGTCGCGGAAGGAATACACGCGCTCTTTGGCACGGGACTTCTCTTCATCGCGGCGCGCACCGCCGAAAGCAGCGTCGAAACCGTACTTGTCGAGGGCTTGTTTCAGGCCTTCGGTTTTCATGATGTCGGTGTGCTTGGCGCTGCCGTGGGTCAGCGGGTTGATGCCCTGCGCGACGCCATCGGGGTTGACGTGGACGATCAGGTCCAGGCCCAGTTCTTCGACCATGCGATCGCGGAATGCGTACATTTCCTGGAACTTCCACCGGGTGTCGACGTGCATCACCGGGAACGGCAGCTTGCCCGGGAAAAATGCCTTGCGCGCAAGGTGCAGCATCACGGCGGAGTCTTTACCGACGGAGTACAGCATCACCGGGTTATCGAACTCGGCGGCGACCTCGCGGATGATGTGGATGCTTTCGGCCTCCAGCTGTTTCAGATGCGTCAGTTTGTCGACCATGGCTACTCACGAAAACGATCTTATGGACGGCCAGCGGGCCGTGTTCGAGCGGGGAATCCTAGCACAGCGCCCCCTTCTAATCAGGACGCCAACTAGATCGAAAGGGTATATGAATATACCCCCTCGTTTGGGCTGTGATCCCTGTAGGAGCGAAGCTTGCCCGCGAAGAACGATTACGGGATGCATCAGGTAGACCGCGTTATCGTTCTTCGCGGGCAAGCCTCGCTCCTACAGGGGATCACGATCTCAGATCGGATTCGGGCAATCGATGAAGATGTGCTCCAACGCAAACCGCCGCGCCAGGTAATCACCCAGCGCCTGCACGCCGTAGCGCTCGGTGGCGTGATGCCCGGCGGCGATGAAGCTGATGTCGTTTTCCCGGGCGCTGTGGAAAGTCTGTTCGGACGCTTCGCCGCTCAGGTACAGATCAACACCCGCAAGAACAGCTTGATCGATATAGCCCTGGCCACCACCGGTGCACCAGCCAACCCGACGAATCATCTCGCTGCCTTCAATCAGCAACGGTTCGCGCCCCATGACTTCCTGCACCCGACGGGCAAAGTCCCGGGGACTCATCGGTTCGCTCAGCGAGCCGACCAGGCCGACGACTTTCAGGTTGTCGGGGTCCAGCGGGCCTTCGACGGTGATGTCCAACTGACGCGCAAGCTGCACGTTGTTGCCGACATCCGGGTGCAGGTCCAGCGGCAAGTGATACGACAGCAAACTGATGTCGTGCTTGAGCAGGGTTTTCAACCGGCGCTGCTTCATGCCGGTGATGCACGGGTTCTCGCCCTTCCAGAAATAACCGTGATGCACCAGCACCAGATCAGCCTTGGCGTCCACCGCAGCATCTAATAATGCCTGGCTGGCGGTGACGCCGCTGACGATGCGCATCACTTGCGGACGGCCTTCGACCTGCAAGCCATTTGGGCAGTAGTCGGCGATCTTTGAACTGTTAAGGTAACGGTCGGCTTCTTCGACCAGGGTGCTCAGGGCGACGGCCATAAAAGACTCCTAAATATCCCGTTCAGAGGCGCGCTCGCCTCGTATAATGCGCGACATTATGGGCGGTCTCATACCACCTGCAACCTTTCCAGGACTTGCTTAATGCTTAAGGCGCTGCGTTTTTCCGGCTGGCCGCTGTTGGCCGGCGTGCTTATCGCTCTGTTGATAATCCAGCGTTACCCGCAGTGGGTCGGGCTTCCGAGCCTCGACGTCAACCTTCAGCAAGCCCCGCAAACAACCAGCGTGCAGCAAGGGCCAGTGTCCTATGCCGATGCTGTGGTGATTGCCGCGCCGGCAGTGGTCAACCTCTACACGACCAAAGTCATCAATAAACCCAATCATCCACTGTTCGAAGATCCGCAGTTCCGCCGCTTCTTCGGCGACAACTCGCCCAAGCAGAAACGCATGGAATCAAGCCTGGGCTCCGGCGTGATCATGAGCCCGGAAGGCTACATCCTGACCAATAACCATGTGACCACTGGTGCCGACCAGATTGTCGTGGCGCTCAAGGATGGCCGTGAGACCCTGGCTCGAGTGATCGGCAGCGATCCGGAAACCGACCTTGCAGTATTGAAGATCGACCTGAAAACCCTGCCAGCGATCACCATCGGGCGTTCCGACAACATTCGCATCGGTGACGTCGCGCTGGCCATCGGCAACCCGTTCGGTGTCGGCCAGACCGTAACCATGGGCATCATCAGTGCCACCGGGCGTAACCAGTTGGGCCTGAACAACTACGAAGACTTCATCCAGACCGACGCCGCGATCAACCCCGGCAACTCCGGCGGCGCGCTGGTGGATGCCAACGGCAACCTGACCGGCATCAACACCGCGATCTTCTCCAAGTCCGGTGGCTCCCAAGGCATCGGCTTCGCGATCCCGGTCAAACTGGCGATGGAAGTGATGAAGTCGATCATCGAACACGGCCAGGTGATTCGTGGCTGGCTCGGGATTGAAGTGCAGCCGCTGACCCAGGAACTGGCGGAATCGTTTGGCCTGTCCGGGCGTCCGGGTATTGTCGTTGCGGGGATTTTCCGTGACGGCCCGGCACAGAAGGCCGGCCTGCAACTCGGTGATGTGATTCTCAGCATCGACGGCGAACCGGCCGGCGATGGCCGCCGCTCGATGAACCAGGTGGCGCGGATCAAACCGACCGACAAGGTTTCGATTCAGGTGATGCGTAACGGCAAGGAACTGAAGCTGAGCGCAGAGATCGGTTTGCGTCCGCCGCCGGCGCCGGTGAAAGAAGAAGAATAACCAGCCTCGACTGATCGTTCCCACGCTCTGGTGGGAACGATCATGTGTAGGAGCGAGGCTTGCCCGCGAAGGCGTCAGTTCAGTCAGCGATGATGTCGACTGACCGACCGCCTTCGCGGACCTCGCTCCTACAGGTATTAGAACTCCTTCCGTTTATTCCAAAACAGCCTTTCCCACTGTTATTTCTGACAGTAGCCCCTTTAGAAACCTCTATTTAACGTAAGTGGCACTTACCCACTTTCTATCAGAGGAACTTCTAATGTCGAAAACTTTCCGCCATATCGACCCACAAGATCTAAAAAAAGCAGAGCCTGCGGACGGCGAATTGACTGCACAAGTAGCAGGCGAAGAGGAATTCGTGGCCACGGCTGTTTATCACGCCGCCTCCTGGATCGTCGGAAACAAAGAGGATTCGCCCAAAAATTCATTTGTTGCGCTTAGCTACCCTGACACCGCCGAGGAAGGTCTAAATAAATTCACTTATAACAAGGGTTCCCTGATGTATCCCGTCGTTTGGGAATTCAACCTGAACGGCGTTTCCAGAGACGCAGAAACGGGGACTCTAAACATCACAATCAATAGCCCCCTCAAGCAGTACTCCGGGCACTTTACCTTCGTACTCGACGACGGCAAGGAACTGAAGGGCAATTTCAATTTCATCAAGCGTTGATAAACTTTATTGATAGACAGTCTTGGAGACTGGCCCGCATCCACCGCCGGCACCGGTCAAGGAAGAAGAATAACCAGCCCCGACTGATCGTTCCCACGCTCTGCGTGGGAATGTATCCCGTGACGCTCCGCGTCACAGCGGACGCAGAGCGTCCATGGCGGCATTCCCACGCAGAGTGTGGGAACGATCATCGGTGTTGGTTTAGAGGTCGCCGAGGCCGTCAATCAAGGCTTGGTTCTGCTCTGGCGTGCCGATGGATATCCGCAGGAACTGGGCAATCCGCTCCTGCTTGAAGTGCCGAACGATCACGCCCTGCTCACGCAACTTCGCCGCCAAGCCAGCCGCATCATGCTGCGGGTGCCGAGCGAAAATGAAGTTGGCCGCTGACGGCAAGACTTCAAAGCCCTTCCCTTCCAACTGCGCGACAACCTTCTCGCGATTCTCGATCACCAAGCGGCAAGTCTTGTCGAAGTACTCGCGATCCTCGAACGCCGCCGCTGCCCCGACATTCGCCAGGCGATCCAGCGGGTAGGAGTTGAAGCTGTTCTTGATCCGCTCCAGCGCCTCGATCAAGTCCGGGTGCCCCACCGCCAGACCGACTCGCAGGCCCGCCAATGAGCGGGACTTGGACAAGGTCTGGGTCACCAGCAGGTTCGGGTAACGGTCCACCAGGCTGATCGCGGTTTCGCCGCCGAAGTCGATATAGGCTTCATCGACCACCACCACCGAATCCGGGCTGGCCTTGAGGATCTGCTCCACGGCGTCCAGCGCCAGCAGGCAACCGGTCGGTGCGTTCGGGTTGGGGAAGATGATCCCGCCGTTCGGCTTGGCGTAGTCCGCCGGGTTGATCTGGAACTGGGCGTCCAGCGGCACTGCATCGAACTGGATGCCGTACAACCCGCAGTACACCGGGTAGAAGCTGTAGCTGATGTCCGGGAACAGCACCGGATTGTCGTGTTGCAACAAGCCGTGAAAAATGTGCGCCAGGACTTCGTCGGAACCGTTGCCGAGGAACACCTGGTTGCTTTGTACGCCGTAGTACTTGGCCACCGCGTTCTTCAGCAGATCGCTGTTCGGGTCCGGGTACAGGCGCAGGTTGTCGTTCAGTTCGGTCTGCATCGCCGCCAAGGCTTTTGGCGATGGGCCGTACGGGTTTTCGTTGGTGTTGAGCTTCACCAGTTTCGCCAGTTTCGGCTGCTCGCCCGGCACGTAAGGCACCAGATCCTTGACGAACGGGCTCCAGAATTTACTCATGTTCAGTTCCCCTTCTTGTCGTCAACGATGCGGTATTCGGCGCTGCGGGCGTGGGCGGTCAGCGACTCGCCACGGGCCAGCACGGACGCGGTCTTGCCCAGCTCTGAAGCCCCCTGCTCGGAGCAGAAGATGATCGACGAGCGTTTCTGGAAGTCGTACACACCCAGCGGCGACGAGAAGCGCGCGGTGCCGGACGTCGGCAACACGTGGTTCGGGCCGGCGCAGTAGTCGCCCAGGGCTTCGGAGGTGTGGCGACCCATGAATATCGCGCCAGCGTGGCGGATCAGCGGCAGCCAGGCTTGCGGATCGGCGACCGACAATTCCAAATGCTCCGGCGCGATGCGGTTGGCCACTTCGATGGCTTGTTCCATGTCGCGGACCAGGATCAGCGCACCACGGCCATTGATCGAGGTTTCAATGATCTCGGCGCGCTCCATGGTCGGCAGCAGTTTGCTGATGCTGGCGGCGACTTTGTCGAGGAACTCGGCGTCCGGGCTGACCAGGATCGCCTGGGCGTCTTCGTCGTGCTCGGCCTGGGAGAACAGGTCCATGGCGATCCAGTCCGGATCGGTCTGGCCGTCGCACACCACGAGAATCTCGGAAGGACCGGCGATCATGTCGATGCCGACCTGGCCAAACACGTGGCGCTTGGCGGTGGCGACATAGATGTTGCCCGGACCAACCACTTTGTCGACCTTCGGCACGCTTTCGGTGCCGTAAGCCAGCGCGGCAACCGCTTGGGCGCCGCCGATGGTGAACACCCGGTCCACACCGGCGATGCAAGCCGCGGCCAGCACCAATTCATTGATTTCACCGCGCGGGGTCGGCACGACCATGACCACTTCAGTCACGCCGGCCACCTTGGCTGGTATCGCGTTCATCAGCACCGATGACGGGTACGACGCCTTACCGCCCGGCACGTACAGACCGGCGCGATCCAGCGGCGTGACTTTCTGGCCCAGCACCGTGCCGTCGGCCTCGGTGTAGCTCCAGGAGTCCTGTTTCTGTTTTTCGTGGTAGCTGCGCACCCGGGCCGCGGCTTTTTCCAACGCTTCGCGCTGGGGCGCGGTGATGCGGGTCAGGGCCAGTTCCAGGCGTTCGCGCGGCAGGATCAGGTCGGCCATGGAGGCGACTTGCAGGCCGTCGAACTTCTGGGTGAATTCCACCAGCGCCGCGTCGCCACGCTCGCGCACGGCCTTGATGATGTCCAGCACCCGCTGATTGACCGAGTCGTCAGACACACTTTCCCAGCTCAGCAGATGATCCAGATGATGCGCGAAATCCGGGTCAGCAGCGTTGAGTCGGCGAATTGCAGTCGGTGCGGTCATAGCGAGAGCCTCATAGGAATGGCAAAAACTCAGGCGCCCTAACTTAGCAGTCGTTTCCGCTTGGGCACCTGAGAATTCTGGCTATGAGGCGGATAGACGGGCGCGACTCAAGGTCGCGCAGGTGAATCAGCCGCGGTGTCGAGACTCCACTGCCTTGCGCAGGGTGTCGATCAACGCCTGGATACGGGCGTGCTGCATTTTCATCGACGCTTTGTTGACGATCAGCCGGGAGCTGATGTCAGCGATGAAATCCTGTGGCTCCAGGCCATTGGCCCGCAGCGTGTTGCCGGTGTCGACCACGTCGATGATCTTGTCGGCCAGACCGATCAGCGGCGCCAGTTCCATCGAGCCATAGAGCTTGATGATATCGACCTGACGACCCTGCTCGGCGTAGTAACGCTTGGCAACGTTGACGAACTTGGTGGCGACACGCAGACGGCCCTTGGGCTCGATGGCACCGACCTTGCCGGCGGTCATCAGCTTGCACAGGGCAATGCGCAGGTCCAGTGGCTCGTAGAGGCCCTGGCCGCCGTATTCCATCAGCACATCTTTACCGGCGACGCCCAGGTCCGCGGCACCATGCTCGACATAGGTCGGCACGTCGGTGGCGCGCACGATCAGCAGACGTACGTCGGGCTGGGTCGTGGGGATGATCAGCTTGCGGCTCTTGTCCGGATTCTCGGTCGGCACGATGCCCGCTTCAGCCAGAAGCGGCAGGGTGTCGTCAAGGATGCGGCCCTTGGACAGTGCGATGGTCAACATGGGAAACGTCAGTCCTTATCAAGGTACTCATGCCCGGTCGCAAACGGCGCCGGACACACATCGAGGCCGTCGCCAGCCTCGATTCGAAACGAATTCAACGGGCGCGTCCCTGCGCCCATGCAGCCGGAACTAGCCCGGTACGCGGCGGATTTTGGCGCCGAGCATCTGCAGTTTCTCTTCGATGCACTCGTAACCACGGTCGATGTGGTAGATGCGATCAATCAGGGTGTCGCCTTCGGCGATCAGCGCCGAGATCACCAGGCTGGCCGAAGCACGCAGGTCGGTGGCCATGACTGGCGCGCCCTTGAGCTTCTCGGTGCCGGTGACGATGGCGGTGTTGCCTTCGACCTGGATCTTGGCGCCCATGCGGTGCAGTTCGTACACGTGCATGAAGCGGTTTTCGAAGATCGTCTCGATCACGGCACCGGTGCCTTCGGCAATGGCGTTGAGGGAGATGAACTGCGCCTGCATGTCGGTCGGGAACGCCGGGTACGGAGCGGTTCGCACGTTGACGGCTTTTGGCCGCTTGCCGTGCATGTTCAGCTCGATCCAGTCTTCGCCGCAGGTGATTTCGGCACCCGACTCACGGAGTTTTTCCAGAACGGCTTCGAGGATGGTCGGATCGGTGTCCTTGACCTTCACGCGACCGCCGGTCACGGCAGCGGCGACCAGGTAGGTGCCGGTCTCGATCCGGTCCGGCATCACCTTGTAGGTGGCCGGGTGCAGACGCTCGACGCCATCGATGGTGATGGTGTCGGTGCCGGCGCCGGTGATCTTGGCGCCCATGGCGATCAGGAAGTTCGCCAGGTCGATGACTTCAGGCTCGCGTGCGGCGTTGGCCAGAACGCTGCGGCCCTTGGCCAGAGCGGCGGCCATCATGATGTTTTCGGTACCGGTCACGCTGACGGTGTCGAAGAAGAAGTGCGCACCGCGCAAGCCGCCTTCCGGCGCCTTGGCCTTGATGTAGCCGCCTTCGACGTCGATGACCGCGCCCATGGCTTCGAGGCCACGGATGTGCAGGTCGACCGGACGCGAACCGATGGCGCAACCGCCAGGCAGTGCGACTTCGGCTTCACCGAAACGGGCAACCATCGGACCGAGCACCAGGATCGAGGCACGCATGGTTTTCACCAGTTCGTACGGTGCGATCAGGGTCTTGATGGTGCGCGGGTCGATTTCGACGCTGAGTTTCTCGTCGATCACCGGCTCGATGCCCATGCGACCGAACAGCTCGATCATGGTGGTGATGTCGTGCAGGTGCGGCAGGTTGGCCACGGTGACCGGGCCATCGCACAGCAAGGTGGCGGCCAGGATCGGCAGGGCAGAGTTCTTTGCCCCGGAAATGCGGATTTCGCCATCAAGACGAACGCCACCGGTAATAATCAATTTATCCATAAGAATCTCGACGCCCTTGGGCTCAGGTGCGCTCGGCCCAGGCCGCGCTGCTGAAAAATTTCATAGTGACCGCATGGATGCTGCCATCGGTGATCCATGGGTTCAAATGGGCATAGATCTGCTGCTGACGCTTCACCGGGCTCAACGCCGCCAGTTCATCGCTAATCACGTTCAGCTGAAAGTTGCAGCCTTCGCCCTCAACTTCTACCAGCGTTCCGGGCAGCTTTCCTTCAAGGAAGCTCTTCACTTCTACGGCCTGCATGCTCAACCTCAATCGGCGCCCTGTGCGCGCGGGTCGGACATCATACAAAAAAGCCCCGCGCCTGCGAACCCCGCATTCACAGGACTCTGACGGGGGGCTTCTTTATAGATGCCGGTTAGGGGTGCGCCAACAGCTCGGTCAGTTCACTGACCTGAGCGATTTCGCGCATGTCTTCGGGCATTGCCCGGATGCTGACGGCCTTGCCGGCCGCCTCTGCATCACGCATGAAGCACAGCAGCAGCGACAAGCCGACACTGCTGGACTTCACCACCGCCGAACAATCAACCACTACGGCGGCAGCCTTGCTGGCCTTGATCAGCGCCTGTCCCTGCTTGCGCAAGCCAGGGCCGGTGCGGTAATCCAGCACGCCGCTGAGTAGCAACTCGCCGGTTTCGCCCATGCGAACGGCCGACTCACTCATTGGGCCTTCTTCTCTGTGGCTTCCTTGGCTTTAGCGACTTC
Source organism: Pseudomonas sp. ADAK2 (assembly GCF_012935755.1). GTDB lineage: Bacteria > Pseudomonadota > Gammaproteobacteria > Pseudomonadales > Pseudomonadaceae > Aquipseudomonas. Next base: position 3,377,638 of record NZ_CP052862.1, read on the forward strand.
CCCGGCCCAATTGTTGATGGTCTTGTCCAGGTCGTTGCCATTGCGCTGCATCGCGTCAGCAAACTGATCGCGGAACAGCTTGCCGATGTTGATGCCGTTAATGATCACGTTGCGCAGCTTCCACTCGCCGTTGATTTTCTCCAGGGTGTACTGCACCGGATAAATCGCGCCATTGCTGCCCTTGACGGTCATGCCGACGCTGGTGCGGTCGCCTGACTCATCCTTGGCAGGGTCAACGGTGATGCCCTGGTTGTTGTACTCAAGCAAGGCGTTGCCATAGAACTGGAACAGGCCTTTCTTGAAGTTTTCCTGGAAGGTCTGCATCTGCGCGGGTGTGGCTTTGCGCGAATACTTGACCGTCATGATGCTTTTGGAAATACCTTCGGCATCCACCACAGGCCCGACGATGGTGTTCAACGCCGTGTAAAAGTCTGCTGGATCCTGCTTGTACTTCTCTTTATTGGTCGACAGGTCGGCGAGCATCCGGGTCGTGGTGTCCTGGACCAGATCATGCGCCGACTGTGCCGCCACGGCGTTAGCCATCAACGGCAGGGCCGCGAGTAATACCAACAGGCCACGTCGCAAGGTAGAGATCATTCAAAAGCTCCTCATTTGGCGTCTTTGCTAACGGTATTGAGCAGGAATTTACCGATCAGGTCCTCGAGCACCAGCGACGACTGGGTGTCGTGGATGGTCCCACCATCCTTGAGCAAGGCTTGTTCCCCGCCCACGCTGATACCGATGTATTTCTCGCCCAACAGGCCAGCCGTGAGGATAGATGCAGTGGAGTCAGTCGGCAGATTATCTACGCGCTTTTCCAGCTGCATGGTCACCCGACCGGTGAAACTGTCGCGGTCCAGATCGATCGCCGTGACCTTGCCGATGGTCACACCGGCCATGGTCACTTTAGCTCTGACCGTCAAACCGGCGATATTGTCGAAATAGGCATAAAGTTTATATGACTCGGTGGTCGCGCTCGGGGACAGGCCACTGACCCGCAACGCAAGCAGCAGCAAAGCCAGGATGCCAGCCAGCAGGAAAAGGCCGACACCGATTTCCAGGGTGCGGTTTTGCATCAGAAATCTCCAAACATCAAGGCGGTCAGAATAAAGTCCAGGCCGAGCACTGCCAAAGAGGCATACACCACGGTCTTGGTTGTGGCACGACTGATCCCCTCGGAAGTGGGCTCGCAGTCATAGCCTTGGAATACGGCAATCCAGGTCACGACAAACCCGAAAACGATGCTTTTGATGATGCCGTTAAGCACATCGCCATTGAACGTCACGCTGTTTTGCATGTTCGCCCAGTAGGAGCCTTCGTAGACGCCCAGCCAGTCGACTGCGACCCACGAACCACCCCAGATCCCGACGACGCTGAAAATCATCGCCAGCACCGGCAGGGAAATGAAGCCGGCCCACAGGCGCGGGGCAACGATGTACTTGAGCGGGTCGACACCAATCATTTCCAGACTGGACAACTGCTCGGTGGACTTCATGTTGCCGATTTCCGCCGTCAGGGCTGAACCGGCGCGCCCGGCGAACAGCAATGCCGTCACCACCGGCCCCAGTTCACGCAGCAATGTCAGGGCAACCATCTGCCCGACAGCCTGTTCCGAACCGTAGCTGGACAGGATATTGAAGCCTTGCAGCGCCAATACCATGCCGATGAACACCCCGGAGACCACGATGATCACCAGGGACATCACGCCGATCGAATGCAGTTGCTTGATCAGCAAGCCGAAACCACCGCCAATGCCACCACGACCCAGCAACGCATGGAACAGGAAAATCGCCGCCCGCCCGAACACCCCCACGGCATCGATGGCCGCGTGGCCGAACCGGCGCACTCTTTCTATTAGTGAAATCTTGCGCATCAGCGCTTCCCCAGAAGATCTGCGCGGTAATCCGTCGCTGGAAAGTGATAGGCGACCGGACCGTCGGGTTCGCCCGTCATGAATTGACGGATACGCGGTTCTTCCGAGTTCATCAGTTCTTCAGGCGTGCCCTGCCCCAATACTTGCCCCTCGCCCACCACATAAATGTAATCGGCAATGCTCGCGGTCTCGGCCAGGTCGTGGGAAACCACGATACTGGTGATGCCCAGGGCATCATTGAGCAGACGGATCAGGCGCACCAGCACGCCCATGGCGATCGGGTCCTGCCCGACAAAGGGCTCGTCATACATGAGGATCTGCGGATCAAGGGCGATGGCCCGCGCCAGCGCGACACGACGCTTCATGCCGCCGGACAATTCGTCAGGCATCAGGTCGATGGCGCCACGCAAGCCCACCGCCTGCAATTTGAGCAGGACGATGTCACGGATCATTTCTTCCGGCAGCTCGGTATGAACGCGCAGCGGAAAGGCAACGTTCTCGAATACATCGAGATCGGTAAACAATGCACCGCTCTGGAACAGCACGCCCATGTGCTTGCGTGCATCGAACAGGTCGCTGCGAGATAACGTGGGCAGGTTCTGGCCATTGACCCAGACTTCACCGCTGGAAGGTCGCAACTGTGCGCCCATCAGCCGTAACAGGGTGGTCTTGCCACACCCGGAAGGCCCCATGATGCCGGTGACCTTGCCGCGTGGGATACGGATATCGACGTTATTGAAAATGCTGCGCGTACCGCGCTTGAAGGTCAGTCCCTTCAGCTCGACCGCGTAGGCGTTATCGGCACTCATCTAAACTCCTTGCGATGCAGCCTCTCACTCGGACGCCTGGCTCTCTGACGAAAGCACATACCTCCCCGGGCAGGCCGAACTGGCGGCGAACTATATCACTGCAAAGGCCAAGCGCCCAAGGCCCAAGCCGGGGCATGTTCAGCAACAGGACAGGCAAATGCACTGATTTAGAGGGATTCGGTAACAGCTATTTACAAAGCACGACGAACTAGCGTGAGGGTTTCGATCATTACCGCTATAATCGCCGCCTTTTCATCGGGCTATACGATTCTGACATGAGCCAATCCAGCGACCTGATTCAATCGGCACAACGCACCATCCGTCTCGAAGTGGAAGCCGTACAAGGCTTGCTGCCCCATATCGACGCGGATTTCGTACGCGCTTGCGAGATGATTCTGGCCAGCAAAGGCCGTGTGGTCGTGCTCGGCATGGGCAAATCCGGGCACATCGGCAACAAGATTGCCGCCACCCTGGCCAGCACCGGCACCACGGCGTTCTTCGTGCATCCGGCCGAAGCCAGTCACGGCGACATGGGCATGATCACCCGCGACGACATCATCCTGGCGCTGTCGAACTCCGGCTCCACCAACGAAATCGTGACCCTGCTGCCGCTGATCAAGCGCCAGGGCATCCAGTTGATCAGCATGACCGGCAACCCCGACTCGGCGCTGGCCAAGGCCGCCGAGATCAATCTCAACGTTCACGTCGAGCATGAGGCCTGCCCACTGAACCTGGCGCCGACCTCCTCCACCACCGCCGCACTGGTCATGGGCGATGCCCTGGCCGTTGCGCTGCTGGAAGCCCGCGGCTTCACGGCGGAAGACTTCGCCTTTTCCCATCCCGGTGGCGCGCTTGGCCGCCGTCTGCTGCTGAAAGTGGAAACCGTGATGCACGCCGGCGCCGAACTGCCCCAGGTGCAACGCGGCACGCTGCTCAAGGACGCCTTGATGGAAATGACCCGCAAGGGCCTGGGCATGACTGCAATCGTGGAACCCGACGGCAAACTGGCCGGGATTTTCACTGACGGCGACTTGCGCCGCACCCTCGACCGCACCATCGACATCCACCACACGACCATTGATGAAGTCATGACCGTTCATGGCAAGACCGCCCGGGCCGATATGCTGGCAGCCGAAGCCCTGAAAATCATGGAAGACCATCGAATCAACGCGCTGGTAGTCGTCGACAAGGAAGACCGCCCGGTGGGCGCCTTCAACCTGTCCGACCTGCTGCGTGCCGGAGTAATGTGATGAGCAACGACCTGCTGCAACGCGGCAAGAACATCAAACTGGCTGTCTTTGACGTCGACGGCGTCCTCACTGACGGACGCCTGTACTTCCTCGAAGACGGCAGCGAATTCAAGACGTTCAGCACCCTCGACGGCCAAGGCATCAAGATGTTGATGGCAGCCGGCGTGCAGACCGCTATCATCAGCGGCCGCAAGACCCCGGTGGTTGAACGTCGAGCGAAAAACCTTGGCATTCCACACCTGTATCAGGGTCGTGAAGACAAACTGGTGGTGCTCGACGAGCTTCTTGCGCAACTCAACCTAAGCTATGAACAGGTTGCCTACCTCGGTGACGACCTGCCAGACCTGCCGGTGATTCGCCGCGTCGGCCTGGGCATGGCGGTGGCCAATGCCGCCAGCTTCGTGCGCGAACACGCCCACGGTGTCACCCTGGCCCGTGGCGGCGAAGGTGCCGCCCGCGAATTCTGCGAACTGATCCTGCGCGCCCAGGGCCGCCTAGATGCGGCCAACGCCGCGTACTTGTGAGCCATTTATGTTTATTCTGAGCAAAAAGTTTCGCAGATTCCTGCTGTTCGGTTGCATCGCGGCGATATTCGCGGCGGTCGGCTACTGGAACATCAGCCCGGAACGCTTCCTCGACAAGCCAGTGGCAAAAGTCGACGAAAGCGCGATCGACTATTACGCACTCAACGCCCACAGCGTTCAGTATTTACCCGACGGCGGCCTGCAGTATGACTTGACGTCCGACAAGGTCGAGCACCTCAAGGCGACCGACGTGTCGTTGCTGACCAACCCCGACCTGAACATGTACCGCGGCACCGACTTCCCGTGGCACGTCACCAGCTTGCGCGGTGAAGTGAACGCGGACGGCACCCAGGTCGAACTGATCGATTCGGTCCGTATTGCACGCACCGATGAAAAGAACCGCAATTTGATCGTTACCAGCACCCGTATGACAGTGTTCCCGCAGCAGCAATATGCGCAGACCGATCAACCCGTTAGAATCGACGGCGCTGGCGGTGTGTCGACTGGCAACGGAATGAAAGCGTATTTGAAAGAAAGCAGGATACACCTGCTATCGAACGTAAGAGGACAGTATGAGGCTCGTTAAAACTCTCCCTATTTTGCTCAGTCTGGGCGCAGCACTGGGAAGCGTGAGCGCCTGGGCTCTGCCGAACGATCAAGAGCAGCCTATCCGCATTCAGGCCGACGATGCCCAACTGGACGACAAGAATGGCGTTGCCACCTATAAAGGTGACGTGATCATTACGCAAGGTTCGATGAAGGTCACCGGCAACACCGTGACCATCACCCGCACCCCGGCTGGCGACATCGACGTGGTGACCTCGGTGGGCAACCTTGCCTACTTCGAGCAACTGCAGACCGCTGGTGACACCAAGCCTGTTCAGGGCTGGGGCGTGACCATCCAGTACCATGCCGCGCAAAACCGCGTTGTACTGATCGATAAGGCCAAAGTCGTCGACAAGGACAACAACACCACCCAGGGCGAGAAAATCGTCTACGACACGGTCAAGAAACTGGCGAGCGCCGGCCGTGCCACGGGTAGCAAGGTCACCGAGGCGCGTCCGCGCATCGACATGGTGATCCAGCCGAAGCCGAAATCCGACCAGAAAAAGGCCAATTAATGGCAACCCTGAAAGCTCAGCATCTGGCCAAGAGCTACAAGAGCCGCCAGGTCGTGCGTGACGTCAGCCTGTCCATCGACAGCGGTCAGATCGTCGGCCTGCTGGGCCCGAACGGCGCCGGCAAGACCACATGCTTCTACATGATCGTCGGCCTGGTGCAGGCCGATCAGGGACGCGTGCTGATCGACGACCTGGACGTCAGCCACCAGCCCATGCACGGTCGTGCGAAGGCCGGTATTGGCTATCTTCCGCAAGAAGCGTCGATCTTCCGCAAACTGTCGGTTGCCGACAACATCATGGCTATCCTCGAGACCCGCAAGGAACTCGACAAGGCCGGTCGTCGCAAGGAACTGGAAAGCCTGCTGCAGGAATTCCACATCAGCCATATCCGCGACAACCTGGGCATGAGCCTGTCCGGTGGCGAACGCCGCCGGGTGGAAATCGCTCGCGCACTGGCCACCAACCCGAAATTCATCCTGCTCGACGAACCTTTCGCCGGCGTGGACCCGATTTCGGTGGGCGACATCAAGCAGATTATCCACCACCTCAAGGCCAAGGGCATTGGCGTGTTGATCACCGACCACAACGTCCGTGAAACCCTGGATATCTGCGAAACAGCCTACATCGTTAACGATGGCCAACTGATCGCCGAAGGTGACTCCGCCACCATCCTGGCCAACGAACTGGTCAAGGAAGTGTATCTGGGTCACGAGTTCCGCCTTTAAGCATTGAGGTGTCTGGCTGATTGCCCGAGCGCCGGTTTCGATAAAGCTTTTTTATTGTTACAGCGCTCTAGGCAAACGCTGCGGTTTCGGGCATATAATTTGCTTAAGTTTGGCGCTCCGGCGCCCTGTAGTGGATGGCGCATGCGCGCCGGCGAATAAGGTGTTAAGCCCCTGCCATGAAACCATCGCTAGTCTTGAGAATGGGCCAGCAGCTGACGATGACACCTCAGCTGCAACAGGCCATCCGCCTGCTCCAATTGTCGACCCTGGACCTGCAACAGGAAATCCAGGAGGCCCTGGAGTCCAATCCGATGCTCGAACGCCAGGAAGAAGGCGACGACTTCGATAACGCCGATCCCTTGGCCGACAAAGCCGAACAGCAACCCAACGCCGATGTTTCAGAACCCTCCTACCAGGAAACCGCCCCGACGGTGGACAACCTTGAGGAAGGCGACTGGAACGAGCGAATCCCCAACGAACTGCCCGTCGACACCGCCTGGGAAGACGTCTACCAGACCAGCGCCAGCAGCCTGCCGAGCAACGATGACGACGAGTGGGATTTCACCACTCGCACATCGGTCGGCGAAAGCCTGCAAAGCCACCTGCTCTGGCAACTGAACCTGGCGCCGATGTCCGACACCGATCGTCTGATCGCCGTGACGCTGATCGATTGCATCAACAATCAGGGCTACCTGGACGAAACCCTCGAGGAAATCCTCGAAGCCTTCGATCCGGAACTGGACATCGAACTGGACGAAATCGAAGCCGTCCTGCACCGCATCCAGCAATTCGAACCGGCCGGAATTGGCGCGCGCAACCTGGGCGAATGCCTGTTGCTGCAATTGCGCCAACTGTCCGCCAAGACCCCTTGGCTGGCCGAGGCCAAGCGCCTGGTCAGCGATTACATCGACCTGCTCGGCAGCCGCGACTACAGCCAGCTGATGCGTCGCATGAAACTCAAGGAAGATGAACTGCGCCAGGTCATCGAACTGGTCCAGAGCCTGAACCCGCGTCCCGGCTCGCAAATCGAGTCCAGCGAAGCCGAGTATGTCGTGCCCGACGTGATCGTGCGCAAGGACAACGAGCGCTGGCTGGTGGAGTTGAACCAGGAGTCGGTGCCACGCCTGCGGGTCAATGCCCAGTACGCCGGTTTCGTGCGCCGCGCCGACACCAGCGCCGATAACACCTTCATGCGCAATCAGTTGCAGGAAGCTCGCTGGTTCATCAAAAGCCTGCAAAGCCGTAACGAAACCCTGATGAAAGTCGCTACCCAGATCGTCGAGCACCAGCGCGGCTTCCTGGAGTACGGCGACGAAGCCATGAAACCGCTGGTCCTGCATGACATCGCCGAAGCGGTTGGCATGCACGAGTCGACGATTTCAAGGGTGACTACCCAAAAGTTCATGCATACCCCACGGGGCATATATGAGCTGAAATACTTTTTCTCCAGCCATGTCAGCACCTCCGAAGGCGGCGAATGCTCGTCCACAGCGATCCGCGCGATCATCAAAAAACTGGTTGCCGCGGAAAATCAGAAAAAGCCGTTGAGTGACAGCAAGATCGCTGGTTTACTGGAGGCACAAGGCATTCAGGTGGCTCGCCGCACCGTCGCCAAGTACCGCGAATCCCTGGGGATCGCGCCTTCGAGCGAACGCAAGCGGTTGATGTAAGCCACGGCACAGCGTTCCAGTGGCAGGCATTTCTGCCTGCCGCTTTATGCACTGGCAACGAAGGAGAAGCTGTATGCAAGTCAACATCAGTGGACACCAACTGGAAGTGACCGAACCCCTGCGCGCCTACATCGGCGAAAAACTCGAACGATTAGAGCGGCATTTCGACAAGATCACCAACGTACAGGTGACGATGACGGTCGAGAAGCTGAAGCAGAAAATCGAAGCCACCCTGCATATTCCCGGCAATGAAGTGGTCGCCAACGCGGAACATACCGATATGTATGCGGCGATCGACGCATTGACCGACAAGCTGGATAAACAACTCAAAAAGCATAAGGAAAAGACCCAGAGCCTCCTCCAGGGCGCAACCGGTCGTTAACACTCCCCACTCATGATCCGACTTGAAAACATCCTGACCCCCGGCCGTTCCCTCGTGAACGTGCCGGGCGGCAGTAAAAAGAAAGCCCTCGAGCAAATTGCCAACCTAATCCACCGCGAAGTGCCGGATCTGGCCATGCAGGATGTCTTCGAGAGTCTGGTTGCCCGTGAAAAACTCGGTTCCACCGGTTTTGGCAACGGCATCGCTATCCCTCACTGTCGCTTGAAGGGCTGTATTTCGCCTATCAGCGCCCTGATGCACCTTGACGCACCTATCGATTTCGACGCCATCGACGGCGCCCCGGTGGACCTGCTGTTTGTACTGCTGGTCCCGGAAGCCGCCACCGATGCGCACCTGGAGTTGCTGCGCCAGATCGCCAGCATGCTTGACCGCAAGGAAGTACGCGAGAAACTGCGCAGTGCCCCGAGCAACGAAGCCTTGTATCAGGTTGTCCTGAGCGAGCAAAACGGTCATTAATCATGCGCTTGATCATCGTCAGTGGCCGCTCCGGCTCAGGTAAAAGTACCGCGCTCAATGTCCTTGAGGACAATGGCTACTACTGCATCGATAACCTGCCCGCCGGCCTGTTGCCGGAGCTGGCCGAGCGCGCCCTGATTCATACCGAGCTGGCACAGCCGCTGGTCGCGGTGTCTATCGACGCCCGCAACCTGCCCAGCCACCTGTCGCGCTTTCCCGAACTGCTTGAAGAAGTGCGTAGCCGGCATATCCAGTGCGACGTGCTCTATCTGGATGCCGATGAGGAAACCCTGCTCAAGCGTTTCTCGGAAACCCGTCGCCGCCACCCGCTGAGCAACGCCAACCGTTCACTGGCCGAGGCGATCGACGACGAAACCCAGCTGCTGGGGCCGATTGCGGACCTCGCCGACCTCAAGATCAATACCACCAACCTGAACCTGTACCAGCTGCGTGACACCCTCAAGCTGCGCCTGTTGAACCAGCCGGAACCCGGCACTGCGTTCCTGGTGGAGTCGTTCGGGTTCAAGCGTGGCATGCCGGTGGATGCCGATGTGGTGTTCGACGTGCGCTGCCTGCCCAATCCCTACTGGAAGCCGGAGCTGCGGGCACAGTCCGGGCTCGATCAACCGGTGGCCGATTACCTGGCCGCACAGCCGGATGTCGAAGAGATGTTCCAGGATATTTACAATTACCTGTTCAAGTGGCTGCCGCGTTTTGCTGCCAGTAACCGCGCCTACGTCACCATTGCCATTGGCTGTACCGGCGGGCATCACCGCTCCGTCTACCTGACCGAACGTCTGGGCCAGGCCCTGCAACAATCCCTGAAGAACGTCCAGGTCCGCCACCGCGACCTCAGCTAAAGGATTCACAACGCGATGCCTGCTCTGGAAATTGAAATCATCAACAAACTGGGCCTGCATGCCCGTGCTTCTGCAAAATTCGTCGGTGTTGCTGGTGAGTTCAAGGACTGTTCGATCCGGGTCGGGCGCACGCCGGAATCCACAGTCGACGGTAAAAGCATCATGGCCATGATGATGTTGGCGGCTGGCAAGGGCACCATGATCCACCTGAGCACTGAAGGCGAACAGGCTGAAGAGGCGCTCCAGGCATTGGTGGCGCTGATCAACGACTACTTCGGCGAAGGCGGATAACCACAGCCCCGTGTAGCAGCTGGCGAAGCCTGCGTTCGGCTGCGAAGCAGTCGTAAATCCGGCATACAAGGTTTGCCTGAAGGACCGCAGTATCTGATTTTACGACTGCTTTGCAGCCGAACGCTGGCTTCGCCAGCTGCTACAAGGCCGTACGTCCCTGCTAGGCCAACGCTGTATCCATCACCATCATCAAACAAAACCCCATCAACAATCCCAGGCTGGCCAGCTTGTCGTGACCATTGCGCCGCGACTCCGGGATGACTTCATGGGTCACCACCAGCAGCATCGCCCCGGCCGCCAGCGCCAGTCCCAACGGCAGCAGCAATTCCGCCAGGCTCACCAGCCACGCACACAACAGCGCGAAGACCGGCTCCACCAGCCCCGATGCCGCGCCGATCAGGAACGCCTTGACCCGCGACATCCCTGCCCCGGCCAACACCAACGCAATCACCAGTCCCTCGGGCACATCCTGCAAGGCGATGCCCATGGCCAGGCTATCGGCGTCGGGCATGCCGCCGCCGGCCGAAACGCCGACCGCCATGCCTTCGGGAATGTTGTGGGCAATGATGGCGAACACGAACAACCAGATCCGCGGCGGAATCACCGGGCGTTCCAAGGTGCCGACGAGCATTTCCGGGCTGGCCCCGGAGACCTTGCGATCCACCAGGAACAACCCGAACGCGCCGAGCATGATGCCGAAACTGATCAAACCGCTGGCCGCCCAAGGCGTCAGCCCCAGGCTTTCGGCCGCAGAGATGCCCGGGACGATCAGCGAAAACGCCGTCGCTGCAAGCATCACACCGGCACCGAAACCCAGCAGGGTATCGCTGAGCGCCTGGGGCATGCGCCGAATCACCAGGACCGGCACTGCCCCGAGCGCGGTGCCCAAGGCGCAAATCGCGCCACCTTGCAGGGCGCGCAGCAACTTCGGCTCAAGGTCCAGCCACGCCAATCCCTGGGCGACCAACAACGTCATACCCGCCAGCAGTAACAGCGATCCCAACGCGTAACGAAACATTCGTCCGCTACCGATCGCCAGTGTTTCAGTGCCCATAGTCAGCCTTGGATTGTTTTTATAGAAGACTTAAACCAGCGCAGCCTGATAGCGCGCCGCGACTTCGGGCCAATTGATCACGTTGTAGAACGCGTTGATGTATTCCGGGCGACGGTTCTGATAACGCAGGTAATAGGCGTGTTCCCAGACGTCGAGGCCAAGGATCGGCGTGTTGCCGTTCATCAACGGGCTGTCCTGGTTGCCGCTGCTTTCCACGATCAGGGTCTTTTGCGGCGTCACGCTCAACCACGCCCAGCCACTGCCGAAGCGAGTCAGCGCGGCTTTGGTAAAGGCTTCCTTGAAGCTGTCGAGACCGCCCAGTTGTTCATCGATAGCCTTGGCCAGCGTGCCATCAGGCTTGCCGCCCGCGTTAGGCGCCATGACCTCCCAGAACAGCGAATGGTTGGCGTGACCGCCGCCCTGATTGATCACCGCGGCGCGCAGTTTTTCCGGGAGTTGCTGGACGCTGGCCACCAGTTTTTCCACCGACCATTCGGCAAACTCGGTGCCTTCAACGGCCGCGTTGAGGTTGTTGATATAGGTCTGGTGGTGCTTGGTGTAGTGGATTTCCATGGTTTGCGCATCAATGTGCGGTTCCAGGGCGTCGTAGGCGTACGGCAAGGCAGGCAAGGTAAAAGCCATTTCAATGGACTCCATATTGAAGAGGGGCAGACGGGTGCCGCGGCGACGCAGCATCCATGTGCAGCAAACGATGGGTGCGCGGGTATTCGCCGTGTTCACTGATGAAATTCAGCAGCTCGACGTAAGTTTTGCTGCTCTGGCGTAGCGCGGCTTCGCGCAGGGCCGGGGTCAGGCGCGGGTCCTGCATGGTCTGCAACAAGCGTTGGTGGATGGCGCACAGGTACTCGGCGCTCTCCTCCGGCTGGTTCAGGCGCAAATGCAGGTCCGCGAGGTTGTGGTGGGAAATCACGCAAGCGGCCACCGCTTCGTCGGCATCCGCCCAGCGCTCGAACAACACCTGGGCCAGCGCCAGAGCCTGCAAGTAAGCCTCGCGGGCATCGACGAACTCGCCCAGCATGAAATGGCGATTGGCCCTTTCGATTGTGCGTTTCCAGTGCTCCATGGTGAGCCTCCAAAGCGGTAGCGGTGATTACACGCCGCCGGCAGTGAGCTTTTCTGGATTGAGCAACTCTTCCAGTTGGCTACGCGACAGGTCGGTGTGTTCCAGGGCGACATCAATCACCGGACGGCCCTGCTGATACGCCTTCTTGGCGATCTCCGCGGCTTTTTGGTAACCGATTATCGGGTTGAGTGCCGTGACCAGAATCGGGTTGCGCGACAGCGCTTCCTTGAGCCGGGCCTCGTTGACCTTGAAGCTGGCGATGGCCTTGTCGCCCAGCAGACGGCTGGAGTTGGCCAGCAATTCGATGCTGCTCAGCAGGTTCTGGGCGATGATCGGCAGCATCACGTTCAATTCGAAGTTGCCCGACTGGCCGGCGATGGTGATCACCGTGTCATTGCCGATCACTTGAGCGGCAACCATCGCCGTGGCTTCCGGGATCACCGGGTTGACCTTGCCCGGCATGATCGAGGAGCCCGGCTGCAAGGCTTCGAGTTCGATTTCGCCGAGGCCGGCCAATGGCCCGGAGTTCATCCAGCGCAGGTCGTTGGCAATTTTCATCAGCGACACCGCGGTGGCCTTGAGCTGGCCAGACACGGCGACTGCCGTGTCCTGGGAGCCGATCAGCGCAAACAGGTCCTTGCCCGGCTGGAATTGCACCTGGGTCAATTTGCTCAATTGCTGGCTGAAACGCGCCGCGAACTGCGGATGTGCGTTGATTCCGGTGCCCACTGCCGTGCCGCCCTGCGCCAGGGATTGCAGACTCGGTAGCAAGTCTTGCAGGTGGCCGATGTTGGCCTTGAGCTGTTGCGCCCAGCCGTTGAGCACCTGGCTCATGCGCACCGGCATCGCATCCATCAGGTGCGTGCGCCCGGTTTTGACGTGGTGATGAACCTGCTCGGCCTTGTGTTCGATCACTTGCACCAGATGCACCAGCGCCGGCAGCAGTTGCTCATGCAAGGCCAGTGCGGCACTGACGTGAATGGTGGTCGGGATGATGTCGTTGCTGCTCTGGCCGCAGTTGACGTGATCGTTGGGGTTTACTGGCTCACCCAGCAATCGACTGGCCAGGGTGGCGATCACTTCATTGGCGTTCATGTTGGAGCTGGTGCCGGAACCGGTCTGGAAGATATCCACCGGAAAGTGCTGCATGAAATCGCCTTCGATCAGGCCTTGAGCGGCATCGACGATGGCTTTGCCCTGGGATTCGCTGATCTGCTTGAGCTCGACGTTGGCCCGGGCGGCAGCAGCCTTGGCCAGGATCAACGCGCGGACGAACTGCACCGGCATCGGTTTGCCGCTGATCGGGAAGTTATCCACTGCACGTTGGGTTTGCGCGCCGTAGAGGGCAGCCTCCGGGACTTGCAGCTCGCCCATGCTGTCGCGTTCGATACGAGTGTTACTCATCGGGAAATCCTTGCACCAGTTCTATGAGGGGAATCGAGGGCTGCAACTCGCAGGTCGCCAGTTGCCAGGTGTAGCTCTGCCAGCGCTTTAGGCGGCATTTGCACAAAGAGAGGCGTTCCAGCTCGCGCAATGGGCGCCAGGCCTGGTCGAGACACAAGGTGCGCCAGTGCCACGGCAGCGCGACATCGGCGGCGGTGTCGAGCAACAAACGGAAGGAGGTTTCAGAGATGGTCCAGGGTGAGGTGGCCGTGCAACAGGCCAGATACCGGCCTTCGGCCAGGTAATGTTCGATCAGGCGCGGTTCGTCGGGATCCATCGCGCAACGAATCTGGCGACTCATCCAGCGCCAGCTTTCGAGGTAAGGCTGCTCGTGCAAGGCAGAACTCATAATCCGGGCTCATTCGGTAATGAGATTTATTATTAGATGATAATGAGAACCAAAACAACCCCGCTATTGTTTGTCACCGTCTCTGTGGGAGCAAAGCTTGCTCCTACAGTTCGGCGTGTGAGGCACAAAAAAAGGCGCGCCATCCAATGGATGGCGCGCCTTTTGTGTAACGGGTTCGGGTCAGCTGCCCGCCACCGTCATCCGCTCGATCAACACCGAACCGGTGCGAATGTTGCTGCGCAGTTCCAGGTCATTCCCCACCGCCACAATCTGCTTGAACATGTCGCGCATGTTGCCGGCGATAGTCACTTCCTGGACCGCGAACTGGATTTCGCCGTTCTCGACCCAGAAACCCGCCGCACCACGGGAATAGTCACCGGTGACCATGTTCAAGCCCTGGCCCATCAATTCGGTGACCAGCAAGCCACGGCCCATGCGACGCAACAGCGCGGCCTGGTCTTCGTCGCCATGGGTGACGAACAGGTTGTGCACGCCGCCGGCGTTGGCGGTGCTTGGCATGCCCAGTTTACGACCGGAATAGGTGCCGAGGATGTACGACACCAAAACGCCATTTTCGACGAACGGTTTGGCATAGGTCGCCAGACCATCGCCATCGAACGCCGAGCTGCCCATCGCTTGCATCAAATGCGGACGCTCATCCAGGGTCAGCCATTCCGGGAACAGCTTCTGCCCCAGGGTGCCTTCGAGGAACGACGATTTGCGATACAGGCTGCCGCCGGACACCGCCGACAGGAAGCTGCCGAACAAACCACCGGCCAACTCCGCCGAAAACAGCACCGGCACTTCGCAGGTCGGCACCGGGCGGGCGCCCAGACGGCTCGCTGCCCGTTGCGCGGCACGCTGGCCGATGCTCACCGGGTCAGCCAGCAAGTTGCCTTGACGGTTCACGTCGTACCAGTAATCGCGCTGCATCTGGCCTTCGGCCTCGGCGATCATCACGCAACTCAGGCTGTGACGAGTCGATGCGTAGCCACCGATAAAGCCGTGGCTGTTGCCGTAGACGCGGCAGCCCTGATGCGTGCTGAGGGTGGTGCCGTCGGCGTTCTTGATCCGGCTGTCGGTGGCAAACGCCGCCGCTTCACAGCTCAGGGCCATCTCGATGGCTTGCTCGGGGGTGATGTCCCACTCGTGGAACAGGTCGAAATCCCGCAGATCCTTGGCCATCAGCGCGGCATCAGCCAAGCCGGAGGCTTCGTCTTCCGAGGTGTGTTTGGCAATGGCCAGTGCGGCAGCGACGGTTTCGCGAATCGCCTCCGGACCGCTGGCCGAGGTGCTGGCCGAGCCTTTGCGCTGGCCGACGTACAAGGTGATGCCAAAACCCTGATCGCGATTGAATTCGACGGTTTCGACTTCCCGCTGACGCACCGAAGTGGACAGGCCCTGCTCCAGCGACACCGCGACTTCACAGGCGCTGGCACCCTGGCGCTTGGCTTCAGCGATGATCTGCTCGACTTGCTCTTGCAGTGCCGGCAACGCTTGTGGGCCGACGCTTTCAACTGCACTCATGCTGTTCTCCACTCAAATTCTGCTTTCGGCTGGGGCCTTCGAGCGACCGGGCCGGACAAGCGGCCCCCGACTGGTTATCATGGCGGCGTTTCTTTGCGGACGGCCACCATGGTTGATTCTTACGACGACTCCCTCGATACGGGAGAAAAAAGCAAATCCCAGGTTAAACGCGAGCTGCATGCTCTGGTTGACCTCGGCGAACGCCTTACAACGCTCAAGCCTGACTTGCTGGCAAAACTGCCGTTGACCGACGCTATGCGCCGGGCCCTGGCCGATGCGCCCAAGCACACCGCGAATATCGCGCGTAAACGGCACCTGATGTTCATCGGCAAACTGATGCGCGATCAGGACACTGACGCCATTTTCAAGCTGCTCGATCAACTCGATGCCTCCACCCGGCAGTACAACGAACGTTTCCACGGCCTGGAACGCTGGCGCGATCGCTTGATCGCGGGCGACGATGCAGTCCTGGAGAAGTTCGTGCTCGACTACCCGGAGGCTGATCGTCAACAGTTGCGCTCCCTGATCCGTCAGGCCCAGCACGAACTGGCGACCAACAAGCCACCGGCATCGAGCCGTAAAGTCTTCAAGTACATCCGTGAGCTGGACGAGACTCAACGCGGTCTGCGTTAAATCTCAAATCGGGTGAGCCGCCACGCGGTTCACCCGAAGCTCCATCCATCAGGATCCTGTGCCACCCACAGTGATCGCATCGATTTTCAGCGTTGGCTGGCCGACACCCACCGGCACCGACTGCCCATCCTTCCCGCACGTCCCCACACCACTGTCCAGCGCCAGGTCGTTACCGACCATCGACACCTTGCTCATGGCTTCCGGGCCGTTGCCGATCAACGTCGCGCCTTTGACCGGGGCAGTAATCTTGCCGTCTTCGATCAGGTACGCCTCGCTGGTGGAGAACACGAACTTGCCACTGGTGATGTCCACCTGACCGCCGCCGAGGTTGGCGCAGTAGATGCCGCGCTTCACCGAGGCGATGATTTCTTCCGGGTCGCTTTGGCCGGCCAGCATGTAGGTGTTGGTCATCCGCGGCATCGGCAAGTGCGCGTAGGATTCGCGACGACCGTTACCGGTACGGGCCACGCCCATCAGGCGCGCGTTGAGCTTGTCCTGCATATAGCCTTTGAGCACGCCGTTTTCGATCAGCGTGGTGCACTCGGTCGGGGTGCCTTCGTCGTCGACGCTCAACGAGCCCCGGCGACCGGCGATCGTGCCGTCATCGACGATGGTGCACAGTTTGGAGGCAACCATCTCGCCCATACGCCCGCTGTAGGCCGAACTGCCTTTACGGTTGAAGTCGCCCTCCAGGCCATGACCGACCGCTTCGTGCAGCAGCACGCCGGACCAGCCCGAACCCAACACCACCGGCAATGTGCCGGCCGGCGCCGGAATCGCCTCCAGGTTCACCAACGCCTGACGCAACGCTTCACGGGCATAGCCCATCGCGCGGTCATCGCTGAGGAAATAACGGTAATCGGTACGACCGCCGCCGCCATGGCCGCCGCGTTCGCGGCGCCCGTTCTGCTCGACGATCACGCTGACGTTGAAGCGCACCAGCGGCCGCACATCCGCCGCCAGGCTGCCGTCGGTGGACGCGACGAGAATGCGCTCCCAAACCCCGGCCATGCTCACGGTGACTTGCTGGATACGTGGATCGAGGGCGCGAGTCGCGACGTCGATACGCTTGAGCAATTCGACTTTCTCGGCGCGGGTCATCACTTCCAACGGGTTGTCCGGCCCGTACAACTGGGCGACATCCTGGGTGGTGAACGCTTGCACGGTGCCGTTCTGCCCGGCGCGGGAGATCGAACGGGCCGCACGAGCCGCCGCGCCCAACGCTTCGAGGGTGATGGCATTGCTGTAGGCAAAACCGGTCTTCTCACCCGATTGCGCGCGCACGCCGACGCCCTGGTCGAGGTTGAAGCTGCCTTCCTTGACGATCCCGTCTTCCAGCGCCCAGGACTCGGAAATCTGGCCCTGGAAATACAGATCGGCAGCATCGATGCCCGGGCCGGCCAGATCGCCGAGCACACTTTGCAGACTCTCGATCGTCACGCCGCCGGGCGCTAACAGGTGGTCACTGACTGAGGACAACAACTCGCTCATATGCTTTACGCCTTAAATTCACGTTCTGAGGCAGGTCGCTGGGCGCCCTGCGAGAAAAAGCGCCGGTGACTGGACACCGGCATCCGCGCCCTGATGGACGCCTGTTCGCTGCTATCGCGTTCGGCCAGCAACACGGCCTCGCCTTGATCCTGTTGCGCCAGCACGCGACCCCACGGGTCGACGATGGCAGCATGCCCATACGTCTCTCGCGGCCCCGGATGGGTGCCACCCTGGGCGGCCGCGAGCACATAACACTGGGTCTCGATGGCCCGTGCGCGGATCAGCACATCCCAATGGGCCGCACCGGTCACGGCGGTAAAGGCCGATGGTGCGGTAATCAGCTCCGCACCGGCAGCACGCAATTCGCTGTACAACTCCGGGAAGCGCAGGTCATAACACACCGTCAGGCCGACTCGACCGACGGGCGTGTCCGCCACCACAACGCCACTGCCATAAGCATAGTCATCGGATTCACGGTAACGCCCGCGATTGTCCGCCACATCGACGTCGAACAGGTGCAGCTTGTCATACCGTGCAACGGTTTCGCCCTGGTCATCCACCAGCAGCGAGCAGGCATGCACCTTCGCCGTCGGCTGATCCACCGGCGGCAACGGCAACGTGCCGGCGACTATCCATAACTTGAGGGCGCGGGCGGTCTGTTTCAACCACGGCAGGATCGGGCCGTCGCCCATGGCTTCGGCGCGGCCGATATCGGCAATGTCGCGTCGGCCCATGGCGGCGAAGTTTTCCGGCAGCACCGCCAGCCGTGCGCCAGCGTTTGCCGCTTGTTCAAGCAGGCGCCTGGCCTGGGCCAGATTGGCCAGCACATCGTTCTGGCTGACCATTTGAATCACCGCTACAGACATGCCGCGCTCCTTCTTCGCTTTTTACAAGGGCAGACGGACCATGCTACTCCATAGCCCTGGTGTGTGCTTTTTCAAAAAAGAACTCAAAAAGGCTTGTCCAGGGTGATCTTCGGCTCTTTCCATGGCCCCTTGACGGTGTACTTGACGCTGGCGAAACGCGCCACACGGTCGCCAATCAGTTTGTCGATCAGGAACAGCGCACCACCAATGGCGGGTGCGCCGACAATCAACGCGGCAATCGGCAGGTTGTTGGTCAGAGGCAAAGTCACCAGCAACTTGGCATCGACCTGATCGCCGACCAAATCGAGGGTGCCGTTGAGCTCCAGATTGCTCGACGGGCCGGTCAACAGGATCGGCTCGCGGGTTACGTAAACGCCGTTGCTGGCCACCAGCAGGCCTTTGACCCGGTCGTAGCTCAAGCCTTTGCCGAACAGGTCGGAGAAGTCCAGGCGCAGGCGACGGCCGATGGAGTTGAAGTTGAGCAGGCCAAACACCCGCAACGCCTGGGCGCTGCCCTCGACTTCGACAAACTGGCCTTTATTCAGCGAAGCATCGAGGCTGCCGGAGAAACGCTTGGTGGCCAGCCACGCCGGCGAGCCGGGCCAGCGACCGTCGACATCCATATGAAACTCTTCACTGGTGACGCTCGGCGCAAAGCCCCAGCCCTTGAGCACATCGGCCAGGTTCTTGCCGCTGATCCGGCCCTTGTACCAACTGTTAGTCGCGCCCGGCGTGCCTTCCCAACCACCGCTGCCTTGCAACAGGATGCCCTTGAGGCCCATGTCCAGCGTATTGAGGGCGATGCCCTTGGCGGTCGGGCGGACTTTCAGCGACCAGGCGCCGACCAGGTCATTGCCCTGGAACAGCTGATTGATGGTGATATCCAGCGCCGGGATCTTGGTCGGATCCACGCCGACCAACGGGTCCGGCGAGTTTTCGTCGGCCAGCACGGTCGGATCCGGCGCCGGCAACCGCACGTATTGCAGATTGATCGCTATCGGCGCGGCTTTCGCATCGGGGATCGTCGCGCTGCCCCTGGCCTGCTGACTGTCGAGCTGCAAGGCCCAGGCCGACGGTTTGCGGTTCAACTGCACCGACACCTGATCGAGCGTCGGCCCGATGCCACTGAGCTTGCCGACCTTGAAGTCCGCGCCGCTGAGCAACTGCTTGGCGCTGCCGCCCGGGTCCTGGCCGGCGTACTTGTCCGCCAGCTCCTTCCACGGACCGACATCCAGCTCCGACAGCACGCCGCTGATGCGCAGACCCTTGGCGTTCGGCAACACGGCGGTGCCGTTGCCGAGGAACAATTCTCCGCGACCGTCGGCAAAATTACCGGGCGGTGCCGCAAAGGTGAAATTCGCCAGGTCGCCATAAGTGACACCGTAACGCCGCTCCGGCCCTTGCAGGGACATGCGGAACACCGTGTCACGGCCCACATCGGCGGCCATGCCGAACGGCGCCGGCAAATCGATGGCGACGCCTTTGAGATTGGAACTGACGACCAGTTGGCTGTCGGCGCCATTGAGGCTCAGTTGCAACTGGTAAGGAACGACACCGGACACGGGCAACGGCTGGGTCACGTTCAGCCAGTCGGTGAGTTTCTTCACCTCGACCTGGCCGGACGCCGCGACCCGGGTGTTGAGCTTGCCCGGGCTGCCATCGGCAAATATCTGCGCGCTCACCGGTTTGTCGAACGCCCGTGCGGTGATGTTCTGTCCGCTCAAGCCCTTGGTGCTGTCGAAACGGAAATCGCCCTTGAGCTGCGTCAGTTCCAGGGTCGGCTCGGCCAGTTTCAGCCGTGCCTTGGCGGTCTTGAAATCGACCAGGATTTTCGGCAGTTCGCCCTTGGCCAACGGGATATCCAGTTTGAGCTTGCCCTGCAGGTCGCCCTCGCCTTCCCAACCGGCGAAGGTGTCGGCGGTACCGATCGGGGCTTGCTGGAGAATCTTCAGGCCATCGCCCAAGCCGCCGGCAAACCCGCCGTCGAGGAACAGGTGGACGTTTTGCCCGGCCGGCACATGGGGGATATTGACGTAAATATCGCTGACCTGGGTGTCGAGCAACTGCCCCTTGCTGGCCAGAATCCGCACGCCGCTGTCTTCGATGAACACGTCGCCACTGACCTTGCTGACATGCGGCCAGCCCGGCTGGAACGCCAGTTCGGCGTCATGCACCTTGAAAAACAGGCTGATGCTGCGGGCGGTATCGGCGGCGCCATGGTTCAGCGAACCCTGGTACTGGAAGAAACCTTCGTCCACCGCGCCTTTGAGGATCGCCGTGCGCAGCCATTCGTCCAGCGCCGGGCTGAGCACCGTTGGCAGGTACTTGGCGGTGTATTTGCCGTCGCCGTCCACCAGGCCGACCCGCAGGTCCATGTAGTCTTCCTGGGTGCGGTCGAAATGCAGGCGGATCAGGAAGTCACCGGCAATCTTGCCCTCTTCGCCCAGCACTTTCAGGTACGGCGCGACGAGGGTGAAGCCGTCTTTATCGAGTTTCCAGGTCAGCCGGGCATTGGCCTGGATGTATTGCCATGGCTTGGCGAAAATCGGGTCCAGGTGCAGGGAAAAATCCTTGCTGTCCATGCGCAGCTCGCCGTGACCGAGGTCACCGCTGATGCTGCCGCTGACATTTCGCGCCGCCGGTGCGCCGTGATAGGCATCGAAGCCGACACGCTCCAGGTTGGCGGCGAAACCGAATTTGCTGTCGTCGGTGGCGTTGGGCCGAAAATCCATCAATACGTTACGCAGGGCACCGGTGACCTTGAGCTTCTCGACGGCGGTGGCCACGCCTTCCGGCAACGGCCCCAGCGCATTGAGCAGCGGCGTCAGCGGGGTCAGGTCGAGACGGTCGGCTTGCAGGTGCCAGAGCTCATCGGTCTTGTCCGTGGCAACGCTTTGCTTGAGTTGCAGATGAGTTTCCCAGCGCGTGTCGCCAAAGTTCATCGACAAGGAATCAAGGGTCACCAAGGCGCCTTCGTCACTGCGCTGGAAGTAGCCGTTGAGGGCAAAATTGTTGATCTGGATTGGCTTGCGCTCGGCGTAGGCGCCCTTCAATTGCGGGGCATTGAGGCGAATTGCTGCGCTTTGCACAGCGCCTTTCCCCCAGCTCAGCCAGAGCTCGCCGCCCGCCTTGATCTCGGAGAAATTCCACTGCCGGGTCAGGCGCCCGGGCAACCATTTCGACCAGTCGCTTTGCGGCAGGCTCAGGTAAGCCTGCGCCTCGCCATCCTTCCATGCATTGGCGCGCACACGGGTGCGCAGGCTCATGGCCACAGGCTGGCCATCGGGCAGGGTCAGGCGCGCGTCGAGTCGCTGGCGGGAGGCACCGGTTTGCAGATTCAAGCCGACGTAAGTCAAGGTCAGCGGCGCATGGTCCAGCGGCTGCAAGGTGATCTGGCTGTCGAGCACCGACAGCTGTTCGACCATCTGCATGCGATTGAGCAACTGTGCAGGATCCATCGGCTGGTCTTGCTGCACCGGCAAACCTTCCAGCGCCCACTGGCCGTCCGCGCCTTCCTTGAGGCTGACCTTCAGGCCATTGAGTTCCAGATGTGCAATGCGCACTTCGCGAGCCAACAGGCTGGCCCAGAGATCCGGAACCGCACGCACGTTATCCAGGCGCAGGGCATTGGTGCCCGCGCCGACCATTACGTCATGCGCCAGCAGGATCGGCGCAAAACCGCTCCAGCTGCCTTCCAGCTTGCCGATTTGCAGCGGCATGCCCAGCGCATCAGTGCCTTTGCTCTCGATGTCGGTGCGGTATTCGGCCACCAGCGGCGCCAGCTCCCGGCCGAGGCTGACGTACAACGCCATCAGCACCAGAGCCAACGCACACAGGCCCAGTCCCCAGCGGGTCAGTGCGGCCAAAATGCGTGTCAGACGGTCCATGTCAGGTGGCTCCCATGGCAAAAATACTGCAAAAAGCTGAGGCCAGCCGTTCTAGTCGCGGTGAAACCTGGAGATTCAGAGCAGCACCACGTCGTATTGTTCCTGGGAATACATGGTTTCGACCTGGAACCGAATGGTGCGGCCGATAAACCCTTCCAGCTCGGCGACGTTGCCCGACTCTTCATCGAGCAAGCGATCCACCACTTTTTGATTCGCCAATACACGATAGCCTTCGGCCTGATAGGCGCGGGCTTCGCGCAGGATTTCGCGGAAAATTTCGTAGCAGACCGTTTCCGGTGTCTTCAGTTTGCCGCGGCCCTGGCAACTGCTGCACGGTTCGCACAACACCTGTTCGAGGCTTTCGCGGGTGCGCTTGCGGGTCATCTGCACCAGGCCCAACTCGGTGATGCCGATGATGTTGGTCTTGGCGTGATCGCGCTCCAGTTGCTTCTCGAGCGTGCGCAGCACCTGGCGCTGGTGCTCTTCATCTTCCATGTCGATGAAGTCGATGATGATGATCCCGCCGAGGTTGCGCAGGCGCAGTTGGCGAGCGATGGCGGTGGCCGCTTCGAGGTTGGTCTTGAAGATGGTTTCTTCGAGATTGCGATGGCCGACGAACGCCCCGGTGTTGACGTCGATGGTGCTCATGGCTTCCGCCGGGTCGACCACCAGATAGCCGCCGGACTTGAGCGGCACTTTGCGTTCCAGGGCTTTCTGGATTTCGTCTTCGACGCCGTACAAATCGAAAATCGGCCGCTCGCCCGGATAATGCTCGAGCCGGTCAGCAATCTCGGGCATCAGTTCGGCGACGAATTGTGTGGTTTTCTGGAAGGTTTCCCGGGAGTCGATCCGGATCTTTTCGATCTTCGGGCTCACCAGGTCACGCAAGGTGCGCAGCGCCAGGCCGAGGTCTTCGTAGATCACGCTCGGGGCGCCGATGGTTTTGATCTGGGCGTTGATCTGGTCCCACAGCCGGCGCAGGTAGCGGATGTCCATGAGGATTTCATCGGCGCCAGCGCCTTCGGCAGCAGTGCGCAGGATGAAACCGCCGGCTTCCTTGATACCTTCTTTGGCCACGCAATCGGTGACCACTTGCTTGAGGCGTTCGCGCTCGGCTTCGTCTTCGATCTTCAGGGAAATGCCGACGTGGGCCGTGCGCGGCATGTACACCAGATAGCGCGACGGGATCGACAGTTGCGTGGTCAGGCGCGCGCCCTTGGAACCGATCGGGTCCTTGGTGACTTGCACCACCAGGCTCTGGCCTTCGTGCACCAGGCTGCTGATGCTTTCTACCGCCGGGCCTTCGCGCAGGGAGATTTCCGAGGCGTGAATGAAGGCGGCGCGGTCCAGGCCGATGTCGACGAAGGCCGCCTGCATGCCCGGCAGAACCCGCACGACCTTGCCTTTATAGATGTTGCCGACGATCCCGCGCTTTTGCGTGCGTTCGACATGAACCTCTTGCAGAACACCGTTTTCGACCACCGCCACGCGCGATTCCATCGGCGTGATGTTGATCAGAATCTCTTCACTCATGGCAGGGTCTCGTTCAGGCATGTTCACGAAAATGGCCGCATCTAGTCAGTACGACGCTTAGCGCGCGTTTAGGGTTTGCCAACAGGGTATGCCGAAATGGCCGAGGAGTTCTGCGGTTTCGCACAACGGCAATCCGACCACCGCCGAATAGCTGCCATCGAGCCCGGCGACAAACACCGCGCCCAGTCCTTGAATGCCATAGCCTCCCGCCTTGTCCCGGGGTTCGCCGCTGGCCCAGTAGGCCGCTGCTTCCTCGCGGCTGATGTCGCGAAACCGCACAAGGCTGCGCACTACCCGGGATTCGCAACGCTCACCATCGAGCACGGCAATCGCCGTCAGCACTTCGTGTTCATGCCCCGCCAACATCATAAGCATGGCGCAAGCATCGGCTTCGTCCACCGGCTTGCCGAGAATTTTCCCGTCCAGTACCACGGCGGTGTCCGCGCCCAATACGCAGAACGCCGCATCGGACACGACCGTGCGCCGCCCGGCCTCGGCCTTGCCGCGCGCCAGGCGCTCGACATAGGCCGATGGGGTTTCGTGACTTAAAGGGGTTTCATCGATGTCCGCGCTGATGGCGGAGAACGGCACGCCGATCTGCGTGAGCAGTTCACGCCGACGCGGCGAGCCTGAGGCGAGGTAAAGCAATTTCATCCAGACATCTCCCTTGTCGAGGTGCGGGCAAATGCCTGACCGAATTAATTGATTTTGTAACGCCGACGCAGTCCACGCAAACCGAAGCTGATCCACGGCCAGAGCAGCGCACTCACCAGTGCCGGAAGTACCAGCGCCAATGTTGGCTGACGGTTACCGGTCAAGGCGCTGAGCCACAATTGGACCAGTTGGGCGAGGCCGAAGATCACCAGGATCACCAGGCACTGCTGCCACATCGGGAACATGCGCAGCCGTTGTTGCAGCGACAGCACGAGAAAGGTGATGAGCGTCAGGATCAATGCATTCTGGCCCAGCAAGGTGCCGTAGAGCACGTCTTCAGCCAGCCCCAGGCAAAACGCGGTGACCATGCCGACCTTTTGCGGCAAGGCCAGCGCCCAGAACGCCAGCAGCAAAGCCAGCCACAGGGGACGCAGGATTTCCATGAACTGCGGCAGCGGCGAAACGCTGAGCAGCAGGCCGATGGCGAAGGTCAACCAGACGATCCAGCCGTTTCGCGATGAAGTAGCACCCGGCATTATTCGCGTCCCCCAGTGGTGGCCGGTGCAGAGACAGGCGGTTTGGCAGCAGGTTTCGGCGCAGTCGGCTTGGCGACAGGCTTGGCCGGACGGGTGCTGGCCGGCGTCGTTGCAGCAGGCGTTGTGACCGCTGGCGTGGTCGCTGGCGCAGCAACGGCCGGAGCTGGCACCACCGCAGGAATCGGTTTCGGCACAGTGGCCGGAATGATCGGGCCGCCGCCGTGCTGGTCCAGCGCTTCCTGGGCCTGGGCGGCTTCGTTGGCGCGTTCTTCGGCGGTGCGGCCATCGCTGAATACCAGCAACAGATAACGACTGCGGTTCAAGGCCGCGGTCGGCACAGCACGGACGATGGCAAACGGCTGGCCGGAATCGTGAATCACTTCCTTGACCGTCGCCACCGGGTAGCCCGCAGGGAACCGCTGGCCGAGGCCGGAGCTGACCAGCAGATCGCCTTCTTTAATGTCGGCGGTGTCGGCCACATGACGCAATTCCAGGCGTTCCGGGTTGCCGGTGCCGCTGGCAATCGCGCGCAGACCGTTGCGGTTCACTTGCACGGGAATGCTGTGGGTCGTGTCGGTCAACAACAGCACACGGGAGGTGTATGGCATCAACTCCACCACCTGGCCCATCAAGCCACGAGCATCGAGCACCGGCTGGCCGAGGATCACACCGTCGCGCTCACCTTTATTGATGATGATGCGATGGGTGAAGGGGTTGGGGTCCATGCCGATCAACTCGGCCACTTCGACCTTCTCGTTGACCAGCGCGGAGGAATTGAGCAACTCGCGCAGCCGAACGTTCTGCTCGGTGAGGGCGGCAAGCTTTTGCATGCGGCCCTGCAACAGCAGGTTTTCGGTCTTGAGTTTTTCGTTTTCGGCGACGAGTTCGGTACGGCTGCCAAACTGGCTGGCCACACCTTGCCATAGCCGCTGCGGCAGGTCGGTGATCCAGTAAGACTGCATCAGCACCAGCGACATCTGGCTACGCACTGGCTTGAGCAGTGTGAAGCGGGCATCGACCACCATCAGCGCGATCGAAAGCACGACCAGCACCAACAAGCGCACGCCCAGTGAGGGACCTTTAGAGAAAAGCGGTTTAATAAGCCGCTCCTCCCAGGCAAATGTTCTCTTTACTCATACGGCATCAAACCGGCCTGGATGCAGACGACAGAAGATAAACGCGAACAGGCAGCACTGCAAAGTGCTGCCTGCGCGCTCAACAGCATAGAGGCAATCCGGCGACTTATTCGCTGGAGAGCAGGTCCATGGTGTGTTTATCCATCATTTCCAGGGCACGGCCACCGCCACGAGCAACGCAGGTCAGCGGATCTTCGGCAACGATCACCGGCAGACCGGTTTCCTGGGCCAGCAACTTGTCGAGGTCACGCAGCAAGGCGCCACCACCGGTCAGCACCAGGCCTCGCTCGGCGATATCGGACGCCAGTTCCGGCGGCGATTGCTCCAGGGCACTTTTCACAGCCTGAACGATGGTGGCCAGGGACTCTTGCAGAGCTTCCAGCACTTCATTGGAGTTCAGGGTGAATGCGCGTGGTACGCCTTCAGCCAGGTTACGGCCACGAACGTCGACTTCACGAACTTCGCCGCCCGGGTAGGCAGTACCGATTTCCTGCTTGATGCGTTCGGCGGTGGATTCGCCGATCAGGCTGCCGTAGTTGCGACGCACGTAAGTGATGATCGCTTCATCGAAGCGGTCGCCGCCAACCCGTACGGATTCGGCGTAAACCACACCGTTCAGGGAGATCAGCGCGATTTCAGTGGTACCGCCACCGATATCGACAACCATCGAACCGCGTGCTTCTTCAACCGGCAGGCCGGCACCGATCGCTGCAGCCATCGGCTCTTCGATCAGGAACACTTCACGGGCACCGGCACCAAGGGCCGATTCACGGATGGCACGACGCTCAACCTGGGTCGATTTGCAAGGAACGCAGATCAGCACACGAGGGCTAGGCTGCAGGAAGCTGTTTTCGTGAACCTTGTTGATAAAGTACTGCAGCATCTTTTCGCAAACGCTGAAGTCGGCAATGACGCCGTCTTTCATCGGACGAATGGCAGCAATGTTGCCCGGCGTACGGCCAAGCATACGCTTGGCTTCGGTGCCGACAGCGACGACACTTTTCTGGTTACCGTGTGTCCGAATAGCCACAACGGAGGGCTCATTCAGGACGATTCCGCGCTCGCGCACGTAAATAAGGGTGTTGGCAGTGCCCAGGTCAATGGAAAGATCGCTGGAAAACATGCCACGCAGTTTCTTGAACATGGGAAAGGGACCCTAGGCAACGCGTGGGTAAAAAAGTGCGGCAAACTCTAACAACGACAGGGATTTTGGGCAAGGCGCCAATATGTTAAATTGGCCGCTTTTCTGTGCACCAACCCCCACAATCGCGGCCTTATGACCGTAGAAATGCGGTAGTGTTCCGACAATCTAACACACGGACGCCGTCCGTTCTGTTTTCCACTGGAGAATCGCAATGGCGCTTGAACGCTCCGACGTGGAAAAAATCGCACATCTGGCCTGCCTTGGCCTGAATGATGCCGATCTTCCACACATCACTTCGGCCCTGAACAGCATTCTCGGCCTGGTCGACGAAATGCAGGCGGTCAATACCGATGGTATCGAGCCGCTGGCCCACCCACTGGAAGCCAGCCAGCGCCTGCGTGCAGACGTAGTCACCGAGACCAATCATCGCGAGGCCTATCAGTCCATCGCACCAGCGGTCGAAAACGGCCTGTACCTGGTTCCGAAAGTCATCGACTAAAGGGAAAGAGCCTGCAATGCATCAAATGACTCTGGCCGAGATCGCCCGCGGACTCGCCGATAAAAAGTTTTCTTCCGAAGAGCTGACCAAAGTCCTGCTGGCGCGCATCGCCCAGCTCGATCCACAGCTCAACAGTTTCATCAGCCTCACCGAAGACCTGGCGCTCCAGCAGGCGAAAGCCGCTGACGCACGCCGGGCCAATGGTGAAAGCGGTGCCCTGCTTGGCGCACCGATCGCCCACAAAGACCTGTTCTGCACCCAGGGCATCCGCACCAGCTGCGGGTCGAAGATGCTCGACAACTTTAAAGCCCCGTACGACGCCACCGTGGTCGCCAAACTGGCGGCTGCCGGTGCCGTGACCCTGGGCAAGACCAACATGGACGAATTCGCCATGGGGTCGGCCAACGAGTCGAGCTACTACGGCGCGGTGAAAAACCCGTGGAACCTGGAACACGTGCCGGGCGGTTCGTCCGGTGGTTCGGCTGCCGCAGTGGCCGCTCGTCTGTTGCCGGCGGCGACCGCCACCGACACCGGCGGCTCGATTCGCCAACCGGCGGCGTTCACCAACCTCACCGGCCTGAAACCGACGTACGGTCGCGTTTCGCGCTGGGGCATGATCGCTTACGCCTCCAGCCTCGATCAGGGCGGCCCGTTGGCGCGCACTGCCGAAGACTGCGCAATCCTGCTGCAAGGCATGGCCGGTTTCGATGCCAATGACTCCACCAGCATCGACGAACCGGTGCCGGATTACAGCGCCAGCCTCAATACCTCGCTGCAAGGCCTGCGCATCGGCGTGCCGAAGGAATACTTCAGCGCCGGTCTCGACCCGCGCATTGCCGAGCTGATCCACACCAGCATTAAAGAGCTGGAAAAACTCGGTGCCGTGATCAAGGAAATCAGCCTGCCGAACATGCAGCACGCGATTCCTGCGTACTACGTGATCGCCCCGGCGGAAGCGTCCTCCAACCTGTCGCGCTTCGACGGCGTGCGTTTCGGCTACCGCTGCGACGACCCGAAAAACCTCGAAGACTTGTACAAGCGCTCCCGTGGCGAAGGTTTCGGCGCGGAAGTGCAGCGCCGGATCATGGTCGGTGCCTACGCGCTGTCCGCCGGTTACTACGACGCCTACTACCTGAAGGCGCAGAAAATCCGTCGCCTGGTGAAGAACGATTTCATGGCGGCCTTTAATGAAGTCGACATCATCCTCGGCCCAACCACGCCAAACCCGGCCTGGAAACTCGGCGCCAAGAACAGCGACCCGGTCGCTGCCTATCTGGAAGACGTCTACACCATCACCGCCAACCTCGCGGGTCTGCCGGGCTTGTCGATGCCGGCCGGTTTTGTCGACGGTCTGCCGGTCGGCGTGCAATTGCTCGCCCCGTATTTCCAGGAAGGTCGCCTGTTGAACGTTGCCCACCAGTATCAGCTCAACACTGACTGGCACACCCGCACCCCAACCGGCTTCTGAGGAGAAACACATGCAATGGGAAGTCGTGATCGGGCTGGAGATTCATACCCAGCTCACCACCCGGTCGAAAATCTTTTCCGGTAGTTCCACCACGTTCGGCTCCGAGCCGAATACCCAGGCCAGCCTGGTAGACCTGGGCATGCCCGGCGTACTGCCGGTGCTGAACCAGGAAGCGGTGCGTATGGCGGTGATGTTCGGCCTGGCCATCGATGCCGAGATCGGCCAGCACAACGTGTTCGCCCGTAAAAACTATTTCTATCCGGACCTGCCCAAGGGCTACCAGATCAGCCAGATGGAATTGCCGATCGTCGGCAAGGGCCACCTGGACATCGCCATGGAAGACGGCACGATCAAACGTGTCGGCGTGACCCGTGCGCACCTGGAAGAAGACGCCGGTAAAAGCCTGCACGAAGAGTTCAACGGCGCCACCGGCATCGACCTGAACCGTGCCGGCACACCGCTGCTGGAAATCGTTTCCGAGCCGGACATGCGCAGTGCCAAGGAAGCCGTGGCCTACGTCAAGACCGTCCATGCGCTGGTGCGTTACCTGGGCATCTGCGACGGCAACATGGCCGAAGGCTCGCTGCGTTGCGACTGCAACGTGTCGATCCGTCCGAAAGGCCAGGTTGAATTCGGCACCCGCTGCGAGATCAAGAACGTCAACTCGTTCCGTTTCATCGAGAAGGCGATCAACAGCGAAGTGCAGCGTCAGATCGAGCTGATCGAAGACGGCGGCAAGGTGATCCAGCAAACGCGCCTGTACGATCCGAACAAGGACGAAACCCGTCCGATGCGCAGCAAAGAGGAAGCCAACGACTACCGTTACTTCCCCGATCCGGACCTGCTGCCGGTGGTGATCGAGGACTCGTTCCTCAATGACGTGCGCGCCACCCTGCCGGAATTGCCGCCGCAAAAACGCGAGCGTTTCCAGGCGCAGTTCGGCCTGTCGGTCTATGACGCCAGCGTCCTGGCCACCAGCCGCGAGCAAGCCGATTACTTCGAGAAAGTCGTAAGCATCGGCGGCGACGCCAAACTGGCGGCCAACTGGGTGATGGTTGAACTGGGCAGCCTGTTGAACAAACAGGGCCTGGACATCGACCAGTCGCCGGTCTCGGCCGAGCAACTGGGCGGCATGTTGCTGCGCATCACCGACAACACCATCTCCGGCAAAATCGCCAAGGTGGTGTTCGAAGCGATGGCCAACGGCGAAGGCAGCGCGGACGAGATCATCGACAAGCGCGGTTTGAAGCAAGTGACCGACAGCGGCGCCATCTCGGCGGTGCTGGACGAGATGCTCGCGGCCAATGCCGAACAGGTCGAGCAATACCGCGCGGCAGACGAAGCCAAACGCGGCAAGATGTTCGGCTTCTTCGTCGGCCAGGCCATGAAAGCCTCCAAAGGCAAGGCCAACCCGCAACAGGTCAACGAACTGCTGAAAAGCAAGCTCGAAGGCTAAACCGTGGTCTTGCGCCCGAGGATCGTTCCCACGCTCTGCGTGGGAATGCCGCCCCGGACGCTCCGCGTCCATCGCAATGTGACGCAGAGCGTCACGGGATGCGTTCCCACGCGGGAGCGTGGGAACGATCACTTGGGAGCTTTTGAATGAAGCGTCTACTGGGCGCCTGCGCCCTGCTCTCCCTGCTGGCCGGTTGCGCCAGCAACGACATCATCGACCCACACGGTTACGACAAGACCGGCACCGCGTCCTATTACGGGGCCAAACACCAAGGCAAACGCACCGCCAGTGGCGAGCGTTTCGACAAGAATTCCCTGACCGCCGCCCATCGCCAGTTGCCCTTTGGCACGCGAGTGAAGGTCACCAACCTGAATAACGACAAATCCTGTGTGGTGCGCATCAATGATCGCGGCCCGCACACCCGTGGGCGCATGATCGACGTGTCCCATGCTGCGGCCGTGCGCCTGGGCATGATCGGCAGCGGCACCGCGAAGGTTCGCGTGCAAGCCCTCGACGATTGACGGAGCCCCGACCATTTACGGATTAGAAGACATCCCCCTGCTGAGCGTGATCGAACTGCTCGGCGGCCTGGTTCTGTTGATCGCCGGTGCCGAGCTGATGGTGCGCGCCGCCGTGCGCCTGGCCGCGCGCCTGCATGTACGGCCGCTGATCATCGGCCTGACCATCGTCGCCCTCGGCAGCAGCGCCCCGCAAATGGCGGTCAGCCTGCAAGCCATGCTCGCGCAAAACCCTGACATCGCCGTCGGCAGCGTGATCGGCAGCAGCATCTTCAACATCCTCGTCACCCTCGGCCTCTCGGCGCTGATCATTCCGTTGCGGGTTTCGCGCCAGCTGGTACGGCTGGATATTCCGCTGATGATCGGCGCCAGCCTGCTGGTCTGTGTATTGGCCTGGAATGAGGAACTGACCCGCACCGACGGCGTCATCCTGCTGGCCGCGCTGGTGGTTTACCTCGGTTTGCTGCTGCGCCAGTCGCGGCACTCGGCCCGGCCGCCGTCCAGTCAAGAAACAACACCGGCACCATGGTTCACCAGTCTGCTGATGATCGTCGCCGGGCTGGCGATGCTGGTGTATGCCGGCCATTTGCTGCTGGGCGCCGCCGTGTCAGTGGCCACCGACCTCGGGCTGTCGGAGCGCGTCATTGGCCTGACCATCGTCGCCATCAGCACCTCGCTGCCGGAACTGGCCACCTCGCTGATCGCTGCCTTGCGCGGTCAGCGGGAGATCGCCGTGGGCAACGTGATCGGCAGCAACCTGTTCAACCTGTTGGGCGTCCTGGGCTTTACCGCCCTGGTGGCGCCGTCACCGCTGTCGGTCTCGCCGAACGCCCTGGATTTCGACCTGCCGGTGATGCTCGGCGTCGCCGTGCTGTGCCTGCCGGTGTTCTATTCCGGTTATCGGGTGACCCGGGCCGAAGGCCTGCTGTTTCTCGGCTTGTACCTGGCGTATGGGTTGCACGTGGTGTCGTTCACCACCGGCATGCCTCTGGCCGGCAAGCTGGAACACCTGATGCTGATTTTCGTCCTGCCGGCGCTGGTGGCGTTCTTGCTGTTCACATCACTGCGCGCCTGGCGCCGCCAACACCACAAGAGGGATGTGCCATGACCGATAACAAGAAGCCCGGCGTTGAAGTGCGTCGCCAAGTGATGGGCGATGCGTTCGTCGACCGCGCACTGGGCAATGCCACCGAGTTCAGCCAGCCGTTGCAGGATTTCGTCAACGAACACGCCTGGGGCAGCGTCTGGAACCGCGAAGGCCTGCCGCTGAAAACCCGCAGCCTGATCACCCTCGCCGCACTGACCGCGTTGAAGTGCCCGCAAGAGTTGAAAGGTCATGTGCGTGGCGCGCTGAACAATGGCTGCACCGTGGAAGAGATTCGCGAGGCGTTGCTGCATTGCGCGGTGTATGCCGGTGTGCCGGCGGCGATTGATGCGTTTCGCGCGGCGCAGGAAGTAATCGACAGTTACCAGAAGCCGGAGTAAGCAGGTCCATCGCCTTCGCGGGCAAGCCTCGCTCCTACGGGTTCGGTGATCCCCCTGTAGGAGCGAGGCTTGCCCGCGAAGAGGCCCTCAAAATCACCGCAAATTTTGAAGATTAAATCCACCCACCCCACTGCAACACAAAAATCCCGATATTGGTGGTCACCGCCGCCATCAACGTGGTGATCACAATAATCGCCGCCGCCAATTCATGGTTGCCGTTGGCCTGACGCGCCATGACAAAACTCGCCGCCGCCGTCGGGCTGCCGAAGTACAGAAACAGAATCCCCAGTTCCGCCCCGCGAAAACCCCACAACCACGCGCCCACGGTCGCCAGCACCGGCAAGCCGATCATCTTCACCAGGCTTGAACTCAGCGCCATATTGCCGCTCTTGCGCAACGCCGCCAGGGACAAGGTGCCGCCAATGCAGATCAACGCCAATGGCAAGGTGGTTTGCGCCAGGTACTGGCCGGACGTCTCCAGCCACCCCGGCAATCCGATTTTGAAATAGGCAAACGGTGCCGCCGCAAACACGCTGATGATCAGCGGGTTGCTGAACACGCTTTTGCAGATGCTCCACGGATCGGACTTGATCACCGGGCTGTACACCGCCAGCACGATGGTCGAGAGGGTGTTGTAGAACAGGATCACCAACGCCGCGAGAATCGCCCCGAGGGAAATCCCGTAGTCGCCGTACATGCTCGCCGCCAGCGCCAGGCCGATCACCCCGTTGTTGCCGCGAAACGCGCCCTGGGTGTAGATGCCGCGGTCTTCCCGCGGACACTTCCAGATCGACCAGCCCCAGGCGATGGCGAAACTCGCCAGGGTCGCGACCGAGAAGTAGATCAGCAGCGCCGGTTGCAGCGCGGCGTGCAGGTCGGCATGCAGGATGCCGAGGAACAGCAACGCCGGCATGGTGACGTTGAACACCAGGGCCGAGGCGGTGTGGATGAAGTTGTCGTTGATCCAGTCGATGCGCTTGAGCAGCACACCCAGGAAAAGCATGGCAAACACCGGCGCGGTGATGTTCAGGGTTTCGAGGAAGATTGCCAGCATGCCGGAGGGGACCTTGGGGTGGGCGTCATTAGGGGCGAATGATATGCCACTTTCACCCGGATCGTTCCCACGCTCTGCGTGGGAATGCCTCTTGTGACGCTCTGCGTCGCGCTTTGGGACGCGGAGCGTCCCGGGCTGCATTCCCACGCGGAGCGTGGGAACGATCGTTACGGTCTTAAGTGATCGGCGCCGGGTTGAACAAGGTGATGTCGTTATGCAGCTTATGCTGCTCGGCCCACGTCTGCTTCTTGCCGCTGGCCACGTCCAGGTAGTAGTGGAACAACTCCCAGCCGAGGTCTTCAATCGAAGCGCGCCCGGTGGCAATCCGCCCGGCATCGATGTCGATCAGGTCCGGCCAGCGCTGCGCCAGTTCCGTGCGGGTCGAGACCTTGACCACTGGCGCCATCGCCAAGCCATACGGCGTGCCGCGCCCGGTGGTGAACACGTGCAGGTTCATCCCCGCCGCCAGTTGCAACGTCCCGCAGACAAAATCACTGGCCGGGGTCGCGCAGAAGATCAGGCCTTTGCGCTTGAAGCGCTCGCCAGGGCCGAGCACGCCATTGATCGCGCTGCTGCCGGATTTGACTATCGAGCCCAACGACTTCTCGACAATGTTCGACAACCCGCCCTTCTTGTTCCCCGGCGTGGTGTTGGCGCTGCGATCCGCTTCGCCCTTGGCCAGGTAACGGTCGTACCAGTCCATTTCCCGTACCAGTTCCTCGGCGACCTCCTTGGTTTCGGCCCGGGAAGTCAGCAGGTAAATCGCATCGCGCACTTCGGTGACTTCGGAAAACATCACCGTCGCGCCCGCGCGCAACAACAGGTCCGAGGCATAGCCCAGCGCCGGGTTGGCGGTGATCCCGGAGAACGCATCGCTGCCGCCGCACTGCATGCCGAGGATCAGCTCGGATGCCGGCACCGTTTCGCGACGGCGTTGATCAAGCTTCTTCAAACGGGTTTCGGCCAACGCCATGATCTGCTCGATCATCTCGGTAAAACCGTGACTCGAATCCTGCAAGCGATACAGCCATGGCTCACTCAGATCCACCGAGCTGTCGTTGTCATGCATCACCTGCCCGGCCTGCAATTTCTCGCAACCCAGGCTGATCACCAACGCTTCGCCACCCAGGTTCGGATTGCGCGCGAGGTTGCGCACGGTGCGGATCGGGATGTACGCATCGGTGGCGGTAATCGCCACGCCGCAGCCGTAGCTGTGGGTCAGCGCGACCACGTCATCGACGTTCGGATAGAGCGGCAGCAACTCGTCCTTGATGCGCTTGACCGCATGGTCGAGCACGCCGGTGACGCATTGCACGGTGGTGGTGATGCCAAGAATATTGCGCGTGCCAACGGTGCCATCGGCATTGCGATAACCCTCGAACGTAAAGCCTTCCAGCGGTGCCTGGGTCGCCGGCACATCGGTGGACAGCGGCAGGCTGTCCAGCGGTGGCGCGGTGGGCATGCGCAGTTGATCTTCCTTGACCCAACTGCCGCGTGGGATCGGCTGCAAGGCGTAGCCGATGGTCTGGCCGTAGCGAATTACCTGACCGCCCTCGGGAATGTCCTCGAGGGTGACCTTATGGCTCTGCGGCACAAAGTCCACCGTCACCAGGCCATCCGG
This sequence comes from Pseudomonas sp. ADAK2, assembly GCF_012935755.1. GTDB lineage: Bacteria > Pseudomonadota > Gammaproteobacteria > Pseudomonadales > Pseudomonadaceae > Aquipseudomonas. The sequence goes on from NZ_CP052862.1 coordinate 3,413,058, forward strand.
AAACTCGGTGCCGGCCGGCACGCCCTGGTCGTTGACCACGATCACCACATTGTCCCGCTCGTGCAGGCGGATGTAGCGCGGCGAGTCGGAATGTTCAATCAACTGCATGACGCCGCTCCTCAGGAATGCGCTTCAGATAATTTGGTCAGCTCAGGACCGGTGCTTGGCGGCTCTTTGAGCACCACGCGTTTGATCGGGCCAACGATCACCAGGTAGCTGAATACGGCGACCAACGCGTTGCAACCCACAAATACCAGCGCCCATTTGAACGAACCGGTGGCGCTGATGATGTAACCGATGACGATCGGGGTGGTGATCGACGCGATGTTGCCGAACATGTTGAACAGGCCGCCACTCAAACCGGCGATCTGTTTCGGCGAGGTGTCGGACACCACCGCCCAACCCAGCGCACCCACGCCTTTACCGAAGAACGCCAGGGCCATGAAGCCGACGACCATCCATTCGATGTCCACGTAATTGCACGCCACGATGCTGCTGGACACCAGCAAACCGGCAATGATCGGCGCCTTGCGGGCGAAGGTCAGGGAATGGCCCTTGCGCAGCAGGTAATCGGAAATCACCCCGCCGAGCACCCCGCCGATAAAGCCGCAGATCGCCGGCAGTGAGGCAATGAAACCGGCCTTCAGAATGGTCATGCCGCGTTCTTGCACCAGGTACACCGGGAACCAGGTGAGGAAGAAGTAGGTGATGCCATTGATGCAGTATTGGCCCAGGTACACGCCGAGCATCATGCGGTTGGTCAGCAACTGGCGGATGTAGTCCCACTTCGGCCCGTCGACCTTTTTACCTTTGCCCTTGTCCTGGTCCATGTCGACCATGCCGCCGTTGTCGGCGATGTGCTTGAACTCGGCCTCATTGATCATCGGATGCTGGCGCGGGCTGTGGATAACTTTCAGCCAGATCAGCGAGAACACGATGCCGATGGCACCCATCACGATGAACACGTGCTGCCAGCCGAAGGTGTAGACGATCCAGCCCATCAGCGGTGCGAACAACACGGTGGCGAAGTATTGCGCCGAGTTGAAAATCGCCGAAGCGGTGCCGCGTTCAGCGGTCGGGAACCAGGCAGCGACAATGCGTGCGTTGCCGGGGAAGGATGGCGCTTCGGCCAGGCCCACCAGGAAGCGCAGCATGAACAGCGCCACAATCGCCGTGGACATGCCGAACTCACCGACATAACCCTGCAGCACGGTGAAAAGCGACCAGGTGAAGATGCTCAGTGCGTAGATTTTTTTCGAGCCGAAACGGTCGAGCAACCAGCCACCGGGAATTTGCCCGGCCACGTAGGCCCAACCGAATGCAGAGAAGATATAGCCGAGGGTGACCGCGTCGATGCCGAGGTCTTTTTGCAGGCTGGAGCCGGCGATGGCGATAGTGGCCCGGTCGGCGTAGTTGATCGTGGTCACCAGAAACAGCATGAGCAAAATCAAATAGCGGACGTGGGTCGGCTTGGTCGCTTGCATGTAGATGTACTCCCACTGATTATTTTTATGCGCGGGTGAAACTGTTTATCCCTGTAGCAGCTGTCGAGTGAAACGAGGCTGCGATCTTTACTTTAAAGATCAAAAGCTCGCAGCCTCGTTTCACTCGACAGCTGCTAAAGGGGTTGCGGTATCGGTGCCGATACCGCGGTGTTTCCTGTCAGGAGCCGATGTAGCTGGTCTTCACCACGGTGTAGAACTCTTGCGCGTAGCGACCTTGCTCGCGGGAGCCATAGGATGAACCTTTACGCCCACCGAACGGAACGTGGTAATCCACGCCGGCGGTCGGCAGGTTGACCATCACCATCCCGGCCTGGGAGTGGCGCTTGAAGTGGTTGGCGTACTTCAACGAGGTGGTGGCGATGCCCGCCGACAGACCGAACTCGGTGTCGTTGGCCATGGCCAGTGCTGCCTCGTAATCCGCGACGCGAACCACGTTGGCCACCGGGCCGAAGATCTCTTCGCGGCTGATGCGCATCGCTGCTTCACTGTCGGCAAACAGGGTTGGCGCGAGGTAGTAGCCTTCGGTATCGCAGGTCACCAAGCCACCGCCGCTGACCAGACGTGCACCTTCGGACTGGCCGATGTCGATGTACTTCAAGTCCTGTTCAAGCTGCGCCTGGGACACCACGGGACCAATGTCGGTGCCGGTTTTCAACGCGTGGCCGACCTTGATCGACTTCATGCGCTCAGCCACGGCTTCAACGAATTTATCGTGAATCCCGGCAGTGACGATGAAGCGGCTCGACGCGGTGCAACGCTGGCCGGTGGAGTAGAACGCGCTCTGTACCGACAGCTCGACCGCTTGCTTGAGGTCGGCATCGTCGAGAATGATCTGCGGGTTCTTGCCGCCCATTTCCAGCTGCACTTTGGCTTGGCGCGAGACGCAGCTGACGGCGATCTGACGACCGACACCGACGGAGCCGGTGAAGCTGATGCCGTCGACTTTAGGGCTCTGCACCAACGCATCGCCCACCACGCGACCGCTGCCCATCACCAGGTTGAACACACCGGCCGGGAAGCCTGCGCGGGAGATGATTTCTGCCAGGGCCCAGGCGCAACCCGGCACCAGGTCCGCCGGTTTCAGCACCACGCAGTTGCCGTAGGCCAGGGCCGGGGCGATTTTCCACGCAGGGATGGCGATCGGGAAGTTCCACGGAGTGATCAAGCCGACCACGCCCAGCGCTTCGCGAGTGACTTCAACGTTGACGCCCGGACGCACCGACGGCAGGTAGTCGCCGGACAGACGCAGGGTTTCACCGGCGAAGAACTTGAAGATGTTGCCGGCGCGGGTCACTTCGCCGATGGCTTCGGGCAGGGTCTTGCCCTCTTCCCGGGCCAGCAGGGTGCCGAGTTCTTCGCGACGGGCGAGGATTTCAGTGCCGACTTTATCCAGCGAATCATGGCGAGCCTGGATGCCCGAGGTTGACCAGGCCGGGAACGCTGCGCGAGCGGCGTCGATGGCGGCGTGGACTTGGGCCAGGTCAGCCTTGGCGTATTCACCGATGGTATCGGTCAGTTCGGAAGGGTTGATGTTGGCGCAGTATTCACTGCCGGCAACCCATTCACCGTTGATGTAGTTATCAAAGCGTTTTGAATCAGCCACAGAATTTCTCCTCACGCAAAAGGCCGCTGATCACTCAGCGGCCTTGTTTAATCGGGTGTGTTACTGCGCACCTTGCTTGTCGATCAGCGCGGCGAGCATTTCGTACTCTTCGCCGGTCAGGTCGGTCAGCGGTGCACGCACAGGACCTGCGTCGTAGCCGACAATTTTTGCCCCGGCCTTGACGATGCTCACCGCGTAACCGGATTTGCGGTTACGGATGTCCAGGTAGGGCAGGAAGAAGTCGTCGATGATTTTGCCGACGGTGGCGTGATCTTCGCGAGCGATGGCGTGGTAGAAATCCATCGCGGTTTTCGGGATGAAGTTGAACACCGCCGACGAGTAAACCGGTACGCCCAGTGCCTTATAGGCAGCGGCGTAGACTTCGGCGGTCGGCAAGCCACCCAGGTAGCTGAAGCGATCACCGAGGCGGCGACGGATCGACACCATCAACTCGATATCGCCCAGGCCATCCTTGTAGCCGATCAGGTTCGGGCAGCGCTCGGCCAGGCGTTCCAGCAGCGGCGCGGTCAGGCGGCAGACGTTGCGGTTGTAGACCACCACGCCGATTTTCACCGATTTGCACACGGCTTCAACGTGGGCGGCAACGCCGTCCTGGCTGGCTTCGGTCAGGTAGTGCGGCAGCAGCAACAGGCCTTTGGCGCCCAGACGCTCGGCTTCCTGTGCGTATTCGATGGCTTGACGAGTCGAACCGCCAACGCCGGCCAGGATCGGCACGCTGGTTTCGCAGGTGTCGACGGCGGTCTTGATGATTTCCGAATATTCGCTGGCCGCCAGAGAGAAGAACTCACCGGTGCCGCCCGCGGCGAACAGTGCCGAGGCGCCGTATGGGGCCAGCCATTCGAGACGTTTGATGTAACCAGCGCGATGGAAATCGCCCTGGGCATTGAAGTCGGTGACCGGGAAGGACAGCAGACCGGAAGAGAGGATGGACTTCAGTTCTTGTGGATTCATTATTCGAACACCCTGGGTAGCAACGTTGTGTGTGAGAAAACCGTTCAGCCTTGGCCGAAGTTGTAAGTCATCGTACAACTTAAAATACAACCGTCAACTGCATTTCATCGCCGACCGCAAAATTCGAGTCAGACGAGGTGATTTCTTGACGTAGGAAGATTCTCGACTAAGATCGTTTTGACTGTATATGCATACAGTTAAATCTGAATCTACCTACGACATATCAAGGAGCTAGAAATGTCAGGTCTACACGCACAACCGAAGGAACAACCGAAGCCGCTCATTGCGCGCTTCGATGATCTTTTTACCGAGCACGGCATCGCCGTTGCCGGGGATAACGAACACCTGGTGCTGCACATCGCCGAGCAGCACAGCCATCAACCGACACCTGTCACCGCAAAAGCCTTGAAAGGCAAGCCGGTGCTGAAGTTCGAGGGCGGCGAACACACCGCCATCGGCGACAACACCCTGCTGCGCTTCGTCGAAAACGCCGAACCGATCCTCGCCCGGAACGTGCAATTGCACCTGACTAACGGGCTCGCGCCAACCTACGGCCAGGTGCTGGCATTGGGCGGTGATTTCTACGGCATTCCGGATCGGCCAGTGAGCGACGGCGCCACACCGGTGGATCGCCTGAACCGCTTTATCGCCGCGTTCGACACATTGGCGGTGTTGTCCGCGTCCAAAGTTGAGGCGGTGAAAATCCTCGCCGTGATGCAGAAAGAGATCGATGCCGTTAAACAGGCGATCAAGGATGGCAAACAACCCCACGAAGCCTATGACGCCTTGGGTGATACGTTGTCGGAAGAGTGGAACAAGATCACCGGTGGCGGCAGTTTCGTCTCGGCGCTGTTCCCGCTGGGCCGTTACTTGAAACTGGCGGCGAACAACGCCGACCACTTTGGCGAGTGGGCGCAGCAGGCTTACATCGCCGGTCACACTGCCGCGCTTCAGCACGCCGCGGCAGCCCACACCAGCCGTGATGAAAAACAGCTGGAAGTTGCCTATGCGATGAATGCCTTTGCCGATCATTACCTCACCGACCTGTTCTCCGCTGGCCACCTGCGTGTGCCGCGTAAAGCCATGGCGGCAGCGGTGACGCCGAGTGATCTGGGATCGTTGATCACCCGTTTCATGCACGACGAAGACAGCAAGTTCGGCCTTAATGTGCGTAACGGCAACGGCGAGCAATGGCGCGCCTATGGCGACAAGCGCTACTTCGACGCCATCGACAGCGCCAATCGCCTGCACGTTAATCAAGCGGTCCAGGTGTCGGCGGATGAAGTGTTTGCGGCTTACCTCAGCGGAACGGTTCCGCCATTCAACAGCTTCGCGGCGTTGAGACAGTTGCCGGATCTTCAAGCGGTGCTGAACCTGGCGAACAATTTCGCGCCACTGTTCCGGCTCGAGGGCGGCAAGGTGCTGCGACGCAAGGACGTGAACAACCTCAACGATACCGCCACCGTCGATGACTGGTGGGGCTGGAGCACGTACCTGCTGCTCAAGGACTACCACCCGACTGGCAATGTGGCCTGATAAGGAGATCTGAAGATGACGATTAGACTGAAACTGGAACTGGCTTCTGGCCAATCACTGAAGGGCGCGCCGCTGGAGTTGTTGTCCAAGGGTGTGCCGATTGCGCGGGCGGTGGTGGATGCTCAAGGGCTGGTGTTTTTTGATGCAAAGCCTGGGACGGCTGAATTGGCGGTGCGGGTGGATCGGTCGATATTGAAGGCCTGACCCGATCACTCGATCGTTCCCACGCTCTGCGTGGGAACGATCTAAGCAGTTACCCGCGTTGCGCCTCAGCCTCTTCATGGGCATGGCGCAGCCGTTCGCGGCTGTTGGTCAAATGCAGCCGCATGGCCGCCCGCGCTGCATCGGAATCCTGGCGCGCGATGGCGTCGTAAATCTCTTCGTGCTCCCGGCTCAGGCGATTCATGTAGTGCTGTTGATCGTCATGGGCCAGGCGCGCGGAGTTCAGCCGTGTGCGCGGAATAATGCTGGTGCCCAGATGAGTCATGATGTCGGTGAAGTAGCGATTGCCGGTAGCCAGGGCGATTTGCAGGTGGAACTGGAAGTCCGAGGCCACGGCATCGCTGGCGTGGGAAGCGCTCTCGTTCAATGCATCCAGTGCCGCCCGCATCAGGCCAAGCTGTTCGGCACTGCGGCGTTGTGCGGCGAGGCCGGCGGACTCCACTTCCAGGCTGATACGCAGTTCCAGAATGGCCAGCACATCACGCAGGGTGACCACGGTAGCCGGGTCGATGCGGAAACCGCTCGGGCTCGGCGTGTCGAGGACGAAGGTGCCGATGCCGTGGCGGGTTTCTACTTGCCCGGCGGCCTGCAGACGGGAAATCGCTTCACGCACCACGGTGCGGCTGACGCCATGGGCGTCCATGATCGCCGACTCGGTGGGCAACTTGTCGCCACGCTTGAGCTGACCGTCGCGGATCTGCTCGGACAGCACGGTCACCAGTTCCTGAGCGAGACTGCGGCGCTTGCGAGGGAGGCGAGGTGCGTCGATCGGGTTTTCCATGGTGAACGTCTGTCTCGAGAATTCGGCTGAAAGCGCATCATAGCGCAAGCGGGTTGTACGATCACCGTTGACGAACACGGCCCCTGTAGGAGCGAGGCTTGCCCGCGAAGAACGATGACGCGGTCTCTCATTGGAAACCGTGTGATGGCCTTCGCGGGCAAGCCTCGCTCCTACAAAGATTGTGATGATCAGGCGGTTACGGCTTGATCCACCAGATGCCCGTTGTCGATACGAATGTGCCGTGGATGGAAACGCTTCAGGCTGCTGCGATGGCCAACGCTGACGATGCTCAGCCCCGGTATCTCATCGATCAACGCCTGATACAGCGACGCCTCGTCCTCTTCATCCATCGCCGAAGTAGCTTCGTCCATGTACAGCCATTGCGGTGCGTAAAGCAGCGCACGGGCAAAAGCGAGACGTTGCTGCTCACCTGGCGACAACATGCGCTGCCAGTGGTTGGCTTCATCCAGACGCGCCACCAAATGCGGCAAGCGGCAGGTTTCCAGGACCTCGGCATAACGCTCAGGCGTATACGTGTCGCCAGGCTGTGGATAACTCAACGCTTCACGCAAGGTGCCAATCGGCAGGTACGGTTTCTGTGGCAAGAACAGGTAACGCGCCGCCGGCAAGCGAATACTGCCGTGCCCCGCCGGCCATAAATGCCCCATCGCCCGCAGCAACGTGGATTTACCGCTGCCGGAACGCCCGCTGAGCATGACGCGCTCGCCCTCTTCCACGGTCATGTCGGCGTTGGTCAGCAAGTGACGACCGTCGGCGAGGTCGAGGCCCAGATTATGAATCTTCAGCTCCGAACCCTGGTTCTGCACGTCAATGGCCGGCGCACGCTCTTCGTTATCGCGCATGGCCTGATGGAAACTCAGCAGACGATCGCAGGTGGCACGCCAAGCCGCGAGGTTCTGGTACGCACTGATAAACCAGCTGAAACTTTCCTGCACATTGCCGAACGCCGAACTGATTTGCATCAACTCGCCGAGTTCGATCTTGCCCGCGAAATACCGTGGCGCGGCGACCATGAACGGAAAGATGATGGCGGCCTGGCTGTAACCGGCGGTAAAGAAAGTCAGGCGCTTGGACACTTTCATGATGTCCCAGAAATTGTGCCAGACCAGGCCGAAACGGCTGCTCAAGCGCCGATTTTCATTCGGCTCGCCGTTGTACAAGGCGATGCTTTCGGCGTTTTCGCGAACCCGGACCATGGAGAAACGCAGGTCGGCCTCGAAGCGTTGTTGTTGGTTGTTGAGGCCGATCAGGCGACGACCGATCAAATGGGTCAGCCAGCTACCAATCACGGCGTAGACCAGCACACACCAGAACATATAGCCGGGAATGGTGAAACCGAGCACTTCAATACTGCCCGACACGCCCCACAGGATGATCGAGAACGACACCAGGCTGACAATGTTGCGCAGCAAACCAATGCCCAGTTCCAGGGTATTGGAGGTGAAGTTGTTGAGGTCTTCGGAAATCCGCTGGTCCGGGTTGTCGGTGTAGCCGCCCTGCTCCAGCTGGTAGTAATTCTTGTTGCCGAGCCAACGGGCGAAGTGCTTTTCGGTAAGCCAGGCCCGCCAGCGAATGGTCAGCATCTGCGTCAGGTACAGCCGGTATACCGCTCCGACAATCGCCACCGCGGCAATCCCGCAGAAATACAGGATCAGCCGCCAGAACGCCGCTTCATCCTTCTTTTGCAGGGCGTTGTAAAAATCCTTGTACCAGGTGTTGAACCACACCGAGATCCCCACGCTGAGCAGCGACAACGCAATCACCGCGATCAATAGCGTCCAGGCCTTGACCTTCTCTTCGCTGGACCAATACGGCGTGATCATCGCCCAGACTTTGCGGAAAAACTGCCCGCGCACAGCATCATTGACCGCGGAATATTCAGCGTTCTGATTCATGGATAAGGCTCGATAGAGAAAAGAACACACACGAACCGATCATAGATGATCGGTTCGGTTCCCCGCGAGGAGCGGCCTGCATTCATTCAGCACAGGTTCAGCGACGAACGGGACGCTTCTGCAGTTTGCGCTGCAGGGTGCGGCGGTGCATGCCCAGGGCGCGGGCCGTGGCGGAGATGTTACCTTCGTGCTCGGTCAACACCCGCTGGATGTGTTCCCACTGCAGGCGGTCCACGGACATCGGGTTTTCCGGCACCAGAGTGTCGAGGTCGGCGTGCTCGGACAACAGCGCGGCCAGCACGTCATCGGCGTCCGCCGGTTTGCACAGGTAATTGCAGGCGCCGCGCTTGATCGCCTCGACGGCGGTGGCGATGCTCGAGTAACCGGTGAGGATCACCACGCGCATTTCCGGGTCGAGTTCGAGCAGTTTCGGCAGCAATACCAAGCCGGAATCGCCGTCCATTTTCAGGTCGAGCGCGGCGTAGTCCGGCAGGTCGGCCTGGGCGATGGTCAGGCCTTCTTCGGCGGAACCGGCGGTGCTGACGCGAAAACCACGACGGGCCATGGCACGGGCCATCACGCGGGTGAAGGTGGCGTCATCGTCCACCAGCAGCAAATGCGGCAGTTCTTCGCCTTCTACTTGGATCTCGTCACTCATGTTCGTCTCCTCGGGCGACACGGGGCAGGCGCAGCTCGGTAAGCGTGCCACCTTCCTCATGACTGTAGAGTTTCACTGAGCCGCCCGCGCGTGTCACGCTGGCCTTGCTCAAAAACAGGCCCAGGCCGAAACCTTTGCCCTTCGTTGTAAAAAACGGTTTGCCGATCTGCTCGGCGATGGCCAGCGGCACACCGGCGCCGTGATCGCGAATGCTGATGGTCAGGTCTTCGGCGTTCCAGTCCAGCGTCACTTGCAGCCCTTCGGGGCAGGCATCGGCGGCGTTGTTCAGCAAATTCAGCAGCGCCTGGGTCAGGTCCGGCGGCGGTGCCATGCGCGGCACCGTGCCCTGGCCGAGACGCTGGAAGCGGTAACTGGCTTCCGGGCGCATCAGGTGCCAGCGGTTCAGAGCTTCGTCGAGCCAGTCGGTGACGTCCTGCATCTCCACCGCCAAACGGCGATTGGCTTCGGCGGCGCGCACCAGTTGCTGCAAGGTCTCTTTGCAGAGTTTGACCTGATCCTGCAGCACCTTCAGATCATCCTGCAACATCGGGTCGGGATGATCCTGCTGCATCTCTTTGAGCAGCACGCTCATGGTCGCCAGCGGCGTGCCCAGCTCATGGGCGGCACCGGCGGCTTGCGTCGCAACGGCGAGCAATTGCTGATCGCGCAGGCCCTCTTCGCGGCGGATGGCGCGCAATTCATCCTGACGACGCAACTCTTCGGCCATGCGTGCAGCGAAAAACGTGATGACTGCCGCGGCGAGCGCGAAGCTCAGCCACATCCCGTACACCTGCAGGTTTTCCCGGGCGATCGGGAAGGTTTGCAGCGGGTAGAACCGCGCCAGCAGCAAGGTGTACATGGCCAGGGCGATGCCGGACAGAATCAGCGAAAAGCGCCACGGCAAGGTCACGGCGGCGATGGTCAGCGGTACCAGGTAATAAGAGACGAACGGGTTGGTCGAACCGCCGGAGAAATACAGCAAGGCACTGTGAATAAACAGGTCGCAGGCCAGTTGCACGGCGTACTCGAGTTCGGTAACCGGCCACGAGGTGCGCAGGCGAATGGCGGTGAAGGCGCACAGCAGCATCGAACAGGCGAGGGTCATCGCCAGTTGAAACCAGGGCAATGGCAACAGATCGAACCAGTAGGCCAGCCCCACGGAACCGGCCTGGGCGGCGAGTACCAAAGTGCGGATGAACGTCAGCCGCCAGAGATTCTGGCGAGTCGCGGAAGTGATTTGAACGGGGGCGAGCATGAGCTCTCCTGATGAGCGCTCCAGGCGGATCGCATGGAGTATAACCAAGCACGGGGGCTGGCAGGCAAAAGTGCGGCAAACGGCCACATGGCAATGGCCGACGCAAACCGTTGTAGCAGCTGCCGAGGCACGAGGCTGCGCTCGCTCGTAGCAGCTGCCGAGGCACGAGGCTGCGTTCACTTGTAGCAGCTGCCGAGCCTGCGAGGCTGCGTTCGGCTGCGAAGCAGTCGTGTAATCAGGCGGAGCGGTGTTTCAGGAAGACTGCGTGCTCTGGTTTTACGACTGCTTCGCAGCCGAACGCAGCCTCGTACCTCGGCAGCTGCTACACAGGATCGCGTTTATCTGTATAGAAGTTGTAACTGTGCGAACCGGATCATTAAAGCTAGAGTCTGATGGTTTCACGCAGGCTCGGACCTCACACCTGCGCATCGCCCAAGGAGCTTTTCATGCACACATTGCGCCGCAGCGCCGCCCTCCTCGCCCTCAGCGTGGGCACCGTCGCCAGCCTTCCGGCCCTGGCCGCCGACGAGCTGCATTACAACCAGATTTCCCTGCGCGCCGAAGTCAGCCAGGAAGTGGCCCGCGACCTGATGATCGTGACCCTCTATACCGAAGAGCAAAACGCCGACCCGGCCAAACTCGCCGCCGATGTCAGCACTACCATGAACAAGGCGCTGGGGCAGGCCAAGCAGGTCAAAGACATCACCCTGCGCCAGGGCAGCCGCAACAGCTACCCGATCTACGACACCAAGGGCCAGAAAATCACCGGCTGGCGTGAACGCGCTGAGCTGCGCCTGGAAAGCTCGGACTTCGCCGTCCTGTCGAAACTGACCGGCGAACTGCTCACCGACCTGAAAATGGGCGGCATGGACTTCGCCATCGCCACGCCAACCCGCAAAGCCAGCGAAGACGCGCTGCTCAAAGACGCCGTCACCGCGTTCAAGGCTCGCGCACAACTGGCCACCGATGCGCTGGGCGGCAAGGGTTACAAAATCGTCAACCTGAACCTGAACAGCAACGGTTATCCACAACCGTACATGCGTGGGCCGATGATGATGAAAGCGGCGGCGGGCATGGACTCGGCGCCGGTAACGCCGGATGTCGAGGCAGGTACCAGCCAGGTCAGCATGACGGCGGATGGCTCGATTGAAGTGTTGATGACGCCTTGATTCAGTAGCCCGTACACACCAGAGCGCCTGATCGTTCCCACGCTCCGCGTGGGAATGCAGCAAGGGACGCTCTGCGTCCCAAGAGCGGACGCGGAGCGTCCGGGGAGGCATTCCCACGCAGAGCGTGGGAACGATCAATCGCCGTAACCGACCCGCTACTCACCCATCTATGCCCGGATAGAGGGGTCACCCTCAAAAAACGATATTTCCGCCCGACCCGTCAACACAGCTACTCTCAGGGGTATACCGCTACCCAAATCCCCCGGGGACTCCATGGAAAGAACCACCGTCAAACCGCTTCTGTTCGCCCTCGCCTTAGCCACCACCGCGCCATTCGCCCAAGCCGCCACCACCCTGGTCTACTGCTCCGAAGCCAGCCCCGCCGGTTTCGACCCCAGCCAGTACACCAGCGGCACCGACTTCGACGCCTCGGCCGAAACAGTCTTCAACCGTCTCACCCAATTCAAGCGCGGCGGCACCGAAGTTGAGCCTGGGCTGGCGTCGAGCTGGGATGTGAGCAAGGACGGACTCGCCTACACCTTCCACCTGCGCGAGGGCGTGAAGTTCCACACCACCGACTACTTCACCCCGACCCGGGATTTCAGCGCCGACGACGTGCTGTTCACTTTCCAGCGCTTGCTCGACCCGGAGAATCCGTTCCGCAAGGCCTACCCCGCCGAGTCGCCGTACTTCACCGACATGGACCTGAACAAGACGATCAAGAGCGTCGACAAGATCGACGAGCACACCGTGCGCTTCAGCCTGAACAACATCGACGCCGCGTTCATCCAGAACCTGGCCATGAGCTTTGCCTCGGTGCAGTCTGCGGAATACGGCGCGCAGCTATTAAAGGAAGGCAAGGCGGCGGATATCAACCAGAAGCCGATCGGCACTGGCCCGTTCGTGTTCAAGCGTTATCAGAAGGACTCGCAGATCCGCTACGCCGGTAACACGGCGTACTGGAAACCCGAGGATGTGAAAATCGACAACCTGGTGTTCTCGATCACCCCGGACGCCGCGGTGCGTTTGCAGAAGCTCAAGGCCGGTGAATGCCAGGTCAGCGGCTACCCGCGCCCGGCCGACATCGAAGTCATGGAAAAAGACCCGAACCTGACGGTGCTCAAGCAGGCCGGTTTCAACCTCGGTTTCCTCGCCTACAACGTGACCCATCCGCCGCTGGACCAGCTCAAGGTCCGTCAGGCGCTGGACATGGCCATCGACAAGCCCGCGATCATCAAAGCCGTCTACCAGAGCGCCGGGCAACTCGCGCAAAACGCCCTGCCGCCAGCGCAATGGTCGTTTGATCCGAACATCAAGGACGCACCCCACGATCCGACCAAGGCCAAGGCGCTACTAAAGGAAGCAGGGGTTGCACCCGGTACGACCATTAATTTATGGGCCATGACCGTGCAGCGTGCCTCCAACCCGAACGCGCGGATGTCGGCGCAGATGATCCAGCAGGATTGGGAAAAGGTCGGGATCAAGGCCAACATCGTCAGCTACGAGTGGGGCGAGTACATCAAGCGCGCCAAGAACGGTGAACACGACGCAATGATCTACGGCTGGACCGGCGACAACGGCGACCCGGATAACTGGCTCGGCGTGCTTTACAGCTGCGCTGCGGTGAAAGGTAGCAACTACGCCAAGTGGTGCGACCCGGCCTACGACAAACTGGTCCAGCAAGCCAAGGTTTCAACCGACCGTGACGAACGGGTCAAACTCTACCAACAGGCGCAAAAAATCCTGAAGCAACAAGTGCCTATCACACCGATCGCCAATTCGACGGTGTTCCAGCCTTTGCGCAAGGAAGTGACCGACTTCAAGATCAGCCCTTTTGGCCTCACACCCTTCTATGGCGTGGGTATAAATAAGTAACACCGCGCCCCAGGCGGGTGCGCCATACGTGCCCGACGCCCCTTCGTGGGGCGCCGTTTGCACCGTAAAAAACGTGCGCAAACGGTCAAATGCGTCAATATTTATACATATGCGACATTAAGGTACGTTCGTGCCACTGTTTAAGACTTGTGGCCGTTCTGGATCTTGCAATGGGTATGGCCCCTGCATAAGTATCCGCAGGCACGACTCACGAGGTCGTCCTCTAATTCCAAAAATGACAACAAATCATGAGGCCACCATGCTTAAACACGCGGTCATTCCGTTTTTAGTCGGCGCCAGCTTATTAGCTGCCGCACCTTTCGCCCAAGCGGCGACTAACCTGGTGTTTTGCTCCGAAGGGAGCCCGGCCGGTTTTGATCCTGGTCAGTACACCACCGGAACCGACTTCGACGCCTCTGCAGAAACCATGTTCAACCGTTTGACCCAGTTCGAACGGGGCGGCACCGCTGTCATTCCTGGTCTGGCGACCAGCTGGGACATTACCCCGGACGGCCTGACGTACACCTTCCACCTGCGTGAAGGCGTCAAGTTCCACACCACCCCGTACTTCAAGCCTACTCGTGAGTTCAACGCCGACGACGTGCTGTTCACCTTTAATCGCATGATTAACAAGGATGATCCGTTCCGCAAAGCGTACCCGACCGAATTCCCGTACTTCACCGACATGGGGATGGACACCAACATCACCAAGATCGATAAAGTCGACGACCACACCGTCAAGTTCACCTTGAAAGAAGTCGATGCCGCGTTCATCCAGAACATGGCCATGAGTTTCGCTTCGGTCCAGTCCGCCGAGTACGCTGCCCAGCTGCTCAAGGAAGGCAAGGCCGCCGACATCAACCAGAAGCCGGTCGGCACTGGTCCTTTCGTGTTCAAGAGCTACCAGAAAGACTCCAACATCCGCTACACCGGGAACAAGGACTACTGGAAGCCTGACGACGTCAAGATCGACAACCTGATCTTCGCCATTACCACCGACCCGTCGGTGCGCATGCAGAAGTTGAAGAAGAACGAGTGCCAGATCACTCTGTTCCCTCGTCCAGCCGACCTGAAAGCGCTGAAAGAAGACAAAACCCTGAAGATGCCTGACCAGGCCGGTTTCAACCTGGGCTACATCGCCTACAACGTGATGGACAAGGTCAAGGGCAGCAACGAGCCGAACCCGCTGGCAGACCTGCGCGTTCGTCAGGCGCTGGACATGGCCGTCAACAAGCCACAGATCATTGATTCGGTTTACCAGGGCGCGGGCCAACTGGCCGTCAACGCCATGCCGCCAACCCAGTGGTCCTACGACACCACCATCAAAGACGCCAAGTACGACCCTGAGAAAGCCAAGGCGCTGCTCAAGGAAGCTGGCGTCAAGGAAGGCACCGAGATCGTCCTGTGGGCGATGCCGGTACAGCGTCCGTACAACCCGAACGCCAAGCTGATGGCTGAAATGCTGCAGTCCGACTGGAAGAAAATCGGCCTGAACGTGAAGATCACCAGCTACGAATGGGGCGAGTACATCAAGCGTTCCAAAGGCGGCGAGAACCAGGCCATGATCATTGGCTGGAGCGGCGACAATGGTGATCCGGACAACTGGCTCAACGTTCTGTTCGGCTGCGACTCGCTGAGCGGCAACAACTTCTCCAAGTGGTGCGACAAGAAGTTCGATGGCCTCGTCAAAGAAGCCAAGCGCACGACCGACCAGGGCAAGCGCACCGAACTGTACAAACAGGCGCAACACGTCCTCAAAGATGCAGTTCCAATGACACCTATCGCACACTCGACGGTGTATCAACCCATGCGCACCACCGTGCAGGACTTCAAGATCAGCCCATTCGGCTTGAACTCCTTCTACGGCGTCAGCGTCAGCAAATAAGATTTGGCAACGGCGACGTGTTTAACGTCGCCGTTGCTTTATCTGCCGGGAATGTAGGAATTAACTGACAGCCAAATCCGCTGCTTATGACAGCAGGGGTTTAGGACATGTCGGCTTTTCCTACGCGTTTTTCAGGCCTTTCCGCATTTACTGCCAGACCCACGGCCCATACCGTCGGGATCTGACCAGTTCATGCGTGGGCCCTCGGTTTGCTGCAGATGGTTTGAGATCAATGAAGCCTCCACGTCCCTGGACGGGACGGCGGCTCATTGTTAAACACTAAAAAGAGGGAGCGTCATGCGCCATACCTTGGTTTTATCCGCATTGCTGGGCACCGGCCTGTTGGCCGGCACTTCCATCAGCCAGGCCGCCAACAACAGCCTGGTATTCTGCTCTGAGGGCAGCCCCGCCGGTTTCGACACGGCGCAGTACACCACTGCGACCGATAACGACGCCGCCGAGCCGCTGTACAACCGACTGGCAGAGTTTGAAAAAGGCGCGACCAACGTCGTACCGGGTCTCGCCACCCAGTGGGATATTTCTGAAGACGGCCTCGTGTACACCTTCCACCTGCGCGAAGGGGTGAAGTTCCACACCACGCCTTACTTCACGCCGACCCGTGATTTCAATGCCGATGACGTGCTGTTCACGTTCAATCGCATGCTCGATCCACAACAACCTTTCCGTAAGGCTTACCCGACCGAGTTTCCGTATTTCAACGGGATGAGCCTGAACAAGAACATCGCCAAGGTCGAAAAGACCGGGCCGCTGACCGTGGTCATGACGCTCAACAGCGTGGACGCCGCGTTCATCCAGAACCTCGCCATGAGCTTCGCCGCCATCCTCTCGGCCGAATACGCCGGCAAACTGTTGGCCGACGGCAAGCCGAGCGACATCAACCAGAAACCGATCGGCACCGGGCCGTTCGTGTTCAAGAGCTACCAGAAAGATTCCAACATCCGCTACAGCGGCAACAAGCAGTACTGGGACCCGAGCCGGGTCAAGCTCGACAACCTGATTTTCGCCATCAACACCGACGCCTCGGTGCGGGTGCAGAAGCTCAAGGCCAACGAATGCCAGATCACCCTGCACCCGCGCCCTGCCGACGTGACTGCGCTGAAGAACGACCCGAAACTCAAGCTGATCGAGAAGCCCGGTTTCAACCTTGGCTACATCGCCTATAACGTGCGGCACAAACCGTTCGACCAGCTCGAAGTGCGCCAGGCGCTGGACATGGCGGTGAACAAGCAAAGCATTCTCAACGCCGTGTACCAGGGCGCCGGGCAGTTGGCAGTTAACGCCATGCCGCCGACCCAATGGTCCTACGATGACACCATCAAAGACGCCGCCTACAACCCGGAAAAAGCCAAGGAATTGCTCAAGGCTGCCGGCGTCAAGGAAGGCACCGAAATCACCCTCTGGGCCATGCCGGTCCAGCGCCCGTACAACCCCAACGCCAAGTTGATGGCCGAGATGCTCCAGGCGGACTGGGCGAAGATCGGCCTCAAGGTCAACATCGTCAGCTACGAATGGGGCGAGTACATCAAGCGCACCAAGAATGGCGAACACGACGTCAGCCTGATCGGCTGGACCGGTGACAACGGCGACCCGGACAACTGGCTCGGCACGCTGTACAGCTGCGACGCCATTGGCGGCAACAACTACTCCATGTGGTGTGACCCGGCTTACGACAAGCTGGTCAAGCAGGCCAAAGTCGTCACCGACCGTGACCAGCGCACCGTGCTTTACAAACAGGCGCAGCAATTGCTCAAGCAGCAAGTGCCGATCACGCCTATCGCTCACTCGACGGTCAACCAGCCGTTAAGCGCCAAAATCGAAGGGTTCAAGGTCAGCCCCTTTGGTCGCAACGTGTTCTCGGGTGTCAGCATAGAAAAATAACCGGATAGCCAGAAACGCTGAGGACGGATTCCGTCCTCACGCAAGCGTGTTGCCTTAATTCGCCAATCAGGCCTACAGCAAACGTTTGCGATGCCTTGAATGAGTTCAAACCAAATAGCCGGATCACCAAAAAAGACCGGCATTAAAAAAAAGAAAGAAAGGAGCTTCACCCATGAAACTGAGCAGCACCGCGATTTTGGCCCTGGCCATCAGCAGCGTAACCGCCACGGCTTACGCAGAAACCCAAAGCCAGGAATTCGTTCCAACGCAACTGGCCAGCACCAACTCCCAGTCGGAAGCCAAAGGTTTCATCGATGGCCAGAGCCTCTCGGGTACTACCCGTAACTGGTACGCCAACGAACTGAAACGTCGCGGCGGCACTTTCGGCTACGAAAGACACGGCGAAGACTTGACCGGTTCGCGTCGTATCAACTGGGTTCAGGGCACCATCCTGAACTACACCTCGGGCTTCACCCAAGGCACCGTGGGTTTCGCCACCGAAGTCGCGGCCTACAACGCCCTGGCGCTGGATCGCAGCCGTGAAGACATCAAGGGCGGCTCCAACCGTACCCTGGCTCACTCCAACGGCGACGCCGTGGATCAGTGGAGCAAACTCGGCCTGGCCAACGTCAAGGCGCGTATTTCCAACACCACCCTGACCGCCGGCCGCCAGAACTTCAGCAGCCCGATCGTCGACGTCATCGGCAACCGTCCGCTGCCTTCGAGCTTTGAAGGTGTGACCATTCACAGCGAAGAGTTCGACAACCTGTCGTTCGACCTCGGCACCTTCGATCGCGTGTCGCCACGTACCGAGCAGAGCCTGTCGAAATTCCGCAGTGAATACAGCGCCACCGGCGTCGAAACCGACCACGTGAACACCGCTGGCCTGAACTACCAGCCGTTCAAAAGCCTGAAGACCAGCCTGTACGCGACCAACGTCGAAGACTTCTGGAACCAGTACTACTTCGGCGCCACTCATGAACTGGGCGACAGCTCGGTCCTGAGCCTGACCACCGGCCTGAACTACTACAAGACCGTCGACGAAGGCAAAAAGTTGATGGGTGAAATCGACAACGACACCTACTCGCTGTCGCTGGGCCTGACTCACCAGGCCCACAGCCTGACCTTCTCGTACCAGGAAGTGAACGGTAACGAGTACTTCGACTACCTGCACGAAACCAACGGCATCTACCTGGCCAACTCCCTGCTGTCCGACTTCAACGGCCCGAACGAAAAATCGTTCCAGATCGCCTACGGCCTGAACATGGCCGAATACGGCGTGCCAGGCCTGAAGTTCAACGTCTACAGCGCTCGCGGCTGGGGCATCGACGGTACTCACTACACCGGCACCGCCTACGACGTTCGCAACATGGACGGCGAGAACCACTATGAATACGGCATCGGTACGGCGTACGCCGTGCAGAGCGGTCCGCTTAAAGCGACCACCGTGCGCGCGACCTACACCACTCACCGTGCCAGCGATAACCAGGCTGATGGCAGCATCAACGAGTTCCGTCTCGTGACCACCATCCCGTTCAAGATTTTGTAAAAACACTGCCCGGCGGTTGACTCATGACGAGTCAGCCGTTGGGCTTTTATCTGTTCAACCGATTGCAGAGGGTTCTTGATGAAAATGCTTCCCCTACGTGCGGCCATCGCTGCCGCGTTGCTGAGTGTCGCTGTTGGCGTCTCGGCCAAACCCTTGGTGGTCTGCACCGAAGCCAGTCCGGAAGGCTTCGACATGGTCCAGTACACGACTGCAGTCACAGCCGATGCGGTGGCCGAAACCATCTTCAATCGTCTGGCGGACTTCAAGCCCGGCACCACCGAAGTGATTCCGGCACTGGCCGACTCCTGGGACATCAGCGAGGACGGTCTGAGCTACACGTTCCACCTGCGTAAAGGCGTCAAGTTCCACACCACCGATTACTTCAAACCGACCCGCGACATGAACGCCGACGACGTGGTCTGGAGCTTCCAGCGTCAGCTGGACCCGAATCACCCGTGGCACAAACTGTCGAGCGTGGGCTTCCCGTACTTTGAAAGCATGGGCTTCAAGGAACTGCTCAAAAGCGTCGAGAAAGTTGACGACAACACGGTCAAGTTCACGTTGACCCGTCGCGAAGCGCCATTCCTGGCAGACATCGCCATGGCCTTCTCCTCGATCTACTCCGCCGAGTACGCCGACCAGTTGCTCAAGGCCAACAAGACTGGCGACCTGAACAACAAGCCAATCGGCACCGGCCCGTTCATCTTCCAGCGTTACGCCAAGGACGCTCAAGTCCGCTTCAAGGCCAACCCGGAGTACTTCCGTGGCAAGCCGCCGGCAGAAGCGCTGATCCTGGCCATCGCCACCGACAACAACGTGCGCCTGCAAAAGCTCAAGGCCAACGAGTGCCAGATCGCGCTGTATCCGAAACCGGATGACATCCCGAGCATCAAGAAAGACACCAACCTGAAGGTTGATGAACTGAACGCGATGACCGTTTCGTACATCGCCATGAACACCACCCACAAGTACATGAGCGACGTGCGGGTGCGCAAAGCCATCGACATCGCCTTCGACAAGGCGGCTTACGTCAATGCGCTGTTCGGCAAAGGCAATGCGACCGTGGCGGTCAACCCGTACCCGGACACCCTGCTGGGTTACAACCACGACCTGAAGAACCCGCCACGTGACCTCGACAAGGCGCGCGCCCTGCTCAAGGAAGCCGGCGTACCGGAAGGTACCTCATTCACCCTGTTCACCCGTAACGGCGGCGGTCCGACCAACCCGAACCCGATGCTCGGCGCGCAGATGATGCAGGCTGACCTGGCCAAGGTCGGGATCAAGATCGACATTCGCGTCATGGAATGGGGCGAGATGCTCAAGCGCGCCAAAAACGGCGAGCACGACATGGTTTCCGCCGGATGGGCGGGCGACAACGGCGACCCGGATAACTTCCTGACGCCTATGCTCAGTTGCGAGGCGGCCAAAAACGGCGAAAACTACGCGCGCTGGTGCAGCGAGAAATTCCAGGCACTGATCGATGAAGCCCGCGCTAAAGTAGATCCGGCCGAACGCGCCAAGCTATACGAACAAGCCCAGGAGGTCTTTAACCAGGACCAACCGTGGATCAGCATGGCCCACACCCGTATGTTCACCGCAATGCGCAACAACGTAGAGGGCTACCACATTAGCCCCCTCACCACTAATAACTTCGCCACCACCCAGGTGAAGTAGATAAGAAAACTCCCGGCGTCCCTGACTCCAGGGACGCCAGGCACGCCTAACCGGCTGATGAGGTAGCACACAAGATGTTTAGTTTTATTGCCCGCCGACTGGGGTTGTTGATCCCCACGTTTTTCGGCATCACCCTGCTGACTTTCGCGTTGATTCGCATGATTCCGGGCGACCCCGTGGAAGTAATGATGGGCGAACGTCGGGTCGACCCCGAAATGCACGCCCAGGCAATGGAACGCCTTGGTCTGAACAAACCCCTGTATGCCCAATACCTGGATTACATCGGCAAGTTGGCCCACGGCGACCTTGGCGAATCCCTGCGTACCCGTGAAAGTGTCTGGACCGAGTTCAGCTCTCTATTCCCTGCGACCCTGGAACTGTCCATGGCCGCGCTGTTGTTCGCCGGCATCCTGGGCCTCCTGGCCGGGGTGATCGCGGCACTCAAGCGAGGATCCCTGTTCGACCATGGGGTAATGGGCATCTCCCTGGCGGGATATTCGATGCCGATCTTCTGGTGGGGCCTGATCCTGATCATGTTCTTCTCGGTGTCCCTCGGCTGGACCCCGGTGTCCGGGCGGATCGACCTGCTCTATGACATCGAGCCACGCACCGGCTTCATGCTCATCGACACCTTGCTCGCCGATGACGTGGGCGCCTTCTTCGATGCCCTGCATCACCTGATTCTGCCGGCCATCGTGCTCGGCACCATCCCGCTGGCGGTAATTGCGCGGATGACCCGTTCGTCGATGCTCGAAGTGCTGCGTGAAGACTACATCCGTACCGCCCGCGCCAAAGGCCTGTCGCCGGCGCGCGTGGTGTTCGTGCACGGCCTGCGCAACGCGCTGATTCCGGTATTGACCGTGGTCGGCCTGCAAGTCGGCACGCTGTTGGCCGGTGCGGTCCTGACCGAAACCATCTTCTCCTGGCCCGGCATCGGCAAATGGCTGATCGAAGCCATTGGCGCACGGGACTATCCCGTGGTGCAGAACGGCATCCTGTTAATCGCCTGCCTGGTGATTCTGGTCAACTTCGTAGTCGACATCCTCTACGGCTTTGCCAACCCACGCATTCGCCATCAGCGCTGAGATCATCATGACCATGACCACTTCAATTCCAGCGGTAGCAGTCGATCAAAGCCTGCTGTACCCGTCTCCGTACAAAGAATTCTGGCAAGCGTTTTCCAAGAACAAAGGCGCCGTTGCCGGCCTGATGTTCATGCTGCTGGTGATTTTCTGCGCGATCTTCGCGCCGTGGGTTGCTCCGCATAACCCGAGCGAGCAATACCGTGATTTCCTGCTGACCCCGCCGTCCTGGCTGGAAGGTGGGCAAATCCAGTTCCTGCTTGGCACCGATGAACTGGGTCGCGACCTGCTGTCGCGGCTGATCAACGGTTCGCGCCTGTCCTTGCTGATCGGTTTGTCGTCGGTGGTGATGTCGCTGATTCCGGGCATCCTGCTGGGTCTGTTCGCCGGGTTCTTCCCGCGCGTGCTCGGCCCGACCATCATGCGCCTGATGGACATCATGCTGGCCCTGCCGTCCCTGCTGCTGGCCGTGGCGATTGTCGCCATCCTCGGCCCTGGCCTGATCAACACCATCATTGCCATCGCCGTGGTTTCGTTGCCGTCCTATGTTCGTCTGACCCGCGCCGCGGTGATGGGCGAACTGAACCGCGACTACGTGACCGCCGCGCGCCTCGCCGGTGCCGGCCTGCCACGCCTGATGTTCGTTACCGTGCTGCCCAACTGCATGGCGCCACTGATCGTTCAAGCGACCTTGAGCTTCTCCTCGGCGATTCTCGATGCCGCGGCCCTGGGCTTCCTCGGCCTTGGCGTACAACCGCCAACCCCTGAGTGGGGCACCATGCTGGCTTCGGCTCGCGACTACATCGAACGCGCCTGGTGGGTGGTAAGCCTGCCTGGCCTGACCATTTTGCTCAGCGTGCTGGCAATCAACTTGATGGGCGACGGCCTGCGCGATGCGCTGGACCCGAAACTCAAGAACGCCGCCTGAGGAGATTCAAATGTCACTGTTAGAAATCAAGAATCTCAACGTTCGCTTCGGCGACAAGAACGCCGTTCCGGTGGTCGACGGGCTCGACATTTCCGTGGACAAAGGCGAAGTACTGGCCATCGTTGGCGAGTCGGGTTCGGGTAAATCCGTGACCATGATGGCGCTGATGGGCCTGATCGAACACCCGGGGATCGTCACCGCCGACGCGCTGAATTTCGACGGCAAGAACATGCTCAAGCTCAGCAACCGTCAGCGTCGGCAAATCGTCGGCAAAGACCTGGCCATGGTCTTCCAGGACCCGATGACCGCGCTGAACCCGAGCTACACCGTCGGTTTCCAGATCGAAGAAGTGCTGCGCCTGCACCTGAAGATGTCCGGCAAGCAAGCGCGCAAGCGTGCGATCGAACTGTTGGAAAAAGTGGAAATCCCGGGCGCCGCCAGCCGTATGGAGGCCTACCCGCACCAACTGTCCGGCGGTATGAGCCAGCGTGTGGCAATCGCCATGGCGATTGCCGGCGAACCGAAACTGCTGATCGCCGACGAACCGACCACTGCCCTCGACGTGACCATCCAGGCCCAGATCATGGACCTGCTGCTGGCCCTGCAGAAAGAGCAGAACATGGGCCTGGTGCTGATCACTCACGACCTCGCGGTCGTGGCCGAAACCGCCCAACGCGTATGCGTGATGTACGCCGGCCAAGCGGTGGAAGTTGGTCAAGTCCCGCAACTGTTCGACATTCCGGCGCACCCGTACAGCGAAGCGCTGCTCAAGGCGATTCCGGAGCACAGCCTCGGCGCCACGCGCCTGGCCACGCTGCCGGGGATTGTTCCCGGTCGTTATGACCGTCCGCAGGGTTGCCTGCTGTCGCCGCGTTGCCCGTACGTGCAGGACTCCTGCCGCCAGCAACGTCCCGGCCTTGACCCGAAAAGCAACAGCCTCGCCCGCTGCTTCTACCCGCTGAATCAGGAGGTGGCGTAATGGCCGTCGTACTTACCGCCCGCGACCTGACCCGTCACTACGAGGTGTCCCGTGGCCTGTTCAAGGGCCATGCGACCGTCCGCGCCCTGAACGGTGTGTCGTTCGAACTGGAAGCCGGCAAGACCCTCGCGGTCGTTGGCGAATCGGGTTGCGGCAAATCCACCCTGGCCCGCGCCCTGACGCTGATCGAAGAGCCGTCCTCCGGGTCCTTGAAAATCGCCGGGCAGGAAGTCACCGGCGCCGACAAGGCCCAGCGCAAGCAACTGCGCAAAGACGTGCAGATGGTGTTCCAGAGCCCTTATGCCTCGTTGAACCCACGGCAGAAAGTCGGTGACCAGCTCGGCGAACCGCTGCTGATCAACACCAACCTGTCGGCGGCCGAACGTCGCGAAAAAGTCCAGGCAATGATGAAGCAGGTGGGCTTGCGTCCCGAGCACTACCAGCGTTATCCGCACATGTTCTCCGGCGGTCAGCGCCAGCGGATCGCCCTGGCTCGCGCCATGATGCTGCAACCGAAAGTGCTGGTGGCGGACGAACCGACCTCGGCGCTGGACGTGTCGATCCAGGCGCAGGTGCTGAACCTGTTCATGGATTTGCAGCAAGAGTTCAACACCGCCTACGTGTTCATCTCCCACAACCTGGCAGTCGTCCAGCATGTGGCCGATGACGTGATGGTGATGTACCTCGGTCGCCCGGTGGAAATGGGCCCGAAGAACGACATTTACGAGCGTCCGCTGCACCCGTACACCCAGGCGTTGCTGTCGGCCACCCCGACCATTCACCCGGACCCGAACAAGCCGAAAATCAAGATCGTCGGCGAGTTGCCAAATCCGCTGAATCCGCCGTCCGGCTGCGCGTTCCACAAGCGCTGCCCGTACGCGACCGAGCGTTGCAGCACCGAAGAGCCATTGCTGCGGCCATTGGATAACCGCCAGGTGGCTTGCCACTACGCCGAGCAATTCCTCGACGGCGCGGCATAAAAAACGCGCCTCCGTCACCGGGGCGCGCGTTTGAAGAGTTGACCAAACCCCTTCTACCTGGATTGCGCATCAGTCCGGTGGAAGGGGTTTTCTTTTGCCTGCGGTTTAGGTCTGGCTGTCGCCTTCTTCGTCATCGTCGGTGTCTGGCTCATCGGTGGTCGAGTCGTCATCATCGGCGCTGCCACCCTGCCCCTTATCACCGCCCTCCGATTCGGACTTGGCGATCATCATTCCCGTGTGCACCGCCTGTCCGCTCGAAGCCTGTTCACCATGGGCCGGGCAATCGGCCCACGCCGCCGACATGCCCACAGACAGCATCACCAAAACCTTCAGCAACAACACAATGCGTTGAAAAATGCTCATAGCCGATTCCATCCTTTTTGAGATGCAGCATAAGTGCCTGACTGCGCATGACCCGAGTACCGTGGCGCTGAATGAAATCTAGTTCCGATCGGCCGGGTTCTCCAGATAGGACGCTAACGAATGGGCAGAAATGCCGTTACAGGGCAGATTGGTTTGGAATAGGGACTATGCCGAACAGCAATTTCAGAGTTCGACACCTTGATCGTTCCTACGCTCCGCGTGGGAATGCCTCAATGGACACTCTGCGTCCGCTCTTGGGACGCGGAGCGTCCCGGGCTGCATTCCCACGCAGAGCGTGGGAACGATCCAACTATCCAAAATCGGAACATAAAAAAACCCCGCAGCTCTCGCAACGGGGTTTCGGGTACAGCCATCAGTGCTTAGTGATGTTCACGGGTCGCACGGAATTTCACGTCCGGCCAGCGCTCTTCCATCAGCGCCAGGTTGACCCGGGTCGGGGCCAGGTAGGTCAGGTGACCACCGCCATCGATAGCCAGGTTTTCCACAGCCTTGACCTTGAACTCTTCAAGCTTCTTCTTATCGTCGCAATCGATCCAGCGCGCGGAATAAACGGTGATCGGCTCGTAGGAGCACTCAACCTTGTATTCCTCTTTCAAGCGGCTGGCGACCACGTCGAACTGCAGCACACCAACGGCACCGAGGATGATGTCGTTGCTGCGCTCAGGGAAGAACACCTGGGTCGCGCCCTCTTCCGCCAATTGCTGCAGGCCCTGGCGCAGTTGCTTGGATTTCAGCGGATCACGCAGGCGTACGCGGCGGAACAGTTCCGGGGCGAAGTGCGGGATGCCGGTGAAGCCCAGAACTTCGCCTTCGGTGAAGGTGTCGCCGATCTGGATGGTGCCGTGGTTGTGCAAACCGATGATGTCGCCGGCGAAGGCCTCTTCCAGTTGCTCACGCTCGGAGGAGAAGAAGGTCAGCGCATCGCCGATCCGCACGTCCTTGCCGGTGCGCACGTGGCGCATCTTCATGCCTTTTTCGTATTTGCCGGAGCAGATACGCATGAAGGCGATGCGGTCGCGGTGTTTCGGGTCCATGTTCGCCTGGATCTTGAACACGAAGCCGGCGAATTTCTCTTCGACCGGTTCCACGGTGCGCTCGTTGGCAACACGGGCCAGGGGTTTCGGCGCCCAGTTGACCACGGCGTCGAGCACGTGATCGACACCGAAGTTGCCCAGTGCGGTACCGAAGAACACCGGGGTCAGTTGGCCGTCGAGGAATTCCTGTTGATTGAATTCGTGACAGGCGCCCTGCACCAGTTCCAGCTGATCGACGAAGCGATCGTATTCATCACCGAGGTGCGCGCGTGCCTCATCGGAGTCGAGCTTCTCGATGATTTTCACATCGGTGCGCTCGTGGCCGTGACCGGCGGTGTACACGATGATGTAGTCGTCAGCGAGGTGATACACGCCCTTGAAGTCGCGGTAGCAACCGATCGGCCAGGTGATCGGCGCTGCCTTGATCTTCAGGACTGCTTCGATTTCGTCGAGCAGTTCGATCGGGTCGCGGATGTCACGGTCGAGTTTGTTGATGAAGCTGACGATCGGCGTGTCACGCAGACGGCAGACGTCCATCAGCGCGATGGTCCGAGGCTCTACACCCTTACCGCCGTCGAGGACCATCAAGGCCGAGTCCACCGCCGTCAGGGTGCGGTAGGTATCTTCGGAGAAGTCTTCGTGGCCCGGGGTGTCGAGCAGGTTGATCATGTGGTCGCGGTACGGAAACTGCATGACCGACGTGGTAATCGAGATACCACGCTGCTTTTCCATTTCCATCCAGTCGGACGTCGCATGGCGGTCGGATTTACGTGACTTCACCGTGCCCGCAATCGCAATCGCCTTGCCCATCAGCAAGAGCTTCTCGGTGATGGTGGTTTTACCGGCATCGGGGTGGGAAATAATGGCGAAAGTGCGGCGTTTCGCGACTTCGGCGGCCTGTTTGGTCATGGGAAATCGCCTGGCAGGTGATTCAAAAAAGGGCGGCGAGTATAGCGCAAACCGAGCGTTACGGACCACCGCTCGCCCTGTCGCCCATGGCGATTAACGGGACCGTTGGGAGATCAAGGGTGGCTAATTGCTGCTAATTATGGAACCTTTTAAAAGGTGCAGACGTCCACTCCCCTGTTACGGCACTCGTACCAGGGGCTGATAAATCAGCAAGTTAGCCTGACGAGGCTGCGCTTATGGCTCGATCTCATGCGGTTTTACCAGCATGAAGAGCTGCTTCTCGCGAACGTCGATATCCCGGCAGCCAGTGATGGCATTGCCACAAAGGACTGCGTTCGCCGACTAAGAAAAAAAGGAGTCCGCCTGTGGCTATTCGCTATGGCAAGGGGCTTATAGGAGGTGCGGTTGTCGTCGCACTCCTGGCCCTGCTGGTCCATTGGATTGGCATCAACACGATCGAACATTACCGCGACGATTTGTTGTTTTACCTGCAAGCTCACTTGATCCTCGTCCTTGTTTCCATGCTGGCCGCCCTCGTTGTGGGCATCCCCGCCGGTATCTTCCTCAGCCGCCCGACCATGGTGGGCCGCGCTGAACGCTTCATGCAGATCTTCAACATCGGCAACACTGTGCCGCCTCTCGCCGTACTGGCCATCGCCCTGGGGATTCTGGGCATCGGCAGCGGCCCGGCGATCTTCGCCCTGTTCCTCGCCTCGCTGTTGCCGATCGTGCGCAACACCTATGAAGGCCTGAAAAACGTCCAGGGTTCGCTCAAGGAAGCCGCCGTCGGCATCGGCATGACGCCGACGCAAGTGCTGTGGCGGGTCGAACTGCCGAACGCCGTGCCGATCATCATCGGTGGCGTGCGCGTCGCACTGGCAATCAACGTCGGTACCGCCCCGCTGGCGTTCCTGATTGGCGCCAACAGCCTGGGCAGCCTGATTTTCCCTGGCATCGCCCTGAACAATCAGCCGCAACTGCTGCTCGGCGCGGCTTGTACCGCGCTGCTGGCCTTGCTGCTCGACGGCCTGGTGACACTCGCCAGCCGCCTCTGGCTCGAACGCGGCCTCCGCCCGTCTTAAGCCTCGGCAAAGGAATTTTCATGAAAAGACTTAGCTTGCTTTTAGGCTGCATTCTGCTGTTCGCAGGAATTGCTCAAGCCGCTGACAAACCCGTTATCCGCATCGGCGCCCGGGTGTTCACCGAACAAACCCTGCTGGCGGAAATCACTTCCCAATACCTGCGCACCAAGGGTTATGACACCCAAGTAACCGGCGGTCTGGGCAGCAACCTGGCCCGCAGTGCCCACGAAAGTGGTCAGCTGGACTTGATGTGGGAATACACCGGCGTGTCGCTGGTGGCTTACAACCACATCACTGACAAACTCGACAGCGCTCAGTCCTACGCCAAGGTGAAGGAAGTCGACGCGAAAAAAGGCCTGGTCTGGCTCACCCCGTCGAAATTCAGCAACACCTACGCCTTGGCCCTGCCGGAAAAAACCGCGCAGGCCTACCCGCAGATCAACACCATCAGCGAGCTGAACACGGTGATGCAGGCGGAGGCGAAGACCAATCACCTCGTTGCCCTGGACACTGAGTTTGCCAACCGCTCCGACGGTCTGGACGGCATGGTCGACCTCTATGGCATGAACCTGACCCGCAAGAACATCCGGCAGATGGACGCCGGGCTGGTCTACACCGCCCTGCGCAATAGCCAGGTGTTTGCCGGGCTGGTCTACACCACCGACGGTCGCTTGAACGCCTTCAAGCTGAAACTGCTGGAAGACGACAAGCATTACTTCCCGGACTACACCGCCGCCCCGGTAGTGCGTCAGGTCTACCTCGACGCCCACCCGAAACTCGCCGAAGAACTCAAGCCACTGGCCGAACTGTTCGACGACGCCACCATGCGCCAGCTCAACGCGCGGGTTGATGTCGATCACGAAAGCCCTTCATCGGTTGCCGCAGATTTCCTGCGCCAGCACCCGATCAACTGAGGAGGAAAAGCCATGGAATTTTTGAACGCCTTTTCCCATCTTGACTGGCCGCTGGTCCTGCACCTGACCTGGCAGCACATCACCCTTGTCGGCATTGCCGTAACGCTGGCAATCGTGGTTGGTGTGCCGCTGGGCGTGCTGATGACGCGCTTCCCGTCACTGGCCGGCCCGCTGCAAGCCAGCGCCACGGTGCTGCTGACCGTGCCGTCGATCGCGCTGTTCGGCCTGCTGCTGCCGTTCTACTCCAAGTTCGGCCAGGGCCTGGGCCCGATGCCGGCGATCACCGCGGTGTTTCTGTACTCGCTGCTGCCGATCATGCGTAACACCTACCTGGCGCTGACCGGCGTCGAACCCGGCATTCGCGAAGCCGCCCGTGGCATCGGCATGACCTTCGGCCAGCGCCTGCGCATGGTCGAACTGCCGATCGCCGTGCCGGTGATCCTCGCCGGTGTGCGCACCGCCGTGGTCATGAACATTGGTGTCATGACCATCGCCGCGACCATCGGTGCCGGTGGCCTCGGTGTACTCATTCTCGCTTCCATCAGCCGCAGCGACATGTCGATGCTGATCGTCGGCGCCGTGCTGGTCAGTCTCCTGGCCATCTTCGCCGACCTGCTTCTGCAATGGCTGCAACGCACGCTGACTCCAAAAGGACTGCTCAAATGATCGAACTTCAAAACCTCAGCAAGACCTTCCAAAGCAACGGCAAAGATGTGAAAGCCGTGGACTCGGTAAGCCTGACCGTCAATGAAGGCGAAATCTGTGTGTTCCTCGGGCCATCGGGCTGCGGCAAAAGCACCACGCTGAAAATGATCAACCGTCTGATCAAGCCGACCTCGGGCAAGATCCTGATCAACGGCGAAGACACCACCGACCTCGACGCCGTAACCCTGCGCCGCAATATCGGTTATGTGATCCAGCAGATCGGTCTGTTCCCGAACATGACCATCGAGGAAAACATCACCATCGTTCCGCGCCTGCTGGGCTGGGACAAACAGAAATGCCACGACCGCGCCCGCGAGTTGATGAGCATGATCAAGCTTGAACCCAAGCAGTACCTGAATCGCTACCCGCGGGAATTGTCCGGCGGTCAGCAGCAGCGAATCGGCGTTATTCGTGCACTGGCGGCGGATGCACCGCTGCTGTTGATGGATGAGCCGTTCGGCGCGGTCGACCCGATCAACCGCGAGATGATCCAGAACGAGTTCTTCGAGATGCAACGGGCGCTGAACAAGACCGTGATCATGGTCAGCCACGACATCGACGAAGCGATCAAGCTCGGCGACAAGATTGCGATCTTCCGCGCTGGCAAGCTGCTGCAGATCGATCACCCGGACACGCTGTTGGCGCACCCGGCGGACGATTTTGTCAGCAACTTCGTCGGCCAGGACAGCACCCTCAAGCGCCTGTTGCTGGTGAAAGCCGAAGACGCGGCAGACAACGCGCCGTCGGTGAGCCCGGAAACGCCGGTAGCTGAAGCCCTGGAGTTGATGGACGAACTGGACCGTCGTTATGTGGTGGTCACCGATGGCGAGAACAAGGCGCTCGGTTATGTACGACGTCGCGACCTGCACCGTCAGACCGGGACTTGCGCTCAGTACCTGCGCGAGTTCAACGCCACCGCGGCGTATGACGAGCATTTGCGCATTCTGCTGTCGCGTATGTACGAGTTCAACCGCTCGTGGTTGCCGGTGATGGACGCTGATCGAGTGTTCCTGGGCGAGGTGACTCAGGAATCGATTGCCGAGTACCTGAGCTCCGGTAAATCCCGTGGCGGCAAGACCAGTATTGTTTCGCCGGCCGAGACGGCTGTCGCCTGATCTGACACCTTCGCGGGCAAGCCTTGCTCCTACAAGTGCGGTGTCGTACGCCACATCACGGCATGCCGAAAACCTGTAGGAGCGAGGCTTGCCCGCGAATGGGGCCGACGCGATTTACGTTGATCGTTCCCACGCTCCGCGTGGGAACGCCGCCCGGGACGCTCTGCGTCCGCCCTTTGAGACGCGGAGCGTCTCCGGATGCATTCCCACGCAGAGCGTGGGAACGATCATTTGAGGGAACATCACACTGTCATGCATGTCGGTTACATCAGTAGCTGTCCGGGACCGCACGACGGAAGCGTGCAAAAACGCGACATTTTTTGTTGATCTCAAGCCCCTCACGCCCTAAAGTTCGCGCCGAACGTCCATGCTGGAAACGATCCATCCGGCTCAAGTACTGACGACGAGACAGCAAGGCCAAGGGAAAGCACCGCCTCCCGTGGCCTTTTTGCTTTCGGCGACATGCCTTGGGAAGTAGGCGAACCAAAGTGGGGATACGGAGGACGTTCATTTGCACCCATTTATTTACTCAGTTTGCCAGTAGGAGTCCCAAGCATGTCGATCAACGTCGAAGACTATTTCGCGCGCGATACCTTCAACAAAATGAAGGCCTTCGCCGACAAACAAGAAACCCCGTTCGTGGTCATCGACACCGCGATGATCAGCCAGGCCTATGACGACCTGCGTGCCGGTTTCGATTTCGCCAAGGTCTACTACGCGGTCAAGGCCAACCCGGCCGTCGAAATCATCGACCTGCTCAAAGAGAAAGGCTCGAACTTCGACATCGCCTCGATCTACGAGCTCGACAAAGTGATGAACCAGGGCGTCGGCCCGGATCGCATCAGCTACGGCAACACCATCAAGAAATCCAAGGACATCCGCTACTTCTACGAGAAGGGCGTGCGTCTGTATGCCACCGACTCCGAAGCCGACCTGCGCAACATCGCCAAGGCTGCGCCGGGTTCGAAAGTCTACGTGCGCATCCTCACCGAAGGCTCGACCACGGCCGACTGGCCGCTGTCGCGCAAATTCGGCTGCCAGACCGACATGGCCATGGACCTGCTGATCCTCGCCCGTGACCTGGGCCTGGTGCCTTACGGCATCTCGTTCCACGTCGGCTCGCAACAGCGCGACATCAGCGTCTGGGACGCGGCGATCGCCAAGGTCAAAGTGATCTTCGAACGCCTGAAAGAAGAAGATGGCATTCACCTGAAGCTGATCAACATGGGCGGCGGCTTCCCGGCCAACTACATCACCCGCACCAACAGCCTGGAAACCTACGCCGAAGAAATCATCCGTTTCCTCAAGGAAGACTTCGGTGACGACCTGCCGGAAATCATCCTGGAACCGGGCCGTTCCCTCATCGCCAACGCCGGCATCCTGGTCAGCGAAGTGGTACTGGTGGCGCGTAAATCCCGTACTGCCGTCGAGCGCTGGGTGTACACGGATGTGGGCAAGTTCTCCGGCCTGATCGAAACCATGGACGAAGCCATCAAGTTTCCGATCTGGACCGAAAAGAAAGGCGAGATGGAAGAAGTGGTCATCGCCGGCCCGACGTGCGACAGCGCCGACATCATGTATGAAAACTACAAGTACGGTTTGCCGCTGAACCTGGCGATTGGTGATCGTTTGTACTGGTTGTCCACCGGTGCCTACACCACCAGTTACAGCGCCATTGAATTCAATGGCTTCCCGCCACTGAAATCGTTCTACGTGTAAGCGATCTGGTGAACATAAAAGGTCCATGAAAATGGACCTTTTTTATTTACGTAGCCATGCCTCAAGCTGATTCAGCATCGCCATGCACTCATCAGTGCCCTCCACCACCCCGCCCAATTTGAAGTTCAATTCTCCGAGTGTGGACATATTCTTTGCTTGCAACAGTTCGATGACCATACCCTCGATACGTTGTTGTATATCTTCGATGAATAGCCCCATCTGCGCGCTGACAAACGCGAACTCGGTATACAGTGTTGCGATATTGGTCTTGTATTCAACGGCCCTGATCGACGCGACGGTGGAGGAGTAGGCAATGTCCCAGACCGGAGCCGTACCGGCCTGACTGAATAACTCCTGCGCAACAGTCGGTTGTGGATGGCATTGACAGGTTCGGTGGTCCATTGTTCGCATGAATACCGACTGCAGCCCAAACGACTCGTCACGCACTTCTCTGATCGTGTATTTGAGTTGCCGTATCGCACTGCTTAGGTCACCAAACCGAAGATACAGTTCGTGAATCAAGTCCCGTACATTACGTGGTGGGAATAACATCCACGTCCGTGACCTGGCCAGGCTGTACGATTTGAAGTCCACGCTGCCGATAGGTTCGCGGCGCGACGTCTGTTTGGTTATTTCCAAGGATTCACGGCTGAACGTCGCCAGATCTTCGATATAACCTTTGCACAGCCGCTGGGCTTGTTCAGTGCGCGTCCAGAACTCTCGCAAATATCGCTCATTAAACGCCGTATTATTAAAGCGCAAGTCCTTCGACAGGATCGCCAGTTGATGGCCGCTGTTTCTACGGCGCTCAAACACAACCGGAATATTATTGAATGTCAGCGCCATAGAACCAAGAAAGTTGGTGTAGCGATCCAATACACGACGCTGCGTCGCGGTAAATTCATAGGTAAGTGCATTCATATCCATGGTAGAGGTGGGCGCGCGGCCCACCTCCCTGACTCCCTGTTAGCGCTGAACGGTGTTCAAATATTTAATAACATTTGCAATACGGGCAATGGCGGCACCCGCTCGGTCCTCAACGGCGATCGACTTATCTTGTTTGAAATCGCTGGAGATTTTTTCAAAATCGGCCACCAGATTCGAAAATTCGCTCACATAGTCCCAACGCTGGTCGTCCAACTCGTCAAGTGTTTTAACCAATTCGATCCGCCCATCAATTCGGGCAATAGCTTTGGTGTACCTATCAGCCTGCATTCGCAAGTCGCTAGCTTTTTCTTTCAGCCGGTTGTACCCCGCCAACATATTGAGAAAAGAAACGGCTTCGCCAATCCCGGAAATCATTTTTTTCAGCGTATCAATGGCCAACAATGCGATTTGAACCTGCGGTGGTGCCAAACCCAGTGCCTTGAAGCTTTCCAGCGATAACTTCGCCTCCTCACCAATTTTCTCGACGCCGGCCTTCCCGATCAGATCAATCGCTTCGGAAACTGACTTCATCTGCACTTTCAATGCATCGAGTTTTTCTTCGGCAACTTTTTTGAGCTGCTCATCGGATACCCGATCCTGTTGCAGCGTTTGAACCCACTCCATTGACGCGCCCCTGTCATACGAGGTGCTGATACTCTTGTGGATACTTTTTAGATCTGCGGTTTTATCGGACAGTTTGGAAAATACAGCTTTGAGCTCATCTTCCATGTCCTGATGAATCTCGTCATCCTCCTTCGGATTCCCGAGATCACCCTGAAAAACCTTTAGTTTTTCCGCTGCTCTTTCCAGATAGATACGGTTTGCCTGGGCGAGGTTACGTACATCGAAGGTAACCTTATTGATAGTCGCTGCCAGATCATTCATTGTCCCCACCGCGCCGGACACGTAATCAAATTGCTGGAACAACATTTGCGCGCTGGCGTTGTTCTGCTGCATCACGCCATTATGAGCGCGCAGATTAACCACATTGAACGATGTATCGCCCGATTGACCCGATAACAAACTCATACCTCTTTTAACTTCCATACCCGACCGATTCCTTTCGTATTCTTTGTCAGCTTCTGCAAACACACCCAGCAGCTGATCGGAACTTGCTTTTATACGTTCCCAAGGTGCAGTGATATTGACTATCTGGTTTTTAAACTTTCTCAGGGACACCGCCTCGTTCAGCTTATTGACCTCTTGCACGGATGCAACAATGTAATCACTCAGCGAATTCCACACCAGCATCAGGTTTTGAGTCGCGACTTCAGCTTCGATCGCAACGTAGCTCAAGTTCTGAAGATCATCACGTACCTTGTTCAACGAACTCAATGTCTGGTTTTTACCGGCCATTTTTTGATTGGCTGCTTGTTGCGCTTCCTTCAGGCTATTGCGTTCCTTGCGAATTTTTTCAGCCTTGACGCCCTGATAGATCCCGAGAATCAACCCGCCGATATTAAGCGTCGCTGCCGATTTGATCGCTTCCTGGACAAGTTGATCGTACTGTTTATTGAGTTCGTCAATATCAGCCGCGCGCTGATCAATGTCCTTTTGCAGGACCTGAATATCTGCCTGGTATGTATTTTTTGAGATAAATTGCAATCGCAACGTGATTCCCGGCAGCACTTTTGCGCGCATATCGGTACCAAAGCTATCCAGCTCTACTCTCACCCGCTCGGCTTTATCATGGCATTGCTTGACCTTTGCCAGCATGTCATTGAGGTAAGACTTGATTTCCGGTACATCTCCCGCAGGTAGACCGAGATCGGGAAGATTCGGAATTTGACGCCTGAGTTTCTGATACTCCTCCGGCGTTGTAATGTCGTACTCTTCGAGGTATTTCGATGCTTTGAGATCTTCATAGATCTCTACAATTCCGTTGCCAATCCTGATAATGCTGCCACCAAAAATCTTCAGGTCATTGCCTGTCAGCATTATTTTTTCGCGCAATGGCGACCAGCGCTTGGCATGATCATACGTCGTTGTGAACGTGTCCAGAAAGTCTGTAGCTTTAAGCCCCACACCGCCGTCATCACCTGCGCCATAGTTTAGATACGCAACGACATCTTGTAGCCTGACGGGCAGAGACAACCCTAAAGTTTCATACTTTCTCAGACTGATAATTTGCTCTTTGGTCAGTTGTATTCCGGGCTGCCGGTTATATTCATCACCTTCGCCGAGCGATGCGTCCACAAACATCGCAGGCGCTTTAGTAGCGGCCTCGACGATTTTATTATCCATATTGAAATCCATGAGAGACTCCTTGTCTTCTCCAGGTATTAGTAGTATTTCAGCTTATTCCGATATTGATGAATCGCTATGTACAACCAGATCATCGATATCGCAAAACAAACCTTAGAGCACCAACCCAATAACTCACAAGCTTTCAAATATTAAAATTCAAGACAACTTTCATATTGACCAGCGCACTACTTGAGCGCCACTCAGAAACTAACGCAGCGCAAACCAGATAATCAATATCATCAATCAACATTCTTTATCAGCGGCACACCGAACAAAAACCATACTTAATTGCCAACAGCGTTAACGGTAAAGTAAACCGTTACAACGCGATCAACTGCGATAGCCGTTGCCGATATGCATTAGCCATCTCACGGATTTGTGGATGATTTGCACTGAGCAATGACTCGCTGCTGACCCGCAAGAAATTCACGTTTGCGCCGGCCAGCGCCATGCGCAACCAGCCCAGCGCTTCATCGACTTGACCTTCCTCGGCCAGTACCGTGGCATAACTGAATTGCCCACGAAAATCCCCGGCCTCGGCCGAGCGTCGATACCATTCCCGAGCCGCAAGAAGATCCTGCGGGCAATGGTGTCCTTCTTCCAGGTAACGGCCCAACAGGTTCATGGATTTGGCGTGGCGCAGTTCAGCGGCACGGCGATACATCGCCAGTGCTTGCGCCTGGTCCTTAGCGACCCCGCGCCCGGTGGCCAACAGATTGGCGTAGTTGTACATCGCCCAATCCAGTCCCGCTTCTGCCGCCAGTCGATAATGTCGCACTGCAATCGCCGCATCCGCCGCACAACCCCAGCCATGCTCATGACAACGACCGAGCATGTTGCGCGCCATCAGGTGCCCGCCCTTGGCCGCAATCTCGAACCAGCGCACAGCCAGCGGCTGATCCTGTTCGATGCCCTGCCCGTCCAGCAGGATCTGCCCAAGCAGCGCCTGGGCATCAAGCACACCTTCGCGCGCCGCGATCAGAATCGCCTGGGCCGCCCGCGCCGGACTTTCTTCGAGCATGGCCTTGAGCCGATCACCGTCGAGGACTTCCTCGCGGCGCAGTTGATAACTCATACCTCGACCCAGCGGCGCAGCAGGTTGTGATAGGTGCCAGTGAGGCGGATCAGCGAAGGGTGGTCGGGCAGGTCTTGGGTCAGTTGCTGGATCGCCCCGTCCATCTCGAACAGCAAGGCGCGCTGGCTGTCTTCGCGGACCAGGCTTTGGGTCCAGAAGAACGACGCGTAACGCGTACCACGAGTGACGGCGTTGACCTTGTGCAGGCTGCTTCCGGGATACAGCACCATGTCGCCGGCGGGCAACTTCACGCGCTGGGTGCCGAAGGTGTCCTGGATTTCCAGCTCGCCGCCGTCGTAGTCATCCGGCTCGCTGAAGAACAGCGTGGCCGACAGGTCAGTGCGTACCCGCTCGATGCTGCCCTGGGGCTGGCGCACCGCGTTGTCGATGTGGAAATCGAAGCTGCCGCCCGCCGTGTAACAGTTCAGCAACGGCGGGAAGACTTTGTGCGGCAGCGCGGCCGACATGAATTGCGGATTTTTCCACAGCCGCTCAAGCATGGCCGCGCCGATTTCCTTGGCCAGTGGATGACCTTCCGGCAGTTGCAGATTGTGCTTGGCCTTGGCTGACTGGAAGCCGGCGGTGATCTTGCCGTCCGCCCAATCAGCCTGTTCCAGGGCCTCGCGGATACGCTGCACTTCTTCTTTCGCGAACACGCCGGGAATGTGCAGCAACATGGCAGGACACCTGAAAACCAAGGGACGCCAATGGTATTGATTCTTATTGACTAAGTAAAACGCCACAGACGAACGAGCCAGCAAAAACCGTAAGGTTAAATTGTAAAGAATGTAAATTCGTCGCGAATAGTAACGTTTCGCAATTGATACAAATACCTGTTTACCCTATATTCCGCGGCCTCAAATCCTTGGGGAGGGGAATTCACATGTCACGCCAACAACCACAATTGCCGGTCAGTTCACCACGTTTGCTCGCGTCTGCCATAGGCATGGCTATCACTGCGGGCTCTGCGGGCCACATGGTTTTCGCCGCTGAAAAGACCGACGAAAAAGCACCGGGCAATGCGATTTCCCTCGACGCCACCAGCGTTGTTGGCGAGCAGGAAGACACCTCCTACAAAACCGATACCTCGGCCTCCAAGAAGTACACCGCGCCACTGCGCGAAACGCCGAAAAGCGTCACCGTGATCCCGCAACAAGTGATCCGCGACACCGGCGCCACCAGCCTGGTTGACGCATTGCGCACCACGCCGGGCATCACCTTCGGTGCCGGCGAAGGTGGCAACCCGGCCGGCGACCGCCCGATCATTCGTGGCTTCAACGCTGAAAGCGACACCTTCGTCGACGGCATGCGCGACCCGGCGTCCCAGAGCCGCGAGATTTTCAACGTTGAATCGATTGAGATCAGCAAAGGCCCTGGCTCGGCCTTCACCGGCGCCGGTTCCACCGGTGGCAGCCTGAACCTGGTGAGCAAGACCGCCAAACTCGGCAACTTCTACAACGGCGGCTTCACCTGGGGCTCGGACCAGACCAAGCGCACCACCCTGGACCTGAATCAGCAGATCAACGACACCTCGGCCTTCCGCCTGAACCTGATGAAGCACGAAGCCAACGTTGCCGGCCGTGATGCCGTGGACGTCAGCCGCTGGGGCGTGGCGCCGACTTTCTCCTTCGGCCTGGGCACCGACACCCGCGTGACCGTCGGTTACTACCACGTCGAAACCGATGACATGCCGGACTACGGCATACCGCTGACCTCCAGCGCCAACCGCAGCAAGTACCACGTCGACAAACCGGCCAACGTCAATAAAGACAATTTCTACGGCCTCACCGGTCGCGACTATCGCCAGACCGAAAACGACAGCGGCACGATCAAGATCGAACACGATCTGAATGACGACCTGACCGTTTCCAACAGCTTCCGCATGTCCCGCTCGACCCTCGACTACATCGTCACCAACCCGGACGACAGCAAGGGCAACGTGGCTAACGGCAGTGTGTACCGTGGCTCGAAAAACCGTAACTCGACGTCCAGCGGCTGGGTCAACCAGACCGACCTGAGCGCCAAGTTCAACACCGGCGCCATCGAACACAGCCTGGTCACCGGTCTGGAGTTTTCCTATCAGGACACCCACAACCGTCCGTACATCCTGACCTCGACCGCCAGCGGCACCACCTGCAACCGCGCGCTGTTCAACGCCGGCGACTGCACCAATCTGTACAAGCCGACGCCTGGGGATAACTGGTCGGGTTCCATCAAAGACAGCAATGCCTTCACCGACACCGACACCAAGACCGCTGCGGCTTACGTGTTTGACACCCTGAAATTGAACGAGCAATGGTCGCTGAACCTGGGCCTGCGCTACGACAACTACCAGACCGAATCCAGCGGCTATGCCAACGCTGGCCGTAGTTCGCCAGCGGGCAGTTTCTCCCGGGAGAACACCAGCGACCTGGTCAACTACCAGATCGGCGTGGTCTACAACCCGTTGCCGAACGGCAGCGTGTACGCGGCCTACTCCACCTCCAGCAACCCGGCCGGCGAAACCAGCGGTAACGGCGGCCTGGAACTGGCGGCGAACAACAGCGACCTGGACCCGGAAAAGAACCGCAACTACGAGATCGGCACCAAGTGGGATTTCTTCGGTGACGACTTGTCGCTGACCGCTGCGCTGTTCCGCACCGAGAAAACCAACGCCCGTATCGACGATCCGGACGGCGCCACCACCCAGGTGCTGGACGGCGAACAAACCGTCAACGGTCTGGAACTGACCTACACCGGCAAGCTGACCCGTAACTGGAAAGTCTTCGGCGGCTACACCTATATGGAAAGCGAAGTGGTCAAGACCACCCTCGCCGCCGACAAAGGCAACCACATGCCGAGCACGCCACGGAACAACTTCACCCTGTGGTCGACCTACGACCTGATCCCGGAGAAGTTGACCATTGGCGGCGGCGCGACCTTCGTCGACTCGCAGTTCGGCAACGTCGCCAACTCGGTGGAGATCCCGTCCTACTGGCGCTACGACGCGATGGCCAGCTACGCGCTGACCAAGAACGTCGACCTGCAACTCAACGTGCAGAACCTGACCGACAAGCGTTACTTCGACCAGGTGTTCCAGACGCACTACGCCCACGTGGCGGCGGGTCGTACTGCCCTGCTGAGCGCGAACTTCCACTTCTAACAGGGAGTCGGTCGTCGGATGCATAACTGTGGCGAGGGAGCTTGCTCCCGCTGGGTGGCGAAGCCGCCCCAAAACCAGGCACTGCGGTTTTCCCCTTAAACCGTATTGCCCTTTTGGGGAGTCCTTCGGCCTCCAGCGGGAGCAAGCTCCCTCGCCACAAAGGCAACATTCGGTCTTAACGCCCCGTTCATTGAATTGAACGGGGCTTTTGTGCGTAATAAAGAATGTTTCTCGACAACCCACGGCATAATGCGCGCCGTGATGATTACTTTCGAACGAACAAGGCGAGTGACGTGTTGAAGAAAACCCTGTTCCAGTTGCACTGGTTTTTTGGCATCAGTGCCGGGTTGGTGCTGGCCCTGATGGGCATCACCGGTGCTGCCTATTCGTTTCAGGATGAAATCCTGCGGGCGCTGAATCCTACTGTGCTGCAGGTGGAGAAACAGGTCGCCGGTGTGCTGCCGCCAGCGGAACTGGTTGAACACATCGAAGCCGCCTCAGGCAAGAAAGTCTCGATGCTCTGGGTCGAAACCGACAGCGGCAACGCCGCACGGGTGATCTTCACTCCGCCACCGGGCGAGCGTCGCGGCGAGATGCGTTACTTCGACCCGTACACCGCCGAGTTTCTGGGCGACGCCACGGGCCAGGACTTCTTCGGCTTTATGTTGCAGTTGCACCGCTTCCTCGCGATGGGCGACACCGGGCGGCAGATCACGGGTGCCTGTACGCTGATCCTGGTGTTCTTCTGCCTGTCCGGCCTCTATCTGCGCTGGCCGCGCCAATGGAATAAATGGCGCGCCTGGCTGACCCTCGACTGGAAGAAAAAGGGTCGCAGCTTTAATTGGGACCTGCACTCGGTGGCGGGCACCTGGTGCATGTTGTTTTACCTGTTGGCCGCGCTGACCGGGTTGTCCTGGTCCTACGAGTGGTACAACAAGGGCCTGACAAAATTACTGTCCGACGCGCCGCAAAACGAGCGGGTGCGCAACCGCGGCCCGGCGCCAAGTGGCCCGGCGCCGACCGCCGATTACGCCGCGATGTGGAGCAGCATCTACAGCGCCGCCGGTCCGAACCTGTCCGCCTACAACATCCGCATGCCGCCACTGGCCGGGCAACCGGCGACCGTGTTCTACCTGTTGAATACCTCGCCCCATGACCGCGCGCTGAACGAGATCAGCCTCGATCCGGCCACCGGCATCGTCAAACGTCACGACCGCTACAGCGACAAGAGCTTCAAGGCGCAACTGCTCACCAGCATTTATGCGCTGCACACGGGCAGTTATTTCGGCATCGTCGGGCGGATCATTCTGACCGTCACCGCGCTGACCATGCCGCTGTTTTTCATCACGGGTTGGTTGCTGTACCTGGATCGTCGGCGCAAGAAACGTCAGATCAAGGATGCGCGCAAAGGCCTTGTGCAACCGGGCAGCGACGCGCCGACGTGGTTGATCGGTTTCGCCAGCCAGAGCGGTTTTGCCGAGCAACTGGCCTGGCAGACCGCCGGGCAATTGCAGGCCGCCGGATTGCCGGTGAAGGTCCAGCCGCTGGCCACTGTCAGCGAGCAGGATTTGCAGGATTCGGACAACGCGTTGTTCGTGGTCAGCACCTTCGGCGACGGCGAAGCGCCGGACAGCGCCCGCGGTTTCGAACGCAAAGTGCTGGGCCGGGCGTTGAGTCTGGAAAGTTTGAATTATGCGGTGCTCGGTCTAGGTGACCGCCAGTATCAACACTTCTGCGGCTTCGCCCGCCGCTTGCACACCTGGCTCGGCGAACACGGCGGCAAGACCCTGTTTGCCCCGGTGGAAGTCGACAGCGGCGACCCTTACGCCTTGCGTCACTGGCAGCAGCAACTCGGCCTGCTGACCGGACAGGCGCCCGTAGACACCTGGCAAGCGCCCAGCTACGACAACTGGACCTTGTCCCGGCGCGAACTGCTGAACCCGGACAGCAGCGGTTCGCCGGTGTACATGATCGGCCTCATGGCCCCGAGCACCAGCAGTTGGCTGGCGGGTGACCTGGTGGAAGTCATGCCGCGCAATTGCCCGTGGGCGATCGAGCATTTCCTCGATGGCCTGGGGATTGATGGTCGCGCCAGTGTTGAACTCGATGGCCTCTCGCAACCGCTGGACCAGGCGCTCGCCAGTCGCCAATTGCCCGAGAACCGCGCGCACTTGGTCGGCCTGCACGCCCAGGCACTGGTGCAGGCGTTGGTGCCGTTGGCGATGCGCGAATACTCCATCGCCTCGATCGCCGCTGACGGCGTGCTCGAACTGATCGTGCGTCAGGAACTGCACCCCGACGGCAGCCTCGGCATCGGCTCCGGTTGGCTGACCGAACACGCGCCCGTGGGCGGCAGCATCAGCCTGCGCGTGCGGCGCAATAGCGGTTTCCATCTGCCGGTCGAACCGGTGCCGATGATCCTGCTGGGCAACGGTACGGGCCTGGCCGGGCTGCGCAGCTTGCTCAAGGCACGGATTGCCGACGGGCAGCAGCGGCACTGGTTGCTGTTTGGCGAGCGCAATCGCCAGCATGACTTCCTGTGTCGCGATGAGCTGGAAGGCTGGTTGATCGAGGGTGATCTGGAACGACTGGACCTGGCGTTTTCACGGGATCAGGCCGAGAAGATTTATGTGCAGGACCGCCTGCGTGAATCGGCCGTCGAGCTGAAGAAATGGCTGGCCGAGGGTGCGGTGATTTACATCTGCGGCAGCTTGCAGGGGATGGCGTCGGGGGTGGATCACGCGCTGAACGAAATACTCGGGATCGAAGAGGTCGACCGTTTGATCGAACAAGGCCGCTACCGCCGCGACGTCTACTGACACCTCAAGCCAGATCGTTCCCACGCTCCGCGTGGGAATGCAGCCCGGGACGCTCCGCGTCCCATCAAGAGCCGAACGCAGAGCGTCCGTTGAGGCATTCCCACGCAGAACGGGGGAACGATCTCCCCGTCAAACCGGCTGCAACGTCTGCTCAAACACACTCACCCCATCCAGATCCCGCAACACCACGCTCATCTCCCCCGTCAGCCCCTCGATATTCACCTCGCCAAAAAACTGAAATCCGGCAAACGGCGAGGTGTTTTGCGCTGGCGGTGCTTTCTCGAACACCACCTCGGGGCCAAAGGTTTTGTCCAGCGGATTGGGCCCGAAGCTCCCGGCATTCAACGGCCCGGCGACAAACTCCCAGAACGGTTCGAAATCCTGAAACGCGGCGCGATCCGGGTGGTAATGATGCGCCGCGCAGTAATGCACATCCGCGGTCAGGAACACGAAATTACGTACCTGCTGCTTGCGCAGAAAGCCCAGCAACTCAGCGATTTCCAGTTCACGGCCCTGAGCCGGTCCCGGATCACCATTGGCTACCGCTTCCCAGCGGGCGACACCTGGGCTGACTTCACCGTCGGGCACACCGAGACCAATCGGCATGTCGGCAGCGATGACTTTCCATTGCGCCTTTGAGGCTTTCAACGAAGCCTTCAGCCAGTCGAGTTGTTCACGACCGAGGAACGGTTTCTCGCCGCCCAAGTTGTCGTCATTCGCCCCGCGATAACTGCGCATATCAAGCACGAACACATCGAGCAGCGGCCCATAACTGAGCTGGCGATAAATCCGCCCGCCATTGTCGGCACTCTGCAAACGCATCGGCGCGTATTCGAGCCAGGCCTGGCGTGCGCGGCCGACCAGGCTGTGGATATCTTTGCTCTTGTAGCGCTCATCAAGTTGCTTGCCCGGCGACCAGTTGTTCACCACTTCGTGGTCGTCCCACTGCCAGATCTGTGGGACTTCGGCGTTGAAGCGGCGGATGTTTTCGTCCATCAGGTTGTAGCGATAATTGCCGCGATATTCGTCCAGAGTTTCCGCGACTTTGCTCTTGGCTTCGCTGGTGATGTTGCGCCACACCCGGCCACTCTCGGTGGTGAGCTGTGCCGGCACCGGGCCGTCGGCGTAGATGGTGTCGCCGCTGTGTATAAAGAAATCCGGCAGGCGCAGGCGCATGGCTTCGTAGATGCGCATGCCGCCGATGTCCGGGTTGATGCCGAAGCCCTGGCCGACGGTGTCGCCGCTCCACACAAAACGAATGTCGCGCCGGGCCGTCGGCACGCTGCGCAAGTGGCCGAACCAGGGTTCGCTGCTTGTGCCGTTCTGGGCATCTTCAAAGTGCACGCGGTAAAAAATCGCCTGGTCGGCGGGCAGGCCGGTGAGTTCGACCCGGGCGGTGAAATCGGTGCGGGCATCAGCCAAAGGCGAGACGAAACGACGCGGGTTGGTGAACAGGCTGCGGGTGTCCCATTCCACCACCATGCGCGCAGGACGGTCGCTGCGGCTCCAGACCATCGCCCGGTCGCCCTGCAAGTCGCCGGACTGCACGCCGTCGGTGAGTTGCGGCCGATCCTTGACCGAGGCGATTACCGCCGGGGCCAGGCTGGGCAGCAACAAACCGGCGCCGACCGCTTGCATGACACGCCGGCGACCGAGGTTGAATTCGCTCATGGTGTTCTCCCTGAAAAAGGGAAACTAAAGCATGTGCGCATGACGCCTGTGTGAAACACGCTCCTACAGGGTTGGGTGTCAGGCGTTGACGGGTTCTACCGCCAACTCCACCCCTTCCGGGCGCTTGAGCAGCGCATACGCCACCGCCGTCAGCAAACTCCCGGCCACGATGGCGAGCAGATACAGCAGCGCATGGTTGATCGCATTCGGGATCATCAGCACGAACAAGCCACCGTGCGGCGCCATCAGTTTGCAGCCGAAATACATCGACAACGCCCCCGTCAGCGCACCACCGGCAATGCTCGCCGGAATCACCCGCAACGGATCTTTCGCCGCAAACGGAATCGCCCCTTCGGAGATAAAGCACAACCCCAACACCAACGCCGCTTTACCGGCCTCGCGTTCGGTCTGGGCAAACTTGCGCCGGGCAATAAACGTCGCGATGCCGAGGCCAATCGGCGGCACCATGCCGGCGGCCATGGTCGCGGCCATCGGGGCATAACTCTGCGACGCCAGCAGTCCCACCGAGAAGGCATAAGCGGCCTTGTTGATCGGCCCGCCAAGAT
The DNA here is from genome assembly GCF_012935755.1 of Pseudomonas sp. ADAK2. GTDB lineage: Bacteria > Pseudomonadota > Gammaproteobacteria > Pseudomonadales > Pseudomonadaceae > Aquipseudomonas. The sequence continues at coordinate 3,457,835 of NZ_CP052862.1, forward strand.
CGACGCACATCATCCCGCCGAGCAACACACCCAGCAGAATCGCGTTGGTGGTGCCCATGCTGTCGAGGAAGTGCGTGAGCGCTTCGAGCATCCCCGCCACCGGTTTGCCAACCACATAAATCATCACCAGTCCGGTGAACAGACTCGCCAGCAACGGGATGATCAGGATCGGTTTCAGTGCCTCAAGACTTTGAGGCAACCGCGCATAACGATTGATCGCCTGGGCCGCGTAACCGGCGATAAAACCGGCCAGGATCCCGCCGATAAAACCGGCGCCCAACGTGCTCGCCAGCAAACCACCGATCATCCCTGGCGCCAGGCCCGGACGATCGGCGATCGAGTAGGCGATGTACCCCGCCAGCAACGGCACCATCAATTTGAAAGCGGTCTCGCCGCCGATCTGCATCAGCGCGGCCGCCAGCGTGCCCGGCTCCTTGAACGCAGTGATGCCGAACACGAACGACAATGCGATCATCAAACCGCCCGCCACCACCATCGGCAGCATGAACGACACACCGGTCAGCAGGTGTTTGTAGACGCCAGTCTTCTCCTGCTTGGCCGGGCCTTTGGCACCGGTAGCAGCGCTTTCCTGCTTGCCTTCGGCCAAGGCTTTGTTAAGCGTGGCTTCGGCCTGTTTCAAGGCGATGCCGGTGCCGCAACGGTAAATTTTCTTGCCGGCGAAACGCTCGGTGGCGACTTCGATATCGCAGGCCAGCAGCACCACGTCGGCATCGGCAATTGCCGCTGCGCTCAGGGGATTACGCGCGCCGACCGAGCCCTGGGTTTCCACTTGCAGGTCGTAGCCCAGACGCTTGGCCGCTTGCTGCAACGCTTCGGCAGCCATGAAAGTGTGAGCGACGCCGGTCGGACACGCGGTGATTGCGACCAGACACGGGGCGCTTTTTGCGGCCACGACAGGTTCTGCGAGCGCTTCGGCGGCGACGTAAATTTCAGCCTCTTCAGCACCGCGCCGCAGCACCGCTTCAACATCTTGCAGGGCCTGGGCCGGGGTGCTGCGGAATACGCGTTTGCCGACGAATCGCGACATGTCCACCGGCGCGCTGGTCACCAGCAACACCCACTCGGCGGACTCAATGGTCGCCGACGACAACTGACGTTCCGGATGTGCCGCGTCGTTCACTTCGACGCAAGTACTCCAACCCTGGCGCTGGGCCGCGGCATCGAGCAACCGCGCGCACAGCACACTGGTGACCATGCCGTTCGGGCAGGCCGTAACAATGGCTAACTTCATGACAACCCCTCTTATTGTTCTGTCAGGAGGCGCACGCGCACGCCCTGTTCGAGCTGCGTCAACTGCGCGACATCGCTGATACCGAAACCGATTTGCGTGACCGCCAGCGCGGCAATGGCCGTGGCGGTGCGCAGGGTCTGTTCAGGCGTGTCGGCGCTGAGCAAACCGTGGAGCATCCCCGCCAACAGCGAATCACCGGCACCCACGGTGCTGACCACACTGACCCGCGGCGGCGTAGCATGCATCGCCGCGCCAACGCTGAACCAGTTCACCCCGTCGGCTCCGTGGGAAATCACCACGTGTTCGATGCCTTGGGCGTGCAAGCGGCTCGCGGCTTCGGCCTGGGCCGTCACCGACACCACGTCGCAATCGAGGGCATCGGCGAGCTCTTCGGTGTTGGGTTTGATCAGCCACGGACCGGCCGCCAATCCCGCACGCAACGCATCGCCGCTGGTGTCCAGCGCCACGTTCAAACCGAGGTTTTTCAGACGTGCGATCAACGCTTGCAACCACTGCGGGCTGACGCCTCGCGGCAGGCTACCGGCGACGACAACCGCGTCATGCCCCGGCGCGATCTGATCGAGGCGATCGAGCAACGCCTGCTGCGCCGCTTCATTGACCTGCGGGCCCGGGCCGTTGATGTCGGTGATACGCCCGTTGCTTTCCGCCAGTTTGATGTTGCTGCGAGTCTCGCCGGGAACACGAATGAACGCGTCGACAAAGCCGCGCTTGGCGAACAGGGTTTCGAAGGCTTGCAGATTGTCTTCGCCGAGAAAGCCGCTGACGGTCAGTTGATGGCCGAGATCGGCCAGCACCTGCGCCACGTTCACGCCTTTACCGGCGGCGTGGGTGTGCATCTCGTCGCTGCGGTTGACCTGACCGGGTGTCAGCACCGGCAACTGGACGGTGAGGTCCAGCGCCGGGTTGAGGGTCAGGGTGAGAATCTTGGCCATTACAGGGCCTCCACTAATGCGCGCACTTCATCGGCGCTGCCCACGGCCAAGGCCTGTTGGGCGAGAGTTTGGGTCTGGGCCAGGCTGAGTTCGCGGATGCGTGCCTTGACCTCGGCGATGCTGCGGCCGGACACACTGAGTTCATCCACACCGAGGCCGACCAGCACCGGCACCGCCAGCGGATCGGCCGCCAACTCGCCGCACACGCCGACCCACTTGCCATGGGCATGGGCCGCGCGCACGGTGATGTCGATCAGTTGCAGCACCGCCGGGTGCAAGCCGTCAGCCTGGGCCGACAAGGTCGGGTGACCGCGGTCGATGGCCAGGGTGTATTGGGTCAGGTCGTTGGTGCCGACGCTGAAGAAATCGACTTCCTTGGCCAGCACCGGCGCGAGCAAGGCTGCCGATGGAACCTCGATCATGATCCCCAGTTGCAGATCCGCCACCGGGATTTCCAGGCGCAGGCGTTCGGTCATGTCCCGGGCCTGGCGCCATTCATCGACGCTGCCGACCATCGGGAACATGATCCGCAATGGACGGTTGTCGGCGGCACGGAGCAAGGCGCGCAATTGCGCTTCCATGATCTGCGGACGTTGCAGGGTCAGGCGAATGCCGCGCACGCCGAGGAACGGGTTTTCTTCCTTGGCGATCGGCCAATACGGCAGCGGTTTGTCGCCACCGACATCGAGAGTACGAACCACCAAGGGACGACCGGCGAGGCCATCGAGCACGCGACGGTATTCGACTTCCTGGGTGGCTTCGTCCGGCGCCTGCGAGTGCGCCATGAAAATCAGTTCGGTGCGCAGCAAGCCAATGCCTTCGGCGCCCTGCTCCACCGCGCTGGTGACGCCGGCGCTTTCACCGATGTTGGCGAACACTTCCACGGCGTGACCATCAGTGGTCAGCGCCGGTTGATGGCGTTGTTCGGCAGCGGCTTTCAACCGTATTTCGCGGGTGTCGCGTTCTTCGGTGGCGCGCTGCAAGGTCGCGGCATCGGCGTCGACATGCAGGCGACCGCGCTGACCATCAATCAGCAACGGCGTGCCCGGCGCCAGCAGCAACACGGCCGCGCCAGCGCCGACCAAGGCCGGAATGCCCAGGGCGCGGGCGACGATGGCGCTATGAGCGGTGGCGCCGCCACGGGCGGTGAGAATACCGGCCACCCGCGCCGGGTCGAGACGCGCCACGTCCGACGGACCGACCTCGTCCATCACCAGAATGTACGGTTGCTCCGGCTCGCTCGGGGTTTCGACGCCACACAACTGCGAGAGCACCCGGCGGCCGATATCGCGCAAATCGGCGGCGCGTTCGGCGAGCAACGCGTCCTGCAAGGATTCCTGTTGTTTGGCAGCGGCTTCGATCACCGCCATCCACGCCGCTTCGGCGCTTTCGCCTTGCTTGAGACGGGTGTCGACTTCATCGGTCAATTCCGGGTCGTCGAGCATTTCCTGGTGGGTGATGAAGATCTCGCGAATCGCCTTGGATTTGCTGCGCTCGATCAAGCCTTCGATGTCGCGACGGACATCGCTCAGCGCTTGCTTGAGGCGCTCGCGTTCGATGGTGGCGGACTCTCCGCGCAACGGGTAATCGATGGTTTGCAGCACTTGAATATGCGCCGGGCCAATGGCGATGCCTGGGGCGGCGGCGATGGCCTGGACCAGACTGCCGGACTTGGGTGCGAGCAGCACCTCGGCGACATCGGCAAACACTTCGCGTTGCTGACTGACCGCCGGCAACGGCTCGACTTCTTCACCGAGGCCTTCTTCGATGGCCGCGAGCAACGCCGGCAAGGCATCGGCGGCGATGCTCGGCTCGGCAATGAATTCCAGCACCTGACCGCGACGGGCGCCGAGGCTCAGCAGTTTACTCAGGCTTTTCACTGAAACGGCGCTGTCCTGGCCATCGACGATGCGCACGCGGATCTCGCCGTCAAAACTTTTCGCCAATTGCGCGAGGATCTTCGCCGGCCGCGCATGCAAACCGTGAGCGTTGGCCAGGGCAATACGCGCGCTCGGCCAGTCGGCAGGCACCTCACCGCCGAGCACTTCGAGGACTTTGCGGCTGCTGGTGGCGCGGCCCAATTCGTGGCCGCGACCTTCGATCAGCAACGCACACAGGCGTTCGAGCAAGGCTTGATGCGCTTCGCCAAGGCTGGCCAGGCAGAACAGACCGCTCAGCGGCTGGCCGAGGTAACGCATCGGCTTGTCCGGCGTGACGAAGGCCAGCCCCGGACGCTTGACGGTTTGTTCGCTGTGCAGCCACCACAAGCCATCGCCCAGGGGCAGCGCTTCCACCTGTTGCAACACGGCGGAGAAACCGTTGCTCACACAATCGGCCTGGCGCAGCAAACGCGCACCACGCCAGACCAGTTCTTCAAAGTCATCGGCGGACACGCCAAGGCCAATCATCTGCGCATCCAGCGCCAGTTCCTGCGGCGCGCCTTGCAACAGTTTCAGCAACGCTTCGGCAGAACTGGCGCGGCGCAGAGCCTGGCCCAGATCGGTCTCGCCGAGGGCGCGGGTCAGCAATTGCAGCAAACGCAGGTGTTCATCGGATTTGGCGGCGATGCCGATCGCCAGGTAGACGATGTGGCCGTCGCCCCAGTCCACACCTTCGGGGAACTGCATCAGCCGCACGCCGGTGGAAAACACCTGGTCGCGGGTTTCCGGCGTACCGTGGGGGATGGCAATACCTTGGCCGAGAAAGGTCGAGCCCTGGGCTTCCCGCGCCTGCAAACCGGCGAGATAACCCTCTGCTACCAGACCATCGGCAACCAGATGCTGGGCCAGCAGGTGTAATGCGGCTGACTTATCCACAGCCGACTGGCCCATGGATATCTGCTCTATGGTGAGCTCGAGCATGCTTTCTCCTTTTTGGCGCCTCGGGACGCCAGGTATTGTTTTGAATGTCTCAGCTTAGGCCCTTGATCACGACTTTTGGCGGTTTCGCGGCAGAACCGGCCAAAGGACCCTATAACGCAGAAAATACGCTTGCTGAAACGTTTAATCTAGAATGTTTGGCACGTTACTCGATAATGTCTCATCCTTGAAGTCCAACTTGTCGGATGCGCTGCGACAATAGTCGTCTGCCCGAATCGGGTAGGATTGGCGAAAATGTCGGGGCAAGCTCGAAAAAACAAGGAAATCCCGAGTTGAAACTCAGTGATATCGCACAGTTGGCCGGTGTGTCCGTGACCACCGCCAGTTATGTCATCAATGGCAAGGCCACCCAGCAACGCATCAGCAGCGCGACCGTCGAGCGTGTGCGTGCCGTGGTCGAGCAACATGGCTTTACGCCCAACCCTCAGGCCGCCGGGCTGCGCAGTCGGCATACTCGCACCTTGGGGTTCATCCTGCCGGACCTGGAAAACCCCAGTTACGCACGGATTGCCAAACTGCTGGAGCAAGGTGCGCGGGCGCGCGGCTATCAGTTGCTGATCGCCAGCTCCGATGATGCACCAGACAGCGAACGGCAGTTGCTGAAACTGTTCCGCGCGCGGCGTTGCGATGCCTTGATTGTCGCCAGTTGCCTGCCGACGGACGATGACAGTTATCGCCAGTTGCAGGCCAAAGGCATTCCGATCATCGCCATCGACCGGGTCATGGAGCCCGAGCATTTCTGCTCGGTGATCAGTGACGACCGCGAAGCCAGCCTGCAACTGACCCGCAGCCTGCTCGATCCGCTGCCCAAGCAGATCGCCCTGATCGGCGCTCGTCCCGAGCTGAGCATCAGCCAGGAGCGGGCCGCCGGGTTCAAAGAGGCGTTGGCCGGGTTCAAGGGCGAGATCCTGATCGAACACGGCGAGTCGTTCAGCCGCGAGTGCGGCAAGCAGTTGATGGAAGAATTACTACAGCGCCTGGGTCATTTGCCGGATGCGCTGGTGACCACTTCCTACGTGCTGCTGCAAGGCGTGTTCGATGCCTTGCATGACTTCCCATTGAAAACCCGCCCGTTGCGCCTCGGCACATTCGGTGACACGCAGTTGCTGGATTTCCTGCCGTTGCCGGTCAATGCCATGGCCCAGCAGCATCAACTGATCGCCGACAAAGCCCTGGAACTGGCCCTGGCCGCCATCGAACAGTCGGATTATCAACCCGGCGTGCAGGCCATCGCGCGGACCTTCAAGCAGCGCATTCTGCAGGACTGAACCGTGGAGCTGATCGACAGCCACACGCACCTGGACTTCCCGGACTTCGACGCCGATCGCACGGCGTTGTTGGCCGAAAGCCGCGCCCTCGGGGTGCGGCGGATGGTGGTGCTGGGGGTTTATCAGGGCAATTGGCAGCGGGTCTGGGATTTGGTGTTGAGCGATCCCGATCTGCACGCGGCGTTCGGCTTGCATCCGGTTTATCTGGACGATCACCGCCCCGAGGATCTGACCATTCTTGGCGATTGGCTAACGCGGCTGGCCGGCCATCGGCAGGTGTGCGCAGTGGGCGAGATCGGTCTGGATTACTTCATCGAAACCCTTGATCGCGAGCGCCAGCAGGCGTTGTTCGATGCGCAGTTGCAACTGGCGGTGGATTTCAATCTGCCGGCGCTAATCCACGTACGACGCAGCCATGCGGCGGTGATTGCCACGCTCAAACGCTTTCGCCTGAAACGTGCGGGGATCATCCACGCCTTCGCCGGCAGCAAGGAAGAAGCGCGGGAATACATCAAACTTGGTTTCAAACTCGGCTTGGGTGGCGCCGCGACCTGGCCTCAGGCCTTGCGTATGCATCGGGTGCTCGCCGAGTTGCCGCTGGAGTCGGTGGTCCTGGAAACCGACTCCCCGGACATGGCGCCCTCCATGTTCCCCGGCCAGCGCAACAGCCCGGCGCACTTGCCGGCGATCTGCACGGCGCTGGCACAAATCATGGCGATCAGCCCCGAACAACTGGCCGCCGTCAGCACGGCCAATGCCTGCGAGTTGTTCAACTGGTAGTCAGTCGCCATAGGCCTTGGCGGCCTCGAGCGTCAGCGTGATGTGTTGCCGATGCCGGGCAAACCGGACGACGGCGAAGTAGACCAGAATCGCCAACAACGAGAAATTCAGCTGCTCCACGACGCTGAGCAGCCCGACCCACTCCATCACCAACGCCACCACCAGCGCGGTGCAGACCATGATCAGCGTGCTCGCCCGCAACCAGGCCAGGGAATCGAGCGACTTGAAGCGCTTGATCTGTTTCGGATCGCTCAGTTGTACGGATTTCTCGCAGTGGGAACAGGTAAACGCTTCGTTGATCGCAATGGCGTTCAATTGCCAGGGCTCCAGCAACAGGGTGCGCTGGCAATGGGCGCAGCGGCCCAGGATTCCAAGCGTGGCGGCAGACATAACCGGGCTTCCTCAGGGCAGGTTAGAGAAATGGATCTTCCCTCATTGAAGACCAAAAACCAGAGCCCGCAGGAAATCAGGAAACACCGCACTGGCAAGGGGAACAAGTACTACAGATTGTGCGCAGCGCACCGATCCCTGTAGGAGCGAAGCTTGCTCGCGAAGGCGGTGCGTCAGCCAACATCAATGTTGAATGTACGGCCGTCTTCGCGAGCAAGCTTCGCTCCTACTGGGGATTAGTGGTGTTGATCAGACCCGGAACGCGCTGATCAATTGTTTCAACTCCACCACCTGCGCCGACAACGCCCGGCTGGCGTGCTCGGTCTGATGCGCACCTTCGGCCGTGCGCTCGCCGGCGCGGTTGATTTCGACGATGTTCTGGTCGATGTCATGGGCCACCGCGGTTTGCTGCTCCACGGCCGCGGCAATCTGCTGGTTCTGGTCGACGATCATTCCCACAGCGCCGAGGATGTTTTCCAGGGCCTGCTGGACCTTCTCTGACTGTCCCACCGTGCCATTGGCCATTTGATGGCTGACGCCCATGGCTTTCACCGCTGCGCCAACCCCGCCGTGCAGCTTGGCGATCATCTGTTCGATTTCTTCGGTCGATTGTTGGGTGCGCTTGGCCAGGGTTCGAACTTCGTCCGCCACCACCGCAAAACCACGGCCCTGCTCGCCCGCCCGCGCGGCTTCAATAGCAGCGTTGAGCGCCAGCAGGTTGGTTTGCTCGGCGATGCTTTTGATCACATCAAGCACCCGGCTGATGGACTGGCTGTCGCTGGCCAGTTGATTGATCACCAGCACCGACTGATCGATCTCAGTGGCCAGTGCCGCAATGCTGCCCTGTTGCGACTCCACCAACCCGCGACCGCTGAGGGTTTCGTCGTTGACGCTGTGGGCGCTGCTGACCGCTGCCGCCGCGCTGCGCGCCACTTCCAGGGAGGTGGCTGACATCTGGTTCATGGCGGTGGCGACCTGTTCGATTTGACTGCGCTGCCCGGCCACCGCCTGATTGCTCTGGGCGGAAACGCTTTCCACCTGTCCGGCCTGGCGCTCGACCTCGCCGACGGTCTGGCCGACCCGCTCGATCAAGTCGTGGATTTTCTTCACGGTACCGTTGAACACCTCGCCCAGCTCACCCAGTTCATCGCGGCTGTTGGCGCTGAAGGTCACGGTCATGTCGCCGGCCGCCACTCTATCCATCATCGCGCCCAGGCGCTTGAGGGTGGTGCGGGTCGAGGCGTAGAAGGCGCCGTAGAGATAAAAAATCAACACAAACACCACCGACAGCGCCACGGCCTGCATGACCATATGGGTGCGGTTCTGCTCCAGACGCTGCTGCAACTGGGTGCCGAGAAACTTCAGGGTCGCTTCATTGAGCTGGTAGGTCTGGTCCATCAGGCCGGTGACCTGATCGTAAAACGCCTGCCACGGCGCATCGAGGGTGTCGGCCATCACCACCTGTTCTTCGAACAGTTCGCTGGCCTTTTTCAGCGAGGCCTTGCTGCTGTCGGCCTGGGCGGCCAGGGTTTCGTTGGCCGCTTTGCTTGAGCCCAACGCGTCGTGCAGCTTCAAACCGTATTCAGCCTGAAGCTTTTCGATCTGCGCCAGCAACTCGTCGAAGCGAGTGCTCGATGCCGAGTTGAGAAAGCCCTGCCCCAGCGACAGCGAGCCCATGGCCCGGCCTTCACCAAGAATTTGCGTAACGGGCGGGGTAACGTTGGTGATCAGTTCGCTGAGCTGGCGCATGTCGCTCTGGTTGTCGCGACTCAGGCCGGCCTGACTGGTGATGATCTGGCTGAAAATCTGCGCATTGCCCAGCAACTTGCCGATCAGCGCACTTTTGCTTTGCAGGGAGTTTTCCGCTTGCTGGGCCTTGAACGCGGCGATCATTTCATCGCGTTTGCCATCGAAGACCGTGACCTGCTCCGGGTCGGCGCTCATCGCCGTCAGCCCTTGCAAACGGGCTAGCACGCTTTGTTCCAGCGCGCTGATCTTCGTCTCGACGTCACCGGCCTTGCCGGACTGACCGAGGGTGACGTCGATCTGCACCAGGTTGTTCAGGGTTTCCAGGTCCCGGCGCAGGGTCAGGCTGCTGCCCAGCAGGTCGAGGCTTTGCAGTTCGACGCGGGTGCCCTGGAATTCCCGATAGGAATCACGCACCAGGTAGAAGTTGGTCACCAGCATCGGCACCAGGAACAGCACGCTGATCAGGCTGAACTTCATGCCGAAGCTCAGGCGGTTCATCAGCGCGACAGCGGGATAGAGCAAGCTCTTCACTGTGAAGTCTCCCTTGGGTTTCTTATTTTTATTGGCAGGCGCACAGATACAGCAGATAGCCACTATTGGGCGCTATCTCTGTATAGCTCAAATCGGAGGGAGGTTTTGTAACTTAAGGTTAACGGCAGGATGCGCAGCTTCGTAGCCACGCATTCGACTTTGTAGCAGCTGGCGAAGCTTGCGTTCGGCTGCGCAGCAGTCGTAAATCCTGCGTTTGCGGTGGGACTGACACACCGTGGTGCTTGAATTTGCGACTGCTTCGCAGCCGAACGCAGGCTTCGCCAGCTGCTACAGGGCCGGTGTCAGGGCAGGACAGTCCACAACGCAAACCCGGCATACCAAAGCACCGCCGCCCGCAGCAGCAGTTCCCAGATACGATCCAGGCTGTTGATGCCATCCGGCCCCACCACCGGCGCCGGAATCTCCCCCGCCACCAGCCCGACCTTTTCGATCAACTGCGCGGCCGTGATGTTCCAGTTCAGCAGTTCGTGCAGCATCACCCGACCGACCGCGACAAAGTTGCCAACCAGGGCAAAACTCGCCGCCAGCAACCGCACCGGCACCCAATCAAAGGCGTGACGCAATTGAGCCGCGCGCTCGACCACCGCCGGGTTCTGTCCGTACTCTTCGGCCAGCGCGAGCAAGCGATAGCTCAACGCCGCCACCGGGCCCAGCAGGAAGTACCAGAAAATCACCGCGAAAAAGCTCTGATAGGCCTGCCACAGCAGATGCGCCTGCACCCGTTCCAGCAGTTGCTCGCCACTTTCGGCGCAGATATTCAGATCGCGATTGGCCACATGCGCGGCAGCTTGCAGGTCTTCCCGGCGCCAGGCATCGCGAAACGGCCCGAGCTCGCCCAGCAGATCACCGCGGCCCAAACTGTAAATCACCACCAGCAGGTGCACCGGCAACGCCAGCAAGCCATAGGCCACGGGCTCCAGCACCACCAGCAGCAAACCAAGCAGCGCCACCGGCAGCAACACCAACAACACTAAAACCAACCACGGACGGTCCTTCAGACGCGAGCTGGCTTCAAGCTTGTGCAGCTCGCGCACCCAACCGCCGTCACGTTGAACCCGATGACGCAAGGCCGAGAATTTCTCGATCCAGACCGCCAACAGCAACACCAGAAAACTCATTGTTGTTCCTCTTTAGCCAAATCGGCGCGATAGCGTGCCCAGTCGAACGCCGGTCCCGGATCAGTCTTGCGCCCGGGGGCGATGTCGCTATGCCCGCAAATGCGCTGTGCAGTAATGCCGGTGAACGTGCTTTGCAGCTGTCGGGTCAGGGCCGTCAACGCCTGATATTGCGCGTCGGTGAACGGCAGATCATCCGTGCCTTCAAGCTCGATGCCCACGGAAAAATCGTTACAGACTTCTCGCCCTTCGAAATTCGAGATGCCGGCATGCCAGGCGCGCTCAAGGCAAGAGACAAACTGAGTGACAGTGCCGTCACGCTCGATCAGAAAATGCGCAGACACCCGCAGGTCAGCGATCCCTTCAAAGTAGGGATGCTCCGTGACATCCAGACGATTCTGGAAAAATTGCTGCACCTTGCCGGTGGCGAACTGCGCCGGCGGCAGGCTGATGTTGTGGATCACCAGCAGGGAGATTTCATCCGAGGGGCGCGCATTGAAGTTGGGCGAGGGGCAGATATTTACGCCCTGGCACCAACCGCTCGCGGGGTCCAACTGCATACAGGTTCCTTCAACGACGACCGTGTTGGCGCCCAGTATGCCGCGATAGGCCCTCTGCGCGCGATCACTTGGCGTGATTGAGACGTCGCAAGTTGCCAATCACCGATTCCAGCGCCCGATCGAACAGCAATGTATCGTCCAGGGTACGCACCGCGCCACGGCGAAATTCCAGCGCCAGCCCGGTGCGGCTGCGCTCCAGCACTTTCATGCCAGTGCGGTTGACGAAAATATATTTGCCAGTGGCTTCAATGATCGCCGCCAGTTTGCAGCGCAGGGTGTTGTCTTCATCTTCCTGGAATTCCACCCAGCCGCCCAGGCGCAATTGATCGACCTGAAGCAGGCCGGCATCGTCCGCCGGCAACCGCACCGAAGCCGTTTCGACCGGGCCTTCATCAGCATTACGCAAGACGATTTCCTCGACCACTTCGACCATCACTGGCGCATCGCTCGAAGACGCCGGCTCCTGGGCCGGCCGCTCGAACAGTTGCACGTGCAAGGTTTCCAGCTCACTGAAGAATTCGCTGGTAGCGAACGGATCGAACGCTGAGCTGCTCAGGCCATCGCGCAGCGACTTGAGCAATCCCGGCACCAGCGACAACAGACGCAGACTCGCATCGGCTTCGTCATGGCGCTGCACGCTCCAGATCAACTGCACCATGGTCTGCACATCGGCGTGCCATTCGGCGGACTGATCGCCATGCTTGAGGCAGGTCAGCAACAGCACTTTGCTCCAGGCGTCCTGCACGAACGCCACCACCCCTTGCGGGAGCAGCTTGCCCAACAGCGCCTCATTAAGCGCCTGCTCGACCCGCTGGCGCGCCAGTTCGGTCTTGGCCCGACCTTCTTCGGCGTCGCGGGTGCGCTGCTCCAGCAGCTCGCTACGGCGACGTTCGTCACTGGTAAACGCCAAGAAGTCCGCCAGCAACTCGGAAAATATCGCCGGGTCATCGACAAAATCATTCAACAGCCGTTGCACCACTTGCTCGATGCGCAGGTACAGCGTGTCGCGCTCATGATCGTCACACTCGCCCCAGCCCATGGCCGCGGCGGCGATTTCGTTGAGCAGGCGCCGCGCCGGATGGCTGCTGCGACTGAAAAAGCTCTTGTCGAGCACCGCGACTTTCAGCATCGGGATCTGCAAGCGCCCGATCAACGCCTTGAGGGAGTCCGGCAGGTTGCGGTCATCGAGGATGCATTCGAAGAGCATGGCGATCAGGTTGATCACGTCTTCATCAGCAACCCCGACCACCCGCGACTTGCCGCTTTTGACGCTGACCCGAGTCAGCAGTTGTTCGAGCTGATTGCGCAGGTCGAAGTCGTCCTGAGCCGCCAGGGTCGGGACGTATTGCTGCAAATGCGAGAGCAGGCGTAGCAGGTCACGGGTGGAAATCGGCTGGGTCGGGGTGCTGGCTTCAAGGGTCGGCGCAACACTGCCGCGCACGTGGAACAGCAGTTCCTGCAGCGCGGCGAAAACTTCCTGCACGCTGTCATCAATCTGCGTACTGCCGGACCGCACAACCGCCTCGGCAGGCTCGGCATGGGCACTGGCCGCCGCACGGTCCGTCGCACGCCTTGCCGGGGCCGGCTTGAGCTCGGGCAACACGCCGGTGGCGATCAGCAGCTGGTTGGCTTCGGCGTAGAGCTGATCGGCGCTGCTGAGCACATAGCGCTCGAACAGTTTGAGGATGATCAGCTTGACCTTTATTTCCACGCCCAGATTGCGCCCGGCCTGCAGGAAATACTCACAGAGCATCGCCGGGCCGATCGGGTTGTGCTGTTCGAGCAATTCCTTGCCCAACAGAACGCTGAGCCGGGTGGTCAGTTGATCGAGGGCGAACCCCTCGCGGCTCAGCACTTTGCTGACCATGGCCTCCACCGCAACATTGCGTTCCAGGTCGTCATTGGGCAGCGATACGCTGGTATCGAACGCCAATGCCTGGGGCAACGCGGACTGCGAGTTGTCGTACTGAGTGAGGCTGGCAAAAGCCTCGAAGAATTGCTCGAGAAACCCGCGCTCGATGCTTTTGCGCTTGAGGCGCAAGTCGCGCATGGCTTCGAAAAAGATGTTTTGCTCGATGTCGTTGCGGGCCCGGTCGGCCATTTCGAACAGGGTGTCGTCGGCGTTATCGAACAGTTCCTGCAGACCATGCCTGAGCTGTTGCGCAGCCTTGTCGCGAACCTGAAGCAGAATCACAGGCAGGCGGGCGAGCGGCGAGTGAGTCGCCTGGTCGGTAGCCGCCTTGTGCAAAGGCACTACATTCCCGTCGTTGTGCATCCAAGCCTCCTGAAACGGTGAGTCTTCGGTTCGGTAAAAAAGATCGACTGCGCAAGCCTCACAGCCGGCGCTCAACGGGGAACACTGCCCACCCGCTGTCATTCAATAATCGGGGACCCAAAGGGACGTCAAAGCTATGACGTCAAATGCAAGGCGGATTATCGGCAAAACACGTCTCTTGTGCCAGCAGACTCTGTGCCTCACATCGAAATAGACGTACAAGGCAGACCCCCACTTAGCGGCAATTGCTCACGCTAATCGACCAAATGCAGTTTTCAGAGCGATCCGGGTACTCGGCATGCCTTGGGTTGGTTCGCGCCATGGCCCTATAATCGGGCCACTTTGTTTGTGGAGCCCGTTATGCCGAATCTACGTCTCGCCGATTTGACCGCCGAAATCGAAGCCAACGTGCGCCGTGCGTTGCTCGAAGACATCGGCAGCGGCGACATCACCGCGCAGCTGATCCCGGCTGAACGCCTGGCCAAAGCCACCATCATCACCCGCGATGAGGCCGTTATTGCCGGCACCGCTTGGGTCGATGCCGTCTTTCGGCAACTGGACCCGCGGGTCGCGGTGCACTGGCAGGTGCGCGATGGCGAACGGGTAAAACCCAATCAGGCGCTGTTCCACCTCGAAGGCCCGGCGCGCTCACTGCTGACGGGCGAACGTTGTGCGCTGAATTTCCTGCAATTGCTTTCCGGCGTGGCGACTCGCGCGCAGTTCCTGGCGGATTTCGTCGGCGAGACTCAGGTAAAGCTGCTCGACACCCGCAAAACCCTGCCGGGGCTGCGTCTGGCGCAAAAGTACGCCGTGACCTGCGGCGGCTGTCATAACCACCGCATCGGCCTGTATGACGCCTTCCTGATCAAGGAAAACCATATCGCGGCCTGCGGCGGCATCCCTGAAGCGATCAAGGCCGCGCACAAGATTGCCCCGGGCAAGCCGGTGGAAATCGAAGTGGAAAGCCTGGATGAGCTGAAAGAAGCCCTGGCGGCCGGTGCCGACATCATCATGCTCGACGAATTGAGCCTCGATGACATGCGCGAAGCGGTGCGCCTGAACGGCGGCAAGGCCAAATTGGAGGCCAGCGGCGGGATCAACGAAAGCACGTTGCTGCCGATTGCCGAAACCGGTGTGGATTACATTTCGATTGGTGCGATGACCAAGGACGTGAAGGCTGTCGACCTGTCGATGCGACTCAGCCTCTGAAAATGTAGGAGCGAAGCTTGCTCGCGAAAGCGGTGTGTCAGCCAACATCAATATTGGCTGTTCAGCCGCCTTCGCGAGCAAGCTTCGCTCCTACGGGTCAGACCACCAGATTATTCATCTCGCAGTACTCTTCCCACTCGACGCCCAACACTTCGGCCGCCTCCTTGTGCAGCACCAGGCGCGCCGCCTCGAACTCTTCCGGGGTCGAGGTGTACTTGAGCGTCAGTTCCCACGGCTGCAAGCCCTGGGATTCCGCTTCATCCTCGAACGCCCATTGGATCTGGTCTTTCTGATCGTCGGCGGGCAAGTCCTTGATCTCTTCGGCGAGCTGGGGCGATTCCAGCAAGTACTTCTTCAGCGCTTCTTCGTGTCTGGCTTCTTGGGTCAATTCTTTAACAGTCATGTCGTTCTCGCTGATCTGGGGAATGGAAGATGGATCTGGATCATCAAGGATCTCTCTGACGCAAAAAACCGCGTAAAGCCCGGTTTGTCTGGCCTTCAGAACCATTCGGGATCATCTGAAAACAGCTTCGGTGGTGCTGATGCAAGCTCCGAATATAGGACCTTTGGCTGACGATTTATATGCATGTTTACATCAAATCTACAAAAAACCGGATGCCCTCCCCGGCCACACCATTTTTGCGCCCTCTCAGGAACATGTTTCGAAAACCGAAGTCATAGCGATGTGCCATATAGGCACTTCACAAGGAACTCAGGTGATGCGCAATTTCCCAAAGCTTTCGTCTACCCTGTTTGCAACCGGCATGGCCGCCCTTCTGCTCGGCAACCTGGCACTGACCAATACGGCTCAGGCTATCGAGCTTAGCTCCGACAGCCCTTCGTTTAACGATACCCTCACCGCCACCCACACCTCCTATGGCAAGACCGTACTGGTCAAAACCAATCTGGAAGTCAGCGAGCTGGGAGACTTACGAGGCACGGTTAAAACCAATAAAGCTGAAATCGATAAGCTGAAAACAACCGTCAGCGAGCAAGCGCGCCTCATCGAAGAACTCAGACGCAACACCGGCACCAGCACCGGCTCGAGCAGCAACGAAATATCCAACCTCAAGCGTACCGTCGAGGAACAGGACAAAGACCTGAAAGACCTCGCCAAGCAGATGGAAGAGTTCAAGCGCAACACTGGCTCAAGCTCCAGTTCCAGCTCGAGCGAAGTGTCCAACCTCAAGCGCACTGTCAGCGATCAGGACAACGACCTGAAGAAACTCGCCAGCCAGGTGGAAGACCTCAAGCGCAGCGCCGGGTCGAGTTCCAGCTCAAGCTCCAGCGACCTGTCCAACCTGAAGCGGGAAGTCAGCGATCAGGACAATCAACTGGATCAGCTCAAACGCACGGTCGAAGACCTGAGCCGAAAAGTGAAATAACAGTGGCAATGGTGCCCGAGACAGGAATCGAACCTGCGACCTTCGCGTTACGAGTGCGCTGCTCTACCGGCTGAGCTACACGGGCGGTGAGCTAAACCTAGCACAGCTTTCGCGAGTCGCAACCGCCAGTTCCGTCCCGGTTTATGGCAGACAAAAAAAGGCCCCGCAGTTTTCACTGCGGGGCCTTTTTTATAACGTTGAAGCAATCAAGCGAGGGTGATTAAACGCCCGACGCCTTGGCTGCTGCTACGTCTTTGATGGACAGCTTGATACGGCCGCGGTTGTCCACGTCCAGTACCAGTACTTCCACTTCCTGGCCTTCTTTCAGGATGTCGGTCACTTTCTCAACGCGAGCGTCGCTCAACATGGAGATGTGAACCAGACCGTCCTTGCCAGGCAGGATGTTGACGAATGCGCCGAAATCGACGATGCGCTCAACCTTACCGACGTAGATCTTGCCGATTTCA
Organism: Pseudomonas sp. ADAK2; assembly: GCF_012935755.1. Taxonomy (GTDB): domain Bacteria; phylum Pseudomonadota; class Gammaproteobacteria; order Pseudomonadales; family Pseudomonadaceae; genus Aquipseudomonas. Next base: position 3,474,669 of record NZ_CP052862.1, read on the forward strand.
GCTTCTGCGGTGATGCCCAGAACGCGCTGACGTGCTGCTTCAGCCGCTTCCTTGGTTTCGCCGAAGATCTTGATCGAGCCGTCGTCTTCGATGTCGATCGAAGCCTTGGTCTCTTCACAGATCGCACGAATGGTCGCGCCGCCTTTACCGATGACATCACGGATTTTGTCGGTGTCGATTTTCATCGCGATCATCGTCGGAGCATTTTCCGACAGTTCGGTGCGGGACTGACCAATGATCTGGTTCATCTGACCGAGGATATTCAGGCGCGCTTCCAGGGCTTGGCCCAGAGCGATTTCCATGATTTCTTCGGTGATGCCTTTGATCTTGATGTCCATCTGCAGCGCGGTAACACCCTTGGCGGTACCCGCTACTTTGAAGTCCATGTCGCCGAGGTGGTCTTCGTCACCCAGGATGTCGGTCAGGATGGCGAACTTCTCGCCTTCTTTAACCAGACCCATGGCGATACCGGCAACCGGTGCCTTCATCGGAACGCCAGCGTCCATCAGGGCCAGGGAAGCACCGCAAACGGAAGCCATCGAGCTCGAACCGTTGGATTCGGTGATTTCCGACACAACACGGATGGTGTACGGGAACACGTCGGCAGCCGGCAGCATGGCTGCAATCGAACGACGGGCCAGACGGCCGTGACCGATTTCGCGACGACCAGCGCCACCCATGCGACCACACTCACCTACCGAGAACGGAGGGAAGTTGTAGTGCAGCATGAACGGGTCTTTTTTCTCGCCTTCCAGGGTGTCCAGCAGTTGCGCGTCACGGGCGGTGCCCAGAGTCGCGACTACCAGAGCCTGGGTTTCGCCACGGGTGAACAGAGCCGAACCGTGGGTCTTTGGCAGAACACCAACTTCGATGTTCAGAGGACGTACGGTCTTGGTGTCGCGGCCGTCGATACGTGGCTTGCCGTTTACGATGTTTTCGCGAACGGTGCGGTATTCGATTTCGCCAAACGCTGCTTTCACTTCGCTGGAAGAAGGCTGGCCTTCTTCACCGGACAGCTTGGCAACCACCTGGTCTTTCAACTCACCCAGGCGAGCGTAACGGTCGGCCTTGATGGTGATGGTGTAAGCCTGGGAGATCGCGTCGCCGAACTCGGCACGGATAGCGCCCAGCAGAGCGGTGGCTTCTGGCTGTGGAGTCCAGGTCCAGGTTGGCTTGGCAGCTTCAGCGGCCAGTTCTTTAACGGCGTTGATCACCACCTGGAACTCGTCGTGAGCAAACAGTACCGCGCCCAGCATCTGGTCTTCGGTCAGCTCTTTGGCTTCCGATTCAACCATCAACACCGCTTCCGAAGTACCGGCAACGACCATGTCCAGGCTCGAAGCTTTCTGTTGTTCGTAAGTCGGGTTCAGCAGGTAGCCGGTGCTTTCGTGGAACGCAACGCGTGCACAGCCGATAGGGCCATCGAAAGGAATGCCGGAGATCGCCAGGGCAGCCGAGGTACCGATCATCGCAGCGATGTCCGGATCGGTCTTCTTGCTGGTGGAAACGACGGTGCAGACAACCTGCACTTCGTTCATGAAGCCTTCTGGGAACAGCGGACGGATCGGACGGTCGATCAGTCGGGAAGTCAGGGTTTCTTTCTCGGAAGGACGGCCTTCGCGCTTGAAGAAACCGCCAGGGATCTTACCGGCAGCGTAAGTCTTTTCCTGGTAGTGAACGGACAGAGGGAAGAAGCCCTTGCCTGGATCGGCTTGCTTGGCACCAACGACAGTCACCAACACGCTGACGTCGTCGTCAACGGTGACCAATACTGCGCCGGAGGCCTGACGGGCGATACGGCCAGTCTCGAGGGTAACGGTCGACTGACCGAACTGGAATTTTTTGATTACCGGGTTCACGGTGTCCTACCTTCTTTGTGGCTCTTGGGGAACTTGTCTTCTTGCGAAATTCTTGGGCAATGTCGGGAATCGGCCCAACGCCTGTCCAGGGTAAAACGTGTATCCAGATAAAACTTGAGGCTGGGAGCCTGCCATGCACCAGCGGGAAACCCACTGGTGCACGACAGACAACCAACCTCTAGCGCAATCGCTTATTAGCGACGCAGACCCAGGCGACCGATCAGAGCCTGATAACGACCCAGATCCTTGCCTTTCAGGTAGTCCAGCAGCTTACGACGCTGGTTTACCATGCGGATCAGACCACGACGGGAGTGGTGATCTTTACCGTTGGCCTTGAAGTGACCTTGCAGCTTGTTGATGTTGTGGGTCAGCAGTGCAACTTGCACTTCTGGCGAACCAGTGTCACCAACAGCTTGCTGGTAGTCAGCTACGATTTGAGCTTTTTCTTGAACGTCGAGAGCCATGAGGCAATCCTTTTATCAGGAAACTGTTTCAGAGAAACAGCTTCAACAGGCCAGGGACAAATCCCTGTATCTAAAAATGAGTAGTGACCGTGCCTGTTAACAGCCACCCTCGTCCGGTCATTCTGACCGAATCAGTCGACGCGGCGCGATGCGCCCGTCTTCGCTCACTTCACCGATACCGATGAAGCGGCCGTTGTGATCCTGTACCCGTACCATGCCGAACTTCGGTGCATCCGGGGCTCGTACCGGCTGGCCGTTGAGCCAGTAGAACGAGCTGTGCTCCGAGAACTGCAACAGCGGCCAATCCAGCAAGCCGCTGTCCGATGGCATCAGGAAGCGATCAACCGCTTCGTTGCCGCCTTCGGCATGTACCGCTTCCAACTCTTCAAGCGTGACCGTCTGCGCCAGCGTGAAAGGCCCGGCCTGGGTACGTCGCAATTCTGCAACGTAAGCGCCACAACCGAGTTGCTCACCGATATCCTCCACCAGGGTGCGGATATAGGTGCCTTTGCTGCAATCCACTGCAAGGCGCGCAGTATCACCCTCAAAGGCCAGCAATTCCAAGCGCGCAATAGTAACAGAACGCGGTTCGCGCTCCACTACTTCGCCTGCACGGGCCAGCTTGTACAGCGGCTGGCCATCACGCTTGAGCGCCGAGTACATCGGCGGTATCTGACTGATTTGCCCGCGAAAACCGGGTAAAACAGCTTCGACATCGGCGCGACCAACGGTCACCAGGCGTTCCTGCAAAACTTCACCCTCGGCATCCGCCGTGGTGGTGGTCTTGCCGAGTTGCGCCAGGGTTTCATAAGCCTTGTCGGAATCGAGCAGATACTGCGAGAACTTGGTGGCTTCACCGAAGCACAACGGCAACACGCCGGTGGCCAGCGGATCGAGACTGCCGGTGTGCCCGGCTTTCTCGGCGTTCAGCAACCAGCGAACCTTCTGCAACGCCGCGTTGGAGGTGAACCCCAACGGCTTGTCGAGCAGGATGATGCCGCTGACGTTACGACGGATACGTTTGACCTGAGCCACCGATTACTCCTTGGTGTCTTCGGCTTCAGCCGCAACCGGGTGCTGATTGTCTTCAGCCACCGCACGTTCGATCAGGGCCGACAGGTGCGCGCCACGCACGACGCTTTCGTCGTAGTGGAAGTGCAACTGCGGAACGCTGCGCAACTTCATCTCACGAGCCAACTGCATGCGCAGGAAGCCAGCGGCGGAGTTGAGCACCTTGATGCTTTGTGCGATGTCTTCGGCGTTGTCCTGGCCCATCACGGTGATGAAGATCTTCGCGTGACCGACGTCGCGGCTGACTTCAACAGCGGTAATGGTGACCAGGCCGACGCGCGGGTCTTTGACTTCACGACGGATCAGCTGTGCCAGCTCACGCTGCATCTGATCGCCGATACGTTGGGTACGGCTGTATTCTTTTGCCATGTCTTGTTACCTGTTACTGCCACACGGTGAAACCCGTGGGGTCTGAAAGCGGCAAACGCCCGGCCTGACAAAAGCCAGACCGGGCGTTGCGTTTAGAGTCCTGACGCCGTGCCGCGCACTTGCATGCAGCGGCTCATCGTGGCCCTTGAAGTGCGCGAGTTAGAGGCTGCGAGCAACCTGAACCTTCTCGTAAACTTCGATCTTGTCGCCAGCTTTGACGTCGTTGTAGCTCTTGACGCCAATACCGCATTCCATGCCGGCACGTACTTCGGAAGCGTCATCCTTGAAGCGGCGCAGGGATTCCAGCTCGCCTTCGAAGATAACGATGTCTTCACGCAGTACACGGATTGGACGGTTACGGTGAACAACACCTTCGATAACCATGCAACCGGCGATCGCGCCAAACTTCGGCGAACGGAACACGTCACGCACTTCAGCAGTACCCAGGATGTTCTCGCGAACATCGCTGCCCAGCATACCGGTGAGGGCTTTCTTGACGTCTTCGATGATGTCGTAGATCACGTTGTAGTAACGCATATCCAGGCCTTCCTGCTCGACGATCTTGCGAGCGCCAGCATCGGCACGCACGTTGAAGCCGAACAGTACAGCGTTGGAGGCCAGTGCCAGGTTAGCATCGGACTCGGTGATACCACCGACGCCGCCACCCACAACACGCACTTGCACTTCGTCGTTACCCAGGCCGTTCAAGGCACCGTTCAACGCTTCCAGCGAACCACGGACGTCAGATTTGAGGACGATGTTGAGCGTCTTCTTCTCTGCCTGACCCATGTTTTCGAAGATGTTTTCAAGCTTGCCAGCGTGAGCACGAGCCAGTTTGACTTCGCGGAACTTGCCTTGACGGAACAGAGCCACTTCACGGGCTTTCTTCTCGTCCGACAGCACGCTCATCTCGTCGCCAGCGTCCGGGGTACCGTCCAGGCCGAGGATCTCGACAGGGATGGAAGGACCGGCTTCTTTAATTGGCTTGCCGTTCTCGTCGAGCATGGCACGTACACGGCCATAGTTCGAACCGACCAGGACCATGTCGCCTTGGCGCAGAGTACCGTCTTGAACCAGCACGGTAGCAACCGGGCCACGACCTTTGTCGAGACGCGATTCAACCACAACACCGCGACCTGGGGCCGATGGGGTTGCTTTCAGTTCCAGAACTTCGGCTTGCAGCAGAACAGCTTCGAGCAACTCGTCCACACCAGTACCGACTTTCGCCGAAACCGATACGAACGGGGTGTCGCCGCCCCACTCTTCCGAGGTCACGCCGTGAACCGACAGTTCGCTACGGATGCGATCGAGATCGGCGCCCGGCTTGTCGATTTTGTTCACGGCAACAACCAGAGGAACACCGGCAGCCTTGGCGTGCTGGACCGCTTCAATGGTCTGCGGCATTACGCCGTCGTCCGCTGCAACGACCAGGATCACGATGTCAGTCGCCTTGGCACCACGAGCACGCATTGCGGTAAACGCAGCGTGACCCGGGGTATCGAGGAAAGTGACCATGCCGCGATCAGTTTCAACGTGGTACGCACCGATGTGCTGGGTGATACCGCCGGCTTCGCCCGCAGCTACCTTGGCACGACGGATGTAGTCGAGCAGCGAGGTCTTACCGTGGTCGACGTGGCCCATTACGGTCACAACCGGTGCACGGGAGAACGTCTCACCTTCAAACTTCAGGGACTCGGCCAGGGAATCTTCCAGGGCGGTGTCGCTGACCAGGGTCACTTTGTGGCCCAGCTCTTCAGCAACCAGTTGGGCAGTTTCCTGATCCAGTACCTGGTTGATCGTCGCTGGGGTACCCAGTTTGAACATGAACTTGATGATTTCAGCAGCCTTGACCGACATCTGCTGGGCGAGATCGCCAACAGTGATGGTCTCGCCGATCTGCACATCACGCACGACAGGGCCGGTTGGGCTCTGGAAACCGTGGGCGTTGCGCTTCTTCAGCTTGGCCTTGCCGCGACCACCACGACGGAAGCCATCGCTTTCTTCGTCGGTAGTACGTGGCGCAACACGTGGAGCAGGCGCTTTCTCTTTGACCGAAGCACGATGTGGAGCGTTTTTGCGCTCACCATCGCCACCGCCGCTGCGACGATTGTTATCGTCGGCACGTGGTTTGTCCGGACGACGCTGATCGTTTGGCTTACGGTCGGCAGAAGGAGCCGGTGCAGCCGCCACAACCGGTGCGCTTTCGCGAACTGGCTCGGCAACCGCAGCAGGCGCTGCGACAGCATCGTTAGTAGCGTTTTGCGCAGTAGCAGGCTGGCGACGCGCTTCTTCTTCGGCACGACGCTTGGCTTCTTCTTCAGCCTTCTGACGGGCAGCATTTTCTACTGCACGACGTTCTTCCAGTTCGCGTTTGCGCTCGGCTTCGATTTCTTCCGGGCTGCGCTGTACGAAAACTTTCTTTTTACGGACTTCAACACTGATGCTTTTGCTGCCAGCAACACGCAGGGTGCTGGTGGTTTTACGCTGCAGTGTGATCTTGCGTGGTTCTTCCACTTTCGCCTTGTGGCTGCTTTTCAAGTGAGTCAGCAAAGATTGCTTCTCACTGTCAGTCACATGTTCTTCGGCGGCGGTGTGCGGCAGACCTGCCTCACGCATCTGCTGCAACAGGCGCTCTACCGGTGTTTTGACCTCATCGGCCAGTTGTTTCACCGTGACTTGCGTCATGCACTTCTCTCCTCAGGCCGCGCCTAATTACTCGAACCAGTGGGCTCGGGCGGCCATGATCAACTTGCCGGCACGATCATCGTCAATGCCGTCGATGTCGAGCAGGTCGTCAATAGACTGCTCGGCCAGGTCTTCGCGGGTAATTACGCCGCGCACCGCCAGTTCCATCGCCAAATCCTTGTCCATACCCTCAAGCGAGAGCAGGTCTTCGGCCGGATGGGCGTCTGCCAGCTTTTCCTCAGTAGCGATGGCTTTGGTCAACAAACGATCCTTGGCGCGAGCGCGAAGCTCGTTGACGGTTTCTTCGTCAAAGCCGTCGATGTTGAGCATTTCTTCCAACGGTACGTAGGCAATCTCTTCCAGGCTGGTGAAGCCTTCATCTACCAGCACCTGTGCCAGGTCCTCGTCGACTTCCAGCTCGTCGATGAAGTTGCGCAGGATGTCGCCGGTTTCTGCTTGCTGCTTAGCCTGGATGTCCGATTCGGTCATCACGTTCAGGGTCCAGCCAGTCAACTGGCTAGCCAGACGCACGTTCTGACCACCGCGACCGATGGCCTGAGCCAGATTGTCTGCGCCAACGGCGATGTCCATTGCATGGGCATCTTCGTCAACGATAATTGCCGCCACTTCAGCCGGCGACATTGCATTGATCACGAACTGCGCCGGGTTATCGTCCCACAGGACGATGTCGACACGCTCGCCACCCAACTCGCCCGACACTGCCTGGACGCGCGAACCGCGCATACCGATGCAAGCGCCTTGCGGGTCAATGCGTTTGTCCTTGGAGCGGACCGCGATCTTGGCGCGCGAACCCGGGTCACGGGACGCAGCCATTACTTCGATCAGGCCTTCAGCGATTTCCGGCACTTCGATGCGGAACAACTCGATCAGCATTTCCGGCGCGGTACGCGACAGGATCAGCTGCGGGCCGCGGTTCTCGGTGCGGATTTCCTTGAGCAGCGCACGCAGGCGCACGCCAACCCGGAAGGTTTCGCGAGAAATGATGTCTTCACGAGCCAGCAACGCTTCAGCGTTGTTGCCCAGGTCGACGATCACGTTGTCGCGAGTCACTTTCTTCACGGTGCCGGAGATGATTTCACCCAGGCGCTCGCGATAAGCGTCAACAACCTGTGCGCGCTCGGCTTCACGAACTTTCTGCACGATGACTTGCTTGGCAGTCTGTGCAGCGATACGGCCGAACTCGATGGATTCGATCTTTTCTTCGACTACATCACCAACCTGGGCACCAGGATGCGTTTCTGCAACCTTGCTTGGCCAGGTTTCGATGGCCGGATCGTCCAGGTCTGCTTCTTCGACGACCGTCCAGCGACGGAATGTCTCGTAAGCACCGGTGTGGCGATTGATTTCCACACGCAGATCGACTTCGTCCTCGAAGCGTTTCTTGGTAGCAGTGGCCAGAGCCAGCTCCAGCGCTTCAAAAATTACGTTTGCCGGTACGCCCTTTTCATTGGATACCGACTCAACAACCAGCAGTACTTCTTTGCTCATCGTACGCCTCGCCTTTCGCAAGCCATTGGATCCGCGGGATCCGCGTCTCAGTCAAAACTGGGAATAATGTTGGCCTTGTCGACCATATCGATCGGCAACAGGAACTCATGATCTTCTACCTGCACCACGACGTCCTGCTCTTCTACACCGCGCAGAAGGCCCTGAAAGTTGCGTCGGCCTTCGAAAGGCGAGCGCAGCTTGATCTTCACTTGTTCACCGGCAAATTTTGCAAACTGCTCAAGAGTGAACAGTGGGCGTTCCATGCCAGGCGAGGAAACTTCAAGGGTGTACTCAACGGTGATCGGATCTTCAACATCCAGAACACCGCTGATCTGGCGGCTGACGATGGCACAATCGTCCACCAGCACGCCGCCTTCTTTATCGATATAAACGCGCAACATTGAGTGGCGACCTTGAGCCGAAAACTCAATACCCCAGCATTCATAGCCTAGGGCCACGACCACCGGGGCCAGCAAGGCCTGCAACTCTTCTAGCTTGCTCGACACCTGAACCCCCTCGTGCATGTATGTGCATGCTATGCAAAATAAAAAAATGGGCGAAACGCCCATCCTTGAAACGCCGTCGAACAGCGGCGTTGAAAGTGTCCAGCTAACAAAAAGCCCCTTAAAAGGGGCTCCTTAAACTGGTTGCGGGGGCCGGATTTGAACCGACGACCTTCGGGTTATGAGCCCGACGAGCTACCAGACTGCTCCACCCCGCGACAAAGCTGGGGCGGAAGTATACGACCGATCCCTGACAGGGTCAATGTAACCTTCCACCTACAAGAAAGCCCGCAACAGCGGGCTCTCCTGATAATTGGTACCGAGAAGGGGACTCGAACCCCTACACCCTATGGGCACAACCACCTCAAGGTTGCGTGTCTACCAATTCCACCACCTCGGCAATACTACGTTTGAAACCCTTCTTACTTTTGCTCTTGAGCTGGAGGCACGTCAGTCGCTGGAGTAGCCGACTTTTGCTCTTGAAGCACCGGTACATCATCAGAAGCCGGCTGTTGCTTTGGAACTTCCAACACTGCCGGGTTTGGCAAACCTACTTGAGTCAGCTGGTGAGCTTTCTCTTTAGCAAAGTAACCTAACCCTAAGCTGGTTATGAAGAAACCTGCGGCAAGTATAGCAGTAAACTTACTAAGAAAGGTAGAGGAACCTTGGCTTCCGAACACAGTATTTGAAGCACCTGCTCCGAAAGACGCGCCAGCATCCGCACCTTTACCCTGCTGCAGCAATACCAGAGCAACTACGCCCAATGCACCCAGCAGATGAAAAACGACTACGACTGTTTCCAGCATTTTTTCAGTTTCCCGCGGCGCGACAGATCGCACCGAACTCATCTGCATTCAGGGAAGCTCCACCAATGAGCCCCCCATCGATATCCGGCATGCCGAACAGTTCGACCGCATTGGCCGCCTTCACGCTGCCGCCGTATAGAAGCCGCACACCTTGTGCGACCTCAGAATTCTTTGCCGCCAACTGAGCGCGAATGGCTGCATGCACATCCTGCGCCTGTTGCGGCGAAGCAGTCAGCCCAGTGCCAATGGCCCAGACCGGCTCGTAAGCGATTACTGCCTTTGCAAAAACATCGACACCCAGCTTCTCGATGACGCTGCCCAGCTGATGCCCAACAACCTCAAGCGTTTTACCGGCTTCGCGCTGCTCAAGGGTTTCCCCTATGCACAACACCGGAATCAAGCCACATGCCTGCGCTGCTGCGAACTTGCGAATGAGTATTTCATCACTCTCGCCGATGATCTGGCGACGTTCGGAGTGGCCCACGAGCACCAGCGAGCAACCTTCTTCAGCCAGCTGACTCGGCGCAACTTCACCGGTCAACGCACCTTGTTTGGATTCCACCGCAGCGTTCTGCGCGCCGACCTTGATCGACTTGCCTTCCAGACCATCAATCACTTGATTGACATGCAAGAAAGACGGGAATACCGCTACATCAACACCGCTCGGCAAGACCAGGTTACCCAGGCCCTTGATCAGCTCAGCGACGCTGGCGCGGGTACCGTGCATCTTCCAGTTACCAGCTACCATAGGGCGACGCATGCTGTACCTCGTCGGTCAAAGTGGGCGCAGATGTTACCCAACACAATCATGGCTGGCAAGCCGAATTCAGGCAGAAACTTCAGTAACCAGTTTTGCCAGCTCTTCGGCATAACCCCGAACCAGTGTTTCGTCCTCGCCTTCGACCATGACCCGCACCAGCGGCTCCGTCCCGGACTTGCGCAACAGCACGCGCCCTCGACCCGCCATGGCTTGGGTGACGCGCTCACTGGCCTCTACAACCGACGGATGATCCAGAGGGCTTGCACCACCACCGAAACGCACGTTGATCAGCACCTGCGGACACTTACGCAGCGCCTGGCGGGCCTGAGCCAGCCCTTCGGAGCGAGTCTTCAGCGCCATCAGCACCTGCAACGCAGCGATGATTGCATCACCGGTGGTGGTGTGGTTGAAGCAGACGATATGCCCGGAGTTCTCGCCACCGACCAGCCAGTTGCGCTCCAACAGGTCTGCGATCACATAGCGGTCACCAACATTGGCGCGGACGAAAGGAATCGCCAGATCTGCCAGGGCCAGCTCCAGCCCCAGGTTACTCATCAACGTGCCAACCACGCCGCCCTGCAACTTGCCACGCTCGTGCAGATCACGGGCAATGATGAACAACAGCTCGTCACCGTCGACGATAGTGCCAGTGTGATCGACCATCAGCACCCGATCGCCATCGCCGTCAAAGGCAATACCGAGGTCAGCATGCTCAGCCAACACGGCAGCTTGTAACTGCCCCATATGGGTCGAACCGCAATTATCGTTGATGTTCAGCCCGTTCGGCTGAGCAGAGAGCACGACAACATCGGCACCCAGCTCACGGAACACGCTAGGTGCCACTTTGTAGACCGCACCATGGGCGCAGTCGATCACGATCTTCAGCCCCGCGAAGCTGGTGCCGGTAGGGACGCTGCTTTTGCAGAATTCAATGTAACGACCCGAGGCGTCGTTAATGCGCGACACTTTGCCGATCTTGCTCGACTCAACCACGGTCATCGGGGTATCGAGCAATTCCTCGATCATCAGCTCGACTTCGTCGGGAAGCTTGGTGCCCTGGCCGGAGAAAAACTTGATGCCATTGTCATCGTGAGGATTGTGCGAAGCACTGATCACGATGCCGGCTTCGGCATGGAACGTGCGCGTCAGGTAGGCGATGGCCGGCGTCGGCATCGGCCCCAACAGCATCACGTCAGCGCCGGCCGACGTCAGCCCGGCCTCCAGCGCCGACTCGAACATGTACCCGGAGATACGCGTGTCCTTGCCTACCAGTACCTTGCAGGCCCCCATTTTGCGAAACGCCATGCCGGCCGCCCAGCCAAGCTTGAGCATGAAGTCTGGAGTAATCGGATATTGCCCGACCCGACCACGAATGCCGTCGGTACCAAAGTATTTCCTAGTCATAAGTGCTCCATCATTCTTATTCGGCTGATTCTACTGCGGCGATCATTCGCACCACATCGACTGTTTCGGCCACATCATGGACGCGCAATATACGCGCGCCCTTGACCGAAGCCAGGGCAGCAAGTGCCAGGCCGCCATAAAGGCGCTCTCCGACCGGACGATTCAACGCCAGACCAATCATGCTCTTTCGCGAAACCCCGACCAGCAGGGGCCGCCCCAAGGCATGCAGGGCCTCCATATGTTTGAACAAGCTTAGATTGTGCTGCAGCTTTTTCGCGAAACCGAAACCCGGATCAAGAATGATCTGCTCGGCCGGGATCCCTACTGACGCACATTGCGCCATGCGCTCGGCGAGAAACTCGCCAACCTCTTTCGTCACGTCCCGATAATGCGGATTGTCCTGCATATCGCCCGGCTCGCCGAGCATGTGCATCAGGCACACCGGAAGACCGGTGGCCGCCGCCGCATCCAGGGCTCCGTCACGCCGCAAGGCGCGCACGTCATTGATCAACCCCGCCCCCAGTCGCGCGGTTTCGCGCATGACTGCTGGCGTAGAAGTATCAACAGAAATAATCACATCCAGCTCGTTATTGATGCGCTCGACAATCGGCGCAACACGCTCAAGCTCCTCAAGCGGCGAAACCGCCCTGGCGCCTGGCCGGGTCGACTCGCCGCCAACATCGATCAGCGTCGCGCCCGCCAGCACCATCGCTTCGGCGTGGCGCAGTGCCGCATCGAGCTGGCTGTATCGGCCGCCATCGGAAAAGGAATCGGGAGTGACATTGAGAATGCCCATGACATGCGTATGGGCCAAATCAAGAACCCGGTTGCCGCAAGGCAACCGGGTCAGGGACTGAACAGAAGTCATTTCAAACCTTAAACGTCAGCAGCCGGACCGCCGATCGGTGTTTCCGGACGCGGATCCTGCGCCACCGGAGGTGTTCCGGAGGTACCAGCACCACCACCCGACCAATCGCGTGGCTCGCGAGGCGTACGGCCGGCCATGATGTCGTCGATCTGATCGGCATCGATCGTCTCGTATTTCATCAAGGCATCAGCCATGGCGTCGAGCTTGTCACGGTTATCGGTAAGGATCTGCTTGGCCGTGCCGTAGCACTGGTCAATGATGCTGCGCACTTCAGAGTCGATCAGCTTGGCTGTCTCACCGGAGAAGCTTGCGCTCTGACCGCCACCGCCGCGACCGAGGAACACTTCACCCTCTTCTTCGGCATACATCAACGGACCGAGTTTTTCCGACAGACCCCACTTGGTCACCATATTCCGTGCAATCTGGCTGGCACGCATGATGTCGTTGGAGGCGCCGGTAGTAACGCCGTCAAAGCCCAGGGTCATCTCTTCAGCAATACGGCCGCCGTACAGCGAGCAGATCTGGCTGATCAGTGCACGCTTGGACAGGCTGTAGCGATCTTCTTCCGGCAGGAACATGGTCACACCCAGCGCACGACCGCGCGGAATGATCGACACCTTGTAGACCGGATCATGCTCAGGCACGACGCGACCGACGATAGCGTGGCCTGCCTCGTGGTAAGCGGTGTTCTGCTTCTCTTTCTCGGACATGACCATCGATTTGCGCTCGGCGCCCATCATGATCTTGTCTTTGGCCAGTTCGAATTCTTTCATCTCGACGATGCGCTTGCCGGTACGGGCAGCGAACAACGACGCTTCGTTCACCAGGTTGGCCAGGTCAGCACCGGAGAAACCAGGAGTACCACGAGCGATCACGGCCGGAGCGACGTCGTCGCCCATTGGCACTTTGCGCATGTGGACCTTGAGAATCTGCTCACGACCACGGATGTCCGGCAAGCCGACTACAACCTGACGGTCGAAACGGCCTGGACGCAGCAACGCAGGGTCGAGGACGTCCGGACGGTTGGTGGCGGCAATGACGATAATGCCGTCATTCATTTCGAAGCCGTCCATTTCAACCAGCAACTGGTTGAGCGTCTGCTCGCGCTCATCGTGACCGCCGCCCATGCCGGCGCCACGGTGGCGACCGACGGCGTCGATTTCATCGATGAAGATGATGCACGGCGCGTGCTTCTTGGCTTGTTCGAACATGTCGCGAACACGGCTTGCACCGACACCGACGAACATTTCGACGAAATCGGAACCGGAGATGGTGAAGAACGGCACCTTGGCTTCGCCAGCAATCGCCTTGGCCAGCAAGGTTTTACCGGTACCCGGAGGACCGACCATCAGCACACCGCGAGGAATACGGCCGCCCAGACGCTGGAACTTGCCAGGATCGCGCAGGAACTCGACCAACTCGCCGACCTCTTCCTTGGCTTCGTCGCAACCGGCAACGTCACCCAGGGTGGTTTTTACCTGATCTTCGGAGAGCAGGCGCGCTTTGCTCTTGCCGAAGCTCATCGGTCCGCCCTTGCCGCCCGCACCGCCCTGCATCTGCCGCATGAAGAACATGAACACGGCGATGATCACCAGGATCGGGAAGCTTGCGACCAGGAGTTGAGTCCAGATGCTTTGCTGTTCAGGCTGCTTGCCTTCGACCACGACGTGGTTGTCCACGAGATCGCCGATCAGGCCATTGTCCTGGATTGCCGGACGAATGGTCTTGAAGCTGTCGCCATCGTTGCGCTTGCCGGTAATGACATAACCGTCAACGGCTACGCGCTCGACCTTGCCATCCTTGACCTGCTGGATGAAGTCGGAATAGTTGAGGGTCTGCGGCTCGTTAGGGCTGGAGAAGTTGTTCATCACCGTCACCAGGACAGCCGCGATGATCAACCACAGGATCAGATTCTTTGCCATATCGTTCAATTAACTACCCTCTGAAGCAAGCTCCGCTACTGGCGCGCGCTTCGCATGATATTCACCGGCCTAACTTACTACATTACCTACGACTCTGGCAGGCGCCGTCTGTAACCCTTTGTGAAACACTTTCTACACAATATTCGCTAATGCTCACGGGGCGAAATACGAAAATCCTATCGACCCGCTAAAAAACCTCGATTTACTCACTACGGCCGCGGTAGCCCCAAGCCAGCATGTATTGCTCGCGGGAACTGCCACGGGAAGAGTCCGGCTTGATCATCTGGACCTTGTCGAATTTCCGACGAGCGTCCTTCACGTAAGCATCAAACCCTTCGCCCTGAAACACCTTGATCACGAAGTTACCACCCGGCTTGAGTATCCGAGCCGCCAGATCAAGAGCCAGCTCACATAGAAACATGGCTTTCGGCATGTCCACCTCAGGCGTACCACTCATATTGGGGGCCATATCGGAAATCACAAGGTCCACCTGTGAATTACCAACGGCTTCAAGGATCTGAGCGAGCACGTCGTCCCGGGTGAAGTCCCCCTGAATGAAAGTCACGTCCGGAATGCTGTCCATTTCCAGGATGTCCGATGCGATCAGACGCCCCTGACCACCGATCAGCCGACTAGTGACCTGCGACCAGCCGCCGGGCGCCGCTCCCAGGTCGACAACACTCATACCTGGACGGATCAGTTTGTATTTCTCCTGGACTTCCAGAAGCTTGTAACTCGCACGCGAGCGGTAACCATCCTTCTGCGCCTGTTTCACATACGGATCATTGACATGTCTTTGCAGCCACTTAAGGCTTGTCTTGGAACGGGCCACGGGCCACCTCGAAAATAAAACGGGTCGTGATTAACTGGGCGGTCCCGGACTCGCTCGGGTAAACTGGCCGCCGCTTTTTACAAGATCAGACGCAGGGGTCAGATTATGCCGCTCACTCAAGAGCAGAAGAAACAGTACAAATCCATTGGCCACCATTTGAAACCAGTTTTGACTGTGGCTGACAACGGTTTGACTGAAGGTGTGTTAGCCGAACTTGAACGCGCGCTGGCGGATCACGAGCTGATTAAAATCAAGCTCAACATCCTCGATCGCGAGTCGCGCCTGGCGAACATTGCAGAACTGTGCAAGGTCGGCAAAGCGGACCTGGTTCAGGTCATCGGCAAGATGGCACTGATTTACCGCAAGAACTTCAGCGTCAACAAGCAGCTGTCGAACGTCCATCGCTTCAAGTGATGGCAAGGGTCAAGGGTGTGCTTCGCGCACCCTGCCACTCCATCCAGGCACCGGCTGCAACACCAGCACCAGCCCGGAAAACCCCAGAACAAGATAGCTGAACGTTTCCCAGCGCACCGCCTCCGGCCAGCCGAAGCGAACGATGAAGAACATCGCACACGCATACAGCGCCATCAGTAGCAGTTGCCCGCGAATATCCCGCCATAGACTGGCAAGGCCCTCGGCCTGAACCAGCACCAAAGCCTGAAAAATCACACACGCTGTGGCGAAACCCACCATCAGCGCATCAATCATGTCCGTAATTTCGTCGATCAGCAGCGGTGCCAGGCCAATCCTGCCCAGCACCGGCAGCAGACCGATGTGCAACAACCACAAGCCGCCGACCCACAACATCTGAGTCAACTGCCAAAGCATGGCGCCCGCACGCAGCGGGCGCCTTCCTTCAGATGTGGCGGACTTCGACAATCTCGTACTCGATAACGCCACTCGGCGTTTTCACGGCAACCACGTCACCCTCTTCCTTGGCGATCAAGGCGCGAGCCAGAGGCGAACCCACCGAGATCTTGCCCAGTTTGAAGTCAGCCTCATCCTCACCCACGATGTGGTAAGTGACGGTTTCGTCGGTTTCGACGTTGGCGATTTCAACGGTGGTGCCGAAAATCACTTTACCGGTGTGAGGAATGGTCGTGACGTCGATGATCACCGCGTTCTGCATGCGGCCTTCGATGTCACGGATCCGCGCCTCGACCATGCCCTGCTGCTCGCGAGCAGCGTGGTATTCGGCGTTTTCCTTCAGGTCACCCAACTCACGGGCGGTGCCGATGTCCTGGCTGAGCTTCGGACGGACGACCTTGGTCAGGTGAGCGTGCTCTTCTTCCAGGGCTTTGGCGCCCTGGACGGTCATTGGGTATTTGATCATGCCTTCAATCCTGCGTGTAGGTCCTGCAAGCGGCGCACGGTCTTCTCGGGACCGAACTTCAACGCTTCGCAGATAGCTTCGCCAGCAGCAATGGTAGTGGTGCAGTAGATTTTATGCTGCAAGGCATTACGACGAATGGAGTAGGAATCAGCGATCGACTGGCGACCTTCGGTGGTGTTGATGATCAGGGTGACTTCGTCATTCTTGATCATGTCGACCACGTGCGGACGACCTTCGGTCACCTTGTTCACACGACGCACTTTCAGGCCTGCGGCTTCGATCAGCTTGGCAGTACCGGCAGTGGCAACCACTTCGAAGCCCAAGTTGATCAGATCACGCGCCACGCCTGCAACCAGTGGCTTATCGTCGTCACGCACGCTGATGAACGCAGTACCGCCGGTCGGCAGCACTTCGCTGGCGCCCATCTGGGCCTTGGCAAAGGCTTCGCCGAAGGTGTCACCCACGCCCATCACTTCACCGGTGGACTTCATCTCTGGGCCCAGGATCGGGTCCACACCAGGGAATTTGGCGAATGGGAACACCGCCTCTTTCACGCTGTAGAAGTTCGGGATGATTTCCTTGGTGAAGCCAATTTCTTTCAAGGTTTTACCAGCCATCACGCGAGCCGCGATCATCGCCAGGGAAACACCGATGCACTTGGAAACGAACGGCACGGTACGGGAAGCCCGCGGGTTGACTTCGATGACGTAGATGTCTTCGCCTTGCAGCGCCAACTGCACGTTCATCAGGCCGACAACGCCCAGCTCCAGGGCCATTTTCTTGACCTGTTCGCGCATCTCGTCCTGGATGTGCCCAGGCAGCGAGTACGGCGGCAGAGAGCACGCGGAGTCACCGGAGTGAACGCCGGCCTGCTCGATGTGCTGCATGATCGCGCCGATCACCACGTCAGTACCGTCGCAAACTGCATCCACGTCCATTTCGATGGCGCAGTTGAGGAAGTGGTCGAGCAGCACCGGGCTGTCGTTGGACACTTTCACCGCGTCACGCAGATAGCGCTTCAGCTCTTCTTCTTCGTAGACGATTTCCATCGCGCGGCCGCCCAGTACGTAGGACGGACGAACCACCAGCGGGTAACCGATCTTGCTTGCAGCACGAATCGCTTCATCTTCGCTGCGCACGGTGGCGTTTGGCGGCTGACGCAGGTTCAGGCGCTCAACCATTTGCTGGAAGCGCTCACGGTCTTCGGCACGGTCGATGGCGTCAGGGCTGGTGCCGATGATCGGTACGCCAGCCTCTTCAAGGGCACGCGCCAGTTTCAGCGGGGTCTGGCCGCCGTACTGGACGATCACGCCTTTTGGCTTCTCGACGCGGCAGATTTCCAGCACGTCTTCCAAGGTCACTGGTTCGAAGTACAGGCGGTCGGAAGTGTCGTAATCAGTGGATACGGTTTCCGGGTTGCAGTTGACCATGATGGTCTCGTACCCGTCTTCGCGCAGCGCCAGTGCCGCGTGTACGCAGCAGTAGTCGAACTCGATGCCTTGGCCGATACGGTTTGGACCGCCGCCGAGGATCATGATCTTGTCGCGGCCCGACGGGGCGGCTTCGCACTCTTCCTCGTAAGTCGAGTACATGTAGGCGGTGTCGGTGGCGAACTCGGCCGCGCAGGTGTCAACGCGCTTGTAGACCGGGAAGATTTCCAGCTTGTGACGGTGGCGACGCAGGTTTTTCTCGGTCACGCCCAACAGCTTGGCCAGACGCATGTCGGAGAAGCCCTTGCGCTTGAGCTTGAACATCATGTCGCGGTCGATGCTGGCCAGACCCAGGGTCTTGACCTTCTCTTCTTCCTTGATCAGATCTTCGATCTGCACCAGGAACCACGGATCGATCATGTTCATGCCGAAGATGTCTTCGACCGACAAGCCGGCACGGAAGGCGTCAGCCACGTACCAGATACGCTCGGCGCCCGGCACGGTCAGTTCGCGCTTGAGCACGCTCATGCTTTCCGGGTTGCTCAGGTCGAGCTTCTCGTCCAGGCCGCAAACGCCCACTTCCAGGCCGCGAAGGGCTTTCTGCAGGGATTCCTGGAACGTCCGGCCGATGGCCATGACTTCACCGACCGACTTCATTTGCGTGGTCAGGCGTGCGTCGGCTTTCGGGAATTTTTCGAAGGCGAAGCGTGGCAGCTTGGTGACGACGTAGTCGATCGACGGCTCAAAGGACGCAGGCGTAGCGCCGCCGGTGATTTCGTTCTGCAACTCGTCCAGGGTGTAGCCGATCGCCAGCTTGGCAGCGATACGCGCGATCGGGAAACCAGTGGCTTTCGAGGCCAGTGCCGAAGAGCGGGATACACGCGGGTTCATCTCGATCACGACCATACGGCCAGTGTCCGGGCAAATGCCGAACTGGACGTTGGAGCCGCCGGTTTCCACGCCGATTTCACGCAGTACCGCCAGGGAGGCGTTACGCATGATCTGGTATTCCTTGTCCGTCAGGGTCTGTGCTGGCGCAACAGTGATCGAGTCACCGGTGTGCACGCCCATCGGGTCGAAGTTTTCGATGGAGCAGACGATGATGCAGTTGTCCTTCTTATCGCGGACAACCTCCATCTCGTACTCTTTCCAGCCGATCAGGGATTCGTCGATCAGCAGCTCTTTGGTCGGCGACAGGTCCAGACCACGGGCGCAGATTTCTTCGAACTCTTCGCGGTTGTAAGCGATACCGCCGCCAGTGCCGCCCATGGTGAAGGACGGACGGATGATGCACGGGAAGCCCAGCTTCTCGAGTACCGCGTTGGCCTCTTCCATGCTGTGGGCGATACCCGAGCGCGGGCAGTCCAGGCCGATGGATTTCATCGCCTTGTCGAAGCGCGAACGGTCTTCAGCCTTATCGATGGTGTCAGCGTTGGCGCCGATCATCTCTACGCCGAACTTCTCCAGAACGCCTTCGCGCTCCAGGTCCAGTGCGCAGTTCAGAGCGGTCTGGCCACCCATGGTCGGCAGCAGCGCGTCCGGACGCTCTTTCTCGATGATCTTGGCAACGGTCTGCCACTTGATCGGCTCGATGTACGTGGCGTCGGCCATGTCCGGGTCGGTCATGATGGTCGCTGGGTTGGAGTTCACCAGGATGACGCGGTAACCCTCCTCGCGCAGGGCTTTGCAGGCCTGGGCGCCGGAGTAGTCGAATTCGCAAGCCTGGCCGATAACGATCGGGCCAGCGCCGAGAATCAGGATGCTTTTTATGTCTGTACGTTTTGGCATGGGTTTGTCACTCAAATCCGCAGGTCAGTCGGCAAGCCGTCTAGTTCAATCTTTGAAGCCTTGAGGGGGTCGCCGGTAGCCGGGACCACCCTCAAGCTTTGCTGCATCAGTGCCAGCGATTAGCGTCGCTTGGCCATTTCGTTGATGAAGCGATCAAACAGAGGCGCTACGTCGTTCGGGCCAGGGCTGGCTTCAGGGTGACCCTGGAAGCTGAAGGCGCTCTTGTCGGTACGTTCGATCCCTTGCAGGGTGCCGTCGAACAGCGATTTGTGGATCGCCCGGACGTTGGCTGGCAGGGTCGTTTCGTCTACCGCAAAACCGTGGTTCTGGCTGGTGATCATCACAACACCGGTGTCCAAATCCTGGACCGGGTGGTTGGCGCCGTGGTGGCCGTGACCCATTTTCAGAGTCTTGGCGCCGGAGGCCAGGGCCAGCAGTTGGTGACCGAGGCAGATGCCGAACACCGGAATCTCGGTTTCGAGCACGTCCTTGATCGCCTGGATCGCGTAGTCGCAAGGCTCCGGATCACCAGGGCCGTTGGACAGGAACACGCCGTCCGGCTTCAGCGCCAGAACGTCAGCGGCTGGGGTCTGGGCTGGCACCACGGTCACGCGGCAACCGCGTTCGACCAGCATGCGCAGGATGTTCAGCTTGACGCCGTAGTCGTAGGCAACCACGTGATACGGCAAATCGGAGGCGTCGATGGTCGCGTGGCTGTCGGTTTTCAAGTCCCAGACAGTCGAGCGCCACTCATACTTCTCTTTGGTGCTGACGACTTTCGCCAGGTCCATGCCCTTGAGGCCAGGGAAACCCTGGGCAGCGGCGATGGCGGCCTCTTCGGAGATGTTGTCGCCGGCCATGATGCAGCCGTTCTGCGCGCCTTTCTCACGCAGGATGCGTGTCAGGCGGCGAGTGTCGATACCGGCGATTGCCACAACGTTGTTGGCTTTCAGGTAATCGGACAGGGACATCGTGTTACGCCAGTTGCTCGCAACCAGTGGCAGGTCACGGATGACCAGGCCAGCGGACCAGACGCGGTCGGACTCGGCATCTTCCGGCGTGGTGCCGGTGTTGCCGATGTGCGGGTAAGTCAGGGTAACGATCTGTTGGGCGTAGGAAGGATCGGTAAGGATTTCCTGATAGCCGGTCATGGCGGTGTTGAACACCACCTCTCCAACGGTCTGACCGTCGGCTCCAATGGCTTCGCCGCGAAAAATGCTGCCATCAGCAAGGGCGAGTATGGCTGGCTTAGTCAAGAAGACCTCCCGTAAATAAAGCCTGAAAGGGCGATCGCAGGTTGTAAAAAAGCGGAGTGACGTATGGACACGTCACCCCGCTTCTTCACCGAATTATTCTGCGCGCTTTTAGTGGACACACTAAAGCTGTAGCTTACAGAAAAAGGGTTTTTTGGTCTACCGCCAATGAGCCTTAAAGGCCGGAGAATGCGACAGGACGTCGCTTGGCGGAGTAAAACCGGGCTCAAACGCAATGTTTGAACCCGATTTCGGGCGCATCTTAACGCAGGTCGAGCACGTCTTGCATGTCGTAGAGACCAGGCTCACGCCCATCCAGCCACAATGCAGCTCGCACCGCGCCCTTGGCGAAGGTCATGCGACTTGATGCCTTGTGCGTGATCTCCAGGCGCTCGCCTTCGCAGGCGAACAGCACCGTATGATCACCCACCACATCACCACCACGGACAGTGGCGAAGCCGATGGTTTCTCGCTCGCGGGCACCGGTATGGCCTTCACGACCGTAAACCGCAACCTTCTGCAGATCACGATCCAAAGCACTGGCGATGACTTCACCCATGCGCAGCGCCGTGCCGGAAGGCGCATCGATCTTGTGGCGATGATGCGCTTCGATGATTTCGATATCCGCCTCATCGCCCAGCACACGAGCCGCCATATCGAGCAGCTTCAATGACAGGTTCACCCCCACACTGAAGTTAGCCGCGAACACGATCGGAATATCCTTTCCCGCCTCGGCCAACAACTGCTTCTGCGCCGCATCCAGCCCGGTGGTACCGATGACCATGGCTTTGCCCGCCTTACGACAGAACGCCAGGTTTTTCAGCATGACTTCCGGCAGCGTAAAGTCGATCAACACATCGAACTCTTCAGCCACCGCCTCCACATGACCGGACAGCGGCACGCCGATCCGCCCCAACGAGGCCAGCTCCCCCGCATCCACGCCAATCAGCGTGCTGCCAGGGCGCACGATGGCTGCCGTCAGGCCGGTCAGTGGCGCGCGTTGCTGCACCGCTTCGACCAGGATCTTGCCCATGCGCCCGGCAGCGCCCATCACCGCAATACGTCGCATGCTCACTCCTTACAAATCGCCGAAGAAACGCTTCACGCCTTCGAACCAACCGGTGGTTTTCGGCGAATGGCTGTTGTCGTCCGCCAGGGAACTGCGGAACTCTTCGAGCAGTTCGCGCTGACGTCGACCCAGGTTGACCGGGGTCTCCACTGCCACGCGGCACATCAGGTCGCCAGCACCGCCACCACGCACCGGCGCAACGCCTTTGCCGCGAACACGGAACTGCTTGCCGGTCTGAGTCCCTTCAGGGATTTTCAGTTTGACCCGACCATCGAGGGTCGGAATCTCCAGCTCGCCACCCAATGCCGCATCGACGAAGCTGATCGGCACTTCGCAGAACAGGTGCTTGCCGTCGCGCTGGAAGATCGCGTGCTCGCGCACGTTGATCACCACATACAGATCGCCGGTCGGACCACCCTGGGCGCCTGCCTCGCCTTCACCGGACAGGCGAATGCGATCACCGGTATCGACACCGGCCGGTACTTTGACGGAAAGGGTTTTGTACTCTTCGACACGACCTTCGCCGTGGCAGGAATCGCACGGATCGGAAATGATCTTGCCCTGGCCATGGCAACGCGGGCAGGTTTGCTGCACCGAGAAGAAGCCTTGCTGCATGCGAACCTGACCGATGCCGCCGCAGGTTGGGCAGGTGATCGGCGAGGAACCTTTCTTGGCACCCGAACCGTCGCACGGCTTGCAGTTGACCAAGGTCGGAACGCGGATATTCACGGTCGTGCCGCGCACCGCTTCTTCCAGGTTCAGCTCCAGGGTGTAGCGCAGGTCGCTGCCGCGCTGAGCGCCGCCACGGGAACCGCCGCGACCACCACCGAAGAAGTCACTGAAGACATCGCCAAAGATGTCGGAGAAGTTCTGACCGCCAAAACCGGCACCGCCGCCACCCATGCTTGGGTCGACACCGGCATGACCGTATTGATCATAGGCCGCGCGCTTATTGGGATCGCACAGGCACTCGTAAGCTTCGTTAGCCTCTTTGAACAGGTCTTCAGACTCTTTGTTGTCTGGATTACGGTCCGGGTGATGCTTCATCGCCAGGCGACGGTAGGCCTTTTTCAGGTCTGCTTCGCTTGAGCCGCGCTCAACACCCAATACTTCGTAATAGTCACGCTTTGCCATAAGTCTTTGCACTCTTAAGGACGTTCGGCAAATCCCTCCTGAGCTTCGCCAAACTCGTTGAGCCCCAATACAGGCCCGGACCCAACTCACGTCAATTCAACGATCCTGGTCTTTGTTCATTGCGGTACTTTCGGCGCGAAAAGCAGGAGCATTCCCGGCCATACCACCAGCATCCGAACGTTGTCGCATGCTGTAAAAATTCGCTAACTCCAGACACGCCAACGCGGGAGCAAGCTCCCGCGCGGCGACATCCTACCAGTCACCGCCCAAAGGCAGTCAACCGGCCGACCAACAACTTACTTGTGGTCTTTGACTTCTTCGAACTCAGCATCAACAACGTCGTCAGCCTTTTCAGCCTTTTCGTCTTGCGGTGCTGCGCCTTCAGCTGGCTGAGCCTGTTCGGCGTACATTTTCTGAGCCACTGGCGCGGAGACTTTCGACAGCTCTTCAACCTTGGCGTCGATTGCAGCCTTGTCGTCGCCTTTGACGGCGGCTTCCAGGGCAACTACCGCCGCTTCGATTGCAGTCTTCTCTTCAGCGCTCACTTTGTCGCCAGCGTCAGCGACCATTTTGCGTGTCGAGTGAACCAGTGCATCGCCCTGGTTACGGGCAGCGGCCAGTTCTTCGAACTGGCGATCTGCGTCGACGTTGGCTTCAGCATCGCGAATCATCTGCTGAATCTCTTCCTCGGACAGACCGGAGTTGGCCTTGATCACGATCGACTGAGTCTTGCCGGTGGCCTTGTCTTTGGCGCCTACGTGCAGGATGCCGTTGGCGTCGATGTCGAAGGTCACTTCGATTTGTGGCACGCCACGTGGTGCTGGTGGAATCTCGGCCAGGTCGAACTTGCCCAGGGACTTGTTCTGGGCCGCTTGCTTACGCTCACCTTGCAGCACGTGAATAGTCACAGCGCCCTGGTTGTCGTCGGCAGTCGAGAACACTTGCGATTTCTTGGTAGGAATCGTGGTGTTTTTCTCGATCAGCGCGGTCATCACGCCGCCCATGGTTTCGATACCCAGCGTCAGCGGGCTGACGTCCAGCAGCAGAACGTCTTTCACGTCGCCGGCCAATACCGCGCCCTGGATGGCAGCACCCATGGCAACCGCTTCGTCCGGGTTCACGTCTTTACGAGCTTCTTTACCGAAGAACTCGGTGACCAGCTTCTGAACCAGTGGCATACGGGTCTGACCGCCGACCAGGATCACGTCGTTGATCGCGCCAACGTCGATACCGGAGTCTTTCAGAGCGATGCGGCAAGGTTCGATGGTGCGTTGAACCAGGTCTTCTACCAGCGCTTCGAGCTTGGCGCGGGAGATTTTCACGTTCAAGTGCTTAGGGCCGGTGGCGTCTGCAGTGATGTACGGCAGGTTCACGTCGGTCGAATTGCTCGAAGACAGTTCGATCTTGGCTTTTTCAGCGGCTTCTTTCAGGCGCTGCATGGCCAGCGGGTCACCTTTGAGGTTCATGCCGCTTTCTTTCTTGAATTCGTCGACGAGGTAGTCGATCAGACGAATGTCAAAGTCTTCACCGCCCAGGAACGTATCGCCGTTGGTGGCCAATACTTCGAACTGGTGCTCACCATCGACTTCAGCGATTTCGATCACGGAAACGTCGAAAGTACCGCCGCCCAAGTCGTAAACGATCACGGTGTGATCGCCTTTCGCCTTGTCCATACCGTAAGCCAGAGCGGCTGCGGTTGGTTCGTTGATGATACGTTTAACGTCCAGACCCGCGATGCGGCCGGCGTCTTTGGTCGCCTGGCGCTGGCTGTCGTTGAAGTAGGCCGGAACGGTGATCACCGCTTCGGTCACTGGTTCGCCGAGGTAGTCTTCGGCGGTTTTCTTCATTTTCTTCAGGATTTCAGCCGAGATCTGTGGCGGCGACATTTTCTGGCCGTTCACTTCAACCCATGCGTCGCCGTTGTCAGCCTTGGCGATTTTGTACGGGACCATCTTGATGTCTTTCTGTACGACTTCTTCATCGAACTTACGACCGATCAGACGCTTCACCGCGTAAAGGGTGTTATGCGGATTGGTCACAGCCTGACGCTTGGCCGACTGGCCAACGAGGATTTCACCGTCGTTGGCATACGCGATGATCGACGGCGTGGTACGCGCGCCTTCAGCGTTTTCAATAACTTTGGCTACGCCGTTTTCCAGCACGGAGACGCAGGAGTTGGTAGTCCCCAGGTCGATACCGATAATTTTGCCCATGTTAACTCTCCCGAAACTTTGGATTTGGTTGCCGCAGCAGTGGTGGCTGACTGCGGTAGCACTTAAACGCTTGACTTCTAAATGGGGGCCTTGCGGCTAATTTCAAGCCTGCTCATCAATCGAAGGCGAAACCGGCGAAGGTGCCTTGCTGACCACGACCATGGCCGGGCGCAGCAGGCGACCGTTGAGTTGGTAGCCCTTCTGGAACACCTTGAGCACGCTGTTCGGCTCGACATCGGCGCTTTCTTGCATGGCCATCGCCTGGTGATGAACGGCGTTGAACGGTTCGCCATGCGGATCGATCGCTTCCAACTGATAACGCTTCAGGGTGTCCTGGAACATTTTCAGGGTCAGTTCGATGCCTTCGCGCATTGGGCGGATGCTTTCGTCATCCGGATTGGACAACTCCAGGCCACGCTCCAGGCTGTCGATGATCGGCAGCAGGTCGCCGGCGAATTTTTCCAGCGCGAATTTGTGAGCCTTTTCGACATCCTGCTCGGCGCGACGGCGGACGTTCTGCAGATCAGCCGCTACACGCAAAGCCTGATCATGAGCGCCAGCCAATTGCTCTTCGAGCACTTGTACACGCGCCGCCAGTTCATCACCCGAATCCTGGGCGGCCTGATCGGCGTCGAGATTTTGCGTATCCACTGTCTGTTCGTCAGCCATAGAATTTCTCCTTTCAATATCGTCCGCGAGCTCAACTCGCGCTTCTGCCCAGCTATATGGGGCCGCAAAATTCAGCTTCAAGGGGTTTGCATTGATTAACCCTACAAAAAGCGCTGCATTGTCATTCCCTGATGCGCTAACGATTTCGTCGGATCAAGCAAATCGAGCTAAGACAGGGCATTGTCAGCTGCAAATAAAACACTGTATAAATAACCAGACCTAAAGCCTGGGAGCGGCCTTTATGCTGGTGCATCTGTCCGTACACAACTACGCCATCGTTGAACATCTCGATCTCGAACTCGATCGCGGGATGAGCGTGATCACAGGGGAAACCGGTGCCGGCAAGTCGATCATGCTCGACGCTCTGGGCCTGACCCTGGGTGATCGTGCCGACAGCGGCGTGGTTCGCCCCGGCGCTGACAAGGCCGATATCCTTGCAACTTTCGACCTGATCGACATCCCGGAAGCCAGTACCTGGCTCGCCGAACGCGACCTGGAAAGCGACGGCCCATGCATCCTGCGCCGGGTGATCACCGCTGAAGGTCGTTCACGCGGCTACATCAACGGCACGCCCTGCCCGCTTGGCGATCTCAAGGCTTTGGGCGAATTGCTGATCGATATCCACAGCCAGCATGAACACCAATCCCTGCTCAAGACCGACACCCACCGCCGCCTGCTCGACGAGTACGCCGGCGCCACCGATCTTGCCCGACAGGTTCAACTTGCAGCCCAACGCTGGCGCCAGACCCGCCAGGAGCTGGAACGCCTGTCCAATTCCGGCGATGAGCAGCGCGCTCGCCATCAATTGCTCAGCTATCAACTCGAAGAGCTGGAAAACCTCGGCCTCGGTGAAAACGAACTGGAGCAACTGGAGCAGGAACACAAAAACCTGACCAACGCCGAAACCCTGCTGGGCATCTGCCGTCAAGTAGTCGAGCAATGCAGCGAAAGTGATTCCGGCAATGTGCTGAACGCACTGACCGCCAGCCTCAATCGCTTGTCGAGCGTGAACAATTCGATTGGCGCCCTGGGCGAGGCCAGCAGCCTGCTGACCAGCGCGCAGATTCAAGTAGAAGAAGCCGTCGGTGAACTGAACCGCTTCCTCGACAACTTCGACGCCGACCCGGCGCGCCTGCAATACCTGGAAGAACGCCTCGACGCGATCTACACCCTGGCGCGCAAACATCGCATCCAGCCAACCGAAGTCGCCGAGATGCAGCAAAAGCTACTGGATGAAATCGAAACCCTGAATGCCAATGACGAATCCATCGAACGCCTGAGCGATGAACTGGCGTCCTATGCCCGTCATTATCAAGAGAAGGCGCGAGACTTGAGCGACCTGCGTCATCAAGCCTCAGGCAGCCTGGCCAGCGCCGTGGAACAGGAAATCCAGCGTCTGGGCATGCCCGGCGGGCGCTTCACCATCGAGTTGCGCCCCAATACCAGCAACGAATTGCTGCCCAATGGGCTTGAACAGGTAGAACTGCTGGTCAGTGCCAACCCGGGGCAGCCGATGAAGGCCCTGGCGAAAGTGGCTTCCGGTGGCGAGCTGTCACGCATCAGTCTGGCCATCCAGGTCATCACCGCACAGACCTCCCGGGTTCCAACCCTGGTGTTCGACGAAGTGGACGTGGGTATCGGCGGCCCGACAGCCGAGATCGTCGGCCAGTTGCTGCGCCGGCTCGGGGAGCGTGGACAAGTCTTGACGGTCACTCACCTGCCGCAAGTGGCGGCTCAGGGTCACCAGCATCTATTCGTGCACAAGGTGCGCGGCGAGGATGCCACCCATACGGCGGTGTCCAAGCTGAGCAAAACCCATCGCGTCGAAGAAGTCGCGCGCATGCTGGGGGGTATCGATCTGACGAAAGAATCCCTGGCTCACGCGAAGAAAATGGTCATCACCGCGAAAATTTAAGCGCGGCAGAAAGCACGAAGGCGACCCTGGGGTCGCCTTCGCTCGTTTCGCGAACATCCTGTTCGCGCGACATGCTTACTTTTTCTTGCGTACGTACAGCACGAGATTGTGATCCACCATCTCGAAACCATACTTATCGACGATCGCCTTCTGAAGACGCTCGATTTCTTCGTCGAAGAATTCGATCACTTCACTGGTTTCGACGTTGACCATATGGTCGTGATGCTTGCCGTCGTCCAGTTCGAAGACCGCGTGACCGCCGTCGAAGTTGTGTCGCACCACAAGGCCAGCTGCCTCGAACTGAGTCAGTACACGGTAAACCGTGGCCAGACCGACGTCCTCACCAGCCTCCATCAGCGCCTTGTAGACATCCTCGGCACTCATGTGGCGTTGCTCGGCGGAATCGAGCATTTGCAGAATTTTGACCCGTGGCAGGGTCACTTTGAGGCCGGCTTTTCGTAGTTCGCTATTTTCAACCATGGTCAGCTTTCTCGCGATGCTGCTTCGCAGCTTCTCTTAATGCGGGTATGATCGGCGTTTACGTTGTCCCAGCCAAGATAGTGGAAGTCGCCCACCGATGCAAAACACCAAGCTCTTGCTAACCAGTTTCACCTTCGTGGGACTGCTCGCACTCGCCGGTTGTTCATTCCCCGGGGTTTACAAAATCGACATCCAGCAGGGCAATGTCGTCACGCAGGACATGATAGACCAGTTACGCCCGGGAATGACCCGTCGGCAAGTACGGTTTATCATGGGCAACCCTCTGCTGACCGACACGTTCCATGCCGATCGCTGGGATTACCTGTATAGCCTGCAACCGGGTGGTGGTGAACGCCAACAGGAACGCATAAGCGTTATCTTCAACCCTAATGACCAGCTTGTCAGCCTGTCGGGCGATTTTATGCCTGGCGTGAGCCGCGACGAAGCCATTCTCGGCAAGGAACCCGGCACTACCGTGACCGCTCCTGCGGAAAACACCGAGAAGCCAAAACCGGAAAAACCGGTGAAACCAGGTTCGTTGCTGGACCAGATCCAGAAGGACGTAGACGGTGTAGAAACCGTTCCAGTCCCAAGTCCGGAACCGCTGGACACCACGCCGCAATAATTTGCGACGCAATAAAAAACCCGGCATGTCCGGGTTTTTTATTATCTGGCGATTATCGAATCACTGATTTCGCGCTTTCGCCTCGGCAGCCTTGGCGGCGCGCAAGCGGCGGACCTCTTTCGGATCAGCCAATAATGGCCGGTAGATCTCGATACGATCCCCCGCCCGCACCGTATGAGTGGACGGGTCAGCAATCACCTTGCCGAAGATCCCCACCGGACAACTGGCCAGATCCAACTCAGCAAACTCGATATCTACCCCCGATTTGAGCAAAGCATCCCGAACCGTCGACCCTGCAGGCACTGCCACAGTCAGCAGCACCTGACGATCAACGGCGGCATACACCACCTCAACCTCAATCACCGACTCAACCATGCATCTGCTTGGCGCGCTGACAGAATGCGTCCACCAGCGTATTGGCGGCCTGATTGAACAACGGCCCCAGCGTCGCGCGCACGATTGGCCCGGCATAGTCGAACGACAGGTCCAGGCTGATCTTGCAGGCCTTCTCGCCCAACGGCTTGAACACCCAGACGCCATGCAACTGGGTGAACGGACCTTCCTCGAGGTTCATCTCGATCGAATGTCCGGGCACCAAAGTGTTGCGCGTCACGAAATGCTGGCTCAAGCCACCCTTGGCCACGCCGACGCTGGCGCGCATGTGCTCAGGGGAGCTTTCCAGTACTTCCGCCGCCGAACACCACGGCAGGAACTCCGGATAACGCGCCACATCATTGACCAGGTCATAGAGGGCTTGTGCCGGGTACGGCAACAGGGCCGAGCGTTGAATATGTGTCGTCATGTCAGCGTCACTTCCACAGCTGGGCGGCAAACACTACGAGAATGCCGATGGGCGCCACATAGCGCATCAAGAACAGGGACAGGCTGAACAGCATCGGGCTGTGGATCGACAACTCATCGCGCACCGCTTCACGCCCCATGATCCAGCCTGCAAACACCACGAAACACAAACCGCCGAGTGGCAACATGATTCGCGAGGTGAAGAAATCGATCACACCAAAGAAGTCCAGGCCGCCGGCCGCACCCCATTGATAGAGATGAAACATCCCGCCTTCGTTCACGAAAAACTTGGCTTCCTTCCAGATATTGAAGGAAAACACCGTGCCCAGACCGACGAACCAGCAGATAAAAGCCAGCCAGAAAGTCACCCAGGCACGGCTGATTTTGGTGCGTTCAACCAGGTAAGCCACCATTGGTTCGAGCAATGAAATCGCAGAACTCCAGGCGGCAACCGCCACCAGCACGAAGAACACTACGCCCATCAACTGGCCGAACGCTACGTTACCAAAGGCAAATGGCAGGCTGACAAACATCAGGCCAGGGCCTTCACTCGGGTTAAGACCCGCGGCGAACACAATCGGAAACAATGCCAGACCAGCGACCAGCGAAACGAAGGTATCGAGCAGCGCCACGCCGACCACGGTGCCGGAAATCGACGAGTTCTTCGGCATATAGGCGCCGTAGATCATGATCGAACCGACACCCACGCTCAGCGAAAAGAACGCGTGCCCCATTGCCGGCAGCAGACCATCGAGGACTTTTTCCGGGTGGAAGTCGAACATGAAATGCACGCCTTCCATGAAGTGGCCGGTGGTCATGCTGTAACCCAGCAGCACAATCACCATCACGAACAGCAGCGGCATCATGATGCGCAGGCTGCGCTCAAGCCCGGCGACTACGCCTTTGGCGATCACCACGGCAGACAACAGCATAAAAATCGTGTGCCAAAGTGTCAGGCGCCATGGATCGGCGATCACATTGCCGAAATAAGCACCGACCTGATCCGCCGTCACACCCTGGAAGTCGCCACGGCCCATGTCGATGATGTAATCCAGCGACCAGCCGCCAACGACGCTATAGAAAGACAGGATCAGCAACGCCGTGATCATCCCGGCGAACGCGCCCCAGGACCATTTCCCGGAATGCCCCGCCTCCACTGCCAACACCTTCAAGGCGTTGGCCGGGCTCTGGCGCGCACGGCGCCCGATCAGGGTTTCAGCCAGCATGACCGGCACACCGATCAGGGCGATGCAGGCCAGAAACATGAGCACGAAGGCACCGCCGCCATAGACGCCGACCATGTACGGGAATTTCCAGATACTACCCAGGCCCACGGCCGAACCGGTCGCGGCGAGTATGAAGACCCAGCGGCTAGCCCAACTGCCGTGGACAGAAACCTTGTCTGTCGACATCGTTATCACGCCCAAGCGTTCAAAAAAGAGGCCGCATTGTCCGGGATTCAATCAACCTGCTCAAGCACGTAGCGATACCGTAGCCGACTTGCGTGCAACTCCCTATAATGCCGCCCCTATGGCTAAACAGAAGAAACACCCAACAGGGACCATCGCGCAAAATAAAAAGGCGCGACACGATTACTTCATCGAGCATAAGTTCGAGGCTGGTCTGGTCCTGGCCGGCTGGGAAGTAAAAAGTCTGCGGGCAAGCAAGCTGCAACTGGTTGACAGTTATGTCCTGCTCAAGGATGGCGAAGCCTGGCTGCTCGGCAGCCACATCACGCCGCTGATGACCGCCAGCACGCACGTCATCGCCGATCCGACCCGCACCCGTAAATTGCTGCTCAACCGGCGCGAACTGGAAAAGCTCGCCACCGCCGTGCAGCAAAAAGGTTACGCCTGCGTATGCCTGTCCTGGTACTGGAGCAAGCACATGGTCAAGTGCGAGATCGCTCTGGGCAAGGGCAAGAAGGAATACGACAAGCGTGATACCGAGCGCGAACGCGACGCCGGTCGCGAGTTGCAGCGCGCTGTGCGGAACAAGGGCAAGGAAGATTAGTCTTTCGGCCTGATGATCGTTCCCACGCTCTGCGTGGGAATGCAGCAATGGACGCTCTGCGTCCGCTTTGTGACGGCACTCCCACGCAGAGCGTGGGAACGATCATGACTACATCCCCTTGCGCCGCTCCGCCCGAGCCATGCGCTGCACTTCCTGACGCACTTCTTCCAGCACTTCCTGCACATACAAAATGTGTCGGCTGGAGACTTCCCGCGCTTGCTCCGCCCGCCCTTCGATAATCGCCAGGTACAACTCGCGGTGCTGACTGATCAGCATGTCCCGCGTCTCGGTGCGCTGTTTATACATGCCGCCAATGTTGGTCACCACGTTGCGCTTGAGCAAATCGAACAAGCCGCGAATGGTGTGCAGCAACACCGCGTTGTGACTGGCTTCGGCGATGGCCAGGTGGAATTTTGCATCCGCCGCGCCCTCTTCCACCCGGCTCACTTCATCGTGACGGGTGTAGCAATCCTGTAATTCGTCGAACGCCGCCGTCAGCCGTTCGCGATCCACATCGGTGGCGCGCAACGCCGCGTAATAAGCACAGGACGCTTCCAGCGTATGACGAAACTCCAGCAGATCGCGCTGGGCCTCAGGGTTACTTTCCAGCAGATGCAGCAGCGGGTCGCTGAACGTCGAGCCGAGGGAATCCACCACATAATTGCCGCCGCCCTGGCGACTGACCAGCAAGCCCTTGGCCGCCAGCTTCTGAATCGCTTCGCGCAGCGAAGGGCGTGATACGCCGAACTGCTCGGCCAAGGTGCGTTCCGCCGGCAAGCGCTCGCCGGACTTCAGCGTGCCCTCGAGAATCATCCCTTCGAGCCGCTCGACAATATCGTCAGACAAACGGCGCTGACGAATCTGATCAAACCCCATAACTCAATTCTCCACGATCCCGGCAGCTCGCCGGGCCCTCTATTCTGGCCTATCCGCGCTGCGGCGACACCTACCAGACGGCGCTTGAACGAACAGATCAGATGCGCTCTGCACCGCTTATTCGACAAAAGTTTTAGGGCGGCAAATTGACACACCCCATACAAGGCTTTTACCCTAGCCAACAGCGATTGTAAATTGGTATTACCAATTAACCAAGAACGCTGACAGTGCCTGACCAACAACAATTAGGGGCCACCCCATATGCAAACCTGGCAACAGCTCTACAGCCCGCTCGGCAGTCTCGGCGTATCCGCACTCGCGGCCGCCATCCCCATCGTATTTTTCTTCCTGGCCTTGGCCGTGTTCCGCCTCAAAGGCCACGTGGCCGGCAGCATTACCCTGGCTTTGTCGATTGCCGTGGCGATCTTCGCCTTCCAGATGCCGGTTGATATGGCCTTCGCCGCTGCCGGGTATGGCTTTGCCTACGGCCTGTGGCCGATTGCCTGGATCATTGTGGCGGCGGTGTTCCTCTACAAACTGACGGTCAAGAGTGGTCAGTTCGAAGTGATCCGCAGCTCGGTACTGTCGATTACCGACGACCAACGTCTGCAGGTGTTGCTGATCGGTTTCTGCTTCGGCGCGTTCCTTGAAGGTGCCGCCGGTTTCGGCGCGCCGGTAGCGATTACCGCCGCACTGCTTGTAGGACTGGGTTTCAACCCGCTTTACGCCGCCGGCCTGTGCCTGATTGCCAACACCGCGCCTGTCGCGTTCGGTGCCCTGGGGATTCCGATCATCGTCGCCGGGCAAGTCACTGGTATCGACGCGTTCAAGATCGGCGCCATGACCGGCCGCCAACTGCCGCTGCTGTCGCTGTTCGTGCCGTTCTGGCTGGTGTTCATGATGGACGGCCTGCGCGGCGTTCGGGAAACCTGGCCAGCCGCATTGGTGGCCGGCTTGAGCTTTGCCATCACCCAATATTTCACGTCGAACTTCATCGGCCCGGAACTGCCGGACATCACCTCGGCGCTGGCCAGCCTGGTTTCCCTGACCCTGTTCCTGAAAGTCTGGCAGCCAAAACGCGCCGCCGGCCAACACATCGCCGGTGCCGTGTCGGCCTCCGTGGTGACCGCCAGCGTCGGTGGTTTCGGCCAGAAACGCACCACCGTGGCTTCGCCCTACAGCCTGCTGGAAATTATCAAGGCCTGGTCGCCGTTCCTGATCCTCACCGTGTTGGTCACCATCTGGACCCTGAAACCGTTCAAGGCCATGTTTGCCGCGGGCGGTTCGATGTACAGCTGGGTGTTCAACTTCGCCATCCCCCACCTGGACCAAATGGTGATCAAGGTCGCGCCGATCGTGACCGTTCCGACCGCCATTCCAGCGGTATTCAAACTCGATCCGATTTCCGCGACCGGCACAGCGATTTTCTTCTCGGCACTGATCTCGATGCTGGTGCTGAAGATCAATTTCAAAATTGGTCTTACCACTTTGAAAGAGACCTTCTACGAACTGCGCTGGCCGATTCTGTCCATCGGCATGGTGCTGGCGTTTGCCTTCGTCACCAACTACTCGGGCATGTCCTCGACCATGGCGTTGGTATTGGCAGCGACCGGCGCGGCATTCCCGTTCTTCTCGCCGTTCCTCGGCTGGCTGGGCGTGTTCCTGACCGGTTCCGATACCTCGTCCAACGCGTTGTTCAGCTCGTTGCAAGCGACTACCGCGCACCAGATCGGCGTCAGCGACGTGTTGCTGGTCGCGGCAAATACCAGCGGCGGCGTGACCGGCAAAATGATCTCGCCGCAATCGATCGCCGTGGCCTGCGCCGCAACCGGGCTGGTGGGCAAGGAATCGGATCTGTTCCGCTTCACCCTCAAGCACAGCCTGTTCTTCGCAACAATCGTGGGCCTGATCACCTACGTCCAGGCCTATTGGTTGACCGGCATGCTGGTGCACTAAGGACTACAAGCAGCACCGAAAAAACCGACGCCGGACCACGATTCCGGCGTCAGCTATTCACAACCCGGTCTGTAAGGCTACTGAAAGCTTCTCTCTCTATATTCAGCAGCCTCAACGGACGGATAACCGGGCCCACCCGGAGACACGCCTGATGAGCGAGCTTTTTTACAACGCCGTGCCGAACGCCACCCGCGTCGCCCCGCCACTGCCCGAACCTCGGCAATACCCCAGCGAAAAACCGTCACGGGTCTATCTGTTCGGGACCTGCGTGGTGGATTTGTTCTACCCCGAAGCCGGGATGGACGCGATTCACCTGCTGGAACGCGAAGGCATTCGTGTCGAATACCCGCAAGGGCAAAGTTGCTGCGGGCAACCGGCCTACACCTCGGGGTACACCGAACAGGCCCGGACCGTGGCGCGCTCGCAACTGGCGCTGTTTGCCGGGGATTATCCGGTGGTGGTGCCGTCGGGCTCTTGCGCCGGCATGTTGCGCGAACACTACGCCGACTTGTTCAAGGACGAGCCGGAGACGTTGAAACAGGTTCAGGCCCTGGCGGCTCGAACTTATGAACTGGCGGAGTTCCTGCTGTTTGTCTGCAAGGTGCAGCTCAAGGACAGCGGCACACCGGTGAAAGTGGCGCTGCACACCTCGTGTTCGGCACGCCGCGAGATGAACACCCACCTGCATGGCCGCGAGTTGTTGGCGCAGCTAGGCAACGTGGAACGGGTCGAACACAGCCACGAAAGTGAATGCTGTGGCTTTGGTGGGACTTTCAGCGTCCGTATGCCAGACATTTCCGGCGCGATGGTGGCTGATAAGACCCGGTCGTTGAAGGAATCCGGCGCGCATCAGGTACTCAGTGCCGATTGCGGCTGCTTGATGAACATCAACGGCTCGCTGGAGAAACAGAAGGAAGCGTTGCGCGGCCAACATCTGGCCAGCTTCCTTTGGCTGCGCACCGGGGGTGTTCGATGAACGCTTCCGCGATTATTCCTACGGTTGCCGTGGAAGAGGATTTCAGAACCAGGGCTCACGAGGCTTTGGCTGACACGCAACTGCGAAATAACTTTCGCAGCGCGATGGATTCACTGATGACAAAACGGGCAGCGTCCTTCAGCGATGCCCACGAAAGAGAACATTTGCGAGTGCTGGGCAATGCTGTCCGCGCCCGTGCGTTATCCAAGCTGCCCGACCTGCTCGAGCAACTTGAACAGAACCTGACCCGCAACGGTGTGACAGTGCACTGGGCGGAAACGGTGGACGAGGCCAATGGCATCGTCTTATCGATCATCCGCGCTCACGAGGGGCGGCAAGTGATCAAGGGCAAATCGATGGTCAGCGAAGAAATGGAGATGAATCATTTCCTCGCTGATCAAGGCATTGAATGCCTGGAATCGGACATGGGCGAGTACATCGTCCAGCTCGACCACGAGAAGCCTTCACACATCATTATGCCGGCGATCCACAAGAACGCCGGTCAGGTCGCGTCCTTGTTCCACGACAAACTTGGCGTGGAATACACCAAGGACGTTGACCAACTCATTCAGATCGGTCGCAAAGTCTTGCGACAGAAATTCTTCGAAGCGGACATCGGCGTCTCCGGCGTCAACTTCGCCGTGGCCGAAACCGGCACCCTGCTGCTGGTGGAAAACGAAGGCAACGGGCGCATGACGACTACTGTGCCGCCAGTACACATCGCCGTCACCGGCATCGAAAAAGTCGTTGAAAACTTGCGTGACGTGGTACCGCTGCTGTCGCTGCTGACCCGCTCGGCCCTCGGCCAACCCATCACCACCTACGTCAACATGATCTCCGGCCCGCGCAAGGAGCATGAACTCGACGGCCCACAAGAAGTGCACCTGGTACTGCTCGACAACGGTCGCAGCCAGGCCTTCGCCGACAGCGAATTGCGCCAGACCCTGAACTGCATCCGCTGCGGCGCCTGTATGAATCATTGCCCGGTCTACACCCGAATCGGCGGCCACGCCTATGGGGAGGTTTACCCTGGGCCTATCGGAAAAATCATCACGCCGCACATGGTCGGCCTGGCGAAAGTCCCGGATCATCCGAGTGCGTCGTCGTTGTGCGGTGCCTGCGGTGAAGTCTGCCCGGTAAAAATTCCGATCCCGGCATTGCTGCGACGCCTGCGGGAAGAGAACGTTAAGGCCCCGGACAGCCCGCATCAAGTCATGCGCGGCCAGGGCAGCAAGTATTCGCGCAAGGAACGCTTTATCTGGAATGCCTGGGCGCGGCTCAACAGTTCACCAACGCTGTATCGCCTGTTCGGCTTCTTCGCCACGCGCCTGCGCGCCCTTGCGCCGAGCAACGTCGGCCCCTGGACGCAAAACCACAGCGCACCAAAACCCGCTGCCCGCTCGCTGCATGACCTGGCCCGCGAGCACCTGGCCAAACAGGGAGATCGTTGATGAGCGCCAAGCAGAATATTCTCGGCAAATTACGGAACAGTCTGACCGGCACGACACCGGTGCCTGACGAGTTCGATGTCGAACTGGTGACCGCCCCTTACACCTACACAGCCGAACAACGTATCCCGCAACTGCGCAAACTGATGGAAGCGGTGCACACCGAAATCCATCTGACCTCGTCCGAAGGCTGGCCTGAGTTGTTGGCGCAATTGCTGCGAGATCGTCAGTTGCCGAGCCTGTTGATCGCACCGACGACAGCGCATGGTCAACGTGTCACACAGCACTGGTCGAACAATCCCGACCTGCCAGTGCTCAAATCCTACAACCGCCCGGTAGAAGACTGGAAAGCCGAGCTGTTTAACGACACCCCGGCCAGTCTCACGACTACACTCGGCGCAATCGCCGCGACCGGTAGTCTTATTCTGTGGCCGACGCGGGAAGAACCGCGCTTGATGAGCCTGGTGCCGCCGGTGCATTTCGCCCTGCTCAAGGCCAGTGAAATTCGTGACAACTTCTACCAGGTACAACAAGAGTTCGAGTGGGCCCAAGGCATGCCGACCAATGCCTTGCTGGTGTCCGGCCCGTCGAAGACCGCCGACATCGAACAAGTCCTGGCGTACGGCGCCCACGGTCCGAAAGACCTGGTTGTTCTGATTCTGGAGGACCAATGACGCTACCGGCGGATTTCCTGCGTGATGCGCAGCAACTGATTCCTCACGACCGACGTTTCGACGATCCGCTGTCGACCCTGGCCTTCGGCACCGACGCCAGTTTCTATCGGCTCATTCCGCAACTGGTGATCCGCGTCGAATCCGAAGACGAAGTGGTTGCCCTGCTGAAACTGGCGCAACGGGATCAGGTCCCGGTGACCTTTCGTGCGGCCGGCACCAGCCTGTCCGGACAGGCCATCAGCGATTCGGTATTGATCGTGCTGGGGGATAACTGGAACGGTCGCGAAATCCGGGGCCAAGGTACGCAAATCCGCCTGCAACCCGGCGTGATCGGCGCCCAGGCCAACGCGTGGTTGGCGCCGTTCGGGCGCAAGATCGGCCCGGACCCGGCCTCGATCAATGCCTGCAAAATCGGCGGCATCGTCGCCAACAATGCCAGTGGCATGTGCTGCGGCACGGCGCAAAATACTTATCACACCCTGGCTGGCATCCGTCTAGTGCTGGCCGATGGCAGCCGTCTCGATACCGAAGATGCCGCCAGTGTCGCGGCGTTTCGCCAGAGCCATGGCGATCTGCTGGAGCGCTTGGCAACGTTGGG
Organism: Pseudomonas sp. ADAK2; assembly: GCF_012935755.1. Classification (GTDB taxonomy): domain Bacteria; phylum Pseudomonadota; class Gammaproteobacteria; order Pseudomonadales; family Pseudomonadaceae; genus Aquipseudomonas. Next base: position 3,512,972 of record NZ_CP052862.1, read on the forward strand.
CCGCGAGACCCGCGCCAATTCCGAATTGGCTGCAAGAATTCGCCACAAATACCGTCTGAAAAATACCACCGGCCTGTCGCTCAACGCCCTGGTGGATTTCGACGAGCCTGTGGATATCTTGAGCCACCTGCTGGTGGGCTCCGAAGGCACCCTCGGCTTCATCAGCGCGGTGACTTATGACACGGTGATCGACCACCCGAACAAAGCCTCGGCGCTGATCGTCTTCCCGGACGTGGAAACCTGCTGCAACGCCGTCACCGTGCTGAAAAGCCAACCGGTGTCGGCTGTGGAACTGCTGGACCGCCGCAGCTTGCGCTCGGTGCAAGACAAACCCGGCATGCCGGCTTTCGTACAGCAACTGTCGAACAATGCCTGCGCCTTGCTGATCGAATCTCGCGCCGCCTCCTCCACTTTGTTACGCGAACAACTGGCGCAGATCATGGCGTCCGTGGCTTCGTTCCCGGTAGAAAAACAAGTCGACTTCACCGAAGACCCGCTGGAAAACGCCCGGCTCTGGGCGATCCGCAAAGACACCTTCCCTGCCGTCGGCGCGGTGCGCAAAACCGGGACCACGGTCATCATCGAAGACGTGACCTTCCCAGTGGAACAACTGGCCATCGGCGTGAATCGTTTGATCGAGTTGTTCGACAAACATCACTACGACGAAGCGATCCTTTTCGGACACGCCCTGGAAGGCAATCTGCACTTCGTCTTCACACAAGGCTTCAACAACCCGGAAGAAGTCGCACGCTATCAGGCGTTCATGGACGACGTGGCGCAACTGGTGGCGGTGGAATTCGGCGGCTCGCTGAAAGCTGAGCACGGCACCGGGCGCAACATGGCGCCCTTCGTCGAACTGGAATGGGGCAGCGATGCCTATCAATTGATGTGGCAGCTCAAACGCCTGCTCGACCCGAACGGCATTCTCAACCCCGACGTGGTGCTCAGCGACGACCCGCAGATTCACCTCAAACACCTGAAGCCGCTGCCCGCTGCCGACGAGATTGTGGATAAGTGCATCGAGTGCGGGTTTTGCGAACCGGTCTGTCCATCGAAAGGACTGACCCTGAGCCCGCGCCAGCGCATCGTTATCTGGCGGGACATTCAGGCGAAGAAACGAGCCGGTGTCGACACCGCTGAACTCGAAGCCGCTTATGAATACCAAGGCATCGATACCTGCGCCGCGACCGGGCTGTGTGCGCAACGTTGCCCTGTAGGAATCAACACCGGCGACCTGGTGAAAAAGCTTCGCAGCCGTAAGGCGACGCACACGAAAACCGCTAATTGGCTGGAAGGAAATTTCGCCACGGCACTGCAAGGTGCGCGCTTCACCCTGCACATAGCCAATGGCGCGCGGATGCTGTTGGGAGCGCCACGTTTGGCCAAGCTGTCGGCGACATTGACGCGGTTGTCCAAAGGCCAGGTCCCACAATGGACCAACGCCATGCCGCAGCCGGAAAAAGCCATTCGCTTCAGCCCGACCGTGTCGGACGAACGCCCGCGGGTGGTGTACCTGGCGGCCTGCGTCTCGCGGGCAATGGGCCCGGCGGCGGGGGATAAAGAGCAAATGTCGCTGTACGACAAAACCCGTGGGCTGCTGGAAAAAGCTGGTTACCAAGTGGTCTTTCCCGACAACCAGGACAACCTCTGCTGCGGCCAGCCGTTCGCCTCCAAAGGCTACGCGGAACAGGCCGAGCACAAACGCCAGGAACTGATCGGCGCGCTGCTGCACGCCAGCCGTGGCGGGCTCGATCCGATCTACTGCGACACCAGCCCCTGCACCTTGCGCCTGGTTCAGGACCTCGGCGAAGTGCGCCTGGACCTGTACGACCCTGTGCGCTTTATCCGCACGCATTTGATGGATCGACTGGATTTCACACCGCAGGATGCGCCCATCGCGGTACACGTTACCTGTAGCACTCAGCATTTGGGCGAGAGCCAGGCGTTGATCGATCTGGCGCGAAAATGCAGCACCAACGTGGTGATTCCGGAAGGCATTCACTGTTGTGGATTTGCCGGTGACAAGGGCTTCACCACACCGGAGCTGAACGCGCATTCGCTGCGCTCGCTCAAGGACGCGGTGCAACATTGCAGCGAGGGGATTTCCACCAGCCGGACGTGTGAGATTGGGCTGACGCAACACGGCGGCATTGACTACCACGGGCTGGTCTATCTGGTGGATCGTGTCACCCAGGCCAAGTCGGCGTGAAGCATTTTCACTAAGCAGAAGGGGCAATTGCGCCCCTTTTTAGTGCCTATTCGCGTATCCGTCGGGTTTTTCATAGCTTCTTTGAAAAAAAACGAATTCCTGTACTCCGTCGTAGTCATTTGTATAAGCCCGGTAGAACAAGGCTTATCACTGACTCGACGTGCCGGCCATTGAGCCCCAGCATCGAGACCAAACGTTCAGGAGATACCCATGAAACGTACCGCACTCGCTGGTCTGTTCATTTCCGCTGCAATGTTGGCCTCTCCCGTATTCGCTGCGGACAACAACCTGTGTACCACCAAGGTACAAGAGCTCAAAGACAAAGTGACCTCACTGCCGGCAACGTCCGAAAACACCAAGATGGAACTCAACAGATTGCTTGCCAGTGCCCAGGCATCTCAAGCTGCCGGCGATGACAAGAAATGTGTCACCGAGGCCACGCAGGCGCTGTCGCGCGCCGACAAACTGTCCAACGAACCGAACCCATAATCTGTCGAGGTCAACCTTCGGGTTGGCCTTCTGAGCTGCGTTGGCGTACACTGCGCATGCCTGTCGCTCACTTTGATTCACCGAGCAACAGGCACGGGGCCGTTTAGGATTCGACGCCGGTCGCGAAACTTTAGGTGCATGCCGAGTTGGTAACAGAACTCGTAAATCCACTGTTGCAACTTCTTATAGTTGCCAATGACGAAACCTACGGCCAGGAATTCTCTCTCGCTGCGTAAGCAGCTTTAGATCCTGAGCTTCTGGTACCTTCGGGTCCAGCAATCACCAGGGGATGTCTGTAAACCCAAAGTGATTGTCATATAGAACAGAATCGCCGTGCAGTACGTTGTGGACGAAGCGGCTAAAACTTACACAACTCGCCCAAAGCACCCTGCCCTTCGGGTCGCTGAGGGTTAACTTAATAGAAACGGCTACGCATGTAGTACCGACAGCGGAGTACTGGCGGACGGGGGTTCAAATCCCCCCGGCTCCACCACTTCATCATCTAAAGACGTCCACGGACGTCTTTTTTTGTGGCTGGAATTCAGTAAATACGGGGATTTCAGGGCTATTGGCTTCCACACAAGCTTTTTGAGTTCCAGGCGTTTTGGTATCCCAATTGGTATCCCGAGCCACTGGTGCTATTTTTGGGATACCAAAACGGTGTCAGAGGTAGCTCTCATGCCTACTAATGCAGCCCGCCTATCAGACCGCCAACTCAAGGCAGTCAAGGCAACAGGAAAAGACTTCGTTCTCACTGACGGCGACGGCCTTCAACTCAGGGTCAGAGCCAGTGGCTCGATGATCTGGAACTTCAACTACCGCGAGCCGGTAACCAAAAGCCGCCTCAACATGGCGCTCGGCCCTTACCCAGCCCTCTCGTTGGCGAATGCCAGAAAGAAAGCTGCTGAGGCACGCGAACTGCTGGCGCAAGGCATCGACCCCAAAGCTCACCGCGATGAGCTAAGGCAGGCCAAGCTGGCAAAAACCGAGCACACATTCGAGAAGGTGGCCACCGCTTGGTTCGAGTTGAAAAAACACTCCGTCACAACGGCCTACGCCGAAGACATCTGGCGCTCACTCACGCTGCATGTTTTCCCCAGCCTCAAAGCCACACCCCTCGCAGACATCACCGCCCCCATGATCATCAAGCTCCTACGCCCGATCGAGGCCAAAGGCAGCCTGGAGACGGTCAAGCGACTTTCCCAACGTCTCAACGAAATCATGGCCTACGGCGTCAACTGCGGACTGATCTTCGCGAACCCGCTCAGCGGCATTCGGGCAGCCTTCAAAAAGCCGCAAAAAGAAAATATGCCGGCACTTCCTCCCGAAGAACTACCCGACCTTATGCTGGCGATTGCCAACGCCAGCATCAAACGCATCACCCGCTGCCTGATCGAATGGCAACTGCACACTATGACCCGCCCTGCCGAGGCTGCCGGGACGACCTGGGCAGAAATAGATTTCAAGAAACGCATCTGGACCATCCCAAAGGAGCGCATGAAAAAACGCCGTGTGCACCCCATCCCCCTAAGCGACCAGACGCTCGCGCTGCTAGAGACACTCAAGCCCTACAGCGGCCACCGGGAACACGTATTTCCGGCCGACCGAAATCCGCGTACCCACGCAAACAGCCAGACCGCAAACATGGCATTAAAGCGTATGGGCTTCCAGGATCGGCTGGTCAGCCACGGCCTGCGATCAATGGCCAGCACCATCCTCAACGAACATGGATGGGACCCGGAGTTGATTGAAGTCGCACTCGCCCATGTCGACAAAGACGAAGTCCGAAGCGCGTACAACCGAGCGGACTACATTGAGCGCCGGCGTCCGATGATGATTTGGTGGAGCGAGTACATTCAAAAAGCCGCCACCGGCAATTTGTCGGTGACGGCCATTCATGAAAACAAAAACGGGAACGTCATCCCGTTTCGTTAATCAGTTCCTGCTGGCGACAGCGCCGACACTGGCGACAACCCACGTATTTAGCGGTCCTTCGTATGGCGACAACGTGGCGACAGTCGCCACCATCTGCAGCGCCCACAAGCTTTTAATGCCCAGCCCCTGAGGGCAGGAAGGCTTCGCCTTCCCGTCCTCAGGGGCTCACTTTAAAAACCGACGAACGGCCCATTGTCCATTCCAAGCCACCTTCTTCCACACACGTCCAACGCCTAAAAACCCCACCGCACACCCAGTTGACCACCCTCCGAGGACGCGTTACACCAGAGCCGTAAAGTGCTGTCATCGACAGCATTGCCCGGTAGCCAGGGACCTTTAAGGCTACGCCACACCGTGGTGGTCCCAGCCCATGCGCGCTCGCTTCCAATTAGGCGCGCAGTCACGCCCAACGTGATCGAAGCCAACTTATCCACAGTGCACATGCGGCAGCCCAAGCCCGTCTCTTTCTCCAGGAAAGAGACGGGCGCCGAAACCACTGCCGCAGCCCTTACCAGGCAACACATTGCCGCATTTGTCCCTGTGACAATCGGCATGACAAACCCAGATGTCACCCGCAGCAGCGATACAGATGATGGTGCCGCAGCCCACGGAATGGACTGCACCTGACTGACAGTCAGGCACGCCCCGGTCATCGCATCACTGCCTGCAACAGACTCAGGATCTCGCGGCGCTGGTCTCGTCAGCCAACGCAGCCTCCACCCGCCCACTTCAGTCGAAGTGCTCAGGAGGCCAGATCATGAGATGCCCAAGCTCCCGGTCGTAAAGAGCCGCCCGTCCCGCGTTAGTGGACAACCCTCACAGGCTGCAGGGGCCTTGATCCCTGATAACACTCAGCAAACATGGCGGGAAGAATGAGGGAAAATTTCGAAGCACCAGGAGAATGACGATGCAATTGTGCGAAGCGTTCGACCTGCCACAGCCGCTGCTGGAATACCGGCCCGAGCCGCTGGCGTATCCGATCGAAGCGTTGGGACAGATATTGGGGCCAGCCGTCGAACGCATGGCCGAGGTGATCGGCGTGCCCTGCGCCATGGCTGCGCAATCGGTGTTGGCCACTGCCGCCCTGGTGACCCAGTCGCACGCCAATGTGCATCTCGATGGCCGTGTTTATCCGTTGTCCCTCTACATGCTGACGGTGGCATCGTCGGGTGATCGGAAAAGCGCAGTGGATCATCTGGCGCTGGCGGCTGCGCGTGAGTGGGAGCGGCGGCAGTGGATGCTGTATTTGGAGCAACTGAAAGCCAATCGCGCCGCCATTCGAGGAAAGCACGAAGCTCGTGAGTTATCCGAACCCGTCCCACCCAGGTTGATCATCGCCGAACCCACGATTGAAGCCCTGATCAAAAACCTATGCCAGGGCTTGCCCAGCATGGGGTTATTCAACGATGAGGGCGGCCAGTTTCTGGGCAGCAGCACCATGAGTAAAGAGAACCAACTCAAGGCCATCACCACCCTGTCAGCGCTCTGGGATGGCAGCCCCATCGACCGGGCGCGCTCCATGCCTGGCGAAAGCCTGCGAGCTTATGATCGCCGTCTCAGTCTGCATCTGATGCTGCAACCTTACCTGGCCAACCAGCTACTCACAGATCGAATGATCAACGGCCAAGGCATTCTTGGCCGCTGTCTGATCAGTTGGCCCGAACGCCTGGTGGGGCGGCGCTTGTACAAGGCCGTCGACCTGATGCGAGATGCCAGGATCCAGCGCTATAAAGCGCGCATTACCGCTCTGTTGAATAAGCCGATGTCGCTGCACAAGGATGGTTCACTTAACCCTGCCAGGCTGGAACTGACACCCAGCGCTCGCACTGCCTGGATCGATATTCACGACACCATCGAATGCCAATCTGGTGAGTTTGGCGAGCTGGCCGGCATTCAATCTATCGCGGGGAAAGCAGCCGCCAACGTACTGCGTATCGCCGGGGTATTGGCGGTGATTGAAGACGCGCATGCAGTGGACGAACCCCATATCCAGCGCGCCTCGACGCTGATGGATTACTACCTCGCCGAGATCCAGCGCCTGACGGAGCAAGAGCCCGTCAACACGTTACGCGAGGAATCGGATCGACTGCTGCGCTGGTTGACGCAAAAAGGCTGGACCCAATTTACCGTCCGCGACCTCAACCGCAATGGCCCCCGTTTTGCCCGCAAAAGCAGCCATCACACCATTACGCTGCTGGTCGAATTGATCTCACATAGCTGGCTGGACTCTCATGACGGAAAGACCTTCAAGGTGCGCCATGTTCCGCCTCAATGACGCGGTGCGCCGTTATCAGGCGCAGCACCAGACAGGACCTGCGTTGCGGTGTGTCGCCACGCCTGTCGCCGCGCTGTCGCCATACGCTAGGCCAGCAACAACGCGAGTTGTCGCCAGTGTCGCCGCTGTCGCCACGCCCGCCTTAGGTTCCGGCGACATCAACCTGTTGATCCAACAACTGCGTGAAGACGGGGCACTGCTGCAGCACCAGAAAAATGCCCTGCTGATTCGCCCCACACATTGGCAACAGATGGAAAAGATCAGCCCCCACTGGAAAGCCCTGCTGCTCTTTCTGCAAACAAACGAAAACGGTGATGACGATGGCTCTGGTCGGTCGGCGTGATGGTCGCAACTTTGGCTACGGCCGCCAACTGAGCTACGCCGGCCCAAAGGCGCTCAAGGATCTGTTTGCCAACGGCCACTTCGCCACGGTCAAAGCACATAGCGATCGCTGGCAAGCGTTCGTGCGTTGGTGTCGGTCAGAGGACGGACCCAGTTACAACGATGCGCGTCAAATCGATCGACAGACGCTGCAAGACTACGCCGCGTACCTGCGCCAGCAGATCCAGCAAGGTGAACTCGCCATCGCGACCGCGCAGAACCGCCTGAGCAGCGTCAACCGCACCCTCGCTGCGCTGCGCGGTGATCAAGACGTGAGGATCGCCAGCCCGAGCCAGGCGTTGGGACAGCAGCGCTCGAGCGTACGCACCCGCGCGCCGGATGGCCAAGACCACCAACAGATTCGGCGAGTACTGGAGACGCTTGGCGAACAGCAACACGAGCGGGTGGCCGCGATTGTTCTGTTGGCCCGAACAACCGGCATGCGCCTGCGCGAAGCGATCCTGGCTGACCTGCCACGCTTGCAACGTGAAGCCGAACGACTCGGTCGCATCAACATTCAGGACGGCACCAAAGGCGGTCGTTCAGGGGCTTTAGCACCACGATGGATCGCTACTAACGAGGAGGTGAAGGCAGCGCTGCAGTTGGCTCGTCAGGCGTCGCTGACCGGCAGCCGCAACTTGCTGGCCCGAGACGAAAGCTACGCCGCGTTCTTGCAACGGACCGTGCTCCCCGCCCGCGAAACGCTGCATGAACACGGGCTGAAGGGTTTTCATGAACTGCGCGCGGCCTACGCCTGCGAGCGTTACGAACAGCTCACGGGCCACGCCGCACCGGTGAATGGTGGCCATTGCTATCGCATTGATCGCGACCTTGATCAACAGGCGCGCCAACAAATCAGCCTTGAGCTCGGGCATAACCGGATCGATGTCGTTTCGGCCTATATTGGAGGTCGAGCGTGACCAAACCCTTCGATATGGCGCTGTTCCTGAGCGGCGTACTGACTGGATCGAAGGTCACGAAGCAACGTCACCTACGGCAAGCTCGAGTCATGCAAGCGGCCATTCAAGAGCGCTGGCAACGTGATAATCCTTGGACTTGGCAACTCAAGCATGTGCGCTGGTTTCTCACCCAGTATCTGAAAGACCATTCCGACGCCACCCGGTATTACTACCTACTCACGGTTTCATTGGTCTGGAAGCGATTAGGGAAGGACCAAGACTTGCTGATCGCCACTGCCGTGTGTCGCAACACCGCTTATTGGCGGGATGACGTGAGGGAGAGATTGGTATTTCTCTGACCCCCTGCAACCGAGACTGCTCAGTGCCGAGCGTGGATTGGGATACAATCCCCGGCATTTATTACCATCAGGATCGGCCTCCGCTCCCTGAGTGCCCACTAGAGATTCCGCAATGCCCCTCACGCTGCAACAACTGGAACGTCATCTGTTCAAGGCTGCCGATATTCTGCGCGGAAAGATGGATGCCTCGGAGTTTAAGGAATACATTTTTGGCATGCTGTTCCTCAAGCGCTGCTCCGACGTATTCGAGGAGCGCTATGAGCAGGTCGTTGCCGATGAAATAAACGCCGGCAAGAGCAAGGCCGAGGCCTTTGTCACGGCGGAAAATCCGCGCTGGTACAAGCGCGATGGCAATTTTTGGGTGCCCAGCCATTCACGCTTCCACTATTTGCTCAACGAAGCGCACATCAATGTCGGCAACTTGCTTAACAAGGCGCTGAGCGGCATTGAGGAAAATAACGTATCCCTGGAGGGGGTGCTGGAGCACATTGACTTCACTCGCAAGGTCGGCCAGAGCAAGATTCCCGATCAGAAGCTGCGCCAACTCATCACCCACTTCGGTGAAGTGCGCCTGCGTAACAGCGATTTCGAATTCCCCGACCTGCTCGGTGCAGCCTACGAGTACCTGATCGCGGAATTCGCTGACTCAGCCGGCAAGAAAGGTGGCGAGTTCTATACTCCGCGCTCGGTAGTGCGGCTAATGGTGCACTTGCTCAAGCCGACTCTGGCACACGATGTGTACGACCCCTGCTGCGGCTCCGGCGGCATGTTGATTGCTGCCAAGGAATATATCGACGAGCACGGCGAGGACGGCCGAAAGGCCAACCTGTTTGGCCAGGAATTCAACGGCACCGTCTGGTCCATCGCGCAGATGAATATGCTGTTGCACGGCATTAGCAACGCTTGGCTGGAGAACGAAGATACCCTGGCTGACCCTCGGCATATCGAGGGCGGCGAACTACGTCGCTTCGACCGCATACTCACCAATCCGCCATTCTCCATCAACTGGGGCCATACCGAGAAAAGCCCGGATGGCAGCCTGGCCTGGAACCCGACATTCCGCGAACAACGCTTCTGCTTCGGCGAGGTGCCGCTGGGATCGAAAAAGGCCGACCTGATGTTCCTGCAGCACATGCTCGCCGTGACCCGCGACGAGGGCATGATTGCCACCGTACTGCCTCATGGTGTGCTTTTCCGGAGCGGTGAGGAACGCAGCATCCGCGCTAGCATTATCGAGAACGACCTGCTCGAAGCCGTGATCGGCCTGCCGGCCAACCTGTTCTATGGCACCGGTATTCCCGCCTGCATCCTTATCCTGCGCCAACAAAAGCAGGAAGGCGCCAACCGTGTCAGCGCCAAGCCTGCCGAGCGCCAGGGCAAGGTGCTGTTTATCAACGCCGACCGCGAGTACTTCGAGGGCCGTGCACAGAACTACCTGCTGCCCGAGCACATCGAAAAGATCACTACCGCCTTCGACGAATTTCGCCGGATCGACGGTCTCAGCGACGTGGTTAATATCACAGCACTGCGCGACAACGACTACAACCTCAATATCCGCCGCTATGTGGATAACGCACCGCTGCCCGAGTCGCATGATGTGCGTGCTCACCTGCTGGGCGGAGTGCCCAAGGCCGAAGTCGAAGCGAAAGCTCAGCTTTTTGCCGCCCACGGCCTCGACCCACAAGACCTCTTCGTGGCGCGCGACGCACAGTATTTCGATTTTCACAACAAGCTGACCCGCCGCACCGACCTCAAGCCGGCCATTGAAAGCAATGCACGCCTGCAGGGCAAGGAAGCCGCCCTCCGTAAGGCATTCGAGCGCTGGTGGCACGAACACAGCCCGCGTATCACCGCATTGGCAGGGAAGCAGGAGAACAGCGCCGCGCTGGTTGAATTGCGCGGCGAACTGCTGGCCAGCTTTAGCCAGACGCTGGAAGGCGTCGGCCTGCTCGACCCTTTCCAAGTCCGGGGCATCGTCGCGGGCTTCTGGTACCAGAGCAAATATGACTTTCTCGGCCTGATGGCGCGCGGCAGCCTAGGCGTGATCGATGCTTGGCGCACCAGCATCAGCACCGCCCTTGAAGACAAGGCTAGTAAGCAAAGCCCACTGGAGCACAAGTTGGTGAAGTTTCTGCTCGGTGATTTCGTTGCCGAGTTGGCCGAACTGGAAGCAAAAAAGACCGAACTAGACAGCAAGCTCAAGGCCGTCGCCCCAACCATGGAGGAGGGTTCGGACGAGGCTGACAGCGAGTCGGATGCCGATGACGAGGGAAATCCCACCGACGAAGCCCAGATCAAACTCTGGAAGGCCGACCTAACAAAGGTAAAGAAGCAGCTCAAAACCCAACACGTAAACTTCGCCAGGCAACTGGATCAAGCCGTTGAAGTGTTGAGCGAGCCACAGGCCGCCGAACTGCTGCTAACCATCCTGCATGACGATATGCAGGCCATCGTCGAGCGCTACATCACCTCACAGCGCAAGCAAATCGTCGCCGCCTTCGAGAACTGGTGGGACAAGTACTGGGTGACGCTAAACGAGATCGAGCACAAGCGCGATATGGCGGCAGGGGCGTTACAGGTGTTCTTGAAGGAGTTGGGGTATGTCTGAGCTCGGTAAGGCTCCATTACTCAAAGAAAAGATTGAGGTCTTATCTGGCTTTGCCTTTCCGTCTAGCGGCTTCAATCAGCTTGTTGGTTTGCCGCTGATTCGGATTCGTGACCTTGGTGGCAGCTCCACTGAGGTTCGATTCCGAGGCATGTATGACCCTGCATATCGCGTATCCAAAGGCGACCTGTTGGTGGGCATGGATGGCGATTTTGAGGTGCATCGATGGGCAGGTGAAGATGCACTGCTCAACCAGCGTGTATGCAAAATATCATCGACTAGCAAAGAAATTCATCAAAGCTTTTTGTATTGGTACCTGAAGCCAAAAATCGCGGAAATCCATCGTAGAACCCCGCAAACGACAGTCCGGCATCTGTCGACGAAGGATATCTATGCGATAGAGGAGCCGCCTTTTGACTTTCCCACTCAGGAGCGTATTGCCCAAATCCTCAATACCCTCGACACCGCAATCCGCGAAACCGAGGCGCTGATCGACAAGCTCAAGGCCGTTACACAGGGCCTACTGCAGGACCTACTAACCCGTGGCATCGACTCCAACGGCCAACTGCGCCCGCCACAGAGCCAAGCTCCAGAGCTCTACAAGGAATCGCCGTTGGGATGGATTCCTAGAGAGTGGAACTGGGACATACTTGGGCGCTGGCTGATTGGAAAGCCCAAGAACGGTTACTCCCCAAAGGAGGCAGGAGAGTGGACAGGAATTCAGATGCTCGGATTGGGTTGCCTCACTAAGGAAGGATTTTTACCCACCCAGCTCAAACCTGCGCCTGCTGCAGATAAAGGGTTAGATAGGGCGCGGTTGAACGAGGGAGACCTTCTCGTCAGCCGAGCCAACACAAGGCAATTGGTTGGTCTCGTGGGGGTATATCGCGATGTGGGTACGCCTTGCACTTATCCGGACTTGATGATGCGACTGCTGCCTTCCGAGGAGACCACTGCCGAGTTCCTAGAGTTGGTCTTGCAGTCAAGCAAAGTGCGTCGACAAGTCCAAGCAGCCGCATCTGGGACGTCTGAGAGCATGGTAAAAATCAGCTCTTCTATCGTGACGAGCTTGAAAGTCGCAATTCCGAAAACTAACGAGCAGAAAGTTATCCTCTGTCGCACAAAGACACTTAATGCTCAACTGCAAAGCGAGCTGCAGGGACTAGAGGTACTACGGGCGGTCAAAGTAGGTCTTATGGACGACCTGCTATCCGGCCGCGTCCGTGTCACCCCGCTACTGGAATCTATGCAGCAAGCTGCTGCACAAACGGAAGCCTGATATGCCACAGCGCCTGCCACCTCGCGAATCCCTCACCGTCGAGTTCAAAAGCGATCGCAGCAAGCTTCCCGACCGCGAGCTAATTGAGGCACTTGTCTGCCTGGCCAATGCAGAGGGCGGCGAGCTATGGCTGGGCGTCGAGGACGACGGCACGCCTACCGGCCTGCATGCCGAGCACCGCCTGCTAGAGGGATTGTCTGGCATGGTCGCAGCGCGCACCTCGCCTTCGCTGAACGTACAGGCCGAGGCGATCGACCTGGATGGCGTGACCGTAGCGCACATCCATGTGCCCAAAGCCCAGAGCGAAGTGGCCACCACCAGCGGCGTCTATCTACGCCGCCGCTTGAAGCACGACGGCACGCCCGAATGCATAGCCATGCTGCCCCATGAGCGCAGCAGCCGCGCAAGCAGCTTTGGCCTGCTCGATGTCTCCGCCCAGCCGGTGGCCGGTGCCACCTTGGCCGACCTCGACCCATTGGAGCGTGAGCGCCTGCGCCAGGCGGTGCAGCAATACGGCGGCGACCGCGTGCTGCTGGAACTGGACGACGAAGCCCTGGACGGCGCACTGCTGCTCACTGCGCGCCAGCCGGACGGTATACGCGTGCCGACCCTTACCGGCCTGCTACTGATCGGCCGGGAAACCTCCCTGCGCCAACTGGTGCCCACCCACGAGTTCGCTTTCCAGGTGCTGGCCCAGCAGGCAGTGCGCTTCAATGAGTTTCGCCGCTTCCCATTGCTCAAGGCACTGGACTGGCTGGAAACCAACTTCCGTCCCTACAACCCCGAGGAAGAACTGCAGGTCGGCCTGTTCCGCGTGCCGGTGCCCAAGGTGGACCTCGGCGCCTTCCGAGAAGCCGTGGCCAATGCCCTGGTCCACCGTGACTACCACGGCCGGGGCGCGGTGCATGTGCGTCTTGAAGACGATGCCCTGGTGGTCAGCAACCCCGGTGGCTTAGTCGATGGCGTGACCCTGGCCAACCTGCTGGTGACCGAACCGCGCCCGCGCAACCCGGCCCTGGCCGACGCCATGAAGCGCGTCGGCGTAGTCGAACGCTCCGGCCGAGGCGTGGACAAGATTTTCCGCGGCATGCTCAAATTCGGCCGGCCGGCCCCGGACTACAGTTACACCACCGCGCAGAGCGTGGTGCTGCGCTTACCCACCGCAGAGGCCGACCTTGACTTCCGCCGCCTAGTAGTCGAGCACGAGCGCGCCACCAACGCCGAGCTGCCCATCGACAGCCTGATCGCCCTGGCCGCCCTGCGTGAGACCAAGCGCGTCACGGCCGACGAACTGGCCGTACAGATCCAGCGCGACACCGCCAGTGCCAAACGCACCCTGGAAGCCCTGACCGAAGCCGGCTTGGTCGAGGCCCACGGTTCTACCCGAGGGCGCAGCTACACTCTGTCAGCCAGTCTGTACCAGGCCGTGGGCGACAAGGCCGGTTATACCCGCCAGGCAGGCTTCACACCCATTCAACATGAGCAGATGGTGTTGAACTACGTGCAGCAGCATGGGCAGATTCAGCGCGCTGAAGTAATGGATCTTTGTCGGCTCTCGCCTGATCAAGCGGCAAAACTGCTCAAGCGCATGAAAGACAAGGGCACACTGATACAGCAAGGTGAACGACGCTGGTCGGTCTATAAGCTCGGCTAAAAATTCTATGAGCCGCTATGAGCCGCTATGAGCCTGTATGAGCCCATACACGCCTGAACTGGATTAAAGGAGTAACCGTGGGCTGGGAATTGGATGACGTCGAAAAACCCTTTGTGGCTCAGTTACAGGGGCTGAACTGGAAGCATATCGAGGGCAGCCTCGACGACCCGGCCATCACTGGTCGCAGCAGTTTCAGTGAAGTGATTCAGCGAGCTGCACTGGCCGAACGCTTGCTTGCCATCAACCTGCGCGACGGTCAGCCCTGGCTGGATGAGCAGCGCATTGCCGAAGCACTGGCGGCCATTACCCGCGTGGGCGCCGGCAAGCTGATGGAAGCCAACCAGACAGTCACTGAGCTGCTGCTCAAAGGCATCACGGTCGATGGCCTTCAGGGCTGGGAAGGCGGACGTGGTCAGACCATCCAGTACATCGATTGGGCCAACCCGGCCAATAACCACTTCCGCGTGATCAACCAGTTCCGAGTGGATTGCCCACCGGGGTACAACAGCGGCAAGAAATTTATCGTCCCGGATCTGGTGTTGCTGGTGAACGGCATCCCACTGGTGGTGGTGGAATGCAAGAGCCCATCCATCCCAGAACCGCTGGCCGAAGCTGTCGATCAATTGCGCCGCTACAGCAACCAGCGCAAGGCGGCCTTCGAAGTCGAGGACAACGAGGGCAACGAAACACTGTTCGCTAGCGTGCAGCTGTTGGTCGCCAGTAGCTACGACGAAGCACGGGTGGGCTGCATTGGGGCCGGCTTCGGGCATTTCTCCCAATGGAAAACCGTGGTCGGCCCGGAGGGTAGCGGCAGCGAGCAGTCAGTAGCCGAGCAGTTGGGCAAAGCCAAACTGTCCGAGCAGGAGCGCCTGGTGGCAGGCATGCTGACGCCGGCCCACCTGCTCGATCTGATCCGGCATTTCATGCTGTTCATGCCGGTTGGCGGGCAGACCATCAAGACGGTCTGCCGCTACCAGCAGTACCGCGCGGTGAACCGCACGGTGATCCGCATGAAACGCGGGCAGACACGCCTTGAGCACGGCGAGAGCGACCAGCGCGGCGGCATCGTTTGGCACACTCAAGGCTCAGGCAAGAGCCTGACCATGGTATTTCTGGTGCGCAAGATGCGCACGGATACACAACTGCGCCGCTTCAAAATCATCGTGGTCACTGACCGTAAAGACCTGCAAAACCAGCTTTCCGCCACCGCCACGCTGAGCGGTGAACTGCCGGAGGTGGCCTCCAATATCGAGGGTGTTAAAGCCTTGGCACGTCGCCAGGGCCCCGGCTTGGTATTCGCCACCATCCAGAAGTATCGCAATCCCGAACAGGAAGAAGATGGGGAGGCGTCGATCCCTACGCAAGCTACTGCACCCCTCAAAGCCGCAGAAAAGCGCGCGCCCTACCTGGTAAGCAAACCATTCGAGGTGCTCAACCACGACGAGAGCATTCTGGTATTGATCGATGAGGCGCACCGCACCCAGGCCGGCGATCTGCAGGCAAACCTGCTGGCGGGCCTACCCAACTGCGTGCGCATCGGCTTTACCGGTACACCGATCATCATGGGCGATAAGAAACGCACCCACGAAATTTTCGGCGCGTTCATCGACAAATACACCATCAAGGAAGCCGAGGCAGATGGCGCTACAGTGCCGGTGCTTTACGAAGGACGCACTGCCCAGGGCGCATTAAAAGATGGAGCGAGCCTGGATGAACTGTTCGAGGATTTGTTCCGCGAGCACAGTCAGGACGAGCTGGAGCTGATCAAGAAAAAATACGCCACCAAAGGCCATATCTTTGATGCCCCCGCGCTGATTGCAGATAAGGCGCGCGACATCCTCAGACATTACGTCACCAATATCCTGCCCAATGGCTACAAGGCGCAGGTGGTAGCCTATAGCCGGATTGCGGCAATCCGCTATTTCCACGCACTGCAGGCCGCCCGCGATCAGTTGTTGGCCGAGGCCGAAGCGTTGCCAGCAGCCGACAAGGACCTCGACGATGAAGCACTGTGCCAGCGTCCACCCAAGCTGCAGGCGCGCGTGCAGGCGTGGCGCTATCGCGACAGGCTACGCAGCCTGGAATTCGCACCGATTATTTCCGGCTCAAATAACGATCCGGCCGAGTGGAAAACCTGGACGGATGGCAGCAAGCACGAGCTGCTGATCCAGCGTTTCAAGAAGCCCCTGAATCATGAGCAGCCAGGCAAGACCGACCCGTTGGCTTTCCTGATCGTTAAGTCTATGTTGCTCACCGGCTTTGACGCCCCCATCGAAGGGGTCATGTACCTTGACCGGCCAATCAAGGAAGCCGAGCTGCTGCAAGCCATTGCGCGGGTCAACCGTACTGGTTTCGGCAAGCGCTGCGGTATCGTGGTCGATTACTACGGGGTCGCCAACCACCTGCGCGAAGCGCTGGCAGCCTATGCCGACGAGGATATCGAAGGTGCGCTGAGCAGCATCAAGGACGAGGTGCCGGTGCTGCGCGATCGTCATCTTCGTGTAGTGGATGTGCTGCGTCGCCAGGGCATCGAGTCGCTGGAAGATGCCGAAACCTGCATTGCCGCACTGGAGTCGGAAAAGGTGCGCGCCGAATTTGCGGTAAAACTCAAAGCGTTCCTCAACTCATTGGACACTGTGCTGCCACGCCCCGAGGGCCTGCCCTTCGTCAAGGATGCCAAGCGCCTGGCCTATATCCACGCGCGGGCACGTGGGCGCTACAAGGACCTGCCGCAATTGGGCAAGGATGTCGGTGCCAAGGTGCGCAAACTGATCGACGATCATGTTATCTCACTGGGCATCGACCCGAAGATTCCGCCGATCCAGCTCACCGATGCAGACTTCGAGAAACAGTTGTCGCGAAGCGTCAACGACCGCGCCAAGGCATCAGAGATGGAGCACGCCATTCGCTCGCATGTGCGCAAGCATACTGATGAAGATCCGGTGCTCTATCGCAAGCTGTCCGAACGCCTGAACGAGTTGCTCAAGTCGCTGGGCGAGCAGTGGGATCAATTGGTTGAGCAGATGCAAAAGATCATAAACGAGCTGCGCAGCGGTCAAATGAGCGATGACTACAGCCCTCTGGATTTGCCCGAACACTATGCCCCCTTCCTTCGCACCCTCCTGGATGTGCTGTGTGCCGACGCCACTCCACAGCCCGCCGATCTGCTGCGTTTGAAGGATGTCACAGTGGAACTGGTCGATCTGTTCGTGGGCGAACTCCAGAGCCACCGCGATATCTGGAGCCCGCGCAAGCGAGCGGCACAGGAGGAGCTGGCCGGACAGCTATTTGATTACTTGATGAGACTGCGTCCACCCTTGGTGGATAGCGATACGGCGGGGGTGCTGTCTGACCGTTTGATGGATCAGGCCAGAGCCAGCCATGAACGGTTGATGCAGCTGTGAGCAACGAAACGCTCACCATCAATGACCTACAATTCACACTGCGCCGCAGCGCGCGGCGTAAGACGCTAGAGATCACTGTCGAGCGTGACGGCGCCCTTATCCTGTCCGCTCCGCCAGAGGTGAAGGAGCAAGCGCTGCGTCAATTCGTAGCGGAAAAAAGCTTCTGGATTTATTCGCGTCTTGCCGAAAAGGAGCGCCTGCAGCGCTCAATCCCTATCAAGCAATACGTCGACGGAGAGGGATTTCTGTACTTGGGGCGAAGTTATCGCCTCAAACTGGTCGATGAGCAGGATGGGCCGCTAAAACTTTCTGCTGGTCGCTTCCGCCTGCTGCGTAGCGAACTGCCACGAGCCCGCGAACATTTCATCCGTTGGTATAGCGAACATGCCCGCAGCTGGCTGGCCTTACGAGTCGAGAACCACCAAGCGCGAATGGACCTGACCCCCAGCGGTGTGCGTGTGCAGGATCTGGGCTATCGCTGGGGCTCCTGTGGCAAGGGCGCACAGCTCTATTTTCATTGGAAAACAATCCTGCTGCCCAAGCCCATTGCGGAGTATGTGGTTGTGCATGAGATGGTGCACCTGCAAGAGCCACATCACACCCCAGAATTTTGGCTCCGCCTTGAACGCGTCATGCCTGACTACGCACAGCGCAAGACATGGCTGGCAGAACATGGAATTGATGTTGAAGGCCTCTGAGTACCATGGCTGACTATTTCACCAGCACCCGCGGCATAGGTACTGGTCAGAACCAACCAACTTGACTCTGAGGATGGCTTACAAGCACCAGGATTCCAGCGATCGGATAAATTTCTGCATTTAACCTTCGAGCCAGACATTAGGATCACCACGCGCCTAGAACTCTTTGAACAACCATACCCTGCAGAAAATCAATAAAATAATTCACGGCTGCCCTGGCGTCGCCCCACCAGAGTTGTCTCTACTAATCATAGGCTTTATGTAACCTTTAAATACCTCAGCTGCGGCACCCAGTACACTTTCTATCTTCTTATAATGACCCGGACGCAATTTACTTTCCTTGTCCAAATAGTTCAAAACGAGCAGAACCTGTTCACGATCTAGCATTGCAAGCGTTTGCTCAGCTACGCCGTACAGAAGGACCAACGCACCATTCTTTAGCGTTTCCGGACGCTCAAGCGCACCGAGCACCCGGCCAAAGCCCGCAGTCATGTCGCCGCCCTGATCATCACGAAGCCAATCCAGCAGCGATGAATGATTTAACTTATCTGGCTTTTTGTTTGGTAGCTTACTCGGCACTGCCCGTTTCGTCCTACCCAAAATTAACTCAGGCCACCGCTCAACATCCGAGCGATCATCATAATCAGGAAGAGATATAGTATTATATGAATATGCAATGGGAACGCCAAGTTTCTCATAAGCAAGGCAGCTTTTGAATTGCTCGCCATCAAACTGGTCAAAAACCCCGCTTTTACAATTAAGCTCTTTAATTTCCAAAAGCAGTATTTTAGCGTTTTCCAACATAGCGACTAGATCACCACAATACAGCCGCATTCCGTCGCCTTGCTGGACAGCATATGGGGGGAAGGTTTTGAGCGAAGTCCGACTATCTCTGCAGTAGGCTTCCAATGCACCGGTAATTGCAGCTTGAATTACGTTTTCCTGCCTAGTTTTCTTCATACAACCCACGCCATAGATTAGTAGCATAAATTTATCACCACTAAAGGATCATTAGAAGCAATATCTGACTATCTACTTGACGCTGCCCCAGCAGGCAATGCAGGCTCTACGCAGTAAGCAGCACACGATCTAAGGACGCAGTCTAATCAGATAGGAGTTAGGTAAATCACAATGCCCACACATACCCTACATTTCATAAAGCCTTGCCGCAAAACCGACAGTTCCCCGCGGCTCACCCCAAGCATGGTGGCCGAGAACAAGCGGAACGGCATAGAAACGACCTTGATTCTCGACCTTAACATTCTGGTGAGAATGGAAGATGTAATTCTTCGCCGCCACAGCCCGAACGATTTTGACTTAACTAGACTTATAAACTTCATAAATTCTTGCCCACCACAAAGTCTGTGCATAACGCCTGGGCTTGCCCTTAACGAGGTCCACCCGAAATTCAAGAAGCTAAGCTTTGAGATGTATGAATTGTTTCTTTCGATATTCTGCCCGCAGATGGTCGATCATCCAACCGCGACACGAAACACCCCAAATGAAGCGGAAAGAACCCGACCGTATGAGTTTTCAGAACTCAGCATAGAAGAGCAGCACCTCTACAGCGTGCCGTTTTTTTCGCTCATGCAGATACATATTATCAACGCCACGAAACCGAACTTGACAGGCATTGAAAAATTCAAAACATATATGAGCCGTGTCTGTGATGACATTGATATGCTCAGTGCTGTTGAAGCCGAAATTGCCAAGTACTGCTTCTGTGAGAAAAAGCCCAACTATTCCGACGAGCTTAACGCCAAAATCGAAGACATCAAGAACAACTTCATGAGTGGGAGCAACAAGCCAGCGCAGCGCTTCAAAAATATCTTCAATGGCGTTCAAGACCTTAAATACATAAAAGGCGCCCTGGAGTTTTCCAAAGAGCTCTTTTATGGCAAGCTTCAGGACACATGGATAGCCACATTGGACTCCAAGTTATACTGGCTGAGTGAGTCCATTCATCATTACCCAGTCGCAGGTGAGCGAGACGGAAAATACTTCAGCATCAATCGATCACATGATCAGCAGACATGCAACTATTGGCTATCAGTGGATAAACTGCAAGAGCAACTCCAGCACGAGAGAAGCCGAAATGGCAAAGGAACCGCCCCTTTAGATGAAACAGGATTGCCACGCATACATAACACATTAACCACAAAGGGCTTCAAGGAATTTTTCGCCGTTTTCAAGCCCACATAGTCCGCCGAGCAGGGTACAAGTACAAGATACTGCTCAACCACGCACCTGTACTCTTAGTACCCGGATGCTAACGATGAGTAATCAAAGCCAATTAGGTCCCTTCATTTAAAGCTGATACCTGTACCCTATCCTCATCCAACACAGGAAAGAAAAAGGGGCTGACAACCACGTGATTGGCCACAGCGGAATGACTCCTGGCAATTGACTCAGGAGGAACACGCTTCAGCATTCCGCCTCAATCCTGTGCAGCGCATTCCAAATAGTATTCCACGAAGAAAGCTCAACTAACCAACTTCATATTTTTCATAGGTTTAGCAAATCATTTCAGCTCACCCCGGCCCACCAAACGAAGCAAACCAAAACCCGCCAAGCGCGGGTTTTGTTGCATCTGGGGTATGACAAACCATCACCGCCGCCCCCTCGGAGAAGCCAATGCAACAAGCCCTCCTCATCATCGACGTCCAACCCAGTTTCGCCCCACCCCAATGGCTCATCGACGGCATCCAGACACTCATCGGCACCTTGCCCAGCGTCGCCACCGTCGAACGCCACGACGAATCCAGAACCCCGTTCCAGAAACAACTCGGCTGGCACCCGGCACCGGACGACGACAGCCTGATCCAGGCTGATCGCATTTTCATCAAACACGGTTATGCGCCGTCACCGGAAACCATCGAGTATTTGAAAAGCCTGAAAGTGGATCGGGTATTGGTCTGTGGATTACAAACCGATACCTGTTGCCTGGCGGCGGGGTTTGCGTTGTTCGATGCGGGGTTGCAGCCGACATTGATTACGGATTTGACGATGGGGTCGTCGCTGGACCGGACGGGTGGGTTAGGGGCGCGGCTTTGGGAGCATCATTTCGGGCACACGGTGAAATCGAGTGAGTTGTAGTCAACGTCGAGTTGCCATCGGGCTGCTTTTCCACCACTGAGGATGGGATCTACTCACCACGTCCTAGGACATTTCCCTCGAGTTCTGTCGAACTCCATGAAGTATCGAGTAACGATCCGAGTAGATAACCTCCCATTTGTGTTGCAACCCGGCGAACGGTTTTGACAAGCCGTAAAGCGTAGGGACCCCCAACCTTCCGGAGTTCTTCCATGAAAAAGCCCCGCCTGACCTTGATTAAAAATCCGAACCCTCCAATATCGGACGCTCTCGATCTGACCCAGATGTCTGAAGAAATTGAACGCCGCGTCAGCGCTCGCCTGCGCGACCCGAAACGATCTGTTCCAACAGGAAGTATTTTCGCTGTTAACCCGGACATCGACGCACCTACCCTGCTCGCTTACGCCAGTCAAAACCTGGCCTCTGTGAAGGCCATGTCCACCGATCTGGTCGCTCAGCTCGAAGGTCCCCATCGCAACAAGGCATTGGCGATTCAGCGGCTGGCTGTTTTGACCGAGTTGCTGGTCAATCAAGCGCTGAAAAATATCAGCTCGCGTGAATCCAGGATCAAACCGGTCTGAACTGAGTGGGCGGCCTCACCGAGGTCGTCCTTTTTTACTGCTGCCGCTTCCACGGCTTTGGGATCAAAACTACCCAAAAGTCAAAGCAAAGGGCGCAGCTGACTGTTGAATGGCACTCACTACGTGGGGTGCCTGATCCCTATGCTGAGGATAACGCTCAAGCACTCGCTCAAGAGAAGTAAGCAACCGCTGAATACGTTCTTTGGGTCGTTCAACCTCACAACTCTGTGCGAACTCCAGTAGCCCTTGGCGCGAGGCAAACATTGACTTGTTACCCGCCAGATCCAATGCCAGAACATCCTCGGGGATGTAAGCCGTGGTATTGACGATGTCGTAAGCCGGCGCCAGCCGCGCATCGCGTTGCGTAGGATCCGAATAGAGCAAACCGAAATTCTTCAAATGAGCATCACCGTTTCCAATGATGCAACTCAGGGCCACGCTATCGAAGAGTTGATCAAGCGAGGATCGATGATGCTGCGCCGGACAAAACAACCGGATTGCTTTAGCAATTGCCGCATAACTTTTGCTGTACTTCTGATCAGCCGAAAGCCCCATCAGCGCCGCCATGTCTTCAAAGCCAATTGGATTGAGCTGCTCGTCTCGGTCAAAGCGACGCATGACAAACAGCCTGGTGTTATCAGAGAGGTAAAACTCTGGCACGGGAATGCCGGCGTCCTTGGCGATGGACATGCACAGGAACTCATTGATCGCCAGTCCGGGGAACTCGTCCCGACCACTTTTTATGATTAAGTCCGAGGTTTTCGAGGTCACCCTTGGCAACTCGGTTTCCTGCTGCTCCGGCACCAGTACCTTGGGCTGAACACCCGAAATACCAGCCCGCAGGATGTAGCGATCAAGAAGGCCGGCGAAGATATCTTCCGTCCCATCCCAGCTCAGGATCTCTTCGAGTTTTTCACCTGGAAATCGCTGTCCGCCAAGCAAAACATCGACCGCTTCGGAACGCACCTGAACCCTGCCAATAGGCGAGCTGCTACCAGAAAGAGCCAGCAGCAACATCGGATCGACGTTTACGGTTTTAGCCAGACGATTACGCAATTGTTCCAGCACATACCCTTCCGGCAGATTCATCTGAAAGATCGGGTGCAGGTCTCGGCGACGAAACTCGTCAGCTCGAACGGGCATCGACAGGCTGATGGCCATGTTGGGAAATGCATCGTCGTGATAGCGGAAAATGAAATCCTCGCGGCTTGTCAGAATGCTGCCGCTGCTGCCCTCAGGCGTGCTGACTTTGAGAGAAGTCATTTTCATTCGAACAAATCTCCAAGCTCTTCAAGTGTCGGCATGGCTGCCGGGATGACAGCCAGCTCACAATCCAGAGCGCCCAAAACTCGCGCGTAGGCGATCATCCCTATGGAAGGACTGCCCTTCTCCACAGCAATGACCTTTTGGCGAGTCAGCCCGGCGAGTTCGGCGAGATTTGCCTGCGTCAGGCCGCGATTCATACGCTTTTCGCGTATCTGAGCAGCAAGTCGCAAAATCAATAAGTGGTAGTCCATGTTCCGTTACCGTGACATTTACAACTAAATGTAGCATATACGTAACATAAGTGCGGCCCCCGCGAGGGTCATTTAAATATTCCCCAATCAACACCAATACAACCCTCTCAAAGCAAAGCTTTTTGTCCCATGAACACAACACCTGAACCCGAGCGCCCTTCTACACTCATCTCGCCGCCTCCAAAAACCCACTAGTCGAGCCCCCATGACCTCCCTCAAAAACCGCCTGAAGCAAGGCAAGGATGCTCGTAAGACCTGCCCCCGCAACACCCAGTCGTCCCTCGGCAACATCGACCGCGACCCGCTGCCACTGATCAAGGCGTCCAGCGAGGGCCGTATAAAGTCGCTGGTCGAGTTGCGCTACGGCCGGATGCTGGTCTCTCCTTTCACGTTTTATCGTGGCAACGCCCTGCTCCAGGCCCATGACCTGGCTGGCACGTCCAGCATGGGGCTGATATCGCCCATTTGCGGCGACAGTCATTTGATGAACTTCGGCGGTTTCGCCACGCCCGAACGTAATCTGCTGTTCAGCCTCAATGACTTCGACGAAGCGCACCCCGGGCCTTGGGAGTGGGACCTCAAGAGGTTGGTGGCGAGTTTCCTGATAGCGGCGAAGGACCTGCGGCACGGCGAGACAGTCGAGGAAGAGGTCTGCCGCCAGGTGGTCGCGGCCTATCAAAAAACCATGGTCGAGTGCGCCGAACAGAGCGCCATGGAGACCTGGTACGAGTCCATCCGCTACGACGATTTGCTGGAGCAAGCGAGCAAAGCCACGCTGGAACATGTGGAGCGGGCCCTCGAGAAAGCCGAGCGACGCACCCACGCCGAGTTGCTGCCGAAAATCTGTGAGCGTGACGCCCATGGCCGTCTGACGATTCGCGATGACTTGCCGGAAATCTTCCACCTGCATAAAAACACCACGCTGCTGGATGCCGATGATGACTGGCTGCGTCTCTCCGACTGGAAGCCGCTTTACGAGACGTTCATGGGCGACTACCGAGGCACCCTGCAAGCGGATCGACGTGAACTGTTGTCGCGGTTTCATGCCCACGATATGGCGTTCAAAGTGGTGGGCGTGGGCAGTGTCGGCACGCGTTGCCTGGTGGCGCTGTTGACTGACGAACAGGAGAACCCGCTGTTCCTGCAATTCAAGGAAGCGCGACGCTCGGTGCTCGCCGGTTACGTCAAGACCCGGCCGCGGGTGCAGCACGAGGGTCAGCGTGTGGTGAATGGCCAACGCTTGATGCAATCGGCCAGCGATCTGTTCCTCGGCTGGACCACCGGGCCCAGTGGTCGGCACTTTTATGTGCGCCAACTGCGGGACATGAAAGTCTCGGCGGAAATCGAGACGTTCGATGCAGAAACTTTCGCCGCCTACGCACGGACCTGTGGCCGCGCCCTGGCCCGGGCTCACGCCAAATCGTCAGGGCACGCCGCGCAGATCAGCGGTTACATCGGCAAAAGCGAGGCGTTGGCCGATGCGCTGCTCAAGTATGCCAAAGACTATACCCGGCAGAATGAGCAAGACTTCGAGCTGTTTCAGAAGGCCTGTCGCAAGGGCCGCTTGCAGGCGCGCTCTGAAGCGGACTTTGCGGCGGATCATTTGCCATAAACAGCGCGATGGGCCCTAGCAGATGAATTTTTCTTCACCCAATCGCCCCGCGCCAACCGGTACAGTGCCCTCGCTCATTCAAGAAACTACGGTTTGCCCGCCCTCCCGCGGGCTTTTTTTTGCCTGGCGATTGATCGAAAAGTGTGCGAGCGCCCGGTTTCCGGGCTTTGGGCGATCCCTTGATGCAAATCACTCCCCATCCTCCATAGGGTGTACCATCAACACCGGTCAATCAGATATCAGTTAGCCATGTCCACGCTAAGCGAAGAGAGCCGCCAGATCGTAGCTTCTCTGGCGCACCGTGTTGGTCCCAACGCTGACACTGCAGGAATCGCCCAGGCGATCGTTACCACCTTGCAGGATATGAACGCAGCCCTCACGCCCATCATCGGCCAGCAAGGGGTTGTCGCGCTCTATCGTCGCAGCCTCCACCTCTGCGCCTCCACTCATCCGCGTCTTGCCGGCACCTATAACAGTGTGCAGGCCGCGCTGGATCTGATTGCTCTCAAATCCGTACTCGTCGAGCAAAGCGAAGTCGATGCACTGTTTTTCGGTGAAGTGCTGCTGACCACGTTTTACGAGTTACTGACTACGCTGATCGGGCCTTCGCTCACCGCACGTTTGCTTCGTGGCATGTGGGAACCTTCTTTGAGCGACACCCCTTCGCAGGAAAATTCGCCATGAGCACCAAAGTAACTATCAACCGTCTGGCCACCGGCGTGCCAGGACTGGACGAGGTGCTGGGCGGAGGTTTGCCGGAATTTTCGTTCAACATGATTGCCGGCCCTCCGGGCTGCGGCAAAACCACCCTGGCGCATCAGATGATGTTTGCCCTGGCAACGCCTGAACGCCCGGCGTTGTTCTTTACCGTACTGGGCGAGCCGCCGCTGAAGATGCTGCGCTACCAGCAGCAATTCGACTTTTTCGATGCCGAAGCGATCAACCAGTCGATCCGCTACATTAACCTGGCCGACGACACCCTGGCCGGGGATCTGGACCAGGTCCTGCGCCGCATCGTCAGCGAAGTCGAAACCCACGCCCCGGCGCTGGTGTTTGTCGACTCGTTCCGCTCCGTGGTGCTGGCCAGCCAGACCGAAGACAACCCGAACAACAACCTGCCGCAGTTCATCCAGCAACTGGGCATGTTGATGACCACCTGGCAGGCGACGACCTTCCTGATTGGCGAATATTTCACCGAAACCGACACCAACCCGATTTTCACCGTGGCCGATGGCCTGATCTGGCTGCGCCAAAGCGTCGAGCGCAACTCGATGGTGCGCAAGATGGAAATCATGAAGATGCGCGGCCAGCCGACCTTGCCGGGGCTGCACACCTTCCGCATCGCCACCTCGGGGATCAAGGTCTTCGCCCCCGCGCCACTGAACCCGATTGAAGCGCCGCTGGAGTTCCCGATCAAACGCCTGAAAATGGGCGTGCCGCAGCTCGATGACATGCTCGGTGGCGGTCTGCCCCGGGGTTATTCGTTGCTGGTGGCCGGGCCATCGGGTTCGGGCAAAAGCATTCTGGCCGCGACCTTCCTCGCCGAAGGCGCGCGCAATGGCGAGACCGGCGTGATCGCGGTGTTCGAGCAACGGCCCAATCACTCGCAAAACGCTACGCTGGCCGGGCTTATCCAGAGCGGCCAGATCGGTTTGGTCGACAGCCGCGCGCCGGACCTGTCCATCGACGAAATCGTCCAGTTGCTGCTCAGCGAGATCGACCGACTCAAAGCCACTCGCGTGGTGATCGATTCGCTGTCGGGCTTCGAGCTGGCGCTGGCGCCGACCTTCCGCGAGGATTTTCGCGAGTCGCTGTCGCGCATGGTCACCGCGCTGACCAGTGCCGGGGTCAGCGTATTGATGACCTCGGAGCTGGAAGACCGTTACACCGACCTGCGTTTCAGCCCTTACGGCACGGCGTTCCTCACCGACGCGATCATCGTCCAGCGCTACATCGAAGTGCAGAGCCGCTTGCTGCGCATCATGGCCGTGGTCAAGGTCCGTGCCAGCGCACACTCCGATGAGCTGCGCCTGTACCGCATCGACGATGACGGCCTGCAGATCGGCGAGATGTTGCCGGATCAGGAAGGTTTGCTCGGCGGCCGGCCAACCCGTCGGCCCGCCCTCCAGGACAAGGTGTAAACAAGGACCATGACTGAGGCCACTGGCACGAACGCACAAGCGATGGCGACCGCCGCGCGTGAGTTGTTCCTGCTCGGCCAGAAAACCGTCGAAGCACGTGCGGTGCTGACGGCGCTGCAAAAAGAACTGAACGACACCAACAATCGACTGGTGGATGCCCAGCAAATCGAGCACCTGGTCGAAGCCAATCAGCAATTGGTGCTGGCGGTGCTATTGGCGCAAACCGATGCGGAAAAACCCCAGCGCTCGAAAGAAGAGCAACGGCTGTTCCTGGAGATGCGCGAGGCCAATGCACAATTGGTGATCGCCGCCCTCAGCGCGCAAAACCTGCAAGCCTCGGCGGAACACACGCTGGCGCAGCAACGCAACATCCTCACCTTGGTCGCCCATGAACTGCGCAACCCGCTGACGCCCATCAGCATGATCGCTGGTCGCCTGGTGCGGGTGCCCGCCGCCGAGCTGCCACGCATGCAGGCGCTGATCGAAAGCCAGGTGCAGCACATGTCGCGGCTGGTGGACGACTTGCTCGACGTATCCCGCGCCAGCACCGGCAAGCTGCGCCTTGATCGCCAAATCGTCGACATGGTGGAAATCATCCAGGGCGCCATCGAAGTGTGCAGCCCGGTGATGAACACCCGTCACCTGCACTTCAACGCCGAACTGCCCGCGTGCGCGCTGTCGGTGGACGGCGACCCGGTGCGCCTGACGCAAATCCTCGGCAATCTTCTGGGTAACGCGGCCAAGTACACCCCTGCCGGAGGTCATGTCACGCTGTCGGTCACGGCCACAGCCGATGTGCTGGAGATGAGTATCTACGATGACGGCATCGGCATTTCCGCCCAGGCCTTGCCGTTTATCTTCGAACCGTTTGTGCAAGATGTGCATGCCATCGGCTTCAACGGCGCCGGTCTGGGCATTGGCCTGACGGTGGTTCGCGAACTGGTCGAAGCCCATGGCGGCAAGGTGGTTGGCATGAGCGACGGCGATGGCTTGGGCAGTACTTTTATCGTGACATTGCCGCTGGTGGTTTGAGTTTTTCCGCTCGCCACGTAATGCTTGCGTGATGATCCCCGCGAACCGGAGCGCCCTATGCCGCTGTTGTCCCTGCCCTGCAAACGCCTGACGCTGGCGGTGCTCGACCCTGAACAGGCGACACTGGAAAGCGACTTCTACCGGCGCAATCAAAGGCACCTCGCCCGCTGGTCACCGATCCGTCCCGCCGATTACCACAGCCCTGAACGCATCCGCCCGCGCCTTGAAGTGCAAGCCAGCGCTTTTGCCGCCGGCCTGGCGGTGCATTTCGCGCTGCTGGATCCGGACAACGGCCAGATGATCGGCGCCTGCAATTTCAGCGGCATCACCCGCGGGGCATTCCAGGCCTGTTATCTCGGTTACCACATCGACGAAGCCCATCAGGGCCAGGGCTTGATGCAAGAGGCGCTGGAAGCGGGCATCCGCTACATGTTCGAAGAACAGCAACTGCATCGGATCATGGCCAATTACATCCCGGGCAATGAACGCAGTGCGCGCTTGCTCGAACGCCTGGGATTTGAGCGTGAGGGCTACGCCAAGGCCTACCTGAGCATCGCCGGGCGCTGGCAGGATCATGTGCTGACCGCGCTGATCAACGAGCGCTTTGAAGCCCTGGAACAGCGCTGGTCCCGACCGCTGGCGTAATAGTCATATCCGTTCACAATTCGTTAAGTATTCACCCCGTATGCTCGGGCTTCCCGTTCCCTTGTCCGGTAACAGAAGCCTATGTCGCGTGCCGCCTCTTCCCTGTTTCTGCTGGCCGTCCTGCTGTTTTTCTTCGCTCTGGGCAATCATCAACTGCAAGGCTCTACCGAAGCCCGGGTCGCCGGGATCGCCATGCAGATGCACGTCGACAACGACTGGGTGACCCCGCGCCTGTTCGGCGAACCCTTCCTGGAGAAACCACCCCTGAGCCTGTGGCTCGATGCCGGGGCGATCCGCGCCTTTGGCGGCACGCCGTGGGCAGTGCGGCTGGCGTCGGCGTTTGCCGGGTTGTTCAGTGTGATGGTGCTCTACGCGATGCTGCGCCGGTTCGGCCGGCCCAAAGCCGTGGCCTGGACTGCCGGGTTCATGTTGGCGACCATGGCCAGTTACTGGAGCAACACCCGAGGCGTCGGCGAAGACGGCTTGCTCACCTTCGGCGTGACCATGGCGCTGTTGGCGTTTTTCCAGGGGCAACGGCAATCGACCGTCGGCAACGGGTTGCTGTTTATCGCCGGGATCAGCATCGCCACCCTGAGCAAAGGCGTGCTGGGCCTGGCGATGCCGGGGGTGGTGATCTTCGCGTTTCTGCTGGCGGAGAGCCTGATGGACAAACGTCTGAAGATCGCCGATTGGCTGCGTCCTGGCCTGTTGACGCTGCTGGGTTTGATTCCGCTGCTGATCTGGCTCGTCGTGCTGTATCAGCGCGGCGGCGTTCACGCTGTCACGGAAGTGCTGCTGACCAACAGTGTCGGGCGCTTCAGCGGTTCCTTCGTCGAGGCCGGGCATTACGAGCCGTTCTATTACTACCTGCTCAAACTGCCCCAGGCGTTTCTGCCGTGGAACATTCTGGTGTACCTGGGGTTGTGGCACTTTCGCAAAAGCCTGATGGCCAACCGGTATTTGCTGTTTTTTAGCGTGTGGATTCTGGCGCAGTTCCTGATGCTGACCCTGGCGTCGAGCAAGCGCACGGTGTACCTGATGTGCCTGGCGCCAGCCGCCGCCGTTATCGCCGCTGAATATGCTCGGGTGCTGTACGAACAGTTGAAAACCCGTGAAGGCAACTCCGGCCTGATCGGCCGCATCGCCCATCACCGCCAGGGTTTGATCGCAGGGATGTTGGCCGTGGTAATTGGCTGCTACCTGATCACCGCCCAATGGCTGCTGCCCCACGCTGATCGCAAGCTGTCGTTTGTGCCTTTGGTTGAGCAAATCCAGACCTTGCAGGCCAACGGGCAGCAGGTGGCGCTGTTCCAGGCGGATGAGCGGGTGGGCGGCGCCAGCGTGTTTTATACCCAGCGCGTGCTCAAGGGGTTGGACACCGAGGCGCAGTTGCATGAGTTTTTGCAGGCCGCGCCGGGCAATGTGGCGGTCATGGCTGGTGAGGGAGAGCCTGTGGCGCCGTTGAAGGTGCTGACGATCATGATGGTTGGGCGGCAGCCGTATTATTTTGTCGGGGAGTGAGTCTGTCAGATAGACCGCGTTATCGTTCTTCGCGGGCAAGCCTTGCTCCTACAGGGTTTGTGTCGCACACAATTTTTATGATCGACCTCGCCCCCTGTAGGAGCGAGGCTTGCCCGCGAAAGCAATCTCCCAGCCACCACCAGCCCCTAAGCCAGACAACAAAAAATCCGCCACCCTCAATCAGAGGCTGGCGGGTTTTGTCGTTCAGGGCAGTCGTCAGCTGACGGTTTGCGGCTGCGTAACCCGAACAGCCCGCTCATGCCTTTGCAACACCGGCACCTCCAATCGCGCCCGGCCATAAAACGCCAGCGCCGTCAGCAAACACGCCAGCCACACAAAGATCCCGGCCCAGAAGGTGTGGGACATGTAGTGCCAGCCCTGCAGGACCCGCGCGGTGCCGTAGATGAAGCCAAGCAGCAACGAGCCCCACAGCACGGCTTTCGAAAAGCGCCAGCGGTAGCGGCGCGCCACGAAGTACAACGCGAGCATGGTGAAGCCACCCGAGGCATGCCCACCCGGCCAGCACCGACCATCGCCCGCCTCCTTGAACAGCTGGAAGTTGTTGTACCACTCCACGTGGGCAAGTTTGCCGCCGTAGAGGGTCGTTTCAATCGGGCAATACACGCTGGTGTGGGCCTTGAGGAAATGGATCACGCCGGTGCAAATGGCAAACGCGAACACCACGAACAGAAAGTCCCGACGATGTTCGTTGGCAAAGCGCAGCACCGGGGCGGCTTTACTACGCTGCAGAAAACCGCCGAGTCGTGGATGCTTCTGTGGATGGACCAGCGGCCAGACAAACGACAGCATCGCCCCGATCAGCGCGATTTCAGCGGTCCAGTTCGGAATGATCCGCGCCCATTTGTGGGTGAGCTTTTCAAAGAAGTGCACCTTGTCCAGCGGGAATATCTGGGCGACCGGGTCAAACAACAGATTGCTGAAGGCGATGTCGATTTTGGTCATGTCGAACATCAGGAACACTACCGCCGCGCAGGCCAGTGGAATACCGAAGTTCACCCAGTAAAAACGGGAAGGGGAAGCCGTCTGCATCGTAAATCCTGAGTCAGGGAAATTATCGAGTCGTCACCGAACGCCAGTCAGAGGCTTCGATGTAACCGAGAATGGTGGGCGCTTGCGGTGTTTCGGTAGACACGAACAGCGAGGCGCCGTAACCCAGGGTGGACGTCGACACGTTCATGCTTTTTTCCAGTGCCGTCATGCACTCGCTGTGGGTCACCAGGATCAGGTTGCGGCCCGGCACTTTGTGCGCCAGGGCGTCGCGCAGCATGCTGCCCTTGCAACTGATCAACCAGTCTTCACCGGCGCTGACCGAATTGAACATGTAGCCGGCGGTCTGCGCCGTGCGCACCATCGGGCTGTTGTAGATGTCAGCCTTGGCCAGGCCCAGGCGTTCGAAATGCGAACCGACGGCCACCGCAACGCCGCGGGAGCGATCGGTGATGCCATCGTTGCCGCTCAGGCACGCCGCCCGGGAGTGATCGCAGCGCTCGACGTGGCGCACCAGCACGATCATGTCGCCCTTGGCCCAGCCGGACATCAGCGCCTTGGCACCGGCCACGTTGCCATGGGCCAGGTCCGGCACGGCGGCGGGCGACAGCAGCCAGAAGGTCAGCGGAATGACCAACAGCGCCGAGGCGAGCACCACCAATGTGTTGCGATAACGGGCCAAACGGCTCAGATCAATCGAGCGTTTAATCCCGAATAGACTCAGTCTCAATTCCACATCAAGCCGCCTCGCCGGCATGCCGCACCTGTCATTCGATGCCGCGAGGGTAGAGAGGCAAGCGTCCCCGGCGAGTGAAACCCATGTGAAAAAAAGCTGAAACCCACCCAATACCTTGTTACAGGTTCTGTCCGACAAAATCCTTTCAGCTCTCGGGATTGCTGCCGATACAGGTCTGCAACACACCTTGCTGGCACCTAAAAACAACAATCTTCCAGCCAACTGACGATAGAGAAATGCAACGTTCCTGGAGGAATTGTGATGAATAGCTGGTTCGGCAACATCAGCGTGAATATGAAACTGGGGCTGGGATTCGGCCTGGTCCTGGCACTGACCTGCGTCCTGGCCATCACCGGCTGGACGAGCCTGGGCGGCTTGATCGACCGCAGCAACTGGATGAGCGACATCACCCAGCTCAATGCCGGCCTGACCAAACTGCGGGTAGTGCGCCTGCAATACATGCTGACCAACGGCGACGAAACCGCCGCGCAGAACGTACAGACCACCCTCGACAGTTTTGAGGCGCAACAAACCGCGCTGCTGGGCAGTTTCAAAAATGTCGCCAACCTGAAAATGCTCAAGGAGCAGGCGGGCGTCATCGCTGCTTATCAGGCCTCGCTCAAGGAAATGCGCAGCGCTTACCGCACCGGTAACAGCGCCCGCGATGCCATGGGCGCGAATGCCGAAGCCGCCAACACGCTGATCAATACGATCAGCAAGCGTGTTCAGGAAATGCCCCTGAGCGATCAGCGTTTCGAGCAGTTCCAGGCCGTTACGGCAGCCAAGGAAGCGTTCATGCTGGCCCGCTACGAAGTGCGCGGCTACACCGCCACGACCAACGCCGAGACCGAGCAAAAAGCCGTCGGCCAACTGGACGCGGCCATCGCCAGCCTGAAGCCACTGAACGTGCATTTCGCCGACACCCAGCAAGACGCCCTGCGTCAGCTGGACACCGCACTGACCAATTACCGCAGCGCCTTGCTGGCGTTTAAAACCGCCACCGCCGACGCCGTGCGTGTGCGCAAGGACATGACCGAGCAGGGCGCCGCCATCGTCGACCTGAGCGACAAGCTCTACCAATTCCAGATCGACCGTCGTGACATCGAAAGTGCCCAGGCCCGCACCCTGCAATTGATCAGCACCTTGCTGGCATTGCTGGTGGGCGTGATTGCCGCCGTGGTCATCACCCGTCAGATCACCGGCCCGCTGCGCGAAACCATGACCGTGGTCGACCGCATTGCCAGCGGCGATCTGTCCCAGGACGTCAAAGTCACCCGCCGCGATGAACTCGGTGTGTTGCAACAAGGCATCGGCCGCATGGGCGTGACCCTGCGCGACTTGATCAGCGGCATCCGCGATGGCGTCACCCAGATTGCCAGCGCCGCCGAAGAGTTGTCCGCCGTGACCGAACAAACCAGCGCCGGGGTCAATAGCCAGAAGATCGAAACCGATCAGGTGGCTACCGCGATGCACGAGATGACCGCCACCGTGCAGGAAGTCGCGCGCAACGCCGAAGAAGCATCCCTGGCAGCTGCCGCCGCTGACGGCGAAGCCCGCGCCGGCGACAAGGTGGTCAACGAAGCCATCGCCCAAATCGAACGCCTGGCCACCGAAGTGGCGCGTTCCACTGAAGCCATGAGCGTGCTGCAACAGGAAAGCGACAAGATCGGCAGCGTCATGGACGTGATCAAGGCTGTGGCCGAACAGACCAACCTGCTGGCACTCAACGCCGCGATTGAAGCCGCCCGTGCCGGTGAAGCCGGTCGTGGTTTTGCCGTGGTTGCCGACGAAGTCCGTGGCCTGGCCCAGCGTACGCAGAAATCCACCGAGGAAATCGAAGGCCTGGTGGCTGGCTTGCAGAACGGCACGCAACAAGTGTCCGCGGTGATGAACAACAGCCGTGCCCTGACCGACAGCAGCGTCGCCCTGACTCGCAAGGCTGGCGTGTCCCTGGAAAACATCACCCGCACGGTGTCCAACATCCAGTCGATGAACCAGCAGATCGCCGCCGCTGCCGAACAGCAAAGCGCCGTGGCCGAAGAGATCAGCCGCAGCATCATCAACGTGCGCGACGTCTCCGAACAGACCGCCGCCGCCAGCGACGAAACCGCCGCGTCCAGTGTTGAACTGGCACGCCTGGGTGGTCAGTTGCAGCAGATGGTCAGCCACTTCCGGGTCTGACACCTCAGACCAGATCGTTCCCACGCTCTGCGTGGGAATGCCTCAATGGACGCTCCGCGTCCGCTGTTGAATGTGACGCGGAGCGTCACGGGCTGCATTCCCACGCAGAGCGTGGGAACGATCAAATGGTGGACCCCTGTAGGAGCAAGGCTTGCCCGCGAAGAGGCCCGACCCGCCAACATCAAACCCAACTGATTCCCCTCCCAGCACCCCGCCCGCGCTAAGCTCGAAGAAAATCCCGAGGCGCTACATGACAAACAGAATGTCTACCAAGAAGCGAATCTACCTGGGCCTGGCCCTGTTGGTACTGGTAAACGCCGCCGTCCTGGCAGCCGTCGTACTGAGTAACGTCTCAAGCGCCTATGGCCGGCACATGATCAAAACCACAGAACCGCTTCTGATCGAAGGGCGCAACGGCGATGAACATGACTACGTGCTGCCCATTGGAACAACGCTCTATTACGATAAAAGCTACC
The DNA here is from genome assembly GCF_012935755.1 of Pseudomonas sp. ADAK2. Taxonomy (GTDB): domain Bacteria; phylum Pseudomonadota; class Gammaproteobacteria; order Pseudomonadales; family Pseudomonadaceae; genus Aquipseudomonas. The sequence continues at coordinate 3,547,702 of NZ_CP052862.1, forward strand.
CCGAAGGATTCGATCGTTATTGGGTTTATTTGAATCACAAAGGCGTTATCGCCCACGAAGAAGTGCCGATGAAGCCGGAATACGGTGGCGCTTTGATTGATCCGCTTTGGCTCTCGAATATCGACGCCGATACGTTGAAGGACCTGTTCAAACGCTTCCCCCTGTCCAAGGAAGATATCGCCGCCGCCGTAAAAGCCAATCAAATCACCCGGGGCGATTTGGCGGACATTCTTCGTTCGATGCCGGAGTAACGCCGCCAACGCGAGCCAATCCCCCTACTGAGCTAAAACGGCGCCGCTGGCGATTGTGCCCCACTCACCGCGTCCCGCGCTGACGCAATGCCGACGGCATGAAATACGCGTCTTCCGGCACCGGCTGGGTGAAGTCCACGGTGGCGGGTTCTTCGTTGTCCAGGTTTTGCACGTAGTAGCGGCGCGCCTGCAAATCGTGGAAGACGTCCAGCGCGCTCCAGGTGGTGGGCAGGTCGTAGAAGTTTTTCAGGTAGGCCATCGACACCCGCCACAGCTCCCCTCGCCCGTCATATTGATCGACCAGCGCGGCGCCCCAGCTGTCCTCGTCCAGAAACAGCACGCGCTTGGAATAGATATGCCGCGAGCCGGGCTTGAGTGTGCCTTCGACCACCCAGACCCGATGCAGCTCATAACGGGTGTATTGCGGGTTGAGGTGGCCCGGTGTGAGTAACTGCGCGTACTTCACATCAGGGCTGCCGACCTTGTAGCTGTTGTAGGGAATGTAGATTTCCTGCTTGCCCTTGAGCTTCCAGTCGTAGCGGTCCGGCGAGCCGTTGAACAGGTCGGTATCGTCCGCCGTGCGCAGGCCGTCGGACGAGGCGATTGGCGTGTCATACGCCAGGTTCGGCGCGCGACGCACCCGGCGTTGGCCGGCGTCGTAGACCCAGGCCTGGCGCGGGTCCTTGAGCTGGTCGAGGGTCTCGTGGATCAACGCTGCGCCGCCGGCCAGCCGGGCCGGGCTTTTCACGAACGCCAGGTAGTAGAACAGGATGTTTTTCAGGTCGGCAAACTGCCCGCCCGGCCGGTAATAGTTGAAGAGCCCTTCCTGCTGCGAAGTCACCAGCGCGAAGCTGCCGTTGCGCTGTACCGGCGCTTCGGACGCACGACGGACCACATAGGTGCCGCGATAACGGGTGATGTGGTTCCACAGCGCCTCGATCCCATCCTTGGGCACCGGGAACGGCACGCCGCCATAGGCATCGGCAAATCCGGTGCCGCCGTCGAGCAACTTCGCCGAGGTCGCATTTTTGAAGGTGTTGTCATACAGCCATTGCGGCGCCGAGCCCGAGCGACGGCTGGTGTACACCGGCATCTGGAACGTATCGGGGTAGCTGTTGAACAGCGCCATCTGACCCGGGCTGAGGTGGGCCTTGTACTGTTCGAGGTTGGCCTTGGTGATGGTGAACTGCGGCTTGTCCGCCACGTAAGGGTCGGGGTGATGTTGACCTGGCTTGTAGCCCGCCGGAGCCTGGGTGATACCGCCGTCCCACGCCGGAATGGTGCCGGCCGCGTTACCTGCACGTTCAGCGCCCAGCGGCGTCAGCGTGGTTTTCAGTTGCTGGGCTTGCTGGGGCGTGATGGCGGCCAGCGCGCTGCCGGCCGCCAGGCTCAGGACCAGCGCCAGCGTGGTCTTGGTCAGTCGAGGTGTGAACATGGACGTTCTCCGAAATAAAACCCGCGGTTAGGGGCACTCACAAGAAGTACTTGAGGTTGAAGCCGACGTTGTCCCGATCGCGAAGACCGTTGTCCTGCCCGCCGCCGTAGAAATTGGTGTATTGCAGCTCGGCCTCCAGCTTGTTCTGGTAGTTGGCCTTGACCCCCAGGGTGTAGGCCTTGCGGCCCTCGATGGTGTTGCCGGCCTGGTAGCTGTTGCCCTTGAAGTCGTCCTTGTAGACGACGTAGGGCGAAACGTTGACCCCGGCATACACGTCGTTCCAGGTGCCATTGAACATCGCGGTGTAGCTGTAGGAATTGCGGTCGACCTGGTCGCTGCGTTCGCCGCCGGACACATAGGAATAGTTACCGGTGCCGGCGTAATAACGGGTGCTGCCGTCATACGCGGTGTATTGCAGGCTGCTGCCGCGCAGGTGCTCGGACGCCAGTTCGAACACGCCGAACATCGAGTCGAATGACAGGCTCGGGCCAAAGTTGTAGATGCTGCCCAGGGACGTGTTGAACGCTTCCACCCGTTCGCCGTTGTTGATCTGGCTGTCGAGGGTGACGCTCTGCCCGCCGATGTTGATGGTCTTGCCGGCCGCCGCAGCGGCAGCGCCGTTGGCCAGGTCGCCGATCAGGTCGTTGGTGGCGGCGACGCCGATGGGCAGGTTCGGCCGATAGGCCACTTCACCGAACACCGACGCCTGGCCCAGGGTGGTGTTGAAGCTGAAGCCGTACATGCGGATGTCTTCGGCGTAGCGCCGGTGCGCCTGAATGTTGCCCAGCACATCCGCGGTCGCCAGACCGTTGGCCAGTTGCCCCGCCTGACTGCCAGCGACACCGGTCAACAGGTTGGTCAGGGCGTTCATGTCGATGCCCTTGTAACCCCCGAGATCGGCGGAGACGGTCGGCTCCTTGGCGTGGTAATTGACCATGTACAGCCCGAATTCGGTGCTGTTGAGTGCTTCGGCAATGTATCGAAAGGCGAAGCCGAACTGGCCGTCGTTGCGCGCGTTGTAATCCTTGCCGACCGAGGCCACCTTGAGCGTGTTGCCGAAGGCCGGGGTCACGCCGTTGGCGTACAGCCCGGTGCTGCCGAGGGCCTGTTTGAGCAGCGGGTTGTTGCCCAGCGCGCTGTACAGATCGATCACGTTGCCGAAGCCGGGCACCGGGGTGTCCAGCGCGGTGCCGGTGAAGTCGTTGTAGGCGGTGTTGCCGCCGTCGGCGAACAGGTCGGTCTGCGAGTAGAAGGTGCCGACCGGATCGATGCGGGTTTCCTTCCAGTTCATCTGGTAGAAACTTTCCATGGTCAGGGTATCGGTCAGGCCGACGTTGAAGCTGAGCGCTTCCACCGGTACCAGCACTTCCTTGACCTCAGCGCCGGGCAATCGGTACTTGGCGGCGTCCACCGGGTTGGTGGTGTTGATCCCGCCACGGTAGAAAATCCCCTCGCCCCAGTTGAACACCTGACGCCCGAGACGAGCAGTGACCGGCATCTGGGCAACGTCCCAACTGCCATGGACGTAGGCGTCGAGCATCTCGATCCGGCTGCCGGCGATGTCGCGGGTCTGGCCGGTAAAACGGTCGTCCTGTGGGTAACTCTGGCTCGGTTGCGACGGGCTGTTGTTGCGGTAGTAATCGTTGCGCTTGTCCATTAACTGGGTGTCATAGAACGCGGTGCCGCGCATGAACAACCCGTAGTTCTGATAGTTGGCTTCAAGCTCCGAGGTGATTTTGTACACCTCGGAAACCAGCCCGGTATCGAAGTTGCGATTGCCGTCGTTGGTGTTGACGTCATCGTTGCTCTTGTCCCGGCCCTGAACCCGCCACAAGCGGCCATAGGACAAGGTACTGTCGAACGAGCCGGTGACCTGTTTGTCCAGCACGCTGAACTCCACGGCCTGCACCCCGTCGACCGCGCACAATTGCAGCAGCCCCGCCAGGCCGACTCCGGGTAGCGCCGCGCCAGACAGGCGCAATCGAATCCTCATGGTCTGTTCCTCCTTGTCTGTTTTTTTTGTTTTTGTATCCGGCCAACGTTGTTGCGATGGCTACGGCGCCAGGCCCGCACTGACATAAATCCGGCTGTGCGCGCCGAAATGCCCCAGCAGCTTGAACAGCTGTTGGTTCAAGGCCGGATGGTCGTAACGTTCACGCTGCACTTGGTTGCCGGCGCTGAAATCGCGGGTGATCGGCGCCGTCTCCAGCCATTGCCCGATCGCTTCATCAAAGGCGGCGGATGCGTCGGCGGATTCGGCACTCACGACGTCGCGCAGGTAAGCCACCGAGTACGGCGGGTAACTGGCGTCTTGTGCAAAGTCGGCGTAAGCCTGGAGCATCGGATGTAGCTGACCGGCGCGTAGCAGGCGACGCAGCCAGGTCGACTGATATTTCTCCACTTCCATGTGCCGGGTGGCGACTCGCTCGATGGCTGCGTGCTTGTCGGCCTCATACCCGGCCAGTGCCTTGCCTTCGAGCAGCAGCAGGTTGGCCAGCTCGACGCCGGGCAGCGGTTTGGCGTGATAAGGCTGGGTCAGGTCCTGAATGTGGTGCAGACCCCAGCCGAGAAAACGATAACCCCAGTAGGGATGGCCACTGGCGAAGGCTAGTCGCGCCAAGCCCATGTACTGGTAGGCGCGCCAGTCCGGCCAACTGCGCTGGAGAAATCCGGCCGCGGCATACACCACCGCGCTTTCATGGAAGAAGCCCATGTGGAACGGCGCCTGGGAGCTGTACTGAAACCGCGCATCGCCGAACGGCTGCGGACCGAAGCCGTACAACGCGCCGACCTCGCCCGGGTTGTCGCTGAACAGGTTGATGTCGTGGCCGTAATCGGGTTCATCGGCGGCGCTGGCGAGCACGGCCAGGGGCGCGACTTTTTCGCCATCGACCACGTGGATAAAGCGCTGGCGATTCCATGGCGAGAGGGTCTGTTCGACCATCACCTGCTCGGCCTTGAGGTGTTCACGCTCGGGCAAATCCTTGCCCGGCATCGGCTGGATGACCATGGCCAGATGAATCAGGGGATTGATGCGCAACGCGGTGAGGAAATCGTGGCGCAGGTTGTCCCCCGGCAGGTCGGACAGTTGCAGGTTGTCGGGGCGTGACGGGTATTGGGCGAAGTGCTGACGGGCGTACGTTTCCTGCTCATCCAGCAATGCGCGCACGGCGTCGTATTGCTGGGCGAGAAACTGCTCCAGCGGTTCGACGTCGACCTGGGAGGCATCGCGCAAAACCGGCAGATCCTGCAAGGCCAGGTAACTGCCCACCGTATGGTTGGACCAGCCCCAGGCTGTCGGGATCGTTCCACACAACAGCAGCAGGAGGAATGTCAGCTTCATTGCTTCTAGTTCTTATTGGAGGTGCAGTGGGGGTTGAGCCTAACAACCGACCCCGCCGCTGACACTGTCCAATCTCACCAGAAAAGTTCTCCGATAGCGCCACGCCAAGAGCGCGTCCTCGTGTGTTCACCCACGGTTTTCACGAGCCCGGAGCGGCGTCGTACACAAAAGATTGGCGTTGTACGCGAAGCAAACGTCAGGCCGGGTAACCGGTGATTTTGCGAATGCTTTGGTACAACGGCTTGAGCTGGCGATACATGCGCAGGTAGACCTCCTTGTACAGTCGCTCATAGACCTGCTGCGCCTCGGGCTGCGGCATGAACACCGCGCCGACCCGGGTCATGGCGGCGATCGCCGCAGGAAAATCCGCGTACAACCCAAGCCCCACCGCGCAGCAAATGGCCGCGCCCAGACCGGACGCTTCGTAGACATGCGGACGCTCGGCCGGCAGGCCGAAAATGTCCGCCGTAAGCTGCATCGCCGCATCGCTCTGGGAGCCACCACCGGCGACGCGCAAGCGCTTGATCGAGACCTTCGAACGCAGCTCGATACTCTGCAAACCCTGGCGCAAGGCATACGCCAAACCTTCGAGGATCGCCCGATAAATATGCGCGCGGGTATGCACGTCGCCAAAGCCGATCATCGCGCCTTTGGCCTCCACGCCCGGCTCGCGGATACCAGGCGACCAGTAGGGTTGCAGCATCAGTCCCATGGAGCCCGGCGGCACCGCATTGACCAGCGCATCAAACAGCTGCTCGGGCTCAATGCCCTGCGCTTTGGCCTGCTGCATTTCCCGCAGGCCGAACTCGTTCTTGAACCAGCTGACCATCCAGTAGCCGCGATAAATCATCACCTCGCAGTTGTATTGATCCGGCACCGCAGACGGGTACGGCGGAATCAACGGGACGATTTCCAGGTAACGCGAGCGGGTGCTGGTGATCGTCGCCGTGGTGCCGTAGGACAGGCACACCGTGTCGGCGTCGACCACGCCGGAACCCACAACTTCGCAGGCTTTGTCAGCACCGGCGGCGATCAGCGGCAAGCCCTCGGGAATGCCGGTGTGGCGGCTGGCTTCGGCGCTGATGTGGCCCAGGGTTTCACCGGGTTTGTGCAGCGTAGGCAATTGCTCGGGACGCACGGCCAGCGCCTGCCATTTCCAGTCGGAGCGAGCGGCCCAACGCAGCCGTTTGAAGTCGAACGGCAAGTAGCCGACGCAACAACCCACCGAGTCGACAAAACGCCCGCACAGGCGATGGGTCAGGAACCCCGAGAGCAGCAAGAACTTGTCGGTCGCCGCCCACACTTCAGGCTGGTGACGCGCAATCCAGTTGGCCTCGGCCTGCGCGCGAAAATAATCCACGGTAGCTTTCGCGCCGACCAGTTTGAACAGCCAGCCCCACGGTCCCTTGATCCGGCCTTCGACTTCGGCCTGGCGTTGATCGAGCCACAGGATCGCCGGGCGCAGCGGCTTGCCCTGGGCATCGACGTTGATCACGGTGCCGCGCTGGGTGGTCAGGGACACGCCGGCAATCTGTGCACGGTCAATGCCGGTTTGCTGCCATAACTGCTGACAGGCCTCCCCCAGTTTCGCCCAGTAATATTCAGGATCCTGCTCGGCCCAGCCAGGTTGTGTCGAGTAATAGGCCTGCAACTCGACCTTGCCTTTGCCCAGCAGATTGCCCTGCAAGTCGAAGAGCAGCGCACGCACGCTCTGGGTGCCATTGTCGATCGCCAGCAGGTAACGCTTGTTCGGGTGGTTATCCATGGAGCTCTCTTCAATGGGACGGCGCTTATCTTCAATCTGAAAAACACACTAGAAACCTGTAGCAGCTGTCGAGCGGAGCGAGGCAGCGTTTGAGGACGAAGTCCTCGTAATCGTCCGGGCGGGGACAGACGCAGCCTCGTTTCACTCGACAGCTGCTACGGCTGCTACAACGGCGACAAGCGAGATCTATGGCAAACCATGATGGCGCTGCCACAACGCTTGGTAACGCTGTTGTTCCTGCTGCCAATGCGCATCGTCCCAGCCCAGGCGCGGCTGGCACAGTCGGCGTATGGCCGCAAAATAATTCTCGCCGCCATGCGGCAGCAACAACCCCAGACGGGTGCGCCGCAGCAGCAGGTCATCCAGGTGCAGGACCATTTCCGTGTCGCAGGCAAAGGCCAGTTCCGCCCACAAGGTGTCCGTGGCGCCAACGCGGTCATGGCCCAATTCGGCGATCAGTTGCGCCAGCCTCGGCAGGTCACGGCCATGGCGTCCGGCCAGGCGCCGCCATTGGCTGCCAGTGAGCCCGGCAATCGCCAGTGGCGGCACGGCGGCAAACACCGGCGCGCCGTCATCATTGAAGGCGCGCCCGAGCATGCTCGCGCAGGCCTTGAGCACTTCGATGGCCTGCGGGCGAAAGGTCGTCAGCTTGCCGCCGGCCAGGGTCACGCAGCCGGGTTCCAGCCACAGCACATGCTCGCGGGTTTCACTGGACGGTTTGCCCTGGTGCTCACCCGCAGCGCTTCCGACCACCGGACGTACGCCCGACCAGGTCGACAACACATCGGCGGCGACCACGCCGGCATCGGGGAACTGCTGGGCGCAAGCGGCCAGCAGATAGTCCAGTTCCTCGGCACTGATGCTCGCGCTCTGGTCCAGATCGTCCTGGTGATCGAGGTCCGTGGTGCCGACCACCGTGGCGCCTTCCCAAGGGAAAACAAACACCGGCCGACGGTCGCGCTCGTGCAGGAAGGTGAAGGCCTGCGCCACGGGCAGTCGCCAGCCCGGCAGCAACAAATGACTGCCGCGCAACGGGCGCAACTGACGCGGGGCAGCGGACGGGCGCAAGCGTTCGGCCCAGGCGCCAGTGGCCACGGCCAACACCGCACAACGCAAGCGCAGCGACGCACCGCCCTCGCCGTCCTCGACATCAACCCCGCATACCCGCCCCTCTTCCCGCAGCAATTGCTGCACACGCATGCCGTTGAGCACCACGGCGCCGTCGGCCCGCGCCTCGCCCAAAACCCGCATCACCAGGCGCGCGTCATCGGTCAGGGCATCGACAAAACAGGTGCCGCCCAGCAGGTCATTTTGCTTCAGCCCCGGCGCGAGATACCCCAGCTCTTGCGGGTCATGGAAGCGATGACTGCGTCGCCCGGCCAGTGCGTCATAGACGCTCAACAAACCGTCCAGCACGCGTGGGCCGGGAAAGCCGCCACGGTAATGCGGCATCAGGAAACTCATCGGCTCCACCAGGCCCGGCGCTTCGTCGAGCAGGCGCTGGCGTTCGCGGACCGAATCGCGGGTCAGGCGCCACTGGCCCTTGGCGATGTAACGCAAGCCGCCATGGACCATTTTCGAGGAACGGCTGGACGTGCCCCAGGCAAAATCGCGCTGCTCCAGCAGCAGGCAACGCCAGCCCCGCCGTGCCGCTTCGCGCAGAATGCCGGCGCCGCTGATGCCGCCGCCGATGACGATCAGGTCCCAGGTTTCAGCCGCCAGCGTCGGTAATATCTGCTGGCGCCACGCCGCGTTCCAGTCGAGGCTCATGGCCGTCACTCCTGCAACAGCGTGCCGGGGTTCAAGCGCCCGGCCGGATCGAAATGCCGGCTCAGCGCGTGCAAGGTGTCCATCGCCAGCGCGCCCTTTTCCCGCAGCAGGTACGGCGCATGGTCCTTGCCGACGCCATGTTGGTGACTGATGGTGCCGTGGTTGTCGACGATGGTCTGGCTGGCCGCCTGTTTGAGCGCCTGCCAGCGAGTGAGGGTGGCGGCGTAGTCCGCTGCTGGACGGAACACGTACGTGGTGTAGATGCTCGACCCTTCGCCATAGACATGGGACAGGTGCGTGAACACATGCACCTTCTCGCCTTCCGCGGCCAAGGCGTCGCGCAGGCTGTTTTCAACCAGGCTCAGCAGGTTGTCGACGTTGCTCCAGTCGGTGGCGGTTTCCAGGGTGTCGACCACGTAACCGGCGTTCCACAGGTTCTCGCGCAGGTAGGGAAAACGGAAGCGGTTCTGCGCCCACTTCTTGCCGAGCAAGGTGCCGGTGAACACGCCGCCGAAGGCTTTCAGGTGCTGCCGGGCCTGGCTCAGGGACAGCGCATTTTGCCGGCGATTGCCGGTCACGCCGAACGTCAGCAGGCATTTGCCTACCCCGGCGCCACGCAGGGCCAGGTACTTTTCCAGCCAGGCAATCTGCTGTGGATGACCGGCCAGCGCCAACTGGGTTTCAGTTTCCACGGCGTTGGACAAGCGCAGCATCGACAGCGGCACGCGGGCCTGGGCCAACTGGCGGATAGCGCGCAGCGCCTGCGGCCAATCGGGCAGAAACACCCCATAGAAACGCTCATCGGCCGGCAGTGCGCTGACCCGCACCTTGACCTCGGAAATGATCCCGAATCGGCCTTCACAACCCAGCACTACTTCACGCAGATCGGGACCGGCGGCCGAGGCCGGGAACGTGGGAATTTCCAAAGGTCCGGCAAAGGTTTCCAGGGTGCCACCGGCGAACAATTGCTCGATTCGTCCATAACGCAGCGATTGCTGGCCGCTGGAGCGGCTGGCCACCCAACCGCCCAAAGTCGACAGTTCCCACGACTGCGGGAAATGGCCGAGGGTGAAACCACGGGCGCGCAGCTGACTTTCCACCTGCGGCCCCGTCGCGCCCGGCCCGAAGGTTGCCAGCAGGCTCTGTTCGTCGAGGTCCAGCAGGCGATTCATGCGCGCCAGGGACACCGTCACCACCGGCCGCGTGGAACTCGGTGGATTGATGTGCCCGGCCACCGAGGTGCCGCCACCATAGGGAATCAGGCACAGGTCCTGCGCTTGGGCCAGCGCCAGCAACTGACGAATCTGTTCCGCGCTTTCGGGGAAGGCCACGGCGTCGGGATAAATCCCCGGCGCCCCTTCACGCAACGCCAGCCAGTCGGGCAGGCTCTGACCCCGCGCATGCAACAGACGATCCTGCGCCGTCACGCTGTACGAGGGGTGTTCCGCCAACCGTGAGGCCGGCACGCGGGCCAATGCCGTCTCGAGCGTTGCATCGGGCAGCGCGCGACCGGCACCGAGCCGTTGCGCGAGAAATCCCGCGCCCTGAGCCGGCAGCTCGACCACCGTGGTTGCATCTCCCCAGCCGTTCCAGCGTCGCATGCGTGTGTCCTTTTGCGGTTCTGATCAGTGATATTTCAGGAGCCCATACTAGTCAGCTGCCGAAAAGTGTCACGGTCGCATCCGGCCAGTTCGAGTAGCCAATTGAGTCAAACGTCGCGTAAACCTCAGCCATTTACTTTAGCTGTGGTTTCAACTTACCTTTCAGCGCATTGATCCGCGCACGCGGGCTTTGATCAAAGGACTACGATCATGCAATCCCTGGGCTTCACCTCGGTCCCTCCGCTGCTCAAATACGTGCGCCATGCCGAACAACTGGGCGTGGCCATCGAGCCGGCGTTGGCGGCGGCCGGGTTGCAGGCGCAGCAGTTGAGCGACAACAGCCTGCGATTGCCGGGCGAAACCCATGAACGATTGCTCGATTATTTCTGCGAACATTCGGGCGATCCGTTATTCGGCCTCAACGCCGCGCGTTTTGTGTTGCCCAACTCCTGGAGCGTGCTGGGTTACATCACCATGAACTGCGCGACCCTGGGCGATGCCATGAGCCGCATCATGCCGTTCGAAAAACTGGTGGGGGACATGGGGGTCAGCCGCGCCGAGGTGCAGGACAGCCATGTACACCTGATCTGGACCTGCCGTCATCAACGGCCGCGAATCCGCCGGCACCTGGTGGAAAACGTGCTCGGTTCCTGGCTGCAATACGCGCGCTGGATTGCCGATACCCAGCTGTCGCCGGCTGCCGTCTGGTTCGAACATTCGCGACCGGCCGACACGACGCAGGCGCAATATGAACAGTTCTTCGACTGCCCGGTGCTGTTCGACCAGCCTTATTCGGCCCTGATTGTGCCGTTGCCGTATTTGCAGCTGCCGTTGCGCCAGGCCGATCCGCAATTGCTGCGCACCCTGGAAGAACATGCCCTGGGATTAATGGCCACGCTGGAGGACGCGTCACTGGAGCAGCGGGTCAAAAGCATCCTGCGCCAGTTGCTCAAGGAAGGGTTGCCGCGCAAAGAGCAGGTGGCCGAGCAGTGCGCCGTGTCTGTGCGAACCCTGCAACGCCAGTTGCATCAGGCTGGCACGTCTTACCAGCAGATCCTCGATGACCTGCGCCAGGAGCTGGCCGAGCATTATTTGCTCAACAGCACCTTGCCGATTCAGGACATTGCCCAGTACTTGGGCTTCACCGAACCGCGCTCGTTTCACCGTACGTTCAAGAGCCGGCGCGGGATGCCGCCCGGCGAGTTTCGCCAGACCCACCGCGCGCCGGACGAAGGCTGAAACTCACACACAAATCGCATTGGTAAACACCAACCGATTGCCGAACGGATCGGTCACGGTCAGGTCCTGACTGCCCCATGGCGTCGCCTGGATCTGCGGTTTGGCGTAGGTGTAGTCCTTGGCGCTCAGTTGCTGCTGGAAGGCTTCCAGTTCATCGGTCTCGATGCGCAATGCCGAACCCGGCGTGGCATCGCCATGATGCTCGGACAGGTGCAGCACGCATTCGCCCCGGGAGACTTGCAGGTACAACGGGAAATTGGCTTCGAAACGATGCTGCCAGTCGATCTTGAAGCCCAGGAAGTCGACGTAAAACTCCACGGCTTTGCGCTCGTCGAAAATCCGCAGGATCGGTGTAGTTTTGCCGAAGCTCATGGGTTGCTCCCTGGTTGAAAAGGCCCAGTGTAGCTGGGCTGGATGTCAGCGCTTCGGCTTGGCGCGAGGATTCTTTAATTGCACAGTGCCATCACTGTGATACGGCTCTCGGAATGTTTACCGGAAACCGTCGCGCAAATCCCCTTCCCGCGCCAGAAACCGCCCTTCCCTTTTACCGTTCGCCTGGCCTTCGCTGTAACTCAACACACCATTGACCCAAACCCCATCAATCCCTTCCGCCGCCCGCTGCGGGTCATGGAAATCCGCCACGTCGCGAATGGTCAATGGATCAAACAACACCAGATCCGCCCAATGCCCTTCACGAATTTCACCGCGTTCCTTCAAGCCGAAACGCGCCGCCGACAACCCGGTCATCTTGTGCACGGCGGTGTGCAGCGCAAACAGTCCGACATCACGACTGAAATGCCCGAGCACCCGCGGGAATGCGCCCCACAAACGCGGATGGGGAAACGGGTCTTCCGGCAATCCGTCGGAGCCGACCATCGACAACGGATGGGCGAGGATCCGCCGCACATCCGCCTCGTCCATCCCGTAATACACCGCACCGGCCGGTTGCAGGCGGCGGGCGGCGTCGAGCAGTGGCATGCCCCACTCGGCGGCGATGTCGAGCAGATCGCGGCCGCTCACTTCAGGATGCGGCGTGGACCAGGTGATGGTGATGCGGTGGGCATCGGTGACTTGCTTGAGGTCCAGGGTCGAGGAACTCGCCGCGTAGGGATAACAATCGCAGCCCACCGGATGGGTTTTTGCCGCGTGCTCAAGGGACGCCAACAGTTGCGGACTGCGACCCCAGTTGCCGACACCGGCACATTTGAGGTGGGACACGATGACCGGGGCTTTCGCGTGTCGGCCGATCTGGAACGCTTCGTCCATGGCCTCCAGCACCGGTTCGAATTCACTGCGCAAATGGGTGGTGTAGACCGCGCCGAAAGCGCTCAGCTCTTCGGTCAGTTGCATCACTTCGTCAGTGGACGCCGAAAACGCGCTGGCATAGGCCAGGCCGGTGGATAACCCCAGTGCGCCCGCCTCCAGGCTCTCGCGCAATTGCTCGCGCATCGCGCTGATTTCCTGCGCAGTGGCAGTACGAAACAAGTCATCAAGGTGATTGCTGCGCAGCGCGGTGTGGCCAACCAGCGCCGCCACATTCAGCGTGGTGTTCGCTGCTTCGACAGCGGCGCGGTAGTCGCGGAACGTCGGATAAACAAACGCAGCACGTGTGCCGAGCAGGTTCATCGGGTCCGGCGGATCGCCGCGCAAACTGACCGGCGAGGCACTGATCCCGCAGTTGCCGACGATCACCGTGGTCACGCCCTGGCTGAGCTTGGGCAGCATCTGCGGCTGGCGGATCACCACGGTGTCGTCGTGGGTGTGCACATCGATAAAACCCGGCGCGAGCACCCGGCCAGCGGCGTCAATTTCATCCGCGGCGCGCGCGTCGTGCAAGTCGCCGATGCGCTCGATGCGGCCGTTCAGGATCGCCACGTCAGCGGGATAACCGGGCGTGTTGCTGCCGTCGATAACCAGGGCGTTGCGAATCAGCGTGTCGTACAGCATGTCAGTCTCCAGGCCTCAACTCCTGCCCTTGATCAAATGGTGATCGAACCCTTGCTCCACCAGGTAACGCCAGGCGACCTGGACCTCGTCGGGAATCACCTGCTCGGCCTGGAAGCCCAGCGCAGGGTAAACCATGATGCGGTGCACATCCCCGACCATTTCGTCGATCAGCCCCAGCACCCCGATCAGGTTGCTGATCTCCCCCGGAAAACTGAACGACGGCGCATCCACCCAAGCCTGCAGTTCGGGCCATTGGACAGGCAAGGTCAAGGCCACACGGCGGATCGAATTCGGCTTGGTCAGGAACGTCGCGCGACGCACCTGAGGAAACAGCGCCTTGGCGAATGCGATGTTCTCGGCAAAGTTGGTGGCGCGCGGTTCCAGGGTGAATTGATCCGTCGTCACCCCAAGCGCCAGGGCCCGTTGCGCAAAAATATCGGCTTCGGTGCGCTCCCACAAATGCTTCGTCCAGTTGCCGGTATTGCCGGTGAACAGCAGATGCGGGGCGATGCCTTTTTTCAGCAGTTCGCAGGCGTAATCGCAAACCCGCAAATCGTAGGAGCCACAGACCACGATCAGTTCGCAAGCCTGGTGCTGGCGCCCGGCCCCGAGGAAGTCCCACAGGACAGTGGCGTGCTGCAGGGTCGGCGTCATGAGCGGGCGAACCTCTGGGCAACCCGCCCACTGATGAACAGACCGCTATTGCCAAAGACGTGAGGCCCCAGATCGGTCAGCGCGACCGGCAGCGCGGTGAAATCCGCATACACCCGCGCCGCGCCGTGATCGGTCAACGTCGAATCATCGCCGATGCCGACACACAGCGCACCGCTGCTGATCGCCGACTGCACGCCGCTGACCGAGTCTTCGAACACCAGGCATTCATCGCTTTGGCGCTCCAGTTGTGCCGCCGCCAAACGATAGGCATCTGGCGCCGGCTTGCCACTGCGCACGTCGTCGCGGCAGATGATGCTGTCGAACACTGCGGTCAGATTATGTTGCTGCAAGACGTTGTCGACTCGCGCACGCCAACTGCTGGTGACCAGGGCCATGGGCACCGCGCACTCCTTCAGTTGGGCGATAAACGTGGCCACTCCCGGCACCAGCGCACAGGTTGACACCTGCTCGACGGCATCCACTTCCTGCTTGATCGCCACGCGCTGTTCCTCGTCAAACTGACCGAACAGCGCCTGCATGGTATGACCGCCCGGGCGGCCGTGAATGTGTTCGGTGATAAACGCCGGGTCCACGGCCACGCCGTAGCGCCCCGCGACGCTGGTCCAGGCGAATTCGATGACGTCGCGGGACTGGATAAGCACGCCATCCATATCAAAGCAGACGGCTGTAAACGTTCGTTGTGTCATGAGTTGAACTTCGCATCTTCTGATGAGCAATAAACGCCAGCACTGTGCCGATCAAGGCAAACAGCGCCATCACGTAGTAGGACCACTGCGGCTGCGTTTCGTACAGATAGCCGGCAAAAGGCGTGGCCAGGCCCATGGGCAGCGCAACCGCCAGGGAGTAATAGACGCCCTGAGTAAAGACCTGAATGTCTTGCGGCGCATGGTCACGGATAAACCGCATGATCGCCGAGTGATACGCGGCAAAACTCAGGGCGTGCAGACACTGCCCCAGCAGAATTACCGACACCGCATCACTGTTGGAAAACAACGCCCAGCGTAACGCTGCACAGACGCTGGAAAAGATCACGATCGACAACGGCGAACAGAACGACAGGACTTTATTGGAGAGCGCGAAATAGGTGATTTCCGCCAGCACCGCCACCGACCAGAACGCGCCGATGTAGGCCGAAGAGTAGCCTTTCACGCCCCAGCCAATCGACGCTGTGGAAAAGTACAAGGTGTGGCTCAGTTGGATAAAACTGGCGGCGGCAATCGCGATCAGCAGACTTTTATGTGCAAACAGCGCCTTCCAGTCCGGTCGTTTAATCGTGCGGCTGGCCGGCTGCAAATGCGCCCTGGACACTTGATGCTTCAAGCGCAAACACGCCAGCGCGGTGAACAACATGCTCGCCGCAATCACGATCGGCACCCAGGACTGGCTGTAGTGCGCGAACAACAAACCGCCGAGGGTCGAGGTCAGGATAAAGGCCGAAGAACCCACCGCCCGCACCCAGCCGTAGTTCTGCAAGGCTTGCTTGTCACGCTTGAGCAGATAGGACTCGGACAGGGGCAACACCACCATCCACAGCCCGCCAAACAGCACGCTCAGGCACACGAATATCCACAGGTGCGCCGGCATGAAATAGAACAGCAACGTACAGAACGCCGCCGAGAAACCGAGAAAAGCCGCGAGACGCAGTTGGTCCACGCGCCAGTCGGCCACGTAAGTGATAAATACCCCGGTAAACACCTGGGGCCAATAAGCCGCCGCAATCAGCAGGCCTATCTGGCTGGCGCTGAATCCCAGGGAATCCAGCCAGGTCGGCCAGAACGGATAGATAATCCCCTCTGCCGCAAAGAACCCGAAAAAGATCAAATACATTCGTCAACCATACGCTCAATGCTCCAGAGCAGGGCTCCACTGGAGCCCTGAAAACGATCCCTTATTCGAAGCGTTGTTGGGTGAAGCTGTTTTTGCCTTTGCGCCAGACAATCAGCGCTTCACTCATCACCACCAGATCGACCATGCCGTCTTTCAACGCATCCAGTGCGTCTTGGGATGAACACACTATCGGTTCTTCATGCCGGTTGAACGAGGTGTTGATCAGGGCGGCCTGGCCGGTCTTGTCATGCCAGGCGTTCAACAGGCGATGCATGAACCCGTCGCCTTGCGGGCGGATGATCTGCGGTCGCGCGGTGCCGTCGATGTGCACCACCGCTGGGCTGGCCTCGCGAAACTGCGGATGACAATCGTAGGTCATGGTCATGGTGTCTGCCGCGACCTGCTCCTCATCCCAGCCGACGTAGCACGCTGCGGCCTGCTCAATGGCCGTGACCGGGCCGAACGGCATGAATTCGGTGCGGTGCATGCGCTTGTTCAGCCAATCGTTCACCTCGGCATCCTGGGCGTGATAGACGATGCTGCGGTTGCACAGCGAACGCGGGCCGAATTCCATCTTGCCCTTGAACATGCCCAGCACCTGATTCTCCAGCAGCGCCTCGGTCAGGACCTCGATGATGTTCGACGGCGTGTGGTAGCCGAGTTCGGGGTAGTCGCGAGTGATCAGGTTGATGTTCTGCGAAACACTGCGCGATTCCGGCCCGAGGGTCATCGCCGGGTTCTTGAAGCGAGTGCCGTTTTCCAGGTACGCCGCCCCGACCGCCGCCGCCAATGCCAGGCCACCGTCGCCCATGCACGGCAACACGTAGACGTTTTTCACCCCGGGAATTTCGCGCAGGCGCTGATTGAGTTTCACATTACCGAACACGCCACCGGCCAGGCACAGATTGGTGCTGCCTTTTTGCGCGAGGTGATGGGTAACCGTCGCCACCAGCAGGTCTTCGGTGTGGCGTTGCACAGCGGCGGCGATGTCTTCGGGGGTTTCCCGGGCGAACAGGGTTTCCAACGGTTCGCTGTAGTGGTTGTAGGAAGGCAGGAACAGGTCGCCGCAGCAGGCCTTGATGCGCCCGTCTTCGAAACGGATCATTTGCTGCATCACCCCCAGCAGCTTTTGCGGATCGCCAAAGGCAGCGAGGCCCGTGACTTTGCCTTCATGTCGATTGGGTTTGTAACCGAGCAAGTGGGTGATCCGACCGTAGAAATAACCCAAGCTGTCGACGCTGGTTTCGCGCTGTAACACGCTGGTTTCGCTGGGGCTGTACCAGGTCACGGTCAAGGACTGGAAATCACCGCGGCCGTCGCAGGTCAGGGTCAACGCCTCGTCAAACGGTGAGCAGACATAGGCGCCGAGGGCATGGCATTCATGATGGTCAATATAATAAGCCTTGCCGGTCAAATCATTGGCGGTAATAAATTCGTCAAACTCGGTTCTTTTTTCTTTATCGTTTTTTACTTCATCCGTTATACGTTGTCGGAATTGTGCCAGCCCTTGCGGATTATTCCTGACTTCTTCAACGATGCGATCAAAGTACAACTCAAGGTGTTTATCGGCACTGAAACCGGCATTCCATCCATAGGCAACATAATTGACATCTTCGAGTGATAGCCCCGCCTGGCCAAGTACAAACTCTATGGACTTGGTCGGCCATACCTTGTGATCTTTTATGCGAGTGAATCGCTCTTCACTGACCGCCGAAAGAATCAGGCCATCACGTACCAGGCAGGCGCCCGACAAATCATTGTTAGTAATGCCTAAAATGATCATAACTGCTCCTTGTTCTTGCCAATTTCAGTGATGACTGTGCCTACGCTCGATGAGCGCAGCGCTCTAGCCTGGGCTTATGAACGGATTAAGGCATCAATGCCGAACGTCATAAATTTTGAAGCGGCGAAGTCAGACGATTCGCTCGGGATATGCCTTTACGAGAAGGCAAAGAGATTATTTATTGCCATTGGCTTTAATTATGTTTATCCGGGTGACAGCCTAGTAAGAAATATCTGAATGACCTCATGAGATATAAACTAAAAATTAAATACCTTCGTGAACTCCCCTGTTTACGGGGATTTCAGCAGCAGAAAAATAGTTTGATTAGCCAGACACAAAAAACCCGCCGACAAGCGTATTGCTCGTCGGCGGGCCATGTATTAGCCAGCAGTTAGATCAGACCATTTCGTGGAGGATCCACTCGGTCACCGAAGTCCGTTTCGGCGCCCAGCCCAGCTGTTCACGGGCATGTTTGCCGCGCACCCGGCTGTTCGAACCCAGGCCATAGTTGGCCATTTCATAACCCCACTCGGCCTCGGCATCCTTGAGCGGCCAATCTTGCGGCTGGCCCAAATTCAGCGCTTGTGCCATGGCGGTGGTCATGTCGATGAACGAAGACTCGCCGCTTTCGACGAAGTAGAACGTGCCCGGGACGTTGTTGGTCAGCGCCAGCAGGTACAGCGCTACGACGTCTTCGATGTGCACGTTGGACCAGATGTTCTGGCCAGTGCCGACGTGGCGCACCACACCACTTTTTTGCGCTTGTTTGAGCAGGCGCGGCAACTGCACGCTGTCGCGCTTGACGCCCAGGCTGTGGCCGTAGATCAGGGTGTTGCAGATGACGGCCGAGTTCACCCCGTCCTTCGCGGCGGCGAGGATCAGGTTGTCGATGGCCACGCGGGCGGCCTTGTCGACGGTGGGTGCCGGCAGGCTGTCTTCGTAGTAGATGACGTCGCTGGATTTGCCGCCCGACGCATCGCCGACGATGCTCGAACCGCTGGTGTGCAGGAACACTTTGTTGGAACCGCGCAATGCATCGAGCAGGGCTTCTACTGCGGCGCGATGGTCGCTGCTGGCGGCGTTGATCACGGCGTCGGCGGCACGGGCCTGCTCGGCCAGCAAGGCGCTGTCATCGAGGGTGCCGATCACTGGCGTAATGCCCAGCGCGGTCAGTTCATTGGCTTGTTCGGCACTGCGTACCAAACCGGTAACGTGATGGCCGGCCTGGACCAGACCCGTGGCGATGGAGCCGCCGATAAAACCGGCAGCGCCGGTAACGAATACGTTCATGGAGAAACTCCCTGCGTGAATAAGTGATGCAACGAGTATCAACGACCGATCCGTGTCGAAAAATCCCCGCTGGCCCAATTCACTCTTGCGCAGGGATCACGAATCAGCCTTTGAAATCAGAATTCGCATACACCGCCAATTTGCTCTGGATGAAGTCCAGGAAGCACTGGATGCGCAGGGCCAGTTGCGAGTTGCGGTAGTACACGGCGTTGATTGGCTGGCGATAACCGCTGTTGAAATCCGCCAGCACTTCCTTCAGGCGCCCGGCGCGGATGTCCGCATGAGTCATGAAATCCGACAGACAGGCGATGCCTTGGCCTTCCAGCGCCAGCTGCCGCACGGTCTCGCCGCTGGAGGCGTTGATCGCCGCATTGATCGGCCAGCGATCACCGTGCACATGGCGCAGCGGCCACTGGTTGAGGCCTTCATTCTGGGTAAAGCCGAGCAGCGTGTGGTCGTTGAGTTCGGCAACGGCAACGGGTATGCCGTGTTGCTCGAGATACGCCGGGCTGGCGACGATGTGCAGCGGACTGCAACCCAGGGAACGCGCGTGCAAGGTCGAGTCGGCCAGCGCGCCGATGCGGATGGCGATGTCGGTGCTTTGTTCCAGCAGGTCAATGATCAGGTCGTTGCTGTTGAGTTCGAGCTGGATGTCCGGGTAGAGCCGGCGGAACTCATCGATGTACGGCACGATGGCGTGCAGCATGAACGGTGATGCGGCATTGATGCGCAGGCGTCCGGACGGGGTTTGCTGGCGGGAGTTGAGGCGTTCTTCGAGTTCGTCCATCTGATCGAGAATCAGCTTGGCGTGTTCGAAGAAATACTTGCCCTCCTCGGTCAGGTCCATGCGCCGGGTGGTGCGGTTGATCAGCGTGGTGTCGAGCTTGGCTTCCAGGCGCGACAACGTGCGGCTGACTGCCGAAGGCGTTTGCCCGACCTGCTCGGCCGCAGCGGAAATCGACCCGCATTCAATCACGCAGACGAAGATCTGCAATTCATCGGATCTGGCTTTCACGTGGGTCCTCTTTGCGAATCGGCGTGGCATGAATCGCCAAGATCGCAGCCTTCGGCAGCTCCTACAAGGATTGCGTCCCCCTGAACCACCGGGTGTACGCGATCTGCCGCGAGCTGCGATCTTTCCCGCCGTTGCGACGGATAGTAGCCGGAAAACTTAAACAGACAGGCCAAACACCTCAGCCAAATGCTGCTCATAGCGCTTCACATCCCCTTCGATGTCCGGGCGTTTCATCACATCCACGCACAGGAAGGTCGGCAAACCGGTCATGCCGAGGAAGGTGTTGGCCTTGTGGAACGGGAAGTACACCGCGTCCACGCCCTTGGCTTCGAAGAAGTCGGTCGGGTCGTCGAAGGCTTGCTGCGGCGCGTTCCAGGTCAGGGACAACATGTATTGCTTGCCCTGCAACAAACCACCGCTGCCGTACTTTTGCGACGCATCGGAACGGGTGCGACCGTCGCTGGCGTAGAGGCTGCCGTGGCCTTCAGTGAAGACTTCGTCGATGTACTTTTTCACGGTCCACGGCGCGCCCATCCACCAGCCCGGCATCTGATAAATGATCACGTCGGCCCAGACAAACTTGGCGACTTCTTCCGCGAGGTCATAGCCCTCGTCGATAAACGTGGTCTTCACGTCCAGGCCACCGCGATCCAGCACGCTCAGCGCGGCATCGTGCAGGGTGGCGTTGTAGCGGCCATCGGAGTGGGCGAACTTTTTGCCGCCATTGAGCAAGAGCACTTTTTTCATGGGAGGTCTCGGAAGGTTGGAATTCGATGGCGGCAGAGTAACGATCCGCCTCGCGCGGAATAAGCGCCAAACTCACAAAATTCATTTGACCAAAACGCACGAATCGACAGGCGATTGTTGCCATAGACTTGCGCCGATTGTTAATTCGAGGGATTTTTTCGATGAGTGATGTACAAGGCTTCATCCTGCACGCCAAGACCCGCCCGGAAAAAGCCGAGGCCTTTGAAGCGCTGTTTCGCGCCTATGTCGAGCCGAGCCGCGCCGAACCCGGTTGCATCGAATACCACATGCTGCGCGACCAGCAGGACCCGACGCTGTTTATCTTTTATGAAATCTGGGAATCCCAGGCGCATCTGGACGTGCACTCGAACCTGCCGCACATGAAGCAGTTCCGCGATCAGCGCATGGACTACCTGGAGCGGGATTTCGATATCCGCGCCATCAACATGCTCAGCCCGTCGTCGGCTAGCCGCTGATCAGCAAGTGGCCGCCGAGTACACCGAGGCCGATGAAGAACACCCGCTTGAATAGCACGGCGCTGATCCGCTGACGCAACCATTGCCCGAGCAACATGCCGAGCACCGCCGGGATCAGCGCCAACAGCGAGGCACTCAACTCGCCACCGCCGAGGGCACCGCGCCAGAACAGGCCGGCAGCCAGCGCCAGGGTCGAGACGGTGAACGACAGCCCCAGCGCCTGCACCAGTTCATCCTTGTTCAAGCCCAGTGCTTGCAGATAAGGCACCGCCGGAATCACAAACACGCCGGTGGCCGAGGTGATGACTCCCGTCAGTACGCCGCAGACCGGGCCGAGCCAACGCTCGGTGCGACTGCCCACGCGCAACGTTGGCAGGAACAGTCCGCTCAAGGCGTACAGCAACAACGCCGCCCCCAATCCCCGCACCACCCAATGCCCACCGGCCATGCCGATCCACAACGTGCCGGCGCCAGTGCCGATGAAAATCGCCAGCAGCATCGGCCACAAGCGTTTGATCAGTCCTTGCAAATGCCCGCCGAAGGCCAGTTGCCAGACGTTGGTCAGGGTCGCCGGAATGATCAGCAGCGCGGCAGCCTGCGACGGCGCCATAGCCAGACCGAGCAAGCCCATGGCGATGGTCGGCAGGCCGAGGCCGATCACGCCCTTGATCATGCCGGCGAGCAGGAAGGTGGCGATGACCAGCACAGACAAGGCCAGACCGAGGTTTTGGTAGAACGCGGCGAGAGTATTCATGGGGCAATCCTGCGCCTGAACGGTTGGCTTGAAAATCTGCCATATACTGAGGGTGCCTCTTGATATGACGGAGGCTCGATCGCTCCCACGCTCTGCGCGGGAACGCAGCCCGTGACGCACCGCGTCACTTGCCGAAGCGGATGCGGAGCGTCCAGTGAGGCATTCCCACGCGGAACGTGGGAACGATCTTGTGGAATCCCTATGCACTTCGACCTCACCGACCTGCACCTTTACCTGAACATCCTCGACACCGGCAACATCACCGCCGGCGCCGGCCGCACGCATCTGTCCCTGGCTGCCGCCAGTGCCCGCATCCGCGCCATGGAGGCCTCGCTGGGTATCGCGTTTCTCCAAAGGAATCGCCGCGGCGTCACGCCCACGCCCGCCGGCAAGGCACTGGCGCAACACGCCAGGGTGCTGCTGCAACAGGCCGAGCGCATGCAACAGGATCTCGCCGACTACGCCAAAGGGGTCAAAGGCCAGGTGCGGCTTTTGTGCAACACCACGGCGATCACTGAATACCTGCCGGAGTTGCTTGCGGACTTTCTGCGCGAGCATCCCAACCTCGACATCGACTTGCAGGAACTGCCCAGTGCCCGCATTACCCACGCCGTGCGCCAAGGGGCGGCAGACCTCGGTATCGTCTCCGACGCTATAGACACCGACGACCTGCAAACCCGGCCCTTTCGCGATGACCCGCTGGTCTTGATCCTGCCCCGCAATCACCCTTTGGCCGACGCTGGCGAAGTCAGTTTCAGCGACACCTTGCGCCACGATTACGTAGGACTGAGTGCCAACAGCGCGCTGGCGGTTTACCTGGAGGAACAGGCGCTGCATACCGGTTCGCGGATGCAGATCCGCATCCGCGCCGACGGCTTCGATGGCGTGATGCGCATGGTCGCCCGAGGGGCTGGACTGGCGATCGTGCCTTTGGCCGCCGTCGAACGCGGGGCAGCGCATCAATCGTTCAAAAGCATCGCCCTCACCGAGCCCTGGGCCCAGCGCAAACTGCTGCTGTGCGCCCGGGACTTCGCTGCGTTGCCCGGTTATGCCAACGCCTTGCTGCACGCCTTGACTCTCCCCTGAGGGGCAGACTTTACCCTTGAGGTTTGATCTTCAAGGACGCAGACGATGGGCAAGAAGATTCTGGTGATTCTCGGTCATCCTTCGAGCAACAGCTTTTGCGGCGCGCTTGCCGAGCGGTATGCGCAATCGGCGTTGCGCGCCGGACACGAAGTGCGGCAGTTGTTTCTCGGCCAGCTGGATTTCGACCCGGTGCTGCGTGAAGGCTATCAACAGGTCCAACCGCTGGAAGCCGATCTGCGCCGGGCTCAGGCTGACATTCTGTGGGCCGAACACCTGACGCTGGTATATCCGATCTGGTGGGGCGGGATTCCGGCGTTGCTCAAGGGCTTTTTCGACCGGGTGTTCTTGCCCGGATTTGCCTTCAAGTACCGCGCAGGCAAGGCGTTTCCCGACAAACTCCTGCACGGTCGCAGCGCGCATTTGCTGGTGACGATGGACACGCCTCCCTGGTATTACCGTTGGGTCTATCGCATGCCGGGGCTGCACCAGATCCGTAAAACCACCCTGGCGTTTTGTGGCATAGAACCCCGGCGCACGCTCACCTTCGGCCCGATCCTGGGCTCCAGCGCCGGTCAGCGCGAAGCCTGGCTGTTGCGAGCCCAGGCTATCGCCAGTCAATAAGTCTGCCGATAATGGGCCCGGTTTACCCACGGCAAAAAAGGACTTTCCATGTACATCGGCCAGGCTGCGCAGCGTTCGGGAACCACCATCAAGAGCATCCGTCACTACGAGGCCATCGGCCTGTTGCCGCCCGCGAGGCGTCAGGGCAACTACCGGGTTTATGACCAACAGAGCGTCGATCTGCTGAGCATCATCAAGTGCGCCCAGCAACTGGGTTTCAAGCTCAAGGAGTTGCAGGCGATTTTCGCCGGCCAATCCGGCCAGCCGCTGGCATGGACCGACGCGCAGCAGGCGATCACGGACAAGAAGCGCGAGGTCCACGACCAGATCGCGGCGCTGACCCAGCGGCACGCACAATTGGTCGAGTTTGAAGACAGCCTGCAAAACGCCTGGAAACACTGCCCTTTAGAGGGAATTTGAACGCCATTGTCCGTACGTTAATCAATGCAAAATAAGCACAAGGAATAACTTGCAAGGTACGACAACATACGTACTATAGCTGCGGAGCGAACGTGTTGTCCGATAGCCGTTTTCGCACAGCGACAGCGGTCAAGGAAGAACGGATCAGCTCCAATAACCTACAAGGAATGAAGGGGACGCTATGGTTGATTCATCGGAGTTTCGTAACGCAATGGCGATGCTGGGCAGCGCCGTCACTATCGTCACAACGGATGGCCCCGCGGGCCGTTTCGGCTTCACCGCTTCTGCCGTGTGCAGCGTGACGGATTCACCGCCGACGCTGCTGGTGTGCGTCAATCGCGCCTCGGCCAACCACGAGCATTTCAAAACCAACGGCGTGCTCTGTGTGAACGTGCTGACCGGGGGCCATCAATCCACCTCCGGTGCGTTCGCCAACCGTCAGCTGACCATGCAGGAACGCTTCTCCAGCGTTAACTGCCAGACCCTGGTCACCGGCTCGCCGGCCATCGAAGAAGCGCTGGTCAATCTGGACTGCCGCGTCAGCAAGATTGACGAGGTCGGCACCCACAGCATTTTTTACTGTGAAATCCTCGAACTCAAACACAGCGAAGCCAAGGAAGGCCTGGTCTATTTCAATCGCAATTACTACCGTCTCAACGACGAAATGCGCTTGGCCCCCGATCAGTAACCGATGCCCCGACTTGCGTGACTGCCGCCGGTTTTTGCTGGCCGGCAGCTCGTCCGCAACCGGGTCATGACAGGGATGAAACCATGTTATTCAATGAAGACAACTTCGCGGATCTGGACCTGAACCTGATCATCATTTTCCTGGTGTTGTTTCGCGAGCGAAGTGTTTCGCGCACGGCCGAACGCCTGCACGTCAAACAACCGGCAATCAGTGGTTCGTTGGCGCGCTTGCGCAAGAAGTTTGATGACCCGCTGTTCCTGCGCTCGTGCAACACGATGCGCCCGACGTCGAAAGCGGAAAGACTGGCCCTGGCTCTCACCCCCGCCATCAGCCAGATTGAAGCGGTGATCAGCCTCTGAGACTTTTCAGGCAGACAACCCTTTGGCCGGCCAACGGCCAAGGGTTCGCCGCCCGATGAATAGCGGCCGGGAAATGATCTTTTGGGGGATGATGTTTTGGTGGTTTTTCCAGCTCGGTTGCCGAGCCTGATGTTGAACTAGACCCGCGCCCAGAACGCCGGCAGAAAACACTCGCTGACCAACAAGGCCGAGCCGTTGCGCGTAAAGCGTGAGCGTCTGGCCAGCAGCCGTTTGGCGTGTGGCGCGTAACGATAGGACAGCGCCGCCAACGGCGCGCCGGGGGTCAGCAAGGCACACTGGAACGGTTCGCGCAGGGTCTGCTCGGAGCGGTAGAGAATCTCCGCCAGCGGTCGGCCACCGTACCCGTTCAACTCCGCCCAATCGGCGCTCAGGGCCGGCACACTGGTCAGGCTGCGCGCCGTGACACAGGCCTCGCCGTCGATCTTCATCACCACTTCGCGCACCCAGCCGGTGGACGCCGGCGGTACATCAAGCGCTTCCGCTTCGTCATGGTTGAGCAGCGTATGCGACTGCTCGAGCACTTCGATGGAATAGTCGCCCATGGCTTTCAAGCGCGGGGTCAGCGCGCCGGGCAAAAACAGCCAGTGATGCTCAGGCGCGGTCAACTCCGACAACGGTCCAGATGACCAATAATGATTCGTTCCCATGCTCACACACCTCCCTGGTGATCGTGAATCGGTTGGTTGCCGTGAAGGGCCCTGCCCTTCACGTGCGGCGGATCAACTGCATTCAAGCGTCGGCATCTTCAGTGACTTCATGCTTGCTGATGACATCAACGGTCTGTTCATCGAACTTGACCGCGGTGAGCAGCGAATCGAGCAGCCCGGGAAACCGCAGGTCCATGTCCTCGCGGCGCAGGGACAAGAGGTTTTCCCGACCGTACGGCCGTTGCCAAATCAGGCCGCTGTCGCGCAAGACCCGCCAGTGGTGGGTCATGGTCGACTTCGATGCGCCCTTGAGGATCCGGCCACAGGGATGTTCCTGGCCATCGGCCAACACCTTCAACACGGTCAGGCGCAACGGGCTCCCCAGCGCGGACAGAACATTCTCTAACAAGATCTGGTCCTGATTGGGGTGATTCGGGACGTTCATAGGTAGGTACCTTTGATGATATAGGCGGGAAAAGTCATGCGTGAATTCGTCTATACGAGAACAGTAAGACTATACACAAAGATCCCTTCTCCCGCGATAAACGCCCCGGGCGCTACAGCCCGTTGAACGCTACTGTTCGGTGTTCTTCGCCAAGGGTGATTCAGGCTCCTGGAAGCCGCCGCCAAGCGCTGCCATCAATGAAATCGAACTGTCGACGTGCTTGCTGTTGAGGTAAGCCAGGCGCATCTCGTCCTGAATCAATTGTTGCTCGATATTTAGCGCGTCGAGGAACGTATCTTCCCCGGCCTTGTAGCGCGATTGCGAAAGGTCATAGGAGGACTGGGCAATCGCGCACGCATCCTGTTGCACCACGATCTGCTGTTCGAAGGAGCGCAATTGCGTCACCGAGATCGCAACTTCGTGCAGCGCCGACGTCAGCACCTGGTTGTAGTGCGCGATGGAAACATCCAGCTCGGCGTTGCCGGCCTTGAGGTCGGAACGCAAGCGCCCGGCATCGAAAATCGGCAAGGATATTGTCGGTGCGATGTTCCAGAACTTGCTGACGCTGGCGAAAATCGCATCACCGGACAAGGCATGCGTGCCCGCGGCGGCAACCAGGTTGATGTTGGGATAAAACGTGGTTTTGACCGCGTCGATATTCTTGTTCTCGGCCTCCACCCGCCAGCGCGCCGCGACGATGTCCGGCCGGCGCCCGAGCAACTGCGCCGGCAGTTGCGCGGGCAGCGCCACCACGCTGGCTTGCAAGGTCGAAGGACGCTCGATGCCTTGCGCACGATCAACGCCCTTGCCCACCAGCACGGACAATTGCAGCCGCGCAATTTCGATATCGTCCAGCGCACCGATCAGGGTCGATTCCGAACGGGCCTTGAGGCTTTGCACCTGTTTCAGTTGCGACAGGTTGTCCAGCCCCGAGTTGTAGCGTGAGTCCGACAACTCCACCAGTTTGCTCAAGCGCGCCAGGTCTCGGCGATTAAGTTCCGAGACCTGCCAGGCATAAGCCAGCTGGTTGTAAGCCTTGACCACGTTGACCGTCAGAATCAGCTTCGACGACTGCAGGTCGACTTCCGCCGCCATGGCGCTGTTGAGCGCCGATTCCCAGGCCGCGCGCTGCCCGCCCCACAGGTCAAAGTTGTAGTTGAAATTGACCGCCAGGTTGCGCGCCGTGAAGTACTTGTGGCCTTCGCCACTGTAGTCCTCGAACTTCGACAGACGCCCACGGGTGACACCCGCCGAGGCGTCTATTTCCGGGTAGCGCTCGGCATCGCGCAAATCCAGGAACGCATTGGCCTTGGCGACCCGCGCCGAGACCTCCTGCAAATCCGGGTTGCTCGCGTAAGCCTCTTCGATCAAGGCCCCCAGGCGTGGATCGCCGAGGGACGACCACCAATCGGTACGCGGCCAATTGGCGGGCGGCAGCGTGTCTTTCAGGCTGTTCGAGGACGCCTGGTCAATCGACAGCATCTGGCCCTGATGATCGATCCCGGCGTAGTTCACACAGCCGGCCGTCAACAGGATCGAAGCGGCCAGCGGCGCCAGCATGAAGCGTGTAATCCGATACATACAACTTCCTCAGATGGGTTGCGGCGCACTGACCGAGTGAGTTTCTACAGCGCGAGCCGGCTGCTTGATCGAGCTCAGCAAGGTGTAAACCGACGGCAGAATGAACAGCGTGAACAGCGTGCCGATCAGCATCCCCACCACAATCACCAGACCCAGACCGAAGCGGCTGTTGGCACCGGCTCCGCTGGCGAACAACAGCGGCGCCAGGCCCACCACCATCGCAGCGGTGGTCATCAGAATCGGCCGCAGGCGAACTTGCGCGGCATGTTGAATCGCTTGCACGCGGTCCATGCCTTGCTTGCGCTGCAATTCATTGGCGAACGCGACCATCAGGATCCCGTGCTTACTGATCAATCCGATCAAGGTGATCAAGCCGATCTGGGTGTAGATGTTCAGCGAGGTCATGCCCAGCGCCAGCGGCACCAAGGCCCCGCAGATCGACAGCGGCACGCTGATCAAAATGATGAACGGGTCGCGGAAGCTCTCGTATTGCACGCTCAGCACCAGGTAAATGATCACCAGGGCCAGGCCGAAGGTGAACACCAGGCTGTTGCCTTCCTGCACGTACTGACGCGCATCGGACTGCCAGTCGAAACTGAAGCCGGCCGGGAAGTTTTCCGATTGTTTTTGCAGGAAGCCCACGGCATCGCCCAAGGTCACGCCCGGTGCCGGAATGGCCTGGAACGTGGCGGAGTTCTGCTGGTTGAACTGGGTCATGCGGTTAGGCTCGACCTTCATGCTCAGGGTGGCCAGTGTCGACAGCGGCACCGGGTTGCCCTTCTGGTCTTTCACGTAATACAGCTTGAGGGTTTCCGGGGTCAGGCGGTCGGCGGAAATCGACTGCGGAATCACGTCATAGGAACGCCCGTGGAAGGAGAACCGGTTGACGTATTTCTCGCCGATCAGGCTGTTGAGGGTCTCGCCGATGTCCTGCATGCGAATGCCCAGGGCGTTGGCCTTGGCGCGGTCGATCTGGATTTCCACCACCGGGTTGTTGAAGTCCAGGTCGCTGTCCACCACCGCAAACAAGCCACTGGCCTGGGCCGCCTGCTTGAGTTGGTCCATCACGTTGAACAACGCCAGGTATTCCTGATCGCTGCGAATGACCATTTGCACCGGCAATCCGCCGGTCGAGCCCGGCAATGGCGGCATCTGGAACACAAAGATGCTGGTGCCTTCGATCTGGTTCACCTTCGCCTGCAAGTCGGGCTGAATGGTGTTGGCGTCGCGACCGCGTTTTTCCCAGTCCACCAGGTTGATCCCGCCGACGCTGTTGGACAGCCCGTCGGAACCGTTGGCCACCCAGTTGCTGTAACCCTCGGGAATCTCGTTGAACGTCTCGTAGAGTTTGTGGGCGTAGGCTTCCAGGTAGTTGAGGTTGGCATGCTGCGGCGCCTTGATGGCGGTCAGCAGGATGTTCTGGTCTTCCAGCGGTGCCAGTTCGGTCTGCGCCGAGCGATACAGGAACGGCAGGCTGAAAAAGATCACCAGGGCCACGCTCAGGCTGATCCAGCGTCGAGCCAGCGAACCGCCGAGCAACGCGCCGTAACGCCGGGCCAAGTACTGGAAGAAGCGGTCGGCCTTGACGGCCATGAAGCCTTCGCTGCTTTTCGCATCCAGCAGGCGGGTACTCATGATCGGCGACAACGTCAGCGCGACGATGCCGGAAATCACCACCGCGCCAGCCAGGGTCAACGCGAACTCCTTGAACAGCGTGCCGGTCAGGCCGCCCATCAAGCCGATCGGCGCGTACACCGCCGCCAGGGTAAACGTCATCGCCACCACCGGCCCCGCGACTTCACGGGCACCGATCAACGCGGCATCGAACGGGGTCTTGCCTTCCTCGATGTGTCGGTGGACGTTTTCCACCACCACGATCGCATCGTCCACCACCAAGCCGATGGCCAACACCATCGCCAATAAGGTCAGCAGGTTCAAACTGAAACCGAACATCTGCATCAACATCGCCGCGCCGAGCATCGACAGCGGAATGGTCACTAACGGAATCAGTACGGTGCGGAACGTCCCCAGGCACAGGTAAATCACCAGCACCACAATCACCAGCGCTTCGAGCAACGTGTACGACACTTCGTCAATCGAGGACTGAATGAAGTGCGCCACTTCGAACGGGATTTGTACGGTCACACCCGGCGGCAGGGTTTCCTGAATCTGCGGGATCAGTTCTCGCACACGCTTGACGATCACCAGCGGGTTGCCGGTCGGTGCCGCGTCGAGGCCAAGGAACAGCGCCGGAACATCGCTCATCGAACCGCTGGTGTCGGTCGCGGCCGCATTCAGCTCGACCGTGCCCACGTCGCGGACTCGAATGATCCGACCGTTGTCGTTGCGCAGCACCATGTCGCGGAAATCTTCGACGCTGTTGAGGTCGGTGTTGACCCGCAGGTTGCTGACCACGTACAGGCCTTTGACTTGCCCCGGTGCGGCCTGGAAGTTATTGCCTTCGATGGCTTTCGAAACGTCTTGCCCGGTCATGCCGTAACCGGCCAGGCGTTGCGGGTCGAGCCACAGGCGCATCGAGAGTTTCTGCTCGCCCATGATGTTGATTTTCGCCACGCCTTCGATACCGGCGAACATCGGCTCGACGACGCGGGAGATGTAATCTGACATCTCCGGGATGGTCAGGTTGGAACTGGCAAACGCCACGTAGGCCACGCTGGTGAAGCCGCCCGAGGTGCGTTCCACCACCGGGTCATAGGCATCCTTGGGCAAGCGATACTTGATCTGATTGACCTTGGCCATCACCTCGGTCAACGCCGAGATGGAGTCACTGTTGAGGGCCATGCGGATCGTGACCAGGCTGCGACCCTGGGTCGATGACGACGACAGGTAGTCGATGCCCTCGACCGAGGCTACGGCCTGGCTGATCGGCTGGGTGACAAAGCCTTGCATCAGTTCCGACGAGGCGCCGGGGTACTGGGTGGTGACCGTGATGGTCGACGTCTCCAGCATCGGGTACTGGCGGATCGGCAGGTTCATTAACGCGCGCACACCGAACAGCAGGATCAGCGTACTGACCACCACTGCCAGCACGGGGCGGCGTAGAAAGATGTCGGTAAATTTCATTGTTTCGACCCGGTTGCGAGGTTAAGACCAATCGTGTCCGGAACACCTTCCACCGCCACGCCGTCATGGAGCTTCAACTGCCCGGAGGTCACCACTTGCACGCCTTCGGTCAAGCCTTTGTTGACCACTGCCCAGCCATCGCGACGCTCACCGACCTTGATGCTTTCACGCTTGACCTTGGTCACGCCGGCCTCGTCGAGGTACACCGCGAACACGCTTTCGCCGTAGGCGTTGTAGGTGATGGCGGTTTCCGGGATGAGCAATTCCGCGGTCTGCGGCAGCGTCACCGAAACCCGGGCATACATGCCTGGACGCAGCAGTTTTTTGGTGTCGGTAATCACCGCCTGGACGTTAATGGTGTGGGACTGGTTGATCTGCGGATCGACCGCCACGATCTTTCCCTGAAACTTCACATCGGCCCAGGCATCGACCTTGGCCTGCACGGTCTGGCCCAGTTCCACGCGGGAACCATCGCGCTCGGCCAGGGTGAAGTTGACCCGCAGCACACCCGGGTCGGTCAGCGTCGCGACAGCGCCGCCGGCTTCAAGGTATTGCCCCAGATGCGCCTGGCGAATGCCCAGGGTGCCGGCGAACGGTGCACGGATATGACGCTGGGCAATCTGCGCCTGCATGCGCTCCATATCACCTTTGGCGGCATCCAGTTGGGCGCGGGCACTGTCGAAGGCACGGCGGCTTTCGGCACCAGTCTTGGCCAGTTCCTGCACACGAGCGAATTGTGCCCGGGCGGATTCGAACTCGCCCTTCAAGCGCACCAACTCACCCTGTTCGGGAGCATCGTTAAGGGTCAGCAATACTTGCCCGGCCTTCACTTCATCGCCGGACTCGAAATCGATATCAACCACCTTGCCGCTGACTTCGGCCGACACCAATACCTGGCGCTGCGCTTCGAGCTTGCCGATCGCTTCCAGGTAGTAGGTGTACGGCTGTTTCTTGACCTGGGCCAGACCGACCCGGGTACTGGGGATTCGTTGCTCGGCAGCCGCCGGAGCCGGTGACCAGAAACGCCAGCCCAATGCGCTGGAAATGATCACGACGAAGATAATAAAGACCAGCGTTTTAACTATATTTCGAGCAAGCATGTGGCACTCCCTTGACTCTTTACTGCGAGCACAAAAGTTGAAGAATTAAGAAAAAAGATGCGACACAAACCCGGCGAGTTATTAATCCCTGTGATCAATCACTCATAACTCGCCGAACTTGTTTATTAGCGGATCAGGCCGCAATCAGTACGTTGGATTTATCCAGGTACAGTTTGCCGATACCGTGCAAGTTCAAAGGCGACAAGGTGAAGTGCTTTGAACCGGTATGGATATCGCGGAAGCAACGTTCCAGGAAACTGGTTTTATAAACGGCTTTGGAACCGGCCAGCGCGTAGATCTGGTTGACCGCATTCACCGAGTTTTCCGTGAGGACCGAAGCGGCCAGGCCGA
The DNA here is from genome assembly GCF_012935755.1 of Pseudomonas sp. ADAK2. Taxonomy (GTDB): domain Bacteria; phylum Pseudomonadota; class Gammaproteobacteria; order Pseudomonadales; family Pseudomonadaceae; genus Aquipseudomonas. The sequence continues at coordinate 3,580,023 of NZ_CP052862.1, forward strand.
CGCGCGCGCCCACCGGTTCACCGATGGTTTCACCGCGGTTGATCACTTGGCAGATAGCGTCTTCGAGCAACAGCTGTGCGGTGTGCACCGAGGAAATGGCGCGGCCGGTCTTCTCGAAAATCACCCCTTCCAGGCCCGGGTCGGTATTCACCGCGCGGTCATTGCGAAAGTGATCGACCGCCGCCCGGGCCACGCCCAGCACGGTGGACATCGCCGCCAACGTGCCGAACTCGTAGTAGCCCGTGGCATAAGCGCGGGAGCTGCGAATTTCCGGGGATTTTTTCAGGGTTTCGACGTCCAGGGAGAACGCCTTGTTGACCAGCACCTGTGAACATTCAAAGTGATTGCTGCCGGTGCCGCGCATGCCCAGGGTGTCCCAGGTGTGGTTGATCTTGCACTGGCTGGCCGGGACGAAAAACATCCGCACCTCTGGTGCAGAGCCGTCGGCCGGGCCTTTGACGGTGGCGGTGCACACCAGCCAGTCGGCGTGGGCCGAGCCGCTGGCGAAGGCCCATTTGCCGCTCAACAGGTAGTCGTCGCCCACGGGCAATGCTTCGCCGCCGGAGTGGATTGCACCGATCACAAAACCGTTGCAGGTGCTGTAGATGGCTTCGGAGGTGTGTTCCGGCAAATAGTCGGAGAGACGCCCCATCGCCACTTGCACGGCCAGTTGCCAGGAGACGGAAGCATCATGCCGGGCAAACTCCAGCAGCATGGCCGAGGTGGTCTGGATATCGACCTGAGAACCGCCAAACGCCCTGGACACGGAGGTCCGGGCAAAGCCTTCCTTGAAAAGCTCAGACATCACATCCTTGTGAGTCGCATTCGTCTGCTCACTGTAATCCCGGTGTTTAAGGATCAAAGGGTTCAGTGCACGTACCTTCTCAAGCCATTCATTGGATTCGGTGGGAAGGTTATTCCATTGCATTAGATTTTTCATAACGGCTCCTAGCTATTATTTATTAACATTCAGCAGACGAAAAAACAGACAACGTTTTATTGTTATTAAACCCCGTGAAAAATGTACGTCTACAGTCGTACATTGGCAAGCGTTATTATCAGGAGCAATACATATTTTTTAGAAAGCGCTGACAATAATCAAAGGCGAAAAAAAACATCCGAACTTGCAGCGAAGTTACGGCTTTTAAACATTAAGGTATTAGCGTGCGCCGGCGCGTCGTGCGCTCACCTCCGACAGCGATGCCCAATCCTGATCGCCCTGGCCGTGGGCCATTCCATCCAGCAGGTTGTCCTTCAACACACTGGCAAATGGCAACGGCACCTGCGCCGCTTCCCCCGCCTCCAGCACCAGGCGAATGTCCTTCAAGCCCAGGGACAATTTGAACCCCGCCGGCTCGAACTGTTTGTCGACCATCAGTTTTCCGTAACCCTGGTAGACCGGCACCGCAAACAGCGTCGAGGTGATCATCTCGATGAAGGCTGCACGGCTGATGCCGTAGCCGCTGGCCAGGGTCGAGGCCTCGGCCGTGGATTCGATCGCCGCAGCAATCATCAGGTTGGCCGAGAGCTTGGCAACGCACGCCAGTTCTGCACACTCGCCGAACGGCCAGGTCTTGCGCCCCAACACATCGAACAACGGCTGCACCCGCGCCAACGCATCGGCAGGCCCGGACACCAGAATATTCAGATTGCCGGCCGCGGCGACATCCACTCGCCCCAGCACCGGCGCCGACACATAAGCCACTCCGCGCTCGGCGTGCAAGGCCGCCAGTTCTTTAGCCAGCGCCACCGACACCGTGGACATGTTCACATGGACGCTGCCCGGCGCCAGGCCATCCAGCGCTTGGGCATCGATGAACACGGAGCGAATGGCGGCATCGTCGCCCAGCATCGAGATCAACACCTCGGAATGCGCCGCCAGTGCCGGGCTGTCGACCGCTTGAGCGCCGGCCTGCACCAATGCTTCCAGCGGCGCTGGCGAGCGATTCCACACGCGGACCTGATGACCGGCCTTCAGCAGGTTCAGCACCATCGGTGCGCCCATCGTGCCCAAACCAATAAAACCCAGTTCCATGTCTTGCTCCTGTCGGTGTCAGGTGCCCGGAATGTCCGTTGCACGGCGAATCAGAATTGCGATTGTACGTGTACAGGCGTACATTTCAAGTGCCTCGAGTATTTAACCTTCGGAGCACTGGTTTCAAACATACCTATACGCAAGGCAAGGAGGCTTTATGCAATTCGGGATCTACACCGTTGGCGACGTCACGCAAGACCCGACCAACGCCAGTACCCCAAGTGAATCTCAGCGCATTCAGGCCACTGTGCAAATCGCGCAAAAAGCCGAGGACATCGGGCTTGATGTGTTCGCGACCGGCGAGCACCACAATCCGCCGTTCATCACCTCTTCCCCGACCACGCTGCTGGCGTACATCGCGGCGAAGACCCAACGCATCATTCTCTCGACCTCCACCACCCTCATCAGCACCAACGATCCGGTACGCCTGGCCGAAGAGTACTCGCTGCTGCAAAACCTCTGTGGCGGGCGCATGGACCTGATGCTGGGTCGCGGCAACACCGCGCCGGTCTACCCCTGGTTCGGCAAAAGCATCGCCGACGGCCTGCCGCTGGCGATGGAAAACTATCGGCTGCTGCACAGACTGTGGCGCGAAGAAGACCTCAACTGGAGCGGTCGTTTCCGCACACCGCTGAAGAACTTCACCTCGATTCCCCGCCCCCTGGATGACTTGCCGCCCTTCGTCTGGCACGGTTCGATCCGCACCCCGGAAATCGCCGAACAAGCGGCGTATTACGGCGACGGTTTTTTCGCCAGCCATATCCTCTGGCCCCGCGAACACTTCATTGCCCTCGTCGAGTTTTACCGGGAACGCTTTGCCCACTACGGCCACGGCACGCGCGAGCAAGCCATCGTCGGCCTGGGCGGGCATATCTTCATGCGCCGCAACTCCCAGGATGCGCGACGCGAGTTTCGTCCCTACTTCGACAACGCCCCGGTGTACGGCCATGGACCGTCCCTCGAAGAGTTCATGGAGATGACCCCGTTGTCGGTGGGCAGCCCTCAGGAAATCATCGACAAGACCCTGACTTTTCGCGAGCATTTCGGCGACTACCAGCGCCAATTGTTCCTGTTCGACCATGGCGGTATTCCATTGAAAACCGTGCTGGAACAACTCGACATGTTCGGCGCCGAAGTGCTGCCGGTACTGCGCGAAGAAACCCGCAAACGCCGTTCGCCGCTGGCGGCCGAAGCCCCCACCCACGCCAATCGCCTGGCCCATTTGCATTCAACACAGATGCTTGAACTTGACCGGCGACCCGGTTTGAAAACCACGTCCCACGACACCGTCACCGGTCGATAAACCTACCCGGCGACAGCCCTCGATCAATCGAGGGCCGTTGCCGACAATCAGGCCGCGCCCCGCAATGGCTGACGCGCATCCATCACTGTCAGCACATCATCGGTAATCAGCCGCGCGAGGTATTGACCGTAACCGGTCTTGCTCATGCTGCCGGCCAGCACCAGCAACTGCGCGTCATCAATCCAGCCCTTGTTGTAGGCAATCTCTTCCAGGCAGGCGATTTTCAAGCCCTGGCGTTTCTCGATGGCATGCACGAAATTGCCCGCTTCCAGCAACGCATCATGGGTGCCGGTGTCGAGCCAGGCCATGCCGCGCCCCATCACCGAGACATTCAATTTGCCCCGTTGCAGGTAGACATTGTTGACGTCGGTAATCTCCAGCTCGCCCCGTGGCGACGGCTTGATATCAGCCGCAATCTGCAGCACTTCGTTATCGTAGAAATACAGACCGGTGACGGCGAAATTGGATTTCGGATCAGTCGGTTTTTCACAGATGCTCAAGGCCTTGCCGGCGGCATCGAACTCGACCACACCAAAGCGCTCGGGGTCGGCCACGTAATAGCCGAACACCGTCGCGCCCTCTTCGCGGCTGGCCGCTTGCACCAGGGTTTCACCGAAACCGGCGCCGTAGAAAATGTTGTCGCCCAGGACCAGGCACACATTGTCTTCGCCAACGAATTCACGGCCGATGATGAAGGCTTGCGCCAGGCCATCCGGGGTCGGCTGCACGGCGTAGCTCAGGCTCAGGCCCAACTGACTACCGTCACCGAGCATGCGCTGGAAACCGGGCAAATCTTCCGGGGTGGAAATGATCAGGATTTCGCGAATTTCCGCCAGCATCAGCACTGACAGCGGGTAGTAGATCATCGGTTTGTCATACACCGGCAGTGACTGTTTGGACACGCCCAGGGTGATCGGGTGCAGACGCGAACCGGCGCCGCCCGCCAACAGAATTCCTTTGTACTTGGCCATGCTTTTTTCCTTTTAAGCAGAGATTTTTTGAAGTGGGTAATGTTCAGGCTTCAACCGATTCGGTGGCGTGTTCGCCGATGCGTTCCAGGGCGTAGTCGCCCGACAGGACCCGCGCCCACCAAGGGCTGTTTTCCAGGTACCAGTCGACGGTTTTGCGCATCCCGGTCTCGAAGGTTTCCTGCGGCGTCCAGCCCAAATGGGCGTGGATTTTCCCGGCGTCGACCGCGTAGCGCTTGTCGTGGCCGGGGCGATCCTTGACGAAGGTGATCAGGTCGCGAAAGTGCGCGACGCCTTCCGGTTTGACCGCACCACGTTCCTCCAGCAAATCGCACAAGGTGTGCACCACTTGCAGGTTGGTCTTCTCGTTATGACCGCCGATGTTATAGGTCTGCCCGACCTCACCGCGACTGACCACGGCATACAGGGCCCGGGCGTGATCCTCGACAAACAGCCAGTCGCGAACCTGCGCGCCATCGCCGTACACCGGCAACGGCTGGCCTTGCAGCGCGTTGAGAATGACGTGGGGAATCAGCTTTTCCGGGAAATGGAACGGCCCGTAATTGTTCGAACAGTTGCTCAACACCACCGGCAATCCGAAGGTGCGGTGCCATGAACGCACCAGGTGATCGGAGCTGGCCTTGCTCGCGGAATACGGCGAACTCGGCGCGTAGGCCGTGGTTTCGGTGAAGGCCGGATCCTGGGGTTCAAGGTCGCCATACACTTCATCGGTGGAAATGTGATGGAAGCGAAACGCGGCCTGGCGCGGCGCGTCCAGTCGGTTCCAGTAGCTTCGCGCCGCTTCGAGCAAGGTGTAGGTGCCGACGATATTGGTTTCGATAAACGCCTGCGGGCCTTCGATCGAGCGGTCGACGTGGGACTCGGCAGCCAGGTGCATCACGGCATCCGGTTGCTGGGCGGCAAAGATCTCGTCCAGCGCATTTTTGCTGCGGATATCCACCTGGTAAAACGAGTACCGCGGTGAATCGGCGACGTCGGCCAGCGAATCCAGGTTGCCGGCGTAGGTCAGCTTGTCGACGTTGACGACTTCGCAGTCGGTTTCATTAATCAGATATCGCACGACGGCCGAGCCAATAAAACCCGCGCCTCCCGTCACTAAAATTTTCATCAGCGCCTCCCTTGGCCAATTGATGATTGAACAATCCTTGAACGTTCGCTCAGTTGAGCAAAGCCACCCAGTACTGGCTCAAGCCCTGCTCCAGAATCAGCAGCGTCTGGATGCAGACAAAGCTTTCATCGGTGGTCGCCGAGGTCGAGTTGAGCGGGCCGAATCCGCCGTCCTGTTTTTGATGCGCGGCAATCCAGTCTTTCGATTCCTGCAGATAAACCGGTTGGGCATCGAGCAAGTACATCGCCGCAATGGCCATGTACGTGCCGACCAGGCTCACCGCTTTGCCCGGCCGGTAATGGAACGAACCATTGGCCAATTGCAGTTTTTGCAGCCAGGCCACGGTTTGCCCGGCATCGACGATGCGCTTGTTGAGGATGAACAGCGTCGACACCACGCGGTACACCGAAAACGCGTCCGGCGGATAACCCGGTTTGTTGGCAAATCCACCGTCGGCGGTGCGGCAGCGCAAGGCGAACGCGAGGACCGCTTGCTCGTCCGGGGCCTTGGCGCCGAGCGCATGCAGCGACAACACCGCCAGGTTGGTGTGCCAGATATCGGAGGCAAAACCCGGCACATCACCGAAACCGCCGTCCGGGTTCTGGCACGCTTGCAAGTAACGCACGCAGCCGTCGATATCGTTCGGCAGAGCGCCCAGCACCCGCAACGACAACACCGCGCAGTAACTGGCGAACACATCGCTCAGGTGCCCCGGCTGTTCGGCGAAGCCGCCGTCGGTGTTTTGTGAAGACTTGATGCAATCGATCAGGCTCGCCTTGTTTTCAATCTGAATGCCCAGCGCGTGCAGGTCCGAGATTACATGCAAGCCGGAAAACACTTGCCAGGTCTTGTCCGCCCGAAAGCCCAGCGGCGCGGTTTCGGCGGTCAGCCCGTAAGGCGTATCGCTGGAGGCGCGGGCCTTGGACAGCCAGGCCAGATAGCGTTTCAGATCCACATTGATGGCGGGCACGGCCGCGGGATGGATGTCTTGCACATCGCCGCTGCCATCGATCGCGATCAGTTCCTGCGCAACCAGCGCCGCATCGTCGTGATGATGCACGGTGGTCGGTGGCGCAAGGTTCTGCAGGGCGTGGGCGGCGGCCAACTGGGTTTTCAGGCTCTTCAAGTGCAGCGGCAGGTAGGTCAGGTTACCGATGCTGAAGATCCCCGGTTGACGCGGCGGTGCCCAGAACTGGCGGATAAACGGCACGGTCGGGTCATCGGGGGTGGACCAGAAGTAGCCCTTGCCCAGGAACAGCCCGCCGTTGCTGTGGTCATGAAACTCCAGCAACGCCGCTGTCACCGAGGTGCGATCAGGCCCTTCGAAACCGTTCGGGAGTGCCTGCATCGCTTGCAACAGCAACGCGACGTCGTAGGCGGTTTTGATCGGGAAAGGCGACTCGTGTTTTTTGTACGAGGTGTGCCAGTCGACCCGCACTTTGCCGTTGATGCAGACCCGGTCCCAATACCCGCCATAGGCCGGATCGCGAAACAACGCCAGGGTTTGCAGCAGAAACGAGCGCGCCAGATTCGACAGTGCGTTGTCGTCGCGAACGTTCGCCAGTCGCGCCAGTGCAAGGCTGATGTGCGCACGCACGGCGCAGCGGCTCAAGTCCACGTCGACGCACGAGTCACTGTCGCCGCCGGCGATGCGTGCGATCAGGTTCTCGGTATGCACTTGCAGGTGCCCGACCAGCCCCTGACCCAACGGATCGTGACCAATCTGCGTGAGCAGATTGGCCGCGCTGATATCCAGCTCAATGGACGTCGCCACCTCCAGTGGCATCGACCAATCGCTGCTATAGACGCCCGCGACAGTGGACCGGGCGTAGAGCGCTTCGATCTTTTCCAGCATCGCGCTGATGATCTCGCGGTTCGCCGTGTTCTGTGGCGCCCTGCGCTGGTAAGCCAGCAAGGCACTCAGCGCGTCCAGTTGCAGCGCCAGGGTTCGGCAGCGTCCCGAGCCGTGGGGCGTCCAGAACTGATCGGCCAGTTCATGGAAACCGGCGTTCGGGGCATCGTACAAACCCATCAACCCGTCATGGGCGAAGCGCAGTTGTGCTTCGTCGCCATGCTCGGCGTGGTAGAGCGTCGCCTCAACTTGATCCTGCAACTGCTTGTCACTGGAAATGGCGACCTGCCCACTGGCATCGGTGATTGCAAAATAGCCACCGTGCTCGAGGTCGGCGAGACCTTGATCAAAAAAGAACTGCGGATGAAGCGACATGGTGTATCCCTCTTCCTTGAGGTTAAGCGGCCTGGCTTGCAGCCAACGGCATCACGACGCCCTGGCACAACTCGATAATACGGCTGGCGGCGCGTGCGGCACCTTCGCCATCCGGCGAGGCAACCTGCTGATGCGGCGCAAAATAGTTCAGGGCCTGAGGGTCTTTATCGAGCTCGGCCTGGACCAGTTCAACGATGCGGTGCTGGTCGTGGCCCAGGTGCGTCGCGAAACCGAGCATTTCCAGACGACGCAAGGCTTCGAGTTCGTGGTATTCCGATTTGGACGGCAACACAAACAAGGTCGGAATCTTCAACGCGGCAATTTCTGTCACGGTGATCCAGCCCGGCGCCGAAATCAGCAGACTGGCCTCATGCAGCAAGCCCATCCAGTCCGGGTAGTACGGCACACAAATCACGCCGTCCTGGGCCGCGATGTCCTGACGTCCCAGCAACACCATTTTCAGTTCCGGATTGCGTTCGCGCAGGGTCTTGAAACTGTCCAGGTAGGCGGCGAGCAGCGCATCCTTGTTTTGCGAGAACATCGTGGTGCCGCTGATGGACGCAACGATAAACGGCGAATCGCCGATGTTCAGTTCGGCACGTACATCCAGGCCACTTTGCACGTACTCGCGAATCATCGGCCCGACAAAGTGAGCCTTGCCGTTGCTCAGGGCTTCGGCAACCGGAGTGCCCTGATCGAGGGACGCCACATATGGTTTATCGGTCAAGACCAGTTGGCTTTGGTTGATCATCCAGCTGAACTGGCTGTGCAATGCCGCACGGGCACGGGCCATTTCCAGCGCATTGACCTCGAAGCCACCGTCGGCCAGGTCATGGTCTTCCAGTTGGCAGAGGGTGAAGTCATAGCGTTCGGTGACAAACACCAGCGGCGTGCCGCTGAAAATGGCGGCCAGGCAGGCGGCCATGTTGTAGTCAGATACCAGCACCGAAGGTTTGTACTCGGTGATCAGCGCCAGGTAAGACAGAATTCGCTCGCCGGACAAGAACGTATTGGCGATATAGCCGCCAATGTAATTGGCCCAGTCCAGTTCTTTCGACAAGTTGCTCTTTTTCGAGTAGTCGACCAACCGGCCGGCAATATCCACAACCTCGACACCGGCCTTTTCAAACAGCGGTGTAAACGTTGGCTGCAAGGAAGCCAGTGCTACCGTCAGCGGCATATCCGGCGTTTGCTTTTTAATCGCCTGAGCGATGGACAGCGCGCGCATGTTATGACCGGAACCGGTTGGATTAGGGGCAAATAAAATCATTCTTGAATCTCCATTAGTTGAACAACGCCATGAACCACAGTGTTTTCCAATACATCCCTTATAACCACGGAATAGGGCTTAATTACGGCACCTTCACCAATATTCAGTGGACCTACCAAGATGGCACCTTCGCCAATAATGCAACGACTTCCGATCCTGACCGGAGCTTCCTCCCAAGGCAGTGAACGAAACGAATAATCATGAGTTGAAGCGACAATCGTGACCCCGGCGCCGACCTCGGTGAAGTCTCCGATCGTGACGCCACCGGCGGCCTCGATCACCACGCCTTCACCCAGCGTGGCACCGGTGCCCAGCTCAATGCCGCCTTGTTGGGACAGGCCGCCCTGACGTTGACTGCGCCCGATAAGGATGCAGTCCCGGGCGATTTCCACCGACGCGCCGCCACGTAATTCGGCGTCAATCAAGGCGTCTTCGCTGATGTCCCAAGTGATGGTGTCCGGGTTCAACGCCTTGAGCCGGGCCACGGACAGCGACGCTTTGTCGATCAGCGAGGGCAAGCCCTGGCGGGCTCTATCCCGCACTTTGGCCAGCACATGAGCCGGGCTCGGCGTGCCGTCCTCGATCACGTTGCGATAGCCGATCACCCGTGCCGGGCGACCCACGGCAATGGCGTCCGGCGCGATGTCCGAGGTCACCAGAGCGCCCGCCGCAATCACGGCCCCGGCACCGATGGTGACGCCAGCACTCACGGTGACCTTGGCGCCGAGCCAGGCATTCTCGCCGACCAGAACCGGGGACTCAGGCGTTCCCAGGCACTGCACACCGGTCGCCAGCATGCTCGACTTGCCGATGCTGACATGCCGCAAATCCGACTTGAACCCGACAAAAATGTCATCGCCCAATTCCGCACTTTCCAGGCGGCAGGCCGCCCGAATCCAGACATGTCGCCCCAAGTCGCTGGCGGAATCAATCGCCGTTAAAACTTCGATCAGATTAATATCGTCCACAATAAAGCCTCATTCCATTGATGCCGGGAACATAATAAATTCAGCGCGCAAAAAACCCCGCTGACTGAGTCAGCCTATGCACAACTGTTAACTAGTTAGTGATTAATCAAACTTCTCTAGGTACGCATGACGTTGCGTCTGCGCCACCTTATTAACTGACTGTTCCATTAATTCATCGCTTTCCATAAACGACAGATAAATGTCCACGCTTGTGCCGGGGCCAAGTCAGAAATTAACGAGAGCTTGCTGAATTAAGTCAGTCCGTGACTACGATGTAACTCCATTGAGGGGGAATGTCCTTTAGTACGAATGTTATAGTACAGACGATTTTGTTTTGCAATAGGTGTCCGACTGGTTATCTCGTTTGAGTCTAAAAAAATATTGAACTTTTATGGTGCAATGCTGTAACCGTTACGTCATATATGCACAGAATTGGTGCAACTCGTAGTGCCTGCGTTATTGAATGTGTCCAGCGCTAACAGGTAACTGGATGTCGAAGCCAGACATCCAGCCGCGGCCGCCGAACGATAGGGTGGCTTTTCAAACCTGTCATTCGCCTGGAGCTGTCATGTCCGCACCTATCACCGTCCTTCGCGATACCCACCCGTTGCCCGTCCTCGACGCCTGCAAATGGGAAAAACTCGAAGGCGACCCGCACACCGTCAACCTCAATGCCTACACCAGCGAAGACGGCAGCAAGATCATGGGCACCTGGATCTGCACGCCGGGCAAGTGGTATGTGGAATACGTGAAGTGGGAATACTGCGATTTCCGCGAGGGCTACTGCATCATCACCCCCGAAGGCAAGGAGCCGATCCACCTGCGCGCCGGGGATATCTTCGTCATCGAGCCGGGGATGAAAGGCACGTGGGAAGTGGTCGAGACAGTGCGTAAGTATTTTGTGTTTGCCTGATGAAAAAGCAAAAGATCGCAGCCTTCGGCAGCGCCTACAGGGTGTAAAAATTCCCGTGTAGGAGTTGCCGAAGGCTGCGATCTTTTTTCACCGAATAAAAAACCGGGGATCTGCCCGACGCAGCCCCCGGAAAAACCTCTTATTGAGGTTTGCGATAGCTATTGATGATCGCCGAGAAGTCCTTGCCACCCTCCCCGCGCTGACTCATCGCCTGATACAACTGCTGGGCCACCGCGCCGAGCACCACTGGTTGGTGCGCCTGACGAGCCGCTTCCGTGGCCAGCCCCAGATCCTTGAGCATCAGTTCGGCACCGAAACCGCCGGTATAACCGCGCGAGGCCGGCGCCGTTTCGACGATGCCCGGCCACGGGTTGTACATCTCCGAACTCCAGCAACGCCCGGTCGAGCTGTTGATGATCCCGGCCAATACGCCGGTGTCGATCCCCAACGCATCGCCCAACGCCATGGCTTCACTGACGCCGACCATCGAGATCGCCAACAACAGGTTGTTGCAGATCTTGGCGATCTGCCCTGTACCGACTTCGCCGCAATGGACGATGTTGCGGCCCATCTGCGCCAACACCGGTTGCAGGGTGGCGAACAGCTCAGGGGTGGCGCCGACCATAAAGGTCAGCGTCCCGGCCGCTGCGCCACCCGTGCCGCCGGACACCGGCGCATCCGCCATGGCCACGCCTTGCTTGGCGGCGGCCGCGGCTACGTCACGAGCGGTCTGCGGATCGATCGTGCTGCAATCAACGGCCGGCACACCCTGGCCGATACCGGCGAGCACACCGTCCTCACCGAGCCAGACGCTACGCACATGCACAGCGGCTGGCAGCATGGTGATCACCAGTTCTGCACCCTGCGCCGCTTCACGCGCCGAAGCGCTGATGCTGCCGCCCAGTTGCTCCAGCTCGGCCAGAACAGTCTTGTTCAGATCGACCAGGTTCAGCGAATGGCCAGCCTTGATCAGGTTGCGCGCCATCGGCGCGCCCATGTTGCCGAGACCGATAAAAGCGATTTTCATGCCTGGCTCCTTAACGCAAGTTGATGGTGGTGTTCACACCGTCGTTGACGCTGTCGTCATCGAACCAGCGACTGGTGACCGTCTTGGTCTGAGTGTAGAACTGCACCACTTGCTTGCCATACGGACCAAGGTCGCCGAGTTTCGAACCACGGGAACCGGTGAAGCTGAAGAACGGGACCGGCACCGGAATCGGGATGTTGATCCCGACCTGGCCGACATCGATTTCATTCTGGAATTTACGCGCCGCAGCACCGCTCTGGGTGAACAGACCCGTACCGTTACCGAACGGGTTGGCGTTGACCAGGGCAATCGCCTGATCGAGGGTGTCGACTTCCAACACCACCAGCACCGGGCCGAAGATTTCCTGGGTGTAGATCTGCATCTCGGTGGTCACGCCAGAGAACAGGGTCGGGCCGACAAAGTTGCCCTTCTCGAAGCCCGGAACGCTGATCTCGCGACCATCGAGCTCCAGCTTGGCGCCTTCCTTGATGCCGCTTTCGATCAGATCAAGAATCCGCGCCTTGGCCTTTTTCGAAATCACCGGGCCGACATCGGTACCCGCTTCGCTACCCGCGTTCACCTTGAGTTTCTGCGCCAGCGCTTTCAGATCAGGCAGCCATTGCTTGGACGCGCCCACCAACACCACCACCGAAGTGGCCATGCAACGCTGACCGGCGGCACCGAAACCGGCACCGACCAAAGCATTGAGGGTTTGTTCGCGATTGGCATCCGGCAGCACCACGGCATGGTTCTTGGCGCCCATCATCGATTGCACGCGCTTGCCGTGTTTGCCAGCCAGGTCGTAGACGTGAGTACCGACGGCGGTCGAACCGACGAAGGAAACGGCCTTGATGTCTTTGTGGGTGCACAGCGCATCAACCACATCTTTGCCACCGTGAACGACGTTGAGCACGCCCGCCGGTACGCCAGCCTCGATCGCCAGTTCCACCAGCAGCATGGTTGACAGCGGATCCTGTTCGGACGGCTTGAGCACGAAGGTGTTGCCGCAGGCGATGGCCATCGGGAACATCCACAACGGAATCATTGCCGGGAAGTTGAACGGGGTGATGCCGGCGCAGACGCCGATCGGCTGACGCAGGGTGTAAGTGTCGACGCCGCCCGCAACGTTTTCGGCAAATTCGCCCATCTGCAGTGTGCCGATGGAGCACGCGTGCTCGACCACTTCCAGGCCACGGAAAATATCGCCCTCAGCGTCGGCAATGGTTTTGCCTTGCTCGGCGCTCAGGACCACGGCGATGCGTTTGGAGTGTTCGCGAATCAGCGCCTGGAGCTTGAGCATGATGCGCATCCGCGCACCGATCGGCGTCAGCTTCCAGGTCTGGAAGGCGCTATGAGCGGCACTGATGGCGGCGTCGACTTCTTGCGCGGTAGCAAACGGAACCTTGGCCAGCACTTGCTGGGTCGCCGGGTTGACGATGTCGTGCCACTCGGTGGTCTGGGACTCGACCCACTCGCCGTTGATCAACAGCTTGACGGTCTGGACGGTGGTTTCGTTGGGCGTGAGCGATGCGTTCATGCTGGTCTCCAATACTTATTGTTATGCAGGGAGCCAAGGCGGGTATGTCGCCTTGAGATGAGGCGTGTGTCGCGAATTGGTTGTCGGACTGTTTTTGGAGTATAGATGTGCAAACTTCTAATAAGAACGCACATAAAAGCCGGTCCAACATGCAAAAAAACATCACGTCCTTAGGTTCGCTGAACTGGGATGACCTCAAGTTTTTCCTCGAAGTCGCCCGCACCCGCAAGGCCAGCACCGCGGCCAAGCGCCTGGCGGTGGACTACACCACCGTGTCACGGCGCATCAGTTCGCTGGAAGCGGCGCTTGGTACATTACTGTTCGAAAAGTCCCGGACCAGCGGTTTCGTCCTGACCGCCGAAGGCCAGCGTTTATTGGGTTATGCGGAGTCGATTGAAAGCACGCTGCACATGGCCTGCGAGCAAGTTTCCGGCTCCGGCGTGGCGCTGTCCGGGCATGTGCGCATGGGCTGCACCGAAGGCTTCGGCAGTTTCTTCATCACCCCGCAATTGAGCCACTTCGTCGACGCCTACCCGGCGATCTCGGTGGACATTCTGCCGCTGCCGCACTTCATCAGCCTGTCCAAGCGCGAGGCCGATATCGTCATTGCCCTGGAACGCCCGGAACACGGGCCGTACGTCTGCTGCAAACTCTGCGACTACAAATTGCAGCTGTACGCGACCCAGGACTATCTGGACAAACACCCACCGATCCGCCGCCCGGCCGACCTGGCTAAACATTCATTCATAAGTTATGTCGATGACCTGGCGTTCAGCTCGGAGCTGCTGTACCTGGCGAACGTATTGCCCGGCGCCAGCGCCAACTTGCGCAGCACCAGCGTGATCGCGCAATTCGTGGCGGCGCAGCAAGGGCGATCGCTGGCGATTCTGCCGTGCTTCCTGGCGGCGCAGGACCCACGGTTGCTGCCGGTATTGCCGGCCGAGATCAACATCACCCGACAGTTCTGGATGTACTGCCGGGAGGACCTGCGCAAGCTCAAGCGGATCACCCTATTGTGGGATTACATCCGCGAAGTGACTGAGCAGAATCAGAATCTTTTGATGGGGGAAACCCGGGAGATGGTGTTTGCCGATTAGTCGGCGCTCACCACAATCGAGACTCGACGATTCTCGGTACGGCCAGCCGGTGTGTCGTTGGACGCTACCGGCTCTTTGCTGCCAAGCCCTTGCAGCTTGATGTTCTCTTCTTTCATCCCGACAGCCGTCAGCACCTTGCCGACGCTTTTCGCCCGACGCAGGGACAGCTGTTGGTTGTAGGACTCTTTACCCGAACCATCGGTGTGGCCATCGACCCGTACCCGCTCGATCCCGACACTCGTCAGGGCCTTGCCGATGCGCTGGACGATTTCGGTGCTTTGCGCGTTCAGGCTTTCGACATCGCTGCCAAACAGCACTTTGCCGGACAACCCAAAGGCCCAGCCCTCGTCGGTCAACTCGAAGCCTTGTTGCTTGAGCACGGTGATCTGCGCCGGGGTCAGGCCTTTTTGCGGTACGGTCTGGCACCCCGTCAATGCCAATACAGCCATGAACAGGGTGATGGTGAAAAATCGCAGGGAACGCTGGGGGATTGAGAACACGGAAATTAGTTCCTGGTTTGAATGTGGGCGACCGGATGCTCCGACCCGGCCGTTTGCTGTGCGCCTCGGGACAGGCGCTTGGCTTGGTACATCGCCGCATCGGCAGCGTTAAGCAGAGCGCCGGGCGTGGCGCCATGATCGGGATAGACGGCGATGCCGATACTGAGTGAGGTCAACACCGTCGTGTTGCCCGGCAGGGTGATCGGCACTTCCATGCTGGCAAGGATTTTGTCGGCGATCCGCTCGGCATCTTCGGTCTTGTGCAACGGCGTCAGCAGCACGGCAAACTCATCGCCGCCCAGACGCGCCACCAGGTCCTCTTCGCGCAATTGCGCACGAACCCGCGTCGCCACCGCTACCAGCACGGCATCGCCGGCGGCATGGCCGAAATTGTCGTTGATCTCCTTGAACCGGTCGCTGTCGAGAAACAACACCGCCACGCGTTCGTTGAGTTTGTTGGCATTGCGCAACGCACGAATCAATCGACCTTCGAAAAACGCCCGGTTCGGCAACCCGGTGAGGCTGTCGTGGCTGGCCTGGTGGGCCAGGGTTTCGTTCTCGCTTTGCAGGTGGGTCTGCCAGGATTCGAGTTCATCGAGCAGTGCATTGAAGTCGTTGCCGAAGTCGTCCAGTTCGGCGATGTCTGCGGGCGGTACGCGCTGGTCGAACGCGCGTTCGCTGCGGGCGGCGTGAGCCACGAACGCCAAGCTGCGCAACGGACCGGTGATGCCGCGAAGCTGCCGGCGCGCCAGGTACAGCGCGACCCAGGCACTGACTGCCGTGCACACCACGATCCCCATCAGACCACTGAGCAAGAAGCGCATCAGGCTGCCACCGTGACCGGTAAGCTCGATGCTGCCGATTGCCTGGCCCTGATGGACGATCGGCATGCTGATGGGTTTTTCCAGGAAAGCCTTGGCGATCTGCGCTTCAAGATCGGAAAACAACCCGGTTTCCGGTCGCTGCCAACGGGCGAGCACCACACCCTGCTTGTCGAGAACCTGGGCATCGGCCACTTCTTCGGTAGACGCGATCAACGCCAACGCTTCCGTCGCGGCCGCCTTGTCATTGAACACCACCGCGGCTTCCACGGTGTAGTTGATCGAGCGCGCGATCAGGTGCAGGTTGTGGTCGGCATACACCCGCAACGCCAGAACCCCGAGCAACGTCAGCGACACGCTGGCCATGGTCACGCCCACCAGTGCGACGATCAAATGGCCGCGACCGATGACCGAACGCAACGTGGGACGATTTTTTGATTCGAATAGACTCATGGCGCCGCCGGCTTGCGGCGCGACAACTGCAACACGCTGGGGTGAATGCGCACGCCACTGCGGGCGACGGAGTCGAGGTTGACCTCGAAGGACACTTGATCGTCGCTGACCCGCAGGCAGAAAAGGCTGCCGACGGTGCACTGATCGCTGCCTTCGCTGATGCTCAACACCGGTTGGCCAATCAGCGAAGCGAACAGGCGGCTGCGCTCCTCGGCGGTCAATTTACCGATGTAGACCGCATCGCACTCACCGACAATCGCCGGGTTGTCAGCCAGTAGCCGTCGGACCGTGACAGGGCGACCGGTGGCCTGGGTCGAGCCCTTGACCAGATCGTCGGTGTATTCGGTCGGGCCTACCACACACAGGCGCAGCTGTGCAGGCTCCACCGGCCAGCGGGCATAACTGAGGATCCCGAGCACCACCTGGGTCACCGCTTTGGCTCGTTGATCGGCCATGCTGACGGCGGCTTCGGGTTGTGCGAACGCGATGCCGGTCAGCAAACAGAGCAGGCCAACAAGCAATATTCGCTTGCAGCCAGTAACGCTCTCTGTCGCCCGGACAGCCAACTTCATGCAGGGATTCTCTTCGGTCGTAACGGAATGATGCCGCAACGATAGCACAGCACCGAAATGCCCGCGAGGCCGCAGAACACGGCACTTCGGACATATTTACGTCGTCAACCGATTGGCATATTAAAGGCTAAACTCAACGCCCTCCTCCAGCTCCAGCATCAGCCCGCTCAAGCGTTTCACTTTGCGCTGCACCGCCTCTTCAAACACCCCGGCACGGGGTTCGATCAAGGTGAACCAGTCCTTGGCCCGGGTGATTCCGGTGTAGATCAACTCCTTGGTCAGGACCGGGTTCAAGACGTCGGGCAGAATCAACGCCGTGTGGGCAAATTCCGAGCCTTGGGATTTATGTACGGTCATCGCGTACACCGTCTCGACATCGTTGAGCCGGCTCGGCAGCACAAATCGCACGCCGCCCTGACCGTCGTTGCGCGGGAACGCAACACGCAATACGTGCTTGCCGGCCTCGAGGCCGTCGCGTTCCGGCAGTTTGAGCGCAATACCGATGTCGCCATTCATCAGGCCCAGGCCGTAGTCGTTGCGAGTCATCAACACCGGCCGACCTTCGTACCATTGCTGATCGCTGTCGATCAGCCGGGCCTTGAGCAAGGCGTCGGTCACGCGCTGATTCAAGCCCTCAACGCCCCAAGGCCCTTTTCGTACGGCGCACAATAACTGGAAGGTATCGAAAGCGTTCAGCACTTGCCGCGCCCACTCGGTCCAGCGTGGATCATCGAGCGTACTGTGCAGCGGTGGCCGCTGATTGCGCAGCAGACTCAGGTAATGCCGATAACCTTGTGGGCCGTCGTTGTGACCATCGAGCAGCAAACGCTCTAGCGCTTTGTCCTGCTCACCTTTGAGGGGCAGGGAAAACACGTCCTTAAAGCTGCGTTCGGCCAGAAGCTTGCGCGCTTCTTCGGGGTGTTGTTGATTGACCCAACGCGCTAACTGGCCAATGCCGCTGCCTTCGCCAAATCGACGGGAGTGACGCAGCATCACCACTTGCTGGGCCAACGGATGAGTGCCCTCGGTATCCTCGTGCAAACCGCTGGCCTCAAGGCTTTCGCCGCTGACGACCTCCAGCCACTGGCGGGTTTGCGGGCTGTACCAACCGGCCTCGGCATCGCGGCACAGATCACCCAGCACCGCGCCCGCTTCCACGGAGGCCAACTGGTCCTTGTCACCGAGCAGCACGAGACGCGCATGGGTAGGCAATGCATCGAGCAAATTAGCCATCATCTCCAGGTCGATCATCGATGCTTCATCGACCACCAGCACGTCCAGCGGCAAGCGGTTACCGGCGTGGTGGCGGAAATGTCGGGTGCCGGGGCGGCTGCCCAGCAGACGGTGCACGGTGGTGACGTCGAACGGGATCTTTGCCCGCACCGCTTCGGAAACGGTCAAGGTTTGCACTTGCTGGCTGATGGACTCTGTCAGCCTAGCGGCGGCCTTGCCAGTAGGCGCGGCCAGACGAATACGCAGCGGTTTTCCGGCCTCCACGGCAGGCGCCTGAAGCAGCGCCAGCAACCGCACGACCGTGGTGGTCTTGCCGGTCCCCGGCCCGCCGGTAACGATGCTGAACGCACTGCGGGTGGCCAGGGCACAGGCGAGTTTTTGCCAGTCGATCACCTCGCCAGGCTTGGCGGGGCCGAACAAGCCGCTCAGGCGCTGGAGCAAATCGGCAGGTGTTGCCTCGTGCTCCGACAGGCGCTGGCGCAACGCATTATCGATGCGTCGCTCGTAAGCCCAATAGCGGCGCAGGTACAGGCGCTTGCCCGACAGCACCAGGGGCCGATGCTGAGCCGCCTCACCACCATCCACCGCCAGTGCCACCAGACTGCTGGTCGCCAGCACCTTGCACCAGTGAGCGCCGTCCAGTGCTTCAAGTAACTGCGACGGCAGCAACATCGCGCCACTTTGCACATCACCTTCTGGCGGCAGTGACAGGGCGAAGTCCGGCGCCTTGAGTGTCTCGAACAGATCCAGGCACACATGACCGTGGCCGAGCTGGTGGCTGGTCAATGCCGCAGCCAGCAAGACCAACGGATCATCATCGGGGGCGAGTTCGTGGAGAAACGCGACGAAGGCCTTGTCCAGTGCACGCAGCCAACCACGTTCGACCCAACGGGTGAGCAGCAGTAAAAGATCATCAGCGCGAGTCAGCGGCGCCAGGTCCGTCAGGCTTTCGGCCGCCAGTGATGTGGGCAACAGATCGACGAAGGTGCGGCTCATAGCAGTACTCCCTGTTCCCAGGCGGGCGCGGCCTTGGGTTCCGGCTTGCCCTGAAACAGACGATCCAGACGCTCGATCAACTCCCGTGGTGGACGGGCGAAATACACGCCCTGGCTGGACGCTCGCGTGCCGCGCAGGAACAGGTACAACGCGCCACCAATATGCCGCTCGTAATCGTAGTCAGGCAGTCGCGCCTTGAGCTGACGATGCAAAGCCAGCAGGTACAACACGTATTGCAGGTCGTAGCGGTTATCGAGGATCGACTGCTCCATGGCCTGCTCGGTGTAGGCCGCGTCGTCGACGCCGAGCCAGTTGGATTTGTAGTCGGCGACGTAATAGCGACCGTCGTGTTCGAACGTCAAGTCGATAAAACCTTTGAACATGCCGTTGAGCATCACCGGTTCGGCGGCAACGCGAGCCACGCCTTTGTGAGTGTATTGGCGCACCAGTTCATCCAGCTTGAGCACATCGACCTTGTGGCTGGCGAACCAGAACTCCATTTCAACGCGATATTGGGTCAGTTGCTCGAAGACCACCGGTGGCTGACCGCCGCCGATGTGCATCGGTGATTTGAGCAGGTGCTGCAGCCAGTCACTCAACGTGATGATCCAGCCCTCCCAGCCGCGACGATTGCAGCGACGGGCGACAGCGTCTTCCACGGCTTTCGGTGTCGCGCTGAAGCCTTCGTCACCGGCCCATTCCAGCAATCCATGGAGAAAGGTGCCGGGATTCGGACCGCGGGGGAATCGGTGAATATCTGCGCCACCAGTGACCACTTCCCGTGGCGCTTCGGGGTCAAGCCGTTCGTCGTCGAAGAGCTTTTGCGCCTGCGGGCTTTCCGGCGCCTCGTCAGTGCCCACGCTCATGCTGTCGCCAATGCGCAAGGCGCTATAGGAGGCAATCCACCAGTTTTCGCTGGCCTTGCGCTTGGGCACCAACGGTGCGAGCAAGGTCGCTTCGTTACGCGGAGGATGGTAATGCTCGGTGGTTGCTTCAGGCATCTCTGCGTAGCTCAGCGCCGGACAATCCTGTTGCAGATCTTCAAGCCAACGTTTCAGTCCGGCGGACTCGGCCAACATCGCACCGCCGCCCAACAGATAACCCAATGCCGACAAGTGCAGCACCGAGCTGTTGTTATTGCCGCGCTTGAGATCGGTCACGCCGAGCCAGCAAGCATGTTGCGCGCGAGTCAGCGCCACATAGAGCAAGCGCAAATCTTCGGCCAGCCGCTCGTCGTCGGCCTGGGCGATCAACTCGGGCGTCGGCCTCAAGGTCACCTGAGCCTTGCCCGTAGCGTCGTGGTAATGAAGCGGTAGACGACTGCCATCCACCGGTTTCGCCGAGCAGATGAAAGGCAGAAATACCAAGGGATACTCCAGGCCCTTGGACTTGTGGATGGTCACAACCTTGACCAGTTGCTCGTCACTTTCCAGGCGCAGGATCTGTTCTTCACCCGCCTGCCCGGACAATGCCAGGTGCTCGGACAAATGCCGGATCAGGGCTTGCTCGCCATCGAGCTCGGCGGCCGCCTGTTGCAGCAACTCGGACAGGTGCAGCAGGTTGGTCAAGACACGTTCGCCATCACTGCGGGTGATCAATGCCTGGGGCAACTGGAAGTCATGCAGCAATCGCCGCAGCATCGGCAGCACGCCTTGTTTGCGCCAGATCTCGCGATAACGGCGAAACTGCATGACCCGCGCTTCCCAGGCCAATTCGTCCCGATTCAACTGATCGAGCTCAGCCAGCGAGAGGTTAAGCGTGATGCAGGCCAGCGCGGCGCGCAGCGGACGCTCGACGTCCGGCTCGGCGCAGGCCTTGAGCCAGGTCAGCAGGTCATGCGCTTCCTGGGCGGCGAACACCGAGTCCTTGTCCGAGAGATAAACGCTGCGTACGCCGCGGGCAGAGAGTTCGCCGCGTACGGCCTGCGCCTCTTTGCCGTCGCGCACCAGGATCGCGATATCGGCGGGTAGCAGCCCCCGGAAATCCTTACCGTCCTGTATGAATCCAGCATGACCTTGTTGCCCGCCGTTGAGCAACGCAGTGATTTCACTGGCGCAAGCAGCGGCCAATTGTTGTCGGTACACCACACCGGACAGTGGTTGATCGGCGGACAGGTGCCAGATGTTCAGCGCCGGCACGCTCTGGCCTTCAACCTGCAGGACTTCTTTGCGACCTTGGGATGCGACGGGCAGGAACGGTACCGGGTTGTCGCCGTTTTTCTCGCGAAAGAGGAATGCGCCGCGCCCCGCTTCCCGCGACTCGGCACGCGCGAAAACATGGTTTACCGCGTCGACCATGCCGTGGCTGGAACGGAAGTTGGTGCCCAGCGTATGCAGGCGGCCGGTGGTGGCCTGGCGGGCGCGCAAATAGGTGTAGATGTCAGCGCCGCGAAAAGCATAGATCGCCTGCTTCGGGTCGCCGATCAGAAATAGACCGCACTCGGGATTATTATCTTCGATGCGATAGATGCTTTCGAAGATGCGGTATTGCACCGGGTCGGTGTCCTGGAATTCGTCGATCAACGCCACCGGGAATTGTTCGCGAATCAGGGTCGCCAGGCGCTCGCCGCCATCGGACTGCAAGGCGGCATCGAGGCGCAGCAACATGTCATCGAAGCCCATTTCCGCGCGGCGACGCTTTTCCTCTTCGAAGCGTGCGCCGACCCACTGAGCAGCGTGTTGCAGAACCGCAGCATCAGGCGTCGGCAAACCATCGAGGCTGACCTTGAGGCCAGGCATCGCATCCAGACCGGGATGACGGGGCGCTTCACCCTTCCAGGCTTCTGCCATGCCGTCGGGGGTCAGCCGAGTGAAGCCGGTGCCGATGT
The DNA here is from genome assembly GCF_012935755.1 of Pseudomonas sp. ADAK2. GTDB lineage: Bacteria > Pseudomonadota > Gammaproteobacteria > Pseudomonadales > Pseudomonadaceae > Aquipseudomonas. The sequence goes on from NZ_CP052862.1 coordinate 3,601,899, forward strand.
CCAGTTGTTCGAGGGCCTCGTCTTCAGCCCAGGCCTTGATCTTCTCGAACCACGGCTCGAAGTAGCGCGCCTGCATCTTGCGGCCGTCGACACTTTTGCTCGCCGCGCCCTGGTGACAGATAGCAAGCAATTCGTCCGCCCATTGGCGCCAGGGCGTCTTGAGTTCGAGCAACGCTGAGCGGCGCTCGAGCAGGCACTCGGCAATCAGTTCGGCAGGCTCTTTTCCTTCGACGCTATCACGCTCGCTGGCGAACAACCCGCGCACTCGCGGCAGCAAAGCTGCGGGGCCGCCCCAATTGCCACGCACCCAGTTCAGCGCATCGCCTTGCATCGGGTAGCAGAACAGCCGCCAGTAATCGCGCAGGACTTCGCCCAGCAGATCGCTGTGATCGGTTTCCAGGGTCTGGGTAAACAGGCTGCCACTGTCGAAGGCATGCTCCCGCAGCATGCGCTGGCACCAACTGTGGATAGTCGAGACCGCCGCTTCGTCCATCCATTGAGCGGCAATGTCGAGGCGGTTTGCGCAACCAGACCATTGCTCGGGAAGGAATTGCTCTCGCAACTCGGCAATCAGACCATCGGGCGCCGGGATCTCATCGCGAAAAAAACGTGCGGCTTCAGCCAGGCGAGTACGAATTCGTTCGCGCAGTTCTTTGGTGGCGGCATCGGTGAAAGTCACAACGAGGATTTGCGGCGGCAACAGCTCCCGCCCAAAACCCGTCGACTCGCCGCCGTGCCCCAGCACCAGACGCAGATAAAGTGCGGAGATGGTGAAGGTCTTGCCGGTCCCGGCACTGGCTTCGATCAGTTGGCTGCCGCGTAGGGGAAAGGCCAGGGCCAACGGTGTTTTTGTGGTCATGAGCGCGCGCCTTCGCTGGACAATGAACGCCAAGAGGCTTCGAGCAGTGGCCGATACAAAGCGTCGCACCAACCGGGGAAGGTTTCATCGCTGATCAAGCTATCGTAGTCGGCGAATTGCCGGGCGAGCGCAGGACTTTCGCGCCGCTCTCCATCGGTGGTCTGGCCATCGCCTTCGTAGGCTTTTCGGGCGGCGGCTTCGGCTTTGAGCGGGTCAGTCTGACCGAGCCAGGCGAAGGCGGTTTTCACCGCGATTGGCAGCGGTTGGCGCATGCCCGTTTGCCAGGCCAGCAACAGGTTACCGAGGATCTGCAACGCGGCCCCCTTCTCCAGAGGTTCCAGCAGCAGGGTGTCATCACTGGCGACCAACGCTGTGGTCATCGCCAGGCCGCTGGCGCACGCCACCAGGTGATTGACCCAGGGTCGCGTCAGGCGATGCCACTTGCGGGTCTTGATCGAACCGATACTGTTGGGAATCGTGGTAACCGACAGCATGCCCCCATCTGCGCGTTGATGCAGGCCACTGAGCCAGCCTTCAAGGCGCAAGTCGTGCAATTCCAGATTCACCGGCAAAGCACTGGTCAAGGGCATCGGCCATAGCGCCAGGAGCTGTTGATAACGTTGCAGCAGATCCGGCAGCGGTTCGATCAATTCTCGTTGCAGGCATTCACCGAAACCGGCCATGGGTAGCAGGCCACTGTTTTGCAGGCGTATGGCGTGAGCTTCCAACGCCTGATCGGAGTGATCCAGTTGACTCAGTGCCGCCGCAAGCAAACTGTCGCTGAGGCTGTAGCGTTGCAGCGCATCGAGCACAAACGGCTCTTCATCCGCCAGAGGGGCTTCGGCCGCTTCAAAGAACACCTTGAGCCGCTGGCTGAAAAAATGTCGTACGGGATTGCGCAGGAAGTCCTGCAATTGTCCGAGGCCCAGTGGTTCGTCCTGAATGTAGGGTTCCAGAATCTCGATATCAGTGACTTGTTCGTTGGCTTGATGAAGTACCTGCCATTCAGTGGCGTAGCTGAACAACGCATCGCCTTCGTGAAAATAGCGGGCACTGAACGGTTGCAGGGGGTGCTCCTGGGTCATCGCTTCAAGCAGCTCATCGGCTTCGTCATGCAGTCGCCAACCGCTGGCGAGGTGATCGCGCAGCTGCCCAATCAATACCGAGGCCGGGCGCTCGCTGTTATCTCGAATACTGCGGCCTACCCAGCTGATATAGAGTTGATTGCGGGCGGACAACAGCGCTTCCAGCAGCAGATAACGATCATCTTCACGCCGGGAACGATCACCGGGCCGGTAATCACTGCCCATCAGGTCGAAGTCCAGCGGCGGTTGCGCTCTCGGGTAGTCCCCGTCATTCATGCCCAGAAGGCAAACCAGTTTGAACGGGATCGCTCGCATCGGCATCAAGGTGCAGAAATTGACTGCGCCAGCCAGAAAGCGTTGCGACAAGCGGCCTTGATCGAGACCGGCTAGCCAGGCTTCGCGGACTACGGTCAACGGTAACTCGTCCTGCAATCCCACCGACTCGCAGGTATCGAGCCAGGTTTCACGCAGCTCTTCGAGTTGAGCCAGCAAGTAGTCGTCGTGCTCGTTGCTGGCCTTGAAAAACAGCTGAACCAGCCCTTGCAACCGAACTCCCCACTGTTTTGGCGGAGCCGGTTGCGTGAGCTCCTGATGCGCGATCTCCAACGCGTCCAGCAGTGCAACCAAAGGACCGATGAGCGCGGCATCCAGTCCACCGATTTCGTCATAGGGCTCGATACCTTCACAGGCACTCGCGCTGCCGACTGCATAACCGAGCAGCATTCGGCGCAGGCCGAAACGCCAACTGTTTTGCTCCAGCTCTGGCGGCAGACCGAGGGCCGCTCGTTGTTCGGCATTCATTCCCCAACGGATGCCGGCGCCTTCGATCCAGCGGTGCAGGGTTGGCAGGTCGGGTTCTTCCACGCCGAACCGGGCACGGAGTGCGGGTACGTCCAGCAGATCGAGGATCTCGCTGACCGGGAAGCGACTGTCCGGCAGCTTGAGCAGGTGTTCGACAGCGATCAACAGCGGGTCGCGACCGCGCTGGCCCTGATCCGCCAGCGTGAAGGGGATGAAGCGCGGGTCGTTGCGCTCCAGCTGGCCAAATACCGCGCGAATATGCGGAGCGTAACTGTCGATATCTGGAACCATCACGATCACGTCGCGGGGTCTTAAGTCTGGATTGGCACTGAAGCGTTCGAGCAGTTGATCGTGAAGAATTTCCACTTCCCGCTGAGCACTATGGGCGATGTGAAAACGGATCGACTTGTCGCTCTGCAGGTCGACGGCAGGCCAATGCTCACGGGTTTCGCTTAAAGGACGCAGCTCCAGGATGTCATCCTGCAACTGATTGAGCATATTTTGCGGTTGGCTATCGCTGAACAGGTCGATGCGACCGTCGCGAAATGCCGAGCGATAGCTGCTGGGATCGTCGTAGCTATCGAGCAGACTGATGTAATCCCGCCCTTGCTTGCCCCAGGCGGCCAACAGGGGATGCGCATGCTGGTGAAGGGTTTGCGGATCAAGGACAACCGGCATGCCGCTTTTGCGAGCCTGGCGTTTGTATTGATGCCGTAGCAGGTCTTTATCGGCGACGATGTCCGCCCAATGGTGACGACATGGGTTGTGAACACAAAGTAGCACCTGACTGAATCGAGCCAGGCCGGCGAGTGCTTCCAGTGCTTGAGCGGGCAGTGAAGAAATCCCGAAAACGATCACGCGGGACGGTAATCCGGCAGGCGCCAAGTCGAGGCTGTTGATGCGCTCGATAAATCGTTGGTGAACACCAGCACGGCTTTGTGCCATGCCTTGCTCGCCAACATCCAGTAGCAGCGCACGCCACAGCTCTGCCTGCCAGCAATTGGCCGCGGTCAGGGCCTTGGATTCGCCTCGACCATTTCGTAGTTGATGCCGGCCTTCCGCCCAATCCTCAAGCCAGTCGGCACGGTACACCTGGTATTGGTCGAACAGATCCGCCAGACGCTCGGACAACTGATAGCGTTTGCGTAAATCGGTGTCGTGGGTAAGAAAACGCTGCAGGGGTTCGAAATGTGGCTGGTCAATTAGCTGCGGCAGCAGGCGCATCAGACGCCAGGTCAGCGGTGCTTTATCTAGCAGGGATTTGACCGGAATTTCATCACGACCCAGGACCATGCGATAGAGCTGCCACATGAAGCTGCCAGGCAGTTGAACATCGATGGCAGCTGCGATGCCGCAGCCACCCATATCGTCATCTTCAGGATCTTCGGCCAACGCGAGCTTCAGCCATTGAGCAATGCCGTTGCTCTGCACCAGCGCTATTTCATTTTCCAAGGGAGCCAGCGGATAGTGCCGCATTACGCTGATCACCAGGCTACGCAGTTCATCCAAACTGTTGCTTTGAACCACCATAAAACCGGCATTGAGGGACGCGGCGTCCGGCATAAAGGCTTCCTTGGAAAAATGCAAAAGCTAGGGCCGAACCTTAGCACTGTCGAGAGACTGTGACAGCCGGGAGCCGTCCGAGAATGCTGTACGAACTTTCTCGCGGGCAAAACAAAACCCCTACCTGCATACGCAGATAGGGGTTTCGGAATTTAATCTTGACGATGACCTACTCTCACATGGGGAAACCCCACACTACCATCGGCGATGCATCGTTTCACTGCTGAGTTCGGGATGGGATCAGGTGGTTCCAATGCTCTATGGTCGTCAAGAAATTCGGTAGCCAGCTCGTTTGCCTTTTCAGGTTCACGCTCCAGCGAATGGGTATGCGATAGATTTGTGTGTTTTTTTGCTGCGAACTTTCGGTTCATTGCGTCTTCACACACCGCAATCTGGTCTCTCTCGAGTTCACAAATTGCTTGGGTGTTATATGGTCAAGCCTCACGGGCAATTAGTATTGGTTAGCTCAACGCCTCACAGCGCTTACACACCCAACCTATCAACGTCGTAGTCTTCGACGGCCCTTCAGGGGACTCAAGGTCCCAGTGAGATCTCATCTTGAGGCTAGTTTCCCGCTTAGATGCTTTCAGCGGTTATCTATTCCGAACATAGCTACCCGGCAATGCCACTGGCGTGACAACCGGAACACCAGAGGTTCGTCCACTCCGGTCCTCTCGTACTAGGAGCAGCCCCTCTCAAATCTCAAACGTCCACGGCAGATAGGGACCGAACTGTCTCACGACGTTCTAAACCCAGCTCGCGTACCACTTTAAATGGCGAACAGCCATACCCTTGGGACCGGCTTCAGCCCCAGGATGTGATGAGCCGACATCGAGGTGCCAAACACCGCCGTCGATATGAACTCTTGGGCGGTATCAGCCTGTTATCCCCGGAGTACCTTTTATCCGTTGAGCGATGGCCCTTCCATACAGAACCACCGGATCACTAAGACCTACTTTCGTACCTGCTCGACGTGTCTGTCTCGCAGTCAAGCGCGCTTTTGCCTTTATACTCTACGACCGATTTCCGACCGGTCTGAGCGCACCTTCGTACTCCTCCGTTACTCTTTAGGAGGAGACCGCCCCAGTCAAACTACCCACCATACACTGTCCTCGATCCGGATAACGGACCTGAGTTAGAACCTCAAAGTTGCCAGGGTGGTATTTCAAGGTTGGCTCCACGCGAACTGGCGTCCACGCTTCAAAGCCTCCCACCTATCCTACACAAGCAAATTCAAAGTCCAGTGCAAAGCTATAGTAAAGGTTCACGGGGTCTTTCCGTCTAGCCGCGGATACACTGCATCTTCACAGCGATTTCAATTTCACTGAGTCTCGGGTGGAGACAGCGCCGCCATCGTTACGCCATTCGTGCAGGTCGGAACTTACCCGACAAGGAATTTCGCTACCTTAGGACCGTTATAGTTACGGCCGCCGTTTACCGGGGCTTCGATCAAGAGCTTCGCGTTAGCTAACCCCATCAATTAACCTTCCGGCACCGGGCAGGCGTCACACCCTATACGTCCACTTTCGTGTTTGCAGAGTGCTGTGTTTTTAATAAACAGTCGCAGCGGCCTGGTATCTTCGACCGGCATGGGCTTACGCAGTAAATGCTTCACCCTCACCGGCGCACCTTCTCCCGAAGTTACGGTGCCATTTTGCCTAGTTCCTTCACCCGAGTTCTCTCAAGCGCCTTGGTATTCTCTACCCAACCACCTGTGTCGGTTTGGGGTACGGTTCCTGGTTACCTGAAGCTTAGAAGCTTTTCTTGGAAGCATGGCATCAACCACTTCGTGTTCTAAAAGAACACTCGTCATCAGCTCTCGGCCTTAGAATCCCGGATTTACCTAAGATTCCAGCCTACCACCTTAAACTTGGACAACCAACGCCAAGCTGGCCTAGCCTTCTCCGTCCCTCCATCGCAATAACCAGAAGTACAGGAATATTAACCTGTTTTCCATCGACTACGCTTTTCAGCCTCGCCTTAGGGACCGACTAACCCTGCGTCGATTAACGTTGCGCAGGAAACCTTGGTCTTTCGGCGTGGGTGTTTTTCACACCCATTGTCGTTACTCATGTCAGCATTCGCACTTCTGATACCTCCAGCAAGCTTCTCAACTCACCTTCACAGGCTTACAGAACGCTCCTCTACCGCATCACCTAAGTGATACCCGTAGCTTCGGTGTATGGTTTGAGCCCCGTTACATCTTCCGCGCAGGCCGACTCGACTAGTGAGCTATTACGCTTTCTTTAAAGGGTGGCTGCTTCTAAGCCAACCTCCTAGCTGTCTAAGCCTTCCCACATCGTTTCCCACTTAACCATAACTTTGGGACCTTAGCTGACGGTCTGGGTTGTTTCCCTTTTCACGACGGACGTTAGCACCCGCCGTGTGTCTCCCATGCTCGGCACTTGTAGGTATTCGGAGTTTGCATCGGTTTGGTAAGTCGGGATGACCCCCTAGCCGAAACAGTGCTCTACCCCTACAGTGATACATGAGGCGCTACCTAAATAGCTTTCGAGGAGAACCAGCTATCTCCGAGCTTGATTAGCCTTTCACTCCGATCCACAGGTCATCCGCTAACTTTTCAACGGTAGTCGGTTCGGTCCTCCAGTTAGTGTTACCCAACCTTCAACCTGCCCATGGATAGATCGCCCGGTTTCGGGTCTATTCCCAGCGACTAGACGCCCTATTAAGACTCGCTTTCGCTACGCCTCCCCTATTCGGTTAAGCTCGCCACTGAAAATAAGTCGCTGACCCATTATACAAAAGGTACGCAGTCACCCAACAAAGTGGGCTCCCACTGCTTGTACGCATACGGTTTCAGGATCTATTTCACTCCCCTCTCCGGGGTTCTTTTCGCCTTTCCCTCACGGTACTAGTTCACTATCGGTCAGTCAGTAGTATTTAGCCTTGGAGGATGGTCCCCCCATATTCAGACAAAGTTTCTCGTGCTCCGTCCTACTCGATTTCATGACTAAGAGATTTTCGCGTACAGGGCTATCACCCACTATGGCCGCACTTTCCAGAGCGTTCCGCTAATCTCAAAGCCACTTAAGGGCTAGTCCCCGTTCGCTCGCCACTACTAAGGGAATCTCGGTTGATTTCTTTTCCTCAGGGTACTTAGATGTTTCAGTTCCCCTGGTTCGCTTCTTAAGCCTATGTATTCAGCTTAAGATACCTAACTTATGTTAGGTGGGTTCCCCCATTCAGACATCTCCGGATCAAAGTCTGTTTGCCGACTCCCCGAAGCTTTTCGCAGGCTACCACGTCTTTCATCGCCTCTGACTGCCAAGGCATCCACCGTATGCGCTTCTTCACTTGACCATATAACCCCAAGCAATCTGGTTATACTGTGAAGACGACATTCGCCGAAAATTCGCAATTACTCACAAATTTTACCTTAGCCTGATCCGTTACCAGTGAAAGTAACGTTCAGTCTATCTTTCTATCACATACCCAAATTTTTAAAGAACGATCTAATCAAAGACTAGAAATCAACATTCATCACCGTCTTGGTGGAATGCTCATTTCTAAGCTTTCAACAAACAGAAGCAGTAGTGGTGGAGCCAAACGGGATCGAACCGTTGACCTCCTGCGTGCAAGGCAGGCGCTCTCCCAGCTGAGCTATGGCCCCGTATTTCTACAGGCGTTTCCCACACAAGCAAAATTGGTGGGTCTGGGCAGATTCGAACTGCCGACCTCACCCTTATCAGGGGTGCGCTCTAACCAACTGAGCTACAGACCCAATTTCGGGCTGCTTCTTTATCGTCTTCTTCAATGAATCAAGCAATTCGTGT